>JAZKFH010000019.1:0-226085 GCA_040386535.1 Myxococcota bacterium | reverse complement strand
TCGCAGTCTTCGGCGAGCGTGGAGTCGGCGTCGTCGCAGTCGGTGAGGGTGTCGGCGCCGTCGCCGTCCGCGTCGGGGGCGTCGACGGCGAGGCGCATCCAGGCGCCGCGGATGTCGTGCAAGGAGCAGCTGGTGTCGTCCACGGCGTCGAGGCCGTCAGTCGTCGCGCAATAGCCGAGGGCCACGCCCCAACGCGTGTCGAAGGCGCCGTCCACCGCGGAGGCCTCCACGGCCGCCGACGAGCCACCGACGAAGAGGAGCAGCAGCTCCTCGCCGGCCTCGAGCGGGACGGGCGCGTCGAACGTGGCGGTCTGCTCGGTGGCGGGGCCATCGTCGATGAGGAACGCGAACGCGGTCGGGCCGGCCGTCCACGCGTCGTCGCCGGGAACACGGGTGTAGCTGAACACGGACACGATGTCGCCGAAGCGGGACTCCGCGGAGAGCAGCCCCGTGACAGCCCGGAGCTCGACGGCGTGCGTCACGAGGAAGCCGTTGCCGACGGCGCTGTCGCGCAGGGGCACGGTGAGCTCGGCCCCGCCGACCTCGTCGGTGTAGGAGGCGGCGAGGGCGAGGCGCGCGAGGAGCAGGAGCATCCGCCATGGTAACGGGGACGTGATGGTACCGTTCCCTCCATGGACCCCGAAGCCTCCTCGTCCCTCAAGACGCTGCTCATCACCACGCTGACCGCATGGTGGGCCGTCGGCTTCTTCGTGGTGCTCGAGGGCGCGACCGACGAGCCCTACACCCACTTCGACGCCTCCGACGCCCTGACACAGGTGGGCCTGGCCTCCGGCCTGCTCGCGCTGGCGCCGGTCTGGGCCGCGCTGCTGGCGTGGGGCCTCCGTCGGCGCCTGCTCTCGTGGGCCTGGGGCGCCCTGGTGGCCCCGCTCGTGATCGGCGTGTTCTACCTGTCGTTCAGCCCATTGGGCTACGTGAGCGACGTGGAACGCTTCGTGCGGAGCGGCCCGTAGGGTGCTGTCGAGGTGTCGCGGCGGGGGCTGAAGCAAGGGCCCGAGGCGCGCGAGGAACGGGGCGGTCCGGCGCCCCGGCCCCGCGCGGACGCGGGCCCGTCGGCCCCCTCCAGACTCGCGGCAGAGCCGCTCGGTTGGCGGTCAGCGGCGCTCGCGCGCCGCCCACCGCCGAACCGGCCGCGCCCGCGCGGCCGCCTTCCGGGCGCCTGGCGCAGGTGGACCCAGGCGCTCCCTGGGCGCGGTCGGCGCCGCTCGGGGCGACGGGCACCGCGCCCAACGTCGGTCGCCCAGACCCCTCTGTGTCTTGCATCCGCGCCCTCAGTTGGCACTCGAACCTCCCCGCCTGAGCCAACTCCGGACCGCACGATCCCGGCCTCCGCCGGAGGTTACATCCGGTCGCGACACGACAAGTGGTGAGCCACTTCGCCAAGGGCGCAACGGACGGCGCCGGCGGGAGCCACGTGCGCTCTTAGAGAGCGGAGGTTCGAAATGCATTTGCTCCGCAAGCTCGGGCTTGTCGCGATCTTTGCCGCCGGCGTCGGCGGGGGCGCGAGTGTGTTGCAGGCCCACGCCCAGGCCCCGAGCGCCCCGCTCGAGACCGAGGCGGCGTCATCGGTCGAGGCGCCGATCCTCTTCACGCGGTGGGACGACGACGACGATTGGGACCGCCGCCGCGACTGGGACAACGACGACGATTGGGACCGCCGCCGCGACTGGGACGACGATGACGACTGGGACCGCCGCCGCGACTGGGACGACGACGACGATTGGGACGACGACGACGACTGGGACGACGATGACGACCACGACAATGACGATGACTGGGATTGATGCGTAAGATTCCACCAGCGCTGCAGTCCGCCGGGGCGAAGCTCTTCGCCCCGGTGGACCTCGCCAGCCTGGTCGTGTTCCGGGTTGCGTTCGGCCTTCTCATGACCTGGGAGGCCGTGCGCCACCTCGCCTCCGGGTGGGTGGAACGTGACTACGTGAGGCCGCCCTTCCATTTCACCTATTTCGGCTTCGACTGGGTGCGACCGGCCTCCGCGGGAGGGATGACCGCGCTGTTCGTCGCCCTCGCCGTCCTGGGCGCCTGCGTGGCCGCCGGGGCGTTCTACCGCGTCGCAGCGGCGCTGCTGTTCGTCGCAATCTCCTGGATCTTCCTGATCGACGCCGCCTACTACCTCAACCACATCTACTTGGTGTGCCTCCTCGCCTTCCTCCTCCCCTGGATGCCCCTCAACCGCGCGTTTTCGGTGGACGCCGCGTTGAGGCCCCGCTTGCGCGCCGACTCGGTGAGCGGGTGGCCGCTTCACCTCCTACGGTTGTTCTTGTGTCAGGTCTACCTCTTTGCCGGGCTGGCCAAGCTGAACCCCGATTGGCTCCGCGCCCAACCCCTCGTCGACTTCCTCGAGAGCAGGCGCTCCGTTCCTGTCGTGGGGGCCGTTCTCGCGCACGACGCCACCGGGTGGGCCATGAGCTACGGTGGCCTCGCCTTCGACCTCGCGGTGGGTCCCCTCCTCCTGTCGCGGCGCACGCGCCCGTTCGCGCTCGTCGGGGCGACCGGGTTCCACCTCCTGAACGCGGCGCTCTTCGACATCGGGATCTTCCCGTGGCTGATGCTGGCCGCCACCACGCTGTTCTGCGATCCGTCCTGGCCGCGCAAATTGGTATCCATTCCGAGCGCCCGCGGGAGGACTGCGCCGCTCCCGGGCCCGCGCCTGCGCGCCGTAATTGTCGCGGCGATGGCGGCCTGGTTCACGGTGCACACGGCCCTGCCGTTGCGGCATTGGCTGTACCCGGGCGACGTGGCGTGGAACGAGGAAGGGCACCAATTCTCGTGGCGCATGAAGCTGCGGGACAAGGAGGGCCGCGCGCGCTTCCGCCTGCACGATCCGGACACGGGCGAACGTTGGATCGTTCATCCCGAAACGCGGCTGCCGAAGCGGAGCGACAAGATGATGCGGACGCGTCCCGACCTCCTGCTCCAATTCGCGCACCACCTCGCCGCGGAGGCGCGCGCCCAGGGCCACGCCCGTGTGGCCGTGTACGCGGACGTCGAGGTGCGGCTCAACGGCCGGCCGGCTCGGCGCCTCGTCGATCCGACCGTGGACCTCGCCGCGGAGCGCCGGACCCTCGGAAGTGCGTCGTGGATCCTCCCGCTGACCGAGCCGCTGCCGGGTTGGGGAGCGGACGATCAGCCGGACGGCTCCGCGAGCCGGTCCAGGTAGGCGTACGCCCGCTCGAGCAGATCGGCATGGTACGTCGCCCAATTCTCGGCGGTCCGCGGCACGTGCTCGTCGACCGCCGCCGGATTCCCCTCCAGCACCGCGCCGTTCGGGCGGATGGTCTGCCCGATGGACCACATGAAGTCCACGAGCGGACGCTCCGTGCCGGGCATCGTCACCGTCTCCGTCCACTCCCAGGTGTTGCTGTACCCGCCCGTCGACATGCCGATGGTGTGCCCGAGGTCGTTGTCCACGATCATCGCGGCGAACTGGTCGAGGTGGGACCCTCCCCCCGGTCCGAAGAGCGCCACGAGGGGGCCGTCGAAGTGCACGGCCGCGGGCTCGACCATCCCGTCGGAGCCAGCCGGCAGATCCACGAGCTTGAACGGAACGTTCTCGCTGTAGGGCTCGCCCGCGAGCAGCGCGTCCGTCACGGGTCCTTCGAGCCATTCGAGCAGGCGCGCGTCCGCGTCGGACACCTCCCCGCCGCTCGCGCCCTCCCGGACCTCCTCGATGAAGGCCGGGGTGATGTCACTTAGGCGGAGGTTCCCGAAGGTGCAGGTGAAGGGGCGCCCGGTCAGGCGCCGGAGCGCGTAGGCGCCGTGCGAGCCGCCGCGTGAGCCGGTGGCATCGACGATGAGCGCGTGCCGGAGGAGGCCCTCCTCCTCGGCGTAGGCCACGAGGCGGTCGATGTCGTCCTCGAGGGTCGAGCCGAACCCGTGCCACTGCAACAGGAGCACCTCCCGGCCCGCGGTGTGGCTGTAGAGGTCGTACGTCTCCGTCGAGGCGACGAGGCCCATGTCCGGGTACGCGGGTTCGTCCCCGCCGCTCCAGTCGATGTCTTCTTCCTCCAGGTACGGGACCGTCACCTCGTACCCGGCGCCCTCGGCCGTCCGGAGCGCGAACGTGACCTCGTCGGAGAAACGGTCGGGCGGGATGGCCGTGTTGCGCTCGTGCAGATCGTCCGCGACGTTCCACCAGAGGTTCTCCACCGTGGACCAGCTGTGGTACGCGGCAAGGTCGGCGACGTGGTCCGCGAGCGGCCGCCCGTTCACCGCCACGACATGGTCGCCCGGCTCGGGGACCCGCTCGGATCGGTCGAAGCGCGACGCGTCGAGGTCCGTGACGAACATGCCGTAGGCGCCTTCCGTGCCATAGTCGACGGCGAAGCGGAGGGGCGCCTCGAGCTCGGCTCCGAAGCCGGGGACCTCGAGGCCACCTCTCGCCGGGACGACCCGGAGGTGCCGATCCCGCCGCGCGGCGCTCAGCTTCACGAGCGCGTAGTAGAGGTCGACATCGGACTCCGCCGCGAGCAGATCCGACGAGGCGGCGTCCATCTCCGCGAGCACGTGGAGCCCGAGCCGCTCTTCCTTCGGGGGCGAGAACGCCTCCCGACGCTCGGTCTTGTCCCGCAGCTCGGCGTAGAGCCGCGCTCGTGGGTCGTCGGGAGCACCGCCGTGGTCCGGCCGGGGGGCCCGGGGGACAACGCCGACGTTCGGGGAGTCCTCGCGCCCCGACGCAACGTCGAACGCCGGCTCCGACGGCCGGCACGCGGTGAGGGACAGAACGAGCACGAGCGAGTGGGTCGAGCGGGAGCAGAACAAACGGGGGCATCCGATACGACCACTCTGTCGACCGTCGTCCGGAGGCTCGGCGAGGGCGCAGGCGTCGTGCGGCTCGCCCTACCGCGTGCCCTCGCGGTTTGTGGTGGGGTCCTCGTCATCAAGCGTCACCGCGACCCTTCACGGCTTCGGTGGCGCCTCCACGCCGGAGAAGGCCTGCACCTGGTCCGGGAGCCGCGCTCCGCGGATCTCGATCGCCGAGACAGCGGCGTTCAGCTCCGCGAGCTCTGCACGCCGAGGCCGATGCTGGACACCTCCAGCGAGCCGAGCCGCCGGGCGGCCTGGCGCGGCGCCGTCGCTGCGCCCCCGCGTGGAACCGGCTGAGCCGCACGCGGGCCGGCCGCGCAGGCAGGCACAATGCCTGCGGCGGCGGTCAAGCCAAGCCCCAACGCCACGAGCCGCGGCGACCCATCGAATGTTTGGAGTCAGAATCGCTCGTCAGGGTGCTCCTCCTCGGACGGTGTCGCTGTTCGACCGATCCAGCGTGTAGGGGTTGCTGCCCATTACGGCCTCCCACTGCGCCTGCGTCACTTCCAGACCCTACGGCTGGCCGCCGTACTGCCCGTCGCTGACCTTCTCCATCCACTCGACCCGCTTTCCGTCGAACTGCTCCGTAAGGGCGATGTGGGTCATCGCGGCGGCCGGCGAGGCGCCGTGCCAATGTTTCTGGCCCGGGGGGATGGAGACCACGTCACCCGGCCGGATCTCCTCGAGGGCGCCGCCCCAAGCCTGGACCAGACCGGATCCGGCGGTTCTCGGCGGGTCCCTTGGTGGAAGCCTGGGAGCCGTTCCGCGCGACGACCAGCTTCGGCGCGGCTCCTGCCGAGGCGGCCGGGGGCGCGCCCGAACCGGCCGCACGTGCGCCGCTCGTCTGCACCAACGCCAAGGCGAGCAGGGAGATCGAGGTGAACGTCAGGGCCCAACGTTTCATGTCATCTCTCCTCGGTTGACACTCACACCTTCAACGACTTGGACAGCGGCAGCTCCCGCACCCGCTTCCCCGTCATCGCGAAGATCGCGTTCGCGATCGCCGGCGCTACCGGCGGCACGCCCGGCTCGCCCACCCCGCCGGGAGCGGCGTCGCTCTCGACGAGCTCGACGTGTGTGATCCGAGGCGCCTCATTCAGGCGCACGACCCGGCCGCCGTCGAGGAAGTTCGACTGCTCGACCGCGCCGCCCTTGAAGGTGATCCCGCCGTAGAGGGTGAGGGTCATCCCGAAGATCGTGGCCCCTTCCATCTGCGCACGCACCCGATCCGGATTCACCACCGTGCCCGCGTCGAAGGCGAGCCACACCTCGTCGACGACGATCCGCCCGTCCGGCGCCTGGACGACCGAGGCCACCGCCGCCGCGTAGCTGAGGAAGCTGCGGTGCGCGGCGAGGCCGAGGAAGCGACGGTCCTGCTTGCGCTCGTCCCAACGCGCCGCCTTGGCGACCCGCTCGATCACCCCGCGCAGCCGGCCCACGTCGACGGGGTGCTGCTCGAGCGACTGGCCGTAGTTCTTCATCTCGGTGACGCCGAGCTCCGCGAGGCTCGCCTTGCGCGCGGGCCCGAGGATCTCCAACCACGTGTCACGTGGATCGGTGCCTCGCGCGTGCGCGATCTCGTCGACGAAGGAGCCGACGGCGAACGCCTGGAACAGGTTGTAGACCGCACGCAGCCAACCGATGCGGGTGTGGGCCTTCGCCTCGCCCGCCTCGGCGCTCACGTTTGGAATGTCGAGCGCGAGGTCGAGCACGCCTTGCTGCAGATCCCCCGGGCTGGGAACGGACTCCCCGCCGAAGAGCGTGGCAATCGGCGGAAATGCCGTACGGTGCCGCCACGCGACGACCCTTCCCTTCTCGTCGAGCCCCGCGGTGAGCCGGTTGGTCGCGACCGTGTTCAGGTAGTCGTGCCGGACGTCGTCCTCGCGCGTCCACTGCACGCGCACCGGTGCCTTCATCTCGCGTGCGAGCAACGCCGCCTCGACGCAGAAGTCTGCCTTCGACTTGCGACCAAAGCCGCCGCCGAGAAACGTGACATGGACGGTCACCTTGTCCTCGGTCGTGCCGAGCGCTTCCGCGACCGACTTCTGCACTCCCTGTGGGTTCTGCGTCGGCGCCCAGATCTCACAAATGTCACCCTCGACGCGGGCGAGCGCGGCGGGCGGCTCCATCGAGAGATGCGGCAGGTGGGGCACGTGGTAGTCGGCTTCGACGACCTTCGCCGCGGTCTTCAACGCGGCCTCCACGTCGCCCGTCTTCCGCAACACCTTGCCCGGCTGCTGCACCGTCTTCGCGAGCTCGTCGCGGTAGGTCGCGGAGTCGTAGACCGCGTTGGGGCCGTGGTCCCAGGTGATGTCGAGCGCCTCGCGCCCCTTCATCGCCGCCCAGGTGTGATCCGCGACGACGGCCACGCCGCCGAGGGGCTGAAAACCCCACGGCGCCTTCGGCTCGGGGAGCAGCACCACCTTGCGCACGCCCTTCACCTGCAGCGCACGTGCCGCATCGTGCGTCGCGACCTTCCCCCCGACCACCGGTGGCCGGGCGATCACGGCGACGAGCATGCCGGGGAGCTTCATGTCCGCGCCGAACGCCGCGGTTCCGGTGACGTACGCGAGGCCATCGACGAGCGGCAGCGGCTTGAACACGCGCGGCAGCTCGCCCAGGGGCCGAAGCTCCACCTTCTCCGGCACGGGAAGCCGGGCCGCGTCGGCGGCGAGGTCACCGAAGGCGAGCTCCCGCTGCGTTGGCGTATGAATGACGACGTGATCGCGGGCCACGCACTCGGACGCGGGCACCTTCCAGCGCTGCGCCGCCGCCTCCACGAGCATCACGCGGGCCGTGGCGCCGATCCTGCGCAGCTCGTCGTAGATCTCGCGGATGCTCGAGGAGCCGTCCGTGTTCTGGTCGCCGTAGGCCTTGTTCCCGTCGCCCTGGACGATACGCACCTTCGCCATGTCCGCCCCGAGCTCGTCGGCGATGAGCACCGGCAGGGTGCTGCGTACGCCCTGGCCCATCTCGGAGCGATGGCAGACGATGTTAACGATCCCGTCCGTCTGAAGGTGGACGAACACGTTCGGGCGGAAGTCGGCCGCGACCGCCTCGACCGTGTTCGCACCGGCGGTCGAGGCCGCGGGCAACGCGGGCTCCTTCCTGTCGAAGCAGCCGAGGGCGAGGCCAGCCGCGGACAGGGGGACGAGGCGCAGCAGCGAGCGCCGGGACAACCGATCGGGGCTCTCGCTCATTGTGCACCTCCTTCCTGCTTCCGCCCTGCCACCAGCTTGATGCCCGCCCGGATGCGCGCGTACGTCCCGCAGCGGCAGATGTTCCCCGCCATCGCCCGGTCGATGTCCGCGTCGGTCGGATTCGGGGTCGTACCGAGGAGCGCCGCCGCGCTCATGAGCTGGCCCGACTGGCAGTAGCCGCACTGGGGCACCCCCAGCTCGATCCAGGCTTGTTGCAGCGGGTGGGTTCCGTTGGGAGAGAGGCCTTCGATGGTGGTGACCCGTTGGCCCTCGGCGGCGGAGATCGGCGTCATGCAGGAGCGCACGGGCTGGCCCTCCAGGTGGACCGTGCACGCGCCGCAGAGCGCCTCCCCGCAACCGAACCGGGTACCCGGCAGGTCCAGGAGGTCCCGCAACGCCCACAGCAGCGGCATCGAAGGATCGGCGTCCAACTCGCGTTCAGCACCGTTGACGCGCAGGCGGATCGGCATCGGGTTCTCTCCAGGGGGTTCAGGGGAGCGAAGGTCGCGGGAGCGCAGGATACTCCGTTGCGGTCGCGAGGCTGCGCAGCTTCGGCGGCGCCGCGCGCGAGCTCGGGGTCACCACTTCGGCCGTGAGTCAGACGGTGAAGCAGATGGAGGAGCAGTTGGGTGTGGTCTTGCTCGCCCGCACCACCCGCAGCGTGTCCCTCACGGACGTCGGACGGCGGCTACTGGAGAGCGCAGGCCCTGCGTTGGGTCAGGCGCTAGAAGCGCTCGCCGAGGTGTCCGCGCAACCGGGAGAGACGGTGGGCCGCCTCCGGCTGACGGTGCCGCGGGTGGCCGTGCCCTACGTCATCGCCCCCGTCCTGCCCGCCTTCCGCGCTCGGCATCCGCGGGTGGAGGTGGAGGTGGTCGTCGAGGAGCGGCTCGTGGACATCGTCGCGGAGGGCTACGACGCCGGCGTGCGGCTCGCCGAGGCCATCGAGCGCGACATGGTTCAGGCGAGACTCACCGAGCCGTTCCGCTTCGTGGTGGTGGGCTCGCCCGGGTACCTCGCGCGCCACGGAACGCCAGGGCGTCCTGAGGACCTCCTGCGCCACGAGTGCATCACCTTCCGCTCGGCGAGCACCGGGACACTCTACGCCTGGGAGCTGCAGAGAGGGCGGAGGAACTGGCGGGTGCCCGTTCGCGGCGGCGTGATCACCAACGACAACCGGCTGTGGGTGTCACTGGCCGAACAGGGCGTCGGTCTCGCGTATGTCTTCGAACCAATGGTGGCGGAGCAGCTGCGGGATGGACGTCTGAAGCGGGTGCTCGAGGCCTATGCTCCCACCGTACCGGGCTTCTTCCTCTACTACCCGAGCCGTGCTCAACGCTCGCCCGCGCTCCGCCTCTTCGTGGACGCGGCCAGGGAGTTTGCGTCGCGCGAAGTCGTGCAGTTGCTGGAATGAAGCTCGGCGCCTACGGCGTCGCGTTCGTGGACGCGATGGCGGCTGGCGTCAGGAGGCGTGTGGCACGGGCTTGATGACCCGTTCTCCTTGCCCTGAATGAGTTCGGCTTCCGAGCCGGTCTCCAGGGTGTTGTCGACGCCGGCGGAAAGGACGGGGTAGGACGGTGAGCGAGTCCGTTTCTGGACGCTTCGCGTGGAGGTCACGGATGACCTCGGGCGCATCGGCGTGGGCGAGGCCGACGTGATGGTTGCCGGCGACATGAAGCTCGGCGCCTACGACGTGGCGTTCGTGGACGCCGAGTGGCACAGCTCGGTCACCGAGATCTCGCTCCTGCGTAGCTACTCCACGCTCCGAAAGGACACCGTCGGCGACTTCGGCCACGGCTGGCGCCTCTCGATGCTCGACATGCGCGTGCAGCGCAACGGCCCCCTCGGTGACGGCGGCTGGCGTCGGGAGGCCTGTGGCACGGGCTTCCTGTACTACCCCGTGTGTACCGTCACGGACGAGCCCCACCTCGTCGCCGTGCGCTGGCCCGACGGCACCGTCGAGGCGTTCGACCTCACCCCCGACGTCGGCAGCTCCTACTTCTCCGAGGTGATGACCGTCTCGTACACCGGCCGCCCGGGGACCACGTCCACGATCGAGGCGATCGGGCCCTCCACCGTCGTCTTGTTCGGCGACAAGCTGTACACGTCACTGGCCGCGACGGACCTCTACGACCCGCGGCAGTACTGGCTCACCGACCGGTACAATGTGATGTACCTGCTCGACCGGGACGAGGGGCTGCTCGAGACCGTGGACCGCAACGGCAACCGCGTCGTGTACAGCGACGACGGCATCTTCCCCGACCGTGGTGTCGGAGTGGACATCGTGCGCGACTCGGCCGGGCGCATCGCCCGGATGGACCTCGCGGACGGATCGAGTATCGACTACGGGTACGACGCGGCGGGGGACCTCGTCAGCGTCACCGACCAGGTCGGGGACGTCACAGAGTTCGCCTATGACGGCCACCGGCTCACGACGTACAACGACGCGGGGCACGATCCGGTCGCCGTGCTCACCTATGACGAGGACGGGCGGTTGGTCGAGCAGGTGGACCCGATGGGGGTGCTCGTCGTGACCGAGTCGGACCTCGATGGATTCACGCAGACCGTGGTGGGGCCGGATCCCCGGCTCGTGACCACCTCGACCTACGATCAGGACGGGCTGCTCGCCCAGGTCGTCGAGGCGTTCGAGGGAGAGGAGCTCGTCTACGCGTGGGAATTCGACGCCGATTTCCAAGTGGTGCGGACGACGGCGCCGAGCGGTGCCGTGCAGGCCTTCGCCTACGACGAAGCGGGCCGGGTGACCGAGGCCGTCGATGCCGACGGGGTGACCACCGAGTGGGTGTATGACGATGATGGAGACGTGCTGGCCGTGTACGTAGACGGGGAGCTGAAGGGCGAGACGACCTACGATGCGGCCGGGAACGCGCTCACCGAGCTTTCCGCAACCGGCGAGGTCCTGTTCGTCCACACCTATGACACCTGGGGCGGCCCGCTGACCTGGACCGATGCCGACGGCGGCACCGGCGAGGTGCTCTACGACGGCGCGGACCAGGTGCGCGGCTTCGTGGTGAACGGTCGAACCGCTCAATTCGGGCTCGATGCGTTCGGCCGCGGCGTGTCGTTCTCCGACGGACTCGGCGAGTTCGGCACCGCGGTGTACGACGCCCGGGGCAAGGTCACGGAGTTCACCGACGCCAGCGGGCACGTTCAGCGTTGGTCGTACGACGAGCGCGGGTTCCTCGTGTCGCGAACGGACAAGGCCGCGCGGACGAGCACCTTCGTCTACGCCGAGGACGGGAACATCCTCGAGGAGACGACGCGGGCAGGGGACGTCCTCACGTTCGAGTACGACGACGCCGGTCGGATCTCCCGGGTCGACGGCGGCGATGTGTGGGTGGAGTACACCTACGACGCCCTCGGACGCATCTCGCAGGTAACGAACGCCGAGCAGGGGATCGCGTTCACGTACGACGTGGACGGGAACCTCGTCTCCGAGACCGTCGTGGCCGCCGAGCCGGACGCGTACCCGGACCGCACCACGAACTACGACTGGACGGTCGCTGGTCGCCTCACGACGGTAGCCAACGGCTTCGGAACGCGCTCGCTCACCTACGACACCCATGGGCGGATCGTGGCCCTTGACGACAGCGTCACCGGCGCGACCACGTTCGACTGGAGCGCGGACGACCTGCTCACGGAGGTCGAGCGGTCGACCGGCGTACGCACGGAGCTCGACTACACCCCCGGACAGCGTCTCTCCGGTATCCGGACCACGAATGACGGCGCCCTGGTGGAGGACCAGATCCTCGTCCGCGACGAGGACGGTCCGCGTAGGCGACGCGGCGGAGCTGGTCGAAGGCGTCCCAGTGGTAGGTGGTCGCTTCGCCGGTGGCGCGATCCGTGCGGGTCGTGAAGAAGGAGATAATAGCCGGATTCGGGGTGAAAAAAAGGCTCATGAAACGCTTCGACCTTGAAGACTTGTGCGGGGGAGCGGCCGATCTGTGGAAGAAGATGAAGGGGTGGACCGCCGCCGGTGTGGAGTGGCACTGGTATGAGTTCGAGGGCCGCCGATCCGGGTGGAAGCTTGGAGGACTGGACCTGCCTGATCCGGAGGACCTGTGCAAGTAGTCCTGCGGTCTGGAGCCCGCTCAGATGGCCTTACACCCGGCGTCACCTACTCCGTCCTATCAATCGAGGCAGAATATCTGCGTCTCGTGACTGACGAGGGGGGCGCCTATGTACGGTCCCGGCATCTGTTTTCGGTGACGGATCCTCGCGTTTCGCCTGACTGGGAGATCGAGTTCATCGCCAGCGGCGGCAGGTACATTCACCTCGGCGCGAGGAGCATGAGTGAGAACGGCTATTTTGAAGAAGTCAGTGATCGCTTCCCGGGTTCAGACCGGCCCATCGTCGAGAGCGTTGCGCTCTCCGCACAGGAAAGGGCGAGATTTGCGAAGTGGTTCGCCGCAGAGCCCTGGGCGCCAGCGATGCGGGCAGCGGCTCTCGGCATTTTCGGGGATGCGCAGGAAGCCGGAGCCGCCTTGGAACAACTATGTGAGGACATCGAGGAGCAGGGGTTTCCTCGTGGGAGCATCCAAGGAAAGCGGCCGGGCAAGGTGTTTGTTCCCATCGGGAACGGAGGCGTGGCGGCCTTTTGGCGGTGGTGTGACTCGATCACAGGGACCCTCGGCTCGTACCTTGACGGGGTCGGATTTTGGGAGGAGTGCGAACGAGCCCGAGCTGGGGGCCCGCCCGACGGAAGCGCCAATGAGTTGGGCAGGTACGACCCCGACCGTGTCGACCGCGCCACCGACGCCGAAGCCGAAGTCTGGCAGCACACCGAGACACGCACGATGCGTATCCGGCTCAAGCCTGACCGCCGTGCCCGTGACCTCACCCCCGGTAGGGTCTACACCGTATTGGAGGTTGTCGGAGTCAAGTTTCGCGTAATCAGCGACACCGCCGGCCCCAAGCTCTTTCGCTTTGAAGCCTTCGTTCTCGTCGACCCCATTGTGGCGCCGGAGTGGCAGGTGCTGTTCGGCCCGGGGGGCTATATGCGCCTTACCAGTTCGGCATTTGCGACGCCGGGCTACTTTGAGCGTGTGTCAGCCCGCGAACCGCAATCTGAGCTCGGCGTCCTGAATTTCTCTGGCCTCGTCGCCGAGGAACGGGAGCGGTTCTTGATGTGGTTCCGAGCGCCGCGATGACCCTCCGACACCACCGTGACGAGCTGGCTCTCGATGGACCTCGGCGGCGGCGGCTCGCCGAGTGGGCGAATCTCATGAAACGCATTGACCTTGAAGACTTGTGCGGGAGAGCAGCGATGCTGTGGACGAAGATGAAGGCGTGGACCGCACAAAACGTCGAGCGGCACTGGCAGGAGTTTGAGGGCCACCGGTCTAAGTGGAAGCCTGCAGGACAGCCTGATCCGGAGGACCTGTGCAAGTAGTCCTCCGGCCAGGAATGGAGAAACGGCGTTTTACAGTGGGCGCCACCTACTCCGTCCTAGCAATCCAGGCACCGTTTCTGCGTCTCGTGGATGACGAGGGGGGCGCCTCTCTATGGGCCCGGCGTCACGTCTCGGTGACCGATCCTCGCGTTTCGCCTGACTGGGAGCTCAGCGCCATCGCCACTCGCGGCAGGCACATTCTCCTCAGCGCGAGATCCGTGAGAGAGACCGGCTATTTTGAGCGCGTCAGTGATCGCCTCCCGGGTTCAGACCGGCCCATCGTCGAGAGTGTTGCGCTTTCCGCACAGGAAAGGGAGAGATTTGCGAGGTGGTTCAGCGCTGAGCCCTGGGCGCCGGCGATGCAGGCAGCCGCTCTCGGCATCTTCGGGGACGCGCAGGAAGCCGGATCCGCCTTGGCACAACTATGTAAGGACATCAAGGAGCAGGGGTTTCCTCGTGGGAGCGTCCAGGGAAAACTGCCGGGCAAGGTGTTTGTTCCCATCGGGAACGGAGGCGTGGCGGGCTTTCGGCGGTGGTGTGACTCGATCACCGGAGCCTCCGGCACAAACCTTGACGGGGTCGGAACTTGGGAGGAGTGGGAGCGAAACCGCGGTCGGGGCCCCAAATCTCCTCCCGACGGTAGCATCAATGAGTTGGGCAGGTACGACCCCGACCGTGTCGACCGCGCCACCGACGCAGAATCCGAAGTCTGGCAGCACCTCGATACACGCACGATGCGTGTCCGGCTCAAGCCTGACCGCCGTGTCCATGACCTCACCCCCGGCAGGGTGTACACCGTATTAGAGGTTATCGGCGTCAACTTTCGAGTAGTCAGCGATGCCGCGGGCCCCAAGCTCTTTCGCTTTGACGCCTTCGTTCTCGTCGACCCCATCGTGGCGCCGGAGTGGCAGGTGCTGTTCGGGCCCAGGGGCATGCGCCTTACCAGTTCGGCATTCGCGACGCAGGGGTACTTCGAGCGGGTGTCCGCCCGCGAACCTCAATCTGAACTCGGCGTCCTAGCCTTCTCTGGGCTGCTCCCCGAGGAGCGAGCGCGCTTCTTGTTGTGGTTCCGGGGAGAGCGGCAGGGAGCACCTTGATGGCAGCCCCGCTGCGACTCTTGATGGGTAGTTCGGGCGGTTAGGCTATCGTCGCAGCTTGGTGGATGTGTGGATGCCCAGGACAGCGACGGCAAGACCCCGCTCATGATCGCGGCGGCCGAGGGCGTGGAGAACGCCGCTCGGGTGCTCCTCGACGCCGGTGCCGACGCACTCGTGTACGATCTGTTGGGCAACACCGCCCTTCATCTTGCGGCCTGGAAGGGGAGGACTCGGATCGTCGCCCTGTTGGTGGCTCGGGCGCCTGGGTCGCCCTACCGCTACAACCGGGACGGGCGCTCCCCAGTAGACCTCGCCGCGGCAAGCGGCCACGTTAAGACCGTAGCAGTTCTGATGGACGCCACCAAGGCGCGTCGTCCGTCAACTCGTGTTCTCCAGGAGGCCGCAGCTTTCGGGCACGCTCGTACGGTTCAGGTCCTACTGGATCGCGGCATCGACCCTGACACCAGAGAAGATGGAGCGCACGGACGCACGGCGTTGCACTGGGCAAGTCAGGGAGGCCATGAACGCGTGGTGCGACAGTTGCTCGCCGCCGGCGCGGACGCCAACGCGCAAGTGAACGACGAGACGGAAGGGCCGGATACGGCGCTGTACATCGCTGCTGGTAAAGGGCAACTCCCCGTGGTCCGCGCTCTCCTCCGCAGCGGCGCCGACTCTGAGACGCCCTGTACCGGGGGTCGGCTTGCGCTACATATCGCGGCCATGTTCGACCACCCGGCCGTCGTAGCGGAACTCCTGCTGTACGGCGCGGACTCTACGGCAATCGATGCTACCGGGTTCACGCCCCTGGACCACGCACGCCAACGACGACGTGATCAGGTGCTCCGCGTAATGGTTCGGGGAAACGCCGGTGCCCGGCTTCGGACTCGCCGAGCCATCAAGGAGCGCCGCACGAGACGCGGTTTGCATATTCCGAGGAGATAGGCACATTGACGGGGCGGAGCCCTTCGGATCGAGGCACCTCAATGTTGAGCCTGCCACCACTGCTACCCGGACTCGACGACGCGTTCGGGGGGTGGGGTCGACACCATGAGGCGCGGCACCTGCCGAGTAGCCCAGGCGGTAGGTTCGAGGAGCTCGGGGGAGCACAGTTATAGAACATTCTGGATCGATCCGGATGCGCGTTCGGTGGCGGAATTCGAGGAGTTGATGGCGGAGAGGTAGGCCAACGGACTCGGGCGAACCGGGAGGCCGAGGAGGGCGCGGCGGCACGCGCAAAGTTCTACCGAGGGCTCCAAGCTCTCGACTGCGGGTCCGCGTTCAGATATTGCAGATGCGGCGGATGGTGCGTATACTCGTACACGAGGTGCTCGCATGACCGACATCGAACTCCACGTCCCCTCCCCCGCCGACGCGCGGGGCGCCGACCAGGCGCTGCGGGCCCTCGAGCGCGAGGGCGACGCCGTAGCCGTCGTACGCGCCGCGGGAGCGCCGGAGTCGGCCGCGGTCGAACTGCCGGCAGAGGCGCGCACGCTCCTCTTGCGCATCCTGGGCCACATGGCGAACGGGGACGCGGTGACCGTGGTGCCCGTCGCCGCGGAGGTCACGGCGCAGCAGGCGGCCGAGATCCTCGGCGTGAGCCGTCCCTTCGTGATTCGGCTCGTGGACGATGGCAAGCTCCCGTGCCGCCTCGTCGGGACGCATCGCCGACTTCCCCTCGCCGATCTACTTGCCTTCAAGCAGGCGAACCGCGCCGAACGGCGTGCGCTTGCGGCGGAGCTGACGGCAGACGCCCAGGAACTCGGCTTCGACTACAAGTGACGCCAGTCGCCATCTACGACGCAAACGTGCTCTATCCGAGCGCCCTCCGCGACTTCCTCATCCGTGTTGCTATCGAGGACCTCATCCGGGCGCGTTGGAGCGAACGGATCCTCGACGAAGTGTTCCGGAACATCGAAATCAATCGTCCCGATCTTGATGGCGGTCGCCTCCGCAAGACCCGGCAACGAATGTGCGCCGCCGTGCTCGACTGCCTCGTGCGGGGCTTCGAGGAGCTGGAGCCCGCAATCACCCTCCCCGACCCGGACGACCGCCACGTCGTCGCCGCGGCGCTCCGAGCCGGTGCGGGCATCATCGTCACCTTCAACCTACGCGACTTCCCCGAGGTCGAGCTCGCCCGTCATGGGGTGACCGCCATGCACCCCGATGTCTTCGCGGTGGAGATGTTGGCCCGGCACCCAGCGGCCGTCCTGGAGGTCGTTGCAATGCAGGCTGCGGATCTGAAGAACCCGCCGCACTCTGCCATCGATGTCGTCGCCGCGCTGGAGCGATCCGGCCTCGCGCGGTTCGGTGCCGCGATGCGAGCCGGCGGCCTGCTCGCGTGACGGCGGCCGACGCTATCGCCCTTATGGGGAGCGTGCACCAGGGTGCCCTCGGCCTCCGAAAGGCGATGTACGAACACAAACCCGACCTTGGACGCCGATGCCGATCCCAGGCGGCGCTCTTCGCCGCCCACGCACGTGGCGATCTCTCCCCCGATGCGCTGCTAGCTGCCGTCGAGCGCGAGGTGGCGTGGACCTTCCAGGGCTTCTACGGCACCCCTGCATCCTGGGTGTTCACAGAGCTCGAAGCCGAGCCCGTCATCCGTCTCGTCGCAGGGTGGCGTGCCCTCCTCCACGCGGCTTCGGACACGGGCGAAGGTCCCGAGGTGGCCTGGCGCTGGTTCGACGACGTCGAGCACCTACCCATGGAGCTGCTCCGTGATGGCCCTGCGTATATCCACGCCTCGCTCGAGGACTCAGGGAGGCGCTTCCTCCCAGTGATGGCGATGTGGCGCGTGTGGCGCAGCCGGACCTCATCCGCGGGCTGAACGCCCGCTGGATTCGAACTCGAGAACCCCGCGGAGAAGGCCGACATGGCGCGAGGCAAGCCATGCCGCCCAGCCGGATTCGCGGCATTCAATCGATGGTTGGGGCGGTAGGATTCGAACTTATCAAGCGGGGTCGCCGCCATGTGCCGGTCCAACCTAATATACCGCCTTCAAACACATAGATCGCTGGTTGCAGCGTTCGCTCCCCTTCCCCCTGTGAACGCCGTTTCCGCCGAATGTGGCCACAGGTTTGGCCACAAGAACGGGCGGCTCGCGCCGCGCCACCCGGCGCCCACCTGGCTGTAGTCGTCACGGTTCGTCACGATCGACCGAGCAGCGCGATGCGGAGGGGCGCCTCAGTCGTCACGGGTGGGTGACCTCCGCGTGGCACTACCGGGCGCCGCGCTTTCCCCGTCGTCGGGGGTCCGGCGCCGGCTCGGCGGCCGCGGGGATGAGACGGCGTCGTAGCGTGAACGCCCGCGCCTCGGCCCCCTCCAGGCCGCATGTACATCGGCGTAGCCATGTCGCCAGCTCGCCGATCGAGCAGTTGGGTTTGTGGACCGTCCACCGCTCAGTGGCGTCGCGCTCCACCGCCAAGACCGCCAAGGTGATCACGTCCTCGCGGGTCAGCCTCCCCCCGCCGGGCGCGTTCGCGAGCTGGGCTTCGAGCCGTTCGAGGATCGGCGCGAGGGGCGGGAGCGGGGCGGGATCGTGAGACATGGCGGTTCGATGAACGGGCGAGCAGTACCGTAGCCCTCCGCGGCGGAGCCGTCACCCTCGATCGCGGCCACCGTCCGGAGCGCATCGATCGCCCAGGGCGCGAGCGAGCGTTAGACCGCCGCCCCCTATGAGGAGCCCACCATGCTGTTTATCGTTGCCGCCGCGTACGCCTACGAGGCCGTGGATTTCGAGTGCTGCCATGTACCGGAAGCGCGCCCCGCCCCTACCGCGTTGAAGATCACCCTCGTCCCGCCCGCCGACCGGCGATCCCAGCTCATCGAGGACATGGAGGATGCGGTACGCCACGCGACCCGGCTCGGTGTGCTCCGCGGCGGGTACGGAAACCCCTTCCCGCTCCACGGCCAGCGCCCGACGCGGGACTACGTCGCCGACGCCGTGGCCGCGCAGCTCCGCGCTCTCGGACACACCGTCACGATTGCCGCTGGCCTTGCCCCGGCACCGGGACAAGCCGCACTGCCCGCGGTGGATCTGGCTGCCGCCCCCCAGCCCGCGGCCGCCGACCTGATCGTGCACGGGACGCTCACCGCCTGGCAGCTCGACATCTCGTCATACGGCACCAAGAAGCTCTCTTCTGCCCTTGATCTCTTCGCGGTTGTGCCGGGAAATCCGGCGGTCGTCTGGTCGCAGGAGCTGCGCCGTGACGACCAAGGCGGCGGGGCATCGATCTACGGCGGGACCGCCGTTGAGCGCGCCAAGGAATGGTACGGAAAGGGCGCGCCGAAGTACATGAACGCCGCGCTCACCGAGATCGGCCTGATCGCGCTCGTGTCGGAACTCGGTAAGGCCGGGAGCGCTGGCGGCGAGATCCTGGCGACCGGGACCCTCCCCGGCGCCCCGTCCGCGGCCCCCGTCGCCGCAACGCCCGGCGCCGTCGCCGCGCCCGGCGCCGGCTGCGCGAAGGATACGGACTGCAAGGGCGAGCGCATCTGCGAGGCGGGGGCCTGCGTCGCGCCATAGCTCCCTACGCGGGTGGCTTGCTCGACTCGCGCTTCTTCGCCGGACGCGCGGGACAGCCGCCAACGCGGCGCGGGATCAGGTGCTCCGCGAGTACGTACTCGCCGCACCACTCGCACTTGTAGCGTTTGACCGGCTGTGCAGCGCGAGCCACGGGTGCTGTCTTCCCCCGCGGCGCCGGCCCCGCGGCGCGCGCCAACGGCGCCGGCTTCCCGTGTGCCACCGGACCGACCGCGTGCATGGCGGTGCCGCGGTCGCCTTCGGCGGCGGATTCGGTCTCCCGGAGCCGTCGGACAGCGTCCCTGCGATCGGTTAGAAAGGGATATCGTCGTCGGGAGTAGCGGGCGCCGGGTCAACCGGCGGAACCGTTCCGTATCCTCCACCTCCGTACCCGCCGCTTCCATACCCCCCGCCATATGATCGGCCCCTCGTCTTGCACTTCTGGCAACCAAGAGCCGTGTCCCGATCCATGTCCGCGATCTTTAGCAATGACGCGCACTTCTTACAGGTGGGCACCGTGAAGATCCGTGCCGCACAGTAAGCACAGTTCGCTCCCAGACGGTCTGGGCCCTTGCGCGACCCGGTGACGACCAACTCGCCGAGATCCCGTGGCAACGGCCGGCGGCAGCCAGGGCAGTCTCGCACGAGCGCGCCTCCGCACCCAGTACAGTAGGGCACCACCGAACGTGAATCAATGAATGGACCTCGATAATATCCAGAATCAGAGAGCGTAGCTCTGTTGCACTTAGTGTTTCTACAGAACGCAACGGTTGGCGTGCTGGCGGCCAACGCCGCGATGTCGGCGAAGGGCGCGATCGCATTGGCGAAGTCCGCGGCAGTTCCGAACCTGTTCTCGCGCTTTGCCGAGCACGCGCGAATGATGTGCTGCCGGAGTTGTACCGGCGTATCGGCAAGGTTGCGCTCGATTATCTCCGCAGCGGGAGATGCAACACCAGAAAGCATCCGCATGAGCATGACGCCGGCCGAGAAGATGTCCGTGCGCAAATCGACATTCAAGGCATCCTGCCGCTGCTCGGGAGACGCGTACTCGTACGTTCCGAGGCCCCGGCCCCCCACAGTGGCGCGCGTGAGTCCCGGCTCGTAGACGAGCGAGACACCCAGCGAGAAGTCGATCAAGTAGGTACCGATCGGAGAAAGCAATATGTTGTCGGGCTTCACATCGCGGTGAATGATCTTCGCCTCATGGGCTGCGTGAAGCGCCCGCAGCGCCGAAACGGCGATGGCGCACCCCTCCACGACTGATAGTGGGCCCTGGTTGTCCTCCAGTCGCCTATCCAGCGTGGGCCCCTCAACAAGCTCCATCACATGGAATGGAACGTCGCGTCCTCCCACGCTGAACTCGCCCGCAGTCAAAACAAAGGGAATGCTTGGGTGCCGAATCCGGGCAAGCAACGGTGCCTCACGCTCAAAGCGCTTGCGGTTCTCCGCGGAGTTCATCGTGGCGGAGTCAAAACACTTCACTGCGACCGATCGGCCGAAGCGGTCCTGGGTGGCACGCCAGACGGTCCCGAAGGCCCCCGCCCCCAGCTTCGCCTCCAGCGTGAAACCTCGTGGTATCAGCGCCCGAACGTAGCTCTCGGGTGGTCTTTCATCGACGGCCATAGTCCCCTCCCGATCCTTCGAAGTCTACATCGATCAGGTCAAGGAAGTCGGACGGCCCGCCCCGCGGCCACCGGACCTTGACCCGGCGCCGCGTGATCCAGTCCACCTCGGGGCGATACCACCCCGACTTCGAATCGGCGTCGCGGCTCTTCCAGTACGAGACGATTCCGGCAACACGCTTGTCTCCGACCAGCGCGCCGGCCCGTTTCACGACGCCGCCGATCGTGTGCTCGATGTAGTGGCCCGTGTACGAGTGATGCGCGGAGTCGAAGACGAGCGCGGGCGCCGACGGGATCGGCGGATGCGTCGCGGACCGCATCTCGCCCTCGACACCGACCCGCGCGATCGTCATGGAGATCGCCGCGAAAAGGTTCACGCCCCCGACGCCCATCCAGCGGGCGGAACTGTGGTCGAAGCTGTCGATCACAATGCCCGCCTCGCGCACTTCCGCGTATGCCCGGCCGTGCGGGCCCACGTCGAGCACGCCAGCCACGACATACGGAACCTGCGCGAAGGCCGCCTGCACGTCTGGGTGCATCGATCCGGTATGGACCACGGCGCACGCCGGGAGGAGCAGGAAGTGCGCGCCCGCGTCGGTGGCATGCTCGGCCAGCTTGATCAAGCGCTGGTGGTATGCCGCTGGATCACGACGAAACTGCTGGACCACGCGATCATGAAGGAACGTCCATCCGTTGCCTCCGGCACGAATCTCCGCGGGGACGGCGTGCATGTTCAGGAAAGCGCGAGCAACGCGTACGAGGCCGGGCAGCAGCGCGGCGTCTTCGTCGATGGGCGTCGGGACCATGCCGCGTTCTACCACGCTCGGCTCGCCCCAGCGAAGCTACGCCCCGCGGCTCCGCCCCCGGGTCCCCTCGCGCTCCGCCTCCCAGTGGGCCACCCTCGCCTCCCACCCGTCCCCGAGGAGGTCCATGTACAACCGCTGCACCTGGGCCTGCTTAGCGTGAATCCCGCAGAACGTGATGCACGACCAGACAATCGGCCGCCGACAACGACGAGGCGGGATCAAGTTGGTGCGTCCGCCGGTCGCGCCGGA
Source organism: Myxococcota bacterium (assembly GCA_040386535.1). Classification (GTDB taxonomy): domain Bacteria; phylum Myxococcota_A; class UBA796; order UBA796; family SXON01; genus CAJBVW01. The sequence continues at coordinate 204,337 of JAZKFH010000019.1, read as the reverse complement.
GCGCCCGCTAAAGATGATGCCCTGGCAACGGGAGTAATCGTTTTCCATGCCGTACACATACCCGCTCGTGCGATCCGCCTGTTGCTATACTTTACTTATAGTTAGGTTACTAACGACACCCCCGATCTTCTCCATCTGAGGCGTTGCCCCTGAATGCGCGCGATATCGGCGGCAATATTGCCGACATACACTGCTGGTAGCTGAACTATTGCATCGCGCGCGCGTTGCCGCCACGCCTACCGAGGCGCCTCAATTCGTTTTCGCGTCACGACGAATGACCGCACCCGGAGTGCACTCGGAACTTACGAAAGCATGGCCGCTTCCTTGACCCAAAAGCCCGTGCGGGCGCGGAGCCACCCCGACGGCTTGCTACTCCGCTCGGACGCACGCCCGTCGCGGCCCGTGATACCCGCGCGGAACACACGCCAGCACCCGAGCGTCAAACCCGATGAGCCCTACCGCGACCGACCCCGAGCATGCGCCCTGGTGGCCCGAACTGCTGGCGATCAAGGACGAAACCACCTACACCGACCTCGCGACGCGCTTCGGCGTGACCGTCTACGCGATCCGGAAGGCCCTGGAGCGCACCAACGAGACGAAGGTGTCCTTGCCGCGGGGGCCGAAAGCGTCCGGTGAGAAGTCCCCCGCCGACCCTCTCGCCGCTGTTCGCGACAGGCTTGGAACCGCCTCCGATGCGGAAATCGCGGGCGCGGCCGCGGCCGGACTGACCGTCGAGATGGTACGCGACGAGCGGAAACGGCTCGGTATCTCTCGGTTCCGGCGCGCTCCCGACGGGGCCGACGTTCAGCCGGAGCTAAAAGCGCCGACGAGGACGACATCGACCATACCGGCGCCGACGCTCCCCGCGCCCGTAGCCGTCGATCCGATCGACGCCTACGCCCACCAGCTCGGCAAGGTCGCCGATCAGGTCGTCGCGGACGCGGCCGGGGTGTCACGACAAGAAGTCGGCCTCTACCGCCGCAACCACGGCATCCCGGCGTATGACGGCTTCCGGACGCGTGGCGGGGGCATGGTAACGCCCGCGGTCCGCTCCGCGCCCGCGGTCCCCGCCGCGCCCGTAGCGCCCGCCCTGCCGCCCGTAGCCGAGCCGAGGCGGACGGTCGCCCCGCCCGCCCCCGTCGCGCCGGAGGCCCCCCACAGGGCCGCGATGGAGCCCGTGCAGCTCGACGCCGCCACGGTGGGGCAGCCGCAGCCCGATGCCCCGCGGCAAGGCTACAGCTTCGCCGTGGTGCGCACGGGAGACGGTGCCGAGCGGCGGTTTTGCGTGATGGGGGCGACCCTGGCCGACGCCGTTAGCCGCGCCGAGCTGCTACTCGCGCGCAGAAGCGACGGGCCCTGGGTAGTCCGCGCCGTCAACTACGTCGCCGACGCGCTGGAGTAGTCAGTCCTCCCGCGGTTACCGCACGGTGGATGGGATACGCGCGGCGAGGACCGCGCTCAGCGGGGCGCCCCTACAAGCCGATCAAACTTGCCGAGCAGGTCCGGAGCCACGCCCTCCACGAGCGGGCGGATCCGCGCCGCGTCCGCTCCGTTGGAGAGCAGCCCCCGTACCGCGGCGATGTCCTGGTGCGGACCGGGGCGCAGCATCGTGACCACGAGGTATCCGAGCGGCAGGACCGGCGGCATCGCCCCGATGGCGGGCTCTTCAAGGAGAATGCTCGCGGAGAAGTCAGACCCGATCCTCAGGTACGAGATCGGCACCGTCCCAACCGCCACGGGTACACCGGGCCGCAGATACACCATGCCGGCCCGCACGATGTGGGCCCCCGGAAAGACGACGTACGAGACGTCGGCGACCGCGCAGTCGAGCCCGTACGCCCGCGCCGCGAGGCGGCCCGCGAGCAGGTGGCTAACGTGTACGGCGTCGAGCGCGGCGTGGCTCACCCCGACCGCGTGATGGATGCTCCGCCCCGCGTCCTCAAGGGCGGCATTGAGGCGCGTCGGCGGCTGCGTGACGGGCAACGGCGGCACGACCGGAGCCGACCGGGCGGGGCGGGTAGATCGGGCAGGCCGCGCGGCCGAGGTGGGCCCGGCGGTCCGGCCGGAGGATTTACGCCTACGGGCGCGCGGACTGGGGGAAGCCATGCCACAAGTTAGCCCGCGCCCGAGCCGGCGCCCGCCGCGTAGAGCCGGTCGCGGGGCCCCCGTGGAGATGGCGAGCATCCCCCCCTCCCCGTGATCGCTCATAGGCACGCTATTCAGCCTGCTACCTGGCGTTTACCTGCTCGGAGCCCCCGCCATCGAGCATTAGCGCGCGCTGGAAGTCGGCATGACCGCACAGATCGGAGGCGGACATGCCCCGCCCCCGCGATCCCGTTGGGTGACGCAGCTTCACCAAAAGTAGCGGTCGATCCTCGTCCGGACGGGTGCGAACCCGTACGCGGTTTAGGTGGTGGAAGAGGTCGCCGGGGCTCGTCACGTTCGATGTGACCCAGGCCGGACGAGGACGCCGGAAGGCGGGCCAGACGTGCGACCACGGGCGGGACCCGAACACGACAACGAGGTCGGGCAACGCCCCCGCGGCCGCCAACGCCTCGAGTTCCGCGCGAAATACCCCCGCGCCCTCGATGAAGTAGTCCTCGGGTACGCGATGCGCCTTCTTCCCCTTGGATGCGGGGAGGAACCGCTTCACGGCGTTCGTGTGGTAAACGGATTCAACGCCGAGAAACGTCCGGCCCGCGAACGCCGGGGACGCTGTTAGCGCGGCGGCAAGGATTCCGACGTCGCGCACAACCGCCTTCTGGAAACGGTACTTTCGCTCGCTGAACATCGCCGGAAACCATGCGGGCTTGCTCGTCGCGTCGTCGTCGCAGTACGCGTTCACGCCGAGCGCCAGGACCCGCAACGCGTCGGGCGTCGTCGTGAACGCGGAGCCGATGAAGGGGTGGATCCGTCCAGCGGCTGGATCGCCGCTGTCCGGCACCTGCGCGTCGTAGATGTCTGTCATCGCCTTGGCTTCGAGCGGCATTAGGTTGCATCCTCCGCGAAGCAACATGATGGACGCTCGGCGATCAACGCCACAGGGAGAGGTCCTTCCAAGCCTGGACAGCCCCGCCGTAGCCGGGGAACAGGACAGCCGCACTGATAAACTGATCATGCAGGGTCGCGAGCAATCGCGGCGCCGCGTCAATGGGTAGCGTGTAGCAGAGGAGCCAGGGCGGGTCGTAGTCCTCGGCCCGCACCTCCCCGTACGGTGGGATGAGGAAGGGACCAGACTCCTCTATCAGATCGTCTACGCTTAGAACGATCGTTTCATCCTTAGCAGTCGGCAGCGCGCGGATCAGGGTAAAGCAGCCGGTCTGCGCCGCCATGTTCGGAATCTGTCCCGCCGGACCGGCCACAATCTCCACCCGCCTTCCGGCCTGCCGATCGTCGGAGTAGTCCCCGTGTCCCACCCACCGATGAAGGCACCATACCGCGATGCGCTGCCCAGCAGCGGCGTTTCCGAGCCGCAACAGTTCGGCCCCGTCCCGCGCCGCGAAATAGGCGCCAACGAGCGGCTTCCACGTCCAGTCCAACATTCGCGTTGGGGCACCGTAGTGCTGTAGGAGCGCAAGCTGCGATAAGTACTCATCTGGAGGCCACAGCTTGATTCCGTCGCACCATTGCGCCCAGTCACGCTCTTGATCATGGGGCGATTTCCGCCGATCAAGGTAATGATCATCCGGAAAAGCGATGCCTTGCTCATCACAATACTTGAGCACCGTCGCCAACATCCTGAACTCCGCTTCCACTTGGTCGGAGTGCCATAGCAAGGGGCCTTTCGTTCCTTTGCTCAGACGCGCGTCGTCTCGCAGCGCAGCGGGAAGCAACGCCCAGGTTGCATCGGCATGGCCACGGAAGAGCCACCGGCGCCCCTGGGCCACCCTGCCGCGCTGGAGCACATCGAGAAGCTCCTCGGCGTTATCCAAGTCATGGTGCCTGACATAATGGGGATTCATGCCGCGGCCCGCTGCATCGCCCGCCAGCGCCGGCCCGCGGCGGTGTCGAGCGCGAGGACGATGCCGAGCGCGGCGAGGCTATCGAGGATCTCGATCACGTCTTTGCGCGGCGCCTTGGCGAACCCGCGGGCCACCTCCTCGACCCCCACGGCGACGGGCGCACGGAGCACGGCCGCGCGTACCGCAGAGATGCGCTCTGTGAGCGTCGGGGGCCATTTGAGCTTCACGTCGGCCTCGGGGCCGTCCGCGCCCACGTCGGCGACTTCCAGGCCCGGTAGGGGCTGATTCTCGGGCTCCGCGACGCCCGCCAGCGGGCGCTGGTAGTCGGGGCGGAGCCAGCGGATGAGCCCGCGCTTCTCCTCGGCGGCCCGCTCCGCGTTCAGCGCCACAAGGCGCGTAAGGATCTCCTCGTCGGGGAGATCGGCCGGCCAGCCGTACGCTTGCGCAACCGCGGCGTCGAGCTGACCGTGGATTTCGAGCAGAAGGGAGACAAGCCCTTTATCGTGGATCGCTCGCTCCTTGTCATTCAGTGGGCCCCCAGCGCGCACCTTCTCCAACACATTGTACATGCCGGTGAGCGTCACGTCTGGATGGGCCGCCTGCCGCGCTTTCCGATGCGCGTCGAGACGCTCGCCGATCAGCGCAATGTTGACACGCTGGGCAGGGGTGGCGTCAGGGAACGGAAACGGCTCAAAGCATGACAGGTTGTTGTACGTTGGGCGGTCTTCCAAGAAACCGCCGCTGGCAAGCGCCCAAACAAGATGAGGCTTCGCGGATAGAGCGCCGAGACAGTACGCGTCAACCATCGCGAACGTATAAAGCTTACCGTCCGGGATGATTCCGCTTGGGAGGAACACAAAAGGCCGATGCTTGGCCGTTTTCGGGGTGACGATGAATCGGTCAAGCCCTTGCCACGCAGCGCGGAGCCTGCCCACCGTTTCCCCAAAAAGCCACCAGTTGGTACGCCTTGAATCGCGCTTGTTCTCATCCCGTTCCGGCTTTACGTGCACGAGCACCCACTGATACGCCGCCGGATAGGCCACTGCGGCCTCTTCGGCGCTCAAACCGTAAAAGTCAATCACATACCGCGGCGCGCCGCTCTGGGTTAGATCCCGCGCGTTCAGGTATGGCCGGATGGCGGGAGGCAAACCTTCGAGGTTGTAACCCAGAGACACGACTTCTTCGGGGGTGAGACGGAAACCCTCACCGACGAGGTTCATGCCTTGGAACGAAAGCCCCATGTTGGACCGGAGTCGTACTGCTCCGGCCACGTTTGCTCCGCCCCTCAGGTCCGGGTGAATCTGGCCGACCACGCGCCGCTCCAGGGTTACCGATGGCGCTTGGGCGCCCGTTTCGCGCTCGTCCGTGACTCGCTCAAGCACGGCCTCCTCGCGGCCTTCACCGGGGTTGGTCGCCACGGTCATGGCGATCCGGACCGCGGCACCGTCGAGTACCCACGGGTGGTCAGCCACAGCCCACACGATCGCGAGCTTACCGTCGCCAACGTGAGCCTCGATCACCTTGCGATTGAATACTTGCGTGATCGAGTTGGTGGTAATGAACCCGAAGCGCCGGATGGCCTTTGCACTGAGGCGGTCCGCCGCTTTGTGCCACCAGAACATCACGAAGTCGGCGGTGCTCGTCTCCTCGGGGTACACGGCTCTTAGCGCTTCGGTGTAGCCCTCACCGAGGGCTTCCCGCATCCGCTTGTTGCCAATAAACGGCGGATTGCCGACCACGTACTCAGCGGGCGGCCATGGGGCGCGTGTCGGGTTTACGTAGCGCACGACTGGGACCCTTGCGCTGTCGTCTGGTACTTCGTTCCCTGTGACCGGGCTCACCTTGGTTGTCTCGCCGTCCCAGCGCGTGACCGGGTTGTCCTCGGCGTCAAGCACGGGCTCGATCCTGTCCCACGCGAGTACCGCGTCGCGACACTCGATGTGCCCGTAGTCGGCGAGGATCGGCTCGCGCGCGGCGCCCGCCTTCCCGTAGATACGGGCGTTCCACGACAAATAGCCCATCCAAAGGACCAACTCTGCGATCTCCTTAGCCCACGGCTTTTTCTCGATGCCGAGGAACTGAGACGGCGTGACGCGCAGGCCGAACATGGTTTGATCGTCACCGAGGTCATGCAACAGAGCGATGACTTCGGATTCAAGCCGCTTGAAGGTATCCAAAGCGACGTAAAGGAAGTTGCCCGTACCGCAGGCGGGATCCAGGACGCGGGTGCGGCATAGCTCCCCGTGAAAGGCCCCCACGGCGGCCCTGGCTGCGTCGATGCGCCCTGCCTCGACGTGTTGCCGGGCCTCGACCCGAACAAGGTCCCAGCGCGCGCGCAGGGGCTCCTCGATGGTCGGCTTGACCAGGCGTTCGACGTATGCGCGGGGCGTGTAGTGCGCCCCGAGCCGGTGGCGCTCCTTCTCACTGAGCGCACGCTCCAGCAGGGTACCGAAGATCGCGGGCTCGACGTTCGACCACTCGCATTTCGCGGCGCTGTGGAGAACCTGGAGCTGCTTGCGGGTTAGCGGGATTGCGCGCGCGTCGGCAAAGAGCCCGCCGTTGAACCTAAGGATCTTACCCACCCCGAAGAGCGTACCGCCCCGGTTCATCACGTCCCAGAGCGCGGATACCTCTGGCTCGAAACGCGACGGATCGGGGATCCAGTCGTTGCTGAGCGCGTCGGTAAACACGTCGGTCCGGAGCAACTCGACGTCTTCGGCGAACATCGTGAACAAACACCGCATAAGGAACTTGGCCACCAGCTCGGGCTCGTGCCCGTCCGCTTGGAGGCTCGCGGCCAGCACAGCGATAAGCTCCGCTATGTCGTGGGTAACCTTAGCCTTCACCTTCGCAGGGTCGAGGCTGTGCGGGTCCGTCCAGATCGCGCGTAGCCGGTCTGCGTTCTTCTCGATGTCCTGTAGGAAGATGCGGGACGCCTGCCCGTCGGGGAACGGTCGATAGTCCATACCGCCTTCGAACGTCGCGTAGACGTCGAAGCAGTGCCCGATGTCGCAGACGATCAAGAACGGCGGTGGGGCGTCCAACGAACGTGCGTAGGCGACGGCTTGGCCGTACGCCTTGTGCATTTCGTTGCTCCAAGTAGGGGTTTCGCGGCGCGCCGTACCGACCTTGCCGCTGCCCGCCTTGCTTCCTTGCTTGGCTTCGAGAACAAAGCACTGCGCCTTGTAGAGATCCATCTTCCCGATGGTGACCGCGCCGCCCTCGTGGGGCACCTTGGCGTCGGCCTCGAAAACGTACTGGTCGAGGATCGGATCGCCCGTGGTCGGGTCGGGTCGCGTGACGCCCAGGGCATCGCAAAGATCGCGGAGGAAACCGTCCTTGTTCGCACGCTCGGAAGAGCCGGAAACGGACCACATCGAGATGAGCTTGTCGAAAGTCATGATGGCGCGGAGTGTAGCGCATCGCGGACGCGACGCGAAGCGCAGCGGTTCCGCGGGGGCCCGCTCGACACGCTGGACAGGCGCGCGCCCGCTCATCATCGCATGGCGCGTCAGCCCGCGCAGCGTGCATCCGGGCTAAGCGCAGGGATGCTCGCCACTGCCCGCGAAACCGCCCTAACGATCTTGGACGACCTACTCGAAGGGATCGAGTACGCCCGCGCGCACGATGGGGGCCTCTGGTGGCCGACCGTATCGGCGGCCTTGAGCTTGCTCGAACGGCACCCCCTCACGCGCGAGGTACTGCGATCGGTGCCGAGGGGACCCGATGTCCCTGTGCTCCGCTCGCCGGTCAGCGCGCCCGCGGACATGGCCGCGTGGGGCCGTCTCGCCTACGCCGGTATCAAGCGAATCCCGGACGAGCGCGGCGGGGTGCGGCATGCGGATCCGCATCCGGACCCGTACTCGATCCACTCGCTGCTCGACGGACACCGCAGCCCGGAGTTCACCGGAAAACTCAACGGCCTGTACGTGCGGCCGCTCGTGGCGTGGTTGCGCGCGGAGGTGCTCTCCGCGGTGCAGATCAACGCGTTGATCGAGCGGTGGATCCAGCGCTCGGAGCTGTTCGGCATCGGCGCGCTGGAGCAGAACGAAGCCGCACTACAAGCGGATTTGCATCGTTTCCTCTTCGACGCCGGGCTCGACCCGCATACTGGCTTTGATCGTGAGCTACCGATCGCGCGGGGCAGGGTCGATTTCCTCCTGCGCGAGAACGAGCCGGTCCCGGTGGAGTTGAAGCTATGGCGCGGAGGCACGACGCCGGGCGTCTCCGCATGGACGTACCAGGCGCGCACCTACGGGGCTCAGATGCGCGTCCGGCGCGCGTACCTCGTGGTGGCCGACGCGAGCACTGAGGAGCGGCTGGCGCCCGCCGGCGCGCTCGCCAACGGCGAACCCCTCGATGTGGCCGGCGTACAGGTACACGTCCGTTTCCTCGATTTCGGCCGGCACGCGCCGAGCAAGGACTACGACAAGCGCAAAGCGCGCGAGGTGACCATCGACGCGCTGCTGCTCGGCATCGAAACCGATCGGACATGAACACGGCGGGGGACTTGAGCCGGGCGCCGCGAAACGCGGTCGCGATCCCTTGTGCGCGAAAAGGCTCGAGGACTTCACCTTCGAGATCGGGGCCGCTTCGCGTGCTCACCGTGCGCGCCGAGCGTCCCGACTCCGGGCCGGATACCCACCTGCCCGAGGTGCCCCATGTCGAAGCTCATGCCCACAGCGATCAAGAACGAAGTCCTCGCCGCGCTCGCGGACGCCGCGCGAGGTCAGGCCGCGGCGCCCTTCCTCACCGCGTACGAGCTGCTGGACCTCCTCCCCGTTGCGCGGCGGGACCAGCTAATCGCCGAGCGAGGCATGCCCGGTGAGGGCTCGGGATCTACCGTCGGCGCCGCCCGCATCGTCGCTACCGCCGGCGCTATGCTCGTCCGGGGCGGAGCCGCAAACATCGACTTCCGGCCCGCCGGGCTTCCCTACACGGTGGCGGGGCAGACCGTGCACGCGAGCGGCAAGCACGCCGCTTTCCAGTACGCTCACGGCGGCGCGCAGTCATAGCCGGCCCACCGCCGCGCACCCCGGATCGGCCTACCAGGCCCCCCACACCGCGAGCGCCGAGGATTTGGCAACCGACGAGAGTGCGGAGGACGAGGATCACCTCGTCGAATAGGTGACGGGCTGCCTGCCGAGCACTCGCGCAATATGGACACGCCCATGCAACCACCTAAGCGTCGATCAGCCTTCTTACCTCCCGAAAGGCGGTGGACGGGCGGCGTGATCGCCCTCGCCGTTATCGCGACGGCGGCGCTCGTCGGGAGCGTGGCCTACCTGGCGGTCGTGCCGACGGGGACATGGCTGATCCCGATCCTCGTGGCCGCCTTCGGCGCCTTCGTGACGCTTACCCAATGGAACATCCAGCATGATAACGCTGAGAGGCTGCAACACCTCAGCGATGAACTCAGACGCGACTCCATGCAGTATGAGCTTCGGCTCAAGGCATACATCGACGTGATCAAATCTGCGAAGGCGATCCTCGATTGTGCACTATTAAACGTGATGAGCGCCGACATCATGCCGGGGCCCTCATCGGTCTTGCCTACTCGCTCGTTCTACACCGGAAACCAGAACGCGCGGGCGTGTTTTCAGGCGGGCGGCGAGGTGCTCCGTCTCCTCGCGAAGCCGGAAGCGAGTCGCATTCTCGACGCGTTCGAACTGACGCTTTCCAAACTCGATGTCGCCGACGAAGAGGACACGTACACGCAGGGCAGCATCGAGACCGACATGGGTAACGTGGAGCACCTTCGCCGAGCCGTCCCCGCCCTTGAGCGGGACTACCGCGCGCTCCTTCGAACGGCTCGGGAAGAGTTGGGGACGACGGGCCCGGACGACGAGCGATAGGGGCACGGGTCCGGCGTTCGCCCCCCATCGGCTTGGCGCCACCAGGCGTCGCAGGCCGCGAACGGCGGTCAAAGCTCGGCGAGCTGTTTCGGGTTGACGACCCCCTCGATGCGGGAGCCGTGGCGGACACGCGTGGAGCGCGTGGCGTGCCCGGAGCCGTTGCCTCCACGTTCGAGCCCGCGCCCTGGCGCGACCTGGCCCGTTTGCCGCACCTGCTCGGCATGGCGCTGGCTCCGCATAGCGCGAAAGCACCTCCTTTCGCGCCCCATTAGCGCCGCGCTCTCTGCCCTCGCCGGGGGGTGGCTTTGCGCCAGCCCCCGAGCCCGCGATTTACCCAGGCGGCATGCCCCGCGCTGGCGGGCGTTGTACCGTACTGCTGATAGCTGCGCCGTGCTGCCACCCGGTAGCACACGACCAACGCACTTGCCGGTGACGACGCGGTGTTTAGCTTCCGGGGGGTGCGCACCTCCGCGCGTTCCCGGAGTGCCCCATGAGCGACGACAAGAGCAAAACAGCCCTCGACAGCAAGCTGCTGGCCAAACACGAGTTCGGCGATTTCATCACCGCTCGGTTCCACGAGCGCGGGCTCGACCCCTCCGACCCGGAGCTACGTGCGGCCATGCGGGCACGGCTGCTCGCGTACCCCGACGTGCACGGTCTGACGCACGCCACCGCGAAGGCGTGGATCGCGAAGGGAGAGGGCCCAGGTGCCGTCCGACGTCTGATCGCGTTCGAACGAAAGTAGGCCGCGCCGTCGGTTCGGCGGTCCGGCGCCAGCGCGGCACGGGGCGTCGCCCCGACCCGCAGGGGCATACTGTAGACGACCGAACAGGCAAATCAAGGGAGCGCCGGGCGGTGACACGCGTCGCGCTCGGACGACCGTCACGCCTCGGCGCCCGGCGCCTCATGCAGCCGGCGGCGTAGCGTGTCGCGCCCGACGCCGGTAGCTTCCGCCACGGCGGGCCAGCCCCAGCCTTGATCGAGGAGCGCGCGGGCGGCGGCGATCGCCTTGTCGCTCCCATGCCGGCTACCGCAGCCACCCCTTCGCCAACCCGTCGTAGAGGAGGCGGCGTGCGTAATCTTCGGCGCTCACGCGTCGATCGTTCGAGGTCCGTGCCACCTCACCACGATGTTCCGCCGCCGCATACGCAGTGACGACGGCCCCCTCGTCGGGGCGGTAGCGCTTCCACAGCGCCCGCATGACGTCACGCTGCGAGCCCGCCGGGGGCGCGGTCGCGCCCGTAGCCCTCAGGGGCGACGCCACCCGCAGGACGGGGGGCGGTGCCGTCTCTACCCGCTGAGGCGCTATCGGTGGCGCCGTGCGCGATGGGCGCGGCGCCGCCTCCTTCTCGGTCGGCTGGTCCGGCGCGCGCCATCGCGTGGGGTACCTCGCCGGCTGCAACGGTTCGGCCGCCTCAGCGGGGCGCCAGCCGAACGCCGCCCAGGCGCGGTACTGGAGCGCCGCCATCACGTCGGGGTGGTGGTCGGTAAGGCTCACGAGCGGCGCCGGCACCAGCACCAAGTTCGCCAGGACCGTGTGATAGCGCGCGTCATAGCAGGTGTTCGGCCAGACGTGGCACGCCTGATAGCCCTCCAGGTCGCCTGGGCTCGCGCGGACCGCCGCCCGGATGGCGGCGCCCGCGTAGTTGTTGCGGTCCAGCCGGGTGCCATCCTCGGCCGCGCCGAGCTTCTCCCCCGATCCGAGGCGGGCGCGCCGCACGCCGGGGTACACCGCCCCCGTCGGGTTTTGCGGGGATACGCGCGACGCGTGCGCCGCGAGGGGCGCCCAGCGCGCGGTGAGGGCGACGAGCGCAGGCAGATCGACGGACAGGGCGTCGGCGGCCTCGACGACGGCGCGGATCGCGCGGGACGGGGGCTTCACGGTCGTCAACTCCATGGGGGTGCAGCCCCTATACTCTCCGCGTGCTCCCGCGCCGCCGCCTCACCGGGGTGCCGCCTACCAGGTGTCCCACACCCCGAGGAGGGGCACCAGTTGGGCGAGTGTCTCGGGGTTGGCCCGCGCGTGCGGAATCACCACCCACACCCGCGGCGCCCCGTGTAGCCCCTTGTCTGTGACCTCGACCCCCCATTCGGCCGCTTCAAGCGCCTTGACGATGGGCTCATATCCGCGGGTCCGCACGACGATCTTGAGCGGGAACCCCACGCCCATTGGGTAGATCGCGCCGAGGTAATACTGCCTGCCCTTCGGGGGCTTATTCCGTGTCCTTACCGGCGCGTGCTTCGCGCCGACATCTCCAACCTCGGCGTCAGCTTTCGCCTCGAACCACGCGCGCACCGCCCCGAAATCGTCAGGATGCTCAGCCATTCGCGACCTCCGCGGTGAAGGTACCAACTGCTCGAAGGATTTACACTAAACCCGGCAACTTTTCCGAGAACCCCCGCGGGGAGCCTCGACCAGATCCCGCCGCTCGGGCGCCGCTCCTGCCCGAGGCCGCGCCCTCGTGTAGCCTGGCGGCATGAGCACCCGAACCGCCTGGACCGAACCAGCTTCTACTACCCGTCGGCAACCTCCGCCCCGCCGTGCGGATCATCGCGGGCATCCGTCGGGTGACTCGCGATCCGGCCGTCCGCGCGTGGACGCCGATGCGCTACGCCTTGCCGCCGCGCGCTGAGCCGCGCAGCTCTAAAGGCCGGTGGTACACGCTCGATCGGCTTCTGCAACGAGATCGATACGCGAATATTTGAAGCTCTTGGTCAGGTAGAGCTGGCGCTGATACCCGTCCTTGGCGAAGGACAAGTTCTCACCCTTTCCATTTTTATTCGAGCGGGATGCCTCCCACCCCGCCTCCCGGAGCGCGGTCGTTAGCTTCCGGTACAGAAGGAGCGCGTCCCGCTGGTGCCCGGTGAAGCCCCAATAGGCCGAGGTTCTGATCGCCGGGGGGACCGCGTGTTCGGTCCAATAGTTGCGCAGGTAAACGATATAGAAACTCAACCGCTGAACGTTCTTGCCGCACATTTCGATTAAAAGGCGCCCGGCTTCGCCCGCCACGCTCGTCTCGGTAAAGGGGACGCCCTCGCTGTCCTGTGGTAGGGCGGATGTTGCCACGGGTTTACCAACGGTAATACCTCCGATCGTATCGCCCGTGGACCCAAGGGCACGGACGGGCGTGATTGCGAACGAAAGCGCGAGGAGCGCGGCAAACGGGATCTTCATCCGTACTCTTCCTCCGGGGCCGAAGGTAGCACAGGATCGGGGACCCTCCGTCGTCGCACTGCCCCTTCGAGGTGCAGAGCTTTAGCCGCCTCTTGCCGAGAAAGGCCGTCAGCACCCCGTACAACCTACCTGGTCGCTCGCGGAATGCGCGCGGGGTCCGGCGTCGCGGTCCTGGCTTCCGAGGAATGGCGCTGTGCGCCACCCCCGGCCGACGGACGGCCCGCTACCTCGGCGCGTACTGCACGATGAAGCTGATCAAGGTCTCCAACGGGGAGAAGCGGCGCGCCGCGCCAGCTCCGTTGTCAAGGTCGCGGAACGGCTGCCCGTCGCCGCGACGGAACTCGGCGCCGAGCACCTCCCGCGTGACGTGATCGAAGATCACCCCAACGGGTGCGGCAACGGCGTCCACGCTGGGTTTTCGGCAGTAGTCGCGGTCGTCGTCAGGGTCGCCGTCTCCGGGGTGGTACTTCCAGGCCAGCAGCTCGCCTTGCACGCCGACCTCCATGAACAGCGTCTCCGCGTCGCTCGCCGGGACCCGACCCGTAGCCCGCGAAAATGTCCAGACGCGCGTCTCGCGGGCGAGCGGTGTATCAGGACCGGAGCGCTCGGAGGCGCGGTAACCGTATTGCTGGAGCAGCGCGCACGCGTCGGCCAGCATGGCCGCGGCCATGCCCGCTTGCCACGCTGGATCCCGCTCGGCGCCGGAGAGGCCCGTCCGTCGCAGGAGGTCACGCGCGCCGTCTACGGCGAAGACCAAACGATGGGGATCAGGCATCGCCGGCACCTAACGGATGCGCCACAGCCTCCGCGACGGCGCGCCGCCCGCTACCCTGGCTCGACGGCGATCTCCCCCTCGATGGACGCGAGGACGCCCGGCGTCGGGGTTGTACCGTTCCACGCGGCGCGCGCGGCGAACGCGCATAGCAACGCGTCGAGCGCGTCTGCGTTGCCGCGCACCGCCGCGACGTGGGCGCCGAGGTCAACCTTGCCCGCCAGGTGGACCACGATCGCGGCGCGCGCCTTCTTCGCCGCCGCCGTGTCGCCGTTGTACCCCTGGTGAGCCAGGCCCCACGCGCGGAGCTGCGCGGCCGGGAACGCCTCGACCAGCATTCCTGGGCCGTGCTGCCAGGGCCACACCGGGCGCGCCGCACGCGCGAGGAGGTAGAGCGCCGCGACCGTAAACGGCGATCCGCCCCGCGGGCCGTTCCAAAGGGTGGAGCGGACGTTTACCCCCTGTTGGATCCAGTGCTTCTCGGTCGCGCGGTACGACTTGCGGCCCTGCCCGCCGTCGGGCCCCATTAGGGCTTGCACGAGCGCATCGCCTCGGGGAAACGGCCGCTTTTCATGTGGGAGGTTCCCCACCAGCGCCAGAAGCGCCGGCCAACCGCCCGCCGGGGCGTACTCCGAGGGGACGGCGAACGGGGCATCGATCGCCGCCGCGTCGAAGTCGCCCTTCGCCAGCATCGCCGCGAGGCGATCGAAGGGTGCGCCGTCGCCCGGAAGCTGCTGGACGGGGATGAGGCCGGTAAGGCGCGGGCGCTCATCATCGCTGAGATACGCGATCCAGACGTTCGTACGGGTCGCGCGCGCCGCCCACCGGGGCGCGCTGCCGCTAAAGTCAATGCCGATGAACCGAGACATGAAGCTCTCCGCCAGTCGCAACGCTACCACGCGCGGCGCGAAGTGCGGTTTGGTCGCGAGCGACCGCCGCCGTGGCCGCCGCGCCGATGCTACGGAGCGAGCGCCTTGAGCGCGGATCCGAGGGGCGAGGTGAAGGCGCGGTCGAGGAACGCCTCCGCGGCCTCCCCGCCCCCGTCGATCTCGATGGCCGCGACGATGGCCTCAAGCCCGGTTGACGCCTTCGCCACCTTGATCACGGCCCCCCGCCCAATCACCGAGCCCCCGACCGTGAGCAGCGCATAGAGGCCGAGCGCCAAGAACGCGGCGGCCTGGGTGTCGCCTTTGCACAGCGAGTTGATCGCATCGGTCAACTTGCCCTTGCTCGCGCCGGGGGCGCCCGCGTAGACCCTACGCGCCGCCCAGGCGTTGAATATGCGGTCCCCGAGACATGCGAGCGCATCATTGTTCGCGCTCGAAGCGAAGGCGCAAGACAACGCCAACTTCAACAAGGATTTGTCGCGAAACACGTAGCCCAGGATCGTCTCCGCGAGCGCCAAGCGATCGGTCGGGTCGGCGGAGCCGCCGTCTCCCGCCTCGTACCGTCCCGGTTCACGGTCGGCCTGCCCTCCGACGGCGTGGCTCGGCTCGCCGGCCTCGGGAGTGAGGACCGGCGCGCATACGCCCGCGGGGTACCAATCGCGGTAGTTGGCTCTGGGCCACATCCCGGCCGACTGGCGCGCGCGCTTGGCCTCGTTCACGATCTCGAAAAAGCGTCGCCCGCGCTCCGACTCGGGCAGCTCGACAACCTGCTCCAGCGCGTACGCCACGGTGGCGCCCCCGTGCCAGGTCCGGATCCCCGCGAGCTGCTTGACGGGCTCGCCGCCCAGCCACGCCGCGATCTGGTCGGTGGTGCGTGGTAGGCCCAGCGTCACGACCGAGCGCCCTTGGGGGCTTCGTGGGGGTGGCGTACTCCGCGCGGGTGGTTCGTCATGTCGTCGGCTCCGAGGGCGCGCAGGATACCTCCTACACGGTCGCCGCGACCGCCACGGGTACGCACGGCGCGCGTGCTCCGGGGAGACGGCCCGGATGCCCGCCGTTGTGCCCCGAGTGACGCCCTCGTAGCCCGCCGGGATATTTATTTGCGTCGAGCCATTGACGCGTCAAGGCTCCGCCTTGACCCACGTCGTGGCCGCCAGTACACTCGGTATGCTTGAAGATACCGAAGGATCGGCCACCGCATCCGGTGACGAACAGACCGCGATGTGGTGCCTGTTTGCGGCGCTCCTCGCGGTCGAGGCCCGCGTAGCCCAGCTCGACGGCTCACGAGCGAGCGCCCGCGAGCGCGGCGGCGACCCCGAGGACCCCGACGAGGAAGAGGGACGGGACCCCTGGTACGCACTCTTACCCGCGTAGTCCGTCTGGATTGGCGCGCCGGGGCTCAACCGCGCATGCAGCTGCGACTCTCGACTCGCCCCCCCGACCGGGGTACGCGCAGCGTGCGTGCTCGCGGCGAGCATGCGTAGCGCGCGCATCGTGTAGTGCGCTCAAAGCGTGGTTCATCCATCGATTACGCGCCGCGCACCCCGCGGGCCCGTCGCCGTCGGCTGCCATGATTGTTGCCGCTTGCAAATAATGCCGGTATAACCGTGCTGTTTGGCATGCCCGAGAATGTAGATTCCCGGGCATGAACCTGGCTATTTGCCGCCTCGTACGCCTCCGCGAGCCCGGCTTCGACGTGACCCGGACCTACGGTAAGCAGCAAGAGCCGCGAGCGCGTGCGCTACGCTACGCGCATGCCCACGACCCCGCCGGAACCCGAAGCCCCCCAGCTCGCACACCAGCGCGCGGTAGAGGAACGCGCGACCTTAGAGGCCGCGCTGCTCGACCTGTTCGCGCTCCAGGCGGACGCGTACGCACGGGGGATCGCGTTGCTGGGTGCGCTCGATGCGGAGGATGCGCCCGACATCCACGGCGTCGCGGGGCCTAACGGGGTGCACGTCTAAGCAGGATGGTATCGCGCCCGGCGCGCTCCAACCCCAACCGCCGATGCCAAATGGTCCCGTCGTCCGGCATGGAGGGAATCTTCGCTGGCGCCGTGGCTCCCCGAGCCGCGTCGGTTAGGCGCCCCCGTTAGCGAGGCTCTTATGCTCTTCACAGTCCTATCGGCGCGCGCGACCGCGACGCCCGCTCCAAACATCTGTTACCTCAGGACAGACAACTGGAACGACTGGCGCGAGTTCAAGACTCAGTTCGACCTCATCGTTTTCGACGGCAACAGCACCCAGCACGAGCCGGGGTCGGTGAAGATTGGACAGTTTGCGATGCCAAAGGGGGCCCGTTCCGCGGACGTACCGCCGCAGTTCGATAGGTTGCGCGATGATCAGTTTTCGTTGGGCCAGGGTGAGAACTATTATGAGACCCTCAACCGGCTGCCGCCCGCTTTCCGGATTCGCATACTGTGGGCACTCCGGGACCTGGCGGCCGACCCGGCGCTCCTTGAACGTGCAAGCACAGAGCGTGTGACTACCGAGTCGTTGTTTCGTTCAGTGCCGGAGCAGGTCGTGCGGAGCAAGCTTGGGCGCTTGGCTCGCGGAGAAGCGGCCCTAACACCTTACCGCTTCTCGTTCTCGCTGCCCGTGCGGTCCCCGGAGATTGCCGCCGCACGCCTGGACTTCGCAGTCTCGCCGCTGTCGAAACCTCCCACCAACGTTCATGTGCTTATTGGAAGCAACGGCGTAGGAAAGACGCGCTGCCTGGATAGCTTGACGCACAGTGTCGTATGGGGCGACACAGCCAACGCGACAGACAGGAAGAAAGGCAGGAAGGAGGAAGTGCGGCGCCACGCGGCGAATGGAACTTTTTATTCCGACCCCCACGCGCACAGCGTGACCTCGTTTTCTCGCGTCGTGTCGCTTTCGTTTAGCGCATTCGATCCGTTTGGGCCGCTTGCCGAATCCAAGGAAAGACCCTTCGAGGTACCGTACTACTACATTGGCCTGAAACGACATCCCTCAGTTGGGCAGTCGATCGCCGACACGCCACCCAAGACCATAGATGAGTTGCAGGACGACTTTGTGAACGCCGCGAGGGAGTGTCTCGTTGGGGCGCGGCGGGACCGGTGGAGGGTCGCCCTTGAGTCCCTTCTCAGTGACCCCTTGTTTGCTGACGAACGGATCGTGGCCCTCGCCGATGAGGAGTCGGGATCCGTTGGCGCGAAGGCGGGAGAGCTGTTTGCGGGGCTGAGCTCGGGCCATAAGGTTGTGCTCCTGACGATCACACGCCTGATTGAGGCCGTCGATGAGCAGACCTTGGTGCTGCTCGACGAGCCGGAGGCACATCTCCACCCGCCTCTCTTGTCAGCGTTTATTCGGAGTCTCAGCCAGTTGCTGGCCAACCGAAATGGAGTGGCCATCATCGCTACCCACTCGCCAGTAATCCTGCAAGAGACCCCAAAATCCTGCGTTTGGGTAATCCGCCGAACCGGCGACTTCGTGCATGCCGAGCGCCCAGAGGTTGAAACGTTCGGCGAAAACGTAGGCACCTTGACCTCGGAGGTGTTCGGGTTGGAAGTGACGACCTCTGGCTTCCACCGCCTGTTACAGGACGCAGCGGACGGCGCGGATACCTACCCGGACGCACTCGCATACTTCAATGGTCAACTGGGCGCGGAGGCACGAGCAATCCTGCGTGCGATGATTCATCGTAAGCATACGCCGACGGGAGAACGATAATGCGTACGGTCGCCGCGCCGGTCGATGATCCCCTCGATATCTACCGGCTATGCGCGGCCGGCTATTCGGGCGATCGCAACGCGAGACTTATCGCCATCGAGTTGACCGTAGCTGATGATGCGGCTTCTTTTGATGCTAAAGCGCCCAGCGCCGATTACCATCTGGTAGTTGCGAGGCGGGACGTCAACGAGGGCGCCATCACCGTTACGAATGACGAGATGAAGGCGCTCTATTCTGACAAGCTTGCGGATGGACCAGGCCGCCCGGTCTATGACCGTCTCCGTAGCGCCGCCAGGATCTGCCCCCTGTGCGGTCAGCGGGTCGTCTCTACTCTGGACCACTACCTTCCAAAATCAAAATACCCTTCACTAAGCGTTCATCCGCGAAATCTCATCCCCGCGTGCGCTGATTGCAACAAAACGAAACAGGCGAAAGTTGGAACGATCTCCGACGAGAACACGATCCATCCCTACTTCGATGATATCACGTCGCTACGTTGGCTTTACGCGAGAGTTACGCGCTGTAGTCCGGTGGTGATCGAGTACTTCGTTGACCCACCGATCGGCATGGCGCTGGATCTTGCCCGCCGAGTTGAAGCTCACATGGTGGCATTCGGACTCGCGGCGCTGTTCTCCACACACGCCGCCGAGGAGCTAACGCTGATTCGTGAGCGCCTACTCGGGCTGCGCCGGGGTAGCGGATTTGCCGGGCTTCGCGACTATCTTGAGGATGAGGCGGAGAGCCGCCTGACCCCCCGAGTAAACAACTGGAACGGCGCGCTTTATGACGCCCTTGCGCGCGACCCATGGTTTCTGGAATCCGGAGTCCTCGACGTCCCGGCCGCATAGCGCCGGACTGGGGCCGGCTCGGACGAGGAGCGGGGGAGTGAGCGGGTGAGGTGCGCGCCCGCCGCCCGCCGGCCCGGCCTGACCGGCCGGGACGAGCTGAACGACGCCGGTTCCGAGCGGAGCAGCCCGCGATGCCTTCAAGTTGCCGAGCTGCGAGCCCTGCCCGATGCCGGTGGGAGCGGACACGCGCGCGGCTCGGCGCGCGCGTGTCGTCGTCGTCGGTCGCGCCCGCGTCGAACTACTCGTCCTCGTCGTCTTCGACGTCCGTTGCGCGCGCAATCAGGAGCACCTCAGCCCCCGATTCCTCAAGCTCCGCGGCCTCATCCTCGTCAACCTCAGTCCACTCCACGCCTTCCGCGTCCATAAACGAGTCATCCGCGAGCGCCGCGCCACTATTCCGACGTGCCATGTTGTCTCCTTGGTTTGGGGGCCCGCTACACAAACGAGCCGACCCGCACACCTACAATCGCTCGGGCGAGGCGCGCCGGCCAGCGCCGCGGCCCGGAGTAGCGCGGCGGATCCGGTAAACTCGGGGGCCCCTGAAACCCGTAACGCCCCCCCTGTTACGGGCGTACGGGCTACACTTGTGGCATGAAAAAACGAGAGCGCGTACGCCACCGCCGCGTGGAGATCGAGATGCCCGTGCCCCTCTGGCGTAAACTGCGTCACGCCGGGATTGACTATGAAATCTCGGCTTCGGAGCTGGCACGGCGCGGGGTCCGGCTCGCGCTCGCGTACATCGGCGAGCACGGCGTACTTCCCCCCGCGCGCGCGGGATTGGTAAAGCGCTTGGCGCGGTCGATGGCGCCCGGCGAACCCGATTTGACCGTCGCGGACCGAACGGTCAGTGGCCCCGACGACGATCTGCCGGATGGTCCGGATCAAACGGGCGCAACTCGCCCCAACAGAAGGTAGGGCGAAAAAACGGTTGTGCTTCCAACGTTTCGATGGCGGCACGTTTTCGCAACAGCGCGTGGTGCCGGCGCAGAAGCGAAAGCTGCTCGCCGTCTTCTCCTGGGGGCAACAGCGGCGTATCGTGGACGCGCTGCGCTACGGCGTCCATTCCTCCAAACACCATGCTTCGCGCCGCCTCATAGAGGGGGTTCGAGACTGCGTTACCAGCGAGCAACGGCTGTACGTACGTCCGCACGGCATGCGACGTGAGACCAGCCACCCCGTTGCACCAACGCCATTGCTGATCCTTCTCAGCGTAGCGCATAGACAAGTGCAACAGGACAAGTAGATCCGCGTACATTCGATCCGGAGCGAGCGCCAGGGTGGTCACCTCCCGCCACGCGGCCGACCAGGCGATCGGGCCGCTCAAGGCCAGATACAGGATTAGCCGCCCTCGCGCGTCGATTTCGGGGTTTAGGAGCAGATGCGGCATGCCCATCGGCATCACCTGAGGGCCGCCGAAAGATAGGCTCAACGCTTGGATCGCGCCCACGCGTGCATTTCCGCTATCGAGCCAAGCGCCAGCGGCGCCGTCCGCAACTAAACCGGTCAGCCGGCGGCGTTCGTGCCAGCCAAACCCGTCGGGACAGACGAGCGACAAGACAAACATGTCCTCCGCCAGGATCAGCATGGCTTCGGGCACGGGTTCCCCGCCGCGACGGAACGCCCCCCGCTCGACGGCGGACAAGAAGTTCGCAACGTAAGCCACTACGCGGCCGGTATCGACAAGTGCGTCGGGGATCAGCGCGTCGGCAGCGGCGAGGGATCGGGGGCCCATCACGCCGCCTAACCTCGCTCGGGCAGCCCGTAGCGCGGTGCGCGCACATCCTCAGGGATGCGCCGCGCTTCCGACTCGGGCCGCACCGCGTACCGGGGAGCGGCGGCGTGCAGCGCCCAGGGGGCACGGGCCAGATCGGGGGCGTGGTGCCTACCCCCCGCTATTCGACAACTTACCCCACGCCCAGCCGGTCGCCGGTCCGCCGCTCGCTACGATGATCGAGCGTAGCCGATCCAACGAATAGTCCGGGCAGACGTGGATCATGCGGTGGCAGTTGGCGCATAGCGGCACGAGGTCGGACGTGCGCACCTCGACCAGCCCGTGTTGCAGGCTCAATGGGTGGCGGTGGTGGGCCTCGATGAAGCCGGCGCCGATCGCGCCATAGGCGGAAGCGAAGTCGAACCCGCACGTCTCGCATCGAAGGGTCCCCGCGGCCTCCCAGGCCGCCTTCGCTTGGCGGACGACGTTCCGGTTGCGCTCGATGATCAGGTGGCTCCGCGTCACGCGGCGGCCCTCCGTGCGCGGAAGTTCGGGATCGGTATCGGGGTCATCGCCCGGAAGATCCGGGGCGTTGTCGAGGTTAACGACGATGGCGTCCGAGCCGAAAAGCGCGGCGATGCGCTTGCGATCTTCGTCGTCTACCGAGTGCGCCTCCATGGCGCGGCGCAACCCCTCATCCCGACCGAGAAGCCACGCGTGCACGGCCCGCTCGAAGGCGGGCACATGGAAGATGTCCGGAGCGAGCTGGCGTGAGTACTTGTCGCGCACGGTGTCCTCGGCGATCCCGCGCACCGCGGCGACATGGCGCGTGGCCTTGACTCGCGCCGCGGCGACGTCGCGCGGCGTCGGGGCCGGGTCGGGCACTCCCGAGCGAATATGTGCAAGCACTTCAACGATTTCCGTAATGCGCTCCGACACTGGCACCTCGTAGCGCGAGGATACACCAGCTCACGACGAGGATGCGCCACGCGGGGCGGGGTAAGCGGCCTGCCTCATCGCCGCGACAGCCCACCCGCGGGCGTTGTGCGCGATAGTCGGCCGGACGTCCGGAGTCCCCGTTGTCGATGCCCGCCCTGCTCCTCATCGCCGCCGCGTCGGCGGCTACCCCGCCAGAATGCAAAGATGGTGCTTTAATCGACCTGAACGTACATCCGGTGGTATCCGTGGATCCCGGCTCCGACGAGGTGATCGTGTCCATCGTCGAGGGGGGGAAGGAGCCGACGTACGACCCGAGCGGGCTGGCGCCCCCGCCGGGGTTTACCGTATCAAGCTGGTCGTTCGCGGCCGAGGGGTACCTCGAAACCAAGGGCCTCAAGCGCGGCGCCCTGGAGCGCGGGGGGTTCATTCGCGTTCAACACGGGATGTTTTGGAGTCCGAAGGGGGATACTCGACCGAATGCCTCTTGACCTTCGATGCCGCGCCTGTTGAGGTTCGTCTCGCCGAGGAGAAGCTCGCGGCCGCGAAGAAGCGGGTGACGATGCAGTCCATCATGGTCTGCGACCCCGACGGCACCCGCGAGCACGCGATCAAGGCTCCGCAGCCGGCCAAAGCCCTAAAGGTCCCGCCCGGCCAAGCAGCCCAGGGGGACGGTACCTTGATCATCTACGTCATTGAAGACGGCGGACAACACCAGGAATACGGGCAGCAAAGGGTCAAGATCGCTGAGGGCAAGTTCGTATCGGCGACGAGCACGGTGCCGGGCGTCTTCTGCGAAGCGCGCTCCTTTGCCGACCTGTGCGTCAACACTGAGGCGGTCTTTACGCTGAGCAAGGGCGCACCGTTTAGCGTGTCCACCGAGGTTGACTGGTACGAGATGATGCTCTCGGGGTGTACCGTCTCGCGGTAGCAGACGTCCGCGGCGGGGCGCTTGCACTCTTCGCCGCCTCCTCGAGACGGGCGCCTGGCGCGGCGGGGTGCGCCCAGGAGGGCCGCGCGGCGGACGGGCCGAGGGGCGACGCGGCGGGGGCTACTTCTTCGGCTTCGAGTTCGGCCCGTTGTGGACCACCTCGTCGGCTTGGCGCCCGCCCTTGGTGGTGGTGAAATCAGTGGCGGTCCCATCCGTGGCCTTGAGGGTCACGCGGGTGTTCCCGCCGCCCACAGCGCTTCCCGACACCTTCTCAACCCCGTAGGCACGCGGATCCACGGCGCGGGTAACGCCGCCCTCGTGCACCGCCGCCCGCGGCCCGGCCGGCGTCGCTGTCACCGAGAGCTTGCGCCCAGCGCCGAGGTCCTGAACCACCGCATTGCCGCCTTTTCCAACCTTCGCCGCCATGAACACCTCTCGCAGTTGAGGGTACCACGGTCCCGGCGGGTGGGCTCGTACGCTCCATGGGGCGCGCGCCGCTTCGCGCACAACGAGCCCCAGCGGCCAGAAAACCGACGAGGGGTAGAGCGGCACCCCGACGCGCGTCGCAACGGGGGGCGGCGCCGAGCGGCGCGGCCGCAGGGGAAGCGGGGGCCGCATCGTGACGCAGGCGGACGGGGGGCCGGACCGGGGGCGAGACGCGCGGAGGCTCCCGGCGACGCCGAAGGCCCCGCCGCTCGCGATGAGGAACCTCTTGCGCGAGCGTCGCGAGTGTCGTAGGCTCCCCGAACGGTGCAGCGCGACGCTCTTGCTGCCCCTTGCCTGCCCAGAGGGAGCATATGACTCTGCTTTCCGCGATCTCGCTCATCTTCCCCGTCGTGATATCGCCTGCGTCCGCCGCCGATGCCGATGCCGATGGTTGGCCCAACGTCGGGCTTCACCCCGATTGCGACGACTTCGATCCCGCCGTGCATCCGGCGGCCGCCGAGGAGCCGCTCGACGGGGACGACGACGACTGTGACGGCAAGCAGCTGGTCCGGCGTGACTACGCCACCGACTTCGGCGCCGACCGGACGAACGAATGGATCGTGCAGAACGGCGAGATCGAGGATGGGGTGCTCGAACTCCGGGGGGCGGGTCAGAATGCGAGCCGGGCCAACCTTGCCGTTCAGCCCGTGTGGGAGGGGGGCCAGCTCTGGCTGCACGTTGACGTGGGCCAGATCGACCAGGGGTTGACCTGCGGGGTGAAGGTGCGCTCCACCGGCATGGCCAACGCCGTCAAGCTCACCCTCCAGCCCGGGATGAACGCGCTCCCCTTCCCGGGCGTCGATCCGGGTGACGTGGTGCAGAACCTCGAGTTCGGGTGCCTCGGTCCCCTCGGCGCCAAGGCTACGGTCGAGTGGATGACGGTGGGCAACGGCCCATCTGCGTTCGCGCCGGTGACCGAGGTCGGCGGGGCCGTCCGGGCGATGAAGCTGCCGAACGCCGGCCGCCAGACCTTCCTCCGCGCGTCGCAGTACCAGGAGTACCTCTTCAGCGGTAGCGACGTCGGCGGCTTCGCGTGGTCCACCGACGGGACCGACTGGACGGAAGGTAATGGCGACCGCAACAACTTCAAGGACGCGGGCGGTTATGGCGTGTGGGATGCGATCGAGGTCCAGTACATGGGCCCAGGCGACGAAACGCACATCCTTGCGCTCACGGGCTACAAGGAGGATGCCTCCGGGGGCGGGCTCTGGTGGAGCGACGATTTTGGCGAGGAATGGACGGAGATCATCCCGACGGTGACGTTGGAAATGTTGGAAATGTTGACCTTTCCGGCGCCCCTGGGCGCCAGCAAGCACTTCGACGAGTGCGGCGGGGGGTCTGTCCGTGACTACACCTCCGGCAAGCTTCTCTTGGCGGACCCCGGTGGCGCGAGCGCAGGGTATGAGGATGACGTGTACGTCCTGAGCCAGAACGAGGACATGCGAGGGGTCTGGTGGGTGGACAACGCGCTGGAGGCCAACCCGGAGGCCTGTCGGCCCTACGCCGACCAGCTACCGGACGCGCTCCCGCGCGCCGCGGAGTTCGTCGAGGTTTCGGACGGCGTGTACGTGTTTGTCGTCGGCTTCGGGGTTCGCTCCGGGTGGGCGGAGGAGGGCCTGTGGGTGTGCGAGCCGGTGGACTCGTTTCAGGGCTGCGACGGGGACTACGAATGTGTGGCCGTAGACGGAGAAGCTACGACCATGGACATCCGCGACATCGAGCCGAATCCGTCGGTGTACGGTCAGTTCTTCGTCGCCGACGGGGGCGTCAGAGAGGTCTTCGAACCCTGCGCCTGCGACGCTGCGGACCCCCAGCTTAGCTGCGTGTGTCCCGAGTGCGCCTATGAGCACTCGACGGTGCGCGCGGTGGACGTGTGGGGTGATGACTTCGACGAAAATGGCGGTGCAGACGCCATTTCGATCGTCTCCGACATGTGGGACACGGACACCCAGGTCCTCCATGCGGCCGGCGAGGGGCCGACCTGGACTGGAGACCCCACGGCGGAGTACCAGTGCCCGCAACACGCCGACTCGGAGATGATCGGGGAGCTAATCCCCCCGGGGACGCTGGGCAGCGTGAACAATCAGATCCTCACGCTGGCGATCGATCCAGACGCGGAGTGGATGTTCGCGTCGTACCAACAGGGGGCGGAGAGGCGCGACCTCGCGTGCATCGAGCACTTCCGCACGCCGCTGCCCGAGGGCCCTCTGGACCCGGACGATGTGCTCGGCTGGGAGCCGCTCCTCGACGCCAGGACGCGGGACGATCTCTACAACCAGGACGGGGCGCGGGCGCGCCGCGCCCAGGTCGATGTGAATGGGTCCTTCCTCCGGGCCGAGCCGCTGCTCGAGGTCTACGCGGGCGCAGGGCCGCACGACCTGCTGTTCTACGACACCGGGAACAGCGTGCGCCTGCTGGTGGCGGGGGTCTTCCACTGGTGGATCCCGCAGTCCTCTACGGGCGGCCTCGCCGGATGGGACTCCCCCTCCGGGCTCCTGGACGATCTGCCGTTCAACCAGGCGTGGCTCGATTCCGAAACGGAGGACACGTTTCAGGACACCAGCATGTCCAACCTGGCGGTCGCGCCGGCCCAGTGGAGCACGTTACGCCTCGATTGGACCGATCATGTGTACGCCGGAGTAGGTGACATCACGATGGCGCGGCTCTGGGGCGACGACATTTCCGACGGGAACGACCGATTTGCTGGCGACCGCCCGTGCAACGTAACGGTCCTCGGCACCGGGGGCGACGCGGTAGGCGTCTGGAATTCCGCGTACGGCGGGGACTACGAGGTCTGGTACGGTCTGCGTGGCCAGACCACAAACGACTCCATCAGCGCCACGCGCATGCTGCTCCACTACGGGGACGCGGACGAGGCGGGGACGGACTGGTGCTGGGACGGGAACGCAGTCGCGGGGCGGGGGAACTTCATCAACCAAGCGATTACCGGCGGCTGGTCCATAAAGTGCCAGGATAGCGGACACGAGGACCCGGGGCAGGACATGTGGGCGCCGTGCAACGACAACTCAGCCGCGTTAGACGAGGGCGCCGTCATGGGGATGAACGAGGTGGGCTCCGTGGAGGAGATCGTACCGCTCGGCCCGAACTTCGCCCTGATGACCGCCACCCCGGCGTGCGGAGAGTGGCACTACGACACCGATGGCGGAGGTCCTGACAAGACCCGCTGCACCGATCCGGGCATCGGCGCGGGTCTGTGGATCGTCGAGGACACGGGCGCCGGTGGATTGATCTACGCCCAGGTGCCCTTCACCCCGACCGAGTTCTTCACCCAAACGGTAGTAGTAAACGAAGAAGAAGTAACCATAGACTGCACGGAGGATCTATTCTTCACCAACACCAAGGTGACGATGGCCGTCCACCCCGACACCACAACCAGCGACGTGCGCGCGTACGTAGGTTCGACGGATTGCGGGCTGTATGCGGTGACCTTCGAGTACGATCGCACGGCTGGCGTCACGTCCGAGGTGTGGGAAAAGGTGCCGCTTCCCTTCGGAGGCGACCCCGTCTGCGGCCCGGAGTTCCCCTTCGGGGGCACCACGAGGCTCAGCCCAGATTACTACGGCGGGATCACCGCCTCTCCGGACGGAGACTACCTGCTCGTCTTCGGAGGAGACGGTAGCGAGGTCCTCGGAGGGATTTGCAGGATCACGCTCGACCCGGTCACCCGCGAGCCGGTCCGCTACATCACAGCAGTCCCCGCGAGCGAACTCCCGCTCTCCATCCGAGCGGTCACCCCACACCCGACCATCGCCGGCCTCTACGCCGTAGGAGGATCGCGGAAAGCCAACTGCGACTCGTGCGCGCCGGGCGGAGTCTACCTGCTGGAGCAGTGGAGCTGGGCGGCCGACTTCGGGATGGACGGCCCGTCCTCCTTCCACTTGAGCGTGGTCGTGCCCGACGAGCTGCCGAATCACTCGATCCTGGCCGCCGCCTGGGGAGTGGGGAGCGTGCCGGCTGTGGGCCCGGTGCCACTGTTCAACCACATCTACGTCGCCGCCGCGGGGCCGTACGACGTCGAGCTCTCGTGGTGACTCTCCTCCTCCTCCTCGCGTGTGCTGGCCCCGACGAAGGCGACTCGACGCCGTCGGAGACGGACACCGACACTGACGCGGATTCTGACACCGACACCGACGCGGATTCTGACACCGACACCGACACCGACATGCCGCCGGCGGACGCGGACGGGGACGGCTGGCCCGTCGGGACCGACTGCGACGACGAGAACGCGGCGGTTCACCCGGAGGCCGAGGAGACCTGGTACGACGGGGTGGACGCGGACTGTCTGGGGGACGACGACGACGATCAGGACGGGGACGGCCACGCGGCGACCGCGCGCGGGGGGGATGACTGCGACGACACGATGCGGACGGTGTACCCGGGCGCGGCCGAACAGTGTGATTCGGTGGACCACGACTGTGACGGGGACCCGCTCCCCGCGGGTGTGTGCGCGCAGATGCAGGATGTCCAGCTCCTGGGGCGGGACATCTCGCGGTATTCGTGGGGTCACATGGGCCTGATCTCCGACCTTACGGGAGACGGCGTGGCGGATCTGGTGAGCCAGAACCAATACTGGCTTCCCGGAACCGTGGTGTGGCGGGCGACCGACCCGTTTCCCGCACGCGCCGGGGTGTTTCCTGACTCGACGTTTGCGTCGTGGTACGAGGGGAGCGGCGCGAACACCGGTCCCCTCGACGCGGGGGACGTGAACGGGGACGGGTACAACGACCTGGCGATCGCCTACAATCAGACGCCGTTCGGTATCGCGTTGTTCTACGGGCCGATCGCGGATGACGGTCGGGTGCTGGACGCGGAGGCTCCCGACGCGTGGTGGCGGGAGGAATGCCCGGACATCTACAGCTCGTGCCACCACGAGAACGTGTTCGCGGACTTCGACGGGGATGGGCTGAACGACGCGCTGACGCTGGTGTACGCGAAGGAGGGGGGCGGGACCTACGTGTTCTACGGGGACGGCGGTTCTGCGTGGTTGGGCGCCGGGTGGTTGGCGGACCTGTACGGGCCCGGCGACCTCGATGGCGACGGCCATCCGGAGGTGATCGGCGACCGGTCGATCCTCGACGGCGCGGCGCTCGCGGAGGGCAGGGCGGATGTCCGGGCCGAGCTCGAGTACGGCGACGGGATGCAGCCCTACTTCTGGGGGCGCCTGCCGGACCTCGACGGGGACGGGGTAGACGAGCTGGTGTACTCCGGGGCCACACATCGGGACGAGACCTGGGAGATGCTCTTCTTTCAACCCGGCGTAGCGGGCATGTTCGGTGTGGCGGATGCCCTGGGCGGCTATCGCCGGCTCGATGACGAAGTGTACGGCGGGGCCGTCCGCCCCTGCAACGCGTTCGGGGACGGCGGAACCAGCGTGTTCGGGCTTGACTCCGAGGCGGGTGTGGGCGGCCTGGAGATCTTCCAACTCCCGGGAACGATTCCTCCGCGTGGCACGATCCTTCCGACCCGATCGGTCCGTATCGAAGGGAACGTGGGTAACGTCACCCACAGCAACTGCGCTGACGTGACGGGCGACGGCCGGGACGACATCGCGTTTCACCGGTACGAGGATCTCTACGACGTTCACGAGGAGGCACGCAGGCTGATGCTCGTGCCCGGCTTCGAGCTGGATTGGGAAGATGACACGTTGTGGGACACGGGGATCTGAAGCCTGGTGACCCTCCCCCTCGCTCTCGCGGTCCAGCGTGGCGGCGCCGAGCGGCTGCTTGGGGTCGTCTCGAGGTTCCCGCTGCCAGCGCGGTCCGCCAGGCCTCGTCGCGGTCCGTGACGGTGAGCCATTTCGCGCACAACGAGCCCCGGCGCGCAGAACACGGGCGCGCGTAGCGCCGGCGAGCCCGCCGCTACGACCGACGGTACGGGCACAGTTCGTCCCGATCCCGGTAGAGCGGCGCCGACGCGCGGCGCAACGGGGGCGGCACCGCGCGGCGCCTCCTTAGCGAAAAGGGCGACGCGCCGGTCGCGAACGCGATCAGGCTCTCGGGGTCCAGCGCGGCGGCGCGCGCGAGCTGCTCGGGGGTGAGTTGGTCGGCGAGGAGATCGAGGAGCGGCGCCTGGTACGCTTCTTGAGGTGACGGCGGTCCGACGACGTTCGTCAGACGTCCGTCAGGGCGGGCCGGGAAAGAGGAGGTTCTGCGGTGAGAGGTGCTCATGAATGTTGATGGAAGCAAGGAACATGCCGGATGCTCGGGGTCTTGCCCCGGCTCGGTCTGCGGCCTACAGCGCTCCCCCCTCCGGCCGTCGGCGTGCTGGAGTACCCCGTGGCCGAGAGAGACGAGCCGTTCCGTCTTAGGCAGCCCCGAGGGTTTCTTAGAGGAGTGCATGGGGGGCTTCCGGCCTCGCGCGCGCTCACGCCTGGACGCGCCCCGAAAGAACGGGGTATCCTCGATCAGGAGCTGAGGAAACGCTTGAGGCGCTTGGGCAACGACGGTGACTTCGAGAAGGCGTCAGCCGGGCTGAACGAAATGGGCGTGGCGCTGCGGAGGAGACACGCGCGTGGACCGCGCGAACCCTTGGACGGGCTTGTCCTGCTGCCCTTCGAGGCCTTATACCATATGCCCGTCCTGCTGCTGGATACCTGTATCCATGAATCTCGCTTTCCCGAGGATGTGCGCGTTTTCGCAACTCTATTTTCGGAAGCCATAAGAGAATCGGACGTGATTCTATCAAGTCGAGGGAACACATCGTCCCGCGGCGCAGAGCACTCCGCGGCGGTGTACGTCGATTTGTTAGGACCCCTCTTCTTCGAGCGATTCGTGTCAACCTTGTCCGCGGCAGACACCGTGTGGAAACGCGACGTTGCGGCTGCCAATGCGGCTGCCAATCTGGCCGCTGATGAGCGCATTCGGGCGGAAACCGTCGAGTACGCGAGACGCCTCGCGGAAGCTGTGCCAGGTCAGACTCTTCCCGGGCCCGGCCCCCAACGAAACGTCCCTTACCGAGCCCCCATTTTCCCCCTGTATGCGAGGACGCACGTCTACGATCCAACGCGCTATGAACGAATCGAAGAGGAAAGGCTTCTCCAAGAGATCATAAAGGAGGAAGCTCATCTACCTGAGCGCGTCCGCCGCGAGCGTTCTTCCCGGCGGGCGGAAGAGGCACGGCTCGCCCAGGCGGCCCAGCGGGTGGAGGAGGCACGGCTCGTGGAGGAGGCGCGGCGTGCCGAGGCGGCACGCCGCGTGGAGGAAGCACGTCTTGCGGAGGAGGCGCAGCGTGCCGAGGCGGCACGCCGCGTGGAGGAAGCACGTCTTGCGGAGGAGGCGGCCCGGCACGAGGAAGAGGCCAGGCTTGCCGCGGCGGCGCGGCGTGCCGAGGCAGCTCGCCAACAGCGCCTTGTCGAGGAGGCGCGACTCGCCGAGGCGGCTTTGCGCGCGCAGGAGGATGCTCGCTCCGCCACCGCGAAGGCGCTACCTGTGCTGTTCAGACTGCAACTCAGCGCCTCGGTTGAAACTGCCTATGCGGTCGCGCGTGATAACGATGCGCGCTTCCTGTTCCTCCCCGGAATGCGCTGGGTATACTGGATCGGGACTTGCACCTTGTGCATAGTCTCCGCGTTGATGTCTGTTCTTGGTTTCGGCTCCGATTTATTGGTCGTCGGTGCCTATCTTTACGAAATGCTCGGCGGAGCGCCTCTCGATCGAGAGGTAGGTGTTGGCTTTAGTGTGGGCGCGTTAGCGTGCGCCTTCGTCATCTTTCTGGTCTGGCACCTGCGGAAGGAATGGGCTGTATTGCAGGCGCGGGATCAGTCCGTCCGGAACGATCCGCGTGTTGCAAAGGCGCTAAACCTTGGGAAAAACATCGCTTGGTGGAATACGCATCTCCCTAAAATGGCAGATCTTCTCGACCAACTGCGGTGCGGCCGGACGCAGCCAACGCAGGAGAACTTGGCTCGCGCTTCGGTTTACGTCGCTGCGAGTGCTGCGATTGAGCTCGAGAATGATTGGCTCACCACCTCGTTCCGCTCGACGCAACTTGGCCTCATGGCCCAAGGTACCCTGATCGATCCACCAGATTCTACATCGCCGCTGCATGCTGTCGAGGAGGCGGTTCGTGCATCAGGCGGTCAGTGTGAGCGTCTGACGGACTGCGTTGCCCCGGCGCCGCCGTTCACGATGGCCCGTGCGGTGTCCGGATGGCTGTACGGCCGCGTGTTTGGGGGCGAGTGGGTGGTGGATCCGCGCGCGCTCCTGGCTGGCCCTGTCAAAGGCGCAGCCCGCGCTCTCACTCGACTGAGCGTGAGCATCCCCTTGCTCCCGTTGGTGCAGTCCGCGGAACGGCTGCAACGGCGAGCGCGGCAGCTTGCCGCTCTCGCAGATCCGCCGCCACGGGCGACCAACCCCCTTGAGCGGGCCTCTCCCGCCGACCTCGCACGGGTCGAGGCCGAGTTGCACCCTATCGCACCGCCTCTCAAGACTCGAGGGGAGGAAGCGGCGGAGGCCGAAGCAGAGCGGCGGGCGGCAGAGGCGGAGCGGAGGAAGGAGGAACGGAAGGTCAGGAATGATCGACTCGCGTTGGAGGCGGCGCGCGAGCGCGGCGAGGCCGAACTTGCCCGCGAGGAGTTGGAAGCGAGGCGTCAGGAGGCGCGCACCGCCAGCATCGAGGCCGAACGGGCGATGCGGGAAGCGAGACGGGAGCGGGAAGAGTATTCACAGACGCGTCGGAAACCCTAAGGTTACGCAGCCGACCAGGCGAGAACGGGCCCGTACCTACCGAGGCGGCCAAACTGACCGGGCGGGCTGTGAAAGAGAGTACTCCGCGCCTCTCGTCGAGGGGTTAGCTCGGCCAAATGGCCGCTGGACCCCCGCGAGCCTCCCTACCTGCCAAGCCGCGGCGGGTGCTCGTCTGAACCCGCGGAGGACATCCAGTGGGAAGCCCCCCGTCTTGCTAACCCTCGCGCGGCGGGAGCCGGGCGATTGCTTGGTCTGAGTCGCCTGCGCCGGGATGTCCGATCCGATGGCGAACTGCGGAAGCGGCCGCGAACCTCGGATGAGCGTGCTCCGGTTCCTCGAGCGCTTCATGTGCTAGCCCACAAAGGTGCTCGGCCTCTGCCTCCCCCCAAGCGTAGCCGCACCCGGACGCGGTGGCGGCATCGACCGCCTCACGAGCGAAGGTCAACGCCCGCTTCGAAAGCCCTGAGTCGAGCAACGCACGCGCGGCGACAACGCGGAGGTCGATCGCGCGAAGGCCGTATCCGTGGGCATCGGCGATGGCAATACCGACGTCCGCCTCATACTGGGCCGCACCCGGATCACCGTTGGCGAGCGCGTGTAGGGCGGCAAGGCGGTGAGCGGCAAGCACCATCCACACATCGCTTGACCGGATGGCCCAAGCGCGCAAAGCGTCAAGCTGGGGCTGAGCGGCCGCAGGGTCCGTTCGCCCGAGCAAATCCTGGCACAACGCGACGTCACGGCCCCAGTCCTTTTTTTGGCAGTGATCAAGGTTCCCTTTCGTTCGCATGAGGGCACCGTCTGAGTCACCAGTTGCGAGCATGAGGTCGGCCTCCCTTACACCCCATGCGCCTTGAAGCGGTCCACCCTGGAGTTTGGCAGCGCGACCGAAGAGGGTCATCGCCTCCGCTACATTTCCAGTGATACCATTGATGGTAGCGAGGTAGGCCGTTGAGTCCTTACGGCCGCTCCTTGCCTCAGCTCCTTCCGAAATGGCCAATGACCGGACGGCTAAGCCGCGGGCCGCGGTCAAAT
This sequence comes from Myxococcota bacterium, assembly GCA_040386535.1. GTDB lineage: Bacteria > Myxococcota_A > UBA796 > UBA796 > SXON01 > CAJBVW01. The sequence continues at coordinate 171,345 of JAZKFH010000019.1, read as the reverse complement.
CCCCTCGGTCAATCTCAACTACGACGGCATTCCGTAAACAGATCGCTTGGTTTTCGGATTCACCGAGAGTTTCGCGGATCGCGGACCCGTACAGATGGCAGGCGCGTGCGCCTGAGAGATCCCCGACGGACCACCTGAACAGCCCCCAGGCCGTCACCAGTCGGGCTCGTTGGCGCAGGGGAAGGCCGGCCCCCGCACTCTCAGGGGTCAACGCCGAGGCGAAGCCGTTTAGGATGCGTACGCCGCGAGCGTATTCGCCCAACTTTTGGCCAAGATGCGGGAAGCCGCCGAGCGCATCCCAGAACAAATCGAAGGCTTCCTCAACTCGGCCTGCCTGACGCGTGTTTGAAATGAGCGTCTCGTAGTGGTCGAGCACCGCGGCGTCCGTCGGTTTGACGCCAGATGGACTCCAAGCCAGATACTGGTCGCGAGCAACACCATCGTTGATTGCCAGGCGCTGAAGGATCAGCGTCACCGCCGCCTCTGGCGAAAAGACGTCCATCGGAACAAAGCCCTCGAGCCCGTGGAGGCCCGGAATCTCGACGTCATCCGCGCGGAAGAGCATGAGTCGCTCTGGGTTTCTCTCCTTGACACCACTGGCGAAAATCGCGCGCCACTCGAGCCCGCACCACTCCCGCGCGAGGTAATGGCCGCTCAGCATCACGACAGTCAGGTCGGCCTCCGCGCGGTAAAGCTGAGGCAGGGCGAACGCTAGGTCAGGATTGGCGAACTCCGCGGTATGGTATCGATCATAGAGGATGCGTTCCTGCCCAAAACGCGCGGCGAGCCCTTGTGCCACCCGTTCGACGTAGGGCCGATGATAGCCGGGAAAAGACAAGGCGACTCGAAAGCGACGGGTTGGAGGCGCGGGGCTCATTCTACTTCCTGCATAGCGGTTGAGGTCTTGAGACGCCGAACACGGCGGCGCTGGGAAGGAAGCGAGACGGCCTGTCGGGTTCAGCCGAGGTGCGGTGCGGGGTCGGGCGTCTCAACGGTAAGATGATGAGTCCTGGGCTTCTATCGCCAGCGGACGTACAGCCGCTCCACGAGGGCGCGGAACGACGACTCATCGGGCACTGCGCCCTCATCATCGGCGCCGAAAACGCACTCAGTATTGCCCTTCCAGATCGAGACGAACACGAACCCGTCCGCGTTGCGCCAGCCCACGTAGGCGTAGGTGCCGCCGCCGAGGTGCCGACCGGACCAGCACGAGGGCTCGTTCCCGCCGTCGCGGTAGACGCGGGCGCCCGCGCCGTACCCCCAGCCCGTCACAGCGATGTCCTCGGCCAGTCTCGCGGCAGCCGCGTACCCCGCGGCGGGGTTTGCGCGAGCTTGAAGGAGCGCGGCGATGTCGGCGGCGGCGAGGCCCGCGGCCAAGTCCCGGGCGGCTTTCACAATGTCGGCCCCGCCGTGGTTGCCCGCGTTGTTGAGGCGCGGGACGTGCCCGTGGCGTTCGACGAACGCCCACAGGAGGGTGGCCTCGTAGAGCGCGGGCAGCACGCCCGGCGCGTCCGGCCGATCCCGGACGATCGGGTCTCGCTCGGGCACGGGGAAGAGAGCCACGTACACATCGTCGGAGACGACGCGGCTCCCCTGGCGGGCCCCTGCGAGGTCGCGGAACCCCGACGCTGCATAGTGCCGGTCCAAGCCCACCGAGAAACCGGCGCTCGAGCCGAAGTCGAAGAGCCTCCCGCCGAGCGACGCGGTGCGCCCGTGGGACTCGCCAATGTACACGACGCCGCGCTCGCCGTCGTCCAGGCACAGGGTCACGTCGGGGGCGGAGGCCGCGGTGTCGGCGTCCATTCGCGCGATCACGTACGCCCCTCGCCGCTCGAGTTGCGGGAGCGTGCGCTGCGCGATCTCGCGCCACGGGATCCAGCGAGGCGGGTCAAGACGAGGTTCCGCTACGTTCATTGCCGGAGCGTAGCGTGCGGAGCGGGCAGGCGCTCGCCCATGAGCATTCAGGAGCCCCGCGACATCCATCGGCTGAAGCGCCGGGGGCGCACTGCCCTACGTGCCGCGGTGCTGGATCCAGTGCTCACGGAGCCAAGCCAACGTCGAAGGCGGGAGGGGAACGTGTACGTCGATTCCCTCGAGGCGAGCGTAATCGGGGAACGCGCCGAGCGCGGGGCCCACGCTGATCTTTCGCGACGTTGGCTCAATACAGAGCCATCCGAGATCAAACAGCCGGTGCATGTCCTTGCGCAGAAGGAGTCCGCCGTGCTCGTGATGCTGCTCCACGTCAGCGTAGGCATAAAGATGCGCAGCGTCGAGCGAGGCGAGCGGCTGGGGGCCAGTAAAGGCACAGGTACTCCCGAACCTCTTGACGAGGGCCGTACGAAACGCCTGCTGCCCGACGCGGACCCTAACCGTCGCCTTGGTGTGCCCGCCCTTGAGGGTGCGCTCCTGCGTGCTCTCGAGGATCGCAAGGGCGCCGGGCCCGCCGGCCCCGCCGATCGCGTCCGAGAAGGGCGCCCAATCAAGCTCCCGGATGCTCTGGATGGACTTAGGGTGTACGCACAGGGCTCGCAGCGTGGGCCCGGCGATCAGCCCCTGCATGTCGATCCAGCCCGAATCGTGCCGGGTGCGGTACGTGTGAACATCGATCCACTCGACCGCCGGCTCGTCGAACTCCGCGAGGCAACCCTCCTGGTAGCACCGATAGCGCGGGCGCGTCTTCTGCCGCTCCTTGATCCCCGTGCTCCTACATTTCGGGCAACGAAGGCGCTCCTTCTGCCCATCGGCTTCCTCGATGACCTCGATGACCGAGACCCCGAGCAGCACCTCGGAATCCCACAGGGCGATCACGTCGCCGGGCTTTGGGGCCCCATGGTTCGCCACGGTGCTGTCCCAGCTATACCGGACCGCCGGATCGTCGTCGTACCCACGGTTCCCTGCATGCTCCCGGCCCTCGCTGATCGAGAGCATCAACCATGCCTTCATGCGAGCACCTCTCCCGTAAAATCACCTTGTGCCGCGAGCATATCGCGCGCCTTCTCACGACGCGGGCGCGGCCTGCCCAACGGCCTCCGCCCCGTCAGGCCGCGGCGGGGCGTCGCACCACCGCTGGCCAGTACGGCGAGGGGCGCCCGTCAGGCTGACATGGCGCCCGCGCCGTGCGAACTGGCGGCGCGGGTGTTCCGCTCGATCTGAACCTGCACGAGGATGCTCTGAGCCTGGAGGCGGAGCATGAATGCCCGCTCCGCAGCGGCGGCTACACCCAGCACGGCCCCGAAGACGCCGAGGACCAGGGCAAGGCCGAGGGTAAGTTCCTCCGCCCCGCCCATCACCCCGGCGACGCCGCCGGTGGCGAGGCCCACCAAACAGCCGAGGAAGGCGTACTTTAGCGTGATCGTGCTGGCCTGGCTGTATAGGCGCGCGGCCATGGTGGTGAGGATCGAGGCGTCGTACTGGGGCGTCTTAGGGGGCATTCTTGCGTTCCTGGGGGGCGGCGAGCCTACCACACTCGCGACGCGCGGGTGCAGCCTATGCGCTATGCTTTGGGGGTGCGCCCGGCCCATGCGGAGGCCGAGCGCGTTGTGCTCCTCGAGTCGCGGGCGCGATCCCGCCAGCGCCGGCAAGCGCTCAGCACGTCCCGCTCGGGGTAGCACCGATGCCGACGCGCGGCGTAACGGGGGCGGCGCTGATCTGGCGCGCCATGGCGCCGAGGAGAGCGCGCCCCGCCTCCCCTCGCACGAGGTGCCCACGCTCCAAGCCGGTGGTGGTCGAGGACCCGGCGCCGTTGCCGCCGAGCGCGCGAATCGTTCCAACGCTGGTGCCTTTGCTCTCCCCACCCGCTACCTTGCCGCGTCCGAGGAAATCAAAGATGTCGAAGGCAAGTGCGATGGCGGCTCTCGTGGCGAAGAGGAAGGCCGCCCGCTGGGACGGGTACGGCGGCATCGGTGACTACCTCGGCGGCATCTACGAGTGCGACCACGTCTCCCCGCTCAGCATTGTCGCGGGCAACCTGGATGCGACCGTGATGCTCATCCTGCAAGACTGGGACTCGGAGGAGGGTTTGAAGAAGCCCCCCGCGAATCCGGGCTTGGGGTACGGCCCGAACTCGCCCACGAACAAGAACCTCGACGCGCTCTTGCAAACGTACCTCCGGGTCACGCGCAACGAGGTCTTTGCGACCAACCTGTTCCCATTCGTGAAGCCCGGCGGCATGAGCGCAGCCATCCCGCAGAGCGATCTGCTGCGTGCGGCGCGAGACTACGCCCTCCCCCAGGTAGAGATCGTGAACCCGGCACTTGTGGTCTGCTTCGGCCTCCGCACGTTCAACGCGTTGCGGGTCGCATCTGGCGGCAAGGCGATCGGCCCGATGGCGTCAGCAATCGAGGCCCCGTTCACGGCGCCGAACGGCGCGAAGGTCTGGTGTCAGTCTCATCCTGGCGCGCTGGGCCGAAACAACCGCAACCGAGGACGCGTTGACCGCGTCTCCCAAGACTGGGCCAGCATGGCTACCGCGTTGAGCTGAGGCGCCGGCGGCGCGCTCCCCAGTGATCGGGCGTCGTCGGACCTGGGGATCCCCTCGTCATCGACGCGTGGCCGGCGCCCGCTTGCACACGCACTCGCGTTGGCGTACCCTCCGCGTTCGGAGAACGACGTAATGCAAAGCATGTTTGTGATCTTCCGGCTGGCTCTCCTGTCGGTGGCGATAGTCGCAGGCGCCTCTATCGCCGGGTGCTACAGCAGCGGCGGAGGCAGCGGCGGCAATATCGAGCAGGACGAGGACGGCGGCTACGATGAATGCGGCGGCGACCGCGCGGACGGCTACCTGGGTGACCTGTGCCGGGAAGACTGCGACTGCGCCGTAGGCTATGGCTGCCTCGACGACGACTATGGCGAGCAGTGCTGCGCCCAGGAGTTGAACGACCTCGACAACGGGGTCTGGGGCATCGATTGCGACGGCGTTCAGCGGTAGCCGAGCACGCGGCGGCTGGGGCGCGCTCCACGAGATGGGGGACTCGATGCGGATAACGCTTCGCGCACTCGCGCCACATTCCGCCGAACAGGCGGTGTCCCCTGATCGGGGGGAGGCTCCAACCACGCGCAGGACGTCGTCCTCGTACCACGGCACTTTAGGTTGAAGCTCCGTCGTAGTCGCAGCGTAGTAGCCGGACCTCCTGGCTGGCCATGATCCGCACCCCGCCCCTCCGCTCCGCCTTAGACGCGGCCCCGCCCCCGGTCGCCCTGCTCTACGCCGAGGCGGAGGGTACCTGCGCCTTGCTGCCGGGTCACGCGCTCGTGCAGGTCCGCGCCGCGCTGGCGGCCTTGGTAGACGCCTGGACGCGCCACCTCGCCCGCGGGACCGGCGGCACCCTCAAGGACCAGACCGACCGCCTGATACGTTCGCTGGCCCTGCGCGGCCCTGTGGCCGAGGCGTTCCACGAGGTTCGCGTAGCCGGGAACCTGGGCGCGCACCCTGAGCAGCGTCCTGACGGCCCGCCCACGCGCGATGAGGCACGCGATGCCCTTTTCAAGCTCTACGGCCTCGTCTCCCACTACGCGGAGCGCGTCGCGGGCGTGGATATCGCCCAGCTCGCCCCGTTCGTCGAGCCGCCCTCGGTCCACTGGGGCACGATCTGCGAGCGGGCGATTTTTAAGGATGACGCCTCGGCGATGATGTTGATCGGCCGGCGGTTTCGCGCCGAAGCGACGGCGAGCAAGGTGGAGACAGCGGAGCGCGCGAGGGCGGAGAAGCAGTCCTCCTGGATGACCAACACTGCGGGCTTTGTTGAAGCCCTGAGCTGGTTCAAGCGGGCCACGCAGCGCACCACGCAGCCGATAGAGCGTCGAGACGCGATGTTCGAGCGCGCGCAAATCATGCTCATGGAGATCCGTTCGGCGGAGACCACGAATGATGCTGCGGACCTTCTCGAATGGGCTGCCGACGAGGGGCATCCGGACGCGCAATCGATGCTTGCGCACGCGCTGATGGAGGCGAAAAGTGCCTACCCCGGTGCGCCCGACATGGCCCGAGCGCGCGTATGGGCAGAGAGAGCGGCCGAGGCCGATCATCCCGAAGCGCTCAACCTACTCGTAGCGATTTGCGCCGACGGACTGGGTATCGAGCGGAACGCCGATCGAGCGCTCGCGTACGCGCGCCGCGCGTCTGAGGCGGGGTACCCCCTCGCACACGCGAACTTAGCGATGCTTCTCCTCGACCGATCAGCGAGCGAGCGGAACGAGGACGAAATCGTATCGCTGATCGACCGCGCGAAGGCCGACAACGTGCCGACGGCATGGTGGGCCGACTACATACGGCTCAGCGAGAAGGGCGCGGGGCACGAGGATCTTGCCCAGGCCGCGTTGGCGGGGGCCGCGGACCGGGAGGTGGCCCCGGCCATGCTCCTCGTAACCGAGCGCGGACTGGCCCATGACCCTGCCGGCTGGGGTCTGAGGCGTGGCGTTGAGCTCCTCCTACGCGTTCTGACCAGATCGACCCAAGAGGCGGAGCGCGCCGAGGCGAAACGTCTTTTGCGCCGAGTTCGCGATGAAATCGACCGTCGGGTTTGGCGGCCGAGCGAGCGGGATCGACGTTCCCCCGAACGGACGGACGAGCTGTTTTCGCTGTTACTGCAATCGGGCGCCTTGCTCGAACACCAAGTCGGCGATGACTCGTGGAAGGGGTTGGGGGACAGCATGACGGTGCTTCTGCGAATCCAAGGGTCCTCCACAGAGCCGCCGGCGACGCGGGAGGACGTGGAGCGCATGCTCGCGATCAGCCCATTGTTCCCCGTTCGATGGACCTCGAAGGGCGTGCAGATCGACGGCCCCTTCGGGGCCGCGCTCAGGGCGGCGAGCGGTGCGCCTTCGCCCAAGGACACGCCGCGGCCCCCTTCACCGCGGCCGCAACGGGTGGCGCGTAACGGGCCGTGCGTGTGTGGCAGCGGACGGAAATACAAGGGCTGCTGCGGGAAAACCGCAACCTGACCACCGGGCGGACCACAGGGTCCTCCCGATAGCCTACCTCAACGCCTCCAACTCCCCTTTCCGCGAGCAATTGAACACCCCGAGCGCGCGGACTGCATCGCTCGGGTCGAGTTTGTCCAGGTCGCACTCCAAAAACCGGGTTCGGGTGACGGTGAAGCGCAATGCCGTCCCCTCCGTGTCCTTGCCGGTCGCGTCCGGCTGGGTGAATACCCCCTCCACCATCACCTCGATGAGCGCCGGAATCACGCGAAATGCCTCGTGGGTGAGACGTAGCGCGACACCACAGCAGAGATCCTCATAGATCGCCACGCGGTCGCGCTGCGCCATCTTCTTGCGCGAAAGCTTCCCGGTACTCGTCAGGGACGTGCGCTCATCAGGAACGTCATCGAGGTCCGGCAACTCCAGCCAGATCGCGACGCGTTCGCAGCCGTCGAAGTCCGCGTCACAAACAACCGGGATCGGAAAGTCCTCGTTCTCCAACTCGGCCGCCAGGAGGTGCGCCAGGGGCTCCGGGTCCTGCCGAGATGCCGCGTCACGCAACTCCTCGCGTGCCACCTCATCCGCGGCCCACTCGCGCGCCTCGCGCGCCTGCGCTTCTGCATGGGCTTCGCGCTCGTCGTCCACTTGGCGGGCGTGTTCCCCCTCCATCTCGGCGAGCACGCGCAGCATCTCCGCTGGTCGCCGACGGGTAGCCCCAAGGGCGGCGATGGTGCAGGCGACCGCGACCGCGGCCAGCACAAGCGCGAGGAGGATGGGGATGGCTCCAGCCACAAGGCGCGTGCCCACCTCGGCTCCTGCGGCAAAGGCCACGGCGATGCCCGAGACCGAAAGGAACCCCGCCGCGAGCAGGCTGACAACGCCCGTAAATACCCAGCCCCACACCGGGTGACGCGTAGCCACTCGTCCCCGCACGACACCGGGCGGAGGCGCGAAGGCCGGCGGCACGAACGGCACGGGTACGAACGGCCCCTGACACGCGACAAGTTCGGACCACGCGAACCGCTCCACTTCGCGTTCACGTAGGACGGATCGGAGCGCCCCGATCTGAGTTTCGTGCGCCTCGTGCTCGGCGCGTGCGGCGGCGAGGGCAGCGGCTTTCTCCTGTGCGCGCGCGGCCGCGATGGCCCTGCGCTGCTCCTCGCGTTGGGAACGCTGCAACTCTCGGTAAGATGAACGGCCACCTGTCGAGCGGCTGCCGCTCCCGCTGAACATGGAGTACGAGAGGCCCGTGCCAGGAATGCCCGCCGTCAACCCCAATCCCCGCGAACCCATCGACGCCCGGAATCCCCTGACCCCCGCGGAGACGCCCAGGCCGCGCTTGCTCAGCGAGAGGCGGATTCCCGGCGCGATGCGGATCGACTTCCGGAACCTAAAGAACCCCATTCAGCGCACCTTGTACGTGGGGCGCAGTGTACACGGGCCAGCCCTCTCGGTCACGCCCGCTCGCCGGGGCTCCGGATTGGCCCATATGATCGGCTCGTTCGCGCGGCTCTGGCGCACATCCAGCGGGCCGGCGATAGTGCGGCGTGCTCACTGACGACGAGATCCGCGAGGCCGTACGCTCCATCCGGACGTGGGCGCGCGGGGATCAGCGCTCGCCGCACGAAGCCGATCCTCCATAGCGCCAACGGCCTACGCCTTGGCGTCCGCAGCCGGCCCAACCACCCGCGTGATCCGAGAACCTCGAGCCTACACCTCGGACGGCCACCGCCGGGCCAGATCGCGCACGAGATCCCCCGCAAGCTCCCGCGCGCCTGGCGGAAGCGCGCGGATCGCACCTGCGAGGGAATCGTCCTCGGTCGGCGGCCGGGAGTACGCCTCGGGGGCGCTGGCGCCGGGCTCAACATCGACGAGGTCGGCGAGCCGCACGCCGAGCGCACGGGCCGCGAGGGCCAGGGAGTCAATGGACAGCCCCTTCCGGCCGTTTTCGTAGTAGCTCACCATGTTCGGGCCTACGCCTATCGCTTCGGCAAGCTGCTCCTGCGACCACTCGGCCTTCGTACGGAGGGCATGGAAGCGTCGGCCGAGGGCGCGCAGGAGTTCGGGATCGCGGGGGCGTGGCATGGAACGGGGTCATGGTCCCGATCCCGCCCGCGCTGCGGAATGATCTATTGGTGGTGCTTGCACTAAAAGTGCATGTGAGGCAAACAGGGGGCGCAAGGAGCCGGAGATGGGACGCCCCGTAGAGAACCAGGTGAGGGCCTACCGGGACGGGAAGACGGGGAACTGGCACGCGAACTACAACGTCCTGATCGTCGGCCGCGACGGAACGGAAAGTCGGAAACGCGAACGTCCTTCTCTCGCCACGCTCGCCCTCAACGAGGGACTGGATCCCGCGGGCATGCCGGAGAAGGACGCCCTTCGGCTCGCTCGCGTACTCGCGGAGAATGCCGGGGCGCTGCGGCCGCCCCCAAGGCGGCCCGCGACCGAGGTTGCGCGCGATCATGGGGCCATGCTCCGCGCGCGACGCCAGCCCTCCGCCGAGATGGAACCCGAACCGCTTCCCGCCGCAGCTTCGCCGCCGGCGTCGCCCAGCTCACCGCCTCCGAACCCGCCGCCCCCTCCGACCCCGTCGCCCCTTCCGACGCCGGAGCAGCTCCTCGCGGAGGTCGTGGCCACTCTACGAGCGCGCGGGGAGCACGCGACGGCCGACATGGCGCGTAGCGCTGCGGGGGTCGAACGCGTCGGGTTCGTGCTAAGCGAGGCCACCCGAGCCCTCCCGGAGCCGACCGCGGGCGCCTCCACGTACGTGCCCGGACCGCCCTCGTTCGAGTGGTTGCGCGTGCCCGAGGCCGCCAAGCTGATCGGCGTGAGCCGGCGCCAAGTCTACGCGCTGGCGGAAGCCGGGATGGTGCCCCATCTCGACAACCCGCTCCGGTTTGAGCGCGCGCGGCTCGTCGCATGGATCGAAGACAGGCTGCGCGCGGGAAGCATCTCATCGACGCGCCCAGCAGAGAGGACGCACCAGGAAGCGGGCGGCGCCGGATTATCGGCCCGCGTGGCCACTCGCGCCCGGCGCGCGCCCGTGGAGGAGCCAGAGCACGACGGCCCGCCCTCCCCGAGCCCCGAGGCCATCGGCGAGGCGATCGCCCGCATCGAGCGCGAACAGGCTGTGTCGGACAAGGCAGCCTACGCCCGCGCGCGGGAGCGCGCGAAGTCGTCCGCCGTCCGCGGCTCCGTCATGCCCCGAGCGCTCGATAACGCCGCGTTCCGTGGCTGGTTGCGCGTAAACGGATTCGCGGACAGCAAGCGGTGCGCAGACGAAACGTGCCGGAGGGTAGCGCGCGCGCTCCGCGACATCGGGCCGGTTACCGACGAGACGATCCGTGTGTGGGCGCGGCCGGCCCCCGAGCGAACTGCGAGGTCCCGTGAGGAAGCGTGGGGGCTGTACCGCGGCTTCATGCAGTCGTTGGGCTACGATGTGCCGGCTTGGCCTCGCGTATAGGCTTTCGCTCGGGGGCGGCTCAACGGGAGGTCCTCTTCAGCGGCAGCCCAGCGTCGCGGGGGCATTCGCCGCGTGGCACCACCGCCAGAGTAGCTCGAGGCCCGCACGCGGCGCGACGGGGGGCAAGCATTGGCTTCGAAGTAGCTCCTGGCGACCGCAACGCCGCCCACTCGTGCAACGGGACGGGCGACGCGCCGATCGCAGGGAGAGGACCTTGGTTGGCAGCTACGGGCCCCACGATTGACGTAGGGACAAGCTTGTTTAGCTCTTCAACAGGAGCGCGGGATGCTCCGCTCGGGGAGGCACCCGTGGGCTATAGCGATTCCGACCTATTCGAAATATTTTGGAAGGCAAACGGGGTCTGCCACATCTGCTGCGGGCGGGAAGGCCGAATCGTTTTCAAGCACTACGGCAACTACGCCGCGTTGGCCGCGTGGGAGGTGAGCCACCACAAGGCGAAGCGATGTGGCGGTACGGATGCCTTTTCCAACCTCTTCCCCGCCCACATCGCCTGCAACCGGAGGGTGGGCGCGAACCACTGCACTCGTGCACCGAAGCACAGCCACAACGCCCGGAATGCGATGTGTTGCTCCACCTGTGCGGGCGAGTCTGCCGCGCTCGTTCGCGCGGCGCCCTGCCGAGGAGGCTCGGCCTCGGGGAGCGAGGAGCGTTGCCATGCGCGCTTGGCTTGCGATAGCCGACTTCGGTGCGAGAACGGCGTGAATCCGGGCCGGAAGTACTGCGGGGTCCACCGCGGCTGGCGCCGCGGATCGTTCTGAAAGGTCAAGGTAGCTCTTCAGAGGGCTTCATGGAGGGCGCCCCCGCTACGCGAAGGCGCGTTTGACGGCAGGGACGCGCGGCCGACGATACGCGCCGCCCCCAATGCGCCTCCTCTCCCGCGCCCCCCGCGGCCGGGCCCGGATCTACCGCGAGCGCCAGCTGGTCAACCTCGGCGCGACCCGCGAACCTCAGTCTACTGGCTCTCGAACCTGCGGGCGTCGTTGCGGACCATCCGGTTGACCTCGCCCCGCCCCGGCGGGAGGTATTAGGCGGGCAGGGGGATCACTCTCCCCCGTGGAACCGCGACGCGTCTTACGACGGGGCGCGGTACTTCACGCGCACTTCAACTCGTCAAAGCTCTTGCCCCCGACTCCATCCGATCCACGGTTGCCCCGGCGCGTCGGATCGCGTCGTTTACGCCGCGCAGGACGAGGCGGTGGGTGTACTTGCTGTCAGCGCGCGGCTCGAAGATGGCCTCCACGACGGGGACCACCAGCGGGCTCGGCAAGTGGACACGTCCCGAAGAGCGACCCGGAGCGCCATAGGCGTGCCCGAGCCGAACTCCCGCGGCGCGCTCGTGACGGTGAATCCCGCCTGCGCCAGCTTCTCGACCAGGTTGTCAAATACCGGCAGGTAGGGGAAACGATCCTCTTGGCACGCCGCGACTCTCACGGTCACGCCGTAGATCGCGGCGGTGTCGTGACGGCTGGGCCCAAGCGCCGAGGGTACCACGGGCGGCCGATGGTGGGGCGCGCCCCGAGTACGTCACGGCTTCCAGGTCGGAGCGGCCAAGAAGCGCTCGAGTCTGTCCGCGTGGCCGTCCTTGTTCCAGCATCCGCCGACGAGACCGGCAGCGGGGCCTGAATCACCGACGAGTCGTATATGGGGAAGAGGATCCGCCCGCCCGGTGCACGCGCCGATCCTCTGTCCCGCGCGCTTCACCGCGTCAGCGCCTATGAGCGATTGCCCCGGCTCATTCGGTGGGCTCCGGGCGACCGGGCCGCGGGACCGCCTCGCCGTTCTCCGCATGCCACCGTACGAAGTCGATCAGGAGCTCCGCCAGAGAAAGCACGAACTCGAAAGTCTCGGTACGGTCGTTTCCGGGATTCTCCTCCCAACGCAACCGGGCCACGCGCGCTGCCAGTTCCGGATCTCCGCTGGCCTCATACGCGAGGACGTACTCGGCGGCGCCGTCGGCGTCCGCGAGCGCGGCCGAGACACCGCGGCGAGGTTCGCGTTCGTAAATGACATCAAGCATTTCTGCGGCATGGATAGTGAGGGCGTCACGCGGGTGCGATTGAAGCATAGAGATTCTTTCCTAAGGCGCTGTTGAGCGTGCCCGCCGCGCGCCAAACGAGCGGGAACACGATGAGTCATTTCTATGAGACGGGGGTGTGCAACGGGGCCGCTGCGTCGCGGATCGACACGTCAAGCCCCGCGGGGACGTTCGCCTCGCGGAGCGGCCCGGTCGAATCGAGGCGCAGGTGTTGGCTCGCCGCCGTGGCGTCGCTTGCGGGTACCGCAAACAACGTGCCGTCGTAATCGGAAGCGCCTACGCGGGCGGCATGGCGCCGGGGATGCGCTTGCTCCCTACGGTGGCGCTGTCGTTCAGCCAGCCGATCGCCCTACCGATGTCCAGAGCGCGTTCAACATCGTCGCCGCCGTGGCGCTCCCTCTCCTCTTCCGACGTGTCCTCGTCCCAGCCCATGCACTCCGCCCAGTAGTCGCGCGTTTCCTCCTCCGCCCCTTCCGGGGATGCCCCGTTGCGCAGGGCGAGGGCGTACTCGACAGCAGTCCGGGCCACCAAGCACACCTGGTCCAGCGGGGCGCTCGCGATATCCCAATCGTGGTCGTTGATGGTACAGATCGCCTCGTAGAAATAGCGATGCCAGAGAAGCTCTTCGGTCATGTTGTTTTCCATATTGGTTTGTGGCCGAACATCGGCCAGCGATTGTGAGAGAGGTAGAGAGAGAGGAGGTAGCGGGAGTCGAACCCGCCAGCCCGATCCCCAAGGCGCCGCCGCACCGCTCGACCCCCATCGGGGGAGTGGCGGGGGCTCAGCAAGGAGAGTAGACTTCAACCGTTGTAAAGTGGCGATCCGGGCGCCGGCCCGGCATGTACCTCCGTGATGCGAAGGTCAGTCCCGGCCCTCCGGTACTTCCGGCTCGGGGGGGCCTCCCCATGCACGCCGCAGCTCGAGGTCGAGCCTCGCGGGGACCCCGACATCCAAGAGCGCCTGCCTAAACGCGCCCCCGACAAGCGCCTTCCCGCACCCTCCGTAGCGCTCAGGTACAGCGAACAGCGCGCCGTCGTACATCGGTACGACCAGCCGAACTCCCAGTTTGTACCCCTCGGCCGCAACGAGGGCGAGCGCCCGATCGAGCACACAGCCCTCTACTGCGCGAAAAAGGGAGGAGAAGGTCGAGCGACGGGCCCCGCCGATCGGATCGGCTTCATGCCTATCCGTGCCATCGAGCGCGCGAGTATCGAAATGGAACATGCGCCCATCAGGTGCTTCGATCCACATCGCCGAGCGCGCGCGGCGGTGGCGCTCGTGCATGGCCCAAACGTGGAGACGCAAATCGGCGAAGCGGGAGTAGCGGGACCACCACTCAGCCGTCGCCGCGCGGGCCCGATCGACGGTTACGCGGACACCGCGCTCCTCAAACGCGCGCGCTACGCCGAACTCGGTCATCCCACCGATCAACGCGTTGTTGAACAGCTTCCCGATCCCCTTGCGCCCTTCGCGATCGAGCTCCGGCACCAGGTGGTCCCCCCAGAGCTGGTGAACATCCTGGTCGAGGTCCGCGCGCAGCACGGGATCGCCGGTGAGCGCAGCAGCGGCCGCGAGAAAACAGCTCTTGATATCGACGTTGACGAGGACGTGCTCGGGGGGCGGGAGCAGCAGATGCCGGACGGCTCGGGGTACGGCCTGGAGGTGAACACGGGGGTCATCGGACTCGCGAAGGTACCCACCCGTCGTGACGTCGAGCCCGTCGCGATCGGGGTGGTAGAAGCAGTACGTGCGCCCTCCGCGATACTCGCGGTGAGCGAGGTTGAAGGACACCGACTCGTGCAGACGACCGGCCTCCGCCAAGTGCTCCAAAACCGGACCGGGGCTGTAGAACTCCACGACGCGTTGCACGGGGGCGACCGCTTGGAGAGCCGCCTGCATACCCGCAGGATCAACGCGCAGCGGCGCGAGGTCGTAGAACCACTCCGCCCAATCCTCGAAGCTGGTCGGGGGAACCTTGCTATGCAGACGTTCGCGCAGGGACACGTCAGCCGATCGACACCTTTCAAAGCGCATAATATTCCGACTCCTTAGCAGGATGCGAGCCCATGGTGAACCTGGAGAACCTTTCTGCCCCCCCCCCAAAAAACCTACAGAGAGAAGCCAAAGCAATACCGATTCGACAATGGCTTTAGAGGTTCACCAAGTTCACCAGGTTCACCATGGTTGGTGAAACCTTGGATCATAGTGGCTATATCTACGGCGAACCTTCGGGAACCGGCTTGTAGAAGCGGCCCGCGTGCCCGGTCCGCTCGCTAAGGCGGAGCCCGCCGTAGCCCCGACCGGACCGGACAAGCAGGGTAAGAAACCTGCCAGTATTCGTATCGATCGAACGCGGGCTATGTACGCCCTCTTCCAAGCGCGCGGCAAGGACGTAGAGGCCGCGCTCCTTGACGTGCTTATAGGCACCGTGCGGGCGCAGCTCGGCAAAGGCGCCGACGGCCTGGGGCCAGCTCCGGAGCATCTCCGCGATCTCGTTGTTCTCCTCGGAGACCGGGTGATTCTCGACGGCCAGCCACCCAGGAAGCCCTGCGTGCTCCACGATGCCGCCCACGACAGCGGACCACTCGTCGAAGCCAGGGCGGCTCCGCGACGGTCCCGGCCGGCCGGCGTCCAGCCACGCCTGTACGATGTGGAGAAGCACCGCGAGCACGAGGGCGCGGTTCTCGAGGACCCAGGCGATGAGGTCCGGCGTCAGCCGCGGGCGCCCGCGTTCGCACCGCAGCCGGACAAAGACCGTCCGCCGGACCATCTCGTCGTCGATCGAGGCATGGTTGGCGGTGGCGACCCACAGAGCCCGCGGGAGCACGAAGCGCTCCTTGCCCGAGCCCATCGGACGGAGGCCGATCTCGCTGGTCGCGCTGATGAGCCTATGGAGGTCAGCGCCCCCGACGGTGCCGCCCGTGGGCAGGTTGTCGAGGAGCAGGATGCGAGGATCCGAGAGGAGGTAGGTATGCAACTCGCGGCTTGCCTCCGCGTTCCACGCGGTGAGGCCACGTACCTCCGGGTCGCGTCCCAGGGCGATGGCGCCGATTACACGGGCAAGGTACGTCTTGCCGGCTCCCGACCCCGTGCTGGTCACGAACACCAAGGGGCACGCGCCGCGGATGTCCGCGCGGGTCAGCGGGGTGAGCATCGCCCCGAAGGCCGTGGCGCAGTCCGCTTCGGACTCAAACGGGAAGTCCAACAGGCGCTGGACCACTTCCCGGATCGTGTCCCGGCTCACCATCGAGGGATCGATGGGCGGATACTTCCAATCGACGTATACGCCCTGATCCTTGCGCAGCCCCCCGGAGAGCGCGAGCGTGCCGTCGGGGAGCAGGCCGGGCCCGAAGAGAACGATCTCAACGAGCGGGAAGTAGCCGTGCGGCCGATTACGAAGGTGGTGCGCGTAACGATGCGGCACCGAGCGGAGAACGCGCCCTTCCCGGGTCGGTACACCCAACATGACATGCTGGGCGAGGATGGCCTCCATCTCTCCGGCAGGCATTTCGCGGAGGCGCCCATTGCGCACCTCCTTCAAAATGCCCTGGTGCTCGCACAGATTCGGGTTCGCGGTGTTCGCCACGAGAGCGAGGCGAACCAGGATTTCGGCGTCGGTGGTGGTCGCGAGACACTCGATCGTGTACGGTGCTACCAGATGACCAAAGGCGTCATTGCTCATTGCTAATCCAAGGATTGTGGGACGCCCGACCGTGATCGGCACCGCCGGTCCGGAACGTTGTTGCTGCCGATTGCGCGCGGTCGGAGCTACCGGCTTTGGGGCCAGCGCCGGGCCATATCGGCGATCGCGGTCAACGGATGGGGACCCACGGAGCGGGCGCACTTCGAGCGCGGGCATCCGGCGTCAAGCCAAGTCTGTATTACACGGAGCAAGCAGCTCACGACGTCCGCGCGATTCTGGATGATCCAGTCAATACAATGCTGGTACCTCCAGTCGTCCCAGATTTCAACGTGTGCCCGAGGGACGCGGCCCCGGGCGGACCAACTCGTCCTGGCGACGAGCACTGAGCCCGACCACTGTCCGAGTTCCAGTGCCGAATGCAGCTGCTGCACTTGCCCCGGTTTCTCGAGATCAAGGTCGGGCATGTAGAGGACGGGGGGACGGCCGCGCAGGAACGGGATGAGGGGGATTGCCTTCTCGAAAACCATCCCGGTGGCGATCGCGGCGCACACGTTCGCGATGACACTGGTTTTGCCGGGCTCCCCAGTATTGACGAACGCTCCCAAAGGGCGCCCGAGCGACGGCAGTACCATCGGCGCGAAACACGCGGCAAGGAAACCATCCCGGTCGTGCAATCGCCAGAACTGGTATAGCGGCGCAATCGCGTCCAAGACCACTGCCACATCGCGATCGGTCACCGATTCGGGTTCGAAGGCTTCCGTGCCGGTCAGAACGATACCGCTCGATTCGTGAAGACCGGGCCGAAATACCAACTTGCCGTCGTACAGGAACGGAAGCTCTCGCAGGGTTACCAAGCGCTGGGAGCGAACGAAGCCGGGGAGACCCAAGAAGGGGAAGGCTTGCATTGCCGCAAGGCGGATGTCAGAATAGGAGGACAAGCGATCTCCGGAGGGCCTGCCCTGTCTTTCATTAGACGGCGGACGGGGCAGGTCCTTGTTGATGAGGGGCGGCGGAGCATGCCTCCGACGCGACGATCAGGTATGGCTATTCGGTTTGTTGCCGCCGAAGTGCGCACCTTCGGCCTGCCTTTGGGCCGCTCCGAAGCGGAGCGGCCGGGCTAAGGCTGCTGGGATACGTGTTTCGCAGCCGCGCGGCAGGCGCACGGTCGAGAAGAGTACGGGCTGCTACGCAGGCGGCTGAGTACGGCCGGCAGTGGAGACGGCGCAGCTACGCGCCCAGCGATCCAACTCCTCCGCGTCGAAGAGCAGCAAGCGCCCTACGCGGTAGGCGGGAAGATCCCCGCGGACCACCCGACGCCGGAAGGTTTCGCGCGAGTGACCGGACTTGCTGGCGGCAGAACGGAGTCCAACGATGTACATGACTACTCCCTGGTAAGGCCGGGTGGGGGGTGAGCGACACGATGTGGGTCGCTCGGCCCACCGGCAAAACCCCAATGCCTCGGGGGCCCTGGGCGTGCAAGTCGATTGATCCCGCTCGACGAGGGCGCGTTGGGAGAAAATCGGCTGTCCAACTCAAATAGGTCGGTGAAGGCATTTTTTTGAGCCTTGATATCAGCATAGTCGGCGGTGAACGGAGCTTTGCTGCGGTTGATCGAAAGCGACACCGAGTGCACAATCGCTCGATTCTGCTTTCGCGCGACGCACCACTCTGCAAATGATGATCGCTTTACGCTTGATTCGATCCGCTTCAAGTCGCGGCTCTTTGAAATCGAGACGGCGCCGAGCCGCCACGGGGGCTGGGCGCGGCCGTACGCGCAATGGACGAAGCCCTCGAGCGCACCGGGGAAGTCGATCGCCGTTTTCGCCGGTGGCGCTCCGCGCCCGAGGAAAGGCGCGTGCACCTTGAATCACCGTCGCAGCTAAGCCGTATTAGCCGGAGCTCCGGGATCCCATGACCAGCACCCCGCCCCTCCGATCCGCCCTGGAGGTGGCCCCGCCCCTCGTCGCCGCGCTCTACACCGACGCCGAGCGTGCTTGCGCCTTGCTCCCGGGTCACGCGCTCGTGCAGATCCGCGCCGCGCTCGCCGCCCTGGTAGACGCGTGGCTGGGTCAGCTCCACCGGGGCACCTCTTGCTCGCTGGCCGAGCAGACGGGGCGCCTGGTCGGCGTGCTCGCGCTGAGCGAGCCAACGGCGGCGGTGTTCCGCGAGATCCGCGTCGCCGGGAACCTGGGCGCCCACCCGGAGCAGCGTCCCGGTCGCCCGCCCACGCGCACCGAGGCGCGCGACGCCCTGTACAAGCTGTACGGCCTAATCGGGCTCTACGCGGAGGCGGTCGCGGGCACGGATCGGCGGCGGCTCGCCGCGTTCGTCGAGCCGCCCGCAGTACACTGGGGCGACGTCTGCGAGCGCGCTGTCTTTCAGGACGATCCCTCCGCCATGATCGCGATCGGGAGACGGTTTCGGGAACAGGCTCTAAGCGGAAGGGACGAGGCTGAGCGCCGCGCCCGCCATGAGGGCGAAGGCTCCTGGCAGCTCGATTTGTCGCCGTTCAACGCGGCGCTACGATGGTTTGAGCAAGCGTTGGAGCATGAGAGCAATCCCGACGCGCTGTTCGAGCGCGCCAATCTCCTGCTCTTCGACTTGCCGCTCGATGAGAAGACCGACGAGGCCATCCAGCAGCTCCGCTGGGCAGCCGAGGCCGGGCAGGCGGACGCTCAGTACAAGCTCGCCGTGTTGTTGCTCGAAGAGCGCGGCCCCAACCTCGTACCGCGCGATCCGGCCGAGGCGCGGGGGTGGGCTGAGCGTGCGGCCGAGGCGGAGCACCCCGGCGCTCTCAACCTCCTGACCATGATCTTCGGGAACGGCATCGGTGTAGAGGTCGATCACGCCACGGCGGTCGCGTACGCCCGTCGAGCCTCCGAGGCGGGATACCCCCTGGCGCACGCCAACCTCGCCCTCCTCCTGCTCCCGGATGCGCGTATAGATGCCGTTGGCCGCGAAATCCTGGCCTTGATCGAGCGGGCGAAGGTCGGGGGCGCCGGGCCCGCCTGGTGGGTCGAGTATCTCCTCCTCGAATCCCGAGGCGAGATCGATCGAGCGGAAGGAGCACTTCGAACCGCTGCGGACATGGAGGTTTTCTCGGCGCTGATCCTGATTTCTGCCCGGCTTCTGCGTGCGGATCCGGCGACGTGGGACGTCTTTGCCATCGGTGCCCTTCTGATCCGCGCCCTCAACCAGGACGAGAACGCCGGGGACAGAACCGAAGCGCTACAGCACATCCGGCGGATCCGCGATGAGGGTGCGCGGCGCCTGCGGGCGGGCCCCGGAGCGCTTCCCCGCCCGGAGGACTACGACAACCTTTTCGGGATGGTTCTACAAGCCGGCGTCTGGCTTATCTTTGGACCGGGCGAGCAAGCGTGGCCCATGATGGGTGAGGTCCTGGACGCGCTCGTACGCGTTCAGGGAGGATCTCCCTCCCAGGGTCCGGCAACGCAAGACGACGTCTCGCTGATCCTCTCGGTGATGCCGACCTTTCCGGTCCGATGGACCGCTACGGGCCCGCTCATGTTTCACCCCGCCGCGGACAGCGGTCACGCGCCGCGGCCCGGCGCCCCCTCGAACCCGTCCAAGGTGATCCGCCGGATAGCGCGAAACGGACCGTGCACATGCGGAAGCGGTCGTAACTACAAAGGATGTTGCGGTCGGGGCGCCGCGAGGTAGGCGGCCAGGCTCCGGGATCAGGCCCAGCCTGATCGCCTGCTCGCGGAGGCCGAGGAAAGAGTGATCATGAGGCGCTCCTTGGGCGGAAAGCAAGCGCGGCGCGACAGCCTCCCGGTCAGGGCAGTGAGACATGCAACCCCCTACGTGACGGAAACCTACTCGGGGCACAGATGCGCGCCAAGGTCCGCACATCAACATTTGGGTCATTCCGTATCAGCGTCGGGTATGAGTCGGCGTTCGCATCCGCTTTATCCGCCATGAACGGTAGCCCCTGCCGTGCGCGATGGAATGAAGCGCGGGCAACGGAGCGCGCTCCATTCGTTCCATGCGCAAACCGACTTTCGCTCCGTTTGGTCGCTTTCGTGACACCAAGCGTGCGATCTGATATTCGGAGCGCGGAATAACATAGGTTGTTCCAACATCTGGCAAATAGTAGAGGCGCCGCATTGACGCCTAACAAGCCAACGTCATAGCGTGGCTTCGCGGTCGGGAGCGAAGACATGGCGGACGCAAACGACGCACGGCGGGATCCGCCGTGCGTCAATATCTATGGCCCCTCGGGCGTCGGGAACGATGCGGGAACCCCTCACGGTGGCCACGGCCGTCACGATGCCCGGTCGCGGGCTCACGCCGCCGCCGATCTGGAGGTCGCCTCTGGCTTGGTGGACGTGCAGGTACGCCCGCTCGTCACGCACCCCTGGGCCGCAAGCAGCGGCGGCGCGACGCTGAGCGAGCAGGCGGCCCCGCCTGCGCTCGCGGAACCGTCCGGAGACCGGACCGTGAGCGACCGGGGCGCTGTGCGCGACGTGCCTCCCGGCACTTCCACCACCGTCGGAGGCACCGACGTTCCGCATGCGCCCCACCCGCCGAGCAAGCCGTTTGAGTGGATCCGCTACCGCGCGGCCATGGATCTCCTCGGCGTCAGCAAGACACGCCTCTACACGCTGGCCGCGAACGGGGAGGTTCCGCACCTGACTCGCCCTCTCCGGTTCGACCTGGCGGCCCTTGTACAATGGACACACCAACAGATGGAGATCACGAATGGCAGCCTACGAACGCCCGGACGGGTGGTACAGCAACTTCCGGGTCAAGGACCCATTGGCGCCGTCCGGGACACGGCGCGTCCGGCTGAAACTGGAGGGAAACCTCCGCAGCCAGCGGGAGGCCGATGCCGCGGAGCGGGTGCTCCGGGTGGAAACGGAGAAGGAGATCGCGGCGGACACGGCGCGCCGGGCATCCTCGGCCGCTTCCGAAGCCGTCCGCGTTGACCCCGAGCGGTTCAGCGCCTACGCGGGACGCTGGTTGGCCGATCACGTCCGTGTGCACAGAAAGCCGAGCACCTATCGACTTTACCTCGTGATCGTCAGGGAATGGCTGATGCCCTACTTCGGCGAGCTTCGTCTCGACGCGATCACGGCGGAGCGGGTGGATGGGTACCTTCCCTGGGCCACGACCCACACCGTCAACCGCACGTTCGGGACGGGGGCCAAGGCGCGGACGCGTCCGGGCAAGCCGGCAGCCGCGAAGTGGCTCAACGAGACGTTCGCGTGCCTCTCCTCGTTGCTCTCGTACGCGGCGAGGCTGAGGCACATTCCGCACAACTTCTGCAAGGGCGCGGCGAAGTTGCAGGCGGCGGCACCCGACTTCGACTTCTACACCGCGGAGGAGTGCAACCACTGGCTTGCGACGTGCCGGATCATCGAACCGCGCTGGTATCCATTCTATCTTCTCGGCTTCCGCTCCGGCCTGCGCCAGGGGGAACTGTTCGCCCTCCGCTGGGCGAACTTGGAGCTGGCCCAGGGGCGGATCAAGGTGCGCACCTCCATCACTCGCGGCGCGGAGCGGGACGAGGCCGGTGAGGTTCGCGTCGCCAATGTGGAGACGACGCCGAAGTCCGGGAAATCGAGGTTCGTCGAGCTGGCCCCCGATGCAGGCGCGGTGCTCTCGGGTATCCGCCACCCTGGGGAGCGGGTCTTTCAGCGGGCGGACGGCACGCCGCTCCGGCGCGAGACGCTGCTGCACTCCTGGGAGCGGATCACCAGCGCGTCCGGACTGCGCGACATCGGGATTCACGGGATGCGGCACTCGTTCGCCAGCCAGCTCGTGATGCTCGGCGCGCCCCTCAGGCACGTCCAAGACCAGCTCGGGCACTCCACGATCCGCATGACCGAGCGGTACGCCCACCTCGCGCCTGGGAGCGCGAAGCCCTGGGTCGCGCTGTTGGGGCCGCCCGAAGCCGCGTCGTAACGCACGAACGCCGCCGGGAGCAAGCGGCCACAAGATGTGGCCACATCCGGGCTGAATGACGAGATATCCGGCGTTAAACCGGCTATCTAAGGTGTTGGGGCGGTAGGATTCGAACCTACGATAGGCGGAATCAAAATCCGCTGACTTACCAGCTTGTCGACGCCCCAAAGACCTCTGCCCTCTAACCGATCCCCTCGCCGACCGCCACCCGGACGGCGATCAGGCTCCTACACCCGGCGTTCCACCTGCGCGGAGCTTGCGGATGGCGCCCCGGAGCCCGGCGACCGAGAGGTGGAACATGGGCACAGCGTTGCCGATGGCGCGCACGGTGGGATGGTCCCAGTGGCGGGCGGGATCGGGGTTGAGCCACACGCTGGCCGGTGCCTTGCGGGAGAAACGTTGGATCCAATCGAGGCCGCTCGGCCCGGGATCGCCGAAACCGGTGTTGAAGAGCTCCCAGGGGGCCATGGAGGCGTCGCCCACGAAGATCACGCGGTGCTGCGGTGTCAGATCGCGGATGACATCGGCGGTCAGGCGGCGCTCGTAGGTGGCGTAGCTCTTGTAGACGAAGCGGTAGGGGGCGTTGTGGAAGTAGAGCGCCTCGAAGGTCTTGAAGACCTTCATCTCCTTGGCCGCCGTGAACAGGCGGGACACGAGCGCGGCGTGGGGCTCCATGGAGCCGCCCACGTCCATCAGGAGGACGAGGTGTACGCGGTTGACCCGCTCCTTGGCGAAGTGAAGGTCGATCTCGCCGCCGCCCTTGGCGGTCTTGTCGATCGTGCCGTCGAGGTCGAGCTCCTCGCGGCCCTCGCGCGCGAGGTTTCGCAGCATGGAGAGCGCCACCTTGAAGTCGCGCACGGAGAGCGTCATGTCGGTGCGGTACTCGCCCCAGCGCCGCTCCTGGGCCACCTGGACCGCGCCGCGGCCCTTGCTCTCGCCGCCCACACGGATTCCCTGGTCGTTCCGGCCCGAATGGCCGAACGGCGAGGCGCCGCCCGTACCGACCCACTTGTTGCCGCCGTCGTGGCGCTCCTTCTGCTCGTCGAGCCGCTTCTTGAGCTCCTCCTGGAGCTGCTCCCAACTCTCGTACTCGCCGGGAACGCGCTCCCCCTCCCCCAACTTGGGATCCTGCAGCCACTCCCAGATCGCGTCCTTCAACTTGGGTGGCAACTCGACACCCTTGAACGTGGCGGTGAACGCCAGATCGAAAGCGTCGTAGTGGGCCTCGCTGTGTACCAGCACCGCACGGGCAAGGTAGTAGAGGCCGTCGAGGTCCTCCACGAGCCCCGAGGACAGGCCGCGCAGGAAGGCGATCCACTCGCCCAACCCCACCCCGAGGCCCTGCGAGCGCAGGTTGAAGAGGAGGTTGAGCAGGATCACCGACGCGCCTTCGCCAACTCGAGATCCTGCTCCTGCTTGAGCAGGATGCCGGGGAACGGAAGTTTGGCGGCGAGCTCCTCGGGGGGAATACCCGCGCGCGCCAGGACCGACAACCAATCGACGAGCTCGCTGGTAGAGGGCTTCTTGCGAATGCCGTCGAGCCGGCGGAGGCCGTAGAAGCGCTGGAATGCGCTCTCGATGAGCTTCTCGGAGAGATCGGGGAGATGCACGTCGACGATCTTGCGCATCCGCTCACGGTCGGGGAACGCGATGTAGTGGAACACGCAGCGGCGCAGGAACGCGTCGGGCAGCTCCTTCTCGGCGTTCGACGTGATGATGACGATGGGCCGGTGCTTGGCCTTGACGGTCTCGTCGAGCTCGGGGATGTGGAACACCATCTCGTCGAGCTCGCGCAACATGTCGTTCGGGAACTCGAGATCGGCCTTGTCGATCTCGTCGATGAGCACGACGACACGGCTGTCGGCGCCGAAGGCCTGCCCCAACACGCCCATGCGGATGTACCGGCGGATGTCCTTTACGTCCCCCTCGCCGAAGCGCGCGTCGTTCAGGCGCTGGACCACGTCGTAGTGGTACAGGCCGTCGACCGCCTTGGTGGTGGACTTGATGGTCCAGGTGTACAGCGGCATCCCGAGCGCCTCGGCGACGGCCGCGGCGAGCACGGTCTTGCCGGTGCCGGGCTCCCCCTTCACGAGGAGGGGGCGGCCGAGGACGATGGCGGCGTTGACGTCGGCCAGCAGGCCGTCGTCCGCGATGTAGCGGGGCGTTCCCGCGAAGGTGGTGGACATCCGGCCCGCTTATTGCGGCCGGCGCTCGACCGCGACGGCGGACGGACGCGGGGATGCGCCGATCGACGCCGAAGGCGACGCCTTTCGTACTGTGGGCCACGCACCCGGGGCTCTGTTGCGTTAGGCCCCCTCCCCGCACTGGATCCTCCTTGGAACGCAATCTCGCCGTCCTGATCGACTTCGAAAACATCGCCACCGGCTGCGAGAAAGAGGGCCTCGGCCGCTTCGACATCCGCATCGTGATGCGGCGGCTCAAGGACAAGGGGCGCATCTCCGTGGCGCGGTCCTTCGCGGACTGGGGCCGGTGGAACCGCTTCAAGCTCGATCTGGTGCACGAAGGCGTGACGATGGTGGAGCTCACCAGCCACGGGATGCAGTCGAAGAACCGGGCGGACATCGCGCTCGTGGTCGACGCGATGGAGCTCGCGTTCACCCGCAACTTCATCGACACCTTCGTCATCCTCTCCGGAGACAGCGACTTCACGCCGCTCGTGATGCGCCTCAAGGAGCTCAACAAGCGCGTCATCGGCTGCGGCACGCGCGGCTCCACGAGCCGACTCATCGCCGAGACGTGTGACGAGTTCTTCTTCTACGACACGCTGCGCAACGAGTCGCGCCTGGAGCCGCTCCGCCCGCCCAAGCCGGCGCCGGTCGCGCTCCCGAGCACCCCGGCCGCGGCCGCCGCCGCCGCCGCCGAGGAGACCGAAGAGGAGGAGGGCCTGACGCTCGACGAGGCGTTCGAGCTCCTCGTGGAGACGCTGGAGAATCACCAGCGCGACGAACCGGCGCCCGTGCACGCCAGCGTGCTCAAGGCGTCCATGAAGCGCAAGGAGCCGACCTTCTCGGAGGTCGACCTCGGCATGCGCACGTTCGCGCGTTTCCTCGAGACTGCCGCGCAGAAGGGCCTTGTGGCCCTCTCCAAGGACGATCGCGCTGGCGGCGTGAGGGTCGACCTTCCGCAGAGCACCCACGAAGAGCCCGCCCAGCAGCGCCAGGCGCCCCGGACCCTCGGGCCCGACGCGCGCCGCCTGCAGGGAATGCTCGCCGAGGCGGGTCTGGAGATCGGGGAGCCGCGCGAGCGCCGCATCATCGTCGAGCAGTTCGTGGCCACGTGCGCAGAGCGCGCGCGTCGCAACCGCACCTGCGCCATCCAGTTCGTGCTCGGTGACCTCTTGCGCCGTTGCAAGCAGGAGTCGCCCGACATCGCGCCCCGCACGGTGAAGGCCGTGGCGCACGCGCTCCTCCGCGCCGGCCTCTTGATCCATCCCAATGGGGAGGCCGCCCGCGCCACCACGGCCGCGTTCATCGCGCCCGAGTCCGCCACGCAGCTCGTCGACGACCTGCACGCCGCCGGCCTGCGCGCCCTCGTCGCCCGCGGCGAGAACCCCGACGACGCCGTGCTCACCGAGCTGTTCGTCGGCAAGGACGGCGAGGCCCTCAGCGCCGAGGGCGCCGCCGCCGAGGCCGCTCCCAAGCGCAACCGCGAGAACGCGGAGGCCGCCCCCAAGCGTGGGCGCGACCGTGTGTCCGAAGCGCCCCGTCGGGACCGTGAGCGCGACCACGAGCGAGCCCAGGAGCGCGCCCCCGAGGCCGCCCCCGTCGTGAACGGCGAGTCGACCGAGCGCCATGTCGATGCCCGAAACGGCAACGGCCGCGGCGGTGATGTGCGCAGCGACGTCCGAAGCGGCGACGCCCGGAACGGGGAGGCCCAGCTGGCCGACACCCGGCCGACGGATGGGCGCCGCGGTCGCCGGGACGAGCCCCGGCGGGACGAACCGCGTCGGGACGAGCCCCGGCGGGACGAGCCGCGCCGTGACGAGCCGCGCGACGAACGCAGGGGCGACCGTCCGGACGGCGGAGGCCGTAGGGGCGACCGCGGCCGCCGTGGTGGTGGCGCGCCCGCCGCCGAGATCGGCTGGCCCGAGGTGCACCCCGCCGCGTTGGCTCTGGTCGCGCCCGCCCACGGCGGAACGACCAGCGTAGAGGACGTGCCCGCCGCCCGCGTGGCCGACCTGGTCGACGCCGAGCTGGCTCCCGTCGAGCGCACGCCCGAGCCCGCCCGGGCCGAGCGTGCCCGGTCCGAGCGCCCCCGGGGCGATCGCCCCAAGAGCGAGCGTGCCAAGGCCGAACCCGCCCCCGTCGAGACGCCGGCCGTCGCCCCCGTCGTCGAAGTAGCAGCGTCGGCCATCTCCGCGCCCGAGGAGACCGTCGACGCCCCCGCGGAGGCCAAGCGCCCCCGCAAGCCCCGCGCCCCCAAGAAGGCCGCGGAGGTCGTGGCCGACGCGCCGATCGCCGCCGCGCCGGTCGACGAGCCGGAGATCGAGGGCGGCGACGACGCCCCGGCCGACGGCGACGACTCGCCCGACGCGGAGCGCAAGCGCCGCCGTCGCGGGGGCCGTCGGGGCCGCCGCTCCACCGGCAGCACCGAGCCCGCCGCCAGCTGATCACGATCCCCTCACCTCCCAGGAGTTCCCATGAGCGCAGAGCTGCAGATGGAAGACGTGGTCGTCGGCACCGGCACCGAGGCCACCAAGGGCAAGACCGTGCACGTGCACTACGTCGGCACGCTGGAGAACGGCACGAAGTTCGACTCGTCGCGTGATCGCAACGAGGCGTTCACCTTCAAGCTCGGCGCGGGCATGGTCATCCAGGGTTGGGACCAGGGCGTGGCCGGCATGAAGGTCGGCGGCACCCGCAAGCTCACGATCCCCGGGCACCTCGGCTACGGCAGCCGCGGCTACCCGGGCCTCATCCCCCCGAACGCCACGCTGCTGTTCGAGGTCGAGCTCATCAAGGTCTCGTAGGCGCGCCCTGGGCGCGGGGGCCCTGCCCCCGCCCCGTGCAGCGCTACCCCTTCAAGAGCCGCCCGCCCCCGCCCGTCTCCCCCGTAACGGGCTTGTGGAGCACGATCTCCCGGCCGGCCGCGCGCCCCTGCTCCCACGCCTCGGTACGCGGATGCCCGCCGTACTTGATGTGGCGCACGCGCGGATGGCGCTTCTGGTAGTAGGCCTGGAGCTTGGGATCTCCCACCCAGACCAGGCCCTCCTCGCGGCTCTCCTTGGCACCCTCGGTGAGCTTCTCGTGGAAGCCGCGCATCACGCCCGACACGAAGCGCTGGCGCTCCTTGTCCCCCGCGATGCGATGCTCCCGCTTGTGTGCGCGCCAGAGCCTCTCCGCGGTCTCCTTGAGGAACCCGTGCACGTAGGTGGCGAGCTCGAGGTTGGCCGCCGTGCCCGAGATCTCGAGCACGCGGCCGGTTTTGCCGGTGGTCACGTCGAACGAGGGGATCCAGATACCGGTGACGAAGAAGTGCTGCGAGAGCACCGACGCGAGCCACCGGTCGGCCTCCTGGAGCCTCCCGGTGGGGACGCCGAGCTGGCGGAACGTGTGCCCCGTCGGCAGCGTGTCGATGTTGTAGCGGAGCATCAGCTTGCGCGCCGCGTTCATGGCCGCCTGCGCCTCGTTCGCGTTGGGGCTCTCCGCGAGCGCGAGCAGGCGCGTGATGCGACGCAGCGCCTTGTCCTGCTCGGGATCGACCGACACCATCGTCGGCATGCCGGACGCGCTCGCGTCGATGGCGAGGCGCTCGCAGACCTTGCGGAAAGCGGGGCCGTGCGCGGTCTCGTCGAGGACGCGGAGGACCTCGTGCACGTACTGGTGCGCCATCTCGTGCTTGAGCACCTCGACCACCACGCCCCATGGCTGGGAGCGGACGAACGTGCGCGCGAAGGAGATGGTCCGGTGGAGGCGATGCCACTCGCCCAGGTGCCCCTCGTGCTCGATGAGCTCGAAGCGCGGGAGGACCAGCGCGTCCTTGAAGTGGGTGTAGTTGACGGCACGCCACTCGGTCAGCAGCGCGCGGAGGATCGCCCCCTCGATCTCGGCATCGAAGGCCGCGCTCATGCCAACGTGACCTGGCGGATGCTGCGGATCGAGCCGGCCTCCCCCGTCAGGTCCGCCGCGTGCGAGAGCACGTAACGCAGCTGATCGTCGTCCAGCGGGCGGTCGATCGCGGACAGGTCGTAGGCCATGCCGAAGTCCTCGAAGTCCTGGTGGACCGTCGAGAGGTTGGAGGCGCCCGCCTCGAAGATCGCGTCCTGAAGGGCCTTGCGGGAGCCGCGGCGCGTGGAGTGCACGACGGCGAGCAGCGTACTGCCGGGGTCGATCTCGCCCAGCCCGAGGAGCAGGCGCGGACGGTACACGCAGTCCCGGAGCGCGCCTTGGCGGTTGAAGGACCTGAACGTGTGCGCGACACGACGCGCGATGCGGGGCTGCGCGTCGAGGGTGGCGGCACCGAGGTGCGGCGTGGTCACGACGCGAGGCTGGGCGGCGTACGGATTGATCCACGGTCCGCTGCCGCGGGGCTCCTCGGGGTACACGTCCACCGCGGCACGGCCGACCTCGCCCGCGGTGATGGCGGCGAGCAGGTCGTTCGGCTCGTAGAGGAACCCGCGCGCGAGGTTCAGGAACAGCCGGGGCGAGGCGCCGGGGCGGTCCGCCGCGAGCTGGGCGAAGTGCTCGCGGGTCAGCAGGCCGCGGTTGCTCTGGCTGCGCGTGTCCTCGGCGCTCACGTGCACGCTCACGCAGTCGGCGCGGCGGAAGAGCGCGTCGATCGACTTGACCTCCTCCCAGCCCATCTCGAGACCGACCTCGCGTGCCACCTCGCGCGTGTCGTGGAACAGGATCTTCATCCCGAGCGCCTCGGCGGCGCGGGCCACCTGGCGCCCGATGTTGCCGAGGCCGAGGATGCCGAGCACCCGCCCGTGGATCTCGAAGCGCTCCGTCTGCGACTTGTCGAAGCCGCCGGCACGGGTGTGCTCGTTGGTCTCGTACAGGCGGCGTGACAGAGCGATGAGGTGCGTCACGGCGAGCTCGACGACGCTGCGGCCGTTGCTCACCGGGTCGTTGAACACGAGCACGCCGTGGTCGGCGCACGCGCGCTTGTCCACGCTGTCGTCCCCGATGCAGCACAACTGCACCGCGTAGAGGTTCGGGCACGCCTCGAGCACCGCGCGGGTGACCGGCACGCGGCTCCGCTTGAAGAGCACCTGGTGCTCTCCCGCGTTCAGCATGCGGATGAGCCCGGCCTCGTCCGGTACGTCGGAGGCCCGATCGACCACCAGGCCGTCCGCCAGGAGAAGCTCGTCCAGGACGGCGTCGGGGTGCTCCACCACGAGCGCCTTGCGGAACAAACCAGAGTGAATGCGAGCCATGGAGCGTCTCCGGGCGGCGGTCTATCCGCGCAGGTCCGGCGATTCCAGGCACGGCGACGGAACAGGACGACCAGAAACTGTCCGCCTCCAAGCGGCGGTGGCCCTTTCCGAAGGGGTGGGTGGTGACTACCGCCGCCCCGACCTACTTCTTCGCGGCGTCCAAGACCACCATCCGGCCCTTCGCCGGGCGGTGGTTCGGATCCAGGGCCAGGATCTTCTTGAGGGCGGCGCGCTCGTCCTCCACGTCGGCCTGGCGCTTGGCGATCTCCGCGAGGCCCTCCCACGCCCACCGGTTCGTGGGGGACTGCTGCACGGCCCGCCGGAGGCGCGCCTCGGCGGTCTCCAGCTCACCGAGGAGCACGAGGGCCCAGCCCTCCATGCCGGCGCCGCGCTCGTCCGCGGTGAGGAAGCGACGCAGGAGCTCGTCGCCCGCCTCGGTCTCGCCCCGGTTGCGCGCGAGTACGCCCGCCGCGAACAGGGCCGGCCCGTAGGCGCCGTCCGCCGTGATGGCGACTGCATGGGCTGCCGCTGCCGCCTCGCCCCGGCCTCGCCGCTCGAGGGCCTTGCCGTGCGCGTAGGCCACCCGGGCGCGTGCGCGGGGGGCTTGCGACGCGCTCGTCGCGGAGGCGGCGATCTTCGCGAGGGCATCGTCCGAGAGGCGATCGGCGATGACGAAGGCCTCGTCCGCGCGCCACGGGTCCCGCGCGACGGCGTCCGCGAGCAGGATCACGGCGCGCGCTTCGAACGCGTCCGGGGTGGACGCGCGCTGGGCCAGGAGCACGAGGCTCTTCGCCAGCGTGAGCGCCAACCGGGGATCCCGCGGGCGGAGCGTGTGTGCGCGCGTCACGGCGAGATCAGCCTGGAGAGCGTGATCCTCGGGCGACTCGCCCACGGGCCGCGCCCCGTCCACACGCCACGCTTCGCGCGCCAGGATGGCCTCGGCCTCGGCCATCGCCGCGTGTGACCACGGGTCGAGCGGAGCCCGATCCACCGCCGCGCGTGTCGTGTCGCGCCACGCACGGATGGACGCCACGGTTCCTTTCGCGCGGTCGGGCTCGTTCCAGAGGTTGCCGCGCTCGGCGAGCCGGTCGTCGCGCGAGCCCACGAACCCGCTGTCCGCGAGGGCGGCGGCCCCGCAGAGGCCGATGGCGACGAGCCCGATGACCAGCGGTGGCCCCTTCGCGCCCCCCTTCTCGGGGTTGGTCAGCGCGCCCTGGGCGAGCCCCGCCATGAGCGCCCAGGGCAACGCGACGCCGGGGATGTGCAGCGGGAAGTCGCCGAGCGACTGGACGAGCACGGCGAGTACGCCCACGAGGGCGCCCACGCCCGCCGCGGTGCCCTCGTCGTGGGGCACATCGCGGAGCGCGCGCAACAGTCCGCGCACGATCGCGATCCCGACGAACATGTATGCGAGCGTGCCGACGACGCCCATCTCGACCACGATCTCGACCAGCTCATTGTGCGCGTTGGAGAACGTGAACAGGTGGTCGGGCGTCTCGTGCAGCGCGTGCGCCAGCTGCCAACCCCCGAGCCCAGCGCCGAACACCGGCGCGTCGAAGAAGGCCGGCACCGAGTCCCGCCACACGTCGAGGCGGGACAGGACGCTCGCGTCGCCGCCGGAGAGCAGGCCACGAAAGCGCCCGAACGCGCCGCCGATTCCGAACGCGAGCAGCGCGAGCACGCCCCCGGCCACCGGCACGGCGACGGCGATGCCGAGGTGGAACGTCTCCTTGCGGCGCCAGGCCATCCCGGACCCGACCACGAGCCCCGCCACGGCGAGCCCGAGCACGGGCCCACGCGACTGCGACGCGACGATTGCCACGAGCAGCACGGCCACGAGGAAGCCGAGGAGGGCGAGGCGCGGAATGCGATCGCCGCTGGCCTCGAACACCGACGGGGGCTGGCTGGAACGCCGCTTGCGCGCCATGTGTTTGCGCACCTCCTCGGGCAGGAGCGGAAACAGGCCCGCGGCGAGGCCCCAGGCCGCTCCCACGCCGAGCACGAGCAGCGCGGCGAAGTGCCCGCGGTTGACGAACGTGCCGGTCGCCGAGCCCATGTAGTACTGCTTGACGCCGATGCCGGTGCTCGGTCCGTTGCGGTTCGCGAGCCCGAACACGGCCTCGAAGACGCAGAAGAGCAGCAGCCCGACCAGCACCGTGCGTGTCGCGGCGGGGCTCCGGCCCAGGCCCGCCCCGACCATCCACACCACGCCCATGGCGAGCAGCTGGCCCAGGGTCCACCGCCAGGCCTCCGGATCGATCGCGCCCTGCCGCCATGTCGTCGCCGCCGAGCCCGCGAGCACGTCGTAGGTCCAGTCGCCCGCGGCACCGACCGCGGCCATCACGTCATAGGTCGCGACGGCGCTCAGCCAGGGATCGAGCGCGGCCGAGGACTCCGGCGCCACCCGATCGATCCACGCGGCCTGCCCCGGCGCCACGAGCTCGCGCACCCCTTCGGGGATCGCGAGCGCCTGGTAGAGCAGCACCACCGCGAACAGCGCCAGCCCCACCTTCGCGAGCCGCGGCAGCGGGTCTACGCCGCGCAGGACCATCCACGCCAACCCGATGGCGACCGCCACCGCATAGACGACGCCGCCGTACATCGGCACCACGCCACCTTCGAGCCCCGCCGCCGCGAACACCGCCAGCAGCATCCCCAGGGCGACGCCCCGCTCCAGGCGATCTCCGGACAGCGCGGACGTTTTCACTTGTGGCCCTTGCCAACATCCTCGCGGTCCGAACCGTAATAGCTGTAGTAGTAGTAATAACCGTAGCTTTTACGCTGGATGTCGAAGTTGTTGAGGATGACGCCGATGAGGCGCGCCTCGACGTCGACCAGCTGGCGCTTGGCCTGGAGCACCAGATCCCGGGCGACCTTGAAGCTCTTGACCACGAGGATCACGCCGTCCACGTCGTTCGCGAGCACCACCGCGTCGGTCACGGCGACCACGGGCGGCGAGTCGATGATGACGAGATCGAAGGCCTCGTTGAGCCGGTCGAGGGCCGCCTTGCAGGCCGGAGAGCCGAGCATCTCCGCGGGGTTGGGAGGGCGTGGACCCGACGGGATGATGAACAGCCCCTCCTGCGGGGTGGGCTGCGACACGGCCTCGACGGACGAGGTACCCCCGATCAGCGTGGAAAATCCTTCTTCGTTGGGCAGGCCGAACGCGTGGTGCAGGCTCGGGCGGCGCAGGTCGGCGTCGACGAGGCACACGCGCCGGCCGTTGCTCGCGAACGTGATCGCGAGGTTGATGCTGGAGGTGGTCTTCCCCTCGCGCGGCCCCGCGGACGTGATGAGCAGGCGTCGAGGCGGCGCACCGTCCTCGCGCGCGCTGAAGTTCACCGTCGTCCGGATGTTTCGACAGAACTCCGCGAAGGCGCTCTTCGGATAGTTCAACGCGTACAGATAGCGCTGCCGCGCCACCTCCCACCCCTCGCCTTCGAGGCCGGGAACGCTCGGGATGATGCCGAGGAACGGGATGCCGAGGGCCTCGACCTCCTCGCGCGTCTTGATCGTCGTGTCCATGTAGTCGAAGAACAGCGCCATCGACACGCCCACCAGCAGGCCGCCGAGGATGGCGACGCCGATGTTGCGGACGTAGTTCGGCTCCACCGGCTTCTCGCCGGCCTCGCCCGGATCGATGATGCGGACGTTGTTCTCCTTGAGAGAGGAGGTCACGTCCATCTCCTGGCTCTTTTCGACCAGGTGTTTGTAGATGGTGGCGCGCGAGTCGACCTGGCGGCGCAGGAGGTTGTAGTTGGCCTCCTCGCCGTTCTCCTCGAGCGCGCTCTTCGTGAGCGACTCGATCGAGCGCTGGAGGCCCTCTTCGTGGCTCTTGGCCTGCGCGAGCATGGCGCGGCGGCGGCCGAGCTCGGCGTCGACCTCGGCGCGGATCTGGAGCTCCACGTCCTCCAGGCGCTCCTTGTTCTGGAGCACGGCGGGCACGGGCGCGTCGGGCAGGTAGCGTGTCAGCAACGCCTCGCGGTCCGCCTGGAGCGTCGTGAGCTGCTCACGCAGGCCCGACATGAGCGGGCTGTCCACGAGCAAGGAGATCCGCCGGAGATCCTTCTGGGTGCGGGCCGACAACGCGAGCCCCTCGTACTCCGCCTCGCGCCCCGCGCGCTCCGCCTCGGCCAGCGCGCGCTTGCGGGACAGCTCCTCGAGCTGCTGCACGAGCAGGTTTCCCTCCTCTTGGGAGGAGAGCGCGATCTTGTTGTTCGCCCGCCGAAAATCGAGGAGCGCCTGCTCGGCCTGACGAAACTCCTCCTCGGCCTTTGTCACAGCGCCCGAGAGCCAGCCCAGGCCGCCCTGAACGCCCTGGTTGATCTCGTCCATGTTGCGCTGGACGAACACCTCCGCCCAGGTCTGACACAACAACGCCGAGAGCTCACGATCGTTGGCCCGCACGTACACCCACACCAGGCGCGTGCCCTTGATCGGCGCGATGTCCACCTGGTTGAGCAGGGTCTGCACGAGCTCGTCGGGCTCGAGCTCCTGGTAGTCGGGGTGTCGCGCCAGATCGAGCCGCTCGGCGACCGCGCGCGCTTGGACGCGGCTGCGGAGCTTCTTGTGCTGCGTGCTGAAGTATTCCTGCTCGAGCAGGTACTGGCCCTGCCCCTGCTGCCCGTAGGCGGAGAGGCTCGTGTTCGCGGCCGGCTGCGAGTCGATCTGCAGCGAGGCCGTGGCCTCGTAGACCGGCGGCGTCAGGAGCGTGACCACGGTGACGCTCCCGACGATCAGCGAGAAGGCCGTGATGAGCGTCCACAAGCGCTTCCGGACGGTACGCCAGTAATCCCGGAGGTGCAGGATCTCGGAAAGCGAGGTGTCGTCGTCGTCCCGCAGCTGCCGACGTGGCCGATGCGGCCGGTTCGGACCTGAGGGACCCTGGGGTGCGGCCAATCACTCTCCTGCGTGGCCACCCCTTCGGCAGCCGGGCTACAACGTACCCGGTGTTGGAGGGGGACGGCATGGCTGCCAAGGGAACAGTACGCCGCAAGGCCGTCATCATCGGCCTCGACGGCGCGACGTGGAAGCTCCTGGACGGCTTCATCGAGCGGGGCGTCCTGCCGACGCTCGGCAAGCTGCGGAAGGAGGGCGCGTCCGGCCCGTTGTGGTCGGTGGTCCCGCCGATGACCGCCACGGCATGGACCGCGTACCAGACCGGAAAGGGCCCCGGAAAGCACGGGATCTACGACTGGACGGAGCCGGTGCCCGGCAGCTACCTGTACCGCCCGATCGACTCGACGCGCATCCAATCGCGCACGTTCTTCGAGCTCTTGTCCGAGCGCGGCGCGCGCGTCGCCACGGTCAACCTTCCCCTCACCTACCCGGCCCGTCCCATCAACGGCATCGCGGTGGGTGACATGCTCACGCCGGCCAAGGATGTGCCCGGCTTCACCTGGCCCGCATCCTACAAGGCCGAGCTCGACAAGCTTGTGCCCGACTACGTGATCGACACCCACCTGACGGAGACGGAAGCCGACATCCTGCCCTTCCTCGGGCGGCTGCGCGCCATGCTCGACGGGCGTGGCAAGCTCGTGCGCACGCTGATGGAGCAGGAGCCGTGGGACGTGTTCTGCACCGTGTGGGTCGAGATGGACCGGATGCAGCATTGCCTCTGGCACATCTTCGACCCGAACCACCCGCATCACGACGCGGCGCTCGCGACGAAGTACGAGGAGCAGATCCTCGACATCTACCGCCTGCTCGACACGCGCGTCGCCGAGATGATCGAGCGCCGCCCGGCGGACTCGAACGTCATCTTCATCTCCGACCACGGGTTCGGCCCCTGCCGCTACAAGGTGTTCCTCAACACCTGGCTTGCGCGCGAGGGTTTCCTCACCTTCCGCGAAGGCGGGCGTGACACGCGCAACCGTCTGCACAAGGTGCGCGGGGTGCTCGGCCGCGCCGGGGTCGACACGCGCAAATTGCTCGACCTCGCCAAGCGCTTCGGCGGTGATCGCGCCCTCCGCATGGGGGACGAGCTGTCCCGCTTCGCGACGGACATCGACTGGGAGAACACCCAGGCGTTCTGCCACGGCACCAACTCCGTGCGCATCAACCTGAAGGGCCGCGAGCCGCGCGGCGCCGTCGATCCCGCCGACTACGATCGCGTGGTCGAAGAGGTGCGCCAGCGCCTGCTCGCCATGCGCGATCCCGAGGGCAACCGCATCATCACGCGCGTCGAGCGCCGCGATCAGCTGTACCAGGGCCCCGAGGTGCACGGAGCAGCGGATCTCCTCATCGCGACGCACGACGACTCGGTGTGGTTCTACTACTCCGAGGGCGACGTCCCGAGCGACGTGTTCGAGAAGAGCGGGTTCGCCAGTGGCAACCACGAGCCCGACGGCCTGTTCCTCGGGTGGGGCCCCGACTTTGCGCCCGGCACCACCATCGCGGACGCGAACATCGTCGACATCATGCCGACGCTCTTCGCCACGATGGGTGCCGCCATCCCCGACGACATCGACGGGCGCGTGCTCCACGAGGTCCTCTCTGCGCACCTGCGCACGCTCTGGACCGAGGCGCGCGTGTTCGCCGGTGCCGACGGTCCCAAGCGGGACGCGGCCACGGATCGTGCCATCGAAGAGCGGCTCCGGGGGCTCGGCTACCTGCAATGATGGCCCCTCCCAAGTACCTCGCCGATCCCGTCGACAAGCGTCCCCTCTCCGTCGTGCACGGCGGCCTCGCAGGTGCCGCCGGCCGCGTGTACCCCGAGGCCCTCGGCGGCTGGGATCTACGCCCCCGTGACTCCGGGAGCGGTGGCACGCTCGACGACACGAACAAGTCCCTCCAGGCCGACATCTACGACCAGCGCCTCGGCGCCATGAGCGACTTCGACCATCCCCACAACCTGATGCTGGTGCACCAGAAGGGCCTGCTCGAAGCGCTCCCGCTCGAACGTGGCGCCCGGGTGCTCGAGATCGGCGGCCATCGCTCGGGCCTGCTCCCCTGGCTCGAACGCACCCGCGGCATCCACGGCACCGGCCTCGACATCTCGCCGGTCTGGGTCGCGGCCCAGAACGCCGCAGCGCGCGCCCGCCGCAGCGACACCCTCTGGGTTTTGGGGGACGCGGAGTCGCTCCCTTTCGCGGACGGCGCGTTCGCCGCGCTCGTCGCCTTCGACGTGTTCGAGCACCTCACCCACCTCGATCGCGCCCTCACCGAGGCGTTCCGCGTCCTCGCGCCCGGCGGCCGCCTCGTCGTGCACATGCCCGTGCGCGACATCGGCGGCAGCTTCGACGGCTGGCAACGCGCGCGGGACCCCGCCGACTACGCGGCCCGCCAGGCCAGCGTCGGGCACTTCCACGAGCGCATGCCGACGCGCGCCCAGATGCGCACGCACCTGGAAGGTGTTGGATTCCAGGTGCTTGACCTGCATTCCTTCAACGTCTGGATTCAGCCTCTGCACGACCACCGGCTGCTGCCGTGGCTGGGCAAGGTCAAGAATCAGCGGAAGGATCTTGGGGCGGGGGGTGCCCCCCCGCAACGCCCCCCCGAATCGGCCGGCCCTCCCCCCACCAGCAGGTTCACGAAGCTCTACGCCCGCACGGTCGTGCCGTTGGCGCAGGCGCTCTCGGCGCCCGATCGACTGGGGAGCCTGCTCGGGTTTGGCGGGAGCTGTTCGTTCGTGGCGGTGAAGGTCTAGAAGGCCGGAGCCAAGCGCCGGCTCCCCTCCTCCTTCCAGTTCATTCTCCTACTTCCTGCCCTCCTCTCTTCCTGCTTTCCTGATTGCCTCTCCCTCTGCCTGATCGACCAGCAGCGCCTCCAACGACGGTCGCGACGCATGCGGGCGTTGCCCCTCCTCATGGTGCAACGGGCGCCCGGCGCGGAACACCACGGTCGGGCGTTGGCGCGTGCGGAGGCGGCCGCGCAGCGCCATGTTGGGCGCCTCGACCTCGGTGATCCCCGCGTGCATCGTGGTGCAGAACCCCGCGTCCACGAGGCGGAGGGCCAGCCGTTGGAAGGCGCGGCCCGCGGCGAGGCGGTGGGCGAAGTCGTCTTCGGCGGCGGTGATCACGAGGACCGCGCTCGCGGTGCGCATGCCGAGGTTGCCGCCCTTCGCGAAGCCGGCGGTCTCGTCGGGGAAGAGCCGCACCTCCCCCCGGAGGCCGAGGTACATCCGCTCGGACGCGGCGTCCGACAGCCCATACTCACGGCCCCGCATGCCGACGGACGCGGCGCTGTCGTTGGGGAGGAGCCAGTCGCCGAGCTCGCGGGCGAAGCGCTCGCGGTTGATGACTGTGGTGTCGGCGAGCTCCTGGAACTTGCCGAGGAACAACTTGGTCGGCGCGTCGGTGAGGACGTGGAGGGTGAGGCCGGGGTGGAGCGCGCGGACCGTCTCGCCCAGCTCGGCGAGGAGCTCGGGCGGGATGCGGACACGTTCGTCGTACTCCGCCCGGACCATCTTTCGCGCGCGCATCGCGTCGAGCCACGCGGCCGCGAGGGGCGCACCGCCGGCACGGAAGCGCACCGCGACCACGGGGACGAGGTCGGGCTCGTCGGCGCGAGGCGGCCGCACCGCGTCCGCGCCGGAGAGCGGCACGATCTCGGCGTCGTAGCCGTACACGGCCCCGGCCAGGACGGCGTTCTCCACCACGCACCCGATGCTCACGGTCGCCTGCCGACCCGCCGGATCGGACTCGGGCAGCACGGCCTCGCGGGCCACCCACACCCGGAGCGCGCCGTCGGCTTCGTCGAGCTCGAACCGCTGCGGCACGGTGTTGTGGGTGGTGGGGGCGAGGAGCGCGAAGCCGGCGAGCCGCGCGAGCTGGTCCCGGCTGGGACGATCGCCCGCGCCGAGCGCGCGGAAGCCCTCGAGATCGAGGGGCGCGACGCGCCAGGCGTCGAACAGGGGGCCCTCGGGTACGTCGCCGGGCACCGAAGTGTCGATCCGCGTCGCGTCGCTCATCCGAGCGTGACCCGTCGCCGCAGCAGATCGTAGACGGCGCGATTGCCGGCGGGCAGCGGATGGCCGAGCACGCGGAGCGCCAGCTCCTTGCCCCCGATCGCGCCCGACGCCATCGCCGTGGCCCCCGACTGGGGCATGCTGCTCGTCGGCTGCTCGCCCCGACCCGCGATCCAGTCCGCGAACTGCGCGTCGGCGTAGTCCTCGCCGCAGAGCGCGCCGACGAACTCGAACACCTTGGCGCGGTCGCCGGTCTTCGAGCCCGCGAGCGCGGCGAGGAGCGTCTCGTCGTCCGCGCCGTACCCGAGCGGGCCGCTGGGAGCGTCGCGGAACGGGTTCCAGAACACGTGCGCCTGGTGGCCGAAGTCGGAGAGCATCAGCACGTCGATCCCGTGCTCGCGCGCGACCTGGCGCACCAGCACCTTCAGGTCGAGGTTGTCCATCTCCTCGACGAGCACGTCGAGGCGCGGCTCGCCGTCACCGCCGAGGAGGAACCGCTCGATGTTCTCGCGGGTGATCCCCTCCCCGTACACGTCGACCTCGAGGTAGGGGTCGACCAGCTGGCACTCGTACGCGATGTACTCGGCCTTCGGCACGCGGGGCACGTCGAACGGGTTGGTCGGATCGAAGCGACTCGCGCGGCTCCCGACGACGTGACGCAGGGACATACGCTCCCCGCGGTTGAGGTTGGTGAGCTCGACCCAGTCGGGGTCCGCCACCTTCACCCGCTTGGGCCGCGCCTCCCGCAGCCAGCCCTCGAGCAGGTTGCCGCCCACGCTCACGCCGGCGAACCCCATCACCGCGGACTCCAGGCGCCCACGGACCTCGGACCAGGAGAGCACCCCCTCCGGCTCGCTCATCAACTTGGAGTTGCTCGTCACCAGCGCGAGGCGGTGCCAGCGCTCCGGCGCCACCAGGAACAGCTCGGAGCGCACGGGGTCGAACACGTAGGTGCCGTAGTCCGGCTCCGCGCGCCCCTCCGCCATCGCGACGGCGGTGAGCGCCTCGTAGTGCTCCAGCTCGGCGTCGTAGACCTGGCGCAACGTCCGCCCGTCCTCCATCCGCGGCGAGTTGGCGCGGGAGGAGATCGCCTTGTTCAGGTCGTCGAAGGTGGCGCGGACCGCGGGGTACTGCCGCTCCGGGGGTACGACGATCTGGTCCTTGCCCGTGCGCCGCGTCACCTCGGGGGAGCGCAGGATCACGGTGCCGTCGGGCTCGTAGCGGATCGCCTCCCGGTGCGCCTCCGCGGCGTCGAACAGGATGGGGCGGTGGGCGTGGTGGCGCAGGTCGATCGGTGGGTTCACGGAAACCTCAGGAGGGCTCCCCGACCACTTACCGCTTCGGCGCCATCCGATCCCACGCCCAGATCGGGAGCCACCGCATCAACGTCGTGATCCAGCGCATCTGCCACGGGAACGTGATGTCCTTGCGGCCGGCTTCGAGCCCGTCAGCCACGATGCTCGCCGCCTGGTCGGCGGTGAGGAGGAAGGGCATCTTGAAGCGGTTCTTCGCGGTGAGCGGCGTCGCGACGAAGCCGGGGTGGATGGTCGTGCACCGCACGCCGTGGCCGTGCAGATCGACACGCATGGCCTCCCAGAGCGTGCTGATCGCGGCCTTGCTCGCGCTGTAGCCGCCGTTGCCGGGCAGGCCCCGGTTGGCGGCGACGCTCGACACCACCGCGAGCTGACCGCGCTTGCGCTCGAGCATGCCGGGGAGCACGGCCGCGGCGCTGAAGAGGGCGCCGTCGAAGTTCAGACGCATGGTGGCCAGGATCGTGTCGACCGGCACCTTGTGCATCGGCGCGGGCTGGCCGCTGCCCGCGTTGGCGACCATCAGATCACACGGGCCGAGCACGGCCTCCAGCGCGAGCACGGCGGACTCGAGGGCGGCGCGATCCGTCACGTCGGCCGTGGCGGCGGCGGCCTCGCCCCCGGCGGCACGCACCTCGGCCACGATCGCGTCGAGCAGATCGGAGCGGCGGGCGATCACGCCCACCTTCCACTTACGACGGCCCAGCTCCCGCGCGAGCGAGGCGCCGATGCCGGTGGAGGCGCCGGTGATGATGGCGACGGACATTGGGCTTCCCGGAGAGACGGCCTCCTAACGCCGACACGGCCGTGACTGCCGACACGCGCGGGAAACCCCGTGGGTCCGGCCCTCCCAGCGTGCTAAATCCCCGCCCCCATCCCCGGAGCCGTCCCGTGCCCGAGTCGTCGCCCCCGTTCTCCCCCGCGGTCCTCGCCCATCTCAAGAACAACCTCGGCGCCGTCGTCGGGCCGATCGAGTTCTTGCCGACCCTCGGGGACATGGTGGCCGAGAGCCGGAGCGAGGAGTGGCACGATCCCGCGTCGCAAGGCCTATGGATCATCGGGATGGCCGCGAACGGGGACGCCTGGGCGGTCGACGTGAACGAGGGCGAACAGATCGTGGTCCTCTCGCACGACCTGATCTGGGAGGACGAGGTCGAGGCCGTGCGCGACGCCGCGTGTGTCGTCGCCGCCAACATCGCCGAGGCGCTCGAAGAGGCCCGGTCGAACACCCTCCCGGTCGACTACTTCACCGCCAACGAGGGAGAGTCGCTCGACGAGCCGGACTCCAAGCTCACGTTCGGTCCGGGCGGCATGGACGCCGGGCTGGCCGTGCCCGAGCCGGCGCGCCCCGCGGTCCTCG
Organism: Myxococcota bacterium; assembly: GCA_040386535.1. Classification (GTDB taxonomy): domain Bacteria; phylum Myxococcota_A; class UBA796; order UBA796; family SXON01; genus CAJBVW01. The sequence continues at coordinate 130,357 of JAZKFH010000019.1, read as the reverse complement.
GCGCCCTGTTCGGGCCCGACACCGGCGTCACCTGGGATCAACTCGAGGAGGCCTTCTTCCAACTCGAGCCCACCGAGCGCGCGGTGCTCGCCTCGCGCCACGGCCTGTTCGGGGGCAAGCCCTGCTCCGCCGACGCGACCGCGAGGGCGCTCGGGCTGGACGCGGACACCGTCGCGAGCGAGGAGACACGCGGGTTGCGATGGCTCAAGCGGTTCGTCGCCAAGGCGACGCAGGCGTGACACGCCCAGCGTACGTGGTCCACACGGCGAGCGTGCCCGCCATCGAGGCCGCCTACCCTCCGCCCTTCGAAGCCGAGAAGCTGTCGATCGGCCGGGATCTCGGCACCGCCGCGGGCTCGGTGCGCCTCGGGGTGTGGCACGAGCGGCTCCTGCCGGGCCGCCGATCGAGCTTCACCCACGCGCATTCCGACGAGGAGGAGGCCGTCTACGTGCTCGCCGGGAGCCCACACCTCCGCGTGATCCCCCCCGGCGCGGCCGCCGAGGAGCACGCCCTCGGACCGGGCGACTTCGTGTCGTTCCCCGCCGGCACCGGCATCGCGCACTGCCTCGTGAACCACGGGCCCGACGAAGTCACGATGCTCGTCATCGGCGAGCGGCGGGAGGGCGACCGCGCCTGCTACCCCGACGATGGCCCGTTCGAGGCCTGGCACACGGCCGAGCGTCCCGACCGCCACTGGACCGACGCCCCGGGACACCAGAAGTAGCGAAGCTACGGGGCCGGCGGCTTGAACGTGAACGGGTAGCTCACCCGCACGAGCGCGCCGCCGTCCGGCTCGGCAAACACCGCGCCCATCATCTCCTTGAGCACGCACGCCTCGGTCGGCGGGCTCCACAACGTCGTGCGCTTCAGGTCGGCGGCGAGGACCTGACCGGTAGGGAGCACGGTGAGGCTCACGATGACATCGCCCGCGATCCCGGGCGCGTCCTTCAGCGCGTTGACGTAGCACTGGGCCACGCGGTCCATTCGGGGGCGCACGCCCGCCTCGATGCTCTCCTTGTCGAGCGCGCCGAACAACGCGACGTCGCCGTCGAGCCGCGGCGCGCCGCCGAACACGTCGACCACCACGGCGGCCTCGAGGCCGACCTTGGGCCGCGCGCGCGTGAACACCTCCGCCACCACCTTCTCGTGGCACGGCGCGGGCACGGTCGCGGAGGCGGTGCCGGTGAGCGCGACGGTGGTGACGGCAGGCACGCCCTTCAAATCCACCTTGAAGACGAGCTTGTCGCCGGGCACGGCCTTGCACGTGGCGAGCCGCGGGAGCGCGGCCGTCATCGCGGCCGTGACGCTGGTCACCGCCTGATCGTAGGTGGTCAGCGACGCCGGGATGCCCGCGGCGACGACGGGGAGGACGAGGGCGAGCAGCATGCGGCCTCCTACCCCGGAGGCGAGGGCGGCACACACACCCCTCCGATCACCCCCCGCGCGGCTCCACGGAGGGGTCTGACCTTACGACTTATCACTTGGAACGAGCGAACGCCGGGTTTCGCCCGGCGGGGTCTGACCTTATCACTTGTCACTTGGAACCTGGCCTAGGTGACAAGTCGTAAGGTCAGACCCCACCCTTGAATTGCCCAGGTTGGCCTGTCGCAGGCGATAAGTCGTAAGGTCAGACCCCCTGCCCCGGCGGCACAAACGCGCCTCCGATCACCGGCCCGCGCACCCCCGCACCTCCACGTGCGCCGGGTCCCAGCCGAGCCCGTACGGGTCCCACGCCGAGGGCTGCCCGTGCCAGTCGCCGCCCCAGCGCAGGCCCTCGGCCCGCGCGACCTCGCCGAGCGCCCGCAGGAAGGGCGCCTCCGCTTCGAGCCGGGAGGTGGCCCCCGTGAACAACCGCAGGTCGACCGGCGCGTTCCACAGGTCGACCGCGCGCGCGGCGGGCTTGCCGGCGGCATCCACGTGGTTGTGGCAGCTCTCGCCACCCGCGGCCTGCGTGCTCTTTCCGACGGCGAAGATCAGATCCTGAAGCTCGGGGCTGCGCCAGGACGTGCCGACGTGCGGCGTGAAGCCGCGCGACCGCAGCGTGGTCATCACGCGGTCGATCACGACGCGGAAGGCGGGGTCGAGATCCTGGAGATCGGTTGACCAGGCCGAGCCGAGCGCGAGCGGGACGAGCAACAGCATCGCCCCGTCCTAAAGCCCGCGTGTGCAGGTGCCGTGCAGGCGCGGTGCAATCTTCGGTCAGCGCGCGGTCAGGGCGCGGCGACCACGCTCCGGTACACCGCTTCGACATCGCCGACGACATGCTCCCAGGCGTAGGTCTGCGCCTTCGTGCGCGCGGCCGCGCTCACCTCCGGGCGGCGGGCACCCAGGTCCCGCGCGCGCAGGATCGTCGCCGCCGCGGCCGACGGATCGGCGAAGGGCGTGATGAACCCGTTGCGGCCCTCTTCGATGAAGAAGCGGAACGCGCGGATCTCGTTGAGCACCGGCACGAGGCCCGCGCCCATGGCCTCGACCACGGAGATGCCGAACGACTCGTACTCCGAGGGGAACAGCCCGAGATCCGCGCGGTCGACCGCGGCCACGAGCTCCTCCTGCGACACCTTGCCGCGGAACACGAGCCGGTCCTGCAGGCCCAGCGCGTCCCGCTCGCGCTCCAACCCCGCCACGAGCCCGGGGACGACCTCGGGCCCGAGCACCTCGACCCGGAACGGCCGCGGATCCCGATCGCGGACCACGGCGAGGGCTTTGACCAGGTTCGACAAGCCCTTGTGGGTGTCGACCCGCCCGATGGTGACCGCGGTCCCCGGCTGGGGGGAGCCACCGAGGTTCTCCCAGGGGGCGAGGTCCACCGCGTTGCGCAGGATGGTCCCCTTGTTGGTGATCGCGCGGAACAGCTCCTCGTCCTGGTCCGACGTGTAGAGCAGGCGGTCGACCCCCGCGAGCATGGCGCGCGTGGCGGTCTGGAACCACACCTTCTTGAGCGTGGGCGCGAACGCGGTGTGGAAGAAGCCGCCGTGTGTGGAGAGCACGACCGGCCGGCCGTGCCACCGCTTGGTCGCCACCATCCAGTCGGCGAGGAAATCGATCGCGTGCACGTGCACGACATCGTAGCGAGACGCGAACCGCGCCACCCGCGGCGCGATCGGGTAGCGGGTGCTCCCCAGGAAGGGGACCCGCCAGATGTTCACGCCGTGGAGCTCGTCATAGGCGGGATACGAGGAACCGTCCTCGAACGAGCGGTTCAGCGTGACGACATCACACACGTGCCCGCGGCGCACGAGCTGCTCGGACAACCACTGCACGTGGCGCTCGATCCCGCCGATGTTCGGCCAGAACACACGGGCTACCTGCAGGATACGCAGCGGCCTTGCGGGAGGCGCGTGCGGGGGGTCCTCTTTCATCGAGCGCATCGTGCTCCGGCGACTAACCGCCGCACATCCATCCGGGTAAGCTGCCGCGTGCGGTGGATGTGAAGAGCTCTCCTTTCGCCGACTTCGGCTCGGATCCCGTTCGTCAGCTGATCCTGCCGGCGGCCGCCGCCATCCCGCTCGCGTTGGCCCTCGGGTACGGCGGCGTCAACTACATGGCCGCGCTCGCGATCGTGGGCGTGGGCGGCGGCCTGTTCATGGCCAATCCGCGCGCGTTCATCCTCGGCTTCTTGATGTTGATCTCGCTCCGCAACTTCATCGCGGGCGGCGAGCGCATGGGCACCGAGGGCCTCAACTTCGACCTCGGCGGCCTCGCCAACGTCCTCGCGACGGGCATCGGCATCGTCTACTTCCTCGTGCTCTGGAAGAACCCGTTCAAGGGGCGCTCGCTCACCCTCCCCTACGGCGTGTTCCTCGGGCTCTTCGCCGTCTCGATGTTCTGGGCGCCCGACTTTCGCTGGGCCGTTCGTTTCGTCACCCGGCTGGCCGCGCCGTTTTTCACCTACCTGATCATCAGCGACATGATCGACAGCAAGATGGTGAAGCAGGTCATCTCGGCGATGTACGCGTCCAGCGTCATCCCCATCGTGTACGGCTTCTACCAGTGGATCACGGGCACGGGCAACGACGTGACCGAGGGGTACAACCGAGTCAATTCCAGCTTCTTCCACCCCGCCCACTTCAGCATGTACCTGACGTTCCTGTTCTGCCTGGCCTACGCGGAGTTCCTCGATCCGCGGGCCAAGAACCGGGCGTTGCGCCTGTTCTACATCGTGCTCCTCGTCGCGTTGGAGATCTCGACCTACACACGCATCTCCTGGCTCGCGATGGGGTTGTGCTTTCTATACCTCTCCTGGGTGTACGGAAAACGTTCCTACATCCTGGCGACCGCCGCGGTCGGGGCCGTGGTGCTCCTCGGGGCCGGCGGTGGCATCATCGAGCGGTTCACCAGCGTGGGTGACGTTCTCGGCAGCGACAACGTCTACGATCTCAATTCCAGCGTCGGCTGGCGCCTGTACTTCTGGGACGAGATCCTCCGCCGCATCTGGGATCGCCCGTGGTTCGGCTTCGGCGCGGGCAGCTCGGTCATGTTGGGTGTCGAGATCTTCGGCGTCGAAGCGGCGCCCCACAACGGCTACCTGCGGGTCCTCTACGAGACCGGGATCGTGGGCGCCCTGGCGTTCACGTGGGTGCTCGGCGTCATGTTCTGGCAGGGCTTCCGCATGATCCGGCAGCGCCTCGACAACCGGCTGACGTACATCTCCCACGTGTACGTCACCATGACCGTCACGTACGCCCTGCTCAATCTCACCGACAACATCCTCGAATATTACGAGGTCGCCATCTACCAGTGGGCCATCCTCTCGCTGGTCGAGTTCAACAACCTCCACGCCGCCCGCGCCGGCCTCATCGACGAGGCCGCGTTCGAGGAGGAGCTCGAGGCCCAGCCCGACGTGATCGCCGAGATCAACACCGCCGTCACCGAGATCGCAGCTCAACCCAAGGCGAGCTGAGCCCCCGCTCGTCACCCGCCTCGAGCTCGACCCGCCACCACCCGCCGCCGAGGCGCCGAATTGGGAGCCGCGCGACCGGCGCGCCCACCGGATCGAGCACCCAGGCCTCGGGCCGGCCCGCCCACCTCACGTCGACGAACCCGGTGAGCCGCTCCAGCCGCGCGGGGCCCTTGCCGTAGACGACCGAGCCCGGGCCACCCGTGGAGCGGAGCGTGCCCTCGCGCTCGGTGCGGCCCGCGAGCGTCAGGAGCGCGCGCTTCGTACCGTCGCCGAGCGGGGCGCCGTCGAGGGACGCGAGCGACACCGCCGCGAAGGACGAGAGTGCCACGCGCAACGCCGCAGGTTCGGCGCCGGGCTCCTCGGAGGGGGCCGAGGTATGCCCGACGATCGCCTGGAACCTCGATGTGTCGATCACCCAGCGCCCCGCGTCGGGCCACCACCGCAGCGGGCTCGGGGTGGGCGCAGGCGCGGGCGTCAACGGAGGGGGCATCGCCGCGAACGAGGTGCGCAGCACGTTGTCGAGCACGCTCTGCCACGACACTTGCGTGTCGAGCCACAAGCTGGAGGGCTCCGCGAGGTCGCGCAACAGGCCGTCGGCGCTCCACCAGCGCACGAAGCGGCGCTCCGGCGGCGCCAGCGCCCCGCTCCGGAAGAGCGCCGAGGCCGTCGGCATCTGCACCCAGGACGAGAAGCGCCCCGACAGATCGAGCGCGCCGGCCGGCCCATCCGGCGCGGGATCGAAGCTCCCGTGCGAGTAGGCGAACCAGAGCACGGCATCGAGATCCTGGCGCGCCGCGAGTGAGGACCAGACCAGCGGCGCCTCGTGCCCGTAGCGGTTGGGCCAGCTGTGGTTCAGCTCGCTCATCGTGCACGGCCTCCCCTCCTGGCACCACGCGAGCTTCTCCAGGATCCGCCCATGCAACGGCCGCTCGATCATCGCGTGGTCGAAGTACACGTTCTGCTCGGCGATCGGATCCCAGTAGACGTGGAGATCCACCACGTCGCACGCCGCGAGCTGGGCCTCCGCGAGCGGCACGCCGAACGAGGTGTTGCACACGATGGGCGCCGAGAAGCCGAGGTCGTCGCGCAGGAAACGCGCCATCTCCGCGTGGTGCGCCGCTTCGAGCTCGCCGTAGAAGCGCACGAGATCCGCGGCCCGCGCGGGCGGGAACAGCTCCGAGCGGCCGCGGGTGGAGGGCTCACGCGCCACCGAGTCGAGCGAGAGGGTCTCACCGAGCTGGAGCCCGGCGCGGATGGGGCCCTTCCACGCGGTGTTGAGCGCCACGTCGTTCTTGTAGCGCGTGCGCAGCCAGGAATTCCACACCTCGTCGAGGCGGCGGCGGTGGTCGCCCGGGAGCCGCTCCAACGCGCCGCCGCTCCATGCGACGAGGAGGCTGTCCTCGTTGGCGATCTCGAACAGGGCCACCGCGGGGTCGTCGGCGTAGCGCAGGCCCGTGTAGGGGTTCACGCGGTCGTAGAGCGCGCGAACCCACGCCTTCTTCGCGTCGGTGTACTCCTTCCAGAAGAACGGCGCGTACTTGTTGCCGACCGCGAGCCCGCGCGGCGACGGCACGCCCTCCTCGGGGCGGAAGCTCCGGAGCGTCCACGTCTCGAGGTAGACGTACACGCCGGCCGCCTTGAGCGCGGCGTGGAAGCGGTCCATCCGGTCGAGCGCCTCGGGCAGCGCGAGGGGCTCCCCGGGCTCGCCGCGGCGCGGATTGACGAGCGTGCCCTCGCCGTCGCCGTCCATGTGGTGCGGCCGGACCATGTTGAACCCGGCGCGCGCGAGGCTCGTGGCGTAGGCGTCGGCCACGTCCAGGGCTGGCAACGCCCCGGTCCCGACGACGTTGATGCCCCAGAAGCGCGCCCGCTCCGCGTTAGTGCCTCCTTCGCCGGCGTACGCGAGGTGGCCGTCCTTCACGACGATCGGGCGATCGGCGGGACCCGTGACGGCCAACGCGGGATCGATGGGTAGGGACGCCGCGAGCACGGCGGGGACGCGAAAGTCGTAGGTGTCCAACGGCGCGCGATCGACGACGGGGACGACGGTGACCGGCGGCGCGTCGGACGTGGTGACGGCGAGGAGCGCGAACGAGAGCGGCCCCGGGCGCGACTTCACCAGGATCGAGGTGACGGGCACGTCGGGCCACGACAGGTCGACCGTGAGGAGCGAGGCGGTGAGCAGCGATCCGCTGGGGTTCCAGCCGATGGCGATCGGATCCGCGTTCCGACCCGTGGCGCCGGCCCACGCGGGCCACGCCTGCTCGCCCACCATCCACTTGAGCGGCTGCGTGCGGCCGTCCGCGTAGCGCACCTCCCCGTCGGCAGCGATGTCCCGCACGGCGAGGGTCCCCTGCCCCGCCGTGAGCAGGTAGAGCGTACGCGCGGTGCGTCCCACGGGGACCACGACCTCGGGCGGCGCGGTAGGGGCGTCCCCACTCTTGAGCAACACGACGTCGGGCGCCCGCTTCGGGTCGAACGCGAGCGGCACCGGCGGGGCCCATGGCGCGGCCTCGCGCAAGCGGAAGAGCGGGCCCTTCGTACCGTCGAACAGGTCGTGGTTGTAGAGCGCGGTCAGATCGATGGAGTTGTAGGTCAGTTCTTGGGGCGGGGGGGAGCCCCCCGCAACGCCCCCCCCGCGCGTGTCGCTCTCCTCCCCTGCGTGGGCCCGCCCGACGGTGAGGAGCAGCGCGGCGGCGAGCAGACGGCGGAGGGGGGGCACCATCGTGGCGCCCTAACGTGGAGCGCGGAGGGGTCGTGGAGGCGCGCACGGGACAAGAGACCACATGTGATCCCCTGACCGGCAAAAACCCGGATAAGGGATCACATGTTGCCTACTATGATGTCGAGCCCCGAGGAGCTCGCGCGCGCCGTGGCGCATCGCGCGCGCGCCCGGCGTCTGGCGAACGACTTGTCCCAGGTCGGCCTGGCAGGCGCGGCGGGCGTGAGCACCGCGACGCTCAAGCGCTTCGAGCACACCGGGCAGATCTCCTTCGTCGCGCTGGTCCGGATCGCCGTCGCGCTCGACGCGACCGCGGAGCTCGAGACCTGGTTCACCGCCGCGCCCTTCCGCACGCTCGACGAGGCGCTCGCGGCGGCGGGCCCGAAGGCCGCCCGCCAGCGCGGGCGGAAGAAATGAGCTTCGTTCCCGTCGCGGTGCTGAACGTCGGCCTGCGCCTCGGTCCCGAAGCGCGGCGGGTCGGTCGCCTGGCCCGCGTGAACCGTCGGATCCTCTTCGAGTACGACCCCACCTTCCTCGCCGATCCCGTTCCCATCTCGCCGGCCCATCTCCCCGTGGTACCAGGCGTGCAAGAGGCGAAGAAGGGCCTCTTCGACGGGCTCTTCGGCGTGTTCGACGACAGTCTTCCCGACGGGTGGGGGCGGCTGCTCCTCGACCGCGAGATGGACCGCCGGGGAGTGGGGCGCCACGCCCTCTCGCCGCTCGACCGGCTGGCGTTCGTCGGCGAGCAGGGCGCGGGCGCTCTCGTATACGAGCCGGCCTGGGAGGAGGCGTCCGCGCCCCCTTCCGCCGTCGACGTGCTCATGCTCGCGGAGGAGGCCCGCCTCGTGCTCGAGGGCGACGCCGAGAGCGTCTTCCCCGAGCTCCTCGCGTTGGGGGGCTCCTCCGGCGGGGCGCACCCCAAGGTCCTCGTGGCGATGCGCCCGGGGGACGGCGCGCTCTCGGTCGGCTCGAAGGATCCGCCGCCCGGGTACCTGCCCGTCCTCGTCAAGTTCCGAAACCGCGCGGATCCCGAGGACACGGGCGCGGTCGAGCTCGCCTATGCCCGCCTGGCCGCGGCGGCAGGCATCGACATCGCGCGCACCTGGCTCGTCGGGGGGACCACGACCACCCCCGGCTACTTCGCGACGGAACGCTTCGATCGGAACCCGCGTGTGCACCTGCACAGCGCGTGTGGCCTCCTCCACGCCGACCACCGCGTGCCGAGCCTGGACTACGAGGCGCTCCTCCGCGCGGTGCGGTGGCTCACCCGGGATCAGCGCGCCGTCGAGCAGATGTACCGGCGTGCGGCCTTCAACGTGTACGCGCACAATCGCGATGACCACAGCCGCAACTTCGCGTTCCTCCTCGACGAGACGAAGGCGTGGCGGCTGGCCCCCGCCTACGATTTGACCTTCTCGGGAGGGCCGGGCGGCGAGCACTGGATGACCGTCGCGGGAGAGGGCCGGGCCCCGTCCGCGGCGCATCTGCTCACGGTCGCCGAGCGGGTGGGCATCGCCGCGCGTGACGCGAAGGCGATCGTGGAGGAGGTCCGCGCCGTGATCGGCACCTGGCCGGCGGTGGCGGCCGGCGCAGGCGTCGGCCGGGCCTCCTCGAAGCGCGTGGCGGCCACCCTTGCCCGCATCGCCTGATTTAGCGTCAGCCCCCCACGCTCATCCCCGCGAACGCCGCCGGGACACGCCCAGGAGCGCCAAGCCAGGGAACAGGAGGAGCGCCGCGCCTCCGCCACAACCAACCTCGTCCTCGTCCTCATCCTCGTCCTCGTCGTCATCCTCGTCGGTAGGCTCGGGGTCGAACGGCGGGCAGTCGTCTACGCCGTCGCAGTTCTGGTCCACCTCGTCGCACTCGACCTCGACGGCGCCCACGAACGCGGCGGCGTTCGCGTCGTCGCAGTCGTCACCGCCGGCTGCGAGCGCGTCCGCGCCGTCCGCGTCCACGTCGGTCAGGTCCGCGCCGTCGCAGTCCTGGTCGATCCCGTCGTACGCGACCTCCGCCGCGCCCACGTACACGGCGGGATCGGTGTCGTCGCAGTCGTCGCCACCAGCCGCGAGGGCGTCGGCGCCGTCGCCGTCCGCGTCCGGATCCGCGGCGACGAGGTCCACGCCGTCGCAGTCCTGGTCGATCCCGTCGGAGGGCACCTCGGGGGCGCCGGCGTAGATCGTCGGGTCGCCGTCGTCGCAGTCGTCCCCTCCGTCGGCCACGTCCACCCCGCCGTCGCCGTCGGCGTCCCCGTCGCCATCGGCGTCCTCGGCGCCGTCACAATTGGAGTCGACCCCGTCCAGGGCCACCTCCGTGGCGCACGGGTTCACGGCGGCATCGGTGTCGTCGCAGTCGTCGGTGGAGAAGCCGTCGCCGTCGGCGTCGCCGCTGCGCTCCCAGGTCGTCTCGTCGACGTTGCCGTAGAGGGCGCCGTCGGTGTAGCCGCGCCACGTGCCGTAGGCCTCCGAGTCGCACGCGGCGTGCATCCAGTACTCGTAGGAGGAGATGACCTCGACGAGCGGCTCGGTGTTCACCGCGACCTCGATCGCCGTGCCAATCTCGACGTCCCAATTCTCGCTGACCGACCACTCACAGGCGTCGGAGGACCAATGCCAGGTGCTCCCCTCCGAGTTGGTGAACGAGCCCGAGTAGTCGTCCGCGCTCTGTCCAGCCTCGAACCAGCCGTCCGCGGGCCACTCCGCCTGGAGCGAGCCGGTCCACGAGAGCGTGGCCGACTCCCACGATCCCCAGCTGAACGAAGATCGATCGGTCCCCTCGTCCCACTCGATCGCCGCCGAGGTCCACGCGAGGCCCGCCGAAGCGGGCGGGAGGACCTCGAGCGTCCGCCTCGTCGTCTCGCTGGAGGACTCGCCGTCGCCCCCCTCCTCGTACGTCTCCTCCCACGTGAGCGTCGCGCCCGCCGCCGTCACGCAGCTGGCGGACTCGCAGGTCCCCTCCCACGTCACCGCGCAGGACACGACACAACTTTCGTCGAACCACGCGTAAACCTCGTCCCACGCCGTGTTCACGGCGGCGGTGGGGCTCGTGTCGTAGTACGCCCGTGCGTCGGGCGGCGAGGCCACGGACGGGCAGGTGAACGGCGGCACCGTGGCGCTCGCCGCGGACACGAGGAGGAGGATCATCACGAGCTCCGGGATGGGCGCATCGTGACACGCTGGGAGTGGTCCGCCTGCAAAAAAGGGGGACGGACCGCGCCGGAGCAGCCGACGGCGCCGCGGGGATCAGGCCGCCCGGCGCCGCACTTTCGCCACGATCGCGTCGACCACGAGCCGATCGTCCGCGTCGAGGCCGAGGGCGCGGAGCGCCAGGAGGAACACGACGCCCGCGGCGGTGCCCGCGATCGCGACGACGACCAGGGGCGGCGCCTGAACCCAATGTCCGACCAACCACGCCACCGCCGCGCACGGAAGCGCCGCGATCAACGGCCGGAGGAACGCGCGGTCGAAGGGGTGGATGCCGAGCGCGGCGTGCACCTGCCACGCGCCGATCCCGTTCGCCGCGATCGTCGCGACGCCGTTGGCGATCGCCGCGCCGGTGACGCCGAGGACGGGGATCAGCGCGAAGGAGAGGCCGAGGTTCAGGAGCACGGCGGGGATGCCGTTGTAGAGGGTCGCGCGCTGGTGACCGGCCATGATGAGCAGGTAGTTCACGCTCCCGACGCCGGTGCAGAGCAACTGGGCGGCGCACGTGATCCGCAGCGCGTCGACCGCCTCGAGCGAGCCGTTGGGCCAGAGCCCGAGCACCGCGCCGGGCAACACCGCGCACACGACGAGCGGCGGGATCGCGAGCGCCACGGCCCAGCGCGTGACCGTGCGGTAGAGGCCCTGGAGCCCCGCCATGTCGCCCGCGAGGCGCCGCTCCGCGATGATGGGCGCGAACATGCCGTTCAGCGCGCCCAGGCCGACGCCGAACAGCGGCGCGAGCGTGGCGACAGGCCCGTAGATGCCGGCCTCGGTCGTGCTCCGCAGGCTCGCGAGCAGCACCTGGTCGAGCCACGTGTACAGGCCCATGACGACGCCCTGGATCCACATCGGCCAGGCGAACCCCATCAGCGCCACGAAGCCCACGCCGGCGACCGCCGCCGGTGCCGCCGGCCGCAGCACGTCACTCCGGAGTCGCCAGAGGAACCCCACCGCGAGCGCGGCGCCGAGCGCCATCGCCGCCACGTACGCGATCATCACGCCGCGAATGCCGAGCCCCAGCCCGTGCGCGAGCGCCGCGATCCCGACGAACTGCGCGATCGGCCAGGCGAGGAACATCACGAGCGCACGGTGCGTCACGACCTTCCAGCCCTGGCTCGCGCTCACCGCGACCATCCGCACCGCCGCGAACGGCAGCGAGAGCGCCCCGATCCGCAAAGCCTCCGCGGTGCCCGGCGCGGGGTCGACCCAGGCGGCGAACGGACCCGCCAACGCGATGAGCAGCAGCGCCGCCGCCCCGGAGGCCGCGAGCGTGCCGAGCAGCGCGTGACGCACCGCCCCCCGCGCCGCCTCGGGCGTGCTCGCGGTCGCGACGAAGCGGATCACCGCGTTCTCCATCCCGAGCAACACCACGAAGCCGACGAGCTGAAGCACGCGCTTGATGGCGCCGAACAGCCCGTAGTCGGCGGTGCCGAGCACCCCGTTGACGTACTGGTCGAGCAGGAGCAGGAGCAGGTTTCCCGCCAGCGTGGCCGGCAAGAGCAGGCCGGTGCCCCGGGCGATGGCTTTGACGTCCTGGCTCACGCCGGTGTCTTAGCCCGCCCGTCTTGCTATAGGGGGCAGGATGTCGCGACCCCACCGTGTGTGCATCGTGTGCTCGTCGGGCGGGCACCTCGCCCAGCTCCACTGCCTCGACGCGTGGTGGACCCAGCACGAGCGCTTCTGGGTCACGTTCGACAAGCCCGATGCCACCTCGCTCCTGGAGGGTGAGCGCGTCTACTTCGGCCACCACCCGACCAACCGGAACGTGCGCAACACGATCCGCAACGGCCTGCTCGCGCTGCGCATCCTGGCGAAGGAGCGGCCTGAGCTCATCGTGTCCAACGGGGCCGGGCTCGCGGTGCCCTTCTTCTGGATCGGCAAGCTCGTTTTCGGCTGCAAGACCGTCTACATCGAGGTGTACGACCGCATCGACTCCCCCACCCTGACCGCCCGCCTCGTCGCGCCCGTGCTCGACAAGATGGTCATCCAGTGGGAGGACCAACGCGCGTTTTATCCCGACGCCGAGAACCTCGGCGCGGTGCTCTGATGCGGCGCCCCGCGTGATCTTCTGCACCGTCGGCACGCACGAAGACCCGTTCGATCGCCTCCTGCGTGCGCTCGACACGCTCCCCGGTGACGAGCCGGTGCTGATCCAGAGCGGCTACTCGACCTACGTGCCCACGCGCTGCACCGCCGAGTCGATGATGCCGTTCGCGCGCATCCAGGCTTCGATGAAGGAGGCCCGCATCGTCGTCACCCACGGCGGTCCTGCCTCGATCATGCAGGCGCTCTCCCACGGCAAGGTGCCGATCGTCGTGCCGCGCCAGTCTGCGTTCGGCGAACACGTGGACGACCACCAGGTGCGCTTCGCACGTAAGATCGCCGACAGGGTGCTGGTGCTGCTCGACGTGGCCGACCTCCCCGCGATGATCGCGCGATACGACGAGCGCGTGGCGGGCCTCGGCCCGAGCACGTTCGGCCCGGAGCGCGCCCGGGCCTTCGCGCTCAAGCTCGACGCCTTGACGGAGCGCCTCCTCACGCGATCCTGAACCCCGACGCGCGACAATGCCCCCCGAACTCATGGTAGGAAAGGGCCGAATGCCGACCGCCACGCCCGCGACCCCGAACCACGAGAGCCTCGCCGAGGGGCGTTTTCGGCTCCTCGAGGTCATCGGGGAGGGCGGAATGGCCACGGTGTACCGGGCCTTCGACCTTCGGCTCCAGCGCCCCCGCGCGGTCAAGGTGCTCTCCCCCGCGCTCGCCCAACGCCCCGCGCTCCGCAAGCGCTTCCTGGCCGAGGCGCAGACCATGGCGAACCTCGAGGAGAGCCGCGTCGTGCGGATCTTCGACACGGGGGAGGACGGCGATCGCGTCTACATCGTGATGGAGCTGATCGAGGGCGGCTCCCTGCTCGACCGGGTGCGGGACTTCGGCCCCCTCCCCCCGCGCATGGCGGCAGAGGCCACCATCCAGATCTGCGAGAGCCTCCAGGCCGCCCACGACGCCGGCGTGATCCACCGCGACATCAAGCCGCACAACATCCTCCTCACGCGCACGGGCGAGATCCGGGTGACCGACTTCGGCATCGCCCAGGTGCAGACGGACAGCGGCGACGGGATGACGCGTACGGGCGCGATCATGGGCACGTGGGGTTTCATGGCCCCCGAGCAGAAGACCAACGCCAAGCAGGTCGACGTGCGGGCCGACGTCTACTCGGTCGGCGCCACGTTGTGGTCGCTCCTGCGCGGGGAGACTCCCCCCGAGCTCTTCATGGCCGAGGCCGAGCCCGGCATGCTCGCGGACCTGCCGGAGGAGCTCGCCGAGGTCATCAAGCGCGCCACCCGCTACCGCCGCGAGGATCGCTACCTCTCCGCCCGCGCCATGGCCGAGTCCTTGCGCGCGCTCGTGTCCATGCTGCCCGACGATCCCGAGCTCACCGTGCCGCTCGTCGGGCACACGCTCGAGCGCCAGGGCAAGCCGATGGACACGATGCAACAGTTCGCGTCCGAGGTGCAGAGCAGCCCGGGCGACAACGTCACGCACGACCCCGTCGGCACCATGGTGCCCGACGTGGGAGAGGGCCCCGCCGAGGCCATCGTGGCGGCGCCGATCGTCGTGTCTCCGGCCGCGTCGCGGAACGCACAGCCGGTGCTGTCGTCACGCACCAACGACACCTTGAGCAAGGACCCGCCCCGCTCCGCCCTCCCGTGGGTGCTCGCGGCGGCCGCGGTCTTCTTCGCCCTCGTCGTCACGGCGTTGGGCGTCGGGTACCTCATCGTCACGGCCCCGGGCGCCGTCCCTCCGCCCGAGCCGATCGCCGTGGTCACGCCGCCCGAAGTCGTCGTCCCCGTGCCCGATCCGGTCGTGGCCGATCCGGTGCCGGTTGTGGCGACGGAGCCCGTCGCCGTCGTGAGCGCCCCCGTGAGCGGCACTGGCACGAGCACCAAGGCGTCGACGAACGGCAAGACGGTCAAGACGGCCGCGGTGGTCGTCACCACCCCCGAGCCGCCCCCGGAGGCCCCCGTCACCCCGACGGCCACGGAGCCCACCCCCACCAAGAAGACCGGGCTGGACCACACGTCGCCCGGCCCCGCGAAGGTGGGGGACGCGATCCCCTTCTCGGTCACGCTTCCCGACGCCGGGTGGGCGGTCAAGCTCTACTACCGGCCCGCCTCCGGCGGCGCGTTCGACGCGAACCCGATGAAGGGCGCGGGCGGCACCTACACCACCTCGGTCAAGGCGACCGAGGCCATGGCCGGGGGCGTCGCCTACTTCATCTCGGCCACCAAGGGCGACGTGACGCTCAAGGAAGGCTCGGCCACCTCTCCCCGAAAGGTGGCGGTCGCGCCGTAGGCCCGGGGTCGTGCCGTAGGCCGGGGGTCGTGCCGCAAGGCCGCGGGCGAACCTACCCCTCCTCGACCTGGACCACCTCGAGCCGCGCGACCTCGCTCGCGTAGGCCATCAGGATCGCCTGCACCACGATGGGCGTCACGACGATGCGCTCGCCCCGCAGCGCGAAGCACACGTCCGTCGCGAGGGCGCCGATCTCGACCCGATCGAGCTGATCGGCGGCGTGGCGTGCGAGCTGGATCGTGCACTTGGCGACCACGGGGCTCACGTCTCCCCGCAGCGCCGCGCACACCCGCTCGATGACCGAGTCGAGGCTCACCCAGGCATCGTCGACCGTCCGGAACGTGGGTTCGGGAAGCTCCTGGATGCCCCGGATCCTCATGCCTGCTCCATCCTGGCCGCCCCGGGCGCCGCGGTCATGGCGGCCCCGGTCACGGCCGAACCTGCGCCCACAGGCGGACCGAGTCGTTGGCGATGGTGTCCTCCTCCAAGCGGAGCACGTAGCCGGCGCCGATGCGCACGCGGTCCCGGCCGCGGTCGTCCAGGCCGCCGTGCCACACCACGCCGCCGAGCAGCGTCGAGTAGCCGCCCACGGACGAGTCCTCGTAGAAGCTCACCTTGACCGCCGGCTCGAAGGCGCCGATGCCGTAGCCGACCTGGCCCGTCAGGCCGCGGCGCGTCGTCTGGCTCCACACGCCCGGCACGGCGAGGTCGGAGTTGGTGGGCGACACGTCGGCGAGCGCGGCGTCGACGAGCACGGTGAGGCCCGCCACGCGCACGATCGCGTCGGCGCCGAGCGCCTGGGTGGCCGTCGCCACGTCGTCCGTGAGGAAGCCGCCCACGCCCACACCGAAGGAGAGCTTCCGCGAGCCGCCCCAGGTCTCGTACACGTCCGCGTCCCCACGGCTGAACTCCAGCCGCCCGAGGAAGGTCTTGCCGAGGTTGTCGTCCCCGAACAGGTTGTCGGCCGCGCCGGAGCCGCCGCTGTTGAACACGCCGAGCGTGATCTTGGCGCCCCAGCGCTGGGCGAACACGGTGGCGCCGAGCTCGCGGCCCGGCGCGACGTGCTCCGCGATCATGCCGCGCTCGGTGAAGGTCTGCTCCGCGGAGGAGATCATGCGGTCGCGGGAGAACGGCACCTCGTCGCGGCCGACCTTCACCCCGAGGCCCTTCCAGCGGTAGCCGACATGCGCGTCCACGATCTCGATGCTCCCGTCCTGCTCGTCAAACCCGTCGTAGGGAGCGGTCAATCCGACCACGAGGGCCCAGTCCAGCCCCTTCTCCTCTCCGGCGAGGCCCAGGCGGAAGCGCTTGAGCTTGAAGCCCACGTCGTCTTCCGGGTCTCCGTAGCCGGAGGCGTCCGCGACGGGATCCTCGTCCATGTCCCACGCGGTGACCCACACCTGGGCGAGGCCGACGGGGCGGATGTGCGCCCAGATGCCCTCGGGGCGGTCGCGGTGGCGGCCCTCGCCGTCGGGCCCCGGATCACGGCGCTGCTCGGCGCCCTCCCCGCCTCCCTGGCCTCCCCGCCGCCCGCCGCCCCTCGGCCTGCGGCTCCTCTCCATGTCCGCGGGCGCGGGCTCTTCGGCCACCGTGTCTTCGACCGGCACGGCCGGCGCGTCATCGACGTTCTCGGTGCCCGCGAGAGCGACAGAAGGAGCGAGCGACAGGGCGGCGAGCGCGAGCAGCATGGACATCCGGGTAGAGACCGGTATCCTACACCGCGCATGCACCTCCTCCTCTTCCTCGCCTGCTCCGAGAGCCCCTCCTGGTCGCGCGCGACGCGCATGGAAAGCCTGGAAGACGGCATCGGTGGCCCCAAGGCCATGGCGCGCCCCGGCGATTTCCTGCTGGAGAACGACCGGGTGCGGTTCACGGTCCTGGGTGCGCGCTACTCGCTCGGCCCCAGCCCCTACGGCGGGACCATCGCCGACGCGGACCTGCAGCGCCCCCACCCGAAGTACGCGGGCGGGCACGGCAACGATCGCCTCGCGGAGATGTTCTCCACGGTCAACATGAACCTCGGCGCGGTCGACGAGGCCGCGGAGGTGTCGGTCGTCAACGACGGTGCGGACGGCAACGCGGCCATCATCCGCACCGACGCCTCCGCCGAGCCCTTCCTGACCATGCTCGATCCGCTCTGGGCCGTGGTGGGCCAGCCCGAGTTCCGCATCACGACGGACTACATCCTCGAGCCCGGCGCCGGCGCGCTCAAGATCCGCACCACCGCTACGTTCGGCGCCCCCGAGTACGTGGAGGGCACCCTGCTCGCCGGCTCCGAGGACGGGCTGGACGTGCTCGATCTCGCGATCTCCTCGGGCGTGGCTTTCGGCGACTTCTACCTCCAGGGCGGCTCGGTCGACGTGTTCGCGCCCGGCATGGGGTTCGACGAGGATCGTGCGGTCGACGAGCTGCGCAGCGCCGGCGTCAACACGTTCCAGGACCCCTTCCAGTTCGATTTCGTGGCCGGCGTGGCGG
Organism: Myxococcota bacterium; assembly: GCA_040386535.1. Taxonomy (GTDB): domain Bacteria; phylum Myxococcota_A; class UBA796; order UBA796; family SXON01; genus CAJBVW01. The sequence goes on along the minus strand of JAZKFH010000019.1, from coordinate 112,704 downwards.
ACGGCGTGAGCTACGGCATCGCCGCCGCCACGGGTGACCTGTACGTGCCGCTGTTCACCTCCTCGCAGACCGCCGCGTTCGGCGCCGGCACCGCGGGCGTCGCGGGCGAGAACGATCGATTCCCGGCCGGTAGCGCCTACAGCTACGAGCGGTACTTCGCGATCGGCACCGGCGATGTCGGCAGCGTGCTCGACGTGCTGCTCGAAGCCCGCGGCCAGCCCTACGGTGAGGTGCGCGGCTACGTCCTCGAAGAGGGCACCGGCATCGCGTTGTCCGGCGTGTCCGTGCTCGCCTACCAGGCCGGCGCCGAGATGCCCTACAACCAGTGGCTCTCCGACGTCGGCGACGACACGCAGATCGACGGCTCGTTCGGCGGGCGCCTCCCCCCGGGCGACTACGAGCTGCTCGTGCACGGCCGCGGGCGCCCCGACAGCGAGCGCATCCCGGTCACGGTGAGCGAGGGCGGCACGGTGAACCTCGTGGTCGCCTCCCCGCGCGCCGGCCAGGTGAGCGTCCACGTGGTGGACGAGCTCGGCCGCGCCGTCCCCTCCAAGATCAGCTTCTTCGGCGAGTCCGGCCCGGGGCTGAACCCGGACCTGGGCGACGACTACATCTCCGGAAACCCGTCCGAGGTCGTCTTCACCCGCGACGGGCAGGCGGACGTGATCCTCCCCCCGGGCACGTACACCGCGATCGCGTCGCGCGGCCTCGAGTACGAGCTTGGCACCTCCGAGCCCTTCACCGTGACCGCCACCGGCGTTTCCCGCCTGCAATTGCAGGTCGTGCGCTCGGTTGACACCACGGGGTTCGTGAGCGCCGACTTCCACGTCCACTCCATCAACAGCTTCGATTCGGGCACCACCCTCTCCGACCGTGTCATCACGATGGCGGCCGAGGGGGTCGAGTTCTTCACGTCGACCGACCACGACGCGTTGACCGACTACGCGCCCGCCGTCGAGGATCTCGGCCTCGAACCCTGGGTGAAGACCGCGGTGGGCCTCGAATCCACCACGCTCGAGGTGGGGCACTTCCTCGGCTTTCCCATGGTCGCCGATTCTCTCGCCGACCAGGGCGGCGCCTTCGATTGGACCGGCATGACCGCCGGCGAGATCCTCGACTCGCTCGACGAGCTCGGCACCCGCTCCGGCTACGAGCCCGTGCGCTTCGTGGCCCACCCGCGGGACGGCATCCTCGGCTACTTCGACCAGTTCGGCTACGACCCGTACACCGGCACCATCGCGACGCCGGTGCTCTCCATCGTCAATCCCCTCCTCCGGTCGGGCGAGTTCGAGGAGTCCTTCGAGGCGCTGGAATTGCTCAACGGCAAGCGCTTCGAGATCGTGCGCACGCCCACCCAAGCCGAGTTGGATCGGTACGCGGAGGGTGGGGCCCTCTCCTCCTACGAGATGGTCACGCGCACCGGACAGGAGCAGGAGGATCTGTCGGGGGGCATCTACCGGCTCGGATACGGGCACGAGGGCCAGGTCGACGATTGGTTCTCCCTGCTCAACACCGGCAAGCGGTACACAGCGCTGGGCAACAGTGACACCCACGGCAAGTTCTCGGTCGAGGCGGGGTGCCCCCGCAATTACGTGGTGACCGACACCGACGAGCCCGCGCAGCTCGACGAGCAGGCCATCGCGGACGCGGTGCGGGGCGGCCACGTCGTCGCGAGCTACGGGCCGTTCATCCGGTTCACGGCCAACGAGACCGCCATCGTGGGTGACGAGATCGTCGACACGGACGGCACGGTGAGCCTGCACATCGAGGTGCAGGCGCCCACGTGGATCCCCGTCGATCGGGTGGAGCTGTATCAGAACGGCACCCTCATCCACGAGTGGGAGGGGCTCGATCCCGACATCTACAAGCTCGTGCAGGACCTGGACGTCGAGGTGACGGTCGACTCCTGGTTCGTCGTCGTGGCCGTGGGCGACGGGGACCTGTCCCCCCTGTTCACCCCGGTGGAGATGGCGCCCGTGCAGCTCCAGGACGTGGTCACCGAGGCCCTCTCGGATGTGCCCTCCGTCGGCTCGCTCCTCTCGCCCGCGGTCCCCATCCCCCGCGCGGGGGCGGTCATCCCGTACGCCCTCACCAACCCCATCTACGTCGACATCGACGGCTCCGGTTGGACCGCCCCGGGCCTGCCCGACTGGTTGCTCCCCCCGGTGGATCCCGCCGACGAAGAGCCAGGTTGAGCCTCCTCTGGGAGACCGAGCTCGCCGCGCTCGATTTCGAGACCACGGGCCTCTCGCCCGAGCGGGGCGATCGGGCGATCGAGGTGGCGGTCGTACGGGGGCGGTACGGGGAGGTGCCGCGCCGCTGGTCGACCCTGCTCGACCCCGAGCGTCCGGTGGACGCGACCGAGATCCACGGCATCACCGACGAGATGGTGCGTGGCCAGCCCCGGTTCGTCGAGATGGCGCCCACGTTGTCGCGGATGTTGCGCGGCGCGGTGCTGGTGGCCCACAACGCCCGGTTCGATTGTGCCTTCCTCGACATGGAATACGCCCGCGCCGGCTTGTGGGCGCCCGAAGTGCCCGTGTTCGACACGCTGGGCCTCTCCCGGCGCGTGTTGGCGCTCCCCAGCCACCGCCTCGCGGCGTTGTGTGAGCACCTCGGGATCGGGCGCGGCCGCGCGCACCGGGCCCTCGATGACGCCGAGGCCACCTGGGAGATGGCGTGGCAGCTGCTCGAGCGCGTCGACGTGGAGCGGCGGCTGACAGTCGAGGAGACCGAGCGCCTGTGTCGTCGCCCCAACGTCGAGGAGCTCAAGGTCGTGTCCGACGCGCTGATGGACGCCGCGCGCCGCTCCCAGCCGATCATCATCGACTACCGCCGCTCCGACGCCCAACCGACGCGGCGTGCCATCACCGTCCACCGGGTGCTCGGCTCCCGCGTGGAGGCGTTCTGTCATCTGCGGGGAGAGGACCGCGTGTTCCGGATGGACCGCATCAGCCTCGTGTAGCGGGCGTCCGCGCACCCGCGAACCGTGGCCGTCCGTCCGCGCCGCGGATAGCCCGCGCCCATGCGTTTCGCCCTGTTGTTCCTGTTCGCCTGCTCCCCGAGCGCCACCACGATCGGCGGCCCCGGCACGCGCCCCGTCACCTCTTCCGGCACCTACGGCCCAGCGCCGATGCAGGTCTCGCGCACGGACGCGCAGGCCCCCATCGACGGCCTTCCGCTCGTCACCACCCCTACCGGCCTCAAGTACTGGGTGCTGCGCGAGGGCACCGGGCCGACGCCCGCGCCCGGCGAAACCGTGGCCGTGAACTACACGGGCTGGCTCGCCGACGGCACCAAGTTCGACTCCAGCCTGGACCGTGGCGTGCCGCTCCAGTTCAAGGTGGGCGGCGGCCAGGTGATCAAGGGGTGGGACGAGGCCGTCTCGACGATGAAGGTAGGCGAGGCGCGGCGGCTCGAGATCCCGCCGGGCCTCGGCTACGGCGAGCGCGGCGCGGGCGGGATGATCCCCGGGGGCGCGACGCTCGTGTTCGAGGTGGAGCTGGTCGGGATCATGGGCCGATAGGCGTCAGGGGATCCACGCCCCGTTCGCGTCGACCGGCTGGCCGACGCTCACCAGCGCCGCGGCGAGCTCGGTCCAACGCTCGGCGGTCATGACGCCCACGCCCGCGGCGCCCGCGACGTAGGGGGCCTGCCGCGCGACGATACACGCCATCCGCTCGGCGGGCATCTCGGGGTTGAGCCGGGTGATCTCGGCGTTCGCGCGGGACGGATCGGCGAGGTAGGCGTTCCACCCGGCGAGGCTCGCGGCGCGGAAGGCCTTGACCCAGTCGGCGTCGGCATCGCCTTCACGCACGACGGCGAGCGAGCTGTAGGGGCTCCACCCCGCGTCGCGCGCGGGGAGGAAGTTCACCTTCATCCCCTGGCCCTCGGCGAGGCACGGCTCGCTCGAGATGTACGCCTGCTGGATGAGCTTGGGATCCGCGGCGAACGCGGCGATCGAGCCGGTCGGCGGCACCATCGCCACCTTGCCCGCCCACCCGTAGCGCCCCCAGAGGAACATCTGGAGCGGCCCGCCCTCGCCGATCGCCACCGTGCCCGACACGTCCTCGAAGCGGGTGGGGCCTCCGTCGGCGTGCGTCATGAGCCCCACCGGGGAGTCGACGAAGCCGGGGAAGAGCGCCACCGCGTCGAGCCCGCGGGAGCGGCGCACGAGCAGGTCGTCCGCGCCCGAGATCGCGACGTCCACCTTGCCCTCGGCGAGCATCTCCAGCACCGGCACGTTTGGGCCGCCGGGCACGAGCTCCACGGCGAGCCCCGCGTCCTTGTAGGCGCCGTCGAGCAGCGCCGCGTAGTAGCCGCCGAACTCGGGCTCGGGGTACCAATTGAGCGCCACCTTGACCACGCGGGGCGGCGTGGGGGCCGCGACGACCGGTTCGGGGGGCGCTTCGGAGCAGGCGAACAACAGGGCGATCAGCATCTGGCGCCTTATGCGCGCCGAACCAATCGCGCCCCGGCCCTACGCAGACGTGCACAGAGCCGAACGCAAAGGAACGCGGACACGCACAAAGACACAGGCACTAATCAGTGCGTGCGGCGCCGGAGGCCGAGCAGCAGGCCCAACGCAACGAGCAGCCCGCCCGACGCGGCGGGGCCGCCCGAGCCGGTGACACATCCGCACCCGCCCGCCTCGTCGTCATTCACGGCGGGATCGGCCGCGGTGTCACCCACATCGGTGTCATCCGTGTCGACCGAGGTTCCCGTGTCATCGGACGGGTCGGTGTCCTCCGGCACGTCCGTGTCAACGTCCGTGTCAACGTCGGTGTCCTCGTCCGTGTCTCCTCCCGTGTCACTGTCGGTGTCCCCGCCCGTGTCCTTCGGGCCGGGCACGCGGTCGGCCGCGGTCTCGATGCGCACCATGTCCCAGAACGCCGGATCGTCGCCCTCGTAGCCGAGGGCCCAGAAGCCCACGCCCTGCATGCGGTTCCCGACGGCCCAGGCGATCCGCTCCTGGACGGAGCTCGTGTCCGCGTACCAGATCTGGGAGTTGGCACGCAGCAGGTACGGGCTGTGACTGGGGGTGTCGTACAGGCTGGTCTCGGCGGCCGCGAGCGCAGCAGCCTCGGCGAAGAGGACGGAATTGCCGGTACCGGTCGCGGTGCCGGGGACCGCGGCGCTGTCGGTCGGCCACTCCCACCCATACAGTGGCAACCCCAGGATGAGCTTGTTCCGCGGGGCGCCGCTGGCGACGTAGTCGTCCACACTCCACTCGATGGCGTGGTAGTCCCAGGGAGAGGCACCGTAGAGCGGATCGTTGGGGCCCGGATCACCACCGGACCAATGGTAGTTGTAGGCCATGATGAACAGGCCCTGGGTCGCGGCGGCGAGGCGGCCATAATCGAACGCGCCCGACCAATTCACCGCCGGCGTGGAGAGGAACACGTCATCGACCGCGGCCGCGAGCTCCTCGACGAACGTGGAGTAGCCATCGCGGTTGGAGACATCCATGGCCTCGATGTCGATCATCACGCCATCGGCGCCGTACTCGTCCACCAGCGCCTTCATGTTGGCGATGGCGGTGGCACGCAGGGTGGGAGAACCGAACACCTGCGTGTGGGCGTTCTCGTCGAACGCGGTGACACACAGATGCACCCGCACGCCGTGGCTGTGGGCCACGGGCACGACCGCGCCCGCGATGTCGGTCCAGTGTTCGGTCGACCCGAGCGAACCGTCGGAGTTCAGATCGACGTTGAACAGCGCGAGGTGGGTCAGGCGCTCGAAGTCGAGCGCAGTGGGATCGGCGCTCCAGTACGCGTGGTAGCCGTACACCGTGACGGCCGGGCCGGACGAGGCCGGGGGCGGAGGCCCGCGCCGGGGCGCGCTGCCGGGAAGCACCATCGGGAGGGCGCCGTACTGCGCCACCTGCTGCGCTGTAGGACCGGGAGGCGGGGTTGCGAGGGCGAGCGTCGACAGGAGCAGGAGCATTCGCTTTCCAAGCTGAAACCCCTACGTAACTCCGCCGCGATCGAGCTTGCCTACCGGTCCCGCGGCGGTGGCACACACTCCTCGGCGGCAAAGTCCACGAACGTCCCAACCGGGCGCTCGTCCGCCAACCAATAACTCTGCACTCGACGCATGATCTTCAGGAGCTCGTCGGGATCGCCGGGCTTCATGAGAAAGCCGTTGGCACCGAGAAGGTAGGCTCGATGAACGTCGCTCTCCTGGTTGGAGGAGCTCAGGACGACCACGGGTAGCCCGGTGAGCGCGGGCGTGCTCCGGATCCACTTGAGGACCTCGAGGCCGTGCTTGCCGGGCATGCTCAGGTCGAGCAGGACGAGACATGGGAGCGGATGCTCCACCCTGTCCTGGAACGCCCCGATGCCAGCCAGGTAATCGACCGCCTCCTTGCCGTCGCAAGCGAAGTGGATGGGGTTGGCGATTCCCAGCTTGCGAAACGCACGCTTCATCAGGAAGACGTCGTTCTCGTCGTCTTCCGCGTAGAGAATCGGGTCAAGCATGGTTCGGATCCGGGGGAGACTTGCGCAGGTCTAACCAGAAGGTGGACCCCGAGCCCGGAGAGGAGACGACGCCCACCGCACCTCCGAGCCGCTCGACGCCCTTCTTGACGATGGCGAGTCCGATCCCCGTCCCTTCGTGGGACGTGCTCACCCGCTGGAAGATGCCGAAGATACGCTCCAACGCGTCGGATTCGATGCCGAAGCCATTGTCCTTGAAGGAGATCCGGACGTGCGCGCCGCGGTCCTCGGCCCACACCTGTACGAACGGGGACACGTCGGCGCCCACGAACTTCACGGCGTTTCCGAGGAGGTTCGAGACGCATTGGGTCAACACGGCAGGGATCGCCAACACATCCGGAATGACGCCGATGATCTCCACCCGTGCAGCGGGCTCCTGCAGGCTCGGGTAGGTGTCGATGATGTCACGCAAGAGCGAGTCCAGGCTCACCGGCTCGAGCGAGAGCTCGGTGCGTGTCACCCGGCTGTAGGTGAGCACGTCCTTGATCAGGCTGTCCATCCGCGCCGCGGCGCTGTTGATCCGCCGGATGTAGTCCTGGCCGACCGGGCTCACCTCGTCCGCGCACTCCTCCGCGAGGATCTTGGAGAAGCTCTGCATCGCCCGGAGTGGCGCGCGCATGTCGTGGGACACACTGTAGGAGAAGGCCTCGAGCTCGCCGATGGTGTCGCGCAGCGCGGCGGTACGGAGCTCGACGGTCTCCTCGAGGGTCGTGGCGTGGCGCTGGAGTTGGACCTGGGCGTCGTGGAGCGCGGTCTCCGCCTCCTTCCGCTCGGTGATGTCCGCGCGGATGGCGATGTATTGGACCGGCCTTCCGTCGACACCCAGGTAGGGCACGATGGTCGTGTCCACCCAATAAAACGTTCCATCCTTGGCCTTGTTCTTTATCTCTCCTTTCCACACGCGCCCGTCGCCGATGGCCTGCCAGATGCTCCGGATGAATTCTTTGGGATGATGGTGTGAGTTGATGATCCGATGGTCCTGGCCGAGCAGCTCGTGACGCGGGTACTTGGAGATCGCGCAGAACTTGTCGTTGACGTAGGTGATGCGCCCGCGCGCGTCGGTGATCGCGACGATGGCGTGCTCGTCGAGCGCCGATTTCACATCGTTCAGCTCGCGTAGCGCCTGGTTGGTCTGCTCGTCCGCCAGCTTGCGATCGGTGATGTCGGCCCGGATGGCGATGTATTGGAACGGCTTCCCGTCCTCGCCGAGGTACGGGACGATCGTCGTGTCCACCCAGTAGAACGTGCCGTCCTTCGCCTTGTTCTTGATCTCCCCCTTCCACACCCGGCCATCGCCGATGGTCTGCCACAGGCCGCGGATGAACTCACGCGGATGGTGGCCGGAGTTGATGATCCGGTGGTCTTGCCCGATCAGCTCCTCCCGCGTGTACTTGGAGATGGCGCAGAACTTGTCGTTGACGTACGTGATGGTCCCCCGTGGATTGGTGACCGCGACGATGGCGTGATGATCGAGGGCCGCCTTCACGTCGTTCAGCTCGCGCATGGCGCTCGCCATGCGCTCCTCGGCGCGCTTTCGCTCCGTGATGTCCGCCCGGATGGCGATGTATTGGATGGGCTTTCCGTCCGCGCCCAGGTACGGCACGATCGTCGTGTCCACCCAGTAGAGCGTCCCATCCTTGGCCTTGTTCTTGATCTCTCCCTTCCACACCCGGCCGCTGCTGATGGTCTGCCAGAGGTTCTGGATGAACGGCTTGGGATGGTGGCCCGAGTTGATGATCCGGTGGTCCTGCCCGATGAGCTCCTCGCGCGGGTACCGCGAGATGGCGCAGAACTTCTCGTTCACGTACGTGATCCTGCCGCGGGCGTCCGTGATGGCCACGATGGCGTGCTCGTCGATCGCGGCCTTCAGATCGTTGAGCGCGTCGAGGGCTTGCGTCGTACGCTCGGCCTCGTTGCGACGCTCCGAGACGTCGTGGAACACCACCAGGTACTCGGCGAGCGACTGGTCGTCCGCATGGATCGGGGCGGCGCGCACGGAGAACGAGCGATATCGACCGTTCTCGTCGCGCAGCCGGTACTCGTCCCCGAACGCCAGGCCGTGCGGCGCCTCCTGCCGCCACCGTTGGAGCACGCGCTCGCGGTCCTCCGGGTGGAGGGAGCGGATCCAACCGAAGCCGTCGTAGTCCGCGTGCTCCCCCGTCATCGCCTCCCAGTCCGCCTGGGGCCCGAGGAGCGAACCATCGGGTGTCAAGATGACGACCTTCTGCCGGACGACCCCCCTCAAGGCTTCGTATCTACGCACAATCGTGTCCGTTTCACACGGAGGGACGCCGGTCGGCGGGGTGGTCGGCGGCTCGGTGCCTTGGCGGGTGTTCGGCATTGGCACGTGTCTCGCTTTGGCTCGAGCGGATCGGGTATCCGCACGATGAACGCAGCGCAACGAAGCGGCCGAAACCGCGCCGGCGGTGTCACCGAGTCGTCCTCGGTGACAGGTGTCACCCTCCCAAACGTGCCAGCGCCGCGACGGCGGCAGCCTTGACCTCGGCGTCCGGATCGTTGATGAGCAGCCGCACCGTGGCCGCCATGGAGGGGCCCGCCAGGGCGCCAATCGCCTCCGCGGCGTCCCGCCGCACGGCCGGGTGGGCGTGCTTGAGCAGCGGGCGCAGGTTCACCACGATGGACTTCCAGTTGGTGAGGCGCGCGATGCGGCAGCCGAGCGCCACCTCCTCCGGATCGCCGCTGGACTGCAGCCGGCGACAGCGATCGCGCCCCGCGGGATCGAGGCCGTTGCCCGACGCGAACACGCGTTCGGCCTCGGCGACCTTGCCCGCGTCGACCAGCTTCCACGGGTCGGTCTCCGTGATGGTCTCTTCCGGCGGCGCGGCGGCCGGCGCGGCGGCGGGTGGGGGCACCGCGACAGCGCGCGTACCGTCAGGGGCGGGGGCGCCCGTGTCGACGACCGGCGCGGCGGCGTGCTCCTGCACCCCGAAGAACGCGTCGGGCACGGCGCGCCCCATCGCGACGGCGTACCCGAGCAGGGCCGCGAGCGGCAGGTCGAGATCGGCACGCGCGACCAACCCCCCGGCGCCATCTGTCGCGACGCAGCCTTTCGGCAGGAGCCGGATCTCGGCGGAGGTGAGCGGACGCGGGCGGGAGAGCAGGAGGATCGGCATCGGGGCTCCGGGGCTCCAGGGCCTTAAACGGCCTCGACTCTCCTGTCGCCCTCCGTTCCCGACGCCGTTACGGCGCCGCCCGTGTCCTGGCGCGTCCTCCCCCTGCTGGCCGTCGCGGTGCTCGTGTGCCTGGGCGCGCCGGCTTGGCCCCAACAGATCGACGACCAGCTGATCACGCTCGCGTTCGCCCACGAGTGGGCCGCCACGGGCCTGCCGCGGTGGGGCACCGGCGAGATCGTCGAGGCGTGCTCCAGCTTCCTGCAGCTCACCCTGGCCACGGCCTGGATCGCGCTCGGCGGTGACGACGCGAACCTGTTCGTGAAGCGGCTCGCGGTCCTCTGCGGCTGCGCCATCGTGGTGTTCGCGGCCACCCGGGTCCCCCGGAGCGCCGCGGGGCTCCTTCTCCTCGCCGCGCTGGTCACGTGGGAGCCGCTCGCGTGGTGGAGCTTCGTAGGCATGGAGACCACGTTGTTCGCGCTGCTCCTGACCGTGGGGTGGACGTGCGTCCTCGCGCGCCCGGCGGAGCCGTTGGTGGGCCTCGGCGCCCTCTTGCTGGCCGCGACCGCGCACCCCGAGGGCAACGCCCACTTCGCCCTCGGCGCCGTGCTCCTGCTGGTGCGCGGAGAGAGCCGAGCGCGCCGCGTGGTCATGGGGACCGGACTCGCGCTCGCCGCCTACCACCTCCTCCGCGTCGGCTACTACGGACACTTCCTCCCGACGCCCTACCTCGTGAAGGTGGCCGCCACCGATCCGTTCGGCCCGCAGTGGGGCCAGTGGGGCTGGGAGCTGCTCACGCTCACCGGCATCGGCGCCGTGCTGATCGTGGCCTTCCCGCTCCGCCCGCTCGCGCTCATCCCGTTCCTCGTCCAGTGCGCGGTCGAGCTCAACGCCGAGGCCGACTGGATGGGCCACGGGCGGCACCTGCTGCCGGGGGTTTGCGCCACGGTGGTGGCATGGGCCGCCTCCGTCGAGCAGCCGCGTCGGCTCGGGCGGGCCCCCCTCGTCGGCCTCCTCGCCATCGTCGGGTGCGCCGGGTCGCTCGTCCCGCCCAGCGTCACCCTCGAAGGGATCGCGTTGCGGGACGTGCGCGACCTGATGACACCCCTGCGGTGGTTCCGCACCGCGCTGGACACCACGCAGCTCGAGGACGTGACCTGGATTGTGGACGGCGCCCCCTGGAACGGCGGCGTGGTGCTCGAAGACGTCGGCATGCCCGGCAACGTCGTCGGCGTGCGCATCATCGACCTCGTGGGCCTCACCGACCGCCAGATCGCGCAGGCCTGGCTCGAGCCCGAGGCGGCCGACGCCCCCCTGCGCGCGCGTTTGAGCGGCGCCGGCGCACCCGCCCTCGTGCGCCGGATGAAGTACGGCGACGACGTCTTCGCCCGCCCCGTGCCCTGGGTGCGCCTGCCGTCCGCCCAGCCCGTCACCTATCCACAAGGCACGGCGCTGCAATTCCGCCTCACGACGGAGCGCCCGACCCCCGAGCAGGTGGGCGCACGCTGGGCGGCGCTCCACGCGCGGTACCCCTCGCAGGGGCCCGTCACCTGGTACCACGCGCTCGACCTCGCACGGCGAGGCCGCCTCGTGGACGCCGCGCGGGTCGCGGACGAGGCCACGCGCCGCTTCCCCGCGGACCGGCTCCTCGAAGCCCTCCCGTACGCGCTCTTCGCGCCTTTCGACATCAACGCGGCCGCGGAGCCCGTCGCGCCTCTGCGGCAGACCGGGCGCCCGCTCCCGCGCGCCGAAGCGGCCGGCCTCGCGCTCCTCCTCGCCGCGGAGCCCCTCGCGGACGACGGGCAGCTCGTCAACGTGCGGTGGAGCTGCGGCGGGCCCGTGTCCACGGTGGTCGTCCGCGGCCCGACCCGCCTGCCGCTCCCCGGCTGGGCCTGCGACGACGACACCGCGCGGATCCTGGTCGAGGGGGTGGACCGTCGGCCGCGCCGGCCACTGCCGAAGCACGTGTACGCGGGGCTCACGGTGCTGGAGTAGGTCCTCCGCCGCCTCCTACTGACAGAGCGCCCCGATCGACTCGTCGAACACGAACGTCGCGCTGGTCGTGAAGTTGGAGGCGCAGCCGTACACGTCCTCGGGGCTGTTGGTGGCGGCGTCGGCGCCGAAGTCCACGGTGGTGGCCTCCACGCGGGCCCCGGTCGAGTAGACGCCGCCCCCGCCGCCGATGCCCGCGCGGTTGGTGGTCACCCCGCCGCCGTCCAGCACGAGCACGAGCGTGAGCCCGTCACCCTCGTCGAGGTAGTAGGCGCCGCCGGCGTTGCCGCCCGAGTTGTTCGTGGTCGTGACCGTGTCGAACACGGCGGTGCCTCCGCCCATGAGCTCCACGGCGCCGCCCTGCGTGCTGGCGAGGTTGCCGTCGAACAAGCAGGAGACGAGCTCCAGATCCATCGCCTCGGAGTCGACCTGGACGGCGCCGCCGCCGTCCGTGGCGCTGTTCGCCGAGAACGTGTCGCTGTCGAGGAACATGGACGAGCGGGTCGCCAACATTCCGATGGCCGCGCCATCCGCGCCGCTCGTGTTGCTCGAGAACGTGGTGCCGGTGACGATGAGGCTCACCTCGTCCCCCTCGCCCGCGATCGCCCCGCCCGTGCCCCGCCGCCCGCTCGTGGAGTTCTCCACGAACGCGCAGTCCGTCACGGTCGTGGTGAGGGGGGCCCCGTCGAGGTGCACGGCGCCGCCCTGGTTCGGCGCGCGGTTCGAGGTGAACGTCGTGTCGGTGATGGTGACCGCGCCGCTCCCCAGCACCGCGATCGCGCCGCCGCTGCTCGACGCGCGGTTGTCGGTGAAGTCGCACGCCTCGACCACGAGGCCCGACGCGGGGTCCCCGAGGCGGATGGCGACGCCACCGCCGATGTCCTGGGAGGTGTTGTTGGTGAAGCGCGCGCGCCGCAGGGTCAGGAACGCGTCGTCCGCCCAGATGGCGCCGCCGCTCTGCTCCACGTCCTCGTCCTGCCAGGTGGCGACGCCGTTGACGAGCCCGAGGTCCTCGATCGTCAGGTTCACGCCGGGCCCGATCGTCAGCACCGGGCCCAGGCTGCCGCCGTCGAGCTCCGTGTCGGCGTTGGTGCCCGACCAGCCCCGCAACGTCAGCGTCATCGGGGTGTCCAGGGTGACGTTCTGCACCCAGATGCCCGGGCACACGTCGATCGTGTCGCCGTCGACGGCGCCGGCCAAGGCGGTCGCGAGATCGACGTGGCGCCTCTCGCCGTTGACGAACGCGTCCGCCACCCCCACGCCGTCACAGTCGGCGTCCACGCCGTCACACACCACGTCCGGCGCGCCCGCGTACACGAGCGGGTCGGCGTCGTTGCAGTCTCCGAAGTCGGGCGACACGCCGTCGCCGTCATTGTCGATGAAGGGCTCGTCCGTCTCCGCGGTCTCGCCGGTCTCGACCGGGGGCGAGGAGTCGCCCGTCTCGATGGCGGTCTCCTCCGTGTCGGGCGCGGCGGTCTCCTCGACGGGGGCGGTGTCGTCGGCGGGGTCCTTGGGGCCCGTGCAGGCGAGGAGGGCGAAGAGGGGGACAAGGCGCATCGGGAGCTCCGGGACGCGCGCACGGTACAACGCGCCCACGCCCCCGTCGATGCAGGCACCCGCGATGCCCCGCATGCCTACGTTGGAAGCATGGCAACCCCCCGCGAGCGCGAGCGGCGAACCACGCTCTACGCGTTCCTCCTGCTCCTGCTCGCGGTCGGCGTGCCCGTCCTCTTCCTCCTGCTCCCGTACGCGCTCACGCTGCTCCTCGCGGGCATCGTCGCGGTCATCGCCGACCCGATCTACCGGCGTCTCCGTCGCCGCGGGCTCCGGCCGGGCCTCGCGAGCGGGCTCGTCACCTTCGCCATCTTCACGCTCGTGGTCACGCCGACCTCGCTGTTCGTCTGGGCGGCGCTCCAGGAGGCGGCGGCGCTGCCCGGGGCCCTCGCCAGCACGGGTGTCCTCGACATCGACGCCCACATCGCGCGGCTCCGCGAGTGGGGCCCCCTGCGCCGCCTGCTCGCCAACCCCGGCGCGCTCGAAGAGCAGCTCCAGGAGGGCCTCGGCCGCGCCGCCACGACGGTGACCAACCTCGTGCTCGCGGCGCTCGCCCAGGTGCCGGAGCTCCTGCTCCACGCCGGCCTGGGGCTGCTCGCCTGCTACTTCTTCCTCGTGGACGGGCGCCGCTTCGTCGTGTGGCTCTCCGGCAAGGTGCCGCTGCCCCCGCAGATCCTCGAGGTGCTCCAGCTCTCCTTCCGTGAGAGCGCCGGCGCCGTGGTCCTCGCGTCCCTGGCCGCCGCCGGCGCCCAGACCATCGTGACGCTGATCAGCTTCCTCGCGCTCGGCGTACCCGCCGCCTACGTCGCGGCGGGGCTCGCGTTCATCTTCGCGTGGGTGCCCATGCTCGGGGTGGCGCCCGTGTACCTCACCGGAATCGTTTGGCTCTGGTTCGAGCGTGGTCCGTGGTTCGCGCTCGCCCTCTTCGCCGCGGGGTGTGTCGCCGGGGTGGTCGACAACATCGTGCGCCCCGCGGTCTTGCAGGGGCGCCAGCAGATGCATCCGATGGTCAGCCTCCTCGCCATCTTCGGGGGCATCGCCACGTTCGGCATCTTCGGCGCGTTCGTGGGGCCCATCCTGGCGGCCGTCTTCATCGCGCTGATGGATGCGTGGCCGGCGGTGGCCGCGTACGCCGGCATCGAGGTGAGCGACACCGGCTCGCCGCCCGAGCTCGATCTCCCCGTCCACGAGACGCTGCCGACCACGCCGACGCCGCCGCCGTCGTGAGTCGGCACGCCGCGGTCACTCCTCGACCGGCTCCAACGTCGGCGCGAAGCTCCACGTCCCGTCCTCCTCGAGGACGATCGCGTCCCGCACGTGTAGATCGAAGGTCTGCGACGCGGCCAGGTCACCGCCGACCTCCAGCGAGAGGTCGACCCGCCACGCCGCGTCCGGCGCCACGGTGAGCGGGTGGGTCACGCCGTTCGAGGTCTCGATCACGAAGTCCTCGCCCGGCATCAGCACCAGGCGGAGCGCCGAGATCGGACCCACCGCGATCTCGTCGTGGGCGACGCGTGCGGGGGTGTCGCGCAGCGTGACCAGGTCGATCACGCCGGGCTCGCCCGAGAAGTCGAGCAGGTTGTACGGATCGGGCCCGCGCGCCAGCGCCACCCACCCGCCGTCCCGCATCGCCTCCACCCGGTCCAGCGGCAGGAGCAGCTCTTCGATGGCGAGCTCACCGCCGAGCGGCTCCACCGAACGGTCGACCAGGTACACGTCCACCTCGCCCGTGCACCCGGCGAGCATCCCTGGCAGGCACGCGGCCATCACGCCAAAGCCCCTCATCGAACGCCTCCTGTTCTCATGGATGAGCTAGTGTCGGGGCCCCCGGGGTCAAGGCCTGTCCACGGGCGGGCGGGTGACAGACGTGGACGTGGCGGTGGCTAACGACACGGCAGGGAGGGCAGATGCGGACGACACCTCTGTGGATGGCGATGGTGCTGATCGTGTCGGCGTGTGGGCCCTCCGACACGGAGACGGCCCGCGAGCCCTCTCCCACGGGCCCCGCGGCCCCCGGCCTCGCACAGACGGTCGAGTGGGACCAGGGGCTGCTCGACTTCCTCCTCGTCCAGATGCAGCTGACCGAGCGCCTCAGCAACGCGGTCGCCACCCGAACGAACGACCCCGCCCTGCGGGCCTACGCCGAGGACGAGCGCGCCGCCGCACGTCGGTGGCGCGACGAGCTCGGCGCCTTCCGGGCACGCTGGTTCCCAGACGCGCCGCCCGTCACCCTCACCTCCGCGCCCACGCTGACCGAGCTCGGGCCCACCTCCCGCGACCTCGCCGCCCGGCAGGGCCCCGCGGCGCTGGACCGCACGGGCGGGAAGGACCCGCGCGCCACGGCTCCGGCGCAGGGCCAGCTCGCGGAGGGGGGCGATCCCGACGCGAGCAAGCCCGCGATCGTCGAGCGCAACGCCAGCGCGCGGCTGCCCGAGGGGCAGGAGATCGACATGGGCCGCGCCGGGGAGGTCGATGGTGCCGCGGCGCCGGCCACGACGAGCTCCCAGGACGAGGCCCGCCTGCTCGCCGGCGTGGACGAGCGCGTCGCGCTGCTGGAGGCCGGCCCTGTCGACGTGCGGGCCGCCGCGGAGGCGCTGGCGCCGATGCACCAACGGGCGCTCGCCGGGGCCACGATCGGCGCACGCGGCGCCGCTCACCCGGAGCTGCGCGACCTGTCCGACCGCATCCGCCTGGAGGAGCAGCGTGCGCTCGAGCGCTTGCGCCGGCTCTCGGCGGGCGACCGGGGCTGAAGGAAGGGCCCCGAGCTACTCGTCGAGCCGGAGCACGGCGAGGAAGGCCTCCTGGGGCACCTCGACGCTCCCGACCGACTTCATCCGCTTCTTCCCCTCTTTCTGCTTGTCGAGCAGCTTGCGCTTGCGGGAGATGTCGCCGCCGTAACACTTGGCGGTCACGTCCTTGCGCATCGCCTTGACCGTGGTGCGCGCCACCACCTTCACGCCGATCGCGGCCTGGATCGCCACGTCGAACATCTGGCGGGGGATGAAGTCCTTCAGCTTGGTCGCGAGGGCGTGCCCCTTGTGGTGGCTCACCGAGCGGTGACACATGTTCGACAACGCGTCGACCGCCTCCCCGTTGAGGAGGATGTCGAGCTTGACCAGATCGGCCTCTTCCCACCGCACGATCTCGTAGTCCATCGACGCGTAGCCGCGCGAGATCGACTTGAGACGGTCGAAGAAGTCGAACACGACCTCGGCGTAGGGGATCTCGTAGGTGAGGATCACGCGGCCTGGGCCGGCGTACTCGAACTTCTGCTGGTTGCCGCGGCGGTCTTCGCAGAGCTTCAGGACGTTGCCGACGTAGGCCTCGGGCACGTGGACCGTGAGCTTCGCGATCGGCTCCTCGATGGCTTCGACCTGGCCGAGCGGCGGGAGCTTCGAGGGGCTGTGGATCTGGAGGCGCTCGCCGTTGCGCAAGCGCACTTCGTACACGACGGACGGGGCCGTGGTGATGAGGTCGAGGTTGTACTCGCGCTCCAGCCGATCGTGGATGACCTCCATGTGGAGGAGGCCGAGAAAACCGCAGCGGAAGCCGAAGCCGAGCGCGTCGGAGGTCTCCGGCTCGTAGTTGAACGACACGTCGTTCAGACGCAGCTTCTCGAGGGAGGTGCGCAGGTCGTCGTACGCGGCGGAGTCCGTCGGGAAGATGCCCGAGAACACCATCGGTTTCACGTCCTTGAACCCGGGGAGCGCCTCGGGCGCCGGCCGGAGGAAGTGGGTGACCGTGTCGCCCACCTTCGCGTCGGACAACGTCTTCACGTTCGCGATGATGTAGCCCACCTCGCCCGCGGCGAGCTCGGGGCGCTCGATGGCCTCGGGCGAGAACACGCCGACCTTCAGCACCTCGTAGGGGGTGAGCGTCGCCATGAACTTGATCTTCTCGCCCTTGCGGAGCGTGCCCTGCTTCACCCGCACGAGGATGATGACGCCCACGTACGGGTCGAACCACGAGTCGAAGATGAGCGCCTGGAGCGGAGCCTCACGGTCGCCCTTGGGCGGCGGGATCGCCTTGCAGATGGCCTCGAGCAGGTCGGGGATGCCCTCCCCCGTCTTCGCCGAGACGAACTGAGCGTTCGTGATGTCGACGCCCACGTTCTCTTCGAGCTGCTGGAGCACGCGCTCGGGGTCCGCCCCGGGCAGATCGATCTTGTTGACCACGGGGATGATCTCGAGGTCGTTCTCGATCGCGAGGTACACGTTGGCCAACGTCTGCGCCTCGATGCCCTGCACGGCGTCGATCACGAGCAGCACGCCCTCACACGCGGCAAGCGCACGGCTGACCTCGTACCCGAAGTCGACGTGGCCCGGTGTGTCGATCAGATCGAGCACATAGGCCTGACCGTCCTTCGCGGTCCACTTCATCGCGGCGGTCTGCGCCTTGATGGTGATGCCACGCTCGCGCTCGATGTCCATCTTGTCCATGTACTGGGCCCGCATCTCGCGAGCCTCCACCGTGCCCGTGGTCTGGAGCAGGCGGTCGGCCAGCGTGCTCTTGCCGTGGTCGATGTGGGCGATGATCGCGAAGTTGCGGATGCGGTCGGAGGGATGCGACATGACGGTCCGTAGCGGGCCGCCCCTCTATCCGACCGGCTCAATTACCGCCCCAGGAGGCGTCCCGGGCCGGGCATCGACGGGAGCCGACGGCGGGACGCGCACCTGTTCTGGAGGAAACCGAGCGGGTGGTCCCGGCCGCGGCTATCTGTACGCGATGTTCCTCCTGTATGTCCTCGCGCTCGTCGGCTGCCAGATCTCCGAGTTCCACTGTGAGACGGAGCGGATCGACATAGCGGACGACGAGGCCGATTTGGGCGATCTCGCGTCCACGATGGAGGAGATCCTCGCTGGGCTCGAGGGCGTGCGCACGTTCCCGGCCACCAATCGTGAGGGCGGCCTGCTCACGGCCGAGCTCGACGTGGCCCGCGGCGACGGGACCGCGGTGTTCGCCGACGCCACGATGGTCGAGACGACACACCTCGGGCTCGAGGTCGCGCTGCACCACAACGACATGGGGATCATCTGGATCTGTGACGACGTGGTCGAGGTGCCCGTCATCTATGCGCTGACGACGACGGACGGCAGCATCGCGGTCGAGGGCGAGGCGCTCGCCGAGGCCGTGGCGACCGCGGGCGCGGAGGACCGTGTCTCGTTCGTCGCCCCCATCGACCTCGAAACGGCGACCCTCCCCGAACCCCCCGCGCTCGCGGACGGCGCCGAGCTCGGCGCCTGGTACGCGGGCCCGGATCTGGATCAGGCCTCGCTCGCGTGGGTCGGCACGGAGAAGGAAGCCCTCGCCTTTCCCCCCGCTGTCGGTGCACGCGAATGATCCTCGCCCTCCTCCTCGGTTGCGCCACGACGTTCCTCGAGAGCCACTGCGAGTTCGAGGTTCGCGAGGTCGTTGACGACGAGCGCCTGGACGAGCTCGACACCAGCGTTGCGCGCGTGCTGCTCCCCCTCGTCGACCCCCAGGAGGCCGACGCCATCGGCCTCGACGGCGGCGCGCTCCCGCTTGTGGTAACGGTCGCGCGTGCCGACGGGATGGCCGTCCTGGACGACGCGACGGTCGTCACCGAGAAGGTGAGCGGCTCGGGGCGGAACAGCTCCCACGCCTGGGTCGGCGAGGAGCCGGAGGAGACCTGCCGGGACCTGCTGGAGGTGCCCGTGGCGCTGACGCTCAGCGGCGAGGGGGTCTCCGTCTCGGGCCCCGCGTCGTTGTGGATCGGCTGGGAGGGCGTCGAGGTGGTCCACGCGCTCGACCTCGGCACCGAGAGCCTCCCCGCCGGACTCCATGGCGCCCCCGTCAGCGGCGAGGTGCGGGTCCGCTACGGCGGCGGCACGATCAACGAGATCGAGGGCATCGTCACGGCCCAGGACGGCGCGCGCGAGACCGTGCTCTGGTACCGCGCGTTCTGACGCCGGGTGGCTCCGGGGGCGTTGCGGGGGGCGGCGCCCCCTGCCCCATGAGGCCGCCCCAAGAACCGATGCCTACGGGCGACGGCGGCGGCCGATGAGCGCAAGCCCGACAAGGATCGCCAGGCCAGCGGGAGACGAGCGGGTCGTGCAGCCGCAGCCAGCGGTGGGGGTCTCCGAACCGGTGTCTGTGTCCGAATCCGTGTCCGAGTCGGTATCGGTGTCGGTGTCGGTATCCGAGTCGGTGTCGGTATCCGAGTCGGTGTCGGTATCCGAGTCGGTGTCGGTATCCGAATCGGTGTCGGTATCCGTGTCGGTGTCGGCGTCGGTTTCACTCGACCACTCGTACGCCCCCATGTCGGCGATGGCCGTCCCATCGCCATTTCCGTCGAACGGCCGTGTGACGGCGTCGTGGTCGGTGAGGACGGATGCGCCCGCGGCCGCGTCGATGGCGGGGGAGCCCTCGAGGAGGTGGAAGTCGTCGTTGGAGAAGTCTCCGTCATCCGACCAGGCGACGAAGAGGGGGTCCGCTTCGAGGTAGTCCGCACCCCAGAGGACGCGGCCCCCGGCCCCTTCTCCGTTGTCCCAGAAGAGGTTGTCGGACACGTGCCAATCCGCGATGTCGTACCCGTACAGCCCATCCCAGGTGAGCGTGTAGGCCACCGAGCTCACGAACAGGTTGTCCTGGAGCGTGACGCTCCCGACCCCCTCGCTGGCGATGACGTGCCCGAAGTTGGCCACGAAGGTGTTGTTGCGCACGTCCACGATCGAGCCGCCGTCTTCGTAGGCGTTCGACTCCAACGCTGTCTCGTTGCCGACGAACAGGTTGTTCTGGATGGTGGCCACGACCCCGGCGAACTCGATTCCTTCCCCACACCCGACGAAGCGGCTCGCCTCGACCTGCACGCGGCCGGCGTTCTGGAGGTACAGGCACCAGTCGACGCCCACGCCCACGAATGTGACACGTTCCAGGGTCACGTCCGGCGTCCCACTGAACGCCACGTACCCCTCGATGCCCGACGGGACCTGCTCGAACGTGACATCGCTGATAGAGGCGCGGACCGCGGCGGCGGGCTGGAGCCCGTAGCCGACGAACGTGATGGTGACGACGTCCTGCCCCTCGCCCACGAGCTCGAACGTGTCCCCCAACCACAAGGATCGGTCGATGGTGTACGCCCCCGCGCGCACCTCGAGCCGCACATCGCTGGGCGCGTCGGCGATGGCCTCGGCGAGATCCGTGAAATCGCCGCCGCCGCTCGCATCGACGACGATCGTGGTGGGGACTGCCAGGGCTGGGGCGAAGAGCAAGGTGAACATCGGAAGCGCTCCGAGGCATCGGCGTTGGGATCGAGCTGGTTGTACCAGATCCCGCGCTCCCGCCCCCCCTACGGCCGCCCGATCGACCGGTACTCGAACCCCAGGCGGCGCGCCTCGGCGGGGTTGAGCACGTTGCGCCCGTCGAACACCACGGGGCGCTTCATCAGGCCCTTGAGCTGCTCGAGGTTGGGGCTGCGGAACTCGTTCCACTCCGTGACGATCAGCACGGCGTCGGCGTCCTTCGCGGCCTCCATCGCGCGGTCGGCGTAGGCGATCGGCTGCTTGATGACGCGCTTCGCCTCGTTCATCGCCTCGGGATCGTAGGCCACGATCTCGCCGCCGGCGGCGAGGATGCGATCGATGATGGTGAGGGCGGGCGCCTCGCGCATGTCGTCGGTCTCGGGCTTGAAGGCAAGACCCCAGAGGCAGAAGCGCAACCCCGAGAGATCCTTGCCGAATCGCTCGATCACCATGTCGGCGAGTAGGTGCTTCTGGCGCTCGTTCACCGACTCGACGGCGGTGACGACCTTCATCTCGATGTTGTTCTCCCTCGCGGTCTCCACCAGGGCGCGCACGTCCTTCGGGAAGCAGGAGCCACCGTAGCCGGCGCCGGGGAAGAAGAAGCGGCCGCCGATGCGGGAGTCGCTCCCTGCGCCGAGGCGCACCATGTCCACGTCGGCGCCGACCTTGGTGCACAGCGCCGCGATCTCGTTGATGAAGCTGATGCGCGTCGCGAGGAAGGCGTTCGCGGCGTACTTGCACAGCTCGGCCGACCGGTTGTCCATGAACAACAGGGGCTTGCCGCTGCGGACGAGGGGCGCGTACAGGTCCTCCATGACTTTGCGCGCCTCGGGCGAGCCCACGCCGACCACGACGCGGTCGGGCCGCAGGAAGTCGTCGATGGCGGCGCCCTCCTTGAGAAACTCGGGGTTGGACACCACGTCGTAGCGGTGGTTCATCACCGAGGAGAGCACCTCGCGCAGCTTGTCGGCGGTGCCGACCGGCACGGTGCTCTTGATGATGAGGATGACGTCACCCTCGGCGTTCTTCGCCACCTCGCGGGCGACGTTGAAGATGCCGGAGAGATCGGCGCTGCCGTCCGCCGCGGAGGGCGTGCCCACCGCCACGAACACGACGCGGCTGTGCTTGAGCGCGGTTGCGAGGTCCTGCGTGAAGGTGAGGCGGCCCTCCCGCGCGTTGCGGTCGAGCAATTGTTCGAGGCCCGGCTCGTAGATGGGGACCTTGCCGGCCACCAACGCGGCAACCTTGCCCGCGTCGTTGTCGACGCACGTGACGTTGTGGCCCAGGTCGGCCATGCACGTCCCCACGACGAGCCCGACGTATCCGGTGCCGACGACGCTGATGTTCACGAACGCTCCAGAGAGGGGCACCAGTCTATGTCATGGATTCGGCCTTGTCCCGCGCGCGCCTGGCCGTGCCTATCCTGAACGTATGACACCCTTCCTTTCCGGTCGTTGGTCGAACATCTTCTGCCAGACGTGGGTCGTGGGCGAGGAACAATATCGCCCCTACCTGTTGCCCGACATGGTCCCGGACCGCTGGGAGGGCCGTGCGCTGGCCAGCCTCGTGGCGCTCGATCTGGTCGATCCCCGCGTGCTGGGCGTGCGGGTGCCAGGCGAGCGGCGCGTTCCCGAGGTCTCGCTGCGCCTGTACGTGCGGGACGGGCGGCGGCGCGGCCTGAGGACCGTGCGGCAATTCGTGCCGCGGCCGATCGTGGCGGGCCTCTCCCGCTTCGCCGCGAACGAGCCGGTCATCGCCGTGCCGTACCACCGCACGGGCGAGGAGCACGAGCTCCGCTACGGCGGGCGCACCCACCGCATCGCCTGGACCACGGTGGGCGAGCCCGAATTGCCGGCCGAACGTGGATTCGAGGACTTCCTGTACAACCGCCCGTGGATGTTCGGAAAACACTGGTCCGGTGTTCCGCTCTCGATGCGGGTCGACCACCCCCGTTGGCGGATCTGGGACGACGTGCGCCCGCGCCTGGAGTTCGATCCGGGCGTCCTGTTCGGGGATGCCTGGCACACCCTCGGCGCCACCAAGCCCATCGCGATGTTCGTGGCGGAGGGCTCTCCGGTCGAGGTGCACGCCCTGGCCGGCTTCAAGGAGGGCCAGCGCGCGGCGCGGCGGGCCGAGACCGAGGCGCACGCGTAAGGGCGCTGATCCAGGGGCGCCTACCCGCCGAGGATCCGCGCCGCCACACGCTCGGCGGCGTCACTCCGGGTGGGGGTGGGCGGCTCCTGGCGCCAGAGGCGCGCGAGGGCGGCGGCGACGGCTACACCGCCCCGCCCGTCCACCTTCACGTCCCCGCGCGCCACCATGGCCGCTTCGAGCCACGGCGCCTCTGGGAACGCGCCGCGGTCGACCCACACCATCGGCGTGCCGGCCAGGGCGGCCTCGGCGTAGATGCCGTAGCCGGGCTTCGTGAGCAGCGCGTCGGCGCCCGCGACCAGCTCGGGAAACGGCACGTCGTCCACCCACGACACGTCGTCACGCGGCACCCGGGCCATCGGTGGCGCGAGCACCCATCGCACCCCGTCGATCCGGGGCAACCACGCGTCGATGCCGTCGAGGCCGAAGCCGCCGAAGCAGACGAGGACGGTTCGCGCGCCGGGACGTCCGCGTGTGACGGGCCCGGCCCGCCGCCCCACGACCCCGAACCGCTCCACCACGGCGAACCCCGTCAACCCGGGGCCCGGCTCCAGGAACAGCCCCCGGTGCGGCGCCTGCCAGCGCGCGAACCGCTCGGCCCAGCCGGCGAGCGCCGGGTAGTGCCGGTAGATCCACGCCCAGTCGAAGTTGCCCACCGCGAACGCCGGCACCCCCGCGCGCCGCGCCGCCTCCAACGCGGGAGGCGCGATGTCGACCACCACGCGGTCGTACCCGGCCAACACCTCCGCCAACGCGTCGATCGCGCCCTCGCTCGCGACGGTCTCCAGGCGCGCGAGCGTCCCCTCCACGTCCTCGCTCAAGCTGTCGCGCTGCGCGATGCCGACGTCCGCGGCCCACGGCACGACCGCGTGGCGCACGCCCGCCAACAACGCGCGCGGCGCCGCCGTGAACAACGTGACCTCGGCCCCTCGCGCCGCGAGCGCATCCGCGATGACGAGCTCGCGAGTCACATGGCCGAAGCCATGGGCCGAACACACGGTGGCGATGCGCACGCGACTTGCCCTTCGGCCGGAGCCTATCCGTGTGCTACGATCGCGGCGCCATGATGCTCCGCGCCCTCACCTTCGCCTCCCTCGCCGTGCTCGCCGGCTGCATCCCGCCCACCTTCCCGGAGGACGCGCTCCCGGCCTACGAGGAGCGCCCGGTCGAGGCCACGTTCGACGCCACGAAGGGCGCCCTCTGGGACGCGACGGTCGAGGTGTTCTCCGACCTCTACCCCCTCGACGTCATCGACAAGGAGCGCGGCCTCATCTCGACCGAGTGGATCGTGGGCGCGTCCGACTACATCTTCAACGTCTACTCCGGCACGCGCATCCCCGAGAAGGTGCGGTTCCGCATGACGATCGACGTGGGCGACAAGGCCGGCCGCGGCCTCGTGCGCGTGCGCAACCACGAGCAGGTCGAGAAGGACATCATCTCGGCCAACCTCGAGTTCACGGGCTCGATCTACGAGTGGATCGACGTGCCGACGAGCAGCCGCAAGGAGCGGGACGCGCTGGAGCGCATCGCCGCCCGGCTCGAGAAGGGCCGCGGGCGGGCGAAGGCGGACGTGGACCTGCGGGACTGAGTCGAGGCGCGCGAGGTGCCCGGAAGGCGGGCCCGCCCGGCTCGGCGGGTGGGGCCGGTCCCGCCCGTCGCGGGCGGACCAAGGGCGCAGCCCGCGCCTGTAGGGGACCGACCCCCGCGCCGCGCGGGGGTCGCGCCCGAAGTGCGCTACCGAATCAAACGTACAGGCGCTTGAGGCGGCCCACCGCTTCCATCCGCTCCTCGGCCACCTTGTTGGCGGCGCGGATGGTCGTGGTGCCCTCGGACTTGGCCTTGTTGATGATGCGCTTGACCGTGTTGAAGATCGCGCCGGCGTCGGCCATGGCCTTCTCGCGGCTCTGGTTCTTCAGCTCCGCGCACACGTTGATGAGGCCGCCCGCGTTGATGACGTAGTCGGGGGCGTAGGTGATGCCGCGCTCGGCGAGGGCCTCGCCGTCCCGCGTCTCGTCGTCGAGCACGTTGTTGGCGCCGCCCGCGATGATCGGGGCCTTGATCATGGGGATCGTGCGGGCGTTGATGATGCCGCCGATGGCGCAGGGGGCCACCACGTCACAGTTGGCGCGGTAGAACTCGTCGCCCTCGAGCACGGTGCCGCCGAACTCCTCGACCACGCGCGCGATGCGCTTCTGGCTGATGTCGGCGTAGAGCAGCGACGCGCCGCCCTCGTGCAGGTACTTCGCGAGGTAGTACCCCACGTTTCCGACACCCTGGATGGCGACCGTGCGCCCCGCCACGTCGGGCGAGCCGTAGATGACCTCGAGGCAGGCGCGGATGCCGTGGTAGACGCCCCACGCGGTGACCGGCGAGGGATCGCCGGAGCCGCCCGCCGAGCCGGTGACCCACTTGGTCTCACGGCGGATGTTGTCCATGTCCTCGACGGAGGTGTTCATGTCCTCGGCCGTGATGTAGCGGCCGCCGAGCGACTGCACGTGGCGCCCGAACGCGCGCATCATCGGCTCGGACTTCATCGAGGGGTCCCCGATGATGACGGCCTTGCCGCCGCCGAGATCGAGGCCGGCCACCGCGGCCTTGTAGGTCATGCCGCGGGAGAGCCGCAGCACGTCGCGCACGGCGTCCGCCTCGGAGGCGTAGTCGTACAGGCGGCACCCGCCGAGCGCGGGCCCGAGCGTGGTGTTGTGGACCGCGATGATCGCGCGGAGGCCGACGTCGTCGTTGCGGCAGAAGAGGATCTGCTCGTGATCGTAGGACGAGAGCTGCTCGAAGATGGACATGGCCGGCCTCCTGAGGGGGGCCCCCTTATCGCGTCGAAGTGGGGGGGTGCGCCACTGGCTGCGTCCGCGTTTCGTAAAGTCAGGCACGGGTCGGGCGCGTAAGCGTTTACGCAGTGGCCCATGACGCGATGGTGACGGGGTCGATATCCCAGGGCCACACACGCGCGCCCACGGGAGCCCAGCAGGCGGGATCGGTGACGCCGAACACGACGCCGACCGGGGCCCCTACCGCGGCCGCCAGATGCGACGGTCCCGCGTCCGGACCAAGCCATACGCGACACGACGCCGCCAGCGCGACCAGCCCCGCGAGGTCGGGGCACACGGCGTCGACCGGCCAGTCCTCCTCGAACTCGACGGGGCCACGCACCCAGACCACCCGGGCCCCCGGCCGCGCCGCCTCGATCGCGTCGGCCACCGCTCGCCACCGCGCGATCGACCAGCGCTTCTCGGCCCCGCCCGAGCCCGGCGCGAGGACGATCGGGCGGTCGTGGCCGGTGTTGCGATCTGGGGCGCGGACGCGCGGGGTGCGATCGACCGTCGCGACGCCCAGGAGCACGGAGGCGAAGTGGTCGACCGCGTGTACGCCGGGCGGCGGCCGCGACGCGACCGACCGTACGTTGGTCAGGCCCGAGGAGACCAGGGCGTCGGCGGCGGTGGGCGAGAACGTGACGGCCAGGCCGTAGGGGACCGGGGGCGGATCACCGCGCCAGATCCAGTCCCCCGCGACCAGTGTGGCGCCCGCGGGGAGCAGCGGGGCGTAGCGCGGCGTGGTGACGACGTGGACCGGGCCCATCGTCGTGAGCGCTTGGAGCACGGGCAGCGAGAGCACGAAGTCGCCGAGGGCCCCGGCGCGCACGAAGAGGGTGGGCTGCACCTATGGTTCGAACGGCCGGATGGGCGGGTTCCCCGGGAGGCCGGACCACGCCGGGAGAAAGCCGTCACAAGCGCCGTCCCGGCTGCAGAAGCGGCACGCGTCCGCCTTCGCGAACGCGACCACGCCCGGGAAGAAGAGCAAGGCGGCGCCGAGCTGGTGGTCGGCGTCCACATACCAGCGGTTCTGGCTCTTGCGGAGGAGCGGGGCGTAGGGCCCGAGCCAGCACGCGGGCAGGCCCTTGATCGCGACGGGGAGCGGATCGTCGCCGTTCGCGCCGTTCACGAGGGGGAGCGCCGTGGCGAGGGCGGCGAGCGTGTCCGGCACGGCGGGGGGCGCGTCCGCGCTGCCGGTGGGGAACGGGTAGGTGAAGGTGACGGAGGCCGCGCCGCCCGCCCGCGCGAGCGTGAGGGCCGCCGGCAAGAAGGAGAGCGCGGCGGCTTCGAGCGGCACGTTCGCGTCGACGGAGACGCCCGCGGCGCGCGCCCCCGCGAAGGCCGCGAGGAGCGCGGCGGGCTCGGTGCCGCCGGGGCCCAGGCGCACAGGGAGCACGTACCGGTCGACCCCCGCGGGGGGCGCGCCGAGCGTCTCGACGCCCGCGTGCACGACCACGCGCGTGACGCCGAGGCTGCGCGCGAGGCCCACGATGTCGGGGAGATCGGCCCGCGCCGAGACCCCGTGCCCGGCGAGCACCAGCGCGTCGACCGGGAGGCCGCGCGGGCTGGGCGCGGTGAACCAGCGGAGGTTGGCGGCCACCTCGTCCGTGGAGAGGCTCCGGGACGGGGGCGGCGCGCCCGCGGCGACACGATCGGGGTAGCTCCGGTGGAGGCGGAGCTGGAGGGTGCGCGGCCTCGGGACCGCGCCGGCGGACGTCCAGGCGAGCATGGGGCGGCTTAGCGCGGGGGGCCGGCCCGGACGAGCGGCCTACTTGACCCGCACGCTCCGGCAGCCCGCGAGCTCCCACTGGACCATGAAGTCGTTGACGGGCAACGAGCGCTCCTCGTCCTTGTCGTCCCACGGGTTCGGGTCCATCACGCGGGCGGACTCGTCGAACGCCTCGACCATCACCCAGTGGCGGCCGACCTCGCCGTCGGGCAGGCGATCGATGATGACGGCGAGCCAGGGCAGCGAGTGGCCGAAGTGGGCGCGGCGGATGGAGGCGATGCGCGCGTCCCGCTCGGGGGCCTCGCCGAGATCGGTGAGCACGTGATCCTCGCCGAGGAGCGCGCCGAGGGCGGTCACGACGTCCTCCACGCGGGCGCCGGCGAGGCGAGCGCGCACGGCGTCGACCAGGGCCTTGCCCAGCACGTCGACCGGGGCGCCGCCCGCGTCGAACGCCGCGCAGGCGGACTCGACCGCGGGGTCCTGCAGGGGGTGGCCCGCGCGGCGCACGAGGAACAGGAAGGTCGCGAGGGTGATGGCGAGGGACTCGTCGGGGGTGTGCACGGCGGCTCCGGAAGGTCGAGCGTACTAACCGGTGAACGGCTGGGGCTCACCTCTCCCTCCTCACGACCCATCCCCTCGACCGCGTTAGACCACGCGCCGTGGAGGCGGAGTCGCTTGGGAGTTTCTCGTCGCGCGTGCGCCCTCTTTGCCCTCGCCGCCCTCCTCGGCGCCGGCGTCGGCGCCCTCCCCGCCTGCACCGGCGCCCCCGGCGGCCTCGTCGCCGATCCGGCCGCGCCTCCGCCCCCCCAGGATCTCCCGGCGCTCGGCCTCGCCGAGGGTGCGAACAGCCTCGCGTGGCGCGGGCTCGACGCGTTGGCGACCGCGCGGATCTTGTTGCCCGCCCCCGGGGCCGCCGCGAGCGTCGTGACCGGCGCGTTCGTGCTGGAGGGCAAGTGGACCGACTCCGGGCGCACCTTCGGGCGCCTCCACGTGTTCCGCCATCCCCTGCCCTTCCTCACCGACATGCCGCGGCCGAACTACGCGCCGATGGGCGCGAAGTTGTACCGGGGAGACACCGAGATCCCCTTCGTGAACGACCCCGCCGATCTGCGCGGCGGGGGCTGGTTCATCGAGGACGGCCAGATCCAGCTCCTCTCGCTGGAGCACCCCGAGCGCTGGTCCACCCGCCCACGCATGAAGGTGACCGAGCTCGCCGCCGAGGCCGGCAAACGCCGCTGGTCGGGCGTCGGGAGCGAGGCAGAGTTCGTGCACACGGAGGTGACCGTCGGCGGCATCACGCGGACAGGTGTGCAGCTGCCGCCCGGCGCCCAGATCACCTTCCCGGTCGACGTGCCGGCCGTCGCAACGCTGGACTTCGGCCTGATGGTGCTCGCCCCGCTGCTCCCCGAGCACCAGAGCGGCGGCGCCACGCTGGCGTGGTCGATCAACGGCGAGGAGGTGGGGAGCACCTCGGCCTCCGCCGGGGACGCTCCCCGTGACGAGCGGGTCGCGCTGACGAAGTGGGCGGGTACGCGCGTCGAGCTCACCTTCCGCGCGGCCACGGACGGCGCGACCAACGCGGTCGTGACCGCCCCGACGATCACGACGCGCACGGGTCGTACGCCCCGCCACGTCGTGGTGGTGGGCATCGACACGCTCCGGCCCGACGCGCTCGGGCTCTACGGGTACGGCCGCCCCACCTCTCCCGAGCTCGACGCGTGGGCCGCGCAGTCGGTCGTGTTCGACGCCGCGTGGGCCCCCGCGCCCCGCACCCGCCCGTCGTTCCGCACCGCGCTGACCGGCCGGTACCCCCTCGCCGCCTCCGCCGCGCCCACCGTGGCCGAGGCGTTCGCCGCGAAGGGCTTCCGCACCGCCGGCGTGGTCGCCAACGTGCACCTCGTGCCGCGCTTCGGCTTCTCCGACGGGTTCGAGCACTGGCACTACGAGAACGGCGCCAAGGCCGACGTGGAGATCGACCGTGCGCTCGCCTGGCAGAAGGCGCACGCGGACGAGGACACGTTCCTGTTCCTCCACCTGATGGACCCGCACACCTTCTACGACGCGCCCGCGCCCTACGGCGCGCGCTTCCAGAGCGGGACGCGGCCCGCGAAGCTGCCGGAGACGTTCGAGCGCTGGCAGGTGTACAACCTGCTCACGGAGCCGTGGTTCGGGGACGAGCACAAGCGCTGGATCCGCGCGGCGTACGACGGCGAGGTCGCCTACACGAGCGCGCAGCTCGGGCGCTTCTTCGCGGAGCTCGAGGCCCTCCCGGGGCGCACCGTGACTGCGGTGCACTCCGACCACGGCGAGGAGTTCTTCGAGCACGGCGGCTTCGAGCACAACCACACCCTCTACGACGAGCTGGTGCGCGTCGCCCTCTGGATCCGCGCGCCCGGTGGCCAGTCGGGCGGCACCCGCGTGAAGGCGCCGGTCGGCCTCATCGACCTCGTGCCGACGCTCCTCGATCTCGTATCGCTCCCCGCGGTCCCGACCGACGGCCGGTCGCTCGCCGCCTACGTCGACCCCACGCGCGCGTCCGAGCGCGAGGGCCTGACCGCCGCGCTGACCGCGCGCCCCCTGATGCTCGGGCACCTGATGTTCGGCAAGGAGCGCTGGGCCGTCGTCTCCGGCGGGTGGAAGTACATCCTGCACACCGGGACCGGCCAGGAGGAGGTCTACGACCTGCAGAACGATCGTGGCGAGACGACCGACCGGGTGGCCGACGTGGGGCCCGAGCGGCTCGACACGCTCCGACGCGCGATGGCGGAGGCCTCCGGCTGGCCGGTGCGGCCCGGCTGGCGGCTCCGCGTCGAGGGGCCCCGCCGCCCCGTCGAGCTGCGGTTCGACATGCCGATCGCGGCGGCGGGCGTCATCGATCCCGAGGCCGAGCGCAGCTCGCGCGCCAACCTCGAGTGGGGCGAGCTGCCTGCGGTCACCGTCGCGGAGGTGGGCCGGATCGTCGTGAGCCCCGACAAGCGCGCGGTGAGCTTCGTTCCGGGCCCGCGCGCCTCAGGCCACCAGCTGTACGTCAGCTGCGAGGGCCCGTGCCCCGCGGGCACCGTGACCGTGGGCGGCACGACGTCGCCGTTGCTCGAAGGGGAGCTCGCCCTCGGAGAGCTTCGCCTCGAGGCGACACCGGGCACCCTGCTCCACGTCCCCACGGATGGCGAGCAGCTGGCCGCGCCCGAGAACGCGCAGATGCAGGCGCTCGAGGCGCTCGGCTACATCGAGCCGGACTGACGCTACGCCAGGCTCATCGGCGAGGGTTCCTGCTGGGTCAGCTCCCGCTGGTCGAGCTCCAGCTGGGCAAGCTCGTCCAGCTGGGCCTCGACGAGGGCGTAGGACCACGGCTCCATGCCCACGGCGCCGCGCGCGCCGGTGAACGGCAGCTCCCGCGCGAGGCAGCGCGCCTTGACGTGCTGCCGGCGGCCGCGCCCCACGGGGAAGCGCAGGAGCACGGTCGCGCGGAGCGCCAGGGGCACGCCGACGTACAGGAGCGTGACCGACGTGTCGTTGCCGCTGCCCTGGCAGAGCACCGTGCGCCGCCCGCGCAGCGCGCGCTCGCGGAGGAGCGACCCGAGCAGCTCCTGCACGCCGAAGCGGTTGTGGAGGCAATCCACATCGTCGAGGAACAGCGCCGGCGCGTCGCGGAGCTCGGGGGCCCACACGTGGTTGCGCGCGGCGGCGACCACGGCGGGGCGGAACGACGCCTCGTGGTAGTCGGGCGTGTCGGCGAGGAGGCGGCGCGCCACGGAGGTCTTGCCGGCGCCGGTGGGGCCGAGCACGAACAGGACCGGACGCTCGCGCAAAACGCGCGGCAGCGGTCGGCGCCCGAGGAGCTCCGAGGAGGTCCGCGTGATGAGCGCGGGCAGCAGGATCTCCCCGCTGTTGTCGCCGTCGCGCACCGTCCCCCCTCCCTGGCGCGAAAGATACGGGATCGTCGCGCGAGGATCAACGTCGGGCATCTTTCACCAGCGCGGCTTCACGTTTGCCCGCACGAACCCAACGATGCTGTCGATGGGGGTGCCCGGTGGGAACACTGCGGAGACACCCTGCGCCTTGAGCCGCTCGGCGTCGGCAGCCGGGATGATGCCGCCCGCGATCACCAGGACATCCTCACGACCGGAGGCGCGGAGGCCCGCGACGACCGCGGGAAGCAGAGCGTCGTGCGCGCCCGAGAGCACGGAGAGGCCGACCACGTGCACGTCCTCATCGACCGCGGCGCGCACGATCTGCGCGGGCGTACGGTGCAGGCCCGTGTAGATGACCTCGAACCCCGCGTCACGCAGGCCCCGGGCCACCACCTTGGCGCCGCGATCGTGGCCGTCGAGCCCGGGCTTGGCGACGAGGACGCGGATGCGCTCCGTGGCGGTGGGATCGCCGCCGTTTGGGGCGCCGTCAGCAGAAGGAGCAGGCTTGTCCACGATCAGCCCAGGTACGCGCGGGAGATGACGATGCGCTGGATCTCGCTGGTGCCCTCGTAGAGCGTGGTGATGCGCGCGTCACGGAACAGGCGCTCCACCTCGTACTCCTTGCTGAAGCCGTACCCGCCGTGGATCTGCAGCGAGCGGTCGGCGCAGAAGTTGGCGGTCTCCGAGGCGGCGAGCTTGGCCATGGAGCACATGTGGCTGGCGCGGGCCTTGTCCTCTCCGTCCTTGTAGACGGCGGCGCGCCACGTCAGGAGGCGGGCGGACTCGATGCGCGTCGCCATGTCGGCGATCATCCACTGGATCGCCTGGTTGGCGCCGATGGGCTTGCCGAACGCCATGCGGGATTTGGCATGGCTCACCGCGAGATCGAACGCGCGCTGGGCGATGCCGAGCGCCTGGGCGGCGATGCCGATGCGCCCGCCGTCGAGCGTGGCCATGGCGATCTTGAAGCCCTGGCGCTCGCCGCCGAGGAGGTTCTCAGCGGGCACGTACATGTCCTCGAACGCGAGCTCGGAGGTGGAGCTCGACGTGATGCCGAGCTTGTCCTCGGGCTTGCCGACCTTGAAGCCCTTCCAGTCGGCCTCGGCGATGAACGCGCACACGCCGCGGTGGCGCTCTTCGGGGGCGAGGTTGGCGTAGACCACGGCCACCTGCGCGTGCGGCGCGTTGGTGATCCAGATCTTGTTGCCGTTGAGGGTCCACCCACCGCCCTCCTGGGGCGTGGCCTTGGTGCGCTGCGCGCCCGCGTCACTGCCGGCGTCGGGCTCGGTGAGCGCGTAGCAGCCGAGCTTGCGGCCAGTCGCGAGGTCGGGCAGGTACTTCTGCTTCTGCGCTTCGGTGCCGAACGCGAGGATCGGCCAGCAGACGAGCGAGTTGTTGACGGACATGGTCACGCCGACCGACGCGTCCGCGTAGCAGATCTCCTCGAGCGCCACGACGTAGGCCAACGTGGAGAGGCCCGCGCCGCCGTACTGCTCGGGCACGAACATGCCGAGGAACCCCATCTCGGCAAGCTTCGCGACCTGCTCCTTCGGGAAGGAGTGGCTGTGATCGCGAGCCGCGGCGCCGGGGAGGATCTCGTTGCGCGCGAAGTCCTTCGCGAGCCCCTGGATCTCTTTGATGTCGTCGGGAAGGTCGAACATTGGGCGCTCCGTCGGGCTCGCCCCCTATTCCGCCCCGTTGGCTAGTTCAACGGTAGCGGGGCTACACGTTGCACCTTCCGTGCAGCACCGCTCGCGCCATACGCGCTCGATCGAGGTGGTGACCGCGGGGGACGTCGCGCCGAGCGTGGGAGGCGTGGCTGCACATCCGCCCCTCAAGCGGTCGAGCGTCTCCCGACGGACCTGGGCGCGCACCGCCGCGCGGCATGTCTTGTCCGGGCAGTCCTCCGAGGAGACGAGGAGCCCGGCGGCGAGCCGGATCCGGTGCCACGAGCGCCAGAAGTCCAGGGCGCTGTTCCGGCCCTTGATGTCCGGCTCCACCTTCACGAGCGCGGCGGCGACCTCGGCCGGGGGCGCGTCGCGGAGGCTCATGGCGAGCCCGTCCAGCACGTGCTGCTCGCAGTTCACCGAGAAGTTGCTGGCATGGCACGCGCGCATCGCGGCGGAGCGGTCTCCGGTGTGCGAGAGGTACTCCGCCTCGGCGAACTGGCACTCTTCGCGCCACACCCCCTCGGCGATGGTGTCGCATCGGTCGAACCGCTTGTGCCGGGTGATGACGCCCTGCTCACAATCCGCCCGCTCGGCGCCCGCGCCCGCGCAGAGCGCCCAGCCGCTCTCGAAGTCGGGGGCGGTCAGCGCGCGGGCGTAGTGGTCGGCCACGCTCGGGGTCGAGCACGCGAGGACGAGCGAGAGGGCGAAGGCGGTCACGCCCCGGTGAACCCCGGTGCGCGCTTGCCGAGGAACGCCGCCATCCCCTCCTTCTGGTCCGCCGTCGTGAAGCAGAGCGCGAACAACGTGCGCTCCCCCGCGAGGCCGACGCGCAGATCCGCGCCGTCCCCATCGAGGATCGCGCGCTTGGCGAGGCGCACGGCCACGGGCCCCTGGGCGGCGATCTGCGCGGCCATCGCGAGCGCGGCGTCCTTGACGGTGCCCTCGGTGACGACCTTCAGCGCGAGGCCGATGTCGACAGCCTCCTCGGCCCGGACGTTGCGGCCGGTGTACACGAGCTCGCGCGCGCGCATCGAGCCGACGCGACGCACGAGGCGCTGCGTGCCGCCGAAGCCCGGGATGACGCCGAGCTTGACCTCGGGCTGGCCGAACACCGCGTTCGGCGCCGCGAGGACGAGGTCACACGCGAGCGCCAGCTCGCAGCCGCCGCCGAGCGCGAACCCGTTGACCGCCGCGATGACGGGCATCGGCAGGGCCTCGAGCTTGTCGAGCACGCGCTGGCCGAGCGTGGCGAACCGGGCCGCTTCCACCGGCGTGAGCATCGACATCGCCGCGATGTCCGCCCCGGCGACGAAGGCCTTCTCCCCTCCCCCGGTGATGACGACAGCACGGGCCTCCCCGCCCTCTCCCGACGTCAGCGCGTCGAGCACGTTGTCGAGCGCGCGGAGCGTGGCGGCGTCGAGCGCGTTGAGCGCCTTGGGCCGATCGATCGTGATGACGGCGACATGATCGATGCGCTCGAGGTGGACCGGGCCGACGGCCATGACGTCCTGCTGTTCCGCGCCGCTCACGAGCGGGCCTGCTGCGCGTAGGTGTAGAAGCCGCGGCCGGACTTGCGGCCGAGCCAGCCGGCCTCGACGTACTTCCGCAGGAGCGGGCACGGGCGGTACTTGCTGTCCCCCATGCCGTCCTGCAGGACCTCGAGGATGGCGAGGCACGTGTCCAGGCCGATGAAGTCGGCCAGGGTGAGCGGGCCCATCGGCACGTTGGTGCCGAGCTTCATCGCGGTGTCGATGTCCTCGACGCTGCCGATGCCCTCGTACAACGCGTAGACCGCCTCGTTGATGTAGGGCATGAGCACGCGGTTGACGATGAAGCCGGGCATGTCGCGGCCGAGCACCGTCGTCTTGCCCATCTTCTCGGCGGCCTCCTTGACCTCGGCGTACACCTCGTCCGTGGTGGCGAGTCCGCGGATGATCTCGACCAGCGCCATGAGCGGCACCGGGTTCATGAAGTGCATGCCGATGACGCGGTCAGGGCGGTCGGTGCGCGCCGCGATGGCCGTGATGCTGATCGAGGACGTGTTGCTCGCGAGGATGGCGCCCGCCTTGGCGACCTTGGTCAGCGCCTCGAAGATCTCGAACTTCAGCTTCACGTTCTCGGTGGCGGCCTCGACGATGAGGTCGGCCTCGCCGTGGGCCCCCAGGTCGGTGCTCCAGGTGATGCGCGCCAGCAGGGCTTCGGCGGCCTCGGCCGTGAGCTTCTCCTTCTTGACGAGGCGCCCGAGCGAGTCGGCGATGGTCTTCCGGCCACGCGCGAGCGCCGCGTCGGAGATGTCGGTGCAGGTGACGTCAAAACCGGCGGCGGCGGCCACCTGCGCGATGCCGTTGCCCATCTGGCCGGCGCCCACGACGCCGATGCGGGAGATGCTCATCTGGGGGGTCCTTCTTGGGGCGCGAACCTATCGCCCCGCCCCGGGAATTGCACCCGAACGGGTTAGGACGCGCCAGGAGGGACGATGGAGGATCTCTACGGGCTCTCCGAGGCCGAGCTCGCCACGCGGCTGACCACGCTCGGGCAGCCGGGCTACCGCGCGAAGCAGATCCGGTCGTGGCTCTACGAGCGCGGCGCCGCCAGCTTCCAGGAGATGACCGACCTCCCGAAGCACCTGCGCGACACGCTCGAGTCCCACTTCACCCTCGGCGCGCTCGACGTGGAGTCCGAGCAGGTGAGCAAGGACGGCACCGTCAAGCGGCTGTACCGCCTGCACGACGGCCAGCTCGTCGAGGCCGTGCTCATGGCCTATGACGACGGGCGGCGCACCGCGTGCATCTCGTCGCAGGCGGGCTGCGCGATGGGCTGCGTGTTCTGCGCGACTGGGCAGATGGGGTTCGCGCGGCACCTGACCTCGACCGAGATCTTCGAGCAGGCCGCGCTCTACGCGCGCGAGCTCCAGCAGAAGGGCGAGCGCCTCTCGAACGTCGTGCTCATGGGCATGGGCGAGCCCTTCCACAACTACGACGCGGTGCTCGAGGCCATCCGCAGGCTCAACCGCGAGCTCGGGATCGGCGCCCGCCACATCACGGTGAGCACGGTCGGCCTCGCGCCGAAGATCCGGCAGTTCGCCGAGGAAGGCCTGCAGGTCACGCTCGCGATCAGCCTGCACGCCGCCACGGACGCCGAGCGGAGCGCGCTGTTGCCGATCAACGACCGGTGGCCGATCGCCGAGCTGCTGGACGCCTGCCGCTTCTACGTCGACAAGACCGGGCGCCGCATCACGTTCGAGTGGGCGCTCATCGCGGGCAAGAACGATCAGCCCGAGGAGGCCGAGCGTCTGGGCCGGCTGCTCAAGGGCCTCCCGTGCCACGTGAACCTCATCCCCCTGAACCCCACAACCCGCTACGACGGCGCCCCCACCGCGCTCCCCGACGCCTCGCGCTTCGTGGAGATCCTCGAGCGCTACGGGGTGCCCGCCACCGTGCGCGTGCGGCGCGGCATCGACATCGACGCCGGCTGCGGCCAGCTCAAGTCGACGGTGATGAAGCGCCGCGTCGGGACGGCCGCCGCGCCCGAGCGCCCGTGATCCCCGCCTGGTTGCCGCTGCGCCCGGATCTCCCCGGCCGGGCGGCGGAGATCGCCGACGGCCGCGCGCGGCTGGAGCGAGAGGGCTCCCTCACCATCAGCGGGCCGCCCGGGATCGGCAAGACCTCGCTCGCGGGGGCGATCGTCGCCATCCCGGGGCGCAGGCTCGTCGCCGTCTCCCTTCTCGGCTGCGAGGACGCCGCCGACGCCGTGCGGGCGCTCGGCGAGGCCGTCGGGATCCGCCCCGTGGGGGACGAGGGCGCGCTCTACGACGCCATGCGCGCGTTCGGGCCGTTGGACCTGGTCGCCGACGACATCGGCAACGAGGCCGTCCTGGAGCCGCTCCAGCGCGCCGCCGCCACCGCGGCCGACGCCCGCCTGGTCCTCGTCTCCGAAGCGCCCCTCCCCGGCGCGCTCGTGCTCGGCGGCCTCCCCGACGCGCTCCTGGCGCCGTTCGCGCCCGACGCCGACCCCGCCGACTTCGGCGGCAACCCGCTCCTCGCCCGCCTCTCCGGCGCCCTCTCGGCCCCCGTCGCCGAGGCCCTCGCGCGGCTCGGCGCCATCGCCGATCTGCTCGCCGCCTTCCCCGTCGGCTTCGTCGGCGGCTCCGGCGGGCTCGGCGGCTCGCTCCCCGCGGTCGCCACCGTGCCCGACGCCGACCGCGTGGTGTTGCGACGCGGGATCGCGGCCCACCTCACGCCGCTGCCCGACGCGAACGCCGCCGCCATGGCCCTCCCCGCCGTCGAGAACCTGCTCGCCCTCGCGCGCGGCGCGCACCTCCCCATGCTCCCCGATCCGCGCGATCTGCTGCTCCTGCGCCGCCTCGCGCACCTCGTGCCCAACCGCGCGGACGCCTGCCGATGCCTCGCCGCCGCCGCGCGCCTCGCGGCCGCCGCCGGGCAGGTCCAGGTGGCCCGCGCGCTGGTGGCGGACCCGCTTCGCGAGGGGGGCGCCCCCGCCGATGTGGCCACCCTGCTCTGGGCCGATGGCGACGCGCTCCTGGCCGCCGGCGAGGTCGAGGACGCCCTGGGCCGCTACGCCGACGCGAGCGCGTTGTTCCGCCGCGCCCGTGACCCCCAGCGCGCCGCCACGCTCCACCGCCGGGTCGCGGATCGGCTTGCCGCCCGCGGCCAGCTCCCGCAGGCCGAGTCCCACTACCGCCAGGCGCGCCAGCTCTACCGCATGGAGGACGACGCGATCGGCCTCGCCGCCACGCTCCGCGGCGCCGCGGACCTCGCGGTGGGCGCCGGCGAGTGGGTGACCGCCGGGACCCTCCACGAGCAGGTCGCCGCGACCGTCGATCGGGCAGGCGGCGCCGCGCTCGAACGCGCCAACTTACGCCTCGGCGAGGCGACGCTCGCCATCGCCCGCGGCGAGTACAGCCGCGCCGAACGCCTGCTGCACGCGCTCGGCGTGCTCGCCAACGACCAGCCGCTCCTGCGCGCCAACGTCGCCCGCCGCCGCGCGGACCTGTTGCTCCGGCGCGGCGATCACGAGGGCGCCGCCGCCGCCGCGCGCCAGGCGGGCACCCTCTACGCCACGCTCGGGGAGGCCCCCGCCAACGCCGCGTGCGCGCGGCTGCTCGGCGACATCGCGGCCGCCGCGGGCCGGCTCGAGGAGGCGCGCGCGACCTATCGGCAGGCCCTGCGCCTGCAGGTGCGCATCCAGGATCTGCGCGGGCTCCTCCGCACGCTCGAGCACGCCGCGGTCGTGGAGGAGGCGCTCGGCCGCCTGGACGAGGCGCGGAAGCTCCGCGAGCAACGCGCCGCGGTGATGGCGGTGGCGTAGAGCCCTCGTCGAGGGCCGGCCGCCTACTCCCAGAGCACCTCGGCCTTGCCGGCGTCGAGGTGGAGGCGCGCAGCGAGGTCGGTATTCACCACCGGGAGCAGCATGAACTGGCGCCGGTCGACCGGATCCCAGCCGCCGCCCGTGGGGCCGGTGATGGTCTCGAAGCCCACCGGGCGGCCGGGGAACTCCCACGCGACAACCTCGCCGTCCTCGTTCTCGTCGCTCCCGCGGAACACGCGCAGGCCGTCGTCGACCTTGAACTCGAAGCGGTCGCCCTGGGTGGGCGGGAGCGGCCCCGATCCGATGGTGAACGAGATGGCGCCGTTGTCGGAGAGGTACCGCTCGCCGTCGTACGCGCGGGCCATCTGGACGCCGGAGAGCGTGCCCTCGACCTCCCAGGAGAGGGTCGCGCTGTCGTACTGGACGTACCAGGTCTCGCTGCGGGCCACGCCGCCGCAGGTGGAGGCGACCACCTGGAAGCCGGTCGAGTCGTCGGTCCAGAGCATGGAATCGGACGTGTCGCCCTGGTCGGCGAGCAGGATCTTGATGTCGCCGCTGTCGTCCGTGCGCGTGTTCTCGCCGTACGGGCCGGTCGCGTCGAACACGCCGCAGCCGTCCGACCCTTCGAGCATGTAGACGAATCCGTCCGCGGTCGCGACGGCGACCGTCGGCACGCTGGGGTGGGCGCCGAAGGTGGTCTCGCGGGAAAGCGACACGTTCCCGACGCTCGCGCCGAGCCCGGTGATGGGCGCCCCGAGGATCACGCCCGCCGCGTCCTGGGTGAGCGGGTTCGGATCGCGCCAGGCGCCGGTGGTCAGATCCCACACGTCCACCCGCAGCGCGGCGACCGGCGCCACGAACAGGTTGTCGAACGGCTCGTCGTTGCGGTCGTACCCGCCCTGCCACGCCACGTCGATCGCGGGCGCGGCGACGGGGATGACCTCGATCGCGGCGGTGGCCGGATCCAGATCGAGGTCGAAGCGGACGACCCACACCTGGGCGAGCGCCGCGTCCGCGATGAACAGGCGCCCGTCGGGCGCGCCGCTCATCCGCGCGGGCTGGGAGCCGAGGCCGAGCGCGTGGGAGCCGAGCTCCAGGGTGCCGACAACCTCGCCGGTGACGCCGTCGTAGACGACCACGCGGCCCGGATCGGACGCGACGGACACGTACACCCGGCCGCCCTGCGCGTGGATCGCGGTGGGGACCGCGCCGTCGAACGTGAACTCGCGGATGCCCGTGGCGGTGGAGAACTCGAAGCGGTCGCCCTCTGTCGCGTCCCCCGCCAGGTCGAACTCGACCTCGCGGTTGTCGCTGCGGTACCGCTGGCCGGAGAAGGGCTCCTTGCCCTGCTGCCCGCTCCGGCTCCCCTTCGCCCACCAGTGGCTGCCGTCGTACTCGATGCTCCAGTCCTCGGTCGTCGTGAAGCCGGCGCGGAGCTCCAGATCGCTGATGGTGGGCGCGTCTCCGCTGCTGTCGGCGTCCACGAACACCGGCTCTGTCGCGGTGGGCTCCGGCTCGACGGGGAAGCCGTCCTCGTCCACCGAGAGCACGTAGGGTGCGCGCAGGAGCTGCCCGAACGCGGAGTCGATGGTCCAGAGGGTGACCGAGCCGTCGGCCCCGGCGACCACGGCCACGTCGGAGAGCAGGCGGGCCTCCCCCGTGGCGATCGCGGCGCTTCGCAGGAAGGACGCGGTCGGATCGTCGGTGAGGAGGCGCCCCATCTTCAGATCGAGCGGCACGATGGCGCCGTTCCGGCTGTTCGCCACGAACCCCGCGGGGACCTCCCACGGGCCCTCGTCAGCGGGGAGCACGGCGGCGGCGATGGGCCCGTCGAAGTGGGTGGGGATCCGGTCGAGCCCCTCGGAGCAGCCCGCGAGGGCGAGCAGGGACGCCGGAAGGAGCAGATGACGGGTCACTGGTTCACCAGCCAGGTCTTGACCTGGAGGAAGGTGGGGCTCGTGGGGTCGGCGTCGAGGAGCGCGATGGTCGAGCCGACGTTCGCGCCGTCCACCTCCCCCGCGTAGTTCGCCACCGCCGCGATCGTGCCGTCGGGCGAGATGCGGAGGGCGTAGGGGTTCTCTCCCACCGCCTCCGTCTGCGCGACGAGCGTACCGGCGACCCCGACGTCGAGGTCATAGGCGGAGACGCTGTTCCCGTTGAAGTTGGTGACCAGCAGGTGCCGGCCGTCCGGGTGGAAGGCGAGCTGCGCGGGGCCGACGTTGGACTCGGTCGACACGCCCTCGTCGCGCTCGACGGCGCGCGGGAGCGGGAGCATCGAGACGACCTGCTCGCGGAGGATCTCGGCGTCCGCGTCGTCCACGACGAAGGCGAGATCGATCGCGTAGATGGCCTCGGGCGTGTCGGCCACGCCCCACAACCAGCCGCGGTCCCGATCGACCACGAGCGAGCGCATGCCGGAGGAGCTGCCGGTGCTCGTCTCGACCAGCAGGATGCTCTCGACGTCGAGGTAGTTGAGATCCTGGAAGTCCCCCACGCTGTCGTCGCGGATGTCGATCACGTAAACGTACGGGACCAGCTTGCAGCCGACGTAGAGGAAGCCCCGATCGGTGTCCTCGGCGAGCGCCGAGCAGCCTCCGCCGGCGACCGCCACGCCGTCGACCGCGAGGTCGAGGCTCAACGTCTCGCCGATGCGCGCCGGCACGGTCGTGAACGACCAGGTGTCGGCGTCCGTCGGCATGCGAAGATCGCGGTAGAGCCGATCGGGCACGCTCCCGACCGCGCGGCCGACACGCCCCTGCGCGAGCTCGCCGTCGCCCCCGCCGCCGTCCAGGCCGGTGTACCAGACGCTCCATCCGCTCCCGTCGGGCACGGCGACCGGGCGGGTCACCCCCCCGAGGCCGAAGCCGCCGAGCGCGGCAGCGAGGACCGGGCGCGCGGAGCCCTCGAGCGTGCTGGCGGACTCCCACTCGGCGGTGTCCCCAGAACGTTCGGCGTAGCCGATCTGCCAGCTCGTGCCGCCGGTGCCCGCGAACCACATGCGATCGATGTCGCCGTCCCGCACCACGTAGGGGTGCCGCACGCCGCTGTCGTACCAGTCGCCGGGGGCGCCGGCCTCGAACATCCAGTCGAACCCCTGGGTGCCGGGCACGCGGGCGAAGGTAGCGCCGTCGTCGACCGACTCGGCGAGCCCGATGCGGTACCGCGAGCCGTCGAAGGCCGTGTACCAGAGCCGGATCGTGCCGTCGTCCAGGACCTGGACGCTGCCGGGCTCCATCGCGACGGACTCCCAGTCGGCGGCGTCCGTGAGGAGCGGGCCGGCGTCCGCCGTCCACGTGAGTCCGTCCGCGCTGGTGGCGCGGCCGATCGTCGTGACCTCGCCGGCGAGGCCCGCGTAGTACATCACCCACTCGCCGCCGATCTCGGTCACCACCGCGGAGGAGACGCCGTCCGCGTCGTGATCGCCGCCGGCGCCGGCCTCGAGGACCGGGCTCGCGTCCAGCACGAGATCCGCCGCGCCGAGCATCTCGGCGGTGCCGATGGCGGCCAGGCCCGCGTCATCGGTGTAGGTGAGGAAGGCGCGATCGGCGTGGATGCTGTCGAGCGCGATGCCGGTCGCGTCGACCGTGGCGGGATCGGCCACCTGGCCCGCGGCTACGCGCACCTCCCAGCCGGCCGCCGGGACCGAGGCGGTCGCGCCGGGGGTGAGCGTGAGCGCGAGGGTGTCGCCGCCCTCGTTGGTGAGGACGAACGCGTCCTCCGGGGAGGCCTGGATCGCCACGCCGCCGGTGAGCACGGCGTCCTCGTCGACCGCGAACGGCGCGCCGAGCACCTCCCAGGTCGATCCGTCGAGGCTCACGGCCTCGGCGAGCATGTCCCCGTCGACCCCGGTGGTCGAGTAGAAGAGGTGGTAGGCGCCGTTGACGTAGGCGACGGCCGGAGCCACCGCGCCGCCCTCGGGCGCCCAGCTCCCCCCGGCGGTCCAGTTCACGAGATCCTCGCTCGTGGCCTCGCCGATCGTGGCGTTGTCGACCGTGTAGTACATCCGCCAGCGGGCGCCCTGCTCGTCCCACAACACGAACGGGTCGGTCACCGACGCGCCGTCGACGGCGAAAACGGGATCTGCGTCCGCGCGCGTGAAGGTCTCGCCGTCCGTGCTGATCGCGAGGCCCACGGCGTGCTCGCCGCCGGATCCCCCGTCGTAGAACAGGTACCAGGTGGGGCCCTCGACCAGCATCGAGGGGCCGCCGATCTCGGTGTCCCACCCGCTGTTGGAGGGCTCGAGCAGGGCGAAGGACTCCCAGTCCCACACCTCCCCCGAGAAGGGCGAGTTGGCGGCGCGGAGGACGCCCTGGTCCTCGAACACGACGCGGGAGAGGTACGCGCTGTTGTCGTACGCCTCGAGGAAGAAGTGCGGGTCGTTCACCGCGAGCACCACGCCGTCAGCGTCCGCGAGGTCGAGATCCACCGGCACCGCGCTGCGCTCCCAGAGCGTTTCGCCGTTGCCGGTGACCCGGTACGCGCCGTCCGCCGAGGGCACCCAGAGGCGCAAGGAGCCGATGCTCCAGTCGAGGTTCCACGTGTGGGCGATCCGGTCGGGGTCGACCCCCTCGGGCACCTCGACCGTGTCGAGCGTGACGAAGCCGGCGCGGCTCCCGCTCGCGTCCGTATCGACGAAATCGCTGGGGTCGAGCCGCGTGGGGCCGCCGGGCGGCACGAGCGCCGCGGGGCTGGCGCCGAGATCGATGATCCCGAGCGTGTGCGCGGTGCGGTTGATCACCCAGGCGAGATCGGTCGACGCCGCGTAGTACACGGCCACCGGGTCGTAGCCGACGGGGAGCGTCGGGCCGTCCGGCCCGAGGTCGGCGAACGAGGGGGCGTCGGGATCCGACACGTCCACGAACCAGACGTTGTCGATCTCATTGCGGGTGCGCCCCTCCTCGGAGAGGCGGTTCGCGACGACCAGCGTGTCGTGCGGCTGGGCGTAGGCCATCGGCCCCGAGAACGAGGGCATGTCGAGCGCGCGCGCGGCGACCCCCTCCCCCCCTTCGGCGGGCTGGAGCACGTTGCGCCCCTTCGTCCAGTCCACCGTGGACAGGTCGAGGAACAACGCCGAGCCGCCCGTGAAGTCCTTCCACGGGTTGGCGTTGGTCACGGCCAGCACGCGCCCACCGTCCAGGAACAGCAGATCGTTCGGACCCGACAGGCAGGTGCCGATGCCGATCTGGCCGTACTCGTAGACCCCCGCCGGCGGCTCGGCGCAGGCGCCGAGGTCGGGCAGGGGGGCGTCCTTGACGCAGCCGGCGAGGAGGACGAGCGCGAAGGCGATGCGGGAGAGGTTCACGTTGCTCGCGGGTCGTGAGAGGGAGGGCGGGCGCCCCTACAGGACTCCCAGCGCCGCGTGCGCAGCGGCGAGTCGCGCCACAGGTACCCTGAACGGGGAGCAGCTGACATAGTCCAGACCGATCTTGTGGAAGAACGCGACACCCGTAGGGTCACCGCCGTGCTCCCCGCAGACGCCGAGCTTGATGCGCGGCTTGGCGGCCCGGCCACGCTCCGCGGCGAGCTTGACCAGCTCGCCCACACCCTCGACGTCGAACACGGAGAGCGGCGAGTCCTTCAGGATCCCGCGCTGCAGGTACTCCGAGAAGAACTTGCCCATGTCGTCGCGCGAGAACCCGTAGGTCATCTGCGTCAGATCGTTGGTGCCGAAGCTGAAGAAGTCCGCGTACTTGGAGATCTTGTCCGCGAGCACGCACGCGCGCGGCAGCTCGATCATCGTGCCGATCTGGTAGTCGATGCGCACGTTGTTCTCGGCCAGCACGGTCTCCGCGGTCTCCTCGACCTGGCGGCGGCAGCGCTCGAGCTCGCTCGGCATGCTCACCAGCGGGATCATCACCTCGGGGAGCACGACCACGCCTTCCTTCACCACCAGGGCGGCGGCCTCGAAGATGGCGCGAACCTGGGTGTTGTAGATCTCGGGCGTCGTGATGCCGATGCGGCAGCCGCGGTGCCCCATCATCGGGTTGGACTCGTGGAGCTGCTTCAGACGCTCCGTCAACACGTCCGCGCGAACGCCGAGATCCTTCGCGACCGCGGAGATCTCCTCCGGGCGGTTGGGCAGGAACTCGTGGAGCGGCGGGTCGAGCAGGCGGATGGTGACCGGCAGGCCGTCCATCGCGCGGAAGATCTCGACGAAGTCGTTCCGCTGGATCGGCAGCACGAGGTTGAGCGCGCGCTGGCGCGACTTCTCGTCCTCCGCGAGGATCATCTGCCGCATGGCGCGCAGCGCAGTGGGCTCGAAGAACATGTGCTCGGTGCGGCACAGGCCGATGCCGGTGGCGCCGAGGTTCCGGGCGTTGGTCGCGTCGGCACCGGTATCGGCGTTGGCGCGCACCTTGATGCGCGCGCGGGCGTCGGCCCAGCCGAGCAGCTCGCCCATGGCGCCCGAGTCGGTCGGGGGCGCGAGCGTGGGGATCTCGCCCTCGAACACCTCGCCCGTGCCGCCGTCGATCGTGATCCAGTCGCCGCGGCGCACCACGGTGTCACCCGCGTAGAACAGCTGACGGCCGTAGTCCACGAGGATGTCGGTGCAGCCGACCACGCAGGGCTTGCCCATGCCGCGCGCGACCACCGCCGCGTGGCTGGTCTGCCCGCCGCGGCTCGTGAGGATCCCCTTGCTCACGGTCATGCCCTGGATGTCCTCGGGGGAGGTCTCCAGCCGCACGAGAATGACGCTCTCGCCCTTCTCGACGAGCTCCTGCGCCTCTTCCGAGTGGAACACCACCTTGCCCGAGGCGGCGCCCGGCGAGGCGTCGAGCCCCTTGGCGATGACCTTGCGCTTGGCGTCCGGATCGAGGACGGGCCGGAGCACCAGCTCCAGATCGGTGGCCTTGATGCG
Organism: Myxococcota bacterium; assembly: GCA_040386535.1. Lineage (GTDB taxonomy): Bacteria > Myxococcota_A > UBA796 > UBA796 > SXON01 > CAJBVW01. The sequence continues at coordinate 67,795 of JAZKFH010000019.1, read as the reverse complement.
CTTGAGCGCCTCGTCTTCCGTGATCACGCCTTCGTGCACCAGATCGACCACGATCTGCACGCCGGCGGCGGGGGTGCGCTTCCCGTTGCGGGTCTGCAACAGGTAGAGGCGGCCCTCCTCGATGGTGAACTCGATGTCCTGCATGTCCCGGAAGTGGGTCTCGAGCGTCTGCTGGAGCACGAACAGCTCGTCGTAGACCTTCGGCATCGCCTCCTGCAGGGTCTGGACGCCGTCGGCGATGGGCTGGGAGCTGGTGCGATTGATCGGGCGCGGGGTGTGCGTGCCGGCAACCACGTCCTCACCCTGGGCGTTGGGGAGCCACTCGCCGAAGAAGGTGTGCAGGCCGCTCTTCGGGTTGCGGGTGAACGCGACGCCCGTGGCGCTCGTGTCCCCCATGTTGCCGAACACCATCGCCTGCACGTTCACGGCGGTGCCGCAGTCGTCGGGGATGCCGTGGGTCTTGCGGTAGTAGCGGGCGCGCTGGCTGTTGAACGAGCGGAACACGGCCTCGACCGCGAGGCGGAGCTGCTCCTGCGGGTCCTGCGGGAACGGCGAGCCCGAGGACTCCGCCACCACCTGCTTCAGGCGCGTCGTGAGGCCGCGCAGCTCGTCGATCGTGAGCGCGGACATCTCGCGCTTGCCGCGCACCTCGTCCGTCACCCGGGCGAAGCGCGTGTAGTGGATGCCGAGCACGACATCGCCGAACATCGTGATGAAGCGGCGGTAGGAGTCGTACGCGAAGTGCGGCTGGCCGGTGCGCTCGGCGAGGCCCTCGACCGTGGAGTCGTTCAGGCCGAGGTTCAGCACGGTGTCCATCATGCCGGGCATCGACGCCGCGGCGCCGGAGCGCACGCTGAACAGGAGCGGGTTGGCGGGGTCGCCGAAGCGTTTGCCGGACCGCTGCTCCACCTGGGCGAGCGCGACGCGCGCCTCTTCCCAGAGGCCCTCGGGGTAGCTCTCGCCGTTCTGCATCCAGAGGTTGCAGACGACGGTGGTGATGGTGAAGCCCGGCGGCACGGGGAGCCCGAGCCGCGTCATCTCGGCGAGGCCCGCGCCCTTGCCGCCGAGGAGGGCCTTCATGGAACCGTCGCCGTCCGCCTTGCCGTCGCCGAACACGTAGACCCAATTCATCGTCATTCCCCCGAGAGGCGAGTGAAGTCGGCGAGGCCTGAGAAGCGCTCGACGATGGAACGGAGAAGCCCGAGGCGGCTGGCGCGCGCGACGGGATCGTCGCACATGACCATCACGCCGCCGGTACCGAAGTAGCGGTCGAGGTGCGGGCGGAGCGACGCGAGGGCCTCGAGCGCCGAGCCCACGTCGGCGTGCTCGGGCATGCCCTCGAGCGCCTCGTGCAGCGCGATGCCCAGCGGCCCGCCGAGTTGATCGAGGCTGTACGCGGTGGAGCCGTGCTCCTTGACCAGGCCGGCCGCGCGCCGGAAGGCGATGCGGATGGGGCCGAACTCGCCGGCCTTGACCAGCGCGGCGAGCGCGTGCACCCGGCGGGCCGCCCACGTCAGGTCGACCGACACAGGGCCGACGTGGTCCTTGCCGCGGGCGCCGAGCACGGCATCGACGATGTCGACCGGCGCTTCGTCCGCGAGGGCGGCGCGCAGCCGCGCCAGCACGAACTCGTACAGATCGTCGGTCCCCGCGACGCCGGCGGCGGCGAAGAGCTCCCCCTGGGGCCCGCGCCAGCCGAGGTCGAGCACGAGCGCGACGAGGCCGATGGCCGCGCGGCGCAGGCCGATGGGGTCGGCGTTGCCCTTGGGCTGCAGGCCGGCCCCGAAGCCGCGCGCGAGCAGCGTGAGGCGCTCGGCCAGCGCGAGGGCGCGCCCCGGCCCGGACGTGGGGAGGATGTCCCCGGCGAAACGCGGGAGGTAGTGCTCCTCGATCGCCAGCCCGACTCCGGGCGAGGCGCCGTCGAGCACGGCGAGGAGGCGGCCCACGTGGCCCTGGAGCTCGGGGAACTCGCCCACCATCTGGGTGGTGAGATCACTCTTGCAGAGCAGGCCTGCCTCGCGCGCGGCGGCGGGATCGGCCCCGATCAGCTCGGCCACACCGGCAGCGGCTTCGGCCAGCGCGGTCTGGCGCTCCGCCATCGACCCGAGCCCGCGGATCCACATCATGCCGGCGAGCTTCGCGCCGTGCTCCACGAGGGGCTTCTTGCGGTCCTCCGCGTAGAAGAACTTCGCGTCGTGGAAGCGCGCGGCGAGCACGCGGGCGTTGCCCGTGGCGATCAGCGCGTCGTCCCCGAACGGATTGTTCGTTACGACGAGGAACTCGTGGGTCAGCGCGCCGTCCCGGTAGAGCGGGAAGTAGCGCTGGTTCTTCTTCATCGACTCCACGAGCAGCCGCGGGGGCAGCTCCAGGAGGCTCTCGGAGAAGCGCCCGACGATGGCGCGCGGCCACTCGACGAGCTGCACGACCTCTTCGACGAGCTCGGCGTCGAACGTCGCGTCGGCGCCGCGCTCAGCCGCGAGGGTCTCGAGCTGGCGCACGAGGATGGCGCGCCGGATGCCGATGTCGGCGAGCACGTAGCGCTGCCGCAGCTCCTCGAGCCACTCGTCCGCCGTCGTGACGGGAAACGCCTCGGGCGCGTAGAGCCAGTGGCCGTGGGAGTGGCCGCCGGTCAGGATTCCCGCCACCGAGGTCTCGATGACCCGGCCCGCGTGCAATGCGCAGACGGAGTGGATCGGCCGCAAGAAGCGGGCGGGCCCCTCTGTCCACCGCATGGAGCGCTTGAAGGGGATGCCGAGCACCACCTCCTCCAGGCCCTTGGCGATCACCTCGCTGGTGGACTCCCCACCTTCGATGCGGCGGATCGCGATGACCTTTCCCTTCGGCCCGTCCACCTGGAGGAGCTGATCCACCGACACGCCGCGCGCCTTGGCGAACGCCTCGGCCACGGGGCCCGGCTCGCCGTTCGGGAACGCGGAGGAGACCGGCGGCCCGGTCACGAGGCGCTCCACGGCGGGGCGGGCGGGGCCCACGCTGTCGAGGACGACGGTGAGGCGCCGGGGCGTGCCGAACGTGCGGATGCGCCCGTGCTCGATGGCGCCGAGGATGCGGACGAGCCCGGCGGCGAGGGCCTCGAGCGCGGGGCCCACCGCGTGCGCGGGGAGCTCTTCGGTGCCAATCTCGATGAACAGCTCAGACACCGGCGTAGCTCCGGGCGACCAGGCAAGCGAGATCGCGTACCCGCTTGATGTACTGCGCGCGCTCGGCGACGCTGATGGCGCCGCGCGCCTGGAGGAGGTTGAAGCTGTGGGAGCAGTTCAACACGTGATCGTAGGCGGGCAGCGGCAACCCGAGGCCCACCAGCCGCTCACACTCGGCGCGGCTGCGTTCGAAGCTCACGAGGAGCCCCTCGACATCCGCCTGCTCGAAGTTGAACGCCGACTGCTCGACCTCGTTTCGGAGGAACACGTCCCCGTACGAGATGCCCGACACCCACTCGAGGTCGTACACGTTGTCGACCTTCTGGAGGTACATCGCCAGCCGCTCGAGCCCGTAGGTGAGCTCGACCGTGATGGGGTTCAGGTCCATCCCGCCGACCTGCTGGAAGTAGGTGAACTGGGTCACCTCCATCCCGTCGAGCCAGACCTCCCATCCGAGGCCCCACGCGCCGAGCGTGGGCGACTCCCAATCGTCCTCGACAAAACGGATGTCGTGGTCGGTCAGCTTGAGGCCCACCGCGGCGAGGCTCCCCAGGTAGAGGTGCTGCACGTCCGGCGGGCTGGGCTTCATCACCGCCTGGAACTGGTGGTGCTGGTGCAGGCGGTTGGGGTTCTCGCCATACCGCGCGTCCGCCGGGCGCCGCGAGGGCTGCACATAGGCGCCGCGCCAGGGCCGAGGACCGACGGCCCGCAGGAAGGTGGCGGGATGGAACGTGCCGGCGCCCATGGGGCTGTCGTACGGCTGGAGAATTGCGCAGCCCTGGCGGCCCCAGTACTGCTGCAACGTCAGGATCAGGTCCTGGAAGGTCACGGGCGGAACCTCGACGGGGCGACCATCTACCGGCAAAGACCCCCTCTGTCAACCTGACAGCACGGAGCCCTGATCGCTGAAAACCTTGCTGCTACGGTCATCGTGGAGGAGATAGAGGACCCACGCGCCGACCGGGATGCCAACTCCGCAACACGGTGCCAGGCACGGCAGCATCCCGAGGATGGCGAGCACCCGGACCAGCCCCATGTTCCGGAGCGCCCGCAGCCGGAGCCCGCCGAAGATCTGCACACCCCCGAACACCAGGGTGCCGACCATGCTGGCCATCAGCCACGGCTGCGACGTGATGCCGCGCGTGCCGAGGGTGTAGACATTATACCCCGCGAACGCGGTGGCGAGCACCAGGAAGCCCATCGACGCCAGGCCGGAGAGGATGAGCAACATGCCCGCGCCGCGAAGGCGCTTGGCGTGCGCGAGATCCTCCGGGGACACCCGCACCATCGCCTTCTTCGTGCGGTACTCGGGCTCCAAACCCAGGCCCGCCTCGATCTTCGTGACCGAGCCCTTGCCCCCCGCCTTGATCCACCACTTGTTCGCCGGCCCCTCGGCCACGCTCCGGTTGGCGCGGCGGAGCGTCTCCAGCACGGTGACGAGGGCGCGATCGCACGTGGTCCCCTTCACGTTGGGGATGCCGACGCGCTGGGCGTAGGTGGTCTCTCCACCCTTGGCGCGCCAGGCCGTGAACGCGTCGTTGTGGGCGCGGAGCTGGCCCAGGATGTGGCCGGCCAGCGCCTCGATGGGCTCGCTGACCTCGAACGCGTGGTGGAACAGGGTCTCCGCGCAGCGCACCACGATCTGGGTGCCCTCGGGGCCGCGCACCACGGACACCTGGTAGGTGTACTCGTCCTCGGGTGACGGGTCGGCGACTGCCTGCCCGCGGAACTCGAGGCCGATGCCCCCCGCGCCCTGCTCCTGGATGAAATTCTCCAGGTTCAGGGCGCCGGTGGCGGTCCATTCCCGGCCTCCGCGCGTGTGGTCCGGCAAGCCGGACTCGACGAACCCGCGGATCAGCCAGGCGTAGAGATCGTTACTCTCGGCGATGGCTGCGGCGAAGGCCGGCAATGGTCGAACCTAGTCCTTGAAGATCGCGTTCAAGAACTCGAGGCCGTTCTCGTTCTCGCCGACCGACTGGCCGCTCTGGAGCTTCTGGCCGATCAGGTACGCGTCGTAGGCGAACACGAGGTTCGCGATCACGACGAGGGGGGAGAGCAGGAAGAACGTGCAGCCCGAGAGGAACCACAAGCCGACGAGCACCGCGCCGGCGATCATCGCCTTCTTCTTCTGCCCGGCGAGGAAGTAGCCCGCGAATCCGAGGACGAAGAAATTCGCCGCGGCGAGGACGATGGGGTTGGCATCGGGCTTGGTGATCATCTGGCCCATGAGGGTCCTCCGGTGGCAGCGCTGTAGGAGCGCAAAAGGGGGGTGCGGTTCGCGAGCGCGACCTGGTCGATCGACCGGTTTGCGCGTCGGCGCCGACCGTAGTTCAAAACACGCGACAGATCAACACAAGACACGACTTTCTCGTGGCGATCGAGCTCGACCGACCCCGCGACGTCCCTACAGCGCTTCCACAAGCGCCGGGAAGATGGGGACGAAACCAGCTTCCGGCGCTACGAACCGGAAGAGCTGGACCGGCTCGTCTTCGTTCGGATCGACGTAGCGAACGTCGACCACGATCGGCCCGGGCGGAACCCCGAAGATCGCGAATCGTCCGGTGTCGCCGACCTGGGTCCCGTCGGCCACCGACGCCCCCTCGTCGTCGAGGTAGCAGGCCGCGTACTCGGTCCCGTCGACGTCGAACGCGCGCGCGCTGCCGGTCGGGACGAATGGAAGGTCGGTGTAAGGCGTGCCGGGCAGGCTCCCCCGCACCTCTCCCGCGACCACGGCTCCCGCCGCGCCTACGTTCGGGCAGGCGGCGAACTCCGTGCGCAGCTCGGCCAGCCACGCGTCGGACGCCACCCAGGGGTAGCCCTCGGGCGCGGCGAAGTCGTAGACGCCGGCGGTGCCCGAGAACGCGGTGGGCACGTGCCCCTCGGCGGACACGGTCACGAAGAACGGCACCCCCGCGGGCACGCTCACGGTGAAGGCGCCCGCGTCGTCGGCGGTCTGGGAGTCGACCACGGCCCCCGCGTCGTCTTCGATCGCGACCGTCGCGCCGGCCACGACGCCCCCGCCGCCGTACGGCGTGTCCCCGACGGTGCCGGTCATCGTGACGGTCTTGGGCAGCGGATTGCAGCCGAACAGGAGAAGGAACATCATCCGTGCACCACCCACCAGGCCATCACGAGGTCCCCTTCCACGGCGGTCCAGGCCTCTCCGCCGCCGAAGCCGTCCTCCAACACGACCTGGCCGGGCGGCAGATCGAACGCGAAGAACATGTCGAACGGCCCCTCGCCCACCGGCCTGAGGGAGCCGTCCTCTTCGAGCACGTAACAGAGCGGCACCACGCCGTTCACCTTCACGGCCGCGCAGTCCCAATCGGTGCCGTCGGAGGGGCGCCCCCACAGGTGGATCGCGCCCTCCGCGAGGGCCCCCGGGGCGACGCCCTCGGGAAGAACGAGCCCCGCGAGCAGCGCGTCGATCTCGACCGTGCCTCCGGCGAACAGGGCGCCGGGGAACCAGGTCCCGTTGGCGCCCGGCGTGTCCCCCGCCCAGACCGTGGGGTACGCCCCCTCCCCTTCGACCCGGAGCTCGAACGGCGCCTTGGGCGGGAGCGTCGCGAGCCAGTAGCCCTCGTACCCCTCGTACGGCTGCTCGGCGGCGACCGACGGCTCCGCCAGGATGTCGCCCCCCACGGTGAACGTGAGGGTACCCTCGGCGAACACGCCCTCGTACAGCAGGCTGTCGTAGACCCAGCCGCCGTAGGTCACCTCGGTGGGCGCGTCGCGCAGGCCACGTTCGGTGCCGCAGGCGAGCAGGAGCGGGAGCAGGGCGATCATGACGGCACCATCTCCTTCACTGTAGCAGCGCGTCCAGCACCGCGCGCGAGGCGAGCGCACGCCCGAGGTGGGCGGCGACCGCTTCGTGGAGCACGTCGGGCGGGCCCGGGGGCAGCACGACGTCGAGCAGATCCCGGAGAGGCGCGCGCCGCGCGGACTCCAGCGCGGCGGCGTGCGCCGCGGTGACGTGCCGGAAGGTGCCCTCCGTGGGCGCACACCGCAGGTGCACCAGCCCGCCGACACCGGGCGCGAAGCGCATCTCCGCCTCGGGCGCACCGCCACACGCGACGCACCGGTCGAGCACCGGCGCCACACCCGCGAACGTGAGCGCCTTGGCCTCCAGGCCCGCCCGCAATGCGTCGCCGGGATCGGTCGACGCCGCGTCGAGCACGAGCAACATCATCTCGAGGAGCCCGTACAGGCGCGGCTCCGGGTACCCCTCACGGGCGAGGGCGCCGCAGAGCTCGCAGGCGTAGGCGGCGAGCGCGAGGCGCTCCAACGAGCTGCGGATCCCCACGCGCGGATCGGCCACCTCGACCTCCACCAGGGTCTCCAGATCGGTCCGCCCGCGCCGCGACCGGATGTGCGCCCGCGTGGCGAGGTCGAGCCCCGCCCACTTGCTGCGATCCGAACGCGCGCCCCGCGCGAGCAAGGAGACGCGCCCCTCGTCGGGCGTGAGCACCCGGACGATCCGGTCCGACTCGCCGTAGTCCTGCCGCCCCACGACGATGCAGTCCCGGTCGACCGTGGGTCTCGGGGGCCCTCGCTCCATGTCCACCCTCCAATGGCCGGCTTCACCCGCGGATCGTCCGGGGGCAAGCCGGAGCGCGCACGGCCCGTGCCCCGGGGGTCGACACTTGGGACTACACTCGCCCCATGTCCCGCTTCAGCTTCCTGTTGCTCGCCGGTTGCGCCATCGAGAGCACGCTCGCCCACAAGGGCGACATCCCCGAGCCCGACACCGGGGACACGCCGCCGCCGGTCGACACCGCGCGTTTCGACACCGAGAACTGCGACACGTTCGAGGCCGTCGGCGTCACCGCGCCCATCCCCGACGAGGCGTGTATCGCCGAGCCGCTGGTCGGCACCTTCTCGCCGATCGTGGAGTGGCTCTGGGACGTGAACCCCGTCGTGTCCGGCTACGAGCAGGTCATGTCCACGCCGGTGGTGGCCAACCTCACGGATGACGACGGCGACGGGGACATCGACACCGACGACATCCCCGACATCGCGTTCACCGCCTACGTCGCCGGGAACTACAGCTCCGCGGGCACGCTAAACGTCATCTCCGGCGACGGCTCCGGGATGCACTACTCGATCACGGGCGCGGGTGGCTACGGCGTGTACGGCTCGGGCGGGGTCGCCATCGGCGATCTCGAGGGCGACGGCTCGCCCGACGTGTGCACGGCCAGCACGAGCGGCGGCGTGTTGTGCCTCGAAGCCGACGGCACCTTCAAGTGGAACGGCGGCTCCGACGTTGACCCGTACGGGTTCCCCTCCCTCGCCGACCTCGATGGGGACGGCCTCGCGGAGGTGGTGTGGGGGCGCCAGATCATCAGCTCCGCGGGCGTGCTGCTGGGGACCGGCGCCTACGGAAGCGGCTCGAACGGCAACGCGCGCACCTCGTTCGCGGTCGACATGGACGATGACGGCGTGCTCGAGGTGGTCGCGGGCAACGCGGTGTACGAGATGGACGGCTCCACCGTCTGGTACGACGGCGGCAGCGACGGGTGGCCCGCCGTGGGCGACTTCGACGGGGACGGCCTCCCCGAGGTGGTGCGCGTCGGCGGCGCGGTGGTCACCCTCTCCGACACGGACGGCACCCTGCTCTGGTCGGTGGGTGTGCCGGGCGGCGGCGGCGGGCCCCCCACCGTGGCGGACTTCGATGGTGACGGGCAGCCCGAGGTCGGCGTGGCCGGCCGCTCGTTGTACACGGTGCTCGAGACCGACGGCAGCGTTCTCTGGTCGGCCGTGACCCAGGACGCGTCGAGTTCGGTGACCGGCTCCTCCGTGTTCGACTTCGAGGGTGACGGCAAGGCCGAGGTCGTGTACGCCGACGAGCACGACCTCTGGATCTACGACGGCGCCACCGGCACCGTGCTCATGCAGGCGGTCGACCACGCGTCCGGCACGCTCTTCGAGTACCCGGTCATCGCGGACGTCGACGGGGACGGCTCCACCGAGATCATCGTCGGCTCCAACGACATGTGGTGGACCGGCTGGAACGGCATCACCGTCATCGGCGACGCGGACGCCTCCTGGGCCCCCGCGCGCCCAATCTGGAACCAACACGCCTACCACATCACCAACGTCGAGGACGACGGTGGCATCCCCGCCGTCCAACCGAACAATTGGGAGACGTGGAACAACTTCCGCGCCGGTGGCACCATCCTCGGCCCGTCCCATTGGTTGGCCGACCTCACGCTCGGCCCGCCGCAGACCTGCCTCTCGGACTGTGTGTCGGACGAGGACGACGGCACCGTGGTGCTCTACCTCCCCGTCACCAACCGGGGCCTCGTCGCCGGTGTCGACTTCGACGTGACCTTCACGCGCTCGGACGGCGTGCCGGTGCTCGTCGAGACCGTCGCGAGCCTCGACTCCGGCGCGAGTTTGCTCCTCGGCCCGCTCCGCTTCAACCGCGTCGAGTGGGGCGGCGGCGTGCTCCTCGCCACGGTCGACTCGGCGGGCACCGTGGGCGAGTGCGACGAGGACGACAACGTGGCCGCGCTGGGGATGTGGCCCTGCCGATAGGCGCGTAGGCGCGCTACCGACAGCGTGTCGCCGTCAGCCGCTCGTCCGCGGCCCGTCGTAACGAAGGGCTCGTCGCCGCCGCCCGCTCCCAGTTGGCCGTCGCGTCGACACAAGCGTTCGCGCGCTCGGCGAGATCCCCCGCGAGCAGCCAGGTCTCGCCCGCCCGCGGGTGTGCCGGGTGGCCGGCGGCCCAGGCGGCGGCCTTCTTCGCGAGCGGCCCCGGCGCACGGACCCGCGCCGCGAGGGCAAACGTGAGCAGCTCGCCCTCCTCGCGCAGGGGGCCCGCCGACGCGGTGGACGTCCACGCCTCGACCGCGGCGAGCACCTGGCGCGGGGGCTCGCCGGCTTCGACCCGGGCGAGCAACGCAGCGAGCGCGCGGGCCTCCGCGTTCGGGGCGGCGGCGGGCGCCTCCGGAATCGGCGGCGGCGCGAGCTCGGGGAGCGGTTTCTCCGGTACCGCGGGCTCCTTGACCGGCGGAGCCCGCGGCGGACGCGCGATCGGGAGGGGCTGCGCCGGCGCGGGCGGAATCACGACCGGCTCCACCGCGCGGACGACCTCGACCGGCGCTATCTCCTCGGGGACAACCAACACCGGCGCCTCCGGCCACCACGCCGCTCCGGCGAACGCGGCGCCCGCCAGCCCCAGGCCCAGGAGCCAGCCGAGCCGCCACGACGTTCGTGCCGGCGCGAGGCGGGCCCGCGCGACCACGCGGCGCACCTCCGCGTCGTCCGGCGTCGTCGCCACGCGCGCCACCACGGACAGGCCGCCCGACGCCTCCGCGAGCCGCGCCACCGCCGCGTCGTCGGGCTCCGTCGCTGCCCGTGCATCGCGCATCCGCGCGTCATCCGGATCACGACTCATCGCGCCACCCCCAACACCGGCGCGCCGTCCCGCTCGACGACCTCCCAACCCTCCGCGACCGCCGCCGTCGCGAACGCGCGCCGCGCCGCGTGCAGCCGGCTGTAGATCGTGCCGACCGGCACCCCGAGCATCTCCGCGGCCTCGGGCGCGGGCCGCTCGTCGAGATCCACGAGCACGATCACCTCCCGATGCGCCGCCGAGAGCCGCGCGAGCGCCCGCCGGACCAGCCGCCGCTCGCCCTCCCGCCCCAGCGCGGCCTCCGCCGCGGCCGACACCGACGGCTCCGGCGCACTCTCCAGCCCGAAGAAGCGTCGCAACGCGTGGCGACGCCGCTGGTTGGCGACCACCCGCCGCGTGACCTGGAACAACCAGGTGCTCACCGACGCGTCGCCGCGGTACTCCCCGAGCCGCCGGAGCGCCGTGATGAACACCTCCTGCGCCGCGTCCTCCGCGTCCATCCCCGGCGGGCCGAGCCGCAGGCACCACGCCAGCACGGCGCGCGCATGGTCGCGGTACAAGCGGTCCACCGCGTCGGGTGCGCCGGCCCGCAGCGCCGCGGCGAAGGCCTGGCGTTCGTCTCCGCTCACGGGTTCGCCCACGCGAGGCCGATCTCGAGGGCCGCGACCAGCTCGGGGCGCGCATACACGGTGTCCCCGACCTCCGTCCACGGCTGCTTCCAGCTCGACGCGATGCCGTCGAACTGCACGGTGGCCCCCACGCCGAACCGCCAACCCGGCGCCACGGCGCGCCACCAATGGACGCGCTCGGCGATCCCCGGGAGGAGCACGGTCGCCGTTCCCCCGCGTGCCGTCGCCACCACCAGGCGCACGGTCGGCCCCGCGACGAGGGCGAGCTCGCCGCCCCAGAGCGGCGCCCGCGTCCCGATCGCGACCCCCACTCCCACCCGCGTCTCGTTCACCGGCGCCCCGTCGCGTGCGGCCTGGACCGTCCCCAGGTCCCCCGTCGCGAACGGCGTGACCGTGAGCAGACGCCACGACAGATCGCCCGCGATCGCGACGTGGAGCGGCGCCGGCGCCACCTCGTTCGCCACCCCGGTGCCGACGAGCAGCCCGACCTGCGGCCGGATCGGCGCGCGCCCCGCCCACCGCCGCCGCTCGGGCCCGAGCTCGGCGAGCCACGCCCGCGCGATGACCACCTGCTCGGCGGCGTCGGGGCCGACCGGGCCCTCGCGCACCCCGTCCACGAGCACGAGGTGGAGCACGCCGTCGCCGTACCAGGCGCCGAGCCCCTCGGGCGCGCCCTCCTGGACCACGAACGGGCTCGTCGGCCACAGCTCGACCAGCGCCGCGCGCACGGCCTCGGCCTCGCGGGCATCCTCCGTCCACCAGGGCATCGCCGCGACGCCCGCCACGAGGAGCAGCCAGGGCATCATGGGGAGGCCGGCGCGCCCCCGAAGCGCACCACCAGGTCGACGCCCAGCCACACCGGGTCCTTCGACCGCTCCACCGTGCCGGCGACCGTCTCGGTGTACGCCCACCGCTCTCCGCGCAGCCGCACGCCCCACTGGCCCTGGCCGATCATCGCGTTGAGCCCGATGATCGAGGCGGGGTGCAGCTGGCGTTGGGTGCCGAGGCAGACGGGGTCGTCCACCATCTGCAACGCGACGCAGTCGTCCACCGAGTAGACCCCACCGACGCCCACCACGAGATCGATCGCGCCGTCGAACGTGCCGATGGGCCCGCGCGCGAACCGTACCGCGCCGACGAAGCTGCCGGTCCCGACGATGGGCGCCGCGTCGGGGACGATACTGAAGCCGGCAATCACGTCGTAGCGGGTCGTCTGCACGCGGAGAGGGTAGCCGGCCAGCGACAAGCCGGCGCCGAGCCAGGGCAACGGCCGGAGCGTGACCGAGCCGCGCATCCCGATGGGGTTGACGAAGGGCTCGTTGGCGACCAGCTCGCTGCCGAGGCCCACATCGACTTCGAACGCCTGCGCGCTCGCGATGATGATTAGCCACATGACGCCCTCCTACCGGCCCACGGCGATGGTCACGGCGAGCGCGACCTGGTGAACGAACAAGGGGTTGGGCGGATCCTCGCTCAGCGTGTTGCTCCGGAAGCCGCCCGCCGGCTCGATGAGGGAGGCGGAGCGCACCACGTCCGAGATCTCGGCGCGGATGGCGAGGTTCTTCCCCAGGCACCAGTTCACGCCCGCGCCGATGCGGGCGCCGACGGCCGGCAATACCTCCCCCGCGGACACCACCCTCTCCTCGCTCCCGTAGTAGACGCCCCGGGACACGAACGCCGCGTCGATGCCGACGGACAGGAACGGGCCGCCCGAGAACCGCGCGCCGAACGCAGGCACGCCGAGCTCGGCCGAGGCGCTGGCGCCGAGCACGTCGTCCAGGGAGTAGAGCGGCCCCTCGGCGGCGCCCCACGCCTGCCACGCGAGCTCCCCGACCGCCGACGCCAGCGGATCCGACGCGCGGGGCGCGACCCCGACGCGCGCCTGGACCACCCCTGCCCAGGGCCCCCGTGCCACGCGCGTCCCGGCGACCACGTCCCGGATCACCTGCTTCTCGAAGCCATGCGTCACCCCGGCAAAGCCGGCGATCTGGACCTGTGGCTCGTTGATGTCGACGGGCATTTCATAGCCTCCACCCCTACGAGTGTCGCGGGGGTGGCCGGCCCTTCGCCCGGCACGCGACTTTTTTCGCGGGAGGCGCCGCGCTACATTCGCGCGATGCAACTGGCCCTGGTGCTGCCGCCCCTGACGCAGCTCAACGCGCCCTACCCGGGCCCCGCCTACCTCGCGCGCGCGCTCCGCGATCACGGCGTCGCGACGACCCAGCGTGACCTCGGCATCGAGTGGGTGCTGCGCCTCTACTCGAAGGCGGGCCTCGCCGCGGTCTTCGACTCGATCGCGGAGGGCGACGATCTCCCCGAGCCCGCGTGGCGCGCCATCGCCCTGCGCGAGGCCCACGAGGCCGCGATCGGGCCCGTCATCCGCTTTCTCCAGGGCAAGGACCGCACCCTCGCGCCGCGCCTGCTCGACACCCCGTTCCTGCCGCGCGGCCCCCGCTCCGCGGCCGCCGACCTCGACGGCTTCGGCCCCCTCGCCGTGGACGACGCCGCGCGCCACCTCGCCACGCTCTACCTCTCCGACCTCGCCGATCTCGTCACCTCTTGTGTCGACGAGGGCTTCTCGCTCATCCGCTACCAACATCACCTCGCGGTGGGTCCCGCCTCCTTCGACGCGTTGGCCGCGCGCCTCGCCCGCACCACGCTCCTCGACACGTGGCTCGACGAGCTCGCGGACACCGTCACCGCCGACGTCGTAGGCCTCTCCGTCCCCTTCCCCGGCAACCTCTACGGTGCCCTGCGCATCGGCCGGCGGCTGCGCGCGCGCGGCGCCCACGTCATCATGGGTGGCGGCTACGTCAACACCGAGCTGCGCGACGTGGCCGAGCCCCGCCTGTGGGACCACATCGACACGCTCGTCTACGATGACGGCGAGGGGCCGCTCCTGGCGGTCCTCGAGCATCTCGCGGGAGGCGCGGATCGTCGCCACCGCACCCGTACGCGCGCTGGCCTGATTTGGGAGTCCACGGCTCTTGGGGCGGGGGGCGAGCCCCCCGCAACGCCCCCCGACGTGCCCGCCGCCATCGCCGCCTTCTATGGGGATCTCCGCCTCGACCACTACCTCCAGCTGGTCGACAGCCTGAACCCCGCCCACCGCCTCTGGTCCGACGGGCGGTGGAACAAGATCACGCTCGCCCACGGCTGCTACTGGCGCAAGTGCTCCTTCTGCGACATCCAGCTCGACTACATCGCGCGCTACCTGCCCGCGCGCGCCGAGCGCCTCGCCGACGTGATGGACGAGCTGATTCGTGACACGGGTCAGTCCGGCTTCCACTTCGTGGACGAGGCCGCGCCACCCCGCGGCTTGCGCGATCTCGCCTTGGAATTGCTCCAGCGCCGCTCGACCGTGACGATGTGGGGCAACATCCGCTTCGAGGCGTCCTTCACGCCCGACGTGTGTCGCCTGCTCGCCGCGGCGGGGCTGATCGCGGTCACGGGCGGGCTCGAGGTGGCCTCGGATCGCCTGCTCGCGCGCATGGAGAAGGGTGTCACCATCGAGCAGGTGGCCCGCGCGGCGAGCGCGTTCCGGCAGGCCGGGGTGATGGTGCACGCCTACCTGATGTACGGGTTCCCGACCCAGACCGAGGAGGAGACCGTCGACTCGTTGGAGATCGTGCGCCAACTGTTCGCCGCCGACCTGTTGAGCTCCGCGTTCTGGCATCGGTTCGTGTTGACACGCCACTCGGGCATCGCCGTCGATCCCGCCCGGTACGGCGTCACCGTGCCCGCAATGCCCGCGCGGGCCGCCGCGAAGCTCTTCGCGGCCAACGACATGCTCCACGTCGATGCCACCGGCGCCGATCCCGACCGGTACGACGCCGTGCTCCCGCGCGCGCTCAAGGCGTGGATGCGCGGCCGGGAGTTGGATCGCCCGGCACACACCTGGTTCGAGACCAAGGTGCCCCCCACGCGTGAGCCCTCCGACCGCATCGCCAAGGCCCTCGCGGCCCCGCCCCCGGAGCCCGGCGAGCGCCTCCTGTGGCTCGGCGGCGAGGTCCTCGAGGACGACGGTGCCCTGCTCCTCCACACACGCGACGACACCGTGCGCGTGAAGGCCCGCCGGGACGCGATGGCGTGGCTCGCGGAGGTGCTCGACGCCGCGGCGCCCGGCGACAGGCGGCCCGCGTTGCGGTGGTCCGATGCGCGCGCGGCGTTCCCGGGCGATTGGGAGCGCTTCGCGCCCACCTTCGCGAAGGTGCGCCGGGCGGGGCTGGTCGGGGTCTGAACGGCAGGGCGTGAAGCGCGGGGCCGTCGGCGACGATAGGCCGCGCCGCATGGATCTGGACGCCTTCGGCAACGACCTTCGGCAGCTCGGCGCGGAGCTGCGCCAGGAGTGTGGCCCCGCCGATCTCGCCCACCTCCGGCGCATCGAGCGCTGGGGCTACACCGCGAGCCTCCTCGGGTGGGCCACCGCCTGGATCGCACCCAACCCATTGAGCATCCTCGCCCTCTCCACGGGCCGGTTCGCGCGGTGGACCATGGTGGGCCACCACGTGGGCCACCGCGGCTACGATCGGCTGGGGCGCGCCGGCAAGCCCTTCGGCGAGGGCGCGCGGCGGGTGGTCGACTGGTTCGATTGGTTGGTGCCCGCGGCGTGGAAACACGAACACAACGTGCTCCATCACTACCGACTCAACGAGGCTGGCGATCCCGATCTCGTCGAGGAGAACCTGCGTTGGTTGCGGGAGAGCCGCTGGCCCCGGCCGGCCCGCTACCTGTTGGTGTTCTTCTTCGCGCTGACGTGGAAGTGGCTGTACTACGCGCCCAACACCATCGCCGAATTGCACCGCGCCGACCAGAAGGTGGATGGCGCGGGCGCCGACCTGCCGCGGGGCGTCTGGACGTGGGACCCACGCACGCCGGCCGGCCGCGATCTGTGGCTCCGGAGCGTGCTCCCCTACGCCTCCGTGCACTTCGTGCTGCTCCCCGCGCTCTTCCTGCTGGTGTCCCCCTGGGCCGCCGCGAGCGTGTTGGTGAACCAGGTGTTGGCCGAGCTCCTCACCAACCTCCACAGCTTCGCCGTCATCGTGCCGAACCACGCCGGCGGAGACCTGTACCGCTTCGAGACGCCCACGCGCAGCAAGCAGGAATTCCTGCTCCGGCAGGTGCTCGGCTCGGCCAACTTCCGCACGGGCGGCGATCTGAACGACTTCGCCCACGGGTTCCTGAACTACCAGATCGAGCACCACCTCTGGCCCGATCTGCCGATGGCCGCCTACCAACGTGCCCAGCCCCGCGTCCAGGCGTTGTGCGCGCGCCATGGCGTGCCCTACGTGCAGGAGTCGGTGTGGCGGCGCCTCGGGCGGACCGTGCGCGTGATGGTCGGAGAGGAGACGATGCGCGTCCACCAACCCGTGCCCTCCGTGGCGCAGGCGGCGGACGGATCGCGCACGGCCGCCCCAGCGGCGTGACCGACGGCGGCGTACACTCCCCGTCCCCATGAATCCCCTCCTCCGCGCCGCCTGGCTCGCCCTCATCCGCCTCTACTACCGGGAGATCGCCGTCTCGGGCGCGCCCCCGGCCGAAGGCCCGGTCATCCTCGTGGCGAACCACCCCAACGGGCTCCTCGATCCGCTCGTGCTCTGCATCGGCGTGGGCCGCCCCGTCGCGTTCCTGGCGAAGAGCACGCTCTTCTCCAATCCGATCGCGCGCCAGATCCTCCAGGCGTTCTCGGCCATCCCCGTGTACCGCGCGAAGGAGGCCGACACCGCCAAGAACGACGCGACGTTCACGAAGGCGCGGAGCCTCCTCGGCGCGAAGGGGTGGCTCGCCTTGTTCCCCGAGGGGATCAGCCACGACGAGCCGGAGCTCCAGCCCCTCAAGACCGGCGCCGCGCGCATCGCGCTCCAGAGCCGCGCGCCGGGCCTGCGCGTGGTGCCGGTCGGCATGCTCTACGAGGACAAGGGGGTGTTCCGCACCCGTGTCGCGCTGACCTTCGGCGCGCCCATCGAGGTCACCCCAATCCCGGACGACGTGGAGCCGAGCCCCGACGCCGTGCGGGCGCTGACCGCGCGCATCAGCGACGGGCTCTCCGCGGTGATGCTCGAGGCGGACAACCGCGAGATCTGGCGGGGCCTCGTCGCGGTGGCGGCGTGGACCAGCGCCGACGGCGGGCGTGACATGGTGGCGCTCGATCAGCGCGCGCGCACGCTCGCCGCCGCGTACCGCGCCCTCGACGAGCGCGAGCCCGAGCGGGTCGTAGAGGTAGTCGACGCCACGCGCCACTTCGTGCGCCTGCTCGACGCCGTCGGCGTGTCGGATCCGTTCGCCCTCGAAGCCCGACGCGCCGGGCTCGCCCCGTCCCCGCTCCTCGCGCTGCTCCCGTTGATCCTGCTCGCGCCCGTGGCCCTCGTCGGCGCGGTGCTGGCGTGGGTGCCGTACCGCCTCGTCAAGCCGCTCGCGCTGCGGTTCTCCGGGGGCCACGCGGACATCGTCGGCACGCTCAAGCTGATGCTCGGCCTGTTGATCCTCACGCTCACCTGGATGGGCTGGGCCATCGCGACCGCGATTGCGTTCGGGCCCCTGGCCGGCTTCGGAATGCTCGTGGCGGGGCCACTCTCCGGGTTCGTCGCGCTGCGGTGGGGCGAGCGCTACGATCTGCGCCGCGAGATGCTCAGGGCGCACTGGCTCACCCTCACGCGCCAGTCCATCGCGGACGCCGTGGCGGAGCAGCGGCGCCTCCTGGCCGAGCGGGTAGAGGCGGCGCTGGCGGTCGCCACGGAGCCGCGGCCGGTGGGTTCGACGCCCCCGTGAGGGACCGAGGCCGTTAAGGCGGGGCGGTCCCCCGGTGCCCCGTGTCCCTCCCCGATCCCTCCGCGCTGGCCGTCGTCGTCGGGGGAACGCTGCGTGGCCACGCGGCGCGTGAGGACGGTGGCAGGGACGCCACGCGCGAGCTCGTGCGCGGCGTCGCCATCGACTCTCGCCGCGTCCACCCCGGCGAGGCCTTCTTCGCGCTCGGCGGCCGCCACGCCGACGGGCACGGCTTCGTCACCGACGCGATGGCCGCCGGCGCCGCGGTGGCGGTCGTCACGCGCGGGTGGGTGCCGCCCGTCGGGGATCCGCTCCGCATCGAGGTCGAGTCGCCGCTGACCGCGCTCCAGCGCCTCGCCGCGTGGCACCGCGGCCGGGCCATCGGGCGGGTCGTCGCCATCACGGGGAGCAACGGAAAAACGGTCGTGAAGGACGCGCTCACCGCGCTGCTCGCGACGCGCTACCGCGTGGCCGCCAGCCCCGGCAGCTGGAACAGCCAGATCGGCGTGCCCTTGGCGGTGCTCGCGGCGCCCGCCGGCACCCAGATCGGCGTCTTCGAGGCCGGCGTCTCCGAGCCCGGCGAGATGGACGCCATCGCGGGCATCCTCCGGCCCGACTTCGGGGTGCTCACCAACATCGGCGTCGCCCACATCGCGCGGTTCGGCGCGCGCGAGCGCATCGCGCGGGAGAAGGTGCGCCTGTTCCATGGGGTGCCGGCCGAGGGCTGGGTGCTGCTCCCCGACGATCCGATCGTGGACACGTCCCTGCTCACCTGCACCCAACTGCGCCCCTTCGACGGCGCCCCGCGCATCATCGAGCGGCGAAACACGGCGACCGGAACACTCCTGGTCCTCGCGTTCGACGAGGCGCGAATCTACCTCCCCGTGCGCACCCGCAGCGCGCCGCTCATCCACGATCTGCTCCTCGCCATGATCGTGGCGCACCGCTTCGACGTCACGCCCTCCGAGATCGCGTCCGTGCTCCACGACTACTCCTTCGGGCCGACCCGCATGGAGACCTGGCGCACACCCGACGGCATCACCATCGTGAACGACGCGGCCAGCGCCGATCCCCTCTCGGTGCAAGCCGCGCTCGAGACCGTGGCGTCCAGCCCCGAGGCCCGCGGGCGGCGCATCTTCGTGTTCGGGGGCATGCACGAGCTCGGCGAGCGCGACGCCCAGGAGCACGCGCTCATCGGCCGACTCGCGGCGCAGAAGGGGTTCACCCACCTCGTGCTGCTGCCGCATGCGTCCCTCCGACACACGGCGGCGGCGTGGCGAGCCGTCTCACCCGACGCCCCGGTCATCGAGGTCGAGAGTGTCCACGCCATCCGCGAGGTCATCCGTCCCCTCGCGCAGGCCGGCGACACGCTCCTGGTCAAGGGGCCGCGCAACGAGGGCCTCGCCGCCGCGGCCCGGGAGATCTGGGAGTCGATGTCGCCCCGGCGGCTGCTCGTCGATCTCGGGGCGATCCGCGAGAACATCGCGCGGTTCCGCGAGCTCTGCGGGCCCTCTGTCGCCATCCTCGCGATGCTCAAGGCGTGGGCGTACGGCACCGAGCTCGCGCGCGTGGCCTCGGCGCTCCAGGAGAGCGGCGTGGACTGGATCGGCGTGTCGGCCGCCGACGAGGGCGCGTTCGCCCGCCGCGCCGGCGTGCACCTGCCCATCCTGGTGACGCTCCTCGACCTGGAGGAGGTCGACAAGGTGGTGCGCTACCGCCTCACCCCCGTCGTGTATTCCATGGCGCTCGCCCGCTCCCTGGCCGAGGCGATGCGCACGATGGGCACCACGTGTGACGTTCACCTCGAGATCGACACCGGCATGGGCCGCCTCGGCGTCAGCCCGGCGGAGGCGCTCACCGCGGCGCGGTTCGTGCGCGCATCGGGCGTGTTGCGGCTCACCGGCGTGATGACCCACCTCTCCTCCGCGGACGACCCCACCGCGGACGACTACACCCGCGACCAGCTCGCCGGCTTCGACGAGGTGGTCGCCGCCATCCGTGCCGAGGGGACCGAGCCGCTCGTCATCCACGCCGCCGCCACGTCCGGCGCCGCGCGATTCCCGTCGTCCCGCCACGATCTCGTGCGGCTCGGCCTGGGCCTCTACGGCATCTACCCCTCGCCCGCCGTGGCGGACGCCGTCGAGCTGCAGCTGGCCGTGGCCTTCGTGAGCCGGATCGCGCAGGTCGCGACCTACGTGCGCGGCCAGCGCGTCGGCTACAACGGCACGTTCATCGTGGAGAGCGACGAGCTCCGCGTCGGCATCGTCGAGGCCGGCTACCACGACGGCGTGCCGTGGCGCCTCTCCAACGCGGGCGAGGTGAGGGTGAACGGCAAGGCGGCGCGCATCGTCGGGCGGGTCTCGATGGACTCGATGGCGATCGATCTGTCTGGCGTGCCCGACGCGGGCGTGGGCGACGAGGTGTTGATCTTCGGCGCGCACGACGGGCAGGTGCTCCGCCCCGAGGCGGTCGCCGCGACGGCCGGCACCTCCCCCTACGAGCTGCTCGTCAAGGTCGAGAGCCGCCGGGTCCAGCGCGTGTTCGTCGGTGACTGAGGGCGCGGGCGCGCCCCGCAACCCGCTCGCCGTCGCGATCCTGGCGACCCTGGTCCTCGGCTCGGTCAAGCTCGCCGCCGGGGTCGGAACCGGCTCCGCGGCGGTCCTCGCCTCCGCGGCGGACTCGCTCGCCGACGCCGGCGTGTCCGGCATGAACCTGCTGATGATGCGTCACGCGGCCCGGCCGGCGGACGCGGATCACCACTACGGTCACGGCAAGGCCGAGGCCCTCGCGACCCTCGCCCAGGCCCTCGTGCTCGGCGGGCTCGTCGTCGGCATCGGCTGGCACGCGGTCGACCAGCTCGTGTCGGCCACCCATCCGCCGGTCGCCGCCGGCCCCGCCATCGCCGCGATGGTGGTCTCGATGGCCGGCTCGTTCGGCATCAGCACGTTCCTCGCCCGCGCGGCGGACCGCACCGGGTCGCTCGTCCTGCGCGGCGACGCGGTGCACTACCGGATGGACCTGTACACCGGCGCCGCCGTGCTCGCGGGCCTGCTCGTCACGCTGCTCACCGGCGAGGGCCGCGCCGACGCGATCGCGTCACTGCTCGTGTGCGCCCTGATGGCGAAGGACGTGGAGGGCCTCCTCCGCGACGCCGTGCGCGAGCTGATGGACAGCCCCCTCCCTGACGACGAACGCGTCGTGGTCGCGGCCGTGCTCGACGGGTTCCTTCCCCGCATCCGCGGCTGGCACGACCTGCGCACCCGCCGCGCCGGCCCCTCCCGGTTCGTCCAGTTCCACCTCGTCCTCCCCGACGACATGCTCCTCATCGACGCCCACGCGCTCACCCACGAGATCGAGCACGCCGTGGCCGCGGCGCTCCCCGGGCTCGAGGTGCTCGTCCACGTCGACGCGGAGGGGGCCCCCGACGACGAGCCCCCGCCGGGGGTACAGGCCTGATCCAGGCACCCGATTCCGTCGTATGCTTGGGCATGATGCTCCTCCCCGCGCTGCTCCTCGCCTGCACCCAGAACCCCGTCACCCCCGACGACAAGACGGACGGGACCGGGATCGACGACACCGCCGTCGCGACTGACGACACGGCCGACACCGACACCACCGATACGGACACCGACACGCTCGACCCCGCGACGGTCCCCTCGGACGTCGTGGCCGTCATCTCCGACTACGTGTCCACCGTGGTGATCGTGCGCTGGCACACCGACACGCCCACCACGGGCACCGTCGAGTTCGGCACAACCGCCGCGTATGGGAGCGTCACGCCGGTCACGACGATGGGGACCGAGCACGAGGTGCTCCTCCTCGGGATGACCGCCGACACCGAGGTGCACTTTCGGGTGGTGACCGACGAGGCGAGCGGCCGCGCCGTCACCGAGGACCTCACCATCATGACCGAGAGCCTCCCTTCCGGGCTCTTCCCCACCCGCGCGACCGGCACCTCGGCGGCGTGGGACGGCGGGTTCCAGGTCATCCCGTTGCAGGGCACGACCTTCGCCGTCGTCATCGTGGACGCGGCCGGCAAGTACGTCTGGTACCACTTCGTGGAGGAGGTGGGGAACCTGATGCGGGCGTTCATGAGTGCCGACGGTTCGTCCGTGGTCTACTGCCTCGCCGGCCCGCAGGACGCCCTCGCGACCGGCAAGGTCGTGCGGGTCTCGCTCGACGGCGGCACGGTCGTCGAGACCCCCTTCCCGTACATCGATCACGACATGGCCCCGCTGCCCGACGGCTCGATCGCCGCGATCGTGGTGGAGTCGCGCGAGGGCCGGTCGGCCGACACCATCGTGGAGCTCGCGCCTGACGGCACGACGCGAGAGGTGTTCAACGCCTGGGACCACTGGGATCCCGCCACGGTCGGCGTGGAGCAGCGCGAGGCCAACTGGACCCACGGCAACGCCCTCGACTACGACCCGGTCGACGACGCCTACTACTTCTCCATGAAGTCACTCGGCAGCCTCGCCAAGATCGACCGCGCCACGGGCGAGGTGCTCTGGACGATGAACGGGCTGCTCAACGAGTTCGACTTCGCCGGCGAGCCCTACATCCAGACGCACCACCAGTTCGAGGTGCTCGACGGGACGATCCTGTTCTTCGAGAACGGGCCGTTCGACCGCGGCTACTCCCGCGCGGTCGAGATCGAGTACGACGAGGAGACTCGGACCGCGCACGAGATCTGGAGCTACATCTCGGACCCCTGGCTCTACGTGTTCGCCAAGGGCGACGTGCATCGCTTCGAGGACGGCACCACCCAGGTCGTCTGGTCGAGCTCCGGACAGATCCAGAACGTGAGCCCCGAAGGCGAGGTCACGTGGCAGCTCGACCTCGACCTCGGGCAGGCGATCACCTTCGTCCAGGTGATCGACTCCATGTACGGCACCCGCTGATGGGGCTGCTCCTCCTGCTGGTCGGCTGCGTGACCACGGACAAGGACGCCCCGGACGAGACCGGCGTCCCGGACACCGACACCGGGCCCGCGGCCGACGGCAGCGTTCCCCTCACGGACGCCGACAACTACAGCTACGAGGGCGTGCTGGACGCCCCCTCCTTCCCCATCGCCGAGGGCGCGGACGCCGTGCTCGACTGGTCGGGGCTGGTGACGGATCTGCGCTGCAACGCGCTCGATCCGGTCGCCGACATCGACAACACCTCGCTCCTCGTCTTTCCGTACCTCACCGAGCTCGAGGTCGAGCAGGGCCTGTCCGACGACAACCTCAGCCAGGCCGACCTCGCCGTCTACCTCTCGCACGAGCCGGGAGACGACACGAACGTCCGCCTCTCCCAGATGAGCTTCTTCGGCACGGACGCGGAGATCGAGGGCCGGTTCGTCGAGGGCAGCGGCACGTGGGCGGTGCTCCTGACCACCGGCACCGAGATCGCGGTGGGCGCGCGGATGTTCGCGTTCCTGCGCCCCACCTCGGGCGAAACCGCGGTCCAGGCCGCCGTGACGGACGGGTGCCCCGTGCTCGACTTCTCGGCGGACCTCGGGTCGATGTCGCACGTGCCCGTGCTCGCGGCCGGTCCGTGGCAACTCGACTGGTCCGCTCTCACCCGGGACGGCCACGGCGGCGCCTTCGAGCCCACCCGCGTGGACGGGCTGATGGTCGCGCGCTTCGAGCTGACGGTGGAGGAGCTCCAGGAGAACTTCCTCGATCTCGAGTCCCTCGCCGCGGAGACTTGGCGCTACACGCTCACCGGCGGCTCCACCGCCGACCTCGGCGCGCTCTCCGGGCCCTCGGACCCCTTCCCCGGCTTCACGGGCGAAGGTGTGTGGGCCGTGGCCCTGACCTGCGGCACGTGCCCCAACCCCGCGCCGTTGTTCCTCACGATCGTGGACCCGTCCTGAATCAACACATCTGACACATGTATCAGCGGCGATACATGTATCAGATGTATCAGCGCCGCTCCGCCGCCCACCCCGCGATAGAGGCCTCCGATGCTGTTCTTCGCCCTCCTCGCCTGCGGCCCCATCACCAAGCAGTCCGGCTACGCCGACGAGTTCAAGGTGCCCGCGAGCATCCAGGTCGGCACGCCGGTGACCACGGAGGGCGCCCCGGGCCGCCTTGAGTGGCAGGCGAAGGACACGTCGGGGCGCTTCGAGGGGGTCGTGGTGGCGTCGTGGTGCCCCACTTGCAAGCAGCTCCTCGCCGCGCGCGCGGCCGATCCGAAGCTCGCCGCGGCGACGCCGGACGTCTACTTCCTCGCCGAGGAAGGCGAGCGGTACCTCCAGGGCGCCGTCACCCTCGAGCAGATGACAGCCGAGCAGGCCGCCGAGTCGCAGGCCGCCATGACGGCGAACGGCGTGGTCCTCGTGCACGCGGCGGCGCTCGCCGGCACCGGCGCCAAGGCCGTGCACTGGGCGGACGTGCCGGCCAAGTGGTTCCCTTACTTCTTCACGTGCGAGAACGGCACGTGTGAGGGCTACTCAGGGACCTGGTGAGCCGCCCGCGGCTCGATCAGACCGGCTGCCACGCGATGGCGTGCACGTCGTAGCGCAACGAAACGGTCCCGTGCTCCGCGTGCTTGTCGAACAGCGCGACGAGCGCCCGCTCGAGCGCCGCCGGGTCGGACACGCCTTTGGCGACGTAGGACGCGGACCGGGTGCGCGCGAGCAGCCCCGCGCGGTCGAGCACCTGGTCGTGCTGGAAGACGCGCTCCTCCACGCGAGTGACGCGGGGGTGGCGACGCACGGCGGTGAGCCGGGTGGGCGCGCCGGGGCGCCGCACGTAGCGCGCCACGTGGGTCTTGAGGATCGCGTCGTACTTGTCCATGAACGGGCCGGCGCTGCGCAGGTTCCAGAACGCGACCGCCACACCCTTGGGCGCGAGCACGCGCCGGATCTCGGCCAGCGACGGGTCGAGATCGAACCAATGCATGGCCTGGGCGACCGTCACGAGATCGATCGAGGCGGCGGCGAGCCCGGTGGCGGTCGCCTCCCCTTCGACGTAGTTTCCGCCGGTGCGCCGGGCCTCGGCGAGCATGGCGCGGTTCGGATCGATGCCGATCACATCCACCCCGCGCGCCGCGAGCTGGCGGGTGGCGATGCCGGTGCCGCACCCGAGGTCGGCCACGCGGCGGCCGGAGGCGCGGCCGAGGATCCAGTCGAAGAGGGCGTCCGGGTAGGACGGGCGGGCCGCGGCGTAGTCGCCCACGAGCCCGGAGAAGCGCTCCCGCGCGTCGGTCGTGGTCACTGGAACAGCCCCTCTCGCTTCATGGACTCGCGCAACGTAGAAATCCCTTCCTCCAAGGTGCCCTCTCCCGCGCGCCACACGCCGTACCGGACATGGACGCGCGCGAAGGGCCAGGGGACCAGGAAGTGGTCCCAGGTGTGCAGCCGAGCACCCCGCGCGGCGGCGACGCCGTATACCACCGGAACCCCGGCCCGCCGAGCGAGCGCCACGGCGCCCGGCTTGACGACACCGGCGGGGCCTCGTGGACCATCCACCGCGAACGCCGGGCTCTGGCCAACGGTAATCACGTGTTTCGCCGCGCGGAGCGCCGCCGCGCCCTCCGACGACGAAGAGCCGCGGATCACCGGGTACCCGAGCGCCCCCAGCACGGCCGCGACGAGCGCGCCGTCGCGCGAGCGGCTCGCTAGGCCCACGAGCCCCCGATCGCGATGGAGCGCCACCATCGGGAGCAGGTCGCCGTGGAGGAACGCGACGACACAGGGGCCCTCGACGGGCCAACCGGGCCGATCCACCCGCCAGGAGCGCGCGAGCAGGCGCACCAGGAGCGCGATCAGGGGGGCGAAGGTCACCTGTGACACGCCAGCGGTGTAGCGTGTCGGTCGCGCTTGCGCTAGTGCGAGCCGTCGGGAGGTTTGGCGTGCGCTGGTTCCTCGTTGCCTCGTTCGTCGGGGTCGCCCTCGGCTCGGGCTGCTCCACCGTGCACGGCGTGCGCCCCATCGGCGAGGGCGCGGTGGTGATCGACGCGTCGCTGGGCGGGCCCATCACCGAGCTGTTCGGCGCGCCCATCCCCTTGCCGCTCACGACGGTGGGCGCCACGGTGGGCGTCAGCCAGAAGACGAACGTGCACGCGGCGGTCCACCCCACGGGGGTCGCGTTGTTCGGCGTGTTCGCGGCGGACGTGGGCGCGTCCACCCAGTTCCTGGCGCAGAAGGACGCGCGCCCGCGCCTGATGGGCGACCTCACGGTGATCGGCGCCGGGGGAGACCTCGGGCCTGACGGTGCGGAGGGCGGCGTGCGCTTCTTCGCGCGGCCCACCGTCACCGCGTCGTGGGACTGGGGCCCGGACGCGCGGCACTCTCTCTACACCTCGCTCGGCGGTTTGCTCCAGGCGTTTCCGAGCGCGCATGGGCTCGGGACCGTCGCGGTCGGCAACCAGTGGGGCCTCGGCGAGGCCGTGCGCCTCACGACGCAGCTGGAGTGGATCGCGCCCTACGCGTCGAGCGAGTCGCTCACCCCGCACTACTACACCCCCGGCGATCTCGGGGCGATCTCCTTCCAGCTCGGCCTCGGCGTCCGGGCGAGGCGGCCTGATGACCTTCGCTGAGCGCCTGCTCGCCCCGGCCCTGCTCCTGCCGAGCCTGCTCCTGACGGGCTGCATGTCCCTCGACAGCTTCTTCTTCAACGGCAAGGCCGTCACCGCGTACGCGCTCTCCTCCGACGTCATCCCGGCCGAGGCGTTCGAAGAGGTGAGCTTCCCCACCGCGGACGACCTGACGTTGTACGGCGTGTGGGCGCACCAGCCCGTCGCAGACGCGCCGGTGCTGCTCTACTTCCACGGCAACGCGGACAACATCGACGCCTACATGGGCCAGCTCGGTGACTACTGGTCCTTCGGATACGAGGTGTTCATCTTCGACTACCGCGGCTACGGCAAGTCCGAGGGCTCGCCCAGCTACGCCGGCGTGCTCACCGACGGCTTCGCCGCGGTCGACTACGTCGAGGACGCCACGGGGCTCGAGACCGCCGACATCCCCTTCCTCGGGCTCTCGCTCGGCGGCTCGGTGGCGACGCGGGTCGCGGGCACCGACGCGCCGAAGGTGCTCATCACCGAGGACATGTTCGCCAACGGGCAGAAGTTGATGAACGACGGCTCGGGGCTCGATCTGCCCGATGGTTGGCTGCTCGTCGACGAGTGGGACAACGCGGCCGCCGCGGCCGAGGTCACCTCGCCCTTCCTGGTCATCCACGGCGACTCGGACACCTACATCCAGCCCGAGAGCGCCGCGGAGATCTTCGACGCGGTCACGGTCGACCCGAAGCGGCTCTGGCTCGTGCCGGGCGCGGGCCACGCCGAGGCGGCCGCGACGGAGCCCGAGCTGTACCGCGACAACGTCATGTGCTGGATCGGCCAGACCTGCGCGGCCGAGTGATGCGCACCGGAACACGCGTCGCCGGGCGCTGGATCGTGGAGTCGGAGCTGCCCCCCGCGGGCGATCTGCGGCGCTTTCGGGTTCGGGATGGGGAGGCTGTCGCCGAGGCCGTGGCCCCCGCCGCGCACGTCCTGTTCCGGCCCGGCGTGCGCGAGGCCTTCCCACGGCTCGCGCTCCCCGACGCGCCCGCCGCCCTCCCCGTGCTCGCCACCGATGTCGTCGACGGCCTCCCGGTGCGCGTGCGCCCCGCGACCCGCGGCACGCTCGAGAACGCGCGCCTGTCCCCCGCCGAAGCGGTCGCGCTCGCGGGATGGCTCGCGCCCACGATCCTTGCCGCGGGCGGTGCGGGTGGCGGAGAGCTGGGGGACGATGACCTGGTCGCGGATGAGACGGGCACGGTCCGCCTCGCCCCGTCGGGCGTACCCCGCGCCGAGAGCGTCGCGCGGGTGCCACGCCACCGCGCCCCCGAAGGGACCGCCACCGCCGAGGCCGATCTGTACGGCCTGGGCGTGACCCTCTACCGCGCGGTCACCGGGGACTGGCCCCGTGTCGACGTGGAGCCCCCGCCGGCCTCGGCCCACGGCGTCTCCACGGAGGCGGACGCCCTGCTGGCCGGCCTCCTCGCGAAGGACCCCGACGCGCGCCGCGGGGCCGTCGCCGGGCTCCCCGAGGCCCCGGTGAACCTCCCCGAGACCGCGATCCCGCCCGTGCCCGCAGCCCCCACGAGCACCGGCGCCTCGACCGCCATCCGCGTCACGGCGCCCCCACCCACGACACTCACGACGGCCGGCGGCCCCATCCTCCCGTGGGCCGTGCTCGTGCCCCTGCGCGGCCTCTCTCCTGCCGCCGTGCGCGTCATCGCATCGCGTGCGGCCGCGGATCCCGAGGCCGTGCGTCGGGCGGCGGCGAAGGGCGGCACGTGGTGTATCGACACCGCCGAGACCGAGGCCGAGGCGAACCGCATCCTGAAGCGGCTGGAGTCCGCCGGCGTCAAGGGCGGCCACGTCGTGATGACCAAGGCGCCGCGCGTCATCCAGTACGGGCTGCTCGCCGTGGTGTCCGTCATCGTGGGCGCCGTGTCCGGGCTCCTCCTCCCCTTCGGCGGAATCGCCGCCATCCTGCTGTACATGGCCGCCGTGAACCTGAAGGGGATGTTCAGCGTCGCCGAGGTGCGCCTGCACGTCCAGGACCGCGCCCGCGCCGCGCTCCCCGACACCGCCCCCGAGGCGCGCGTACGTGCCTTGCGCCGCCGCGTGGCGGCCGCGGAGCTGCCCGAGATCGTCCTGGCCGACCTCCGCAGCGAGGTGGCCCGCCTCGAGGAGCGCCTGGACGCCCTGCGCGCCCACGAGGCCGAGCTCGCGACGATCGGCGAGGACGCCGAGCTCCGCGCACGCAAGGGCAAGGTGAGGGTCGAGCTCGAGACGGTCGAGGCCGACCTCTCCCGCTTCGAGGGCGCGTTGACGCTCGCGTTGACCGAGGATCTCGCGTCGGCGCCGGTGAAGGTGCCCAGGGCGATCGCGCCCAGGGTCATCGAGATCGAGCCCGAGGAGGACACCGCCGACGGGCCACCCCGGCCGCGTACGCCGACAAAGGTGTAGGGCCTCTACGGACCCAGCCCGATCAGCACGAACACCCGCCCGCCCGCATCGGTCCGCGCGGTCACGACGCGCGCGGGGTCGAGCGGCACGGGAGAGGGCGGCACCGCGAGGAACGGCGGCGCGATCCGGTCGATCAGCGGGCGCTCCAGCAGCCACGCTTCGCGACGCCGCGTCACCGCGTAGTGGGTCGCCCCTCGGGCCTCCCACCAGGGGAGCGCCGCTCCCGTCGTGAGCGCGGCCCGGTAGTCCGGGCTCGCGGCTAGGCCGTCGGCGGGGAAAACCGTCCGCTCGCCGAACCACGCGAGGGCGCCGGGGAAGTCCTCGGCGACGATACGCGCGTCGACGGGCGCGCGCGCCGCGACATCATGGGCGAAGGCGACCACCGTGGCGTGGAGCCCCGGCGCCGGGAGGGCCACGCCGCCCAGGAGCGCCACCACCAACACGAGGGTCGGCAGCCCCCCGCGACCGAGGGCGGCCGCGAGCAGCACCCACGTGAGCGGCAGGAAGTACCAGGGGCCGACGAGGTTGTTGAAGAGGTACGAGGCGCCGATCCAGGCGGCGCCTCCCAACACTGATACTGATACATTTGATACATCTGATACTTCCGACGTCGACCGGATGTATCGCCGTGACACAAACCAACCTCCCATCACGACGATTGCCGCCACCGCGGGCCCCGGCACGTGGCGCCACACCCCCTCCGGATCGAGGCGCCCCAGGCGCGCGGCCACCGTCCCCAGCCCCTTGATGCTCGCGGCCGTCGACGCCCACTCGCCCGCAACCGCGCGGTTGAAGCCCGCGGTGATCGCCACCCCGCAGAGCCCGCCGAGGAGCGCGGCCGGCGCCTGTCGACCGGCGCCCAATAGCAGCGGGATCGCGTCCACGCGGGTGAGCCCCATCCCCAGCCCGAGGAGCCACGCCTTCCGCCCGTGATGCAGGCCGCGCCCCTCCAACGTCAACACAGCCAGCGCGAGCGCCCCGACCAGCGCCGTCTCCATCCCCAGCCCGTACGCGCTCGCGCCCCACGCCCCCGCGGCCGCAGCGCCCAGCGCGCTCCACCCCGACGACGCCCCGGCCTTACGGGCAACACGGTCCAGCAGCAGGACGCTCACCAACGTGACGAGCCCGTGCAGCAGCAGGAGGCCGCGCAGCCCCGCTACCGGATCGCCGGTCGGCACGAGCGCGGTCACGATGGCGAGCCAGGCGGGATGAAAGCCCGTCGTGGGCGACACCCCGTCAAACGTGAACCCCTCCCCCGCCACCAGCCGCCGCGCCAGGACCAGGTAGAACAGGGCGTCGTCGGGCACCCGCCCCACGATCGACTCGACGGGCGCAAGCAGGTTGCGGACCGTCACCCCGATCGTCGGCAGGGCGATCAGGGCGGCCCTCCCTACTTCCCGATCTTCCACCCGTCCTTGGAGTCGTAATTGACCGTGTAGAGGTCTTTGACGACGCTGTCCGCACCCACCATGCGAAACGTGAGCTCCATGTCGTCGCCGACCAGCGCCACGTTCCACCAGCCCTGGATCGGCATGGCGCTCGCGTCGATCTCCGCGTCGAAGCCGGCCCAGCTGCCGTCCGCCTTCGCCTTCTCCTGCAGGGCCTCGGAGATGCCGCGGGGCTCGACCCACTTGCCGAACTCCTTCATCAGCGCGAGGTCGAAGATGGGCTCGAGCTTCAGGTCCTCCTGGCCCACGCGCCCCCACCGCTTCACGGTGTCGGCCGGCGCGCCGCCGCCGCCCGCGACGACGTACATCTCGCCGTAGCGCCCGCCCGGCAGGTACACCTCGTTGGTGTGCGCGTGCCCCGAGAACACCGCCTTGAGCGCGCCGATCTTCGTCGCGTCGTCGACCGCGGCGAGCAGCTCGCTCGGAGCCTTGCCCTCGTCGGGCGTGGCGCCCTTCGCCAGGGTCCACAACGGGTGGTGCATGAACACCAGCAGCCCGTCGTACTCGCCTTCGAGCGCCTTCGGGATCCACGCCATCTGCTCGCTCCACCGCGAACCGAGCGTGTCCTTGCCGCTGTCCAGCACGATCATCCGCCACGTGGCCTTGCCGGCCGTGACGTCGAACGTGTACCAGCTCGCGACGCGGTTGTAGCCGATGTCCGCGCCGACGCCGGGGAACGCCGCGCCGAAGCCGGCAAGCCGATCGTCCCCCGCGCGGTCGCTCGCGCCGGCCACCGGGATCGAGCGGACGCGCAACGTGCCGGTCTCCGGGAGCTCGCTGCCCGAGAGGACCAGCGACCAGTCGCGCGCGAAGCCCTTCCACTCGGCCGTGGACGAGGTCGCCACGAGGTTGCCGAGGAGCACGACGAACGACACGTCCTCCTTCTGGACGGCCGCGGAGATGTCCTTGACCAGGATGGCCTCGGTGGCGGGCGTCGCGACGCGGCCGCGCGTCTCCTCGCCGGGGATGGCCGGGCGAACGTCCCCGATGACCGCGAACTCCACGCGGCTCGGGCCGCCCTTCGTCTCGCCGTTGTCGGCGTACAGGTCTTGCGTGGGGATGGCGTTGACGTTCAGGCCGATGCAGCCGGTGAGCAGGAAGAGCACGTGGCCTCCGTGGCCGCGCAGCATATCGCGAGTGGCGGCCCGTCGGCGTGCCGGTCAGCGTGCCGGTCAGCGTGCCGGTCGGACCGCCGGCTCACTGCCGCATGCGCTCCGCGAGCCGCGTGTACCGCTCGTCTCCGCCACACCGACCGACCGCCGTCCGGAGCGCGCGCGGGCTCGCCACGAGGCACGCGAACCGCCGCGCCCGCGTCAGCGCCGTGTAGAGCAGGTTGCGACGCAACATCACGAAGTGGCTGTTGTGCAGGGCGACGACCACCGCGGGGTACTCGCTGCCCTGGGACTTGTGGATGCTGATCGCGTAGGCGAGCTCGAGGGCGTCGAGGCTGTCGCCCACCAGGGTCACCTCGCGCCCGTCGAAGTCGGCGGTGAGGCTACCGGCTTCGACCGCCACCACGGTGGCGGTGTCCCCGTTGAAGATGTCGTTGTCGTAGTCGTTGCGCGTCTGGAGGATACGGTCGCCCACGCGGAAGGTGCGGTTGCCGCGCACGATCGAGGCGCCCTCGGGGTTGAGCGCGGCCTGGAGCCGCTCGTTGAGCGCGGTGGTGCCGAGGATGCCGCCGTGCATCGGGGTGAGCACCTGCACGTCACGCTTCGGATCGAAGCCGAGGCGCGGGAGCCGCTCCTGGATGACCTGGAGGAGCAGGTTCTGCGCGTCGGTCGCATCCTCGCGGGTGAGCAGGAAGAAGTCGCGCACCTCGCCCATGCCCCCCGACTCCACGGTGTCCTTCTCGCCGGAGATCGGCACGGTGCCGGCGTTGATGCGGTGCGCGTTGCGGACGATGCCGCTGTCGTTCGCCTGCCGATACACCTCGGTGAGGCGCGCGACGGGGAGCGCGCCGCTGTCGATGCAATCGCGCAACACCTGGCCCGCGCCAACGCTCGGGAGCTGGTCCACGTCGCCCACGAGCACGAGCCGGCACTTGGTCGGGAGCGCGTCGAGCAGCGCCCCCATCAGCTTGAGGTCGAGCATGGACGACTCGTCCACCAACACACCGTCCGCTTCGAGCGGCTTGGTGGAATTGCGGGTGAAGTCCATGTCGGTCATCGAGTACTCGAGGAGCCGGTGCAGCGTCTTCGCCTCCTGCCCGCTCGACTCGGAGAGCCGGCGCGCGGCACGCCCGGTGGGCGCGGCGCACAACCACTTCTCGTCGCGTTGACGCCCCGCCGCGAGCAACACCTTGAGGATGGTGGTCTTGCCGGTGCCCGGGCCGCCGGTGATCACGGAGACGCCGCTCGCCAGGGACAGCTCGACCGCGGCGCGTTGCGCCTCGTGCAGCTCGAGCTTGCACGCCACCTCGGCCCGCGACACATCCACGGCGCGTGCGGCCGGCACCTGCGTGAGCCGGTCCGTCAGCGCCCTCGCGACGCGCGACTCCAGCTGCTCGGTCCGCGGCTTGAAGACCGCGCGCTGCTCCTCCACCGGGGCCCGGTGGCGCACCACCCGCCCGAAGCCCGCCATGCGGTCGAGCTCCACGCGCGAGCCCGCCTCCGGCACGTCCAGCTTGACGAGCCGCTCGATCAGCACGCCCTCGGGGAGGTAGCAGCTGCCCTCTCCCTCGGCCTCGTCCAGGCAGAACTGCACGGCGGCCTGCACCCGCGCTGGATCGTCCTGGGCGATGCCGTTGGCGCGCGCGATCTGGTCGGCGGTGCGGAAGCCCACGCCCTTGATGTCGACGAGCCGATAGGGCTCACGCGTCACGACGGAGAGCGCGTCCTTGTCGAACGCCTCGGCGATGCGGCGGCACAACACCGGCCCGAGGCCGAACCCGCGCAGGGTCACCTCGAGCTCGCGGCCCGTGGCGTCCTTCGCCCAGCCGGCGACGATCTTCTCGCGGGTCTTCTCCCCGACGCCGGGCACCTCCGCGAGGCGCTCCTGCTGGCTCTCGAGCACCTGGAGGGCGTCGAGGCCGAAGGTCTCCACGATGCGACGCGCGATCTCGGGCCCCACGCCCTCGATGGCGGCGGCGAGGTACCGCTCCAGGCCCCGCAGCGTGCGCGGCTCCTGGACCAGGAACTTCTCGATCTTGAACTGGCGGCCGAACCGGCCGTCGTTGATCCACTGGCCCTCGGCCACGAGGCGCTGCCCCTCGAACAGGTGCGCGAGCTGCCCCACTGCGGTGACCTCGGCGCCCGTCTGCACCTTGATCTTCGCGACCGCGAAGCCGCCGTCCGGCGACTTGAAGCTGAACCCGGCAACCTCGCCCTCGAGGCGATCGGCGTACATCTCCCAGGTCTATCCTCCCGAGGACACGGCCGGGCGATCAGGAGCCCGTGAGGTACCCCGCTACTTCGGGCTCCTTGACCTTGAGCATGGCGAGCACGGCCGCGCCGATCCCGAGGGGGTTGAAGTTGCACACCCCCGCGATGATGCCGACGATGCTGATGTAGCTCGCGGCGGAGGTGCGCTTGCCGCCGTTCATCGAGATGCCGACCACGACCTGGAAGACGCCGACCGCCATCGGCACGAGCCACAACACGCCGACGCACACCCACACCATCGTGAGGAACAGCAGGCCGCCCACGATGATGTTCATGACGCCGGAGAGGATCGTAAGGGCGCCAGCGTCGGTGTAGGACTTGGGTGCTTGCACGGTCGGCCTCGTAGAGTGGCGCGCAGACTCGCGCGTCATCGCCCGGGTGTCAAGCGATCCCCACGGGCAGCGCCGCGTACTTTCGAGACGCAGCCGGGTTCGCGCCGGTTGAAGTACAACCACCACGTGCCGTCCGCGGCCCGCGCCACGCCGGGCGAGTTGACTTGGGGCATGTTCACGACGGGGCCGAGCCCCGACCAGGAGCGGCCGTCGGTGCTGGTCGCGAGGGAGAGCAGGCCGCTGGTGAAGTCGACGAAGTAGAGGCGGTAGGGTCCGGTGGGGTCGACCACCGCCTTCGGGCCCGCCACGGGCAGGTCAGCGCTCACGCCTGGGACCGCGCCGAGCGGCGGGTAGCGCCCGGCGGGGGCGGACCAGCCCCGGAGCGGCTCGGTGAAGTCCCCGACGAACAGGATCTCGCCGTCGGGCAGGTCGAGCACGGTCGGGTCGGCGCCCCCGTGCTTGCCCGCCCGGCTCGCCACCACCCGCCTGGGCCCGGGGAACGTGTCGAACCGCGGCGACACGGCGCGGAAGAAGCCGTGCGGCTCCTTGCTCTGGAAGGGATCCCACTGGTGGCCGTCGAGCGCGGTCCCCGGCACCACGAACGTCACGAGGCGGTAGTCGCCCGCCGGGCGCACGGTGAGGTCGGGGTCGACGACCAGCGCGAGCTCCGGGAGGTGCAGGTCGAGCGGCACCTCGGCGAACCCCTCCCCCGAGTCCACCAGCAGCCCCAGCCCGCCGATCCCCACGAGCCCCTGCCGCCAGAAGCGCTCCGGGTCCGTGCGCAGCGTCGCCGCGAACAGCCCGGGCGCCAGATCGTTGAACACCACCACGTGGGCTCCTTCGGCCGTGATGACCACGTCCGACACGCTGGCGTGCTCCCGGACCGGCTCGGGCTCCCCGGTGAAGGTGCGACCGTCGGGCGAGGACAGGCGGTAGATCGCGTCACACCAGACGTCCTGCTGCTCGTAGAAGGGGTCGACCCACGCGATCAGCGCGTCCTGGTCGGCCTCGGAGAGGCATCGCTGGGCGCCGAGGCGCGCGAGCAGGGGGCGGAAGCCCATGCCCCGGTCGGGATCGTCGGGTGTGTCGCATTTCCCGACCACCGCCCCGGTCTCGCCCGAGAAGCAGCCGCACACCGTCAGGAAACCCAGCGACAGGCCCGCCATCCGGCGCTGCATGCCCCCTCCGGCACGAACGATAGCGCCCACCCTTCCGCGTCGCGTCATCCAGGTGTGAACTCGCTCCGAACGCGCCGGATCCAGACCGACCCGAACCGCGACGTCCAGGGCCGGGACGTGATTAAATGCTCGTGGTACGCCCTGATTGACGCTGACCTGGGCCTTGCCGGGCGCCGCGTCACGCGGGGCACCAGATCGGAGCACCGAAGCGGGAGGAGGCGCCGTCGTGAGCGTCACGTCACATTCGACCAGCGGCTGAACGAGAGGGGGTGGCAACGCGGGAAAATGAACGTCGGGCGTTCCGACTCCGACAATCCCGTGCCCGACCGCCGGGCCCGGAACCATCCACGCCTGCGCCAGAAGTCGGCGAACAAAGCTCGTTCCCGACAGGGGTGATCCATCCGCGCATCCCAGGACATACTCCCACGAAAGGAGGAGGACGCCCCATGCAACCAATGGCTTCCTATGTCGCATCCATCCGTGGGCACCGGTACGATCTCGCGGTCTACACCGACCGCAGAGGGTTCTTCCTGCATGTCTACGATGG
Source organism: Myxococcota bacterium (assembly GCA_040386535.1). GTDB lineage: Bacteria > Myxococcota_A > UBA796 > UBA796 > SXON01 > CAJBVW01. The sequence continues at coordinate 32,045 of JAZKFH010000019.1, read as the reverse complement.
GCGCGCCCGCGATCTCGTGCCGCCGGTGCACCTCGACCCCGAGGTGTACGGCTTCGGCCCAGGCGGAGCGCCGTGGAGCCGCACGATCTGGCGGGCGTGGCTGCGCGACGGGGCAGAGCGAATCCTCTACCGGGTCGGGCTGTTCCGCTTCGAGGGGCTGGTCGAGCTGACCGCGCCCCTCGCCTGACGGCCCGTGCGGCCCTCCGCGGCGATTAGCGCGCGTAGACCTCGTACCGCTCGGGATGCAGGTGCTGTAGCGCGCGCACGACGATGCGCTTGTTCAGGCGCGCCTCGAAGAGCTCGAGCATCGGGTACTCGTCCCCGTAGAGCATGTCCGCCACGGAGGGATGCACGTTCACGTACATCATCTCCTTGCCGAGGGAGCGCGTGCCCTCGCGTTGCAGCTCGCGGAAGATCTCGTAGCAGATGGTCTGGCGGGAGCGCAGGCTGCCGCGGCCCTCGCAGTACACGCAGGTCTCGGAGAGGTAGCGGACCACGTCCTCCTGGACGCGCTTGCGGGTCATCTGGACCAGGCCCAGCTCCGAGATCTTCAGCACGTTGGTGCGCGCGCGATCCTTCTTGAGCTCCTCGTCGAGCGCCCGGTACACCTTGTCCCGGTTCTGCTCCTTGTCCATGTCGATGAAGTCGATGATGATGATGCCGCCGATGTTCCGCAGGCGGAGCTGGTAGACGACCTCCTTCACCGCTTCCATGTTGACGCGGACCGTCGTGTCCTCGAGCGAGGCCTGGCCGACGTACTTGCCGGAGTTCACGTCGACACTGACGAGGGCCTCGGTCTGGTCGATGACCAGGTAGCCGCCCGACTTGAGCCACACCTTGCGGCCAAGCGAGCGCTGGATCTCGGTCTCGACGCCGAACACGTCGAAGATCGGCTCGGCGCCCTTGTAGTTGTGCACCTTCTCCTTCAGGTCGGGGCTGAACTCGTCCATGAACGAGCAGACCTCCTCGTGGAGCTTGGCGTTGTCGACGACCATGCGCTCCACGTCGTCGTGGAAGGCGTCGCGGACCATGCGCAGGACCAGGCCGTGGTCGATGTGCAGCGGCGCGGGTGCGCGGCGGTTCTTCGACGCGCCCTGGATCTTGTCCCAGGTGGCGAGCAGGTAGTTCATGTCCTGCTTCAACGTCTGGTTGGTCTGGTTCGCGCAGATGGTGCGGACGATGAAGCCGGCGCCCTTGGGCCGGTTCTTGTCGACGAACTCACGGAGCCGGCGGCGGTCCTTGTCGCGCTCGATGCGGCGGGAGATGCCGACGTGATCGACGGTCGGCATGAACACCATGTACCGACCGGGCAGGGTGATGTGCGTCGTGACGCGCGCGCCCTTGGTGCCGATGGGGTCCTTCGCGACCTGGACCACGATCTCCTGGCCCTCGTTGAGGAGGTCCTGGATGGCGGGCTGGCCGGGCTTGGGCGCCTCGCGCGGGGGGCCCTCCTCGACGACGGTCATGTCCGGGTCGTCGGTCTCGGCCTCTTCCTCGCCATGCTTGTGGTCGAGGAGCTGGGGGAAGATGTCGCCCACGTAGAGGAAGGCGGCGCGCTCCAGACCAATGTCGACGAACGCCGCCTGCATGCCCGGGAGCACGCGCACGACCTTTCCGAGGTAGACATTGCCGACATAGCCGCGGTCCGTGCCGCGATCGACGTGCAGCTCGACGAGCTGCCCGTTCTCCATCAGCGCGACGCGGGTTTCCTTTCCAGTGGTGTTGACGAGGATCTCGGTGGGCAAGGCGGTCTCCTACTGACCGCCGCGGACCTTCGCAATTCAATGCGGCGCGGAACCGTACGGGGAGCCAGCTCACGCCCCGCGCGGGCAGTCTGCCCGGGGGATGAACTCATGGACGTGGACCTTGTCCGTGTCGTGGCTGCTCCAGCGATCTTCGGCTCGGGGCGCCCCGCCGCGAGGAGCGGCAGGTGGAGGGGGCGGCGGCCCAGAGATGGGGTTGATGAAGGGATGTGAACGAAGCTGCGTGGGAAGAGAGAGGCACTGTGAAGTCGGGGTACGCACCCGGGGTCAACCGGAAAGGGTACCTGCTCCTCTCATGTCGCACGGACCGGCGTCCGGGTCAAGGGACTACGGCACCTCGGCCCCCTCCTCACGACGGATCCAGCCCCGTGCGCGCGCCACCTGCGCGTGGGTCCCCAGGAGGAGCACCACGTCGCCGGGCTCGATCCGGGTCTCGCCGGGGGGCTCGGTGTGCACGCGGGCCCCCCGCGAGAGCGCCACGATGGCCGCCTCGCTGTGCTCCCGCAGCCGGCTCGCCGCGATCGTCGTGCCCGCGAGGCGGTCGCCGGCCCGCACCACCACCGGGTCGAGCGCCACGTCGGGGAGCCCGCCCGGCTCGCCCGACGGCCAACGCGCGTCCGGCCACGCCCGCCGCTCCTCCCCCGGCCCCCGGCCCCGGCGCCGGACCACGCGCTCGACCACCTCCATCACCGTCTCCCACTCCTCGCTCACGACCTCCACGCCGTGCGCGGCGAGGTCCGCATCGACGGGCCCCGCCCGGTGCACACGGGCGAGGACGCGCAGCTCGGGCCAGCGTCGCTTCGCCAGGACGGCGGCGCGGCGGATCGCGTCGATGTCGGAGAGCAGCAGCACGAGCGTGGAGGCGTGGCCGGCGTGCGCGGCGCGGGCGAGCACCTCGAGGCTCGACGCGTCCCCGAAGTGCACGTTCCGGCCGTCCCGGCGCTCGATCCGGACCCGCTCGGGGTCGATGTCGAGCGCCACGTGCGCCACCCCCGCCGCCTCCAGCGCGCGCAACAACGTCCGCCCGCCGAGGCCGAGACCCGCGACGATGATGTGGTCGCGGAGCGGCGCCTCGCGTGGGTCCGGCTCGCGCCTCGCCACGAACACCCGATCGAGGAACCCCGTGAGCCCGTGCGCGTCGGCCACGCGTGTCCCCAGCGCGAGGAGCAGCGGGGTGACGAGCATCGTGAGCACGCTCGCCGCGAGGAACCGGGAGGCCTCTTGCGGCTCCGCGAGGCCCACGCGCTGCCCGGCCTGGAGCAGCGCGAACGAGAACTCGCCCACCTGGGCCACGGCGAAGCCCGCACGCAGCGCCACGCGGGCCGGGAAGCGGAGCAGGAGGCCGACGAGCGAGGCGATGACGAGCTTTCCGACGAGCAGCGCCGCGAACCACCCGAACACCTCCCCGGGGGCCGCGCTGATCACCGCCGGGTCGAGCAACATTCCGACCGAGACGAAGAAGAGGCTCGCGAAGGCGTCCCGGAACGGCACCAGCTCGCTCTGCACCTGGTACACGTAGGGCGTGTCGGCGAGGATGACGCCGGCGAGAAAACCGCCCAGCGCCAGGGAGAGCCCCAGCTCGGCCGTCAGCAGCGCCACGACGAGCGCCAGCCCGACCACGGCGAGGAGGAACACTTCCCGCCGGGGCGACGCGGCGAAGTGACCCAGCAGCCAGGGCACCGCCCGGCGCGCGAGGAGGAGCGCGGCGAGGAGCACCGCCACCGCGCGCAGGACGGTGAGCAGGAGCGCGCCGGTAGCCACCTCGTCGGCGGCCAGCATCGGCAGCGACATCATCATCGGCACGACGCACAGGTCCTGGAACAGCAGCATGCCGAGCACGAGCCGGCCGTGCTGCGCGTCGATCTCGCCGCGCTCGTCGAGCGCCCGCAGCACGATCGCGGTGCTCGAGAGCGCCGCGAGGTTTCCCCAAAAGATTGCCTCCCGGAAGGGCACGTCGCGCGTCATGAGCAGGACCGTCGTCACGATGACCGTGAGGCTCACCTGGAGCCCGCCGCCGAGCAGCAGCGCGCGCCCCATCCGCCGCAGCCGCGCGATGGAGAGCTCGGTGCCGATGATGAACAGCAGCACCATCACGCCGATCTCGGCGAGCCCCTCGATGCGCCGCGTCTCCGTCACCACCCCGAGGCCGAGCGGCCCGATCACCGCGCCCGCGAGGAGCAGCCCAACCACCGATGGCAGCCCCACGCGGCCGAACGCGGCCACGGTCGCCGCGGCGACCCCGAAGATGATGGCGAGATCGATGAGGATCCCGGGGGACGAGGGCGTCACCCTGCTCTTTGTAGGGCCCGGGACCGGGTCCGGCGCGTGGTACCCTTCGGACGTGCTCCTGCTCGCCTCCCTCCACGTGACCCTGGCCGCGCCCCCGGTCGACCCCTTCACCGAGCCCGACGAGGCCGACCTCTACAAGCTCGACGAGCAGATCGTCACCGTCGCCGCGCGCTACGCGCAGACGGTGCAGGACGCGCCCGCCATCGTCACCGTGCTGACGGATCGGCAGATGCGGGACCGCGGATTCCGCACGCTCTCCGACGCGCTCCGCACGCTCCCGGGCGTGTACGTCACGACGACCAAGGAGTCCCGGAAGGTCGCCTGGTTCCGCGGTGTGATCAGCGCGGACGACAACAAGTTCCTCCTCCTGATCGACGGCGTGCCCTGGTACGACGGCGTGTACACCCACGCGTCGATCGACGAGTACCTGCCGCTCGAGAACGTGCGCCAGATCGAGATCATCAAGGGCCCCGGCTCCACGATCTACGGCACCAACGCGTTCTCCGCCGTCATCAACGTCGTGACCTACACGGCAAAGGAGCTCTCCGGTGGCTTCGTACGCGTGCTCGGCGGCACGACAGCGCGGCGTGGGGTCTCCGCGGTCGTCGGTCATCCCTTCGAGGTCGGCACGGCGGACGGCGGCATCACCGCCTACGCGCGCTACTACGAGGCCGACGGGGACGGCCTCGACATCAGCCCCCGCGGCCGGCGGAACGTGAGCGGGGACGACCCGAAGCGCGCCGTGAACGCCGGCGTGAAGCTCACGCTGGGCGACTTCTCCCTGCGGTGGGACGGCGTGGACTATCGCCACACCTACTACACCAACGAGCAGGACGACGCGTTCGACGTGCTGCTCATGGGCGAGCAGGACTTCTGGCTCCAGTACCACGACCAGCAGGCCGCAGCGTCGTATGCGCTCTCGCTCGGGCCGCGCCTGACGATCACGCCGCGCGTGGCGTGGCGGCGGCACGACGATCCCGGCCAGTACGCGTTCTTCGGCGCGCCGGTCACCACCGCCGCCACAGACGACACCGGCGCGACCACCTACACGACCGACTGGGACACCACGCTCGTCGAGACCTTCAAGCTCACCCAGGCGGCGACCTTCGGCGTCGACATCGAGGCCCGGCCGGTGCCCGCGCACGTGCTCGTCGGCGGCGTGGGCGGAGAGGCCCTGTTCGTCGAGCGCATCGCCGACGTGTACTACGAGGATCTGTCGCACGACGGGATCGAGGGCCGCTACGAGGCCGATCCCACCACGCTCTGGGGGCTCTGGGCCTACGCGCAGGACACGTGGACCGCGCTGCCCTTCCTCGAGATCACCGCCGGTGCGCGCCTCGACTACCACGGCACCTACGGCGTGTTCCCCTCCCCTCGCGCCGGCCTCTTGATCCTCCCCTCCGACGCGGTGGTGCTCAAGGTGCTCTACGGCCGCGCCTTCCGCGCCCCGACGGCCCGCGAGTGGCTGGTGCACGTGTCGTCCGACGCGGAGGGAAAGAACGACTTCACCGCCGGCAACCCCGATCTGTTGCCCGAGTCCATCCACACCGTGGAGTCGGAGCTCTCGGTGGCGCCCACCCGCGGCGTCAAGCTCCGCGCAACCGCGTTCTACTCGTCCATCGCCGGCGAGATCAACAAGGTGACCGTCGCGACGCCGGGCCCGCTCGGGGACGACTACTACGACAACTCCGGGGGCGCCGACATCTTCGGCGGCGAGGCCCAGGCCACCGTGGCCGCCGGCCCGTTCGACCTCGACGGCAGCTACAGCTACACCCGCGCGACCGACCGCGACACCGGCTTCCAGCAGTACGAGTTCCCGGCGCACATGGCGCACGCGCGCGTCGGCGTGCGCGTGGTGGACGCGATGCGCGCCTCCCTCCTCCTCGACGTGATCGGCCCCCGCACCCGCGCGGCGTGGAGCCCCGACGCCGGCGCCGAGGACGCCCCCGCCTACGCGCTGCTCGGGGCCGGGCTCGCGACCGACGCCCTCGGCGGGCGGGTCCGCATCGACGTGGCCGCGTACAACCTGCTCGACACGCCCTACACCACCTGGTTGTACCGGGACGACGCGAACGAGATGTCCGGTGACGAGGCGCGGTATCCGGTCGATCCCGCCGGCGAGGGGCGGACGATCCAGGTCGGGGTAGAGGTCGCGTTCTAGGTCACGTTTGGAGCCGGGCGGATTAGCCTCGCGCGATGCTCGCTCTGCTGCTGCTCGCCTTCGGGACCGCGACCGCGGCGCCGACGGACCCGCTCCAGGTCTCCGCGCGGTCCCTCTACGACCTCGGCCTGCCCGTCGCCTCCGAGGCGCCGTTCGTCGAGCTCCTCGATCGTGGCCCCGCGGACCCGGCCTACGACGAGGCGCTCGCGCACCTCGTGCGCATCGCGGCGCTCACCGACGACTGGAGCCAGCTCCGGGCGCGCATCCTCGACGTGCCGCAGGATCGCTGGCCCAAGCAGGAGAAGGACTGGCTCGCGTGGCTGCGGGCCCGTGCCCTCTTCGCGGGCGTGGTCGATCGGCGCGGCGGAGACGCCGAGGCCACGCTCACGGAAGCCCGGAAGTTGCTCGGGTCGATTCCCCTCTCCGCCGAAGCCGCGCTCCGCGCGCGGTACCTCGCCGGGCTCGTGCACGGCCGGCTCGGCAAGCCACACCATGCCCACAACGCCTTCGTGGATGTGCTCCGCGCGATCGGCCGTCACGACGGGGATCTGGTCTCCGAGCCCCGCGCCGCCGAGCTGGACCGCTGCCGCGAGCGTGTGGTCTTCGCGCTCGCGGCGCTCTACGTCCACGCGGGGCTCTACCCCCACGCGGTCAACCTGACGCGTCACGTCCCGTTCACGTCGCCGCGCCGCGCCGAGGCCGACCTCCTGCTGGCGTGGATGGCCCCGGGCGCGCCGCGCAAGGGGCGGCCCGTCGGCGCCGCCGCGCCGCGCCTCGAGGCGATGATCCACGACGCGGGCGCCCGGGACCCCTGCGCGGAGCGGCCCGCCGCCCTCCAGACGCTGCGGACCGCCGAGACGACGTTCCGCCCCCTCCACGCCCAGACCGGCGCGACGCTGGAGCGCTGGACGGCGGAGGCGGCCCTCGACGACCCCGACCTGCAGCACCTGGAGTGGATCTACCGGCACGTCGGGGAGGCGGGCGTGTCGGCTGAGCTGAAGGCCGAGCTCGGCACCCTGGCCGAGGTGGCGACCGTCCGCGGCAAGCTCGCGCGGATCACCCGCGAGCGCGGGGTGGTCGAGGCGGAGCGCGGAAGCTGGCGCGAAGGGGTGGGCGACGCGGCGGCCGCGACGCTGGATGCCGAAGCCCTGCGTCTGGAGAAGCTCGGGGGGGCCGCCCTGCTCGCGCGCGTCACGTCGGAGCAGCAGCGCCTCGGCGCGTTGTTGGACGCCGCCACGGGGGCCGCCGCGTTCATCACCGGGCTCCCCTGTCCCGCCCGCCCTACCGACTGACGCCGCCCGACTGTCCGGTTACACCTGGGCGATGTCCACCGATCCCCAGCTCCCGATCACGCAGGACGGCCGCGTCTGGGCCTACCTGTCCTACGCGTCCGTGTTCATCGGTTTTCCGCTCTTCGTCATCCCGTTCGTCCAGCGGAACGACGCGTTCGCGCTGTACCACGCGAAACAGGCGGCGGTCGCGTACCTGCTCTGGGTCGTCCTCTTGATGGCGTACTTCACCATCTCGATGGTGACGTGCGGGTTCGGAGCGATCCTCTTCCCGATGGTCATGCTGCCGTACATCCCGATGATCCACGGGTTCGTGCTCGTCTCCAACGGCGAGTGGAAGGAGCCGATCGGCGTGTTCGGCCTCGGGGACTCGTTGTTCGGGGGCGTGCGGATCGACAAGAAGTAGCGAGCCCGGCTTCAGCGCCCCTCGGTCTCCCGCACCACCTCGTCGGCGAAGTCGAGCATCAGCTCGTCGACCGCGATGCCCATGCTGTCGAGCGTGTCGCGGTTGAGCACGACACGCATGGCCCCCGGCGCGGGCGGCTCGATGGTGCCGGGCAGCTCGCCCCCCTCGAGGATGCGCCGGGCAAGGTCGCTCGCCTGCTGGCCGGCCACCTGCCGATCGGGGGCGACACACAGGAGAGCGCCGGCCCGGACGAGGTTCTCGGTGCTCGCGAGCATCGGCACGCGGCGGCGCATCGTGTCGTTGCGGAGCCACCGGAAGGATTCGGGCGCCATCACGACGGGATCGGGGAGGAGCCACAAAGCATCGACGTTGCCAGCCATGCGCTGCCACGCGGCGCGCAGGTCGCGCGGGTTGGTGACGCGCTGCACGGTGGTCTCGAAGCCGAGGCGACGCGCGGAGGCGAGCGCCTCGGCCACCTGGGTGGACGTGTTGTTGGTGGCGAGCAGCACGCCGAGCTTCTTCACCGCCGGCGCGAAGAGCTGGAACTGGGAGAGCGTGGCCTCGGCGGGCACCTCCATCGACACGCCCGTGACCTGGGTGCCGGAGATGCCGTACTTGCCCGGCTCGAGCACCAACGCATAGACGACGGGTACGTCGGGGAGCTCGTTGACGGCGATGTAGGCGGCCTTGGCGCCCACCGCGAAGACGAGCGGCGGCGGATCGGCCTTGAGCTGCTTGACGATCGAGTCGGCACGTGCGCGGTCGCCGTCGATCTGGAACACCGTGGTCGAGCGGCCGACCGCGTCCTGGAAGCGGGCGACGGGCGCCTCGTAGGCGTCGAGCTGATCGGAGACCAGCACGGCGATGTCGGCGCGGGCGAAGGCGGACGATACCAGCAGGAGCAAGAGCGACATTCGAGGGACAATAGCAGACGGGCTCGTAAGGAACCGGAAGGGGCCGCCGTTGTCGGGCGATTCAGCTCCTGGAGTGCGCGTGGAACGTTGGCATCTGACCCTGCTCCTCGCCGCCGCGGCGACCGTCGGCGCCCTGGTCGCCCCCTCCCTCACCGCGCCGCATCGAGCCGCCGTGCCGCCAGCAGAGGTCCCGCTGGTGCCCGTGGAGATCGCCGAGGCGACGTGGGGCCAGGGCCCGCTCTCGCTCAGCGTCGAGATGGACCGCGACGCGGTGCTCCAGGATGGCGACAACCTCCGGTACGTCGTCGTGACCCTGACCGCGCCCGACGTGCAGAGCGAGCGTGTGCCGGTCGACATCGCGGTGGTCGTCGACACGTCGGGCTCGATGGGCCGCGAGGGCAAGATCGAGGCCGCCCGCGCCGCAGCGGACGAGCTCGTGGACGCGCTCCGGGAGGGCGACCGCTTCGCCCTCGTGGGCTTCGACGACCGTGCGCGCGTGCTGGTGCCTGGCGCGCCCTTCGACGGGGACACCGCGCGCCTCCACGCCGTGGTCCGCGGGCTCCGGGACGACGGCGGCACGAACCTCTGGGATGGCCTCGAGCTCGGCGAGGACCAGCTCGCTTCGGCGTGGTCCACCAATCCGCGCAAGGTGCTGGTCGTGTCCGACGGGCAGGCCAACATCGGCGAGACCAGCCCGGAGGCGTTCGCCCGGCTCGCCCGCACCTACGCGTCGGGAGGCGTGAGCGTGTCCGCTATCGGTCTGGGCCGGGACTTCAACGAGAACCTGCTGGAATCCATGGTCGACGCCGGGGGTGGGTCGTACCGTTTCGTGGGGAACCCCGAGGAGCTGTCCACCGTGATTGCCGCCGAGCTCGAGCGGACCACGCAGACGCTGGCGCGCCAGGCGCGTGTCCGCGTGCACGTCGGAGAAGGGGTGCGGATCCGCGAGGTCTACGGGTGGACGGCGTCGCCGTCCGGAGCGGACGGGACGACGGATGGAACGGAGGTCTACGTGGGCGACATCAGCGCGGGGCAGACCCGCAAGATCGTGCTCGCCGTCGAGGTGCCCGCGGGCACGATCGGCGACCGGAGCGTGGCGCGCGCCGAGCTGAGCTGGGATCCGGTGGACGGTGGCGCGCGGCGGAGCAGCAGCGCCGGGGTGGTCGCGCACATCACCCGCGATGCCGACGCCGTGCGTGCATCCGTCGACGAGACCGCCACCATCGCGGCGACCCGGGCCCGCGCCGGCGCGCTCACCCGCGCCTCGGCCGATGCCTGGCGCGACGGGGACGACGACAAGGCGCGCGCGATGATGCGCGACGCGTCGAGCGTCATCGACCGCACGCTGGCCGAAGTAGACGCCCCCGAGCTCCGCGCCGACCGCGAGACGATGTCCACCCTCTCGTCCCTCGGCTACACCGAAGGGGCGTCCTACGCGGCGAAGGCCGCAAGCGAGGCCGGCCGTGACCTCTCCCGATAGCTCCTTCCCGAGGGCGCCGATGACGATGTGGTCGCGCTTCGAGCTCCCCCCGTCCGACGGGCGCCGCCTGCTCCAGCGACAGGCGGCGTGGGCCTCGGCGCAGGCTCTGACGGCCGGCGGGCTCGCGCTCTTCGGCCTCGACACCAACCCCACGCTCGCGCTCGCCATCGCAACCGGCGTAGGCGTCGTCGCGACGCGGCCGTCCCGTGTCTACCTCCTGCCGCTGGTGATGGTGTTCGTCGTGGCGGCGACGCTGCTGCTCGCCGGGCTGGGGTTTCCCGCCGCGGTGGCGGCCGGTGCAGCCGCGGGGGTGGCCGTGGGCGGCGGAGACGGCGTGGCGCGCGTCGAGAGCCTGCTCGCGGGCATCGCCGGTGCCGGTATCGGGCTCTTCGCGGCCGACGGGTTGGGGCTTCTCGGCGGCTTCACCGTCACGTCCTCTCTCTGGGCGGGCGCGGTCGTCGGCCTCTGCACCGCGCAGGCGCTGTTGCCGGGCACGTTGCGCTGGTCGCTCCCGACGCGCATCCCCTCCCCCGGCCGCATCCAGGTGGCGCTCGCCGCGCCCTACCGCGCCGCCGCCATGCGCGCGTGGCAGCTCGACCAGTCGTTCGACGGGCAGGCCCCCGACCGCGCCACCCGCGCCGGCCTCGCCGAGGTGGCCGCCTGGGTGTACCGCCTCGCGCTCACGCTCCAGACCCTCGACTCCGACCTCGCCCGCATCGATCCCATCTCGGTCGGCGCCCGGCTCTTCGCCCTGCGCGAGATCGGCGCCGGGGAGGACGCGTTCATCCGCGAGCGCCGCCAGGGCACGGCGGGCCACCTCGAGCGCCTCCTCGAGCACCGCGCCAGCCTCGCGCTCGAGCGCGCACGGACCGAGAGCCTCCAGGACTATGCGCTCGCCTACCTCGAAGAGGCGCGGGCGGGCCTCTCGCTGGCCCGCGTGTTGCCCGGCGAGCACACGCCCGAGTCCCTCGGCATCGTGCTGGAGAAGCTGCGGACCCACGCCGCCGAGAGCGGGGCGCGCCGCCAGACCGCGCGCGAGATCGAGATGCGCTGAACGGTCGGCGCTACCGCGCGAGGCGCTGCTTCGCGTAGGTGGCCGCCATCTTGCCGTACCACTTGGGCTGGAACGACATCGTGGTGCGCACACACGTCTCGAACGTGCAGAAACAGCCAGTGTCCTTCACGAACTTGCGGTGCGTGTCGGCGATGCCGTTCTTCCACAACGTCATGAAGTCGTAGTCGTTGTCGCGGAGATTCCCGAACGAGGTGTCGAGGATCTCGCACGGCCGCACGCTGCCGGTCTCGCTGACGATGGCGGTCAACGTGCCGGCCTGGCACCCGGTCATCACCGGGTTGCCCTGGTGGTGTTCGGCGATGATCTCGCGCTCGACCTGCACCCGCTGGGCGAGCAGCTGCCGGAAGGTGGAGTCCCCCGCCTTCTTCAGCTCCGCGGCCTGCAACAGCTCGGTGGCCTTGCGGTACTTCGCGATGTCGACCTGGCCCCAGTACTCGTCGTCCACCGTCGTGCGGCGCACGAGCACCATGTCGAAGTGGGGGTTGCCGAGCTCGCGGGTGACAAAATCGTGGGTCTTCTCGAACCAGTCCTGCGTGCGCCGCGAGAACGTGTAGTTGAAGCGGATGCGCAGGCCCTCGTTCACATCCTGGATGGGCTTGAGCGCCTCGTAGGTGCGCATCAGGCGTTCGAACTGCCCCTTGCCGCGCACGGCGTCGTGATCGGCGCCCACTCCGTCGATGGAGAGCTGGATCTCGAGGATGAGATCCTTGCGCGGCAGCAGCACCTTCTCCACGAGGTCGACGATGCGGTCCGTGTGGGTGCCCGCCGTGGGGATCGTGATCTGGCGAGCCTTGGAGGCGTTCTCGTAGAAGAGGATGGCGATGTCGGACAGGTCCGTGCGGAGGAACGGCTCGCCGCCCGTGATGATGAGCTTCGGGAACGCCGGGCACTTCGACGTGAACGTGTCGTACTCGGCGAGGGTCATCTCCTCCTTGATGTTCCCGTTGAGCAGCTCCTCCCGGTAGAAGCAGTGCCCGCAGTTGAGCCCGCACCGCGCCGTGACGAACACGGTGAGGAACAGCGGCTCATGGGTGAGGAGGCGGCTCTTCAGGCCCGCCTTGGCGTAGCGGAGGGCGTACTCGGCCAGGGGCGGTTGGTGCGCGATCACGTGCTCTCCACGCGGTCATCGTAGCAGAGGCAAGGATCCCGCACATGTAGGCGAACCCTTCGAGTGTGGAGAGAGGGATCGCGAAGAGCGCTTCCTTGGGGCCGCGCTCGCGGAGCGTGAACAGGGCGAAGCGGGTGTTGGCGAGCATGAACAGCGCCAGCGGGAGGACCAGGACCGGGCGGGCGGTGGCCCAGACGAGCGCGGGGAGCAGGGCCACGGAGAGCGCCGCGGCGACGGTGTTCAGGGGGTAGCGGAGCGCGAGGACCGAGGTGGCCGGCCGCTCGCGGACCTGCCCCCAATGCGACACGATCGAGCCGAAGTAGAACCACCCGATGTTGAAGCGGTGCTTCAAGAGGCCCCGCAGGGAGACCCGCTTCAGATGTTCGCCCTGGGCGCCCACGTCGAGGCGGATGGAGCCCGGGGGCAGGTGCCAGCGTGTTGCCACGTCGTCGGCGTACCGCGAGGTGTCTGCTTCCCACCCACCCATCTTCACCAACGCCGCGCGACGCAAGATGCACACGGACGTGAACGCGCTCGCGACGCGCTCGCCGTGACACAGGTGCTGGTAGTGGATGGACGTGTTGGCGAACGCGCTCATCAGCCCGGGGGTGGACAGATCGAGGGCGAGTACCCCGTTCGCGCCGCAGGCGTCCGGCGCGGCGGCGAGCGTGGCGACGAGGCGCGTGAGCGCGTCGGGGCGGACTACCACGTCGGCGTCCACGAAGGCGATGAGCGCGGCGTCGGAGGCGGCGAGGCCCGTGTTGCGCGCGGCGGACGCGCCCCGGCTCTGCGCGTGGCGGAGCACTCGCACGGGGAAGCGGGACGCGATGGCCGCGGAGTCGTCGCGGGAGCCGTCGTCGACCACCACGATCTCGGCGCCGACGGGGAGCGCATGCACGAGCGCTTCGAGGCAGCGGGGGAGCGTGGTCGCGCCGTCCCGCACGGGGACCACGACGAGGAGGGAGTCCATCCGCGCATCGTACTGCGCGCGTGGTGCTACGTTGAGAACGTCACCCGGCCTTCCCTCCATGCGCGTCGCCATCCTCCCGCTGCTCCTCGCCGCATGTACGTCCGGCGGGCTGGTGGTCGACACCGGAGCGCCGGATGGCGGTCGCGACTGTGGTTCCGGCTTGTGGGGAGAGACCTTCTCCTCGCTCGAGGAGCTCGAGTGTGGCCTCGGCGAGTCGGGCCCGGTGATGTGTCACTGGACACTCACCTTCGGGGAGGGCACCTACGCCTGGTCCTACTCGGACATCGGCGAGTCCGGCACCGTGACGTGTGACGAGAACGATCTCGTCGCCACGTCGAGCGGCGGAGCGACCCACGAGGGCACCTTCCACCGCACGACCGGGCGCGTCACTTGGGAGGGCGTCGTCTACACGTCTCCCTGAGGCCGCCAAGGGTCACGGCCCGAGCTCCTTCCGCACGTCTTCAGGGCGCTCCAGCAAAAGCTCCAACATCTCGGCCTGCTGGCAGTCCTCCTGCTTGCGCGGATCGGCCTGGCAGACCGGATCGATGAGCGCGGCGGTGGTGGTGGCCCAGCCGTGCAGGTCCTCCTTCTCCCACACGTCCAGCACGGTGCGGATGTGCTCCTCGAGCTGGGGCCGGCACACAGGATCGTTCAGGCACCCGGTGGCGAGGCGCGCCCGCACCCCGCCGTACAGGAGCCCACCCCCATAAAACGCGGAGTCCTGCCCCCACGGCACGATGGTCCAACGGTCGGCCACCGTCGCGTGGTAGACGAGGAAGTTGTTGGTGTTGCGCGAGTAGCCGTCCCAATTCGGCGACGCGAGATCGACCGCCAGGAATGACAAGGTCGCCTCCACGTCGAACTTGCTCTGGAAGACGTCCCAGAAGTTCCCCGCGTCCAACGCGCCGACCAACGATTGGAGGTCGGTGTTCGCGGTCGCAGGGTCTCCCTCCTGCAACTCGAACGTCGGGATTCCGGCCAGGGTGAAGTCGGACGCGACGAATTGGGAGTCGTACAGGTTCCCGTCGTCGTCGCCCGGATAGGCGCGGTCGAGGAAATTCTCGTCCATCGTCTCGACGATGCTGTACAGGCCGTAGTCCGCGCCGTTGATGGTCAGGTGCGCGTACCCGTGGCGCGGCGCGGGGACTCCCATCTGCTCGTACATTCGATAGGCCACGGCCTCCCGCATCTTGGTGCGGTCGAATTTCATGGCATTGAGGGTGAGCCGCTCGTTGCCGAGGAACTCGCCACCGGGGGTGAACGCCCCGAAGTTGAGCTTCAGGGAGGGCTTTCCGTCGAGCGTGTCGAAGGTACCCGCCCCCTTGAGTCGCACCCCTGTGTCCGCCTCGTACCCTGCGAACGCGAGGGTGGCGCGGACGTAGTCTCCTTCGTACACCAACCCCGCGACCGAGTCCGGTGGGAGCGTCAGCGCGAGCTCGAACACCTGGTCGTCGTCGAACGGAAATCCGGCGCCCGGCGCCGCGCCACCGGACTCGACGCTCGTGTCCCCCGGAGGCAGCCCGGGATCCGGATCGGGCCTGTCGAAAGGATTCAGGGTCTGGACCACGTCGCAACCGGCGACCATCATGGAAAACAGGATCATGCGTTTCGAGCTCCATCTCCCGCAGAGAATAGAGCCCAGCCGTGTCGGAGAAGGTCACGAGATGCGTCCGTCGAGGCCGAGCCTTGGAGGGCCTCAGAGCGTGACCGTCACTCCCCGGACCGAGCACGCGAAGCGGATGCTGAGGCGTGGCTGCACGGCTGACGAGGGAGCAGGTCGAGACCTGTGACCGAGGAAGCCGTGCGGCCACGCCCAGCAGACGCGAGCGGGCGACGGGAGGGAATGACGGTCACGCTCTCAGCAGCCTTCTTCGAAGCTGTACTCGGCGCACCCCTGCTCTTCCGCCGCGTCCGAACAGTCGTCCTCGGACGCCACGTCCTCCGGCTCCGTGTCATCTTCGCAGTCGGTCAGCTCACACGTGACACATTCTTCGCCAGTGTCATCGTCCGGTGTGTCTTCGTCCCCGCCCCCCATCCCGCCGAAACCCTTGGGGGGCGCCGGGGTGCCACACGCCGCGACCAGGAGCGCCACCAGCACCCAGCGGGGTGTCAACGCTTCGCCTCGGCGCGCGCCTTGAAGCCGGCGAGCGTCGCGGGGAGATTCTGCTCGAGGAGGGTCTTAAGGACGCTGCCCGGCACGAACATGCCGATGTCGATATCGAGCGTGTAGGTGGCGCGGGTGCGCGCGCCTTCATCGAGCGGCTCGAGCTCCCACCCGCCGTTGTTCGACTTGAAGGCGCCCTCGACCAGCGCCCAGCGCAGCCGGGTGTCCCCTTCACGCACGTGATCCAGCGTGTACTCGACGCGGCGGATGATGCGGACGGCGTACTTGACCGTCCACCGGGTGGGCTCGGCGCGCAGCACGGTCGCCTCCACCATGTCGGGCAGGAAGCGTGGATATGCCGCAAAGTCGCAGATGACGCGCATCAGCGCCGCGGGAGGCACGTCGATCTCGATGCTGCGCTGGACGACGGGCATGCGGACCCTACCTTCCGCGGCGCCGACGGCGGCGGCGCGCGTTCGCGTCGACCGAGGAGGGCGGCGGCGGCGCGCTTCCTCCTTCGGGCACGGCGTCCTCGCCGAAACGAGCGCGCACGAGGTTGAGCAGGGGGCGGTTGGTCCGCCGCTTGAGCCCAGGATCGGCGTTCAGGAGGCGCACGGCCTCCTGGCGGGTGCGCACCATGAGATCACGCTCGACCACAGGATCGGCCCAGACGAAGTCCGGCGCGTCCGCCGCGCGGTCGCCCAGGGCGGCCTCGATGCCGCGATGCCGAAGGTCGAGCTCGGCGATGCGGTAGCCGTCGGTCTCCTTGAGCAACAGATCGATGTTGTGGCGCGCCTCGGGGCGAGGATCGTCGCCCACGATGAGCATGCACTGGCCGCGGCGCCACCCGTTGCTGATGTGGCTGCGCAGGCGGTGCAGCCGCACCAGGTCGAACTGCTGGGCCTGCTCCACGATCATCACCGACGCGTTCGGCACCACGGGGCCGTGCTCGACGTGGGTGGTGCACAGCAACACCTCGGTGCGGCGGTGCTGGAAGTCGTCGTAGGCGCGGAACCGCTCCTCGCGAGACATGCCGCCGTTGAAGATGCCGACCCGTGCGCCCGGGAAGGTCTCGGAGGCGAGCACCTCGGAGAGACGACGCGCCTCGGAGGGCGACAAGAGATCCTGGCCCCGGATCACCGGGAACACGATCATCACCTGGTGCCCGGCCTCGATGGCCTCGCGCCCGTGGTTGTAGGCCTCGTCGCGATGATGGGTGTCGTGGGCCGTGGTGTCCACGCCGCGCGACGTGCCGCTGTTGATGACGGTCATCGCCAGCTGCCCGTACAGGTTGAGCAACAGGGCGCTCGGAACCGGCGTGGGCGTGAAGACGAGGAGGTCTGGGCGCTGGCCCTGGGTCTCGAAGGGCGAGATGTCGGCGGCGCCGTAGGTGCCCTGCTCCTCGTACACGACGAGCCCGAGCTTCCGGAACGTGGGGACGTCCTTGGCGAGCGCGTGGGTCGCGTAGATGACGAGGGCGTCCCCCTTCTTGAGCTGGTCGGCCTGGGCGCGCGTGGGCGGGCCCGTGAGCAGCATGGGGTCGAAGCCCACCGACTTGAAGAAGGACTCGGCGAACAGGTAACGGTGCTCGGCCGACAGCGCGTCGGGCGCGAGGAACAGCGCCTGGTGCTTGGCCTCGGCCACGAGCACCATCGCCGCCTGCACCACCGCGTGTTTGCCGACGCCCACATCCCCCTGGAGGAGCCGCGTCATCGGCTGGGGCCGGCGAAGGTCACGCCGGATGTCGTCGAACGCCTGCTCCTGCTCGTCTGTGAACTGCCAGCCACCCATGCCGAGCGCCTGCGCGACGAGCGCGTGACTCACGGGGTTGGAGATGCCGCGGTCGCGACGCTCGCGCGCCCGGAGCAGCGCGACCCCGAGCTGCACCTGGAGCAGCTCGTCGAAGCCGAGCCGCGAGCGGCCCTTGCGGCTCGCGTTGCTGGGGAAGTGAACGTCGCGCAGGGCGAGCGGCAGCGACAGGAGCCGGTAGCGCTCGATCACGTCGGCCGGGAGGTGATCCTGGAGGCTGTCGGCGTGCTTGCGCAGCGCCGCACGCATCACCGCGCGGGCCCGGGGCTCGTCGATGCCGGGGATCTCGTACCGCGGGAACCAGTCGCCGCCACGGCCCTCGATCCCGAGGGGCTCGCCCTCGTAGAGCACGGCGCGGACCGGCGCGGGAGCCGCGACGCCCTCAGCACCCTCGACGGGCTCACCGCCCTCGACATCGGTCTCGAGCAGGCCGGCGAAGCCGACCTCGGCGCCGGCGCGAAGTACCGCGACCTCGGCAGGCACGGGCCCGAGCCAACGGCAGGACACCTCGCCCTTGTCGTGGGCCAAGATGACCTCGTGGCGGCGGACGCCCGGCGTGAAGCGAGTCAGGCGCGCCTTGACGGTGCCGCGCACGATCACGGGGCCTTCGGGGGGCACGCCCGGATTCCAGCGCTCTCCCGCGCGATCGGTGGCGACCGGCGGGCGCAGCAGCAGATCGGCGACGGAGGTGATGTCCGCGGCCGCAAAAAGGGCAAGTTCGGCCTCGTCGAGCACCCCGAGGGCCTCCACGGGCTCGCCCGTGCCTTCGGGGTGGCCCAGCGGGAACACGCGCGGCTCGGGCGGCGGCGGGGGCGGCTTCGGCGGCTCGGGGACGACGACCGGCGCCTCGACGACGACCGGCTCGGCGGCTCGCTCTTCCCCGCGACGCTCGCCGCGACGCCCCTCTCCGGGCTCCCGATCGTCCTGCCGACGACGGGACGGGTCACGACGATCGCCGCGCTCCCGACGCTCCGGACGTTCGGGGCGGTCCGTACGCTCGGCACGTTCCGCACGCTCAGGGCGGTCCGTACGCTCGGCACGCTCCGCGCGCTCGGGGCGGTCGGTACGCTCGCCACGTTCGGGGCGCTCCTCGGGGGCCCGCTCGCCACGGGCCTCGGGCGCGCGCGCCTCGAGCTCGTCGGTCGGGCCGACGGGCAGGACGTACACGGGCGCCGGGGGCGGCTTGGGTGGGAGGTCGGCCAGGATGCCGGCGGGGAGCAGCACCGCGCGCGGGAACGGGGTGGGAACCTCGATCGCCCCGAACCGGGCCCGGAGCGCGGCGATGTGCCCGACCAGGCGTGATGCGCGGGTGGCACGGGCCTCTTCGGGCTCGGCGTCGAAGCCGGAGATCTCGTCCCGGATGGCCTGGAAACCAATCGTGATGTCGCCCTCGGGCGACTCGGAGGGGAGCGCTGCCCACCGGCCGAGGGTCGCCTCGACATAGCGGGCGCGGGCAACGTTGCCGTCACGCGCGAGCCAGCCGGCGGTGCGACCCAGGACGGCGAGCGCCTCATGTACGGACGCAGCGGTCATGGGGAAATCCTCAGCGGTAGTGAACGGCGTTGATCACCACCGTGCGCGTGCCCTTGGGGGTCTCAAAGCGCACTTCGTCGCCCACGGAGCGGCCGATCAGCGCGCGCCCGATGGGGGACGAGTAGGAGATCAGGCCCGCCTTCACGTCCATCTCTTCGGCGCCGACGAACTTGTAGGTGGTGGACTCGCCGGTGTCGGTGTCTTCGAGCTCGACGGTGGTGCCGAAGATGACCCGGTCCGACGGCTCGACCTTCGTGATGTCGATCACGTCGGCCAGGGACAAGCGAGCTTCGATGTCGCGCATGCGACCGTCGAGGTGCGCCTGGCGCTCCTTCGCGTCCTCGAACTCCGAGTTCTCGCTGATGTCGCCGTGGGCGCGAGCTTCTTCGATGTCGCGCACCACTTGGGGGCGCAGGACTTCACGGACGTTCTTGAACTCGGCCAGGAGCTTCTGATAGCCGACTGGCGTCATCGGGAGGCGTTGCATCGCTGGAGACTAACTGCCTTCGGCGCCTGGGCCCACCCATGGGATCGACGCTGCGGGAAAGCAGGCGCGCACCTGCCCGCGCAGCCGATGTCCATCGAGCGCGTCGTTGCGCGCGCGCGAATGGTGCAGCGCGGCGTCTACGACGGTGTAGGCGTTCGGATCGACGAGCACGCAGCCGCCCGGCCGCTCGGGCAACAGCGCGCGTGGCCCCGTGCAGAAAGCCGCCACCACCGCCGAGAGATCGCCGTCGAGGGCGGTGAGGGCCGCCGAGAACGCGGACTCCAGGCCGCTCGATCCGGGGGTGGAGAGCTCGAACTCGAGGTCCTTCTCCTCGGGGGCGCGGGGCGAGTGATCCGACGTGAGGAGGAGGGTGCCGTCGCGCACGCCGGCGATCAGCGCCGCGCGGTCCGCCGGGCCGCGCAGCGGCGGGTGGAGGCGCAGGCGGGTGTCGTACGGACGCGCGAAATGTTCGGCCTCGTCGAGCAGGAGGTTCCGCGCGGGCGTCGAGGCGGTGAGGGGCAGCCCCTCGGCGCGGGCGACGCGTACGGCCTCGACGCCGCGCGCGGTGCCGACGCGGGTGAGGTGTACGGTCGCTCCGGTCGTGCGAACGAGCGCCACGACGCGGGCGATGCCGATCTCTTCGGCGGCGGCGGGGTTGCCGCGCATCCCCAGCTGGGCGGCGACCCCGCTCTCGTGGATGACGCCGAGCACGTCGAGATCCGCGTCGGCCGCGCGGAGGAACACGCGCAGCCCGAAGCCACGGGCATACTCGAGCACGTTTCGCAACACGACGGTGTCCCGGATCGGGCGCCCCCCGTCGGAGAGCGCCACCGCCCCCGCGGCGCCCATCAGGCCGATCTCCGCCAGCTCCTCCCCGCACAGCCCGCGCGTGACGGCCCCCGCGGGCCAGAGGCGCAGCCCGCCCGGGCCCTGGCGCGGCGCGGCGGCGATGTGCTCAGGGGTGTCCACCACCGGATCGACGAGCGGACTCGTGACGAGATCGCCGAAGCCGCCCGACAGCGCCGCCGCCGTCAACGAGGCGAGATCCTCCCGGGCCGGAAAGCCGGGAAAGCCGGGATCACAGCCGAGATCGACGAGGCTCGGGAGCAGTACCAGCCCGCGCGCGTCGACCGTGCGGTCGTCCGCGCCCACCACGACATCCCGCGGCGCGCTCTCGCCGAAGACGGTGACCTCAAGGAGCCTGGGCATGATCGTCCGCGTTGCCGAGCAGGAGGAAGAGGAGGGCCATGCGGACGGCGATGCCGTTCGTCACCTGGTCGAGGATCACGCTGTTGGGACCGTCCGCGACATCGGCGGCGATCTCGACACCGCGGTTGATGGGGCCGGGGTGCATGACCACCACGTCCGGGCGCGCCCGCTTGAGCCGATCGAGATCGAGGCCGTAGAACGCCGCGTACTCACGCGCGCTGGGGAGCACCGCACGGCCCAGCCGTTCGCGCTGGATGCGGAGCATCATGATCACGTCGGCGTCGGCCACCACGTCGTCCACCGTGTGGCGGATCTCGACGGGCAACGCGGCGAGATCGGCGCGACACATGGTGCCGGGGCCCGCCACGCACACCTTGGCGCCCATCGTGGAGAGACCGAAGATGTTGGATCGCGCAACGCGCGAATGTTGGACATCGCCCACGATCGCGACCTTGCGCCCCTCGAGCGAGCCGAGGCGATCCCGCATGGTGAGCATGTCGAGCAGGGCCTGCGAGGGGTGCTCGTTGATGCCGTCCCCCGCGTTGAGCACGGTCCAGGGAAAGTTGCGCGCGAGCAGGTGCGGCGCGCCGGCGCACGAATGCCGCACGACCACGGCGTCGGGCGACATCGCGTAGATGGTCCGCGCGGTGTCCATCAAGGTCTCGCCCTTGGTGGTCGACGACGTACTGACGGAGAACCCGAGGGTGTCCGCCGAGAGGCGCTTGGCGGCGAGATCGAACGAGGTGCGGGTGCGGGTCGAATTCTCGAAGAAGAGGGTCACCACGGTGCGCCCGCGGAGCGTCGGCACCTTCTTGACCTTGCGGCGCGAGATCTCGCGCATCTGCTCGGCCGTGTCGAGGATCTCCTCGATCTCCGCGCGCTCGACGTCCCGCAGGCCGAGCATGTCCTTTCGTTTTCGCCCCTTCATCGAACCACCACCTCCTGGGCATCCCAATCGACGACCACCTTGTCGTGCAGGGCGGTCGCGAACGTGACGCCCACGAAGTCGGGCGCGATGGGGAGCTCCCGGTGCCCGCGATCGACCAGCACGGCGAGGCGGATGAACGACGGCCGGCCGAAGTCCCACACCTCACCCATGGCGGCCCGCACGGTGCGGCCGGTGAACAACACGTCGTCCACCAGCACGATGCCGCAGCCGCTCACCTCGAAGGGCATGTCGGTGTCCCCGAGGACGGGCTTCTCGAGGCCGGTGTACAGGTCGTCCCGGTACAGGGTGATGTCGACGTCGCCACGCAGGGGGCGATGCCCGGTGCGCGCGAACACGTGCTCGGCGATGCGGTCGGCCAGCGGCACGCCGCCCGCGCGGATGCCGACGAGCGCCCAGCGGGGCACGTCCTTCATGGCGACGGTGACGTTCTCGGCGAGCGTGGCGGCGGCCGCCGCGAGGCCCACGGCATCGAGGAGGCGGGTCATTCGAGCAGACGCCCGTCGGTACCGGCCGACTGCACGACCTGGAACTGCATCCGCCGTGCCTGGTCGACGAGCGGAATGTACACGTCCACCGTCCACGCGCAGTCCACCACCTTGATGCCGCCGGCCTCCATGTAGAAGCGACAGGCGTCGGGGGTCAGGTAGTCCGGGATCTCGCGGAACTTGAGCTGCTCCGCCAATTCGTTCCTGCCCCGCGTCTCGTCGACCGCGGCCCAGGACAACACGGCGCTCCCGACCACGTCGTGCATCTTGAAGTAGTCCACCCAATAGGGGCCGAACAACCACGCCCAGCCCGCGGCGGCGACGGCGGCGACAATCAAGACCATCGTGAGGACGCGCATGGGGCGGGATGGTAACGCAAGCCGGTCGCGAACGGGCCCACCTTGCCGCAGGACCAGGGCCGATCAGCCTTCGTCCACGGCGGCGCGCACGGCCTCGGCCTCGCGCTTGCAGAAGTCGCGGAGCGCGGCGTCGAGCCGCGGGTCCGTGAGCCAGTGTGTGGATGTCGTGAGGCGCGGGGTGAAGCCACGCGCGCGCTTGTGCTCGCCGCCGTGGCCGGGCTCGAAGGCGGCGATCCCGTTGGCGATGCACCAGTCGACCGCCGCGTAGATCGCGACCTCGAAGTGCAGGAACGGCACCTCGCGCAGCGCGCCCCAGTGCCGGCCGTACAAGCGGCTCCCCTTCCGGACGTTGAGCGTGCCCGCGATCGGTGTCTCTCCGTCGTAGGCGACCACCGTGTGCAGGCGATGGCCCCACCGCTGGAACAGGAGCTCGAAGAAGCGCTCGTCGAGGTAACCGTCCGCGCCGGTGTGGCGCAGGTGGGTGTCCCGGTACAGGCGCCACATCCACGGGCCGAGCGCCGGATCCGGGTTCTCGCTCGCGACGATCCGTAGCCCCGTGACGGACTTTCGTTCCTTGCGAATGGTGGTGCGCCGCTTGGTCGGCAACGTGGCCAGGAAGTCCTCGAAGGTCGTGAACCCTTGGTTCTCCCAGTGGTACTGCCACTGGAGGCGCAACATCCCTCCGTTGGACTCCAGCCACTCGGCCTCGGCGGCGGTCGGGAAGAGCACGTGAAGCCCGCCCGCCTGCTGCCCGAGGGAGCGCAGCCCGGCGAGCAGCGCGGTGCGCACAGAGGCGTCCTCGCCCGGGGCGACCAGGAGCCTCTCCCCGGTGACGGGGGTGAACGGCGCGCCGACGATGAGCTTCGGGTAGTACGGGATGCCGTTGCGCTTGGCGAACGCGGCCCACTGCCAATCGTAGACGAACTCGCCGTACGAGTGGCCCTTCATGTAGGCGGGCGCCGCGCCCACCAGCTTGCCTCCGCGCCAGATCGTGACCGGGCAGGGCACCCACCCGGTCCCCTCCCCCACACAACCGGCGTCCTCCAGCGTCGCGAGGAACGTGTGCTCCAGGAAGGGGCTCCCCTCACCCACGAGCGCGTCCCAATCGGCCTCGCGGAGGCGTGACACCCCATCGAGCACCTTGATTTCGAGCTTCGTCTCGTCGGTCATGCGTGGGTCGCTCATCCCGGCGCCATTGTGTTGGTCTCGGCCGAGAGCGCGACCAGCTGGCGGATGACGCCCTGCACTTCGGCCACGTGCTCGGGGGCGGTCACGACGTTGGCGAGGCGGCGGAAGACCACCAGCGCACCGCCGACGTCGCCCTTTCGGTTCGCCAGGAGCAGGCCGAGCTGCTTGAGCGCCTCGGGGTGGTCCGGGTGCCGGCGCAGGGCGGACCGGGCGGCGTGCTCCGCGGCGGGCACGTCCTCCGAGGCGGCCGCGAGCACGGCGAGGTTGATCCATTTCTCCGCGGCCAGGGCGGCGGGGCTGGCCGCGGCCTCGGCGTTGAGCGGCGCCATCGGGCCCTTGCAGCCCGCGAGGCCCGCCTGGATGCGCCCCAACAATGCCCGCGGCGAGCCCGGACGGCAGAACACGAGCGGCGCTACGAAGCCGACGCTGCGGCGCCCGTAGAGGTGAGGCCCGGCCTCGGCGAGGTGATCCCGCACCCACCGGCCGAGCGGCGCGGCGGGGTACACGCGGCCCCCGGCGGCGTAGGCGAGGCCCAGGCCGCCGGGCAACGCGGCGTCGTACACCTTTGCGGTCGCGATGGCGCTGTCGACGGTCGCGTCGGTTTCGAGGGGGTGAGCGCCGAGCAGGACGGAGCCGCCGAGCACGGCGTGGCCGCGCCGCACGTAGGTCTCGACGAGGCGATCGAGGCTGGCCCGGTTGGCGGGACCGGCCCCGACGCGGAGCAGGCCGTCATCGAGGTGACCGAACTCCCACGAGAGCGTGGAGGGATCGACCCCGACGGCCACGAAGGCGTCGAGCAGCGCGTCGTCGACGGGGGCGGGCTGGAGGAACCCGGTCACCTCGACGTCGAGCTTTGCCGCGGCGAGTGCGCCGAGCACAGCGGTGGCGTGGCGCGCGTCGGGCACGTTGAGCTCGGAGGCCGCGAGCCACACCCGGCGCACGCCCGCGCGCCGGAGCAGCGTGATCTCGTGCACGACCTCGTCGACGGGGCGGGGCCGCACGCGCCAGCCGAGGAAGCTGGCCTCGACGCAGAAGTGGCAGCGGCGGTCACATCCGGCCGAGAAGGCGACGGGGACACGCCCGCCGCGCGCGCGTGCGAGGGCGAGCCACTCGGGCTGCCGGGGCGTGGGGCCGGGGACAGGGCGCCACGCGTCCGCATCGCCCCGGGTGCGGTCGGGCACCGGAGCTGAGGGGCCGATCGTCGCGACGCGAGGATCGTCCGGGAGGGCGTCGGGGAACGGCGTGCCCTGGACGAGCGCCCGGCCGAGGCGCCACACGAGATCGTCCGCGGGGCCGAGGATCGCGTGGGGCACGCGCAGGTAGCGCATCACCCCCTCGGGCATCGTCGCGAGCGCTGCGCCGCCGAGGAGGATGGGGAGGTTCCGGGCCTGCACCAGCCGCACGAGGCGCCGGATGGCCGGGAGGTAGAAGGTCGTGTCGAGGTCCCCCTCCCCTTCCGCCGAGCGCACGATCAGCGCGTCATCGACGTTGCGGACGGAGAAGCCGACCAGGTCGGGGCGGAACGAATCCAGCGCATCGTCAAGCGCCTGCGCGGGCTTCCACTGGAGCCACGGCGAGACGACCTGGGCCTCGCAGCCCGCGACACGGAAGGCGTGCGCGATGCGCTCGGCCCCGTAGGGCGCGACGGGCGTGGCGGTGACGGCGGGGTTTGCGTAGACGATGAGGACGCGGGGCGGCACGTCCGCAACGTAGCCCGTACGTGTCACCGGTCGGCGCCTGTGCCGTGCGAACCCGTCACTGATACATCCGGCACGTGCGACACATCTGATACTTCTGATACATCCACCGGTGTATCAAGGACGGCGCGCAGCCCCCGCGCATACGCGTCCGGCTCCTCCCACATGCACAGGTGCCCGCCTTCCACCCACGTGATCGAGGCCCCAGCGCCCCTCGCCACCGCGCGTGCGACCCACGGGGGGTACCATCGGTCGTCGCGCCCCCACACGAGCGAGACGGGCACGCGCGCGGCGACCGCACGAGCAAGGCCGGGCGGCGGGCGCATCTGTCGCGCCAGGGCGCGCATGCGGGCCCCCACGTCCGGCACGGGTGGGAATGCCACGAGCACTTCTTCCGATCGCGACGGGGCGACACCGCCCGTGAGGAAGCGCCGACCGCCGTACCGGTCGTAGAAGTAGTGGTGGAGCGGCGCGCGGGCGGTGAGGCGGACCGGGCCCCAGTAGGGACCGAGCGCCGTTCCGGTCAGGACGAGCCGCCGCACGCGCACGCGGAGCGCCGCCATCGCCGCGACGACACCGCCGAGATCGTGGCCGATCAGCACGGTGTCGGCGTCGAGGAGCGGGACCACCTCGTCGACGAAGCTCGCGAGCGACCAGTCGGCCCGGTCCGCCACCGTCGCGACGCCGCCGAGCGCGGGCGCCACGATGTCGAGGGGGACGCGGGACCACAAGGCTGGCGACGTCGGGACGCCGTGGAGGGCGACGATGCGGAGAGCTCCGTGGCTCCGGGGCGTTGCGGGGGGGACCCCCGCCCCAGGAAACCGCGCCCCAAGAGACCGCCCGGTCACATCCACGCGCCGCCGTTCATGTCGAGGGTCTGCCCGGTCACGCCGGTCGCGTCCGCCGAGAGCAGCCACGCGACCATGCCCGCGACGTGTTCGGGTTGCCCCATGCGGCCGAGCGGCACCGCGCGCATCGCGATGTCGTGGGCCTTTTCGCGGGTGATGCCCATCGCGGCGGCCATCCCGTCGATGCCCTCCCACGCCATGTCCGTGTCGACCCAGCCCGGGCAGATCGTGTTGACCTGCACGTTCTTGCCGGCGAGCTCCAACGCGAACGCGCGCACCATGCCGAGCAAAGCCGCCTTCGACGCGCAGTAGCCGGTGTACCCGGGCACGCCGAAGCGCGCGAGGATCGACGAGATGACGACGAAGTGGCGCGCGTCCGGCCCCGGCGCGAGGCGGGCCTCGGCGGCGCGGAGCGTGTTGTACGTCCCGTACACGTTCGTCTGGATGATGCTGTCGAAGCGGTCCCCGGGGCCGACGCTGTTGGGGCCCCCGATGCCGCTCGCGGCGACCAGGGCGTGGAGCGGACCGAAGGTGGACACGGCGCTGTCGAACGCGGCGTCGACCGAGGCCTTGTCGGTGATGTCGCACGCGAACGCCCCGGCCTTGCCCCCGGCGGCGCGAACCTCGGCGGCGACCGTCTCGAGCCGATCGAGGCGCCGCGCGAGCAATGAGACGTTCGCGCCTTCGGACGCGAGGCGATGGGCGAAGACGCGCCCCATGCCGCTGGAAGCGCCGGTGACGACGATGTGGCGGCCGGAGAGGCGGGAGGAGGTGGAATCCGACACGGGAGGCTCCGACACGGGGAATGGCTACGCGGACAACAATGCGGCGGCGATGCCGAGGTAGATCGTGACCCCCACGCCGTCCATCGCGGTCGTCACGAAGGGGCCGGTGGCGATGGCGGGATCGATGCCGACGCGGCGCAGGGTGAGCGGGACGAGCATCCCCATCACCGCGGCGGCGGTCGTGTTGCAGGCGATCGCGATGCCGACGGCGAGGGCGGTGTTGATGTCGCCGTAACGAGCCATGCAGTACGCGCTGATCAGCGTGGAGAACACGACGCCGAGCAGCAACCCGGTGATGGCCTCTCCCGCGAGACGCGGGCCGATGCCGTTGTCGAGGCGCCCGAGCGCGATGTTGCGCACCGTGAGCGTGGCGCTCTGGATGCCGACGTTTCCCGACATGCCGGTGAGCATGGGGATGAACCCGGCGAGGATGAGATCGGCCGAGAGGACGCCGTTGAACTGGCGAATGATCTCCGAGATGATGACGCCGCCGAGCAGGGTCAAGAGCAACCACGGGAGACGACGGCTCGCGTTGGAGAGGCGGTTGCCGGCCCCGCTGTCCGCCGGCTCCTCGCCGACGCCGGCCATCAGCAGCATGTCCTCGGCGGCCTCTTCGCGGATGACGTCGATGACGTCATCGACCGTGACGATGCCGAGCAGGCGGCGTTGGTCATCTACGACCGGCACGGCGAGCAGATCGTAGCGGCCGGCGATGCGGGCGACCTCCTCCTGGTCGGTGTGCGCGTCGACCGCGATCACGTCGGTCGTCATGATGTCGGCGAGGCGGGTGGAGGGCGGGTGCGTGAGGAGGTTGCGCAGCGAGGTGACGCCGACGAGCTGCTTGGATTCGCTCTCGACGTACACGTAGTAGACGAGCTCGTGATCGGAGGCCTCCTGCACCGCGGCAATTGCGTCGCGACAGGTGAAGTCCTCGGAGAGTCGGAACGCGAGGGGCGACATGATGCCGCCGGCGCTGTCGGGCGGGTACCCGAGCAGCTCTTCCATCTGCTCGCGCTCCTCGCCGTGGAGGCGGGCGAGCACGGCCTCGCGCTTGTCCTCGGGGAGCAGCTCGATCAGATCGGTCTGGTCGTCGGCCTCCATCTCGCCGAAGAACCGCACGAGGCGGTCGACCGGGAGGTCGGCGGTCAGCGCGAGGAAGTCCTGATCCCCCACGCGGACGAGCAGGTCGGCGGCGGTCGCGTCGGAGCGCACCTGCCCGAACACGAGGCGCTGCTCGTTGCGCGCGAGGTGCCCCATCGCGGCGGCGAGATCCTCGGCGCGTGTGGTGGCCACGACCTTCGCGAGCGCCTGGATGGCGCCGCGGCGGGCGAGGCGGCGGATGGCGTCCACCCGCTTGTTGAGGAGAGACTCGGCCATGCGTTCATCTCCCGCGGTCGTCGATGAACACGAGCCTGCGCGGGCGCGATTGAGCGCCGAGCGGCTTGAGCGTGCGGCCGTTGTAGACGACGCCGACGCCGTTGAGGCGCGCGAGGTCGAGCACGAGGCGGTCGTGCGCCTCGAAGCGTTGTTGCTGGCCCGCGGCGAGCGCGCCCTTGAAGACCTCGCGCCCGTCCGCCACGATCGTGGCCCGGAGCGGCTCGCTCGACGTGAGCAGCACCACCTGGTCGGCGGCGACACCCACCTGCGGCTCGCCCTCGTCCATCGCGGTGCGGCCCACGAGCAGGGTGAGCCCCAACACGACGATGACCGCCGCGCCGAGCGCGAGCAGCCGGGGCCGCGACGGGATCAGCGGGGCGGTCTGCGTGGGGAGCGTCTGCTCCGGCTCCGGCTCGGCCACCGGGAGCGGCGCGTCGGGCAGGGAGAGGAAGCGTCGGTACTGCCGCGTGTAGCCGACCGCGAACGGGCCCTTTCCGAACACGGCCATGTCGCCCCGCTCGAGGGCCTCGAGGTAGCGAAGCGGGATCCGCGCGCGCAGCGCGGCGTCCTGGATGGACAGCCCCATCCGTGCGCGGGCCTCACGAAGGTCCCGCCCGGATGCCATCAACGGCCCAGGCTCGAAGGCGTGGACGTCTGGAGGCACGCGCGTGCCTCATCGGCGAAGGGCGTGCCGGGGGCGGTGGCGATCACGTCTTCGAGGGCCGCGTAGCCGTCATCCGAGAGGCCGGCCTCGACCTGGAGGCAGCCGGTGCGCAGGCGGGCGCCGAGGGAGCTCGCGGGGCAGATCTCCGAGACCTGCCGATACGCCTCCAACGCGGCCAGGGCGTCCTTGCGGGACTCCTGAACGAGCCCGAGGTGGAACCAGCCCTCACACATCGTGGGCGCGCGACGCGTGGCCTCACGCGCGTAGGGCAGCGCCTCGTCGGCGCGGCCGGCCTGGACGAGGGCGTAAGCGAGGTTGCTGTGGATCATCGCCGGGGTGCGGTAGTCGAGGTCCTGCAGCGCGAGTTGGAACGCCGCGATGGCTTCGTCCGTGCGGCCGGTCTTGATGAGGAGCGTGCCGTGGTTGTTGAGCACCTCGGCCTCGTCGGGAGAGATGCGCCGCGCGCGGCGGAACGCCTCGTCGGCGAGGTCGAGCTGGCCCTTCGCGATGTAGGCGACCGCCAACGCGTTCTGCGGGCGCCACGCGCCCGGATCGAGCTTGGCGGCCTCCCGAAGGGTCTGGATGGCCCCTTCGGTGTCGCCCTCCCGGAAATAGGCCGCGCCGAGGTCAACCTTGGCCGACGACCGCGCGATCCGATTCGGCGAGACGCAGCTGGCGAACAACGCCAGCGTACCGAGGGCGAGAAGAGCGCGCATGGAGACCCCGGAGCCGGTCAGGCCGGCATGTACTTCCCGATCAGCGGAGCGAGGGCGCGGCGGGTCTCCGTGGAGATCGACGACGCGGGGGTGAGGATGCTGGTCGCCAGCGCGTTCGACTGCGGAGACGGGCCCTGGTGCGCGAGGATCTTCGGCACGGTGGCGGAGACGATGCGCTTGGCGAGCGCGGCGTTGGCGTGCAGCACGGCAACCACGGTGTCGACCGTGACGTCGTCGTGATGGGGGTGCCAGCAGTCGTAGTCGGTCGCCATCGCGAGCGTGGCGTAGGAGATCTCCGCCTCACGCGCCAGCTTGGCCTCCGGCAGGTTGGTCATGCCGATGACCGAGGCGCCCCAGGACCGGTACAGGTTGGACTCGGCGCGCGTAGAGAAGGCCGGGCCCTCCATACACACGTAGGTCCCGCCGTCGTGATGGACGGCGCCCGCCTCCTTGGCGGAGGCGAGGAGGAAGCGCCTGAGGGTCGGGCACACCGGATCGCCGAAGGCGACGTGCGCGACGATGCCGTTCTCGAAGAAGGTGTTCTTGCGGAGGCGCGTGCGGTCGATGAACTGGTCGATGAGCACGACCTCGCCCGGCGCGATCTCCTCCCGGAGCGAGCCGACGGCGCTCACCGAGATGATCCACTCGACGCCCGCCATCTTCATCGCGAAGATGTTCGCGCGGTAGTTCACCTCGGAGGGGTTGAACCTGTGGCCGCGGCCGTGACGCGGGAGGAACACCAGCTCCGCGTCGCCCAGGCGGCCGTGAATGAGGGCATCCGAAGGGGCGCCGAAGGGGGTGGAGACCTGCTCCTCCCGCACGTCCTCGAGGCCATCCATCTGGTACAGGCCACTGCCGCCGATCACCCCGATACGCATCCGATCGCTCCGTCGCGCCGCCGTCCTATCACGATAGGAGGCGCTCCCACCAGTAGCGCACATCGATCCGCCCACGAGGCCCAGGGCGCCTGGGTCCCAGGATGGCTCAGGAGGCGGCGGGAGGTGGCTCCACGCGGTTCCGCGAAAACCAATCGCTGGCGCTGCGCGGGTCGGCCTTGCCCAGCTGGCCGCAGGCCGCGCTGATGTCGAGCCCGCGCGAGTGGCGCACCGAGCACTGAACGCCGCGCTGCACGAGGAACGTCTGGAAGTCGTGCACGCGCTGGTCGGAGGGGCGCTTGATGTCGCGCGACGGGTTTTCGTTGTAGGGGATGAGGTTGACCTTCGACTTCATCCCGCCGAGCAGCTCGACCAGCCGCGCGGCGTCCTCCATGCTGTCGTTGAAGCCGCCCATCATCACGTACTCGAAGGTGATCCGCTTGTGGTGCATGATCGGGAGCGTGCGGCAGGCTTCGAGGAGCTCCGCCATGGAGTGCTTGCGCGTGATCGGCATCACGGCGCGGCGCTGCTCTTCGGTGCTCGCGTTGAGGCTCACCGCGAGGTTCACGGGGAGCACTTCGGCGAGCCTTTGCATGGCCGGCACGAGCCCGACCGTGGACACGGTGACCTTGCGGTGGGAGAACCCCAGCGCGTCCTCGGCGAGGTAGGTGCGGAGCGCCGCCACGAGGTTGTCGAAGTTGTGGAGGGGCTCGCCCATCCCCATCATCACGACGTTGGTGATGCGCGTGCCGGCCGCGAGGCCCGCCTTGATCTGCAGGGGTTGGTTCGCGATCTCGGAGGGGCGCAGGTGGCGCTTGAGCCCGAGATCCCCCGTGAGGCAGAAGGTGCATGCCATCGCGCAGCCGACCTGCGAGGACACGCAGAGGGTAAGGCGGTCCCCGTCGGGGATGAGCACCGACTCGATCTGGTAGCCGTCGTCTGTCTTCCAGAGGAATTTGGTCGTGCCGTCGGCGCTCTCGAGCACGCCGTCACACGCGAGCCACCCGATGTAGAACCGCTCGTCCATCGCCACGCGGACGGAGGTGGCGATGTTCTTCATCTCCGCGAACGACGTGGCGCCGCGCTGCCACACCCACTTGTAGGCCTGGAGCGCGCGGAACTTCTCAGAGCCGAGGCCCGCGATCTCGGCCTCGATCTCGTCGAGGGTGAGGCTCTTGAAGTCGAGGCGCCCGTCAGCGCGTGGGTAGCGAGGCATTCGGGGCCGACTAACGCGACGAACACGATTCGTCCCCACGCGGACAGCGGCCGAGGCCGCCCGACGTGTGCTCGAGGGCCAGCTCCCCGAACCCCCGCCGGCGCCTTCGGCGCGGACTCCATACTGGGCTTCGAGGGGCGTGATCCGCGAGGGCTTGGCGTAGTCTCCGAGCCGCCGCGTCGGGGAGGTTGGCGCGAAAGCGCGCCGAAAACGAAGAAAGCCCCTCTCGGATTCAACCGAGAGGGGCTTCTTGTATAAGGCGGCCGGCAGTTACCTACTCTCCCACAGC
>JAZKFH010000018.1:0-105078 GCA_040386535.1 Myxococcota bacterium | reverse complement strand
GAAGTCGGCCCTCCTGTCCGACAGGCCCCTGGAGTTCGTCCGCCCCGCGGATGAAGTCGGCCCTCCTGTCCGACAGGCCCCTGGAGTTCGTCCGCGACGAAGTCGGCCCCCTTTTCGAGCAGGCCCCCCCCCGGCGGCCGCGCAGCGGCCACGGAGGCCCCCCCCTTTCGCGCAGGCCCCCGCTCGGCGGCCGCACAGCGGCCACGGAGCCCCCCCTGTCGCGCAGGCCCCCGCTCGGCGGCCGCACAGCGGCCGCGGAGGCCCCCCCTGTCGCGCAGGCCCCCGCGCAGCGTCCACCGAGCCCCCCCTTTCGAGCAGGTCCCCCACTCGGCGTCCACCGAGGCCACCCTTCGTGCGCCCTCTGCCGATTCCGGGCTTGGCGCCTTGGCGCCTTGGCGGTTGTCCTTCCTCCGCGCTCCGCGGCCGAACTCGGCCCCGCCTGTCCAAGCCCCCAAGTGCCCGCGCCAAACTCGCCCCCGAGTTCAGCCCCCACGACGCGCCGAAATCCCCCCGCGCCAGCCACGCGCAGGGCGCGCGCTCCGCGCGCGGTCCCGGCGGCCGCCGCCGGACCGAGGCCGTGAGGCCGAGCCCGGAGCACGGCGAACGGCGCCCTCACTCTCCCGACCGCCCCGGCGCCGCATGACACGCCGCACGCCACCCGGGACCGACCGGATGCAGGAGCGGTAGCTCGGCCGTGCACCGCGGCATCACGAGCGGGCAGCGCGGTGCGTAGCGGCAGCCGGGGAGCGGGTGGCGCGGGTCGGGGGGCATGCCGGGGATGCCCGCGAGCGGGCGGCGGGGGCCGGTGAGGGGCGGCATCGCGCGCAGGAGGCCGCGCGTGTAGGGGTGCGTGGGGCGCTCGCGCATGGCGTGCGCGGGGCCGATCTCGGCGAGGCGGCCGGCGTAGAGCACGCCCACGCGGTCGGCGAGGTCGAACAGCAGCGGCAGATCGTGGGTGATGAACAACACGGAGAAGCCGAGCGCGTCGCGAAGCTGGAGCACACGTTGGAGCAGCTCGCGCTGCACCACCACGTCGAGCGCGGTGGTGGGCTCGTCCATGAGCACGAGCTTGGGGGAGAGCGCGAGCGCGAGCGCGATGTTGACGCGCTGGCGTTGGCCGCCCGAGAGCTGGTGGGGCCAGCGATCGAGGGGGTCCTCCCCGAGGCCGACGAGGGCCAGGAGCTCCTCGGCGCGCACCCGCGCGGCGCGGCGGTCGGGGAAGGGGGCGTGCGCGCGCAACGTGTCGATGAGCTGCTCGCCGATGGTCAACACCGGGTTGAGCGCGTCCAGCGCGTTCTGCAACACGATGGACGCGGTGCGCCACCGCAGCCGCGCGAGGCCGGCGGGGCCGAGGGAGAGCACGTCCTGGCCGTCGATCCACACCTCGCCGCCGGTGATGACGGCGGGCGCCTTGAGGATGCGCAACACCGCGTGCGCCACGGTCGACTTGCCGCTGCCCGACTCGCCCGCGAGGCCGAGCACCTCGCCGGGGCGGATGTCGAAGGACACGCCGTCCACGGCGCACACGTCGCCGTCGGGGCCGCGGTAGCGCACGACCAGATCGCGCACCGAGAGCACGGGCGCGAAGACGAGGGCGCTCATGCGGTCTCCTGTGCACGATCACCGCGTGCACGGCCCAACGGACGCTTGACGATCCGGCGCTCCACCGGCGTGTCCACCGGCGCGCCGCTGTTGGTCGCCTCGCCGAGCCCCGCGTTGAGGAGCGCGAGCGCGAGGCCGACCGCGGCGACGCCGGCGCCGGTCGGCGCGAAGGTCCACCACGAGCGCGTCAGGAGCGCGCCGTCGTTGGCCGCCCAGTAGAGGTTCGTGCCCCACGTGACCGCGCCGGGGTCGCCGAGGCCGAGGAACTCGAGCCCGACCTGGGCGCCCAAGTTGTAGAGCGTCGCCCCCACGAGCGACGCGGCGAGCAGCGGCCGCAGGTTGGGGAGGATCTCCACGAGCACGATGCGGAGCGGCGACTCGCCGGCCAGGCGCGCGGCGGCCACCCAGTCCCGACGGCGCAGCTGGAGCACCTCGGCGCGCAGCACCCGCGCGTTCCACGCCCACCCCGTACACACCAGCACCGCGACGAGGCTGACCGGCCCGGGCGGCAACCACGCCGCGAGGAGCACGGCGAGCGGCAGGCCCGGCAGCACGAGGGTGACGTTGATGGCGAGCGAGAGCGCGTCGTCCACCCAGCCGCCCGCGTAGCCGGCCACCGCGCCGATCGTCGCCCCGAGGAGCACCGAGAGCACGCCCGCCGTGAAGCCGACGATGAGCGTGACGCGCCCGCCCGCGAGGGTCTGGGCGAGCACGTCCTGGCCCTGCCCGGTGGTGCCGAGCAGGTGGTCCCACGACGGCGGCGCGAGCGGCGACGCGACGGGCGCGGTGGGGTCGAGCGTGAAGAGCGGGCCGACGAAGGTGAGCAGCACGATCGTGCCGAGCAGGACGGCACCGAGGCGGGCGCGGCGGTCCCGCGGAATCAACCGCGCGAGGCGACGTAGGGGCAGCCCCCGGGGCGGCGCCACGGGAGCCCGCGGGATCGCGGGGAACGGAGGGGACTTCATGCGGCTCTCGTGCGCGGGTCGACCGCGAGGGTGAGCAGGTCGACGATCGCGTTGGCGAACAGGACGGCGAGGGTGATGGCGAGCACGAGGCCCTGGAGCAGCGGGTAGTCCTGGGCGCGCACCGCCTGGACCAGCAGCCAGCCTTCGCCTGGGTAGGAGAACACCACCTCGGTGAGCAGCGCGCCGCTCACGACGAAGCCGAGCGCCATGCCGAAGCCGGTGAGGTGCGGGAGCATCGCGTTGCGGAGCACGTAGGCGGAGAGAACCCGCGCCGTGGGGAGCCCGCGGGCGCGCGCCAGGAGCACCTGGTCCGTCGCGAGCACCGCCTGCGCGGAGTTGCGCATGCCCAGCATCCAGCCGCCGACGCTCGCGGCCACCAACGTGAGCGCCGGGAGCGCGGCGTGGCGGACCACGCCCCAGCCGAACTCGAACGTCGGCGCGGGCGCGATCGACGTGTCCCACGCGTGGCGCAACGGAAACCACCCGAGGCCGAAGCCGAACACGTGGAGAGCCACCATCGCGAGCCAGAAGTAGGGGAACGCCCCGAGGAGCGTGAGCGCGGGCCCCACCACGGTGTCGAGCCACCCGCCGCGCCACGCCGCGGCGAGCCCGAGCGCGGCGCCGAGCGTGAAGCTGATGGTGACGGACACCCCCGCGAGCAGCACGGTCCAGCCGAGCGCGTCGCCGATGAGGGCGGACACGGGCGTCGGGAAGCGCGACACCGACAGGCCGAGGTCGCCCTGGGCGAGCGCGACGAGGTAGTCGAGGTACTGGCGCGGCAGCGGCGCGTCGCTCACGCCGAGGCCGGCGCGGAGGGCGGCGATGGCCTCGGGGCCCGCCTTGCCCTGGAGCCGCGCGAGCAGGGCGGCGGCGGGGTCGCCGGGCACCATGCGGGGCAGCGCGAAGCCGAGGGTGATCGCGGCCCAGGCGGCCACGGCGTACAGCCCGAGGCGGCGGGCCAACCAGGCGGCGGCGGTCGTCATCGCGGCTCCAACGTCGTGAGGATCAGCAGCGGCTCCGGGGGGCGGTTGGGCGAGAGCGCCACCCACGGGTCCTCGGGCGTCGGGAAGCCGGCGAACAGGCGCGTGTTCGCGACGCCCCAGGCGGGCGCGGGGAACAACGGGATGGCGGGAAGCTCGGCCGCGAAGGTGGCCTGGAGCTGGTCGAACAGCGCCCCCTGCGCCTCGGGGTCCGACGTGGCCTCGACCGCGGCGAGCAGGCGGTCGGCGGCGGGCGAGGCGTGGCGGTGCCAGTTGCCGCCCGCGGGCTCGCCGATGGGGCGCGCGGACTGGCTCCCCATCAGGTCGCGGTAGGTCGCGTACGGTGTGGCGCCTTGCGACGACCACCCGATGGTGAGCGTGAAGTCGCCGCGCTGCACGCGGTCCAACCAGCCGCTGAAGTCGACCGGGCGCACCCGCACGGCCACGCCCACCGCGCCGAGGTCCCGCGCGACCAGCTGCGCGGCGCGGATCCAGTCCGACCAGCCGGCCACCACGAGCAGATCGACGGCGAGGGGGCCGTCGGGGCCGACGCGGGCCCCGTCGCGGAGTGGAAACCCCGCGGCGTCGAGCCGGCGGCCGGCGGCGACGGGATCGTAGGCGGTCCACGCGGCGGTCACCGTCGGATCGCGAAAGGGCGCGAGCGCGTCGGACAGGCCGGTGGCGTCGGACGGGTGGGTCAGGCCGTCCATCGCCACTGTGACGAGGCGCTCGCGATCGATGGCGAGGGAGAGCGCCTCGCGCACCGCGGTGTCCCCGAAGGGCGCGACCGTGGTGTTCGCGAAGAGGCACACGGTGGCCTCGACGGTGGGCGACCATGCGAGGTGGTGCGCGGGGTCCCGCTCCACGAACGTACGCTCCACGGCGGGCACGAAGTTGCCGGCCCAGTCGACCTCGCCGTTCACGAGCGCGAGGTTGGCGGCGTCGTTGCCGGCGAAGGCGGGGAAGCGAAGCGTCGGGATCGCGGGTTTGCCCGGCTGCCAGTAGTCGGGGTTGCGCCCGAGCTCCCACACCTGGCTCGTGAACGTGACCACCTCCGTGTACGGCCCGGTCGCGACGGGCTCGGGGTTCTCCCACGCGAGCGGATCGGCGACGCCCTCCCACACGTGGCGCGGCACGATGGGCGCCTCGGCGAGGTCCTCGAGCCCCGGCGAGAACGGGCGGGCGAGGCGGAACACCACCTCGTTGTCGCCGCGCGTCTCGACCGAGGCGAGCCAGCCCCACACCCCGAGCGAGTCGAGGGCGGGGTGCGTCTTCATCAGGGTGAACGTGAAGGCCACGTCGTCGGCGGTGAACGGCTCGCCGTCCGACCAGCGCACGCCGCTCCGCAGGAAGAACCGCAGCGTACGGCCCTGGTCCTCCCACTCCCACGCCTCCGCCAGCCACGGCACCCACACGCCGGCCACGCGGTTGTAGACCAGCAGCGGCTCGTAGATGCCCCCGCGCGTCGGCCACCGCGTCGCCCCGTTCGGGAGGAACGGGTTGAAGTTGCGGGTCCACGCCGCCTGCGTCTCCTGCGCGATGACCAGGGCGTCTCCGCCGCGGTCGTGCACGGGATCCGCACAGCCCCCCAGCAGGGCGGCGAGGGCCAGGGCACTCCCCGTCATTCGTCGTGAGCGGAGGAGCTTCAGCTTGCTCCACGATATCGTTACCATCGGTGTCATCGCGGGATGAACGCATGACACGAATGTGTATTCCACGGGCGTGCACGCGTGGCGGCTCGGCGGCGGTGACCCCGTCCGGATGTCCAGCGGTTAGGCGGCCGGATGTCGCTCCTCTTCGCCGCGCTCCTCGTCGCAGGCGTCGCCTCCGCCGCCGGCCCCACGCTCCCCAAGGCGGCGCCGCAGTCGGGCGACACCAAGGGCTGCCCCACGCCGGACATCCTCTCGCGCCGGTTCTCCACCCAATCCAACGCGAACGGCGGGGGCTTCGGCTTCTACGCCGCGAAGTACGACGACAACCGCCAGCCCTCGATCGTGCCGCCCTCCGAGAAGTGGGTGACCGACTACGTCAACTTCGAGGCCGCCGGCAGCCGGCCGAGCCCCGAGGAGCAGCTCCGCACGCTCTGGGGCACGCGCTGCGCGTACCCCGACCTCGACTACGTGAAGACCGGCCTCGAGGCCGCCCGCGCACGCTTCCACGCGGACACCGGCGTCAGCCCCGAGACCGAGCGCCAGTACAGCCTGGCCCGCGTGAACATCAACGACTGGATCGACGGCAACGCCGCGGTCTGCGACGGCAAGCCCTTCCCCGAGGACGACCCGATCCGCGGCCTCTTCCAGAAGGCCACCTGCACCGGCTTCAACGACGGCTGGCTCGCCGCCTTCGTCTTCACGCAGATGGACACGGTCTCCGAGCACAGCGCCGACGTCTTCTGGCCCGCCGCGCTCGTCGGCCTCTGCGGCACGCTTCTCGACGGCAACGGCATGGGCGACCCCGCCACCAGCGAGTACATCCGCTTCCGCCAGTGCAAAACGGAGCTCGACAAGGTGACGCCCGAGGCCCTCGACGCCTCCCTCGCGAAGCACGCCCCCAACAAGGTCGCGGCGCTCTCGTTCCGCATGTTCTACGAGCGCGGCGTGGGCCGGATGGCGAAGTACGACGCCAAGGTCACCAGCATCGAGAAGGGCTACCCCGCCACCAAGAAGATGTACGACGACGCCGTCACCCAGGTGGACGAGAAGTACACGCCCATCCTGGCGAAGTGGCAGCCCACGCTCACCGGCATCGACGACTGGATGAAGACCCTCTCCGGCGGCCCCGGGTACGCCGAGGGGTGCGCGCCCACCTACACGAAGATGCTCCAGGACTACGTCGACACCGCGGTCCCCGAGGCCAAGGGCGACGCGCTGCTCCGCGCCCTGCGGGATCCCGTCGGCTACCGCCTCACCGAGGCGCTGGCGATGTGCCACTACATGCTCGATCTCACCAACGTGACGCGCTCCCGCGCGATGCGCGACGTGCTCCTCGCCGGCGGCGACCGCATCAGCGGCCGGCACCAGGCGGTCGAGATGCTGGTCAAGCGCAGCCTGGAGGGGCCGCTCAACTACCGCGGCCAGCGCGTCATCGACGGCATCACCCCCATCGAGACCCTCGCCGCGTGGCCAAGCAACGCCGTCGACCAGACCCTCGGCGCCCCGCCCAAGCCCCCCGCCGACCCGCGCTACGGCCGCCCCTGGAGCGAGGACGTGGTCGTGTCGGTCAAGCCCCAGGGCGACACCGCCGTCATCACCTTCCAAAAGCGCACGGGCACCGCCACGATCACGGACAGCTGCACCTACGACTACTCGCACATCGCGGGCATCGACATGTGGGGCAACTTCCTCTACGACGTCGTCAGTTGCAAGACACACGACATCAAGGTCGACACCACCCAGACCGCCGCGCTCGTCCCCATCGACCAGGTCGCCAAGGTCACGCCGGGCACCAAGGTGGCGCTCGTGTACGCGCAGGGCGGCAGCGAGGCGCCCAAGCCCGCGAACGTCGTCTACGTGACCAAGGGGAACGACGTGATCTGGGCGGGCGGGGTCTCCCGATAGGGGGTCTGACCTTACGACTTATCACCTGCCACGAGCGAACCTGTACAATCGCCGCGTGGGGTCTGACCTTACGACTTATCACCTACGGAGGCCCCCCTCGGCGGGCCCCCGCGCCTCGGCGGGCCCCCGCCACCCGGGCGCGTCCCCGCCCGAGCGCGGGGACCGGGCCCTCTCCAGGGTTCGGCCTTCGGCCTCCGTCCGCCCGCGCTTCGGAGGCCGAAGCGCGGCCGGGACCGGCCGCGGGGCGCGGCCGCCTTCCGGGTCCCTCGCGCGGCCGATCGTGGCACCCGGGTCCCCCCTGGCCTCGGGTCCGTTCGCCCCCCGGCGGGGCCCGGGGTACGCGACTCTTGTCCAGGCTCTGTTGCCAAGACAAGGCCGGACGCGGAGTCCCCATGCCCTCGTCCGCCCCGCTCGCCTTGTTCGCCGCGCTCCTCGTGTCCACCGGGCTCCTGGTGTCGACCGCCGCCCGCGCGGAGGAGCCCGCGCCCGCCGCACCGTCGGCGCCCACGCACCTCGACATGCCCGTCGAGGTGTCGATCACCTCGGTCACGACAAAAAACGCCATCCCGGCCGACGGCCTCGTCCTCACCCCGTGCATGGTCCCCCACGGCGATCCCGAGCGCGGCGTGTCGGCGGGCGCGGTCGTCCTCGAGCTCCAGGTGCGCCGGGGCAAGGTGTCGGCGGCCACGGTCTCCTCCGCGGACGACGGCGTCGCGGCCTTCGGGCCGTGCTTCGAGCGGGAGCTGGCGGCCTGGAAGTGGCCCGTGCGTCGCGACGATGTCCGCGTCACCGTGAAGGTCCCGGGCCCCGCCACCGCGCCGGTGCAGGGGGCCAGCCCCAGCGCGCCCGTGCCCGCGGAGTGACCGGGTGCTTCTGACGCGCCTCGATGTCGCCTCCCCGCGTTTCCACCTCACCGACGGCGGCACGCCGCTCTCCTGGGGTGCCGTTGCCGCGGGCCTCCGCGCCGATCCCACCCTCCGCGACGCGCTCACCACCGCGCTTGTCGAGGCCCCGTTCGACGCGCTCTACTGGGAGGCCCGCCCGGTCGCGCCCGAGGATGTCGACGCCCCCTTCGAGTGCGTGGTCCTCGACGCCCCCGCGCTCACCCGCGTGCACGCCGACCCCGCCCCGTTCGCCGGCCCCCTCGCCGGCGCCCGCGCCCCCGCGGTCGGCACCTTCCCGAACTTGAGCGGCGACGCCCTGTTGATCGTGCCCGCGCCCGCCTTCGGCGCCGGGCCCCAGGGCTACCCCCACCTCGTGGCGTTCCTGCGCACGGCCCCGCCCGAGCAGGTCCACGCGCTCTGGCAGGCCGTCGGCGCGGGCGTCGAAACCTGGCTCACCACCCGCGGCACCCGCGTGTGGGTGAGCACGGCGGGGCTCGGCGTCCCCTGGCTGCACGTGCGGCTGGACATGCGGCCGAAGTACGTGAAGTGGCACGCTTATCGGGCGGTCGGGGGGTAGGAGGCGGGGACGCCTGGGCGGCCCGGCGGCGGAGCCGCCGTCGGCACCCTCCCGGCTCGGCCTCCGGCCTCGGCTGGCGCGACCGGCCGCCTCCCGGCGGCCGGTCACGCCGAGCCGGGCGGCGGAGCCGCCCGCCGTCCGGTCGCCTGCCGCGCGCCTGCCGCGGAGTCCCCGTCGTCTCGGTGGGCGCACGGGGCAGCCGGCGGCCACGGAGGGGATACCTGCTCGTCAGGGGGTGTCTCCGTGGCCGCTGGGCGGCCACGGAGGCGAGTAGGGGGCGGGGACGCGGTTCACCCGCACCTGCTCCGCGCCGCACTGAACGCTGATCCAGTCGGTGCCCCAGGCGTACAGATCGCGGATGTCCTGATCGAGCAGGGTCTGCTCCCGATGGACCGCTCCCGCCGCGAGCAGGGTCACCTTGAAGTCGTCGCACGTGGCGGGTGCGGCCACGATCTGCTCCCCTTCCGCGCTGGTCGAGCAGCGCGACAGCTGGCCCGGCGCGAGCTCCAGCCGGACCTGCGTGACGAGGGGGCACGGTGGATTGGGCGCGGGGCGCAGCGCCACGCCGACCAGGCTCGCAACGGCGACCAGCGCGAGGCCCACGAGGAACCTCATCGGGACGAGCCGGCGAGGGCTCTCGGCGCGATCGAGCAGTCGGAGGAGCTCGTCGCAGGTGCGCGGACGGTCCTCGCGGCGGCGTCGGGTGCAGCGTTCGATGGCCGTCGTGAACGTGGGGAGCGCGCTCCCTCCGGACAGATCGCGGAGGATGCACCCGAGCGCGTAGATGTCGACCCGCTCGTCGAGGTCGGTGGGCGAGGTGTACTGCTCCTGAGCCATGTACTTGGGCGTGCCGATGGGGAACGCGGTGGCTGCCGTCGTCCCGTCGAGCAAGCGGGCGATCCCGAAGTCGCCGACCCAGGGGTGGAGGTGGCCGACCGCGTCGTGGGTGATGAGGATGTTGGCGGGCTTCAAATCGCGGTGGAGCACGCCGGCCGCATGAGCGTACGCAACACCTTTCACGATGCCGCGAAAGAGCGCCAGCGCGTCTCCGAAGGGGAGGCCGCCTCGGTCGAGGAGGTCTTGAAGCGAGCCCACGGGGGCGAAGGCGGTGAGCAGGGCGGGCTGGCCCTCCCACTCGCGGATCTCGTGGATGGGGAGGATGTTGGGATGGTCGAGCCCGAGCAGGATCGCCCCCTCCTTGCGCAGGCGCCGCTCGGCTTCGGGGTCGCGCGCCCGGAGCACCTTGAGCGCGAGGGGTTCGGAGCCGCTCCGTCGGTGCGCGTGCCGCACCTCGGCGAACGCACCCCGCCCGATCACGCCCAGGACCACGAGATCGTCGTCGCCAAGGCTCCGTTTGAACGGCGCCGTCTCGTCCATCGCGGGAGTCTACCGAACGTTCGGGTCATGCCCCCGCGAGTGCACGGTTTCCCGAGTCATGCCGTCGTGAATGAGCGTCCCGGCGGGTGGTCGCGGAAATGATCGGCGTTCGTCCGTTGGCCCACGGCCGCGAGGGGCACCGATCAGCCCGAAAACGTGCATCCAGGTGGACATGACCCCGAAATAGCGGCGTTCAGGAGCGCATGGGTCCGAGCACGCGAACACCGCAGCCGCGCGCTCACCCCTCCCGGCCGCTCCCGGCCGCGCGCCCCCTGCGACCTCGGATCCCCCGCCGCCCTCGGCCGCCCTTGGCGTCTTGGCGGTTGAGCCTTCCGGAGCGCCCCGCCACCCCCGCCTCCGCGGCGGCGCGCGCCTCGCGCGTCCGTCCGCCCCGCTCCCGCCCTATTCGTAGAAGACCAACCAGCTCGCCACATCCGCCCGCCCGCCGAACCCGCCGCTCGTGTTGTCGATCGGCACGGGCACGTAGGTGTCGCCCTCGAACAGGCCGCGGTAGGTGATGGTGTTCTCGCCGCTGAAGTCGACCGCCGAGGTCAGGTCGGCCGACCAGGGATCCACCTGGCGCCCGGGGCACCAGCCGCCGCGGCCGAGCACCCAGGTGCCGTACTGGCCCGACACCGTGCCGGTGCCGATGGTCTCGGCGCAGCCGTAGGCCGTGCCCGCCTCGGGGAACTCCTGCATGACCGTCAGCCCCTCGTTCACGACGAACTCGTGCTGGTGGTTGCAGAACTCGGCGCAGTTCTCGCGGTCGCTGCCGAAGCCGTGGCCGCTGATGAGCGTCCAGATGCCGACGCCGGTCGCGCCGGTGGGCGGCGTGAACGTGATCGGCTCGCGGCCGACGTTGTAGTTCGAGTCCCAGGTGCCGCCGCTCCAGAGGTACTCGATGGCGACCGGGCGCTGGCCCTTGCCCTGGTTGGACAGGCGCAGGTCGAAGGTGATGAAGGGCGCGTTCGCGCTGTTCACGCGGATGACGTGCGTGCCGCCGTCCTTGACCATCGCCAGGAAGGGCGTGGCGTCGACCAACCAGCGGCCGGGCCGCGCGTAGGCGGTGATGAACCGGCCGATCTCCGTGCACGTGCCCGACTCGTCCACGTCGGTCGTGGCGGGATCGTCGTTGTCGCAGAGGTAGGCGTACGCGAGGTAGTCCCACTCGCCGCAGCCCGACGAGTCCGGGTGCCCGTTGCAGATGAAGCGCATGTCGAGCTCGAGGGTGTCGAACGTCGCCATCGTCGCGGCGTCGGGGAACTCGAGGGAGACCACGCGGCTGTCGGTGTACTCGAAGGCGCGGAGCACGGTGGCGCCGTCCGCGTCGAGCCGATCCTGCAGGTCGGACTCGTAGTCGAACCACTCGGCCTCGTACGTGATGAAGCTCGGCGGCGACTCCTCCCAGCCCGTGTTCGGATCCGCGAGGTAGCCGAGCTCGCGCACCATGCCGAAGCGGTCGATGCCCCAGTTGACCGGGAAGGTGGTCCGGTAGGTCTGGTTCAGGTTGCCGATCCACTCGGCGCTGTCGGGGTTGTTCGGGTTGTCCGTGACGAGGTGGACGTGCTCGGTCCAGAAGGCCTGCGCCTCCTCGTCGTCGATGCGCGAGATCGCGGTGTCGATCGTGTCCTTCAGGGCGGTCAACGCGGCTTCGCGGTCCGCCGCGCGCAACGAGTCGATCGAGATCAGGTAGTGCACGGACCGCGGGGAGGTCTCGAGCCAGTCCCGCACGTCGCCGGGGCGGGTGAGGTTGGGGTAGTCCGCGGCGGGATCGTAGGTGATCGAGATG
The DNA here is from genome assembly GCA_040386535.1 of Myxococcota bacterium. Lineage (GTDB taxonomy): Bacteria > Myxococcota_A > UBA796 > UBA796 > SXON01 > CAJBVW01. The sequence continues at coordinate 93,347 of JAZKFH010000018.1, read as the reverse complement.
ACGGAGTCGCAACCGGTGAAGCGCTCGCTCCACACGAAGGTGGTGCCGTCGAGCAGGTTGAGCGTGAAGTCGGGCGCGACCGTCTCGAACTCGCCGTCCACGCCCGAGCCGTCCCATTCGCGGCGGGTCAGGCCGCGGGGGGCGCAGGTGTCGTCCTCCACGATCGCGGTGTCGCCGGTGTCCGTGTCCGCCGGCAGGTCGGTGTCGGTGGCGGTGTCGATCTTGTCGTCGGCGGGGCCCGTGCAGGCGAGCAGGGAGAGGAACAGCATGACGCGAGGATAGCGCCATTCGGCCCCGTCCGGATCGCTTCCTGCGTGGTAGCGTCCGCGGCATGCGTCTGCCTCTCGTGTTCGGCGTCGCCCTCGCCGCCGCCCTCGCCTGCACCGGGGCCCCCGAGGCGCCCCCGCCCGCCGCCCCGCCTCCGAGCGGCCCGCCCGAGGCCCCCAAGGCGCCCATCCCGCCCCTCTCCACCGTCGGCTCCGACGCCGACGCCGCGCTCGCCGACCACTGGCTCGTCATCCTCGGCTCCGAGCGAGACCCCCGCACCCCGATCCCCGGCGCCACGAAGCTGCGCGAGTCCCCGGATGCGCCCGCCGCGGTGGCGGCGCGGGTGCGCCAGCTCAACTCGGGGCGCTTCAAGAACCTGATGCCCTGCTACGCGATCACCGTCGCGGACACGACGCCCGACAAGGCCGCGGCCCAGGCGCTGTCGAAGCGCTTGACCGAGCTGGGCATCGACAACTACGTCAAGAACGCGGGCGCGTGGGTGGGCCCCTCCGCGGCCGTCGACACGTGGTGCGGCGCGACCGTCCACGGCAACGGCTCCGCCTCCGCGGGCGACCCCGGCGACGAGTCCGTGGCCGTGCTCGTGGCCGACCTGGGCCAGCTCTGGCTCCCCATCGAGGCCCCCGAGACGGTCATCGGCCACACGTTGCGCGGCGCGCCGCCGCCCGTCGCGCTCTCCGACCGCTACGACGCGTGGCGCCAGCCGCTCGCCATCGACCGCATGGGGCCGATCTCCGTCGGGTCCGCCTACCGCGCCGTCGACGTCACCACGGGCACCACCGTGGCCTGCACCGTCGCGAGCTTCGACGCGCTCACCCTCGGCTTTCCCCACTTCGGCTCCCTGGACGGCGAGGCCCCCACGGCCCCCACGTGCGGCGAGCCCCGCGTGTTCGCCGCGCTCACGTGTGACGCGGCGACCCCCCGCGAGGGCACGTGGGTGGCCGTCTCCGGCGCCACGCCGCTCACCGTCTACCGCCCCGCCGCCGCGTCCCCGGAAGAGCGCGGCACCGGCCTCCAGATCGCCGCCGCCACCACCGCGCTCACGGCCAGCACCGACTGGGACGCCGATCCCGTCGACATCGAAGGTGAGGTCACCCGCGACGTGCGCGTCACCCGCTGGGTCGGCGCCAGTGGCGAGCTCGCGCTGGTCGAGGGCACGCGCAAGGCGGGCGACGGTGTGTGCGGCGGCGACACGCAGAGCTGGGCCGGGCTCTTCGGGATCGACGGGGACACGCTCGGCGCCCCCCTCGGCGGCTTCGTGAACACCCCGTTTGGGGACGCGCTCGGCATCGTCGACGCGCGCGGAGACGGGCGCCCCGAGCTCGTGACGCGCGCGTTCCCGCTCACGACGACCGTGACCGCCACCGACGGCTCCGCCGTCACCACCCTCGCCATCGACTACTGCGACTGCGCGTGCTGATCCGGCTCCGGATGGGCCGCTCGTCGGCCGCCGCCCGGGGTTTACGTGGGTGGCAGATGCTCGCCTTCCTCTCGCTCGTGTGGGTCCCGGTCGCCGTCGCGGACGAGGGATCCTCCACCACCGCGGTCGTGCCCCGCCCCATCGCCGGGCACCCCGTCCTCGAGCTGCGCGGCGGCGTCGACACCACCGCGCTCGGCGGCGACAAGGCGCCGCTCCCCACGATCTGCGCCGAGGTCACCCCGCTCGATCGCCTCTCCCTGGAGGCGTGCGGCAACGGCGCCGGCGTGCTCCACACCCGCGACGTGCCCGACACCATGCACCTCCGTTTGCGCTACGCCGCCGCGCGCGTCCGCCGGGGCGCGGCCGAGGCCGCCCTGATGCTCGGCGCGGGTTTGACCGAGGTGACCAACGGCATCGACGCGCCCGGCTTCCGCTTCGGGCCGGCCACCACGCCCGACCAGGTCGAGGCCGCCGGCCCCGAGCTCTCCGCGGGCGTCAAGGCACGCTGGTGGCCGCACTCCCGGGCCTACGTCACCTTCGAGATCGGCGGCGGCGCCGCGTGGGTCCCGGCGGCGCCCACGGTCGTCGGCACGCCCGGCCCTGTAGTCGGCTTCGGCGGAGTCACCGTCGGCGCCGGCTTCTGAACAACTGTTCCATCGCGTCGCCTACCGCTGTGTTAGCGCGTGGCGGCAGGAGCCCACCATGGCCACCATCCTCGTCGTCGGCAGCCACCCCGTCGTCACCCGTCACGTCACCGAGGCGCTCCGCGCAGAGGGGTGGCAGGCCATCGCCGCGGTGGGCCCCCAGGCCGGCATGCGCGCGATCGCGCAGCACGACGTCGACGCGATGGTCGTCGGCGGCCCCACCGCGCTCGCCGAGCGCAACCGCCTCGAGTCCCGGCTCCGCGAGCGCAACCGCTGGGCGCCGGTGGTGATCCCCGACGGCCTGGAGGATGTCGTCGAGGCGGTCCAACGCGCCTTCGGTGGCGACGCGCACTAGCCGCCAGGGAGGGCGTTCCGCGGCGCTACCGCCAGCTCCGCACGTGGACCGTGCGCGCCACGATGCGCCCGTTGCGGATCACGTAGCTGTCCACCCCCTCCTCCTCGGTCTCGTCCGCGCCCCGGGCGGCCCACTCCACCAGCGCCGTCTCCCCGTCCGCGAGCGCCGTCCGCCACGTGAACCGCGGCTCCGGCAGCTCCTCGCGCAGCAGCAGTGTCAGGTAGCGCACGCCGTCGTGCCCGTAGTGCACCCCCGACGCCGCGAGCACCACCACGTGCTCGTCGTAGTTGGTGTGCAGGTCCGCTTCGAGGTCGCCCGCCTCCCGACGATGCAGGTGGTCGGCGAGCACCTCGGCGGCGGTCCGGCCCTCGGGCAACGCCGGCGCCTCCTCCCGCCCCGTGCGCCGTCGCAGCGCATCGATGCGCTTGGACGCCTCCGCCTTCGTCAGCGTCTCCTCGAAGTTGATGCCCGCGTCGCGACACAACGTGCGCAGGTAGGCAGCCTGGGGGCCCGTCATCGGCTCGTCCCCGGTGGCCCAGCTCTCCGGGTGCCGCCGCAACGTGGCGACATCCCCGTCCCTCCGATCGTCCGCCATGGCCCCTCCGATGGCCCGCCCGACGCGGCGGGACCGCTCGGTCAAGCTAGTCGCGCGGCGTCGCTTCGGCCCAGAGCCCCGCGATCCACGCCTCCACGTCGCTCATGCCGGTGGGGATGTGCGCGGAGAGGTTCTCGCATCCGTCCGCGGTGACGACCACGTCGTCCTCGATGCGGATGCCGATGCCGCGGTACTCCTCGGCCACCGTCTCGTCATCCGGCTGGAAGTACAGGCCGGGCTCGATGGTGAGCACCATGCCGGCCTCGAGCTTGCCGAACTTGTAGGACTCCTGCCGCGCCTTCGCGCAGTCGTGAACGTCGATGCCGAGCATGTGGCTCACGTTGTGCAGCGTCCAGCGCTTGTACAGCTGGCGATCCTCCCGCAGCGCCTCCTCGGGGCTCACCTTCATGATCCCGAGGTTGAACAGCCCCTCGGCCAGCACCTTCATCGCGGCGCGGTTGGGCTCGAGGAAATCGGCGCCCGGGCGCACGGCCGCGAGGGCCGCCCGCTGCGCGCGCCACACCAGCTCGTAGATGCGGCGCTGGGGCGGGGTGAACGTGCCCGACACCGGCAGCGTGCGCGTGATGTCGGCGGTGTAGAGCGAGTGGCCCTCCACACCGGCGTCGAGCAGGAGCAGCTCGCCGGGGGGCAGGGCGCCGTCGTTGCGGGTCCAGTGCAGCACGCAGGCGTGCGCGCCGCAGGCGGCGATCGTGCCGTAGCCCACGTCGTTGCCCTCCACGCGCGCGCGGAGCCCGAACACGCCTTCGACCCACCGTTCGGTCGGCGCCGTGCGGAGCGCGCGGATCACGTCCTCGAAGCCGCGCTTCGTCGCGTCGATCGACACGCGGAGCTCCTCGACCTCGGTGGGGTCCTTGATCAGCCGGGCCTCGGAGAGCCAGGTGGTGAGCTCGGCGTCGTCCTTGCTGGTGGCCTCGGTCCCGATCGCGGCGTCGATCGAGGGGGCGAACCCGCGCAACAGGCGCCGCGGCGCCTTCGCCGCTTGCAGGAACGCGGCGAGCTCGGAGAGCGGCCGGCACTCGTCCACCCCGAACCGCGCCTGGCTGCCCGCGAGCCCGAGGCGCGCCCCCACCCACAGCTCGCCCTTCTTGCGGTCGGTGAAGAACGCGGCGCTGTCACGATTGTTCGGCTCGCAGAACAGCACGGTGCGGTGGCCGTGCTCGGGCAGCGGCTCCACGACCAGCACGTTGTCGGCCTCGTGGCAGCCCGTGAGCCAGAAGAAGTCGCTGCCGGGCCGGAAGCGGAAGTGGGTGTCGTTCGAGCGCACCTGCTCGTGGCCCGTCGGGATCACCAGGAGCTCGCCGGGGAACCGGTACGCCAGCGCGTCGCGACGCGCCTTGTGCGCGGCGGCGTGCTTCACCGGCTCCCAGCCGTCCTCCTTGCGCGGGCCCCAGCCCTGCAACATGAAGTCGAGCAGCGCCGGCGGCGTGCCGCTGTCGTGCGAAGCCGGGGTCGTGGCGGCCTCCGTCGTGGCGGGCGCGGCGGAGGAGGGCGGGCTGTCGTTCGCGGTGCTCATCGGCTCCGACTATCCCGGCCGCGGGGCCGCATCACAGGCGCCGCACCTCCATCGCCGGGTCTCCAGCGGGGGCCCGCGTCGCGCCGAGCCGCGCCGCCGCGTGTCTTCCGGGCTCGCGCTCCCGCGCTCGGTCGGCGCCGAGCCGCCGACGCGCCTCCGAGCAGGCGCCCCTCCAGCCCCGCTGGGCCGGGGACGTGCTGCTCGACGGGCGCGGCGCCCGCCCCATGGTCGCAACCGCGCGGATCGCCTATCCTTCCCCCATGTTCGTCCCGCTCGTCCTGTTCGCCGCCGGCGCCGCGCTCGCCTGGCTGTCGCACTTCGACCGCGTCTCCCCGCTGGCGCTCACGATCGTCGAGCTGGAGTCGAAGGTCGGGTTCCCGTTCTGGCCGCCGTTCCTCACGGTGGGCGCGGTGTTGTTCCTCGTGCAGATCTGGCATGCGCGGCCGCGGGCGCGCCATCCCGTGCGTCCGCTCACCCGCGACGCGCCGCGCCCCTGGCCGGCCCGCCCGGCGGCGCCCGCCACCGACGCTGCCGGCGACACCGTCGAGCCCTCCCCTCCCGCAGAGCCCGTCGCGACGTGGCTCGGGACCGTGCGGGACAGCGCCCGCACCGTCTCCGACGATCCGATGGGGAAGGTGCGCTTCGACGCGGCGCCCGGCGTGCCGATCGTCCTGGTGCTCACCGGCGTCACCCGCGAGCAGGCCCGCCGCCGGGTCTCCGCGTACGCCGCGTGGCTCGCGACGATCCCCGTCCCGCCGACGGCGCGGGTGCGCCTCGTGTCCAGCCCCGACATCGAGGCGCCGCTCCACGGGATCTTCCGCGGCGAGCTCGCGCGGCACTTCCCCGCCGAGGCGTTCCACGTCACCTCTGCCCACGAGGGCGCCGACGCCGTGTTCAGCTGGCCCGACCCCCGGTGGAGCGCATGACGGTGGAGCGCATGACCGACGACACGGGCGCGCCCATGCCGCTGCGGGACGCGGATCCGGCAGGCGAGCGCCCGCTCGGATACGATCGCGCGGTCACCCGGGACCCGGCCATCCGCTCGCTCCTCAACCTCGGGACCACCAGCGCCGCGACGCTCCGCGAACTGCGGGGCCGCGCGTATGCCTTGCGCCGGGGCGAACATCACGCGATCCGTACGGTGACGCCGATCGCGCTCCTCCTCGGGGAGCCGGTGCCCTACGTGCGCGCCGCCATCGAGGCCGGCGCCGCGCTCCTCGGGCTGCGCATCGTCACGTACGGCCCGGACGAGGTCGCGCGGCTCGGCGATCCCGGTGTGGCGGGGGAGAGGCTCGGCGCGCTCCATCCGGCGCTCCTCGGCGCGGGGCTCCCGGCGGCGGTGCTCGCGGCCATGGCCGAGCGCGCGGGGGTGCCGGTCATCGAGGCGGGCGGGCCCGGCGGCGATCCGGCCGGCGCCCTGGCCGACCTCTTCGTCCTCGAGCGCGCGCTCGGCGGGCTCGAAGGGCGCAAGCTCGCCTGGGTGGGGGACGCCTCCGGGCTCCTCCACGATCTGCTCGTGGCCGGCACCACCCTCGGGCTCTCGGTGTCCGTGGCGCACCCGGTGGGCTTCGCCCCGGATGTCGAGCGCGTCACCTGGGCACGCGAGCGGGCCGGGCTCACGCGCGCGGCGGTGCACGTCACCACCGAGCTCGCCGAGGCGCTGCAGGACGCGCACGCCATCTACGCGGAGCCCTGGCCCGAAGGCGGGGCCGAGCGGTTCCGCGGCTACTCCGTCCAGCGGCACGCGGTGCGCGGCGCGCGCGGGGGCTGCGTGTTTCTCCACCGGGCCCCTGAGCGGCGTGGGCCCGAGCTCTCCGCGTCCTTCACCGAGGACACCGGCTGGTTGGCCCTGGAACAAGCGCGGACCCGTGCTTACTCCTGGGCCGCGGTGCTCGGCTTCTTGCTGCAGCCGGATCCGCTCCGATCTGTGTTAATGGGAGAGAAATGAGCCTTCCCTCCGTCCGAATCTACGAGGTCGCCCCGCGTGACGGCCTCCAGAACGAGGCCGCGGTCGTCCCCTCGGCCGAGAAGGCCGAGCTCATCGCGCGCCTCGCGGCGTCCGGCCTCGCCGACATCGAGGTCACCAGCTTCGTGCGCCCCCGCTGGATCCCCCAGCTGGCCGACGCCGCGGAGCTCGTGAGCCTCCTGCCGCGCGTGCCCGCCTTCGCCAACGGTACCGCGCGCGCGTGGGGCCTCGTCCCCAACCGCGTGGGGCTCGAACGCGCGCTCGAGAGCGGCATCGGCGGCATCGCCACGTTCATGTCGGCCAGCGAGACCCACAACAAGAAGAACGTCAACCGCACCATCCGCGAGAGCCTCGCCGGCATCGAGGAGGTCCTCGGGGTCGCGAAGGAGGAGGGCCTGCGCACGCGTGGGTACATCTCCACCGTGTTCGGCTGCCCCTACGAGGGCGAGGTCGCGGCCGAGGCCACGCTCGACATCGCGTCGAAGCTCCTGGCGGCGGGCGCGGACGAGGTCGTGCTGGGCGACACGACCGGCATGGGCACGCCGCTCCAGGTCGAGCGCGTCATCGCGTTCCTGCAGGACGGCGGCGTCCCGGTCGATCGCATGGCCGTCCACTTCCACGACACGCGCGGCACCGCGCTCGCGAACGCGCTCACCGCGTGGCGCGTCGGCATCGGCACGTTTGACGGGGCCGTCGCCGGCCTCGGCGGCTGCCCCTACGCGCCCGGCGCCGCGGGCAACCTCGCCACGGAAGACCTCGTCTACATGTTCGAGCAGATGGGCGTCTCCACCGGCGTCGATCTGGACGCGCTGGCGGACGCGGGCGAGTACGCCGCGACCCTGCTCGGCCGCGAGCTCCCCGGCCGCTACCACCAGTACCACCGCGGCGCTCGGCGCCGTGCCGCGTCGCGAGCGGTCAGTCGCTAGGTCTTTGCAATAGATGTCCCGCTCCTTCCTCAAGATCGTCGCCGGGGTCCGCCAGGGCCTCAACGTCCCGCTCCCCGCGCGTGAGCCCCTCGTGGTCGGCCGCAAGGAGGGGGATCTGTTGCTCGACGATCCGCTCGTCAGCGGCCGCCACTGCCAGATCTTCGCCCGCAACGGCGACTACGTGCTCCAGGATCTCGGCAGCACCAACGGCACCATGGTCGACGGCCGGCTGGTCCGCGAGGTCGTGCTCAAGCCGGGCAACGAGGTCGCGATCGGCGCCACGCGGCTGATCCTGTTCACCGGCGCCTCCGAGGCGGGGGACGATCCGGATCCCGCCGCCGCGAAGGACACGCCGCAAAACCAGCTCGAGATCGCGTGGCTGCTGGACGAGGAGCTCGTCGAGCTCGCCGGCAGCGGCGAGCGCACCCGCTCCACCGCCGACGTGATCGGGCAGGATCTCCGCCTCCCGCCGGGGCTCAACGCCCTGGTCGAGGTCGTCGCGGGGCAGGACACCGGCAAGGTGTTCCGCTTCACCCGCGGCAATGTGAACGTCGGCCGGCGCGCGGGAGAGGTCCCGTTGTCTGACGGCGAGGTGTCCCGCCGGCACTCCGTCATCGAGGTGTTCGGCCGCGAGATGATCTTCCTGCGGGACCTCGGCAGCACCAACGGCACCTACCACAACGGCCGCCGCGTCACGGTGGGCCGCCTCCGCAGCGGAGACACGATCGGCGTCGGGAAGACCGTGCTGAAGCTCCAGGTCACCCGCTAGCTCGGCGGGCCCTCGTTCAGCGGGCCGCGAACGTCAGCGCCCCGCCCACCGCTTCCACGCCGTCCGCTCCTGGTCCGGCGTCCGCCCCTCGCGGTACGAGAACCCGGCGGTCTTCTCGAGCCCGGCTACCGCGGCGGTGACCACCTCGGGATCGGCGTCGTCCAGCGCGCGCGCCAGGTAGGGCGAGGCGGCGTCGGTGCCGATGGCGCCCATCGCCTCGACGAGGTGGCGTCGGAACCACAAGGACGCGCCCCGGTAGTGGTTCGTGGGGTCCTGCAGCGCGCGCTCGAGGTCGGCCAGCGTGCCGGGGTCGCCCAGGCGGGCCAGCGCGTCGGCGGCTGCAGCGCGCACGAGCAGCGCGGGGTCACTGAGGCGGGCGGCGGCGTAGCCGGACAGGGTGCGGTCGCCGCGGTCGCCGATGGCGCCGAGCGCGGCCATGCGGGCAGAGGCGTCCTTCGCGGCCAGGAAGTGGAGGAGCGCCACGCGCGCCTCGTCGTCCTGGATGGGGCCGAGCGCGCGGATGGCTACCCACCGGTGCGGTTTCGGCGTGTCCGCGGCGTCGCCCATGCGGGTGAGCGCGGCCACGTTGCCGGGCACCGCGAGGCGATCGAACGCGGCCTGGCGCAGCTCGGTCGGCAGGTCGGTGTCAGCCGCGACGGTGAGCTCCTCGGGCACCCCGGCGAGCGCTACCCGAACGAACACCGACGCGACGAGCGGCCAGAGCATCAGAACTCGTACGCGATGCGGGACTGGACTGTCCAGAAGTTTCCGACCTCGGCGCCCGCCCCGTTCACGTAGTAGCCGAGCCCGGCGCTCTTGAGCGGCAGGCGATCGGTGATGTGGGCGTACCCACCTTCGAGCGTGAAGTTGACGTGATCGTGGAAGCGGTGCTTGAGCGCCAGGTCGGCCTCCCACCCGAGGGTGGGCGAGGTGGCGTTGGTCTGCGTGCACTCCACCGCATCCCCGGGAGCGCAGCGGATGTTCACGCCGTCGGGCCGGTCGGGCCACGCCGTGAGGAACCCGCCGATGATCTCCCAGTTCTTGAGCGGGCGCACCCGCACCGTCGGGAAGATGTAGCGGCTGTTGTACACGCCGCCGTTGCTCCAGAGGCCGCGCGCGTCCTCGCCCCAGCCCGACGCGGTCACGCGCGCGAGGATCTCTTCGTACAGGAGCAGGCCCACGTTGTGGTCGGGGGCGAGCGGCCGCCCGGTGAAGTTCACGTCGGTCACGGAGTCGTCGCCCGAGGCGTAGCCGTGCTCGAACGTGGCGGTCCACAGCTCGGTCTGGTAGCCGCCGCGCGCCACGTAGCCCCAGATGTCCGCCTTCTTGTAGAGCGGATCGGCGGCCTCGGGGTCCCCGTTCAGGAGCGTGATCGCGCGGGTGTCGCCCCCGATGTGGAGCACCTCGCCCTCGACGAACACGCCCGCGACCTCGGCCTTGAGGTACCCGTCGAGGATGAGCACGTTCGAGGCGGTCTCGGTCTGCACGCGGTTCACCGCGTACATCCCGGCCGTGATGTCGCCCACCTGGCCGCCCGGCAGCTTCAGGCCCTCGCCGGCGTACCGGATGACGTACACCATCTCCCAGACGTCGTCGGCCGGATCGGCCCACCAGCCGTCGGTGCGGCGCTCCGCGTCGCGGTCCTCGGTGAACCCGTGGTTCTCCGTGTCCTCGCAGCCCTCGGCGGGGTTGGTGGGATCGCAGCTGTACCCGTAGTACTGGATGAGCGGATCCTCGACCAGGCGGTCCACACCCACCGCCACGATGAGCGGGATGTTGGTGTCACGCTTGCCGGCGATGGTCTGGATGATCGAGATGGGCCGGGTGGCGAAGATCGCGCGGTCGTAGGTCGCGCCGTACTTGTTCTCGCCGAAGCTGTCGTCGAACCCGTTGCCGTCGTTCGCCAAGAGGCCCATGCCCCACTGGGAGCCCTGGCGGCCCACGCGCAACAGGCCCACGGGCACCTTGAACTCGAGCCACGCGCGCTTGACCTGCACGGGCGCGACCTCCTGCCCGTCGATGCCGGTCAGCGAGGGATCCCCGGCGAACAACGCGGTGCTGGCTTGCGACGAGTTGTCGCCCCAGAGCACGCCGTCCAGCGCGTCGATCATCACGAAGAACTTGGCGCGGTCCTCGAAGTTCAGCTCCGGCTGGAGCCGGATCCGGTGGGTCATGTAGGTGCCCGCCTTCTCCTGGCCCTGGTACAGGTCCCCGAAGACGTTGGCGCGCACGCGGTAGTAACCGTCGAGCTTGAACTTCCAGTTGTCCGGTGCGTCCGCGAGCGCGGGGCTCGCGAGCCCGAGGAGCAGCGCCGCCGCGATCATCCCCCGCACGCGGCGAGGCAGGAGCCGGGGTACCAGATCCCGTCGGAGATGCCGGTGTAGATGTTCGAGATGTTGACGGAGCCGGCGGAGATCTCCAGCACGGTCGCGCCCATCAGCACGTGCTCGGCGCCGTCGTAGCCCCACATCTCCGCGGTCCAGGTGCCGGCGGGGACGTTCACCACGACCCAGAGGCCGTTCGTGTTCGTGTGGGGCTGCGCGTCGATGCTGGTCGGGAGGCTCGTGCCGCCACTCTCGCTGAAGTAGAACACGTCCCCGGTCTCGGGAATGTTGCCGTTCCCGTCGTGAATGAAGACCTGCGCGAACTGCACCGGGTTCACGTCGCAGTCGTACGCGGTGCCGGCGATGATGCCGGTGGTCTGGTCCCACTCGACGCCGATGAGCGCGGGGATGACCTTCGAGGTCGAGTCGCTCACCGAGTTGAAGATCTCGTCGGAGCTGCCGTCGGCCGAGTAGCCGAAGACCTGGTGCACCTCGAAGGTGTCCTTGGTCTCTTCCCACTCGGGGGGGGTCGACGTGCCGTAGGCGAGCGGCGTGCAGGACTGCGTGGACTCCAGGGTGAAGTTGCCGTCGCCGTCGGAGACGGTGGTCTCGTCCGCGCTGCCGCCGATGCTGTCGGAGTTCCAGATCTGGACCGTGGCGTCGGGCACCGTGTCGCCCGACTCGAAGTCCTCGATCGTGCCGGTGACGGAGAGGTCCACGATGCAGGAGGGGTCGACCGTCTGCACCTTGCCGGCGATGCACTCGTCCGTGTTGCCCACCCAGGGCGTGGTCACGTAGACGAAGTCCTCGAACGTGCGCCCGGTGGTGCTGCTGGTGTCGTCGCCCTTGTCGTCGGCGGTGCCGTCCGTTTGGGGGCAGGCGGACAGCAGGAGGGCGAGAAGGGGCAGGGCAGCGCGCATGGGGCCTCGGGGAAACCCGCATCGTTTACAGGAAACGGCGCGCGGGTGTCAACCCGTGGGGATCGTCGTGCCCGAGGGAGCCGGGCTCAAAGCTCCAGGTGTGCTCGCACGTCCGCCTCGGCGCCCCGACTGTCGAGCTGCTCGGCGAGCGCCACGGTCTCCTCGTCCGTCGTGGTCGGCAACACCGGGCGTAGCACCAGGTACAGGTCGCCCGGGGCGGTCCCCTGGATGCCGCGCCCCGTCACGCGCAGCCGCCGCCCGTTGCCGGATCCCGGCGGAACCTTCACGCGCACGCGACCCGTGGGGGTCGGGACCTCCACGGCGCCGCCGCGGATCGCCTCCGCCAGCAGCACGGGCAGATCCATCTCCAGGTCCTTGCCCTTCCGGCGCAGCAGCGGGTGGTCCATCACCTTGATGGTGAGGAGCATGTCCCCCGGTGGCGCGCCCGCGCTGCCCTCGCCGCCTTGCCCGCGCAGGCGCAGGGTCTGCCCCGACTCCACGCCCGCCGGGATGCGCACGTTCAGCGTCACCGGCTCGCGGACCCGCCCCGTCCCCGCGCACGTGTCGCACTCCTCCGCGTAGACGGCGCCGCTGCCGCCACACTCCTCGCACTGCACCAGCGCGTTGAGCCCGAACTGCCGCAGCGGGCGGCGTCCCGCGCCTCCACACGCCGAACACGTCCGCCGGCCCTTTCCACCTTCTCCACTACAGGTCGGGCATGGACCGGGGCGTCGGATCTGGAGGGGCAGCTCGGCCCCGCGCACGGCGTCCAGGAAGGGGATCTCCACTTGCGCCTCTACGTCCGGACCGGCGCGGCGCCCTTGCGCGCCCGCCCGCCCGGGGGCGGCTCCCGCCCCTCCGGCGCCACGCGTGAACAGCCCGGAGAACAAATCTTCGAACCCGAAGCCACCGCCCGCGCCACCGGGGAAGGGGTAGCCGGCGCCCGGCCCACCGGGGCCGCCGCCGCCGCCGAACCCGCCGCCCATGTTCTTGTAGGCACGCGCCTGGTCGGCGTTGAAGCCGGCGCGCAGGGAGGCCTCGCCGAACTCGTCGTAGAGCTCCCGCTTCTGCTCGTCCCCGAGCACCTCGTAGGCGGCGGTGACCTCCTTGAACCGTTCGGTCGCGCCACTGTCCTTGTTCACGTCGGGATGGAACGTGCGGGCCAGCGACTTGAACGCCTTCTTGATGGTGGACGGGTCGGCCTCCTTCGAGACTCCCAGCACCGAGTACAGATCTTTCATGGCTTGTGCGGCCCCCCGTGAAGCTAGGCGCGCGTCGCGTCCGCGTCCAGCGCAGGACGAGGATCGTGGACGGGCGCGGAGGCGCCATGGTACCGTCAAACCGCGTCTGCCCAGGGAGGAGCCGGATGCTTCGTTTCGTCATCCCCTCGATCCTCGTGCTCGCGTTGTCCGGGTGCAACAACGTGCACCCGCCGGAATTCGGCAAGGACGACACCGGCGGCTCCGTAGAGGGGGACGCCGACACCGACACCGACGCGGACACCGACTCGGACACCGATACCGACACGGAGACCGGAGGAGAGACGGGCGAGACCCCCTCCGACAGCTTCGACGATCCCGGTGATCTCGTGGACTTCGTCGACAACGATGGCGTCGTCGAGGTCGTGCTCACCGACGCCTCGGGAGAGTCCAACCAGGCGCAGGAGTTCTTCCTCGTGGTGGTGAACACCGCCCCGGCCGAGAACGGCTACCGCCTGCGATATTACGACGCTGCGGTCACCGGCGCGGAGCTGCCGGGCCTCCCCGTGACGCGCCCGGCGCCCCGCGCCGCCCGGCCCGTCCGCCCCGGCCCCACCATGCCCGTGGCCGCGCCGCCGCCGCCCGCGCCCCTCGACGAGTCCGACATCGGCGTCACGAAGGACGAGTTCCTCGTGCGCGACGAGCTCGAGGACACCACCCACTACGCCACGGTCTCCGCGACCTTGTGGGCGTTCGGGGACAACGTCGAGATCTGGGTCGACGACGACGTAGCGATCGACTGGGACCAGGACTGTGACGGCGTGGTCGACATCGCCCACGAGCGCCCGGCGTTCGGCTTCACCAACTGCGACCTCGCGGACATCGCCGAGATCATCGACACGAACATCATCCCCAACGTGCGCTCGCTCTACGGAGACGAGTCGGACGTGAACGGGGACGGTCGCGTGAGCGTGGTGATCACCCCGGTGCTCAACGCGATCACGCTCTCCAGTGAGGACGAGGACGACTTCTCCCGCATCCTCACCTCCTACGCCGAGCCCCAGGTCGACCTCGCCGAGTTCGACTACGTGGAGAACCCCGGCAGCGACATGCAGGAGGTCCTGTACGTCTTCGCGCCCGATCCGAACGGCTTCTTCAACCAGTACACCGGCCCCGACGGGCCCACGGTCGAGGCCTACACCGGGTACCAGCTCGCCGCCGAGGTGGCGCGCTCGTTCACGTCGTTGATCAGCTACAACCAGCACTACCTTCAGGCCGGCGGCGCGGTCGAGGAAGACTGGGTGGTCGACATCCTCGGCACGTTCGCCGCCGAGTACTGCGGGTTCGGCGCCGCCTACCACCGCGACGCGTGGGAGTACGTGGACGCCCCCCATCGCTTCTCGCTCGCGAGCAGCGGCGATCCCGGCAGCCTCGCCACCCTCTCCCGCGGCGCGCAGTACCTGTTCGGCACGTGGCTTTTCCAGCAGGCCGAGGCGACCTCCCCGGGGTCGGGCCCCGCGCTGATGGCCGCCATCATGCAGACCGACGACGTCGGCATCGACTCGGTCGAGGGCGCGGTCGCCGCGAGCGGCGGGAGCTTCGACTCCCTCGTGGTCGGTTGGCAGGTGGCGTTGATGACCTCGGGCGTCACCACGCTCGACGGCGCCGCCCTGGTCGATCCCGCGGAGTGGGTGCCCTACCGCGCGGCGGAGACCATCTCGGCCCCGCCCGACGCGCCCGGCGGCTTCTACGGCGCGAACGGCTACCAGTCGGGCATCGAGCTGCACGGGTTCAACCGCGCCTACCAGGGCGGCACCACCGACACGCCCACCGAGATCACCGAGCGCCTGGTCAAGATCGAGAACACGGACCCGTTCATCTACACGCCCGGCTTCGAGTTCGTGGGCTGGATGGACAGCGACTACGCGGCCCAGGTCGTGCGCCTGACCAACATCAACTACGACGAGGCGCTGGTCCAGCTCCAGGGAGCCAACCCCGGCCTCATCGGCGCCGTCGTGCGCTGGAACGATCCCCAGTCGGCGGACTTCGCGGTGGAGAACATCTTCGCCCCGACCGACGCGAACCCGGTGATCCTGCCCGCCTTCCCCGACGATGGCGCGCGCATCTACGGCGTCGGCGAGATCACGGCCCCGAGCTCCGCCAGCTCGGTGGGCGAGTCGGAGGCGGATGTCGAGACCGTCGAGGTCCCGGACACCGATCGCTGGCTCCTCGACCTGACGGACCGCCCTTCGTCCGAGTCGATCCGTGTCGCCGTGTGGCTGGACCGCCACTTCGCCGACGCGGAGGGGGACATGAGCCCTGGGGACCCCTGGATCGCCGTCGCGCCGCGCGATCTCGTGCCGGAGCCCACGGTCGAAGGCACGCTGCGCGGGGAGACCTGTGAGGGCGGCGTGCGCTTCGACTACCCGTCGTCCCTGCTCGAGTACCTCGCCACCCAGGTGTTGCTCTCGTCCACGATGTACGACGGCAACGAGGACGACTTCGACGCCTGCGGCGAACAGGCGGCCTCCGCGACGACCTGTGACCTCGACTGGGACCGCGACGGCGTCCTGGACGAGGACGAGCCGATGCCCACGTCGTTGCTGTCCCAAGCGCGCGTCATGGAGTGCACGCTCAACGGGAACGTGCCCCCGGCCGTGTGGACCTACGACGCCTCGTGGCTGGACGTGGACGACCTGGACGAGGACGATCTCCCCACGATCGACTTCGCCAACAACACGGGCGGGCACTCCGGTCCCGACGGCGAGGAGGCCTTCGTCGAGGTCGTCCTCGACGGCGGCCGCGAGTACCTCGTGATCGTGGGCGCGAACGGCGGCGGCACGGGCGTCTACGAGATCGCCCTGCGGGAGATCGACTAGCCGCTTGCCGTAGCCGCGTGATACCCACGGCGGATGATCGGCTGGATTGGCCTGTTCGCGGCGATTGCACGGGCGGACGAGTACTACCTCGAGGCGGCACCGGTCCTCGACCGGGCGGCAGCGACACGGGTCGAGCAGGTGGCGGAGGCCGCCGGGTTCGACGCCCGGGTCGTCCGGCGCTTCCGGCTCGGCAAGGGGTGGGAGTTCGTCGTGCTGGTGGAGACGTTCCCCGGCGAGGCGGAAGCCGCGGCCGCCGCCGTTCGCCTGGAGCGTGACCTCGGCGCGAAGGTGACCGCGTGGCGGGTCGACGGGAACGACAAGCCCATCGCCGTCGTGCTCGCGGAGCCGCCGCCGGACGCGTCGAACGTCGGCGCCTCGGCCTGGATCGAGCGCGCGCGGGACGCCCACGGAGGCGCCACCGGCGGGGCCACCGCGGTCGGCCGAGCCGGGGCGGTGCACTTCACCTTCAGCCGCACGCTCGCCCTCGCCGGCAAGCAGGTAGCGGTCCGTCACGACTACTGGAGAGAGGGTGCATCGCGCCGCCTCGTGGTGGACACCGCGGGTGCCGGCCAGGACAGCCTCTCCGTGGCCACCTCTTCGGGGGCGTGGATCCGCGCGGGCGGTCAGGTCCAGTCCCGCGACATCGGCATCACGATCGGCATGGTCGACGCATTCGCGCCCGAGGCGGTGCTGACCGTCGCGTTGGAGGCGGCGCGCCTGCTCGACGGCGCCGAGGTCGCCTCATTCCGTCCGCTCGAGGGTGCGGAGTCGGGCCTCCGCTTCGGCGGTGGCGGGGATGAGTCCGAGTCGGGCCTGTCCTGGGTCGACATCGATCCGTCCACCGCGCAGCTGCTGCGCGTCCGGTACGTGTCCGAGGCGGGGCCCATCACCTTCGAGCTGTCAGGCTGGCGCAAGGTCGCCGGGGGTGTCCTGGTCCCCGCCGAGATTCGTGTCGAACGGGCGGACGGCGGCCGGGAGACCCTCCGGGTCGATGCGCTCGAGCTGCTCGACCGCGCCCCGGCATCCACCTTCGACAAGCCCGCGTAGATCCCCCGACGCCCCCGAGAGCCGGCCCTCGGCCCCCCTGAAAGCGAACCCAAAGATCACGAGAATGGGGATCCGAACCTTGACGCTTTCCCGGTCTGCGATAAATGCGCGGGTGCCGGGAAGGTGCCCCGACGAGCGGTTCAGCCGCCAGTCAGGACCACCAAACCCTCGGCCCCCGGTCACGTCGCTGGCGTGGCTCAGTTGGTAGAGCAGTTGCTTTGTAAGCATCAGGTCGTGGGTTCGAGTCCCACCGCCAGCTCCACATCACAGTTTCCAATACGATTCCTTGGGGAGATGCCCGAGTGGCCAATGGGAGCGGGCTGTAAACCCGCCGGCTTACGCCTACAGAGGTTCAAATCCTCTTCTCCCCACCATTTCAGGACCCGCGCCGAGCCACTCAGCTCGGGTCCCCGCTTCAACGCGGGAGTAGCTCAGTTGGTAGAGCATCAGCCTTCCAAGCTGAGGGTCGCGGGTTCGAGTCCCGTCTCCCGCTCCAACCGCCTCCCGCAGAACAGTTTGCCCTTGTGGCTCAGTGGTAGAGCACCCCCTTGGTAAGGGGGAGGTCACGGGTTCAAATCCCGTCGAGGGCTCCATTTTCAAAACGTAAAGCAGTAAGAACAGGAACGAGGAAACCGCCATGGCCAAGGCAAAGTTCGAGCGCAACAAGCCGCACGTGAACATCGGGACGATCGGTCACGTCGACCACGGCAAGACGTCGCTGACGGCGGCGATCACCAAGGTGCTCGCGAAGACGGGCGGCGCCACGTTCATGGCCTACGACCAGATCGACAAGGCTCCCGAGGAGAAGGCTCGCGGGATCACGATCAACACGGCTCACGTCGAGTACGAGACGGTCAACCGTCACTACGCGCACGTGGATTGCCCGGGTCACGCCGACTACATCAAGAACATGATCACGGGCGCCGCGCAGATGGACGGCGCGATCCTGGTGGTGTCCGCGGCCGACGGCCCGATGCCCCAGACGAAGGAGCACGTCCTGCTCGCGAAGCAGGTCAACGTTCCGTACATCGTCGTGTTCATGAACAAGTGCGACATGCTGGACGACGCGGAGCTTCTCGACCTGGTCGAGATGGAAGTCCGCGAACTCCTCTCGGCGTACGACTTCCCCGGTGACAGCCTGCCTGTCATCCGCGGTTCGGCGCTCAAGGCGCTCGAAGGCGACCAGAGCGACATCGGCGAGCCGGCGATCCTCAAGCTGATGGCGGCGGTGGACGCGTCCATCCCCCAGCCGATCCGCGAGACGGAGAAGCCGTTCCTGATGCCGGTCGAGGACGTGTTCACGATCTCGGGTCGTGGCACGGTCGCGACGGGCCGCATCGAGCGCGGGATCGTGAAGGTCGGCGAGTCGGTGGAGATCGTGGGCTTCAAGGACACGGTGACCACGACGGTCACGGGCGTCGAGATGTTCCGCAAGCTCCTCGACGAGGGCCAGGCCGGCGACAACGTGGGGCTCCTGCTCCGCGGCGTCAAGCGCGAGGACATCGAGCGCGGCCAGGTGCTGTCGAAGCCGAAGTCGGTGATGCCGCACACGAAGTTCAAGGCCGAGGCCTACATCCTGAAGAAGGACGAAGGCGGCCGTCACAAGCCCTTCTTCGACGGGTACCGTCCCCAGTTCTACTTCCGCACGACGGACGTCACGGGCGTCATCAAGCTGAAGGAAGGCGTGGAGATGGTCATGCCGGGTGACCGCGTGGAGATGGAGATCGAGCTCATCACCCCGATCGCCATCGAGAAGACTCTCCGTTTCGCGATTCGCGAAGGTGGCCGCACCGTCGGCGCCGGCGTCGTCTCCGAGATCATCAAGTAGAGCGTCGCCTCTTCGGGATGAAGCGGGCCGCACAGGCGGCCCGACTTTGCTTTTCCCTTGCACGTTTCGTGCCGAGGGATTAGATCCCGACGGCTTTTCGTCGGTTCATCAGGAAAGGTACAGGTCCACGTGGAAAATCAGCGCGCAGTAGTAGTGCTCTTCGTCACCGGCAGCGTGCTCGCCGGTGTGTTCGTGCGCTCGCTGGTGTTGGCGGTGATGGGCTACGCGGCCCTCCAGGACGCCCTCCTCGGCGGCATCGTCCCGGTCTCCACCCTCCTCGGGGTCGTCGCTGCGGTCATCACGCTGCTCGTGCTTCTCCGCAACGAGCGCGCCCGTACTTTCACTGACTCGGTCGTGACGGAGCTCTATCGGGTCACCTGGCCCACGCGTGAAGAGACGCTCGGCAACACCGGCATCGTCGTCGGCGCCACGATCTTCTTCGCGACCCTCCTGTCGACCTACGACTTCCTGTGGGCCAAGCTCACGGGTCTCTTCCTCTACACCACTGGATAGCCGGCCCCGCCGGTCACTCCCAGGAGGTTCCCTTCCCATGGCCATGGCCTGGTACGTCGTACACACCTACTCCGGCTTCGAGAACAAGGCGAAGCTGGCGCTCGAGGAGCGGCTGAAGCTCTTTGGGCTCCAGGAGCGTTTCGGCCGGGTCCTCGTCCCCACCGAGGAGGTCGTCGAGGTCAAGAACGGCCAGAAGCGAACCACCACTCGCAAGTTCTTTCCCGGCTACATCCTGGTCGAGATGGAGATGGACAACCAGACCTGGCACGTCGTCAAGGAGACCCCAAAGGTCACCGGCTTCGTCGGCGCGGGGCGTAATCCGCCCCCCATGCCGGAGGCCGAGGTGCTGCGCATCACCAACCAGATTGGTGGAGAAGAGCAGCGTCCGAAGCTGGCGCTCTCCTTCGAGCGCGGCGAGGAGGTCCGGGTGGTCGACGGCCCGCTGGCTCCCGTCGTCGGCAAGGTGGAAGAGGTCAACGCCGCACGCGGTCGCGTGCGGGTCACAGTCACGATCTTCGGGCGCCCCACTTCGGTGGAGCTCGATTTCTCCCAGGTCGAGAAGGTCGGCTGACCTTCCCCCCGGAACGCGGAGTCCTCAATGGCAAAGAAAGTAATCAACACCATCAAGCTCCAGATCATCGGCGGTAAGGCGACCCCTTCGCCCCCGGTCGGTCCGGCGCTTGGTCAGGCTGGCGTGAACATCCCCATGTTCGTCAAGGCGTTCAACGCCCAGACGGCGCACATGGCGTCCGAGAACGTGATCGTCCCCACGATCATCACGGTCTACTCCGACAAGTCTTTCACGTTCGTCGTCAAGCCCCCCCCCACGTCCGTCCTCCTCGTGAAGGCGGCCCGTGCGGAGAAGGGCTCTGGCGAGCCGAACAAGAAGAAGGTGGGCTCGGTCACCCGTGCGCAGGTGGCTGAGATCGCCAAGACGAAGATCGCTGACATGAACACCGCCAACCTCGAGGCTGCCATGCGCACCGTCGAGGGGACCGCGCGTTCGATGGGCGTCGACGTCATCCAGTAGTCAACCCGTTCGCGTCGTACGGGGAGGAGCTCGTCGCTCCGCTGACCCGGCGACGCAGGATGACGACCGCACCGGTGGCGCCCTCGCAAGAGGTGCCGGAGCGGCGCGTATCCACAGGAGAATCAGTGGCAAAGCGTGGAAAACGTTGGGAGGCTGCGCGAAAGGCGGTCGACCCGGACACCCGATACACGCTCGTCCAGGCAGTGGAGCTGCTCAAGCAGACCTCTACCGCCAAGTTCGACGAGAGCGTGGACATGGCCGTGCGGTTGGGCGTCGATCCCAAGCATGCGGACCAGATGGTGCGTGGCGCGGTCGCGCTCCCGCACGGTACCGGCAAGACGGTGCGGGTCCTCGTGTTCGCCCAGGGTGACGCGGCCAAGGCCGCGTTGGCCGCCGGCGCGGACTTCGTGGGCGCGGACGACCTGATCGAGAAGATCCAGACCGAAAACTGGACCGGCTTCGACAAGGCCGTCGCGACTCGTGACCTCATGGGTAAGGTCGGTAAGCTCGGTCGCGTCCTCGGGCCCCGTGGCCTGATGCCGAACCCGAAGATCGGTACGGTCGTCGGTCCGGATCAGGTCGCAGAGACCGTGCGCGAGCTCAAGGGCGGCAAGATCGACTTCCGCGTCGAGAAGGCGGGCGTCGTGCACGCTTCCATCGGCCGGTGCTCGATGACGGCGCAGCAGATCAGTGAGAACGCCGAGGCGCTCGTCGCGACGCTCCTCCGCCTGAAGCCGTCCACGGCCAAGGGCGCCTACCTGCGTGGTGCCGCGCTCTCTTCCACCATGGGTCCGGGCATTCGGCTCGATCCCAACGCTCTCGTCCGCAAGGGCGAGGCTTAGGAGGAACCATGAATCGAGCTGAAAAGGCGGAGCTGGTCACTCAGTTCGGCGGTCGGGCCTCCGGCTCGGCGTTCGTCGTGCTGACCGAGTTCCGCGGCACGAAGGTGTCCGACATCAACCAGTTCCGGCGCGATCTGGAGAAGAACGGCATGGGCTTCCGGGTGTTGAAGAACACCCTCGCTCGCCGCGCCTTCACCAACATCGGCTTCACCGGCCTCGAGGGTCACCTCAAGGGGATGATCGGCGTGGTGCTCAGTGGTCCTGACGGGATCGCCTCGGCCAAGGTCCTCCGTGACCTGCTGAAGCCCCTGACGACCATGAAGGTCCGCGCCGGGTACTTCGACGGCGACCTCCTCGAGGCCGACGCCGTCAAGATCGTCTCCGAGCTTCCTGGGCGCGAAGAGCTGCTCAGCATGCTGTTGGCGACCATCCAGGAAGGCCCGCGCCAGATCGTCAGCGTCATCGCTGCGCCGGCGCGCGACCTGGTCCAGATCCTCAAGAACTACGAAGACAAGCTCGCTGTCGCTGAGGCGGATCAAGCCGCCGCTTCCTGATTTTCAATCTCATTGGAGGTTTTTCCTATGTCTCTCTCCCAGAACGAAGTGGTCGACTACATCAAGAACCTCAAGCTCGCCGAGGTCAAGGCCCTCATCGAGACCCTTGAGAACGAGCTCGGCGTCAAGGCCAGCGCCCCCGTCATCATGGCGGGCGGTGGTGGTGCGGCGGCGGCCCCCGCGGCCCCTGTCGAAGAGAAGACCGAGTTCGACGTGATCCTCGCCGCCGTCGGCGACAAGAAGATCGACGTCATCAAGATCGTCCGCCAGCTCACGAACCTCGGCCTCAAGGAAGCCAAGGAGCTCGTCGAGTCGGCGCCGAAGCCGGTCAAGACCGCCGTCTCGAAGGACGACGCCGCGGCCGCCAAGAAGGCGCTCGAGGAAGTCGGCGCGAAGGTCGAGGTCAAGTAGCATCGGTCGCCCGCGCCCCCGGCCTCGTGCCGGGGGCGCGCAGCCCTCGTCGCCCCGTGATGGGACGGGCGACGCGGGCCTTCGAGCTGCACCAGACGGCTCGACCCAATCCTCGCCAATGCTGACGTCGTGCAGCTGCCGAGGTGTCCCGTCCGAAACACACGAACGCGATCGCATCGAATCCATGGTGGCCCGCAACGAACGCGCGGCTGCCCGAAAGGAGCTCACCTATGGCTAATCTGCTGGCGAACAACTTCCGGTTCCGTCGCACCTACAGCAAGACGCCGCACGTGCCCGTTTCGAACCTGATCTCGGTGCAGAAGGAATCCTACGACCTGTTCCTGCAGACGAACACGCCGCTCGAAGAGCGTAAGAACGTGGGCGTGCAGGCGGTGTTCCGCAGCGTCTTCCCGATCAAGGACTTCAGCGGAAAGGCCGAGCTCCAGTTCGTCAGCTACGAGCTCGAGACCCCCAAGTACGACGTGGACGAGTGCCGCGAGCGCGGCATGACGTTCAGCGCGCCCCTCAAGGTCACCGTGCGCCTCGTGGTGTGGGAGGTCGATCCGGAGACCAACCGCCGCAAGGTCTACGACATGAAGGAGTCGGACGTCTACTTCGGCGAGATCCCTCTCATGACGGAGAACGGCACGTTCATCGTCAACGGCACCGAGCGTGTCGTCGTGAGCCAGCTCCACCGCTCCCCCGGCATCTTCTTCGACGAGAACCCGTCGAAGACCGGCGGCGCCGGCAAGACCATCTTCTCGGCTCGCATCATCCCGAACCGCGGCTCCTGGATCGACTTCGAGTTCGACACCAAGGACATCCTCTACGTCCGCATCGACCGCCGGCGCAAGCTGCCCGCGACGGTGCTCCTGCGCGCCCTCGGCTACTCCACCGAGGATCTCCTCAACCACTTCTACCAGCGCGAGCGGTACTTCCGCAGCAACGGGTCGTGGTTCAAGGAGTCAGCGGTCGACCTGCTCAACATCCAGTCGGCCTCGGTCGACGTGATGAACCCCGAGACGGGTGAGCTCGTCCTGAAGAAGGGCGCGAAGTTCGCCAAGCCCGCGCAGAAGAAGATGAAGGCCGCCGGCCTCATGCGCTCGGTCACCCAGATCGTCGACGGTCGCGAGACCCAGGTCGAGGTCGGCATCGTGCCCATCGTGGACGAGGAGCTGCTCGGCAAGATCAGCGCCTACGACATCGTGGACATGGAGTCCGGCGAGATCCTCGTGGAGTGCAACGAGGAGCTCGGCAAGGAGCACCTCGCACGCTTCGAGGAGCGCGGCATCGAGGACTTCGAGGTCCTCTTCATCGACGGCAAGTTCGTCGGCTCGTTCCTCCGCGACACCCTGGCCGTCGACAAGATCGCGACCAAGGAAGAGGCCGTCATCGAGATCTACCGGCGACTCCGTCCCGGTGATCCCCCGACCTACGACGCCGCCGACGCTCACTTCCACAACCTCTTCTTCAACGCCGAGCGCTACGACCTCTCGCAGGTCGGCCGCCTGAAGCTGAACCACAAGCTCGGGCTCGAGTACCCGCTCGACCAGGTCACGCTGACCCGCGAGGACATCCTCAAGGTCGTCCAGTACCTGATCAACCTGAAGAACAAGAAGGGGGAGGTCGACGACATCGACCACCTCGGCAACCGTCGCGTGCGCGCGGTCGGTGAGCTCCTCGAGAACCAGTACCGTGTCGGACTCGTCCGCATGGAGAAGGCGATCAAGGAGCGCATGAGCCTCTCGGAGATCGAGGCGCTCACCCCCGCGGACCTCATCAACGCCAAGCCCGTCTCGGCGGTGGTCAAGGAGTTCTTCGGCTCCTCGCAGCTCTCGCAGTTCATGGACCAGACGAACCCGCTCTCGGAAGTCACCCACAAGCGCCGTCTGTCGGCCCTCGGGCCTGGCGGTCTGACCCGTGAGCGTGCCGGCTTCGACGTTCGTGACGTGCATCCGACCCACTACGGTCGCATCTGCCCCATCGAGACCCCGGAAGGCCCGAACATCGGCCTCATCGCGTCGCTCTCGACCTACGCCCGCGTGAACCACTTCGGCTTCATCGAGACCCCGTACCGGATCGTCTCCGACGCGCGACCCACCGAGGAGATCCGCTACTTCTCCGCCCTCGAGGAGGAAGAGAAGGTCATCGCCCAGGCGACGGTCGCGATCGGCGCCGACGGCGCGATGGCTGACACCCTGGTGTCCGCCCGCAAGGACGGCGAGTTCGCGATGGTGCCGCGCGAGCAGGTCCAGATGATGGACGTGTCGCCGAACCAGCTCGTGTCCGTGGCCGCGTCCCTCGTGCCGTTCCTCGAGAACGACGACGCGAACCGCGCCCTCATGGGTTCCAACATGCAACGCCAGGCGGTGCCGCTCATCCGCACCGAGGCGCCGCTCGTCGGAACCGGCATGGAGCCGGTGGTCGCTCGCGACTCGGGTGTCACCACGACCGCGCGTCGCTCGGGCATCGTCGAGTACGTCGACGCCGGCCGCATCGTCATCAAGACCGAGGACACCTCGGGTGAAGGTATCGGCGACGACGTCGACATCTACAACCTCACGAAGTTCACGCGCTCGAACCAGAACACCTGCATCAACCAGCGCCCGGTGGTCCGTCAGGGCGACCAGGTGACCAAGGGTGAGGTGATCGCCGACGGTCCGGCCACGGACACCGGCGAGCTCGCGCTCGGTCAGAACGCGGTCGTCGCGTTCATGCCGTGGCAGGGCTACAACTTCGAGGACTCGATCCTGATCTCCGAGCGCCTGGTGATGGAGGACTACTTCACGTCCATCCACATCGAGGAGTTCGAGGTGTCCGCCCGTGACACCAAGCTCGGCAAGGAAGAGATCACCCGGGACATCCCGAACGTCGGCGAAGAGGCCCTGAACAACCTCGACGAGAGCGGCATCATCCGCATCGGCGCGGACGTGAAGCCCGGCGACATCCTCGTCGGCAAGATCACGCCGAAGGGCGAGACCCAGCTCTCCCCCGAAGAGAAGCTCCTGCGCGCGATCTTCGGCGAGAAGGCCGGCGACGTTCGTGACTCCTCCCTCCGCGTCCCCCCGGGCGTCGAGGGCACGGTCATCGGCGCCCAGATCTTCGCCCGCGAAGGCGTGGAGAAGGATCAGCGCTCCACCGAGATCGACGCCTACCAGGTCGCGCGCATCAACCGCGACCGTGACGAGAAGCTCCGCACCGTGCGCGCCTCGGCGGCACGTTCGCTCGGTCGCTTGCTCAAGGACTACAAGGCGTCCGGCCGCATCCTCGACGACAACACCGGCGCGGAGATCGTGGCACGTGGCGAGGCCTTCACCACCGACGTGATCAAGCGCCTGACGCTCGAGCAGTACGAGCGCATCCAGATCGAGGGCGAGCACACCGTCCAGGACGCGATCTTCGCGCTCGTGGACAAGGTGCGCGAGAAGGAAGATGAGATCCGCAGCCGCTACGCGGCCAAGATCGAGCGCCTCACCAAGGGCGACGAGCTTCCCCCCGGCGTCATCAAGATGGTCAAGGTCTATGTCGCCATCAAGCGCAAGCTGTCGGTGGGTGACAAGATGGCCGGCCGGCACGGCAACAAGGGCGTCATCTCCAAGGTGCTCCCCATCGAGGACATGCCCTACCTGGAAGACGGCACCCCCGTCGACCTGGTGCTCAACCCCCTCGGCGTTCCGAGCCGCATGAACGTCGGCCAGATCCTGGAGACCCACCTCGGTTGGGCGTCCAAGGGCATGGGCGAGGCCATCGGGCGCATGCTCGACGAGAAGTTCGGCGTCGACTCCCTGAAGACCTACCTCAAGCAGATCTTCACCGCGCAGCCCGAAGTCATGGCGTTCATCGAGACCGCCAACGAGGACGAGCTCCGTCGGTTCGCCGGGAAGTACCGCAAGGGCATCACCAACGCCACGCCGGTGTTCGCCGGCGCCGCCGAGGCCGAGATCAAGGACGCCCTCGAGATGGGTGGCCGCCACCGTGGTGGTCAGTCCCTCCTCCTGGACGGCCGCACCGGCGAGGCGTTCGCCAATCGGGTCACGGTGGGCGTGATGTACATGCTCAAGCTCCACCACCTCGTCGACGACAAAATCCACGCGCGGTCCATCGGGCCCTACTCGCTGGTCACGCAGCAGCCCCTCGGCGGCAAGGCCCAGTTCGGTGGTCAACGTCTCGGCGAGATGGAGGTCTGGGCGCTCGAAGCGTACGGGGCCGCCTACGCGCTGCAGGAGTTCCTCACCGTCAAGAGCGACGACGTCCTCGGCCGTACGCGCATGTACGAGTCCATCGTGAAGGGCGAGAACATCCTCGAGGCTGGCCTGCCCGAGTCGTTCAACGTGCTCGTCAAGGAGCTCCAGTCGCTCGCGCTGGATGTGGAGCTCATCGAGGACAAGGAAGTCTTGCGGCAGTAGCCGCCTTCTTCCCCCTCGATCTCTCCTGACTCACTCCGAATCACTTCCCCGGGAGTTTCCTTGAAGGACGTCTACAACCTCTTCGAGAAGCCCAAGAACCCCCTCTCCTACGTCGCCGTGCGCATCTCGCTGGCGAGCCCGGAGAAGATCCGCTCGTGGTCCCACGGCGAGGTCAAGAAGCCCGAGACCATCAACTATCGTACCTTCAAGCCCGAGAAGGATGGCCTCTTCTGCGCCAAGATCTTCGGGCCCGTGAAGGACTACGAGTGCCTCTGCGGCAAGTACAAGCGCATGAAGCACCGCGGGATCACCTGCGAAAAGTGCGGGGTCGAGGTCATCCAGGCCAAGGTCCGTCGTGAGCGCCTCGGCCACATCGAGCTCGCCACCCCCGTCGCCCACATCTGGTTCCTCAAGAGCCTGCCCTCCCGCATCGGCAACCTGCTCGACGTGTCCCTGAAGGACCTCGAGAAGGTGCTGTACTGCGAGAGCTACATGGTGACGAACCCCGGGGAGTCGACCCTCAAGGAGGGCGAGATCCTGTCCGAAGAGGACTACCAGGAGGCCATCCGGACCTACGGGTACGGCTCCTTCGACGTCGGCATGGGCGGCGAGGTCGTCCGCGACATGCTCGCGAAGATGGACATCAACGGCATGTCCGAGACGCTGCGGGCCGCCATGCGCGACACGTCCAGCGAGGCGATGCGCCGCAAGCACGCCAAGCGCCTCAAGATCGTCGAGGCCTTCCGTGAGAGCGGGAACAAGCCCGAGTGGATGATGCTGGAGGTGGTGCCGGTCATCCCCCCGGATCTCCGCCCGCTCGTGCCTCTGGACGGCGGCCGCTTCGCGACCTCCGACCTCAACGACCTCTACCGCCGCGTGATCAACCGCAACAACCGGTTGAAGCGCCTTCAGGATCTGAACGCCCCCGAGATCATCATCCGCAACGAGAAGCGGATGCTCCAGGAGGCCGTCGACGCGCTGTTCGACAACGGCCGCCGCGGGAAGATCTTCACGGGTCCGAACAAGCGCCCGCTCCGGTCGCTGTCCGACATGCTCAAGGGCAAGCACGGCCGCTTCCGTCAGAACCTTCTCGGCAAGCGCGTCGACTACTCCGGTCGTTCGGTCATCGTCGTCGGGCCCGAGCTGCGCCTGCACCAGTGCGGCCTGCCCAAGAAGATGGCGCTCGAGCTGTTCAAGCCGTTCATCTACGCCAAGCTCGAGGAGCGCGGCCTGGTGACGACGATCAAGGCCGCCAAGAAGATGGTGGAGCGCGAAGAAGAAGAGGTGTGGGACGTCCTCGACGCGGTCATCAAGGAGCATCCGGTGATGCTCAACCGCGCGCCGACCCTCCACCGCCTCGGCATCCAGGCGTTCGAGCCGGTGCTCATCGAGGGGAAGGCCATCCAGCTCCACCCGCTCGTCTGCACCGCCTTCAACGCGGACTTCGACGGCGATCAGATGGCCGTGCACGTGCCGCTCTCGATCGAAGCGCAGATCGAAGCCCGCGTCCTCATGATGTCGACCAACAACATCCTGAGCCCCGCGAACGGCAAGCCGATCATCCAGCCCAGCCAGGACGTCGTCCTCGGCTGCTACTACATGACCCGCGAGCGCAAGTACTCGAAGGGCCACGGGCGTACGTTCGGCAGCCCCGCTGAAGTCGAGGTCGCCTACGACAACGGCGAAGTGCATCTCCAGGCCCCCGTGACGGTGCGCATGCCCGCGCCGGGCCTCGAGGCGCGCATCCCCGAGCGGATCCTCGAGCTCCAGGATGCCCACCTCATCGTCGGCGTGGACACCTCCGCGTCGATCCAGGAGGTCTGGCACTTCCACCGCGGCGTCGCGACGCGCTACCCCGCGAACTCCATCATTCCCGACCTCGCGGCCGTGGGTGGGGACGTGGGCGTGTCCGTCGACGGCGGCAACGTCACCGGCGCGATGTTCGCATCGCTCGCGCTGAACCACCGCGGCGCCGCCAGCTCGACCGGGGGCACCTACGGGTTCTCGGTTTCGCACGGCACCGATGCCGCGGCGGGCGTGTTCCAGAAGGACCGCGGCGACGCGGAGACCGTCGAGCTCGAGGTCCCCGGCATCGAGGTGCGGGCGTACATCCTCCCCCGCGTTCGCGGTAACGGCCGCGTGGTGGCCCTCGTGTCGCCCCGCCTCGCCACCGACAGCAAGGACGCGCCGCTCGTCGACGCGCGCCTGAACACCACGCGCCGTCTTGCCCTGCTCCGCAAGGCCATCGCCGCGCTCCGGGTGCGCTTCGGTGACGACCTCGCGCTGGTCGCCACCCCCGCCGGGTTCTTCGGCTACCAGGGCCTCGTGCCGCTGAAGGTGTCCGAAGGCAAGGCGGGCCTCGAGGCCAAGGGCGAGCTCGTCAACACCACGGTCGGTCGCGTGCTCTTCTCGAGCATCGTCCCGCCCGAGCTGCCGTTCTCGCTGGTCAACCGCCCTCTGGGCAAGAAGGCCCTCGGCGAGCTCATCGACCGTTGCTACCGCGTCTCCGGCGCCAAGAAGACCGTCCTGCTCGCCGATGCGCTCATGCAGATGGGCTTCCGTCATTCGACGACGGCCGGCATCTCGATCTGCATCGACGACATGAAGATCCCGTCGAAGAAGCTCGAGATGCTCGAGAAGGCGAATACCGAGGCGCGCGACACCGAGGCCCAGTACAACGACGGCCTGATCACGGTGAAGGAGCGCTACAACAAGGTGGTCGACATCTGGTCCAAGGTGACCGACGACATCTCGCTCTCGCTCATCCGCGAGATCAAGGTGGACAAGGTCCTCAATCCGGAAGGCGTCATCGAGGACCACGACTCGTTCAACGCGATCTGGATGATGGTCGACTCCGGCGCCCGCGGGTCCACCACGCAGATCCGGCAGCTCGCCGGCATGCGCGGCCTGATGGCGAAGCCCTCCGGCGAGATCATCGAGACGCCGATCACCGCGAACTTCCGCGAGGGCCTGACCGTCCTCCAGTACTTCATCTCCACCCACGGCGCCCGTAAGGGTCTCGCGGACACGGCGTTGAAGACCGCGAACTCCGGCTACCTCACCCGCCGCCTCGTCGACGTGGTGCAGGACACCATCATCACCGCCCGTGACTGTGGCACCCGCGCAGCGATGGACATCTCCTCCCTCATCGAGGGTGGCGAGATCATCGAGCACGTCGGTGAGCGCGTGCTCGGACGCGTCGCGGCGGAAGACATCATGGATCCGTACAGCGACGAGATCCTCGTCCCGCGCAACGGCATGATCGACGAAGCCGCGGTGGACAAGGTGGTTCAGGCCGGCGTGGATCGCGTCAAGATCCGCTCCGTCATGTCCTGTGACATGCGCTGGGGCGTCTGCGCGATGTGCTACGGCCGCGACCTGGCCCGCGGGCGCCTCGTCAACGTCGGCGAAGCGATCGGCGTCATCGCCGCGCAGTCCATCGGCGAGCCGGGCACCCAGCTCACCATGCGCACGTTCCACATCGGCGGCGCCGCGTCCAGCAAGGCGACCGAGTCGTACTTGGAGCTCAAGACCTCCGGCCTCATCAAGTTCAGCGACGCGCTGACCACGGTGAGCAACCGGCACGGGCGCACGGTCGCCATGTCCCGCAACGGCGAGCTCTTCGTCGTAGACGACAAGGGGCGCGAGCGTGAGAAGTACGCCATCCCGTACGGAGCCAGCCTGCTCGTCCGCAACGGCGAGAAGGTCAGCGCCAAGACCCGCGTGGCCGAGTGGGACGGGTTCAACACCCCGATCCTCGCCACCGACACGGGCGTGATCGTCTTCGAAGACTTCGAGGGCACCGTCAAGGAGACCTCCGATCCCCTCACCGGTCGCAAGATCCGCGAGGTCGAGGACTTCCGCGACACGGACAAGCGTCCGCGCATCGTCATCAAGGAGATCGGCGGCAAGGGCAAGCCCAAGGTCCGCTCCTTCCTCTCGGCCCAGACCAAGATCGAGGTCGAAGAGGGCACCGAGGTGGCGACGGGTGACGTGCTTGCACGCATCCCCCGCGAGACCACGAAGACCAAGGACATCACGGGCGGTCTGCCCCGCGTGGCCGAGCTCTTCGAGGCCCGCAAGCCGAAGGAAGTCGCGATCATCACCGAGATCGACGGTGTGGTCAGCTTCGGCAAGGAGACCAAGGGCAAGCGCCGCGTGGTGGTCACGCCGGAGACGGGCGAGGTGCAGGAGTACCTCATCCCGAAGGGCAAGAACATCATCGTGAACGAAGGCGACTTCGTCCGCGCGGGTGACCCCCTGATGGACGGCGCGGCCAACCCGCACGACATCCTCAAGATCCGCGGTGAAGCCGAGCTCGCGAAGTACCTGGTCGACGAGATCCAGGAGGTCTACCGCCTCCAGGGCGTGAAGATCAACGACAAGCACATCGAGGTGATCGTTCGCCAGATGCTGCGCCGCGTGAAGGTCCGCACCCCTGGCGACACGGACTTCCTCGTGGACGAGGCCGTCGAGAAGCACCGCTTCGACGAAGCCGCCGAGCGCGTGCTCGCCCTCAACGGCAAGCCGGCGCTCGTGGAGCCCCTGCTCCTCGGCATCACCAAGGCGTCGCTCTCCACCGACAGCTTCCTCTCGGCGGCCTCCTTCCAGGAGACCACCCGCGTGCTCACCGAGGCGGCCATCCACGGTCGTATCGACCGGCTCCGCGGCCTCAAGGAGAACATCCTCATGGGCCGTCTGATCCCCGCCGGTACGGGCTTCGCGTCCTACCAGAAGCTCGGGATGATGATCCGCGACCGCGCCATGGTCGCGACGACCGAGGGCGAGGAAGCCATCTAATCGCAGACGGTTGACAACCGACTGTCCAACTCATAAGAGGCGGGGGCTTTGGGGTCCCCGCCCCTGCTTTCACGGGAACAGGATGCCGACAATCAATCAGCTCATCCGCAAGGGTCGCGAGAACCTTGCCGCGAAGACGGCTTCGCCGGCCTTGAAGGCCTGCCCTCAGAAGCGCGGCGTGTGCACTCGCGTGTACACCACCACGCCGAAGAAGCCGAACTCCGCGCTCCGCAAGGTCGCGCGTGTGCGTCTCACCAACGGGATGGAGGTCACCTCCTACATCCCCGGTGAAGGCCACAACCTCCAGGAGCACTCCTCCGTGCTCATTCGCGGCGGCCGCGTGAAGGACCTTCCTGGCGTCCGTTACCACATCATCCGCGGCACCCTGGACACCCAGGGCGTCAACAGCCGGCGCCAGGGCCGGTCCAAGTACGGCGCCAAGCGCCCGAAGAAGTAGAGGTAGCCGATGCCCCGTCGTCGTGTAGTAGCCAAGCGCCCCGTCCTTCCCGATCCCGTGTTCGGGGACGAGTTGATCACCCGTTTCATGGCGATCGTCATGGAGGACGGCAAGAAGGCCGTCGCCGAAGACATCGTCTACGGCGCCCTCGAGATCGTCGCCGAGCGTACCCGTGAGGAGCCCCTCAAGGTGTTCCGCCGCGCGCTCGAGGCCTGCCAGCCCATGGTCGAAGTCAAGTCCCGCCGCGTCGGCGGCGCCAACTACCAGGTGCCTGTCGAAGTGCGCCCCGAGCGTCGCATGTCGCTCGCGATGCGCTGGATGGTGGACTACTCGCGTGAGCGGTCCGGCAAGACCATGCGCGACAAGCTCGCCAACGAGATCATGGAAGCGTCGCACAACCGCGGGAATGCCGTGAAGAAGCGCGACGACGTGCATCGTATGGCCGAAGCGAACAAGGCGTTCAGTCACTACCGCTGGTAGTACTGGCCCACTCTCGTCCACTCTCGCTCCCAGGAGGGCGCCCGCCCAACAATCGTATCCGAACAGCCTTCGCACCGTAGATCGGTAGATCGTCCCTCGCAAACAGGAGCCATGACCAGCTTCCCGGGTGGCGACGATCCCTATCAGCAGAGCGAAATCACCTGACCGGCACGTTTGACGGTAGGTCTCCGGCTCCCTTTGGGAGCCGGAGACCCAACGCGCGAACACCATGCAGAGCGACCTCGCCACCCTCCGCAACATCGGCATCATGGCCCACATTGATGCGGGGAAGACTACGCTCACCGAGCGCATCCTCTTCTACACCGGGGTGTCGCACGCGATGGGTGAGGTCCATTTCGGCTCGGCCGTGATGGACTGGATGATCCAGGAGCGCGAGCGCGGGATCACCATCACGTCAGCGGCCACTACGTGCCACTGGCGGGACCATCGCGTCAACATCATCGACACACCGGGCCACGTCGACTTCACAATCGAGGTCGAACGGTCGCTGCGTGTGCTCGACGGAGCCATCGCCGTGTTCACGGCGGTGGAGGGCGTGGAGTCCCAGAGCGAGACCGTCTGGAAGCAGGCGGAGCGATACCACGTCCCCCGGATCGCGTTCATCAACAAGATGGATCGCGTCGGCGCCGACTTCGCCGCCGCTGTGGAGTCCATCCGCGTGCGCCTCGGCGCCAACCCCGTGCCGTTCCAGCTTCCCGTAGGGGAGGCGGACCAGTTCCGCGGGGTCATCGATATCGTGCGCATGGTTGCCCTCCTCTGGGACGACGCTGCGCTGGGGGCCTCGTACCGCGAGGCGCCCATCCCGGAAGACCTGCAGCTCGAAGCCGAGGAGGCGCGCGAGCGACTCCTGGACGCGGTCGCTGCAGAGGACGAGGAGGTCCTCGAGGCCTACCTCGAAGGCCGCCCCATTCCGGAGGACCGCCTGAAGCTGGCTGCGCGTCGCAGCGTGAACGCGGGCATCTGCGTCCCCGTGTTCTGTGGCTCGGCCTTCAAGAACAAGGGCGTCCAGCCGCTGCTGGATGCCGTGGTCGACTACCTGCCGAGCCCGCTGGATCTCCCGCCGGTGCAGGGCCGGGACCCGAACGACGAGACCAAGACCCTCACGCGGAAGCCCAGCGAAGACGAGCCGTTCTGTGCGCTCGCCTTCAAGGTGCAGACCGACTCCTACGTCGGTACGCTGACGTATCTACGCATCTACTCGGGCAAGATCGAATCCGGATCCGTGGCGCTGAATCCGCGCACGGGCAAGCGGGAGCGCGTTGGACGCCTCCTGCAGATGCACGCGAACAAGCGTGACGACATTACTGTCGCCACCGCGGGAAACATCGTCGCGGCAGCCGGCCTGCGGCAGGTCGCCACTGGCGACACCCTCTGCGACCAGAAGCAGCCGATCGTCATGGAGGCCATGACGTTCCCCGAGCCGGTCATCTGGATGGCCATCGAACCGATGACCAAGGTGGACGAGGAGAAGCTCACGGCGGCCCTCGGCAAGCTGATGGAAGAGGACCCCACCTTCCGCGTGAAGCTCGACAAGGACAGCGGACAGACGATCATCGCCGGGATGGGCGAGCTCCATCTCGAGATCATCTGTGACCGGCTGGACCGCGAGTTCAAGGTGCAGTGCCAGGTCGGGCGTCCGCAGGTCGCCTACCGGGAGACCGTGTCGGCCGTTGCGGAGGCGGAAGGGATCTTCAAGCGCCAGACCGGTGGCCGGGGCCAGTACGGCCACGTGAAGGTGCGGGTCGAGCCTGCACCGTCTGGGGCGGGGAACAGCTTCGTCGACGTGACCGTCGGCGGTTCGATCCCCAAGGAGTTCATCAAGCCGGCCCTCGACGGGTGCCGCGAGTCCATGGATAGGGGAGTCCTTGCAGGCTTCCCGTTGGTGGACGTGAAGTGCTCGCTGTTCGACGGCTCGTTCCACGAGGTCGACTCCAGCGACATCGCATTCCGCGTCGCGGGATCGATGGCGGTTCAGGACGCGGTGCGGGCCGCCGCGCCAATTCTCCTGGAACCGATCATGAAAGTTGAAATTTCTGTCCCGGAAGAGTATACGGGCGCGGTCATCGGAGACCTATCGGGTCGCCGTGGCGCCGTGAACCGGATGGAAGCGCGCCCAGGGGCGCAGGTCATCGGGGCTGATGTCCCGCTGGCGTCCATGTTCGGGTACGCGACAGATCTACGGTCTGCCACACAGGGGCGGGCCTCCTTCACCATGCAGTTTGAACGATACGCGGATGTCCCTGCCAACGTCTCCCAGGAGATCGTGGCACGGCTTCGCGGGTACTGAATCCAAGGGGACCACCATGGCCAAGGCAAAGTTCGAGCGCAACAAGCCGCACGTGAACATCGGGACGATCGGTCACGTCGACCACGGCAAGACGTCGCTGACGGCGGCGATCACCAAGGTGCTCGCGAAGACGGGCGGCGCCACGTTCATGGCCTACGACCAGATCGACAAGGCTCCCGAGGAGAAGGCTCGCGGGATCACGATCAACACGGCTCACGTCGAGTACGAGACGGTCAACCGTCACTACGCGCACGTGGATTGCCCGGGTCACGCCGACTACATCAAGAACATGATCACGGGCGCCGCGCAGATGGACGGCGCGATCCTGGTGGTGTCCGCGGCCGACGGCCCGATGCCCCAGACGAAGGAGCACGTCCTGCTCGCGAAGCAGGTCAACGTTCCGTACATCGTCGTGTTCATGAACAAGTGCGACATGCTGGACGACGCGGAGCTTCTCGACCTGGTCGAGATGGAAGTCCGCGAACTCCTCTCGGCGTACGACTTCCCCGGTGACAGCCTGCCTGTCATCCGCGGTTCGGCGCTCAAGGCGCTCGAAGGCGACCAGAGCGACATCGGCGAGCCGGCGATCCTCAAGCTGATGGCGGCGGTGGACGCGTCCATCCCCCAGCCGATCCGCGAGACGGAGAAGCCGTTCCTGATGCCGGTCGAGGACGTGTTCACGATCTCGGGTCGTGGCACGGTCGCGACGGGCCGCATCGAGCGCGGGATCGTGAAGGTCGGCGAGTCGGTGGAGATCGTGGGCTTCAAGGACACGGTGACCACGACGGTCACGGGCGTCGAGATGTTCCGCAAGCTCCTCGACGAGGGCCAGGCCGGCGACAACGTGGGGCTCCTGCTCCGCGGCGTCAAGCGCGAGGACATCGAGCGCGGCCAGGTGCTGTCGAAGCCGAAGTCGGTGATGCCGCACACGAAGTTCAAGGCCGAGGCCTACATCCTGAAGAAGGACGAAGGCGGCCGTCACAAGCCCTTCTTCGACGGGTACCGTCCCCAGTTCTACTTCCGCACGACGGACGTCACGGGCGTCATCAAGCTGAAGGAAGGCGTGGAGATGGTCATGCCGGGTGACCGCGTGGAGATGGAGATCGAGCTCATCACCCCGATCGCCATCGAGAAGACTCTCCGTTTCGCGATTCGCGAAGGTGGCCGCACCGTCGGCGCCGGCGTCGTCTCCGAGATCATCAAGTAAGGAAGACCAATGGCCTCCACCAACAAGATCCGCATTCGCCTCAAGGCGTACGATCACAAGCTGCTCGACAAGTCTGCGCGGGAGATCGTGGACACGGCACGCCGCACCGGCGTGGCGATCCGCGGCCCCTTCCCCCTGCCGACGACGATCAGCAGGTGGACGGTGCTTCGTGGCCCGCACGTCGACAAGAAGTCGCGCGAGCAGTTCGAGCGCCGCACCCATCATCGCCTGCTCGACATCCTCGAGCCGACCCAGGCAACGGTCGACGCGCTGATGAAACTGGATCTTTCGGCCGGAGTCCACGTCGAGATCAAGCTCTCCTAAGCGTCGTCTCGTGGGAACAGGAGGCATTCATGCCTGTGGTTGATCTGTACAATTCTTCCCGTGAGAAGCTCGGCACTGTCGAGCTGGACGAACGGGTCTTCTCGACCGACGTGAAAGAGCATCTCTTTCACATGGTCGTCCGCTATCAGCTCGCCGCCCGGCGCTCAGGCACGCATGCTACCAAGCAGCGCGCCATGGTCGCGGGCGGTGGTAAGAAGCCCTGGCGCCAGAAGGGCACCGGTCGGGCCCGTCAGGGCTCCTCGCGGGCGCCGCACTGGCGCGGCGGTGGTGTGGTCTTCGGACCGCATCCCCGCAGCCACGCGTTCCAGCTGCCGAAGAAGGTGCGCCGCGCGGCGCTGCGTAGCGCTCTTTCTCGCCGTCTCGGCGAGCAGGCGCTCTACGTGCTCGACCAGGTTGCGATGCCCGAAGTGAAGACCAAGCACTTCCGCACCTTCCTCGAGAGCTTCGGTTTCGAGAGCCTCCTGTTGGTGGTGCCGCACGAGGACCTCGCGGTCCGTCTGGCGTCCCGCAACATCCCGGGCGTCACCGTCCTCCCCGTTGCCGGTCTGAATGTCTACGACATCCTCCGGCACCGCAACATCGCTCTCACCGCGCCCGCGATCGCCCCGATCGTCGAGCGCCTGACGAGGTGAGTCATGGCTGAGCTTCACGACATCATCCTCCGCCCTCTCGTGACCGAGAAGGCGGCCGCCGCCGAAGCCGCCGAGAACACCTACGTGTTCGAGGTCGGCGAGACGGCGAACAAGCACGAGATCAAGCAGGCCATCGAGCGCTTCTTCAACGTCAAGGTTGAGGATGTTCGCACGGTGCGCGTGCGCGGTAAGTTCAAGCGGTTCGGTCGCTTCTACGGGAAGCGTTCGAACTGGAAGAAGGCCTACGTGAAGCTCGCGTCTGGCCACACCCTCAACTTCTTCGAGGCCTGAGATGGGTACCAAGCGCTACAGCGCCAATACGCCGGGCCGCCGCTTCCTCGTCACCGCGGACTTCGCGGAACTGACGGCGGAAAGCCCGCACCGCGCGCTGACGGAGCCGATCCGCCGCACCGGTGGTCGCAACAACATGGGCCGTATGACGTCGCGTCATATGGGCGGCGGGCACAAGCGCCGCTACCGCGTGATCGACTTCCGCCGCGACAAGATGGAAGTGCCGGGAACAGTGGCGACGATCGAGTACGATCCGAACCGCAGCGCCCGCATCGCCCTCGTCCACTATGTGGACGGCGAGAAGCGCTACATCATCGCGCCGGTCGGGATCAACGTCGGTGATGCGGTGGTCGCGAGCGACGCCGCGGACATCAAGCCGGGCAACGCGATGCGCCTCACGGCGATCCCGCTCGGTACGTTCGTGCACAACGTCGAGCTCAAGGTCGGGCGCGGCGGGCAGATCTGCCGCTCGGCGGGCTGCTTCGCGCAGGTGATGGCGAAGGAAGGCAAGTACGTCCTTCTCCGCCTCCCCTCCGGCGAGCTCCGCAACGTGTTGGCCGAGTGCCACGCGACGGTGGGGCAGGTCGGCAACCTCGAGCACGAGAACGCAGTCCTCGGCAAGGCCGGTCGTGCGCGCTGGTTGGGTTACCGCCCGGCCGTTCGCGGTACCGCCATGAACCCGATCGACCACCCGCACGGTGGTGGCGAGGGTCGCACCAAGGGCGGTCGTCATCCAGTTACGCCATGGGGCAAGCCCACCAAGGGCTACAAGACCCGGTCCCGGAAGAAGCCGTCCGGCCGGTTCATCGTCAAGCGGCGTGAGAAGTAGGGAGAAGCCATGGCGCGTTCCGTAAAGAAAGGTCCGTTCGTCGACCAGTACCTCATCGCCAAGGCCGCAGCTGCTCGTGCTGGCGGTGGCCGCGTGATCAAGACGTGGAGCCGTCGCTCCACGGTGATCCCTGACTTCATCGGGCTGACCTTCGCCGTGCACAACGGCAAGAAGTTCGTCCCGGTGTACGTCTCGGAGAACATGGTCGGGCACAAGTTCGGGGAGTTCGCGGCGACGCGTACCTTCTACGGGCACGCCGCGGACCGAAAGACCAAGGTCCGCTGAACCTGTTTCCGGTCGGCGCCGGTCCACGTGGACTGGCGGCCACCATCGAGTGAGTCCATGGAATCGACTGCCATCCTTCGGTTCGCCCGAGTCTCCCCCCAGAAGGCACGTCTGGTCGCTGACCTGATCCGTGGCCGCGGCGCGGGTGAGGCTCTGGAGATCCTTTCGTTCCTTCCCAAGAAGACGGCGCCGATGATCAAGCGGCTCGTCGAATCTGCGATGGCCAACGCCGAGCACGCCGCCGGGCGGGCGAGCCGGCAGCTGGACATCGACGGTCTGTACGTGAAGACCATTCACGTCGACCAGGGCGCGATGCTTCGGCGGTTTCGCCCGCGCGCGCAGGGCCGGGCCACCCCGATCCAGAAGAAGACCGCCCACATCACTGTCGTTCTCGACGTCCGTTAGGAGTTCCCCATGGGACAGAAGGTCAATCCGATCGGCTTCCGCGTCGGTATCACGCGGCCCTGGGAGTCCAAGTGGTTCGCCGAGCGCGACTATCAGCGCTTCCTCCACGAAGACATCCAGATTCGTCGGTACCTCAAGGAGAAGCTCTACGTCGCCGGCGTGAGCAAGATCCGCATCGAGCGTGCCGCGAACAAGGCGAAGGTCTACATCCACGCGGCGAAGCCCGGGGTGATCATCGACAAGCGGGCGCGTGGTCTCGACCAGCTCCGTATCGACCTGCAGAAGCTCGTCCAGACGGAGGTTTTCCTCAACGTCATGGAAGTGCGCAAGGTCGACACGGACGCGCTCCTGGTCGCCGAGAACATCGCGGCGCAACTCGAGAAGCGTGTCAGCTTCCGTCGCGCGATGAAGAAGGCGATGCAGCAGTCCAAGAAGGCCGGCGCCAAGGGCATCAAGGTGATGTGCTCCGGCCGCCTCGGCGGCGCGGAGATGAGCCGCACCGAGTGGTACCGCGAGGGCCGCGTTCCCCTTCACACGCTTCGTGCCGACGTGGACTACGGCCTGGCCGAAGCCCGCACCACCTATGGCGTAATCGGCGTCAAGGTCTGGATCTTCAAGGGCGAGATCATGCCCGGCGACGAAGACCGTTCGCTCTGACCCCTTCGCTCTGACCCTACGCGGCAGCAGAGGTAGACAATGCTTTCCCCCAAGCGAGTAAAGTTCCGCAAGGTCCAGAAGGGCCGTACGCGCGGTCTTGCCTATCGGGGCGGTGACGTGAGCTTCGGCGATTACGGCCTTCAGGCCGTTACGTCGGGCTGGCTCACCTCCCGGCAGATCGAGGCGGCGCGAATTGCGCTCACCCGCCACGTGAAGCGCGGCGGCAAGATCTGGATCCGCGTGTTCCCGGACAAGCCGGTCACGAAGAAGCCCGCCGAGACCCGAATGGGTACGGGCAAGGGAGCTCCCGAGTACTGGGTCGCCGTCGTGCGTCCCGGTCGCGTGCTCTACGAGCTCGAGGGCGTTCCCGAAGAAGTGGCACGAGAGGCACTGCGCCTCGCTGGTCACAAGCTCCCCCTTCACACCCGCGTCATCAAGCGGGAAGAGGTGATCGGATGAAGATCGACGAACTCGCGAGCCTCGGCGACGAGGCCCTCGTGCACAAGGAGCTCGAGCTCGAACGTACGATGATGGCACACACGTTCCGTCATCGTCTCGGACAGCTCGAGAACACCAGCGTCCTGAAGAACACCCGTCGCGACATCGCGCGTGCGCAGACGCTTCTCGTCTCGCGCGAGCGTGATGCCGGCTTGCAGCGCGGGTCCCTCAAGGCTCGTCATCGCTCTTCCTTCACCCCCGTCCGTGGCGCAGCTGCGGAAGGTGGAGCTGGCGACGACTTCCTCAAAGGGATTCTTGACAGCCGCGAGTCGGTAGACTAATAGGTGAGTCTCCGGGCGGGGCGTCAAAAGCGCCTTGCCCCACCGCGGCGTCCACGGAAGTGGAGACCCGCGGCGTCCTCTTCAAATACCGGCTTGTCCGGGCTCAATAGGTGAGAGATGTCGGACGAGAACTCCACTGGCCGTCGCCGCCAGGTGCGCGGTAAGGTCGTGTCCAGCAAGATGGATAAGACCATCGTGGTCGCGGTCGAGCGTACCGTGAAGCACAAGAAGTACCGCAAGTACATCACGCGCATGCGCACCTTCCAGGCGCACGACGAGCAGAATTCCTGCAACGTCGACGACGTGGTGATCATCGAGGAATGCCGGCCGCTGTCCCGCCACAAGCGCTGGACTCTGGTCGAGCGCATTCCGGCGCAGTCCTGAACGGCGCCGGGAGGACTAGACCATGATCCAGATGCAATCCAACCTCGATGTAGCGGACAACTCCGGCGCGCGCCGGGTCCAGTGCATCAAGGTGCTCGGCGGAAGCAAGCGCAAGTACGCTTCCATCGGCGACATCATCGTCGTAAGTGTGAAGGAAGCCATCCCCAACGGCAAGGTCAAGAAGGGTGACGTGCACAAGGCCGTCATCGTTCGCACCGCGAAGGAAATTCGCCGCGCCGACGGGACCTACATCCGTTTCGATACGAACTCCGCAGTTCTGATCGACAGTAAGGGTGAGCCGGTGGGAACCCGCATCTTCGGGCCTGTGGCACGCGAGCTTCGCGGCCGTCAGTACATGAAGATCGTGGCACTGGCCCCTGAGGTGCTGTGATGAAGACCAAGTTGAAGATTCGCCGCGACGACAATGTCGTCGTCATCTCCGGCAAGAACAAGGGCAAGATCGGCAAGGTCTTGCGCGTGTTGCCGGAGGACAATCGCCTGGTTGTCGAGGGCGTCGCGATGGTCAAGCGCCACGTGAAGGCCCAGGGCCAGCAGGCAGGTTC
Organism: Myxococcota bacterium; assembly: GCA_040386535.1. Taxonomy (GTDB): domain Bacteria; phylum Myxococcota_A; class UBA796; order UBA796; family SXON01; genus CAJBVW01. Next base: position 52,478 of record JAZKFH010000018.1, on the reverse strand, counting down.
GATCGTCGAGAAGGAAGCAGCGATCGACGTGTCGAACGTCGCGCTGTGGAACGCTACCGAGGGTCGTCGCGTCAAGGTTGGCTACAAGGTCCAGGAAGACGGCACCAAGGTGCGCGTCGACCGGAAGACCGGCGCCACGGTCTGAGGAGATAGAGTCATGGCCGACACCCGCCTCAAGAAGCACTACCACACGTCGGTGGTGCCCGCGCTCCTCACGGAGTTCGGGTATTCCAACGTGATGAAGGTGCCCCGCCTCGAGAAGATTGTACTCAACGCCTCGATCAAGGAAGCCACGCAAAACGTGAAGCTTCTCGAGACCGCGGCGGAGGAGCTCGCCCTGATCACCGGCCAGAAGGCCCAGATCCGGCGCGCCCGCAAGTCGATCGCTAACTTCAAACTTCGTGAGGGAATGCCCATCGGTGCGCGCGTGACGTTGCGTGGCGCGCGCATGTGGGAGTTCCTCGACCGCCTGATTCACATCTCGTTGCCGCGCGTGCGCGACTTCCGTGGTGTGAACCCCAAGGCCTTCGACGGCCGCGGGAACTACTCGTTGGGCGTCACCGAACAGATCATCTTTCCCGAGATCAACTACGACCGCGTGTCGAAGGTGACCGGGATGAACATCGCGTTCGTCACCACCGCCGAGAACGATGTCGAAGGGCGGGCCCTGCTCCGTTCGATCGGCATCCCGTTCCGGCAGTAAGGGAGGAAACAGTGGCTAAGAAGTCGCAAATCGCGCGCGCCAAGCGTACGCCCAAGTTCGCGGTGCGCCAGAAGAACCGTTGCCCCCTCTGTGGGCGGCCGCGTGCTTTCCTTCGCAAGTTCAACATGTGCCGTATCTGCTTCCGGTCGCTTTCGCTCAAGGGCGAAATCCCCGGTGTCATGAAGGCCAGCTGGTAGGCAGAGCGGGAGCGAACCCATGTCCATGACCGATCCCATTGCTGATCTGCTTACGCGGATCCGCAACGCCATTCAGGCGCGTCACGCCAGCGTGGTGGTGCCTCGTTCGAAGCTCAAGCTCGAACTGGTGAAGATCCTCAAGAGCGAAGGCTTTGTTGAGGGATTCATCGATAGCCCCACCGACGCGAAGGGGACGATTAAAATCTTCCTCAAGTACGATGGCGGCAAGCAAGGCGTCATTCAGGGCCTCAAGCGCGTGAGTTCACCGAGCCGTCGTTTCTACGTCGGCAAGGATGAGATTCCTCGCGTGCGAAACGGCCTCGGCCTCGCCATCCTGACCACCCCGCAGGGTGTCCTCTCCGACCGGGCGGCTCGCACCGCGGGCGTCGGCGGGGAAGTCCTCTGCTACGTCTGGTAGCGATACCTTCCGCGAGGAATCTACGATGTCTCGTATTGGAAAGCTCCCCGTCACGCTGCCGAGCGGCGTGTCCGTAAACGTCCTCGACGGCGTTGTACGGGTCAAGGGGCCGAAAGGCGAGCTGTCTCAGCGCGTCGCAGCAGGTGTCTCGATTGAGCAGGAGGGCAGCCTTCTGACGGTCGTGCGCGCTGATGACAGCCGGCAGTTCCGCTCGAACCACGGGCTCACCCGTGCACTCGTCAACAACATGGTGCAGGGCGTCACCAAGGGCTTCGAGCGCAGGCTTGAGATCCAGGGCGTCGGCTTCAAGAGCGAAGTCAAGGGCAAGACCCTCGTGCTTTCGCTCGGCTACAGCCACACGATCGAGTTCCCGTTTCCTGCGGGCATCACGATTGACGTGGAGAAGGGCACCAAGCTCAGCATCAAGGGCAGTGACCGCCAGACCGTCGGCGAGACGGCCGCCAAGCTTCGTGGGTTCCGGTCGCCGGATGCCTACAAGGGCAAGGGCGTCCGCAACGAAGGCGAGCACATCAAGCTCAAGGCCGGCAAGACGGCGAAGAAGTAGGGGTCGAAGATGGCTTACGCTAAGGCTGGTGATTCGCGTGTGCGTCGTAAGAAGCGCATTCGTAAGAAGGTGTTCGGCAGTACCGAGCGTCCTCGGCTGACGGTCTTCCGGACGTCTTCGCACATGTACGCGCAGATCGTTGACGACGTGACGGGCGCCACGCTGGTGGCCGCTTCGACGTTGAGCCCCGAGCTCGAGGGTCACGACGGGCATCGCGGCAACATCGAGGCCGCGAAGGCGGTTGGTCGGTTGATCGCGGAGCGTGCGCGTGCGGCGTCGATCGACAAGGTTGTCTTCGACCGTAACGGCTTCCTGTACCACGGTCGTGTGCAGGCGCTCGCCGACTCGGCTCGTGAGGCCGGTCTCGATTTCTGATCCCCATTACTCGTCGGGGTGGCCGGTCTCGCACCGGTGCACCGCTGACGGCTCCCGGAGTCGAACGTGAACAGCAGGAAGTCCCGCCCTCGCAAGGCTGCCGAGGAAGTGCAGCTCATCGAGAAGACCATCTACGTGAACCGCGTGGCGAAGGTCGTGAAGGGTGGACGTAGGTTCAGCTTCAGCGCCCTCGTCGTGGTCGGTAACGGATCCGGTCGGATCGGTGTCGGTCACGGTAAGGCCAACGAAGTACCCGAGGCGGTTCGCAAGGCTACGGAGCGCGCGAAGGGAAGCATGGCGGAGGTGCCCGTCGTGGACGGTACCGTGCCGCACATCTCCACCGGCGCCTTCGGCGCCGGCAAGGTGCTTCTCCGCCCCGCGAGCCCGGGAACTGGCGTCATCGCCGGTCCGGTCGTCCGCGCCATCCTGGATGCGGCGGGCTACCACAATGTGCTCACCAAGAGCCTCGGTAGCTCCAATCCTCACAACGTCGTGCGTGCGACGCTCGACGCGCTCTACCAGCTCGAATCTCCCGAGCAGGTGGCTACGCGTCGCGGCATCCCGCTCGACGACGTGATCGCCAACCACAACGTCGGTTCGCGTGTGTGGGCCGCGCGAGCGGGCGCCCAGCACTGATCGGAGTTCGGATGTCTCGCCTGAAGGTCACCCTCTCCCGTAGCTCGATCGGCACGACCGAACGCCAGCGCGCTACGCTCATGGGCTTGGGGCTCCGCCGTATCGGTCGGAGCCGTGAGCTCGAGAACACTCCCGCGGTCCGCGGGATGATCAAGTCTGTCCTCCACCTGATTCAGGTCGAGGAAGTCGCGTCCACGGACGCCTGAGGATTCCATGGCTGACGAACTCTCCAATTTGCATCCGGTGCCGGGCGCACAGCGTCCTCGCACCCGGGTCGGTCGCGGCCAGGGCTCCGGCCTCGGCAAGACCGCTGGTCGCGGTACCAAGGGGCAGCAGGCTCGCGCCGGTTCCGGCAAGCGCCTGGGCTTCGAGGGTGGTCAGATCCCTCTGCTCCGCCGCCAGCCCAAGCGTGGCTTCCGCAACATCTTCGCCAAGGATTACACCGAGGTGAACGTGGGCCAGCTGTCTGCCTTCCCGGCGGGCACCGAGCTCGATGCCAAGACGCTCAAGGCGTCAGGTGTCATCTCGCGTATCGGGCGCGATGGCGTCAAGGTGCTGGGCGACGGCGAACTCACGGCCGCCCTTACGGTGCGCGCCGCGAAGTTCTCTGCATCCGCTCGTGCCAAGATTGAGGCCGCTGGTGGCACTGTCGCGGAGAATGCTGCGTGAATCGCTGGTTCTCCGCGATCATGTCGATGCCAGAGCTCCGGAATCGGATTCTCTTCACGCTTGGCATGCTCGCGGTGTTTCGGCTCGGGGTGCACATCCCCGCGCCCGGTGTCGATCGCCAGGCGCTGGGTGAGTTCATCAGTGCCAACCGCGACACGATGTTCGGGCTGTACGACATGTTCAGTGGCGGCGCGCTGGAGCAATTCAGCGTGTTCGTGCTGGGCATCATGCCGTACATCACGGCGAGCATCATCATCCAACTGCTGACGGTCGTGCTCCCCCCCCTCGAGCGCCTTTCCAAGGAAGGGCAGCAGGGGAAGGGCAAGATCACCCAGTACACCCGATACGCGACGATCGCGATCGCGGTGGCGCAGTCGTTCGCGATTGCGGTGTCCCTCGAGCAGATGAAGACGGCCGCCAACGCGGACGTGGTCCTGAATCCCGGCTGGGATTTCAGGATGCTCACGATGATCACCATGACGGCGGGTAGCTGCTTCGTCATGTGGATCGGGGAGCAGATCTCCGAGCGTGGCATCGGCAACGGCTCGAGTCTCATCATTACGGCAGGCATCGTCTCGGGGCTTCCCTCCGGCGTGATGAGCCTCGTCCAGAAGATTCGGCTCGGCGAGATCAACCTGCTGCAGGCAACGCTGCTGCTCGGGCTGGTCATTGCGGTGGTCGGCATGATCGTGTGGATTGAGCGTGGACAGCGCCGCATCCCCATCCAATACGCCAAGCGCGTGGTCGGTCGGCGGGTGTATGGCGGACAGACCACGCACCTTCCGCTCAAGGTGAACACCACTGGTGTCATTCCGCCCATCTTTGCGTCCTCGGTGCTGATGGTGCCCGCGACGATGGGAGCGGTCTGGCAGAACGACGCGGTAACGGCACTCACCTCGGCGCTTGCGCCCGGGCACTGGCTGTACAACTACGTTTACATCGCGTTGATCGTCTTCTTCGCCTACTTCTACACGGCGATGATGTTCAACCCGGTGGACGTGGCGGACAATCTCAAGAAGCACGGCGGCTACATCCCTGGCATTCGTCCGGGCAAGCAGACGGCCGAGTACATTGACCGGCTCCTCACGCGGTTGACCTGCGCGGGTGCTCTGTACCTGGCCGCGGTGTGCATCCTTCCGACGCTGTTGATCACCGAGTACGGGGTGCCCTTCCACTTCGGCGGCACGGGCCTGCTGATTGTGGTCGGTGTGTCGCTCGACACGGTGGCTCAGGTGGAAGCGCAGCTGCTCACGCGTCACTACGACGGGCTCCAAGGCCCGGGTGGTGGTGGTCGGGTCGCGGGTCGTCGACGCATGCTGCTCGGTGGGGCCCAGGAGGCGGGATGACCGTTCTGCTGTTTGGCCCTCCTGGTTCGGGCAAGGGTACGCAAGCCAAGGACCTGGCGCAGCGCCTGGGCGTTCCGCACGTGGCGACCGGCGACATCTTCCGTCGGCACCTCAAGGAAGGGACCGAGCTCGGCGCTCGGGCGAAGGCCTACATGCAAGGTGGTGGGCTCGTGCCTGACGCCTTCACCTGTGAGATCGTGGCCTCCCGTCTCGAGGAGCCGGACGCCGCGAACGGCGTCCTCCTCGATGGGTTTCCCCGGACCGCGGTTCAGGCCGAGTGGTTGCTCACGTGGCTTGCAGCCCGTGGCCGTCAGGTCGACGGGGTGATCAACCTCGTTGTGCCCGATGAGGTGATCCTCAAGCGGCTCACTGGGCGGCGCTCGTGCCCATCTTGTGGCGCTACCTTTCATCGCGAGTTTGCTCCCGCTGACGGAGAGCAGTGCTCGCGGTGTGGGACGACCATCATCCAGCGCGATGACGACAAGCCGGAAGTGGTGCTCACCCGTCTCGAGACCTACGCGCGCGAAACGATCCCGGTGCTTCCTGTCCTTCGGCCGGTGGCGCCGGTGCACGACATCGCTGGCACGGGGGATGTCGCCGATATCCGCGCGCGCGTGTTCGCCGCGCTCGGCCTGAACTAGTCGGAGCCTCACGTGATCCTGATCAAGGAGGCCTGGGAGCTCGGGGTCATGCGTACCGCGGGGCGCAAGCTTGCCGAGGTGGTCGCGGGCCTTCGTGAACGCGTGGTAGTGGGTGCCTCCACGCTGGACATCGATCGGATGACCGAGGATGCCATCTTGGCCGCGGGCGCCAAGCCGGCGTTCAAGGGCTACAAGGTTGGCCGGGCGGTCTTTCCCGCGACCATCTGCGTCTCCATCAACGAGCAGGTGGTGCACGGGATCCCGTCCAAGCGCCGGCTGCTGGAGGGGGACCTCGTCTCCCTGGATTTCGGGCTGGTGTACGGTGGCTACTACGCCGACACCGCCTTCTCGATGGCGATGCCGCCGGTCGACGAGCAGACCGCGCTGCTCCTTGACACGACCGAGAAGTCCTTATATGAGGCCGTCGCCCGCGCCCGGGTCAACAACCGCATCGGCGACATCGGACACACGGTCCAGTCGTACTGCGAGTCGAGAGGCCTGGGGGTGGTGACTCAATTCGTGGGTCACGGGATCGGACGCAAGCTTCACGAGGAGCCGAGCGTACCGAACTTCGGCAAGGCCGGCACCGGCCCCCTGCTCAAGGTGGGAATGGTGCTGGCGCTCGAGCCGATGATCACCCTCGGCTCCCCGCGTACGCGGATCCTCAAAGACGAATGGACGGTCGTCACCGAGGATGGAAGCCGAGCGGCGCACTTCGAACACACCGTCGCCATCACCCCGTCGGGCCCCGAGATTCTCACGAGCCTCGAGCCCTCCCCCCCCATCCGATGAACCGGCTCTCGCCGGCGAGGAGACTCCAGTGAAAGTAAAGGCCTCAGTGAAGGTCATCTGCGACAAGTGCAGCGTCATCCGTCGACGCGGCGTCGTCCGCGTGATCTGCGTCACCGCCAAGCATAAGCAGCGCCAGGGCTAAGGAGGACGTATGGCACGCATCGAAGGCGTCGATCTTCCGCGCAACAAGCGCATCGACATCGCACTCGGGTACATCTACGGCATCGGTCGCAAGAACGCGACGGACATCTTGGCGAAGGCCCAGGTGGACGCGTCGATTCGCACGCAGGACCTGTCCGAGGTGGACATCGCCCGCATCCGCGACGTGATTCAGCGCGAGTACCGCGTGGAGGGTGAGCTCCGCAAGGAGGTCGCCATGAACATCAAGCGGCTGATCGACCTCGGCACCTACCGTGGGAGCCGCCACAAGCGCGGCCTTCCGGCCCGTGGTCAACGCACCCACACCAACGCACGTACCCGCAAGGGTCCTCGTCGCGTCGTCGCCAAGAAGAAGTAGCGGGAGGGAACGGAAATGAGCACCGCAGCTGCCGCAAAGAAGAAGGGCCCCAAGAGGGTCAAGAAGAACGTGCCGTACGGGATGGTTCACATCCAGTCGACGTTCAACAACACGATCGTCACCGTGACCGATCCGGGTGGAAACACCGTGGCCTGGTCCAGCGCTGGCGTGAAGGGCTTCAAGGGCTCCCGCAAGAGCACGCCGTTCGCGGCGCAGCTCGTGGCGGAAGACGCCGCCCGCAAGGCGATGGAGCACGGGATGAAGTCCGCGGGCGTGGTCATCAAGGGCCCTGGTGCCGGTCGGGAATCCGCGCTTCGCGCGATCCAGAACGCCGGCCTCAAGGTCACGATGATCACGGACGTGACGCCCATCCCGCACAACGGATGCCGGCCGCCCAAGCGGCGCCGCGTCTGATCCACCCGGCCGGGGGGAAACCCCCGGTCGCCTTACCGCTCCGTTGGCTGGGCCAGCCGCGTCGTGATGACGAGGAGCGGTTTCTGAACGGGTGATGAGCGTCGATCGGCCCACGACGCAGAAGCCCGAACAGGAGCATCAAATGGTCGGTGAACACGTTTACAGCAACTGGCGTAGCCTCATCAAGCCGAAGCGCATCGAGCGCGACGCGAAGTCGGGGGAGACCTACGGCAAGTTCGTGGTCAAGCCCCTCGAGCGTGGGTTCGGCATCACGCTGGGGAACGCGCTTCGTCGCGTACTCCTCTCCAGCCTCCAGGGCGCCGCGGTCACGTCCGTCAAGATCGACGGTGTACTCCACGAGTTCTCGTCGATTCCGGGCGTCATCGAAGACGTGACGGACATCATCCTGAACGTCAAGGGCATCCTGATCCGCACGGATCGTACCGAGTCCTTCAACGCGACGATCGACGTGGAGGGCACCGCCGGTGTCACGCGCGTCGTGACCGCGGGCGACATCCGGTTCGACGGTGCAGCCGAAATCCTGAACCCCGATCATCCGATCGCGACGCTCACGGGCGTCGGCCGTCTCCATATGGAGATGGGCGTGGCGATGGGCAAGGGCTACATCCCGGCGAATCGGCAGGCGAAGGACGATCGGCCGATCGGCACCATGCCGATCGACGCGATCCACTCGCCGATCCGCCGCGTGAAGTACACGGTGACCAACGCCCGCGTTGGTCAGCGTACGGACTTCGACAAGCTGACCCTCGAGGTGTTGACCAACGGCAGCGTGTCCCCCGAGGATGCGGTGGCGTTTGCGGCCAAGGTCCTCAAGGAGCAGCTCCAGGTCTTCATCAACTTCATGGAAGTGGATGAGCCCTCGACCGGCGAAGAGCGTGTGCCCGAGCAGCAGTTCAATGATGCGCTGTTCAAGCGCGTCGACGAGCTGGACCTCTCGGTGCGGTCGGCGAACTGCCTCCAGAACGCCGGCATCGAGTTCATCTGGCAGCTCGTCGAGAAGACTGAAGCGGAGATGCTGAAGACCAAGAACTTCGGCCGCAAGTCTCTCAACGAGATCAAGGAAATCCTTTCTGAGCTGGGCCTGTCGCTCGGCATGAAGCTCCACAACTTCCCGAAGAGCCGCGGTTAGCCGCGTCTCCGTTCGGAGGATCCCATGCGTCACCTCAAGGCCGGCCGTAAGCTCAGCATCTACGGTGCCCACCGCAAGGCCATGTTCCGCAACATGGTCACCTCTCTCATGCAGCACGGCCGCGTGCGTACCACCGAGGCGAAGGCCAAGGAAGTGCGCAAGGTTGCCGACCGCATCATCACGCTCTCGAAGAAGGTCCCGCCCTCCAAGCTCGCTGGGCTGGAAGGTGAGGAGCTCCGAAAGGCCACGGCCGACCGGGTTCACGCCATCCGCCAGGCGCGCCTGTGGATCACCGATCGTGACGTGCTCACGAAGGTGTTCACCGAGTACGCCTCGCTGTACGAGAACCGCCCGGGCGGGTACACGCGGATCCTGAAGCTCGGGCGTCGCCCCGGCGATCAGGCTTCGATGAACCTGCTCGAGATGGTCACCGAGGCCTACCCGGCTTCGTCCGCAGCGCCGACCACCGAAGGCGAGCAGCAGCCCGCCGTCTAAGGTCGCCGTCCGCGGCCCCTGATGCCGTCAGCCCACGATGCCCGAGAGGGATCGTGGGCTGACGTGCGTCTGGTCTGTCGCGTGTTTCGGGCCATCGAGCTGGGCCGGTGCAGGGCGTTCGCGGAATCCGGGCGCCGAATCGTTGGCGATGGTGGCCCCCGGTCCGGGTGTCGCGGTAGGAGGGGGGATGAAGCCGGTCGTCGAGGAAGCCCAACGCAAGCTCACGGTCTACATGCGCGAGCGTGGGCTGAAGCACACCCGGCAGCGGGACCAGATCCTCGAGGTGTTCTTCGCGGCGGGTGGGCACGTCTCGATTGACGACCTGCTGGGCCAGGTGCAGGAGCGGATGGCGGGCGTCGGATACGCGACCGTGTACCGCACGATGAAGCTGTTCGCCGAGGCCGGGGTCGCGCACGAGCGCCACTTCGATGACGGGCAGTCGCGCTACGAGCCGGTCATCGACGACGAGCACCACGACCACCTCATCTGCACGACGTGCGGCACCATCTTCGAGTTCGAGGATCCCATCATCGAGCAGCGGCAGGCGGACATCGCCGTGGCCCACGGGCTGCGCGTGGAGCATCACCGGCACGAGATCTACGGGAGCTGCCTGGCCCCGGAGACGTGCAGCCGCCGACCCTCGCCTGGCAAGCAACGCGCGGTAGGGCCGGCGGACCGTCGCGCCGGGGAAGGCTAGCGCCGTCGGGAAGTCGGGGCGGGGTCCGCGCTGTTCTTCTTGACGGAGCTGCGGGCTCGGCGCCGTGGCTGCGCAGGCGGAGGCCTGTTGACGAGTACGGCGCGCCGGCCACGGCGAGCAGGCGCAAGCGTCAAGGCGCCAAGCGGCCTGCGGCGAGGGGTGTCACGACGGGCCGCATCAGAGGGAGCTGCAGCGGCGCCGCCCGGACGCGGACGCGGCTGCAGCCAGGGCCGGACGGCGGCAGCAGCGGCTTCGGCGCCGGTCCGGGCGCGGACGCCTAAGGTTGCTCGACCTCGTCCCGAGGACGGCGGGCACGGTTGCCCGCGGCGCGCTCGCCGACTCGGGGAGGCAAAAAGCACAAACGCCGCAGGGGGTTACCCTGCGGCGTTTGGTGAGGTTGGTGCGCGAAGCGGGACTTGAACCCGCACAGCCTTTCGGCCACAAGCACCTCAAACTTGCGCGTCTACCATTCCGCCATCCGCGCGCGCCCAAACATTTACCCCGGGCCCCGGTCGGGGTCAAGGCTTCTCGTGTGATCTATTTGGCCGGTGCCTCAGCGGGCGCCGCAGCCGGCACCGGAACGGCGTCCGACGGCGCTGCATCCGGCGCCGGCGTGGGCGCGGGTGCGGCCGGAGCGGGTGCGGCCGGAGCGGGCGCGTTCGTGCTGCCTGCGCCGAAGCCGGAGCCTTCTTCGCCCTCTTGAAGCACGTTCTCGAGCTCGTCCTCTACACCCGACCCGCCACGCGCGGACTCCGTGCTGTAGAGCGCGAGCGTGATGCTCGTGACCATGAACAGCCCCGCCACGATGCCCGTGCCGCGCGTGAGGAAGTTGCCCGGGCCCGCGGCTCCGAAGAGCTGGGACGACGAGCCGCCGCCGAACGCGGAGGAGATGTCCCCGCCCTTGCCCGGCTGCATGAGGATGACCAGCACGAGGATCAAGCAGAGGATGACGTGCAGGGTGACGACGAAGATGTACATGAACCTTCCGAGGCTTCCGCGCTATCGCGCTGATGGATGGATCGCCAGGATCGCCGGTTGGACGATCCTCGGCGCCCGCTGATCCGCTACTTGGCCGCTGCCGCGACGATGCCGAGGAACTCGTCCGCCATGAGGGCGGCGCCACCGACGAGCGCGCCGTCGATGTCCGGCTGGGACAGGAGCCCCGCCGCGTTGCTGGCCTTGACCGAGCCGCCGTAGAGGATGCGCATGCCGCGGGGGACGAACGCGGGGTACCGCTCGGCTAGCCACTCGCGGATGGTGGCGTGCATCTCCTGCGCCTGCTGAGGCGTCGCGACGCGGCCCGTGCCGATGGCCCAGACCGGCTCGTAGGCGAGCGTGACCGAGGGCAGCTGGTCCGCGGTGAGGCGCCCGAGGGCCGCCGCGAGCTGCCGGCGCACCACCACCTCGGCCTGGCCGCCCTCACGCTCCTCCAGCGTCTCGCCGACGCAGAGGATCGGGAGCAGGCCGGCGCGGAAGCAGGCGTGCACCTTCTTCTCGACGAAGGCGTCCGTGTCGCCGAACAGCGCGCGGCGCTCGGAGTGGCCGACGATGCAGTACGACACGCCCGCCTGCCGCAACATCTCGGCGCTGATCTCGCCGGTGAACGCGCCGGACGGCTCGGGGTGGACGTTCTGACCGGCCACGTGCACGCCGCTGTGCCGCAGACGCGCGGCCACGACGGGGATCGACAGGAACGGCGGAGCCACGGCGACGTCGACCTGGGCCTGCCCGGTCAACGAGCGCTTGAGCACCTCGGCCAGGGCGTCCGCCTCGGCCGGGCCCTTGTGCATCTTCCAGTTGCCCGCGATGAACGGACGCCGCCGCGACTCGGTCGGCGTCACGCCCGGCTCCGCGCCCGGATCGCCTTGATGCCGGGGAGGTCCTTGCCTTCGAGGAACTCGAGCGAGGCGCCGCCGCCGGTGGACACGTGGCTGAACTTGTCGGCGAGGCCGAACTTCTCCGCCGCCGCCGCCGAGTCTCCGCCACCGACCACGGTATAGCCGGAGGACGCCGCGCAGGCCTCGGCCACGCCCTTGGTGCCGGCCGCGTAGGCCTCGCGCTCGAACACGCCCATCGGGCCGTTCCAGAACACGGTCTTCGCCTGGGCGATGATCTCCGCGTAGCGAAGGACGGTGGCGGGCCCGATGTCGAGCCCCATGTCGTTCTCGCCGATCACGTCGACCGTGCGGGCCGGGGCCTCGCTCTCGAACGACGTGTTCACGACGTGATCGACGGGCAGGTGCACCTGCACGCCCTTCTCCGCGCAGCGCTCGAGCATCCGCTGCGCGAGGAGCAGCTTGTCGGCTTCCACCCGCGACGCGCCGACCGAGAAGCCCTGCGCCTTGATGAAGGTGTAGGCCATCGCCCCGCCGATCAGCAGGTGATCGACGCGGTTCGCCAGCGACTCGATGACGCCGATCTTGTCGGACACCTTCGCGCCGCCGAGGATCGCGACGTAGGGCTTCGCCGCGCCGGAGAGGCACCGGGTCAGCGCCTCGATCTCCTTCTGCACGAGCAGACCGATGCCGACGATCTCGAAGTGGGCCACCACCGCGGCGATGGAGGTCTCCGCGCGGTGCATCGCGCCGAACGCGTCGTTGATGTAGACCTCGCCGAGGCGCGCGAGCTGGGTGGCGAACGCCTCGTCCCCACCCTTCTCACCGGGGTGGAAGCGGAGGTTCTCCAGCATCATCACGCCGCCCGGCGTGAGCTCCTTCGAGAGGAGCTCGACGTCCTCACCCACGATGTCGTGGGCGAAGATGACCTCGCCGTTGAGCAGCTCGGCGAGGCGCGCCGCGGTCGGCTCGAGGGAGAGCTCGGGGACGACGACGCCCTTCGGGCGGCCGAGGTGCGACGCGATGACGAGCTTGCAGCCCTTCGCCCGGAGCGCCTGGATCGTGGGGAGCGCGGCGCGGATGCGCGTGTCGTCGCTGATGTGGCCGTTCTCGAGCGGGACGTTGAAGTCGACCCGCAGGAAGACGCGGCGGTTGTCCAGATCGAGCGTGTCGAGGGTGGGGAGCTTCACGCGGCACCTTCGACGGCGGCGATCTTGCGGCAGAGATCGACCATGCGGTTGGAGAAGCCCCACTCGTTGTCGTACCAGGCCAGGACCTTGACCATGTTGTCACCCATGACGGCGGTGAGCTCGAGGTCGACGATGGACGAGGCGGGGTTGCCGTTGAGGTCACTGCTGACGAGCGGCGCGTTCACCGCGAGGAGGATGCCCTTGAGGGGGCCGTTCGCGGCCTCGATCAGGGCGTTGTTGACCGACTCCTTCGTGACGGGCTTGCTGGTGTTGATGACCAGGTCGACCAGGGAGACGTTCGGCGTCGGCACCCGGATGGCGAGGCCGTTGAGCTTGCCCTTGAGCTGGGGCAGCACGAGCCCGACGGCCTTGGCGGCGCCGGTGCTGGTCGGCACCATGTTGAGGGCCGCGGCGCGGGCGCGGCGCAGGTCCTTCTTGTGGGGGGCGTCGAGGAGGTTCTGGTCCATCGTGTAGGAGTGCACGGTGGTCATGAGGCCCTGCACGATGCCGAAGTGCTGGTCGAGCACCTTCGCGACCGGCGCGAGGCAGTTGGTCGTGCACGAGGCGTTCGAGATGACGAAGTGTTTCGACAGGTCGAGCTTGTCGTCGTTCACGCCGAGGCACACCGTGATGTCCTCGCCCTCGCCCGGGGCCGAGATGATCACGCGCTTGGCGCCGGCGTCGAGGTGCAGCGCCGCCTTCTCGCGCTTGGTGAAGAGCCCCGTGCACTCGAGGACGGTGTCGATCTTCGCGTCGCGCCAGGGGAGCTTCGCCGGGTCCTTCTCGGCGGTCACCGCGACGAACTTGCCGCCGATGGTGAACCCGCCCTCGACCACCACGACCGGCACGTTCCAGGGGCCGTGGACGCTGTCGTGCGTGAGGAGGTGCGCCAGCTGCTCGGGGCTGGTGAGATCGTTGATGTGGACGATCTCGATGTCCGGCATGTTGTGGGCCGAGCGGAGGACGCAACGACCGATTCGACCAAAGCCATTGATGGCGACGCGGAGAGCCATGGAACACACCGGGGGTAAGGGGCAGGGGCTTAACCCCGCCGGGCCGCTGGCGCGGGGGGGAATCGCGGCGTAGGGAGCGCGTCGATGGCCATCTTCGTATCCAATCTCGCCCTCCCGGAGGGAGACGCAACCCCCGCCGTGGCCGCGCTCCTCGGGGTCCCCACCGAGCGCATCACGAGCATCGAGCTGTTGCGCCGCTCGCTCGACGCCCGCGCCCGCCCGCCGGCCTGGCGTGGCACCTTCAAGGTCGACCTCGCGTCCGGCGAGGCCCAGATCCTCGCGCGGGGGCTGCCCGGCGTCCGCGCCTTCACCGCGCGGGATGAGCTCAAGCGCACGGGGGACGTGCCGATCCCCACGGGGATCGGGTGGCGTTCGCGCCCCATCATCGTCGGGGCCGGCCCCGCGGGCCTGTTCGCCGCGCTCCGCCTCGGCGAGGCCGGCGCGCCCGCGATCCTGCTCGAGCGGGGCGGCGCGGTCGACGCGCGGGTGTCCGCGGTGAATGGCTACTGGCGCGGCAAGCCGCTCGATCCCGAGAACAACATCCTCTTCGGCGAGGGCGGAGCGGGCACCTTCTCCGACGGGAAGATCTACACGCGCCGTCGCGACGGCGAGCTCGGCTACGTCTTCAAGAAGCTGGTCGAGGCGGGCGCCGATCCGGCCATCCTCCAGGAGGCGTGGGCGCACCTCGGCACCGACAAGGTGCGGGCCATCCTGCCGGCGCTCCGCCAGCGCATGTTGGACAGCGGGGTCGAGGTGCGCTTCGGCGCCACCGTCACCACCTTCCTCGTGAAGGACGGGCGCTGCGTGGGCGTGCGGCTCGCGAGCGGCGAGGAGATCCACGGTGGCCCCGTGATCGTGGCGGCCGGCCACTCCGCGCGGGACACCATGCGTGCGCTGCTCGACGCCGGCGCGGTCGCCGACCTGCGCCCCATCGCCATCGGGGCGCGCATCGAGCACCCCCAGGCCCTCGTCGACGCCGCCCGCTACCCGAGCGGGCGCGGCGAGCTGCCCCCTGCCTCCTACCGGCTCACCGACAACCTGCCCGGCGCGCGGTCCGCCTACACCTTCTGCATGTGCCCGGGCGGCATGGTCGTCCCGGCGGGAAACGCGGACGGGACGGTCGTGGTCAACGGCATGTCCTTCGCCGCGCGCCGCGCGATGTGGGCCAACGCGGCGCTCATCGTGCAGGTGGGCACCGCCGACTACGGCGCCACCGACCCGCTCGCGGGCGTGCGCTACCAGGACGAGATCGAGCGCCGCGCCGCCGCGGCGACCGACGGGCGCCAGGCCCCCGCGCAACGGGTGGTCGATTTCCTCGCCGGCCGCGCGTCGACCGAGCTCCCGCGCACGAGCTACCCGCTGGGCGTCGTCCCGACAGACCTCGCGGCGGTCCTGCCCGCGCCGGTGGTGGAGGGGATGCGGCGGGCGCTGCGCCACTTCGAGAAGGACATCCCCGGCTACGCGGGCCCCGAGGGCGTGCTCATCGCCCCGGAGACACGCACGACCGCGCCGCTCCGGTTCCTCCGCGGGGAGAACCTGGAGAGCCCGTCCCTCCCGGGGCTGCTGCCCGTGGGAGAAGGCGCGGGCTACGCCGGCGGCATCGTCTCGGCCGCGCTCGACGGCTTCCGGGCCGCCGAGGCGATCATCGCGGCGGCGCAGCGCGCGTGAGCAGGACGCGGGCGCCCCGCAAGAGGCGCCCTGTGTCGACTAGCGGAACACGATCCGGTACTCGCCCTTGTCGATGTTCACCTTGAGGCGGAGGACGCTGTCCTCGGGGCGGCCGGCGCAGGTGGTCCGGTTGAGCTTCAACGTCATGGGGGCGGTGTGCTCGTCGGCCGCGGCATCCATCTCCCAGGTGCCCTGCTCCTTGCACTCGATGACCTCACCGTCGGCGGACATCTCGGCCATGGCCCACCAGGTGTTGTCGGCCTTGAAGTCGACCGTCTTGTAGACGAACTTCGGCCCGGTGGCGTCGGTCGGCTTGAAGTCCTTGGCCTCGAACTTGATGAGCTTCTCGGCGAACGACTTGCTCGTGGCGTCGTCCGGGAACTTGGCGCCCTCGATCGACTCCTGCGCGGGAGCGTCGGCGCCGGCCTTGGCGGGCTCGGACTTCTTGGCGCCGCAAGCGGCGAGGAGGAGCGTCGTGACGAGGAGAACGGTGCGGAACATGAGGGACCTCGGGGGGAAGCGGACGGCCCCGTAATCTGATGGTCTACCGGCGGCACGGCCCGCGATTTGTCCACAGCTATGGATAAGTCGGTGCGGGGGTGCGTAACTGGTTGAATCTGTCGTAATGATCTGATATCACAACACTAAGGTTGTGCTCAAAAACTGAGCATACCGTCTGCAGGTGGCTGCTTTGCTCTGTTCTCTACGTGTCCGGCACCGGGTCGGCACTGGTTGTCCATAACGACGGGGGAGAAGTCCCTCGGGGCCTCGCGCTCAGCGCCCAGCGGGCCTCGGGCTTGACGGCCGCCGCGTCGCGGCGGACAACGCTCACACCCAATACGACCTGCGCATGCGCCGCCTCCTCCCCGTCCCCGTCTACATGGCCCTCGCGGTCGTGCTCACGTGGCCCGCGGCCCTCCATCCGGTGCGGCATCTCCCCGGGGCGGACCGTACGGACCTCTGGGACACCCTGTGGTCCCTCTGGTACGTCTGGGTGCGGGTGAGCGGCGGCCAGCTCCCGTACCGGGTGGACGGCCTGCTCGATCACCCGACCGGCGGCGTGCTCTGGGTGGCGGATCCGGTGAACGCGCTGCTCGCCCTCCCGCTGCTTCCCCTGCTCGGCGTGGCCGCCACCTGGACCGTCCTGGTCCTCGGCCACCTCACGTTCGCCGGGGTCGCCGCGCACCGGCTGGGTGAGGCCGTCTCGCCCGATCGCCCCTGGGCCGGCTGGGTCGCGGGCACGCTCTATGCGAGCGCGCCGATGCTGATGGCGCATGTCCACAACGGCGCGAGCGAGGCCGTGGGGACCGGGTGGATGGCCTGGGCGGCGCTTCGGCTGGTGCGCCTCGAGCAAGCGCCGACCGCCCGGAACGTGGGCCTGGCGAGCCTCGCCGTGGCGCTCACCACCGTGGCGCACTGGTACGCGGGCGTCGGCATCTTCCTGCTGGCCGGCCTCATGCTCCTGCGGGCGCGGACCCGGCCGCGTGTCGGGACGCTCGTGGCGGCGGTGGGGCTCGCGTGTGTCCTGGTGCTCCCGGTGGCCTGGCTCGCCCGGAGCGCTGCCACGACCGAGGACAATGTCGTCGGGATCAAGACGGACCGCGAGATCGCGACCGTGCGGCGCACCATCGGGCCCGCCGATCCGATGGGGTTCGTGCTCCCGGGGGACTACCGCTCGCCCGATTTCCGGGAGCTGTCCCGCTACGGGGAGCAGTACATCCACTGCCACTACCTCGGCTGGGTCGGCATCCTCGCGATGCTGGCGGCCCTCCGGTCGCGCCGCGGCACCGGGGTGTGGTGGGCCGGCGCGCTCGTCGCCGCCGCGCTCGCCTGCGGCCCGGTCCTCGCGCAGAAGGGCGCGCCCGTGATCTTCTCCGGCAACCTCGCCGTGCCGCTCCCGTACTTCCTCGTCGAGCAGCTCCCGGGCTTCTCGTCGTTGTCGTTGCTCTGGCGCCTCGCCCAGCTCACGGTGCTCGCCGTGGCGGTCCTCGCGGGCCGGGCCGCCGGCGGGCGCGCCGGGATCGCGGCGCTGGTCGGCATCGCCGCGATCGCGGAGACGGTTTGGGTCTCGCCGATGGCCGGGCAGCGGGAGACCACCGATGCCACCGTGCCCGCGGCGATCGTGGCCCTCGCGAGCGAGCCGGAGGGCGCGTTGATGAACTTCCCGGTCGCGGGCGGCCGCGCCTATCTGTACGAGCAGACCGTGCACCGGAAGCCGCTCACCGGCGGGCTCAACTTCCCCAACAACAACGCGTCGCGGAAGGTGTGGAAGGAGGCGTTGAACAACGTCGACGCCGCGCCCGAGGTGCTCGCCGGCGCCGTGAGCGCCAAGGCCCGCCAGCAGGGCGTGCGCTACCTCGTCGTGCACATCGACGCGATGGCGCGCCCCGACATGCACGACACGGCCGTGCGCGCGCTCAAGCAGGCGTTCAGCCCGATCGCGGAGGGAGACGGCGTGCGCGTCTACAAGCTGTGGTGACCGAGACCTGCGAGGGCCTCGCGGGGCCGTTGGGGGAGCGCACCTTCCTCACGGGCACGATCGCGGAGTGGCGTGCCGCGACGGCGGCACCGGGGCTCGTCGTGCCGCCGGGGCTCGTGTGGTCGGCCTCGGCCGCGGCCGCGGTCGCGGCGCTGGGCGGCGAGGTGCGGGGCGTGCCGGAGATGGCGCTGCTCGGACCGATCGCCGCGCTCACCGACGCGCCCGTGTGGCTGGCGCGGCTCGCGGACGCCGGCGGCACCCCCGAAGAGCGGATGGCGCGTGCGCTCGCGGCGCCGGAGCGGCGCTTCGACGCGCACGAACGCGTGCTCCCCGGCGTGACGCTCCCCTCCGGCCCCGTCCGGGTGGCGGACGACTGGGTGTTCCCGGTCGGACACTGGACCCAGCTGCTCTGGGCCAACCTGCTCACGCTCGGCCCCTTTCTGTGGGGGCGCCTCGTCGGGGGCGCCGCGGTGGCGCCGTTCCGGCTCGGCTGGGCGGCCCTGCGCGCGGGATCGATCGCCCCCGAGGACGTGGCCGCGCGCCTGAACCGCCTCGGACCCGGCGCGCGCGTGCACCGCACCGCGACCGTAGAGGGGTGCATCCTCGGCGCGCGGGCGCGGGTGGGCGCCGGCGCGGTCGTGCGCGGGGCGGTGCTCGGGGACGACGCCGTCGTCGAGGAGCTCGCGCTCGTCGAGGGCTCCGTGCTCGGCGCGGGCGCGCGCGTGCAGCGCCTCGCGATGGCGAAGTTCTCGGTGATCGAGGCGGGCGCCGCCTTCGCGGGGATCATGCAGCTCGGGGTCGTGGGCCGGGGCGCCACCGTCAAACACGGCGCGATCCTGATGGACATGGCCTTCGGGCAGGCCGTCCGCGTGCGTGTCGGGAGCGAGCTGCGGCCCGCGCCCCATGGGCTCTGCGGCGTGTGCGTGGGCGATGGCGCCGTGCTCGCGAGCGGCATCCGCGTGGCCCCCGGCCGCGTGATCCCCGCGGGGCTCGAGGTCCTCGGCGACCCCGCGCAGGTGCTGACGCGGCTGGATCTGCCGCCGGGGTGTGGACGTGCGGAGGCCCGCGGTGGCCGCCTGGAGCCGATTTGATGCGCTGGGGAGACGCCGGGTTCTCGGCGGTGTTGCTCGGGGGCTACCTCGGGATGCTCACGTTGTTGTGGGGCGCGATGATCGCGGGCGTCGGCCTGTGGCACCGCAAGAACGCCCTGCCCGCCCTGAACGGGGGCGGGGCGCCCCTCCCGCGCCTGTCGATCTGCGTGCCGGCGCGCGACGAGGCGCACCAGATCGCTGCGTGCGTGCGCGCCGCGCTCGCCCAGGATCACGCGGACGTCGAGGTCATCGTGGTGGACGACGGCTCGACCGACGGCACCGGCGATGTCGCCCGGGCCGTGGCCCCCGACGATCCGCGGCTGCGCGTGGTGCGCAACACGCCGCCGCCCCCCGGTTGGGCGGGCAAACCGTGGGCCTGCCAGCGCGCCGCCGCCGAGGCCGCTGGAACGCATCTGCTCTTCCTCGACGCCGACGTGGAGCTCGCCCCCGCGGCCGCCCGCCACGCCGCGAACGTGCTGACGGAGCGGCGCCTCGGCATGTTGAGCCTCTTCGGCACGTGGCGCCTCGAGTCGTTCTGGGAGCGTGTCGCCATTCCCGTCATCGGCTGGTTCATCCGGGGCGCGACCGACGTGAGCGCGGTCAACACCCCCGGACGCCCCGAGGCGTTCGCGAACGGGCAGTTCCTGCTCTTCGACCGTGCCACCTACGACGCCATCGGCGGGCACGGGGCCGTGCGGGGCGAGGTGCTCGAGGACGTCCGCATCGCCCGGGCCGCCAAGCAGCGGGGCCACGCGCTCGGGCTGTACGCCGCGCCCGAGCTGTTCCGGGTTCGGCTGTACCGCTCGCTCGGCGAGATCCTGCGCGGCTACGGAAAGAACCTCTACGAGGGGATGGACCGGCGCCCGCTGCTGGCGCTGGGCGCGCTCCTGTTCCTCTTCATCGGCTCCGTGGCGCCGTGGGTCTTCCTCGCCATCGTGATCGCCCGGCCCGCCGCGCTCCTCACGGGGCTCGACCCGGTGGGCTTCTGGGTGGCGTGGATCGCGCTGGTCTGCGCGCTCCCCGTGCTGTTCCGCTGGCGCGTCGAGCGGGTGGACGGCCGCGGCGGGTGGTACGCGTGGTCGCACCCGCTGGGCAACCTCGTCCTCGGCGCCGTGCTCCTGCGCGCCGTGTTCGCCGTCGAGACGACCTGGAAGGGACGGCGGTTTCACGACGGAAAGGCCGCGGGCCCGTCGTAGCGGGGCGGCCGCGGGCGCAGTGCTCGGTGGGTCGGTCGGTCGGTCGGTCGGTCGGCGCGATGCGGCGACGACACCGGAGCAAAAACGAAGAACGCCGGCCTCCCGTGAAGGAGACCGGCGTTCTTTAGGTGGAGCGGGAGACCGGACTTGAACCGGCGACAACAACGTTGGCAACGTTGCACTCTACCAACTGAGTTACTCCCGCGCTGGGTGACCCCCTATTAACCGGACCCGAGATCGCGTCAAGGGACCGCGGGCGGGAAATCTGCGCGACGCTCGCGCGACGAAAGTTGAGGCTGTCTTGACGATCGGATGACAACCGAATGTTGATCGTCTATCGTGCCATGTGCGCCTCTCCCGCGCCCCCCATCCGGAGCCTCGATGACCCGCATGACCCATGCCGCCTCTTCCCTTCTCTTCGCCCTGCTGGTCGTCGGTCTGCCCGGCTGTGATGGGCCTGCGGACGGCAAGACGGACGAGTCCGCCTCTACGGACTCGGCGGGTACCGACACCGACACGTACCCCCAGCCAGTCGATGCCGACGGGGACGGTGTCACCGAGGCGGACGGCGATTGTGACGACGCGGACGCCGCGCTCTACCCGGGCCGCGCCGAGGATTGTGACGGCCTCGACAACAACTGCAACGGCGTGATCGACGAGGGCATCGCCGACGCGGACGCCGACGGCACCGCCGACTGCATGGACATCGAGGAATGTGACGGCGTCGACAACGACGGTGACCTCCAGATCGACGAGGGCTACGCGGACGAGGATGCGGACGGCGTGGCCGACTGTGTCGGCACCGAGTCCTGTGACGGCGTGGACAACAACGCGGACGGTCGCATCGACGAGGGCTTCGACGCCGACGGCGACGGCGCCACCCAGTGCGGCAGCGACGCCGTCGCGGCCGACTGTGACGACGCGGACGCCGCCGTCGGCCCCGGCTCCTCCGAGACCACGGGCGACCTCGTCGACAACGACTGTGACGGCCTCGTGGATGAAGGCGAGTGGGCCGAAGGTGACCTGGCCGTCACCGAGATCATGACCAACCCCGCCCAGGTGGCCGACCCCGACGGCGAGTGGTTCGAGGTCTACAACGCCTCCGACCGTACGCTCATCCTGAACGGCCTCGTCATCAGCTCCTCGATCGACGGGGACGAGCACATGGTGCGGTCCCGTGACTTGGTGATCGTCGAGCCGGGCGAGTTCTTCGTCTTCGCCCAGAACGACAACACGTCCACCAACGGGGACGTGTCGGTCGGCTACGTCTACGACCAGACCGTGCTCTCGAACGAGTCCGACGAGCTCGTGCTGGTGGCCGACGGCGTCGTCCTCGACACGGTCAGCTGGGACGACGGCGCGCTGATGCCCGACCCCGACGGCGCGTCGATGGGCGTCGACCTCGGCAACTACTCGGCGATCACCAACGACGACTACGCGATCTGGTGCGTCGCCACGCTGCTCTGGTCCGACGATCCGACGGGCGACAAGGGCTCGCCGGGCGCGTCCAACGAGTACTGCTCGACCCTCGATCACGACGGCGACGGCTACACGCCCGACCAGGGCGACTGTGACGACGACGACACCACGACCTACCCCGACGCATGGGAAGGCACGGACACGGCCGACAACGACTGTGACGGCGACGAGGAGACCGCTCCGGTGGGCGTCGCGACCTCCACGGGCACCGGCTACTCGTGTGACGACATCCTGCTGTCCTCGGCTGGCTCCTACGACATCGAGGACGCCGACCTGACCTACAGCTGGTCGCTCACCAGCGCCCCCGGCGGTTCGACGCGGACCACCGCCGACATCAACACGCCGACCTCCGAGAACCCGACGTTCAACCCGGACGTGTCGGGCACCTACGTGTTCTCGCTGACCGTGAACGACGGCGGCGCGGACTCCGCGCCGGCGTCCGTGTCCGTCACGGTCGTGGGGCGTCCCACGAACTCCGCGCCGATCGCCGTCGCCAGCGCCGACCAGACCTACAGCGGCTCGTCGACCTGCACGTCGACCGCGTACGGCACGATCTACACGTGCGACGACTGCAGCAGCTACGCCTTCCCGCTCGACGGGTCGGCCAGCACCGACGCCGATGGCGACGAGCTCACCTACGCCTGGGCCGTCACCAGCGGCGGTACGTACGGCACGCTCTCCTCCGCCTCCGGCGAGAGCGTCACGCTCACCGTCTCGGGCCTCGCGGCCACCTACGAGAGCACGAACACCCAGCAGGTGGACGTGAGCCTCGTCGTGACCGACTGCATGGGCGCCTCGTCGATCGATTTCGTCCGGGCGACCTACAGCTGCTCCGGTATCTGACGCTCGGAATCAGCAAGAGGGCCGTCGCGGGTGACCGCGGCGGCCTTCGTCGTTTCGGGTGGTCGTTTCAGGCGGGTCGCTCGGGGAGCCTCGGCCGGAGCTACTCCGCGCGCTTCGCGATGCGTGTGAGCGGCTCCCGGAGGCGCTCGGGCGCCGTGGTGGCCGCGGCGTGGGCCTGCTTCGCGAGGCGCCCTTCGAGGGTGCGGAACAGGTCCTCCCGCGTCGTGAGGTCCCCGCCGCCCGCCGCGCGGGAGAGCGCGAGCTGCACGGGCGCCCCGGGCCGCGGGTAGAGGAGGAGCGAGCGGTCGACCGTGCCGCCGGTGCCGAGGAGCACCTCGACGATGCCGTCGAGCGCGTGCGGAAAGGAGGGCTCGTCGTAGGCGGATGAGAGGTGGTCGAGCGCGTCCTTGGCGGCGATGACGCGCCACGCGTCCGCGAGCGGCGCCACGGCGGGATCCCAGCGCCTGGCCCCCTCCATGACGACGACGCGGTCGAACCCGCCGCAGGGCGCGTCCGTGCAGGCGTTGCGCCAGCGCAAGGCGGCCTGCGCGACCAGGGCGAGGCCGGTGGAGTCGTTGGCGCCCGCGTCGGCCGCGAAGCCCTGCCACGCGCGGGTGAGCAGCGTGTTCGTAGGGTCTCCGGAGACGCCGGCGCGCGTGCCGGCCTCGATGCGGAGGGCCTTGAGCGCCACCTGCTCCGCGTCGCGGTCGGCGGCGGCGCCCATCAGGGCGAGCCAGGTGGCCTCCTCGAGCGCGGCGCGCCCGGCGGCGGCGGCGGCGGGGTCGTGGGGCGCCGCGGCGCGCGCGATCAGGAGCGCCCCGGCCGGCGTGGCGGCGGCGCGATCGTAGGTCGGCGCCGAGAGCGCGCGTGCGGCGGCGCCGACCTCGATGCCGGGGGCGTCGAGCCAGCCGAGCAGGACCTGGCGCTCCACGACGCCGAGCAGCGCCTCCGGCTTGGCGCCGAGCCAATCGAGCGCGGGCCGGACCTGTTCCTGGCTCGGGTCGCCCGCCGGCAGCGGCACGGCCCAGCCGAGGGCGGCGGCGGGGTCGGCGAGCGCGGTCTCGAGGGCGGCGAGCCGTGCCCCGCGGGCGAGGGCCACGACCGGGGTGCCGCGATGCGACGCCTCGACGGACGCCCACTCGGTGGGGCTCGGATCGGCGGCCCGGGCGACCGTGCTCCAGGCGGCGAGCGCCGCATCGCTGGTCTGGGTCGGCGGGCGGGGGCGGCGGGCGAGCGGGTCGTCCCCGATGATCCAGGCGAGGAGCGCGGCGGGTTCGGTCGGCTCGGGGGCGGCCTCGGCGAGGTCGATCGGGTCGATCTGGAGCGCGGGCGGGATGGGGCGGGCGCAGGCGGCGAGCAGGAGCAGCATGCGGCAACGTAGCCACCGCGGTAGAGAACCGCTGATGTCCTCCCGATTCGGCCCCCTCGAGGGCGTGGTTTCCGGCCCTGCCGACGCGCCGGTGGTCGCCGTCCTGCTGCACGGGATCGGCCTCGGGCCGTGGCTCTGGGAGCCTTGGATCCCCGCCTTCACCGCGGCGGGGGTGCGCACCATCGCGCTCCGCATGCCGGGCCACGCCGAGGGGGACGCGGATATCGGCCTCGCGGACATGGTCACGGCCGTGGAGGCCGCGCTCGACGCGATCGGCGGCACCCCCGTGATCGTCGGCCACAGCATGGGCGGCCTCGTGGCGCAGATCCTGGCGACACGCCGCACGTTCGCCGCCGTGGCGCTCGTGTGCCCGCTCCCGGCTGGGCAGGTGCGCGTGCTCCCCCCGCGCGGCGCCCTGCGGAGCGGCTTGTCCCTCGCGCGGTCGTTGCTCGCGGGGGCGCCCCTCCGCGTGGGGTGGAGCCTCTACCGCGCGGTCGGGCTCGACCTGGTCGACGAGGGGACCGCCCGCGATCTGCACGCGCGGGTGGTCCCGTGGCCCAACCGCCTCTGTCGCGACCTCGCGTTCGCGCGCCCCGTGGTCGATCCGGCCCGCGTGAACGTGCCCGTGCTCGTCGCGCTCGGCGCCCGCGACACGCTGGTGCCCTGGCGGCAGGCGCGTTTGTTGGGAGATCTGTACGAGGCGGTCACCTGGCGCTACGACGACCTCGGCCACATGCCCCCGTGGGAGCCCGGCGGCGACCGCCTCGGGCGCGATCTCGTGGCCTGGGTGGTCGCGCCCTCGCGCCCGCAAGTGCTCGAGAGCGAGGGCTACGGCCCCGCCGAGGGCGTGGGCCACACGTTGCGCCGCGAACGGCGCGGCGAGGCGATGAAGCGGCGGAGCGCGTACGGGCAGAAGGGGTCGGCGCGCGGGGCGTAGGAGCGTTCGATCGAGACCAGGGCGGCCGGCCGAGCCGCCGCGGAGGCGGGGGTGGGGAGAGACGCGTGGCGGGTCCGGCGCCGTCACTCCGTCCCGATCGGCGCCTCGCGGTCGTCGAACACCAGCACGCGCTCGGGCCAACACATCGCCGCGAGCCCGCCGTCGAAGTTGCTGTCGCGACCGCGCGCGCGTTCGGCATAGCGGCGGCCGACGCTGTAGTCCACACAGAACACGCTGCCCGCCTGCTCCTGCGGGGACCGCGCGAGCTCCGTCGGAGACCACGCGAACGGCGGCACGTCGTCCCACACGTCCAGCTTCCCCACGATCGGCGGGCCGCGCCGCCGCCAGTAGTGTCCCACCACGGTGGGGCGGTCCACCGGGCGGTGCCACCAGCGGTCGCGCGTGACGAAGCGCCACTTCCCGCCCACGAAGAAGTGTCCGCCGGGGGCCACCTCGACCTCGGCGCCCGAGGTGAGCAGCTTCATCGGGTTGCGCAGCTGGTGGGCGGCGTCCTCCTCGGCCACGGCGGGGAGGTGGCGATCGGGCACGACAGCGAGGTCCCGGAGCTCCGCGAAGGCCGCGCGCTCTTCGGCGGCCCGGTCGCGGACGCCGCGCATGGCGAGGTCCGCCTCGATCTCGGCCGCGAACCAGTCGGCCAGCCGGGCGTGCTCCCCCACGGCGGGCAGCTCCGCGGCGGCCTCGGCGTTCCAGCAGGCGTGGACCACGCGCAGGTCGTCGCGCTCGAGCACCAGCGGCAGGTCGCGGATGAACGCGCTGATGGTGGCCCGCTCGTTCGACGTCGCGAGGCGGGAACGGAAGGGCACCGGCGCGCCGCCCAACTGCGCGTGATCGTCTGCGTCCCCCCAGAACCAGCCGTTGCCCTCCTTGCGGTCCTCCTGGAGCAGGTTGAGCTCGTGGTTGCCGAGCACGGTGTAGGCAAGACCCGCTTCGGTCAGGCGGGTGACCACCTCGACAACGGCCACGCTGTCGGGCCCGCGGTCGACCAGGTCCCCCACGAACACGACGGGACGCGCCGCGCGGCGGCGATCCGGATCGACGCCGAGGCGGTGGAGCAGCGCGAGGAGGGCCTCGATCTCGCCGTGAACATCGCCGACGAGGGCGAGGGGGCCGGGCGGGAGCGACTGGAGGAGACGCGGCATCGCGGGCGAGTGTAGTGGCTTCGGCGTGGGCGTGCCGAAGTGACCGATGGGGCGTCCCGACGCCCCGAACACAAAGCAACCTTCATCCCCCGAGCGAGTCGCCAGAGCTCCAGGGTGTACCGGATGGCTACACCGTCCGAAGTGAGGGGATGCGTGTGCATCCCCTCACCTCGAACGGACATACCGTCCGAGGTGCGGGGATAGGCTTGCATCCCGCGACTTCGGACGGACATACCGTCCGAAGTGAGGGGATAGGCGTGCATCCCGCGACCTTGGACGGTCGCGCCTGTCTCGCCCGGCCGTCGTCGCCGAGCGCCCCGGCGTCGCGAAGAGCCTGACGATCAGCCCGCGATCAGCGCGTCCAGGCTCCCCGCGGCCCGCGCCCGCGCGAGCAGGTCGGCGTGGATCTTCGCGGGCAGGGCCGGCCCGCCGTAGATGAACGCCGTGTACAGCTGCGTCGCGGCGCATCCGAGGCAGAGGAGCTTCAGCACATCGTCCGCGGTCGCGACGCCGCCGATGCCGACGACCGGCACGCGGCCCGCCGCGGCGCCGACCACCACCGCGATCTTGGCGTGCGCCAGGGCGGCGAGCGGCGCGCCGGACATCCCGCCGGCCTGGTCGAGGCGGCCGGTGGTCCCGGGGCGGGACAGGGTCGTGTTGGTGGCGAGGATGCCGGCGCAGCCGGCGGCGACCGCGACGTCGACGGCCTCGACGAGGGCCTCGTCCGGCAGGTCGGGGGCGAGCTTGAGGAACACGGGCGTGCCGGCCGCCGCGGGCACCACCGCGCCGAGCAGGCGCTCGAGCGGCTCCTTCTCCTGGAGCGCGCGCAGGCCCGGCGTGTTGGGCGAGCTCACGTTGACGACGAAGTAGTCGGCCAGCCCGCGGAGCGCCGCGAGGCTCACGAGGTAGTCGCCGACGGCCTCCTCGTTGGGGACCACCTTGGACTTGCCGAGGTTCGCGCCGACGGGGGCGTGCTTCGGCCACGTGCCCGCCTCACGCAGGGCGCGGAGCTGCCCCGCGAGCGCGGCGGCGCCGAGGTTGTTGAAGCCCATGCGGTTGATGAGCGCGCGCTCCTCGACGAGGCGGAACAGGCGCGGGCGCTCGTTGCCGGCCTGCGCCTGCCCGGTCACCGTGCCGAGCTCGATGGCGCCGAACCCGAGGGCGTCCCACGTGCGGACGGCGACGCCGTTCTTGTCGAGGCCGGCCGCGAGCCCGAGCGGGCCGGCGAAGGTGAGCGGTCCGACCCGGCGCGCGAGGAGCGGATCGGGGCGGAGGTGGGAACCTTCCGCGATCAGGCGCGCGGCCCCCATCGCGTGGAAGGTCCGCTCGTGGGCGGACTCGGCGTCCATGGCGAAGAGTGCGGGGCGAGCGGCGCGGTACAGGGCGTCGAGCAGCATGGGGGGCCCGCTATCGCGGCGAGAGGCCGCCCGACTCGCGCGACCACAAGGTAGCCAGGCTGGCTAGCGCTCAGCCTGTCTATTGGTTTCAGGGCGGCAAAGCTCCGTTTACTTCGTGCCTCCGTGCTTGCGCCCAGCGCAAACACGAAGGCACGAAGTAAACGGAGCCGCCTCCGGAACGCCGTTCTTGCAGCGCGTTCTGGAGAACGCGCTGCAAGAACGGCTACGCTCCCCGTTCCGAGCGGAGGGCTCTCCGGATGGTCCTGACCCTGCTGGCAAGCGCGCACGCCGCCTCGTTCGCCATCGTCCACGCCACGCTGCTGCCCGTATCGGGCCCGCCGATCCCCGACGGCACGATCGTCGTGACCGACGGCAAGATCGCGGCCGTCGGCCCCGGCGTGCCGGTGCCCGCGGGCGCCACCACCATCGACGCCACCGGGATGTTCCTGATGCCCGGCATCATCGACATCCACTCGCACATGGGCGTGTACCCCTGGCCCGACGCGGACGCGCATGGCGACGGCAACGAGATGGTCGAGGCCTTCACCCCGCGCGTCTGGGCGGGAGACGGCTTCGATGCCGAGGACCCCGCCATCCCCCGCGCACGCGCCGGCGGGGTCACGACGATCCAGGTGCTGCCCGGCTCGGCCAACCTCATCGGCGGGCAGAGCGCCGTGGTGAAGCTCCGGCCGGCCACGACGATCGGCCCGATGTTGTTCGACGGGGCGCCGCGCGGCATCAAGATGGCGGTCGGCGAGAACCCCAAGCGCGTGTACGGCGCGGTCACCGACGACGACCAGATCGAGACCCGCATGGGCCTCGCGGCCGCGCTGCGCGACGAGTTCCAGGCGGCGCTGGACTACCGCGAGGCGCGCAGGCGCAAGGACCCGCCGCCGAAGGACCTCGATCTCGAGGTGCTCCTCGACGTCATCGACGACAAGATCCGCGTCCACCTGCACTGCTACCGCTCGCACGACATCGACATGTTCTTTCGGGTGGCCGACGAGTTCGGGTTCAAGGTCACCGCGGTCCACCACGCGCTGGAGGCCTACAAGGTGCGCGACGACCTGGTCGCCCGCGGCACCGGCCTCGCGACGTTCGCGGACTGGTGGGGCTTCAAGATGGAGGCGTGGGACGCCATCCCGCAGAACGCGCCGCTCGTGTCGAGCGCGCGGACGCCCGAGGGGGCCGGGGTGCCGGTCGCCATCCACTCCGACTCGGCCAGCCACGTGCAGCGGCTCAACCTGGAGGCCGCGAAGATGCTCCGCTACGGCATGACCGAGCTCGACGCGCTCGAGTCCATCACGCTCGATCCGGCGCGGATGCTCGGGATCGACGGCCGGGTGGGCTCCCTCGAGGTGGGCAAGGACGCCGATCTCGCGCTGTTCGACCGCCATCCGTTCGACGTCTACGGGCGCGTCGAGCGCACGTGGATCGATGGCACCCTGGTGTACGACCGTCGCAAGGAGGGCACGCCCGATGGCGTCCGTTAGCCGCCGCCAGCTCCTCCTCGGAGCCGCCGCGCTCGCCGTCACCTCCCGCGTGGCCCGGGCCGCCGAGCCCGGCGAGGAGCGCACCCTCTCGAACGCGCGGCTCCTCCTGGGCGACGGCACGGAGCTCACCGGCGGCGTCCGCGTGCGCGACGGCCGCATCGTGGCCGTCGGCCCCGACGTGACCGGCGGCGAGGACCTCGGCGGCGCCGTGCTGTACCCGGGCGTGTACCTCGCCGGCGCGCCGCTCGGCCTGGTCGAGGTCGACCTGGAGAGCGCCTCCCGCGACGACAGCGAGAACGGCGGTGTGAACGCGCCCGCCGCCCGCGTCGTCGACGCCTACAACCCGCGCTCCGAGGTCATCCACGTCTGCCGCACCGGCGGGATCATGGGCGCGCTCGTGACCCCCGCGCACGGCATCGTGGCCGGGCAGGCCGCGTGGGTGCGCACCTTCGGCGACACCGTCGGCGACGCGCTGATCCGTGCCCCCGCGGGCGTGTGCTTCGGCCTCGGGCACGAGGGCACCGGGCGCGCGAGCGGCGCCACCTCCCGCATGGGCGCCGCCGTAACCATCCGCGATCTCCTCGAGGCCAACCCGCCGCCGCCGGTGGAGACGGACGGCTGGCGCAAGCGCCCGAAGCCGGACGCGAAGCCCGACAAGAAGCCGCTCACGTCGACCCAGCGCATCCTCCACGCGCTCCGTCGTCGGGAGACCAAGGCCATCTTCGCCGCCGAGCGCGCGTCCGACATCTTGATCGCCTTGGAGATCGCGGACGTCTACCGGCTCGACGCCCTCGTGATCGGCGGGGCCGAGGCCCACCTCGTCGCGGACGCACTGGCGAAGGCGAACGTGCCCGTGCTGCTCGGCCCGGTGACGACGCAGCCCTCCTCCTTCGACACGCTGTTCGCCGCCTACGAGAACGCCGGGCGGCTGCACGCGAAGGGGGTCCGCTTCGCCTTCCGGGTGGGCGGGGCCCACAACGCGCGCGATCTCACGACGGAGGCCGGCATCGCCGTGGCCTACGGGCTTCCGCGCGAGGCCGCCGTCGCGGCGCTCACGGGCAACGGTCCGGGCTTCTGGGGCCTCGACGTGGGGCTGCTGCGCGCGGGGTACGAGGCCACGTTCGTGCTGACCGACGGCGACCCCCTCCAGCCGCGCACCCGCGTGCTCCGCCACTGGGGGCGCGGGATCGAGCTCCCGGTCCGCAGTCGTCAGACCGACCTCTTCGAGCGGTTCGGGACGGTCGGGAAGAGATGAGGTAGGATCCGGCGATGCGCCCTGTCCTGCTCCTGCTGTTCCTCGTCGCCTGCCAGGACAACAAGGTGAGCGTGTACAACACGCCTCCGGCCGTGAGCATGCTCTCGCCGGTCGACGGGACGGCGGTCGATCCCGGCACGCTGGTCGAGTTCTACGGGGGCGCGAACGACGCGCAGGACCCCGCGACCGACCTGACGATCTCGTGGTCGAGCTCGCTCGACGGCGTGCTCGGCGCCGAACCCCCCGACGGTGAGGGCAACGTCTACCTCGCGACCAACCTGCTCTCGTCGGGGGACCACGTCGTCACCCTCACCGCGCTCGACACCGACGCGGAGAGCGCCTCCACCAGCATCTCGTTGACCGTGGCCCCGGGGTTCGACGGCGAGGGCGCCCCCACCGTGGTCGTGCTCGGGCCGACCGAGGGGCAGATCTTCAGCGCGTCCGAGGTGATCAACCTCGTGGCCGCCGTGACCGACGGGGAGGACGCCTACGAGTCGCTCTCCGTCGAGCTCGTCGACGTGCGGGACGGCTCGCTCTGGACCGGCTCGCCGACCGCAACCGGCTCGTTGTCCGTGCCGCTCACCCTCACGCCCGGCCCGCACGCCCTCTCCGTCAACGCGGTCGACAGCGACGGCAACACCGGCACCGCCCGGGTCGCCTTCGAGGTCCTCGAGGACGGGCGGCCCACCGTCGCCATCACCGCCCCGGCCGACGGCGCGGGGTTCGATCTCCCCGATCTCGTGTCGTTCCGCGGCGTGGTGGGAGACGACGAGACGGCGGTCGACGTGCTCGGCATCGCGTGGTCGAGCGATGTCGTCGGCGTGTTCGCCACCAGCGCGGCCGACTCGAGCGGCGCGGTGTCCACGTCCTACGCGCTCCCCACCGGCATCCACACCATCACCCTCTCCGCCACAGACGCCACGGGGCTCACCGGCTCCGACGCCGTGGTCGTCACCGTGACCGACCCGCTCGACCGCGACGACGACGGCGACGGCTACACCGAAAACGCGGGCGACTGTGACGACGGCGATCCCCGCACCAACCCGGACGCCTCCGACCTGTGCGACGACGCCGACAACGACTGCTCCGGCTACGTGAACGACCCCGACTGGGACACCTACGAGCGCAACGAGAGCGAGTCGACCGCGCGGAACCTCGACGAGATCGACGCGTCGTTCGGGTGGAGCAACTCCACCCTCACGCTCGCCGGCCTGACGATCTCCGACGAGGCCGACGAGGACTGGTTCACCTGGGACGCGGACGACGAGATCTACGACAACATCTCGATCACCGTGACCGCGTCGGGCCTTCCGGCACGAGGCAACTACGTCCTCGAGCTCTACGACGGCGACGGGTCCTTGCACGACTCGGCCGTAGGTACCAGCTCGCTCTCGGTGAGCTTCTCGGGCGACGTGTTCGACACCGACGAAGACGAGTGGAGCGTTCGCATCTACGCGTCCACGTGGCCGTCCAACTCGTGCAGCTCGACCTTCTCGCTCACGATCCGGAGCTAGTCCCGCCCGCGCTGCTGCCGTTGGGGGAGCGCGCGGCGGCGCGCTGGTTGTACTTCCAGAAGCCCCAGAAGTACTCGGCCGCGCTGGCGAGGGAGAAGAACATCGACACCCACAACAGGAGGATGCCGACGCTGTGCGCGTCGATCCCGATGGTGTGGTAGTGCCAGAGCAGAAAGCCGAGCGCCGTGGACTGGTAGGCGGTCTTGAACTTGCCCATGCTGCCGGCGGCGATGACCATGCCCTCGCTCATCGCGATGGAGCGCAGGCCGGAGATGGCGAGCTCGCGGCTCTCGAGCACCACGACGATCCAGGCGGGGACCCATCCGTGGGGGATGAGCATCACCAGCGTGGTGATGACCATCAGCTTGTCGGCGAGCGGATCGAGGAAGGCGCCGATGGTGCTCTGGAGGCCCCATTTGCGCGCGAGCCAGCCATCCACGATGTCGGAGAGCATGGCCCCGACGAAGATGACGCAGGCGAGCACGGCCTCGTTGCGCGTCGGCTCGTCCCACAGGAGCGCGACCATGACGGGCACGAGCAGGCACCGGACCACCGTGATGGTGTTCGGGAGGTTCCAGAAGCCCTTGGACTTGAACCAGGCCGGCATGTAGCTCGACAGGTTGCCTCAGCGAGAGACGGGGCGCGTATCCCGGAAGTGCTCGTAGAGCCCAAGAACACGGGCGACGTAGGTGGTCGTCTCGGCGTAGGGCGGGATGCCGCCGTGGCGCCGGACCGCGCCCGGACCGGCGTTGTAGGCGGCGAGGGCGAGCGAAAAACTTCCGAACGCGCCGACCTGCCGCGCAAGGTAGGCGGCGCCCGCGGTGATCGACTGCTCGGCGTCGAAGGGGTCCACCAGGCCGAGCGCGCGGCCGGTGGCGGGCATCATCTGCATGATGCCCTGCGCGCCTGCGGGTGACACGGCGCCGGCGTTCATGCGGCTCTCCGCTACGGCCACGGCCTTGATGAGCTCGGCGGGCAGCCCGTTGGCCGCGGCGGCGAACAGGAACGCGTCGTCGTAGCTGTCGAGGTTCGGGATGCGATCGAGCCGCGGCATGGGCACGCCGTTCGGCAACGTGTGGCCCGCCACCGTCTCGCTCCACCACACCTCGAAGCCCGCGTGGCGGGGCGAGTCGGTGAGGACCACGGTCCCGTCGGGCGCCGTGTAGGTGTAGTAGTCGGCGGCGCGGCTGGCCCGGATGGACGACAAGGCGAGCAACGAGGCGAGCGCGAACCACACGCGACAAGCCTACCAGAACGTGGGGCGGCCCGGCGGCCGGACGCCAACGCAGGCTCGGCGGTCCAGTAAATAATCGAGGTTTTTTGATCGCCCTTTTCACATCCGTGGCTGCCGATGCGGAAGCGACGTGGGGCTGACACCCTACACAACGGATCGGTGGGTTGGTTGCCTGCCATCGGACCGCGGCCCGAGCACGACCGTTGCCATCGCCGTGTGCTCGTATAGCACGGCCGTGGCTGCGACGATGCAGTGGCGGTGCGGCTTCTGGTGGGGGAAGAGAGATGCGTGGCCCGGTCAGGTCCACCCCATCAACGCTCACGGAGGCAACTCATGGTCCCGCCACATTCCAGCATGCTCGCAGCGCTCCTCCTCGTCTCCGCGTGCGCCACGTCCGTCGACGGCAAGGGTGACACCCCGAGTGAAGGCAGCGCGTTCGACCGCCCCGCCACCCCCGATCGGCCCGGCGAGGGCCCGAGTGACGCGGACACCGACACCGACGCGGACACCGATGCCGACACGGACACCGTCCCCGGCGGCGACACCGGCACGGACCCGGGCACCGATCCCGGCACCGATCCCGCTGCCCCCATCCGCTTCATCGCCCTCGGCGACGCGGGCACGGGCGACGAAGACCAGTTCCTCGTCGCGGACGCGATCGCGAACGTGTGCGAGATCAACGGCTGCGACTTCGCGCTCTACCTCGGCGACAACATCTACAGCGACGGCGTGGACGGCCCCGACGACTCGCAGTGGGAGGACAAGTTCGAGCTGCCCTACTCGGCGCTGGAGTTCCCCTTCTACGCGGTGCTCGGCAACCACGACTACGGCAGCGGCGGCGGCGGGTTCGAGATCGACCGCGCGAACGCGCAGGTCGAGTACGCGGCCCTCTCCGACAAGTTCGTGATGCCGAGCCTGTTCTACACGCACGTGCAGGGCGACACGACCTTCATCGCGCTCGACACCACCGCGCTCGACTGGGGCCGGGGCGAGGAGCAGCAGGCGTGGCTTCCGGGCGTGCTCGAAGCCGCGACCACGAACTGGAAGATCGCCTACGGGCACCACCCGTACATCTCCAACGGCGACCACGGCAACGCCAACGACAACTACGCGCCGTTCTTCGAGGACAACCTCTGCGGGAAGATCGACGTGTACTTCTGCGGCCACGACCACGATCTGCAGTGGCTCGAGCCCACCTGCGGCACCGAGTTCATCCTGAGCGGCGCGGCCGCCAAGCTGCGCGACATCGCGTCGAGCGACAACGCCACCTTCTTCGAGCGCTCGAACCTGGGCTTCATGTGGGTGGAGATCGACGGTGACACGTTCACCGGCGTGTTCTACGACGAGAACGCCCAGGAGATGTTCCGCCGCTCGTTCACCAAGTAGAACCGGCCGGGCACGGGTTAGGCCGGCGGCGCGATGCGTTGGCTCCTGCCTTGGTTCCGGCCCCACGTGGGGCGCCTCGTCCTGTACGAGGCGCTCCTGCTCGGGGCTACGGTGCTCTCCCTGTCCAGCTCCTGGCTGGTCGGGCGCGCGCTCGACGTCGACGTGGCGGGCAACGACCGTGACGGGCTCCTGCGGACCGCGGTGCTTTACGCCGGGGCGGTCCTCGGCGCGGGCGGGCTCACCTGGGCGGCCCGCGTCGGCATCGAGCGCATCGCTCAGGACGTGATGCGCGGCGTCAAGGAGCGGCTGTTCGCCCACCTCCTCGACCATGACCTGGCCTTCCACGACCAGCATCCGCCCGGCCGCCTGATGGCCCGCGTGCAGGGTGACACCGAGGCCCTGCGCACCCTGCTCTCCGAGGTCGTGCTCCAGGCCGGCCCCGATCTGCTGCTGTTCGTGGGCCTCCTCGGGGTGCTCACCATCAAGGCGCCGTTGATGGCGGCGCTCGTCGCGGCCACCCTCCCCATCTACGCCGTGCTCCTGTACGGCTTCCGTAGGGTGTCACCCCAGCGATTCCTCCACGCCCGCGAGGTCGCCGCCCGCCTCACCGGGTTCGTGGCCGAGCACCTCCGCGCGCTGCCGCTCCTGCGCGCCTACGGCCGCGTCGACTGGATGCTCGCCCGCGCCGAGCGCCTCTCCGAGGAGAAGTTCGAGGCCGACTACCGCGCGGGCCTCGCGATGGTGTGGTTCTTCAACAGCCTGTTCGCCGTGCGCACCGTGGCCTACGCCGCGATCCTCTGGGTGGGCGCCGTTGCCGTGTCGCGCGGCGCGCTCACGCTCGGCGTGCTCCTGATGACGCTCGACTACCTCCGCAAGATGTTCGAGCCGTTCATCCGCCTGCAATTCCACCTCGTCACCCTCGAGAAGGCCCGGGCCGGCGAGCGCCGCATCCGCGAGCTGCTCGCGCAGGAGCCGACGATCCGCGCGCCGGCCGCGCCCGCGCCCTGGCCCGGCCTCGTCGACGCCCTCCGCCTCGAAGACGTGCACCTCGCCTACATCCCCGGCGTGCCGGTCCTGCGCGGCCTCTCGCTGGCCGTGCCCGCGGGCCGACACGTAGCGCTCGTGGGGGCCACCGGGTCGGGCAAGTCCACGCTGGTGCAGCTCTTCTTCCGTTTCCGCGATGCCGACGCCGGGCGGGTCACGGTGGACGGCGTGGACGTCCGCACGCTCGATCCCGCCGTGCTCCGCGCGCACATCGGCCTGGTGCTCCAGGCGGTCCACGTGCTTCCGGGCACGGTCGCCGAGAACCTGGGCGTCGACGCGCCCACGGCGGCGCGCCTGCTCGCCGAGGTCGGGCTGGACGGGCGGCTCGCGCCCGACTCGCTCGTCGGCGAGGGAGGCACCGCGCTCTCCCGCGGCGAGGCGCAGCTGCTGTGCTTCGCGCGCGCCATCGCCACCGACCCGTCCGTGCTCGTCCTCGACGAGGCCACGGCCGCCATGGATCCGGCCACCGAAGCCCGCATCCAGGCGCTCCTCGCCGCGCGGCCGGGGCGCACGCGGGTGACGGTGGCGCACCGGCTACGCACCGTCGCGGACGCCGACCACATCTACGTCGTCGACAAGGGCACCGTCGCGGAGAGCGGCACGCACGCGGCGTTGTTGGCGCTCGGCGGCCGCTACGCCCAGCTCTGGCGCGCCCAGCTCGCGGCGGAGGGCGCCGCGGCATGACCACGCTCACCTGGCGCTGGTTCCGCTATGTCTGGCGAGGCCACGGCGGCGCGATGGCGTGGCTGCTCGTGGGGAGCGCGCTCACCGCGGCGCTGCACGCGGGCTTCGCGTGGCTGTGGAAGACCGTGCTCGACGCGGCGCAGGGCGGCGAGCTGACCCGCGCCGCGCTCACCTGCCTCGCGGTGGGAATCGGCCAGTCGATCCTCTACGTGTCGGTGCAGGGCACGCGTACGCGGGTGAACGAGCGCATCCAGCAGGCCGCGCGCCGCCGCGTGTTCGCCGCCGTGGCCGCCGCCGAGCCGGGCGCGCTCGCGCCGTGGCGCACCGGAGATCTCATCACCCGCCTCACGGACGACGTGAGCACCGAGAAGCTCGCGTGGTTCCTGTGCAGCGGCGTGTTCCGCGCCTACGAGGCCCTGCTCATCGTGACCGCATGCGTGATCGGCATGGTGCTGCTCGATCCGGTCCTCACGCTGTGGGCGATCGCGCCGCTGCCGCTCCTGGTGATCTCGCAGATCGTGGCGGGCCGCGAGCTCGGGCGCCGCGCGGACGCCGTGCAGCAGACCGTCTCGCGCGTCGGCGGCGTGGTGCAGGACGTGTTCGACGGCGTCCGCGTCGTCCAGGCGCGCGGGCTCGGGGGGCTCGCGCGCCGCGCGTTCACGAAGGCCGCCGCCGCGCAGGTGGACGCCGAGGTCGCCAACGCGCGGCTCGTGCAGTTCCACATGATCGAGTACGGCTACGGCTGGCAGGTGGCGCTCGCCGCGCTCCTGTTTGCCGGCGGGATGCGGGTCATGGACGGCGCGCTCGGCATCGGCGACTTCGTGGCGTTCAACGGCTTCGTCATGACGCTCGTGTTTCCGATGTTCGATTTTGGCGCGTTCGTCGTGCGCTTCCGGCAGGCGTCGGCCTCGCTCGCGCGGCTCCAGACCCTCATCGAGCTGCCCGCCGCCGCGCCCGCGGTCCGCGGCGACTCGGGCGTGCTCACCATCCCCGCGGTCCTCGCCACCCCCCACCTCCGCCTCGACCTCGGCACCCCCCTCGTCGTGCGCCCCGGGCAGCTCCTCGCGGTGACGGGGCCCGTCGGCGCGGGCAAGTCCACGCTCCTCGCCGCGCTCGCCGGCCAGGTGCGGCTGGTCGGGGGGCCGTCCGCGGTGCCGGCGCCCGCGTGGGTGCCGCAGGATCCGGTCATCCTCTCCGTGACCGTCGCGGAGAACATCCTGCTCGGCGGAGCCGGCGCGGAGGACGACGACGCTGCGCGCGACGCCGCCCGCCTGCCCGCCCTGCTCGACGCCGCGTGCCTCACCGAGGATGTCGGCGGCTGGCCGCTCGGCCTCGCGACGCCCGTGGGCGAGCGCGGCGTGACCCTCTCCGGCGGGCAGCAGCAGCGCGTTCAGCTCGCCCGCGCCCTCGCCGCGGGGCTGCCGGTCCTGCTCCTCGACGACGCGACCTCGGCGCTCGACGCCGATACCGAGGCCCGCTTCTGGGAGGGCCTCGATCGCGCCGGGACCGCCATCGTCGTGGTGACGCACCGCCCGGCCACGCTCGCGCGTGCCGACGTCGTGCTCTACCTGCGCGACGGGCGGGGCGAGGCCCGGGGGCCACACGCGACGCTGGTGGCGACCCACGCGGCATACCGGGCGGCGTACGGGGCGGAGCCCGTCGGCACGCCTCCGCACGCGGTCGACGCCGTCGGCCCGGCGGTGGCGGATCGCCACGCGGACCGCGCATAGTCCGAGCCCGCCCCGGACGCCCCGATGCCCCTTCTCCTCCTCGCCGTCCTCGCCTGTGCCGGCCCCTCCGATAACAAGCCTGGGGACGACACCGGCGGCGACTCCGGCACCGACACCGCGTGCACCGCCGCGTTCTTCGCCGACAACGACGGCGACGGCTTCGGCGCGGGGGACGCGCGCTCGGGGTGCGTCGTGCCCGACGGGTACGTGTCGGTGGACGGCGACTGCGCGGACGACGACGCCACGCGCTTCCCCGGCGGCGTCGAGGTGTGCGGAGACGCCATCGACCAGGACTGCGACGGCGCCGACGTCCTGTGCCTGTGGAGCGGCGCGCACGACATCGCGGAGGCGGACGCCCGGTACCTCGGCGACGCCGCGGACGATCGGCTCGGCGAGCAGCTGGTCGCCGCCGGAGACCTCGACGGGGACGGCTACGGAGACCTGCTCCTCGCCCGGGACGGCGGCAACGCGGGGCAGGACAACGGCGCGTTGTGGTTCGGATACGGCCAGGATCCGCTCGCGGGCGACATCGTGGCGTCGGCGCTCCCCCGCTACGACTTCGGGCGCTGCCTGAACGACGTGGCGGCCGCCGGGGATGTGAACGGCGACGGGTTCGCCGACGTGATCGTCGGCACCGCGTGCGACACGGAGGTGGGCGGCTACACCGGCCTGGCCCGGCTCTTCTACGGGGGCCCCACGCGCTTCTCCAACGATTCCGCCGCGCTCGGCGACGCGACCTTCGGCGACGACGCGGAGTACGGCTCCATCGGGACCACGGTGTCGGGCGCCGGGGATGTCGACGGCGACGGCCTCGCCGACGTGCTGCTGGCCGACTACGGCTCCGTGTACCTCGTGTACGGGAGCGCCACGCCGATGACCGGGCGCATCGCCCTCGAGGACGAGGCGGGCTGGGCGAGCGAGAGCTCGCTCCGGTGCGACGGCGCGGCGGGGCTCGCCCACGGCGATCTCGACGGCGACGGTCTCTCCGACCTGCTCGCCTGCGACTACTCGAACGGCGACCCCACGGGCGACACCCCCGGGAAGACGCGCCTGCTCTACGGCGGCACCGAGCGGTTCTTCTCGCCGCCGAAGGGCAATCTGTACGCCTGGGACGCGAGCTTCCTCGGCCCGGACGACGCGGGCGCCGTCGGGATGGGGCGGGTGCTCGGAGCCGGCGACTTCGACGGCGACGGATACGGCGACCTCGCCACCGCCTCGCAGACCGCCCAGAACTTCCGCGGGTGGGTCTGGGTGTTTTCCGGCCAGGCGACCCGCTACGCCGGCGACACCAACGCCTCCACGGCCACCTACGCCTTCACTGGCGCCGAGGAAGGGGGCTACTTCGCGGAGTCGCTCGAGGTGGTCCCGGACCTCGATGGCAACGGCACCGACGAGCTCCTCGTGGGCGGGCGAGACGGCGCGGCCTGGTTGTTCGGCGGCGTGCCGCGCGTGGGCGCCTACGGCCCCTCGGACGCCGACGCGACGTTCAGCGGCGGGGCGGCCGACGATCTGCTCGGCCTCTCCCTCGCGGCGCCGGACCTCGACGGCGACGGCCAGCCCGACCTCGTCCTTGGCGCGCCGGGCACCGACCTGGGGCTCGGGGCGGCCCACGTGTTCCTCGGCAGCGGGATGTGACTGCTACGACGTCGATCCCGCCGTCGTTTGCGCGAGCGCCGCGAGCATCGCCTCCGGATCGGCGTGATCACCGGCGGCGTCGCTCCGCTGCTCGTACACCACGCGCCCTCCGGGCAGGATCACGAAGGCGCCGCCGAGCTGCCAGGGGTCCCCCTGGGTGCGGCCCTGGTGCTCGCCCTCCTTCATCGCCCGCATCGCGTTGGTGATCGTGCGCAGGTTGAACGTGGCCGCGACGCCCCGCCGCATCCCCGCGGCGCGGTAGGCGCGCATGCGCGGATCGACCAGCACGGGGAAGGCCAGCCCGCGCTCTTCCTTGAAGGCACGCGCCTCCTCCGGTGACCCGGTGCTCACGACGACGAGGTCGGCGCCGAGGGCGCGGAACCGATCGAGGTGGTTCGACAGCGAGCGGACCTGCTCGCGGCAGAACAGTCAACCAAAGTGGCGGATGAACACCAGGACGACCGGCCGGTCGGCCCAGAGCGAGCCCAGCACCACCGGCTGCCCGTCGGGGTCGGTCACGGTGAGGGGGGCGAGGTCGTCGGTCAGGGGCAGGGGCGACTCCGGCTCCCGGAGAGGTACGCACCGCGCGGGTGCTTGCCAAGCCGACCGTCCGCGTTGCCTGCCCGTTGCCGCAGCGGCCGCGGGCTCGGGCGCGGACCGGCTGCCCAGACGCGTGACCGACCGATCACGTGGGCGGCATGACCAGGGGCTGCGTGGGCTCGACGACGGGCACCGGGGGCTCGACGGGGGGCACCGGGGGCTCCACGACGGGGACCGCGACCTCCGGAATCTCCGGCGCCACGACTTCGGCGCCCGCGGGCACGGGCAACCCCGCCGCCGCGGCGTCGTTCGCGTCGGGCGTGTCGGTGGCGCGCAGCACGAGGAGCGTGTCCCCGTCGCGACGGCCCTCGACGTAGAGCGTGGTGCCGCTCGCCAGGTCCTGCACCTGGGAGGGCATGCCGCCGAGGCGGAGCGTGGCGGTCTCGGAGAGCATGGCGAGCACGCGTTTGCCCTCGCCGGTGAGCACGAACGAGCGCGTGGGCCCGTGGATCTCGGTGGCGAGGCCGGTGTAGCGGGCCACGTCGGCCTCGACGACGCCGTACATCGCCGGGGGCGGCGGCGGGGTGTTGGGCTGATCGAGCGGCTCGTCGGGCGAGCAGGCGAACAGGGCGAGCAGGAAGGGCACGCTCATGCCTGCAACGCGGCGGTGAGCTCGTCCCACTCGCGCCGGGAGAGGCCGCTGGACGGGAAGGTCACGACCTCCCCCCCGAGGCGCCGGCGGACCACGTCGAGCATCTGCCGCGAGAGCGTGAGCGCGCCGACGCGGTAGTCCTCGAAGGCCTCCCACACGAGCGGGGTCCACGCCTTGACCAGGCCAGCCATGGCCTCGCCGTACACGCGGATCTCGTACTGCGCGTGCGGATCGATGCGGAGCGAGAGGAAGTGGAGGAGGTTGTGCAGGTCGATCTTCCAGTACCACTGCGTATAGTAGTTCACGCCGAGGTTCATCCGCGCGAGCTCGCGGGCGAGGTGGTGCGTGTCGAGCAGCGCCTCGTAGGTGTCGTAGGTCTGCTCCGCGTCGCGACGCAACAACCGGAGCACCTCGGCGGCGGTGTCGGCGTCGAGCACCTCGCCGCGGCCCTGCTTGTTGTTGGCGGACTGCACCGCGAGGTCCTCGGGCCGGGGGAGGTAGAACTCCTTGTCGAGGATCGAGTAGCGGCCCGAGTTCTCGTTCACGTTGGCGGTGCGGTGCCGGATCCACTGGCGCGCCACGAAGATGGGGAGCTTCACGTGCAGCTTGAGCTCGCACATCTCGAACGGCGTCGTGTGGCGGTGACGCATCAGGTAGCGGATGAGGCCGCGATCTTCGCTCACCTTCTTGGTGCCGGTGCCGTACGACACGCGCGCCGCCTGCACCACCGCGCCGTCGTCCCCCATGTAGTCGACCGCGCGCACGAACCCGTGGTCGAGGCACGGGATCGGCGTGAACAGCCGCTCTTCGAGCGCGGGCACGGTG
The DNA here is from genome assembly GCA_040386535.1 of Myxococcota bacterium. Classification (GTDB taxonomy): domain Bacteria; phylum Myxococcota_A; class UBA796; order UBA796; family SXON01; genus CAJBVW01. The sequence continues at coordinate 11,214 of JAZKFH010000018.1, read as the reverse complement.
GGCCGGCGCGTCACGTGGCGCTGGGCGCGTTGCTCCTCGAGGGCGGCGGCGACGTCGGGAGGGAGCGCGTCGGCGGGGGGCGTGGCAGGGGGCATGGGGGCCGCCTAACCCGGCCCGGGGGGGCCGCCGCGTCGTGCTCCATGGTAGGCTCCTGCCCCTCCGGAGAGCCCGTGGCCACGTCCGAAACGCCCCCCTCGTCCCCCGAAGGGCTCGCCGAGCGCGCCCTCAAAGCGCTCTCGGAAGAGAACCCCCGCGAGGCGCGCAAGCTCCTGCTCGAAGCCGTCGAGGCCGCGCCCGACCGCCCCGATCTGCTCAACGCGCTCGGCGTGGTGCACCTCCAGCTCGGCGAGCCCGAGTTGGGCAAGCCGCTCATCGAGCAGGCGATCGTGGCGCTGCAGGCCGAGGTGGCCGCCCACCCCGACCGCAAGGTGCAGGCGGACACGATGATCGAGGGCTTCCTGCTCTCGCTCGCTGCGGCCTGTGAGGACCTCGACCTGCCCGGCGAGGCCCAGGCCGCCTACCTCCGCGTGCTCGTCGCCACCCCCGGCCAGCCGCGCGCCCGCCAGGGCCTCGCGCACCTGCTCTTCGCGTGGGGCAACCTCGAGGAGGGGCGCCGCGAGTTGTCCCGCTACGTCGAGGAGGATCGCGACGAGGACCCGTTCATCGAGGGCGCGGGCGCGTTCCTGGCGGACGTGGCGCGCTTCGTGCGCGAGGACATCCACCCGCGCGAGCTGCTCAACGCGCACCGCGGCAGCTACGTCGACATGTTCGACCACTACGCCGCCACCCAGGAAAAGCTGGGCTGGATCGCCGAGGCCGCCCGCATGAAGCGTGCGCCCGACGGCCGCATCGTCCCCATCATCCCCGACGGCGCCCGCCCCTACGCCGCCGTGCGCGTCGATCTGGTGAACCCGCAGACCTCCGAGATCGGCCAGGTGGGCGATCAGCCGATGGTCGTGGCGTTGGCCGACTACCAGGCGCTCGCCCGCGCCCAGGTGTTGTTCGCGTGGCGGGAGCGCGCGTTCGACCTGCGCGTGTCCACCCAGGCGCCCTGGGATCAGCTCCCTATCCAGATCCTGTTCGCGGGCGGCGGCGCCATCGAGGACGCCGACGCGTTGATCGGCGACTGGTACATGGCCGGCTGGGACGGCGCCTGGGGCAGCAAGGACGGCGGCCGGATGCACTACATCTCCGACCCCGACGTGCGCCGCGACGGCCGCGCCGTCGTCTACCACGTGGACATGGGGCGCTCGTCCGTGGTCGCGCTCGAGGACCTGTTGCGTCGCCTCGAAGGGCTGCACGGCTCGCACCGAATCGAGCAGGTCATCTTCGGGCGCGGGTATTTGCGCGAGTGATGCTGCTGCTGTCGGGGCTGGCGCTGGCGGCGGATCCGGTAGCGGAGCCGGCGTCCGCGCCGCAGTGGACGGTGACGTTCGATCCGTTGACCACCGCGCTCGGGTTCGTGCACGTGCAGGTCGAGCGTGCCCTCGGGCCGCGCGTGTCCGTGTACGCGGGGCCGAGCCTTCGCCTGTTCGACAGCGTGCTGGGTTTTCCCCCCGGCTCGTTCCGCGGCTACGGCGGCGAGGTGGGCGTGCGCGGGTTCGTGTGGGGCACGGCGCCGCGCGGCGCCTGGGTCATGGCGCGGGGCGTGCTCGCCGACGTCGTCTCCGACGGCCGGGGTGAGCTCGGCGGCTACACGAGCCTGCTCGTCGGCTTCACCGGGATCCTCGGCCCGGGACTCGTGCTGTCGGGCGGCCTCGGCGTGTCGTACTTCGACTACGGCTCGGACGTCGACGGCGGCGGCGTTCACGGGGTGCTCCCGGCCGCGCACACGAACATCGGGTGGGCGTTCTGACCATGGATTCCGGTGCCGTGGATCCCCGGGAAGTGCCGGTCCTCTCGCAGCTCGACGCGCTCGGCGTGGCCTACACCGTGTTCCGCCACCCGCCGCTCCGCACGGTCGAGGACGCCAAGCTGCTCCGCGGCGACATCGACGCCGCCCACGTCAAGAACCTCTTCTTGCGCGACAAGCGCGAGCAGATGTGGGTCGTGACGGCGCTCGAGGACCGCGCCATCGACATCCGCGCCCTCCGCGCCGCGCTCAACGCCTACGGCTCCGTCAGCTTCGGCAGCCCCGACCGGCTCCGCCGCGTGCTCGGCATCGAGCCAGGCTCGGTGAGCCCGCTGGCGATGGTGAACGACGTGGCGCGGGGCGGTGGGGTGCGCATGGTGCTCGACCGCGGCATCGAGCGCCACGCGTTCGTGGGCGTGCACCCCCTCCACAACGAGGCCACCGTGCGGATCGCGGTCGGGGAGCTGGTGCGGTTTCTCGAGGCGATCGGGCGGGCGCCGGTTTGGTTGGAGATCTGAGCGGAGGGAACCAGGGCGACCGGACCGCGCGGACGCGGCCGTCGCGGCGGCGGGGGGGGCGGGGCGAGCGGGGTGAAGGGTGGTGACCGACGCGACCGCGACGCTTCAGCCGGACGGAACATTCCGCGTGTCCGTGCGGGTGCGTCTCGGCCCGGTCTTCGGCGGGGGCGACGTCATCCAGACTCGGCGACAGATCGAGGCTGCCGGCTGGCGGTTCGCGGAAGAGCCTCGTGTGGGGGTCGTGGTTCGGCTCGAGCCAGCGAGCGCGGGTCTTCCGGGGATGGGCTGACGTGGCATGCTTCCTGCTTCACCCCTTGGCCAGAGGTACTCCATGATCGCCATCTCTCTGTTGTTGGGTCTGCTCGGATGTGACCTCGGCTGGAAGCCGACCTCCCTGGTCGACGAGGGGGCCACCTGCCTGGAGGCGGCCACCGCTGACGGCACCGGCACGATCACGGTCGACGCCGAGGTGTGCCTGTCCTCGTCGTGCGACCGCGAGGCCGCGGGCTCCTGCACGGCCACGCTCGACGGCACGACCATCACCGTGACGAGCGAGTTCGCGTGGGAGACGGCGATCGGGCCCACCGCGTGCACCGACGATTGCGGCATGCTCGCGACCACGTGCGACGTGGGGCCGCTGCCCGCGGGCACCTACACGATCGTGCATGGCGGGGAGACGACGACGGTTGAGGTGCCGACGACGGAGGCGTGCGGGTTCTGAACGGCCGGAGCGCGGGTGGGGGCGCTCACCGCGTCGACCGGCGTGAGGGCGGTGCGGGGAGCGCGGAGAATCAGGAAGGCAGGAACAGAGGAGGGCAGAAAGGAGGACGGGGACGACCCGATCGCCGGGGGCTCCTGGGGCGATCGGCCACAAGTGGGGGTACCTGGGCCAGGTCCCTTGGGTTGTGGCGGGTTTCTGGGGCGCGATCGGCCACAAGTGGGGGGACCTGGGCCAGGACCCCTGGGTTGTGGCGGATTTCCGGGGCGCGATCGGCCACAAGTGGGGGGACCTGGGCCAGGACCCCCCCGATGTGGCCGATCCGGTCGCTTCGATCGGCCATTGGAGGGGGTACCTGCGCCAGGTCCCCCCTCCGTGGCCGCCGGGCGGCCACGGAGGCACCCCCAGTCGAGCAGGTGTCCCGCGATGTGGCCGCCGGTCGCAGGTGATAAGTCGTAAGGTCAGACCCTGTCCCTATATTGTCGGCGTTTGCCTGTCGCAGGTGATAAGTCGTAAGGTCAGACCCCTCTCCCAGGATCCCGCGCCAGGGGCGCGCAAGGCGGCCGGGCCCTGCCCGGCCGGTCCCGGCCGCGCGTCGCGCGCGGACGGACCGAGCGCCCGGCGCGAGCCTGGAGCCGACCCGACGGCGGGCGTCCGCGCCCGCCGGGGCGCCCGACCGCGCCCGATCCTGCCCTCACCCCGCCCGGATCACCGCCGCCAACCGCGCCACTGCGTCGTGAGCGGTCGCGAGCACGCCGTCCATCGACGCGTAGCCGTGGACGAGGCCGGACTCGTCGAGGTGGACCACCGGAACGCCCGCTTCGCGGAGGCGTAGGACGTAGGCCTCGCCTTCGTCGCGGAGGGGGTCGAAGCCCGCGGTGGTCACGACGGCGGGCGGCAGGCCGCGCAGGTCCGGCGCCAGGAGCGGGGAGGCGAGCGGGTCGCGCAGGTCGGGGACCGCGTAGTGCGCCTGGAACCAGTCGATGTCGGCGGCGGTGAGCAGAAACCCGCGCGCGAACGTCGTGTGGCTGGGGAGCACGCGCGTCTGGTCGAGGCCGGGGTAGACGAGCACCTGGAGCTCGGGTAGAGGCTCGCCAGCGTCGCGAAGGAACAGGCACGCGGCGGCGGCGAGGTTGCCCCCCGCGCTGTCACCCCCTACGGCGATGTGGCCCTCGCCCGCCAAGGTCGGGGCGCCGAGGTCGGCGGTGCGGACCCAGCGCAGGGCGCTCAACGTGTCGAAGAGGCCGGCGGGGAACGGGTGCTCGGGAGCGAGCGCGTAGTCGACGGAGACGACGACCCGATCGGCCTCGACGGCGAGGCGGCGACAGAGCGCGTCGTGGGTGTCGAGATCCCCCTGGACCCAGCCGCCGCCGTGCAGGTAGACGAGCACGGGCCGCGGCGCGCCGGCCGGCCGGTACACGCGCACGCCGGGGCCGTCGGGGACGCGCGTGTCGTGCACGTGGAGCGCGGCGCCCTGTTCCCGCGACGCGACGATCGCCACCGAGCGGCGCATGCCCGCCCGTGCCTTCTCGGGTGTGGCCTTGGTGATGCCGCCGAACGCCCTGTTCTCGAGCCACACCAGGACAAACGTGTCACGATCGAGCGGGGTGCCGCGATCGTTGCGCGGCGGATCGCCGACGCGGAGGCGCACGAGCGCGGGTGGGAGCGCGAGGACGGCACGCAAAAGCGCGCGGAGCACGATGGGCTTCACGACGGGCTTCACGACAGGATCAGCTCCGGACGCAGATGAGGCCGACGTCCGAGCGGGTGGACCCGGACCAGCCGCTGCCGCCCGCGGTGGGGTACTGCAGCGTGATGATCGTGCCCGGGGGCGACGTGGGCGCGGCGGCGTTCAGGCCGTCGGTCACGTTGGTCGCGCCCTTCCAGTTCATCGCCTCCTTGGTGTCGGGGAGGCGGTCGGCGACGTAGCACTGCCACGCGCCGCCACCCGCGGCGGTCGCGGTGCGGGGCGTGGCGAAGATGTAGCCGGCGAGGAGGCCGACGAGGACGAGCAGGACGGGCTGAAGGCGCATGGAGAGACCCCTGGGGCCGCTCGTCTATGGCGCTACCGCGCCGCCGCCCACACCGCGAAACGCCGCAACACCGTCTGTACTTCGAGGGTGTCGGCCGCGGCGGCCATCGCGCGATCGGTCGCGACGGCGGCGGCCTCGTCGTCCGAGTAGAGGGTGCGGTAGTAGGTCCACCGCTCGAAGGTCGTGGCCTTGTTGAGCTCGGGGTGGAACTGGGTGGCCCAGAACGGGGCGTTGTCGACCTTGAAGGCCTGGTTCTGGATCTTGCGGCCGGTGCACAGCAGGGTCACGCCCGCGGGCAGGCGATCCACGTGGTCGTGGTGGCCGAGCTGGGCGTGGAACGTGGGCGGGAGCGGGCCGAACAGCGGATCGTCCGCGGCGGCGTCGGTCAGGTCGATGGGGAAGGAGCCGAGCTCCTGGCGCGCGTCGTCCCGGTTCACCTCGCCGCCGAGCGCGAGCGAGAGGCCCTGGAAGCCGAAACACGACGCCCACGCGGGGGTCTTGTGGTCGACCACGCGCACGAGGAAGTCGAGCATCTGCCGCACCCACGGGTGCGGGTCGAGCACCGAGTAGGCGCCCGAGCCCCCGAAGAAGAACATGCGCGCCTCGTCGAGCAGGCGGTCGTCCAGCGGGGCGGCCGAGGCGTGGACGATCTCCAGGGACTCCAGGCCCGTGGTGTCACGGAAGCAGCGGAGCTCCTGCTGGGCCATGGGATCGGTCGGATCGCGGAGGGAGATGAGCAGGTCGCGGGGCATGCCCGCCGCCTATCCCGTGACGAGCCGGCGCGGCGGCGCCCGTCCGGAGGGGCGCCTGCTCCGTGCCCGGCGCATTCGCTGTAAGCTCGCGCCACCCCCCTTCGTTCCGGACGCGCCGCCTCGCCTTCGACCTCCCGCCCCGGCCTCTTGGAGCCCCCATGTTGACCCCCATGCTGAACTTCCTCGCCCTCCTCTCGTGCCAGGCCCTCACCGAGGCCAAGACCCCCGGCATCCCCGAGGCCAAGCCGCCGACGGTGGCCCAGGAGGAGGCGGTGCCCGCGCCCGTGCGCATGCCGACGGGGGAGGTGATCGTGCGCGAGTGCTACGGCGGCTCCGAGCGCGAGACCAGCGCGCGGCGGAACCAGGGGGCGCCGCCGCCGCCGCCCACCGCGAGCGCCCCCGCGTCGGGCGGCAACTACGGCACCATCGGCACCTCGGGGACCGGCCCCGGCGGCGGGGGTAGCGGCTACGGGTCGGGCGCCGCGAGCGGCCTTGGCGCGCCGACCGCGCCGTCGACGACTTCCCGTTCGTCCGCGTCCACCATGCCCGCTCCCGCGCCCGAGTCGAAGCCCACGGCCCAGGCCCCGGCCAAGTCCAAGGGGCGCTCGCTCTCCACCGACAGCCTGGGCGACGAAGGGGACGCATCCAGCGTCGCGGCGGCCGAGGCGCCCATGGACGGCGCCTCCAGCCCCAAGGCGGGCGCGAAGAAGGACGTGTCGCGCGCCGACAAGCGCAGCGAGTCCGGCGCTCCCATGCAAGACGAGCAGGCGCGCAGCAGCGCCTACCCCGACCCCAACCTCGACTGGGGCGCCACCGTGTACCTCTCCAACGACGACTCCATGTCGCTCGCCAGCGCCCAGCGCCTGCTCTGGGCCATCCAGAACAAGGGCGCCGTGACCACCGCCCAGGTGCGCCCCCACGAGCTCCTCAACTACTTCAGCTTCGAGACCGACCCCGTGCGCTCGGGCGACACGTTCTCCGTCAAGGGCTCCGCCGAGCAGACCGCGCCCGACGTGCTCACCTTCGCCTTCGCCGTGAAGGGCGTCGTCCCCGCGCGCACCCCGCTGGACCTCACGATGGTGCTCGACCGCTCGGGCTCCATGTCGGCCGAGGGCCGGATGGACTACCTGAAGCGTGGCCTCGTCAAGATGAGCGACCAGCTCGTCCGCGGCGACCGCGTCGATCTCGTCCTGTTCGACGACCAGGTGTGCACGCCGCTCGAGAACTACGTCGTCGGTCGCGACGATCCGTCGCTGCTGCTCAACGCGATCGGCCAGCTCGCGCCGCGCGGCAGCACCGACGTCGACCTCGGCCTGAAGGAGGGCTACCGCATCGCCAAGGGCCGCACCGGCGCCGACGCGGCCGGCCGCAACGCCCGGATGATGCTCATCTCCGACGCCCTGCTCAACACCGGCGACATCGATCCGAACACCGTCACCGAGGTGGCCAAGGCCTACGAGGAGTCCGACATCCGCCTGACCGCCGTGGGCGTGGGCCGCGACTTCAACGACAAGGTGCTCGACATGCTCACCGAGAAGGGCAAGGGCGCCTACGTCTACCTCGGCTCGGAGGCCGTGGTGGACCGCGTCTTCGGCGTCGGCTTCCCCTCGCTCGTGCAGACGATTGCTCACGACGTTCGTTTCGCGCTCGACCTTCCCCCGAGCCTCGCCATGAAGCGCTTCTACGGCGAGGAGTCGAGCACCAACAAGGAAGATGTCCAGCCCATCCACTACTACGCCGGCACCACCCAGCTGTTCCTCCAGGACCTGCAGCTGAACGGCCGCCCGGTCCCCAACGACCCCGTCAAGCTGACGGTCGAGTGGAGCGACGTGAAGACCGGCGCCGCCCGCAACCAGGTGTTCACCACCACCGTGGGCGCGCTCCTCGACAGTGATCCCCGCAACATGCGCAAGGCCCGCGCGCTCATGGGCTGGACCGATCTGATCCTCGCGCGCTCGATGGGCGGCTCCCCGTGTGGCGCGCCGTTCGCGACGTGGCAGGAGCGCGTGAGCGTGCTCGGCGAGGACGCCGAGATCCAGTGGCTCGACGGCCTCACCAGCCCGCTGTGCGGCGCCACGCCCATCGCGCCCAAGCCCCCGGCCCGCGGCGTCGCCTTCAAGGTCAAGGTCGACAGCGACCTCCCCATCGCCGAGGTCGGCCTCCTCTGCGCGGGCAACCGGCAGACCGAGTCGCTCTCCGGCAGCGACACCATCGCCCGATTTGCGAGCGCCACGCCGGGCGGCTGCACGCTGGTCCTCCAGGGCACGGTGCCGATGCAGGCGCAGGTCGAGGTCCCCACCACCGGCGGCGAGGTGCGCTGCACGGTGCGGGGGGGGCGGGTGAATTGCGGGTGAGCGGGCGTCCGCGGGGAGCGGCGTAGCGGCGGAGAGCGGCGTAGCCGCGTAGCCGCGGCGAGTGGCGCTACGACGTAGGTGAGGGGCGGCTCCTGGGAGGGGGCCGCTCTTTCGTTTTGGGTGATTCCGGAAGCTCGGGGCGCGACCCCCGCCCGAGCGCGGGGGTCGGCGCCCTCCGCGCTCGCCCTCACGGGCTCGGTCGGCGCGGCGGCCTGACGGCCGCGGGCGCCGGACCGGCCGCGCCAGCGCGGCCGCGCTGCGGGTGCCTCGCGCGGGGGTGCCTCGCGCGGGGGTGCCTCGTGCGGGGGCGCCTCGTGCGGGGGTGCTGACCCCTCGGACCTCGCCTTGACGTTCCTCCGGTTCCCGGCCACATTCGCGGGGCGCACCCTTCCCGCGCTCTCGATGTCGACAAATCGCCGCTGGCAGACGGCCCCGTTTCCCGCCGCGCTGGGCGGGCCCGTCCGTGCGGTCGCCTTCTCGCAGGACAACACCTGGCTCGCGACGGGCGGAGACGACGGCGTCGTCCGCGTGTGGCACGCGCGCACCGGCATGCTCGACCGCGCCTTCGCCCTGGACAGCGGGCCGGGCGGGGTGACACACCTCGCGTGGGCCGAGGACACCTTGTTCGCGACGGCCGCCGGCCAGACCTGGAGCCTCGCTCACGACGGCCACGGCCAGCCCGAATTGGTGCCGGGCCTCGGCGAGGTGCTCGACGCCGCGGGCCTCTGGTTCGTGACGGAGGATCCTGACACGCCCCGCGGCTTGCGCTGGTGGCGCGTGCCGAAGCGGCAGTTCACCAAGTGCACCCTCGGGGGTCCCGACCACCGCCAGGGCACCGCGTGGCGCGTCGCGTCCGACGCGCCCGGCGCCGTGGAGCTTCGCGGGGACGTGGTGGTGGTGGTCGATTTCGTGTACGCGGACGAGATCGCAGTCGTCATGATTCCCATCCCCGACGTGGAGGACGACTGGGAGAACGAGCACTATTATCGGCGGCCTCGCCACCCCGGCACGAGGGCGCTTGCGGTGGCCCGGGATGGCACCCTCGCCTTCGCGATGCGATCGTACGTGTGGTTACGGCCCCGGGGTGGGGACTGGCGGATGGTCGCCCTGCCTGCACGCGACGCCGTGTTCCGGCTCGCGTTCTCCCCCGACTGCCGCCTCCTCGCGGTGGCAGGCCCCGAGGGGGTGGACCTCGTCGATGTCGCGACCGCCACGCCCGTGCGTGCGCTCGACCGTGTCGCGGAGGGGATGGACGCCGTGTTCGCCCCGCGGGGCCCGCTCGTGCACGTGGCGTACGCGGGCCTCGGCGTCGCGTCCTGGAGCCTGCGCGAGGGCAAACGTGTGGCGCTGCACCGGATGCCGAACGCGGTCGAAGCCGGACGAATCCTCCGCGTCGCCGACACCCCTGAGGGCCTCGTGGCCGTCACCGCCGACCGCACCGACGACGTCAGCATCTGGGACGTGGCCACCGACACGCGGCGGATGCGCCTGCCGACCTTCGAACGCGTCGCCGAGGTGGCGCTCGCGTGGCCGTGGGTCAGCGTGAAGGTCGCAGCAGCGGAGCTCGAGGAGGGCGCCCCTCTGCTGCGTGTCTGGGACGCGCGGTCCGGGGCCCTGGTGCTGGGCGCCCGGGTGGGGCGCGTCGGGGGCACGCCCGCGCTCCACCCGAGCGGCCTCGTGGCGTTGTCGCAGTGGGCCGAGAACCTCCAGGAGCAGGTCCCCGGCTTCGCGCGGGGTGGCGGCGGCACGCGGGTGTTCACGGTCCCGGGCGGGGCGGCGTCCGCGGCCCGCTCCTTCCCCTCCGACGCGCACATGCGCGCCCTCACGTTCTCCCCCGACGGCCGGCGCCTCGTCCTCGACCGCGGGCGCGCGCTCCACGTCCTCGATCTCGACACCGGGCGCGCCATCCCCGTGTCGATCCCGTCGCATGGGGCGGGCGCCTGCGCCTGGTCGCCCGACGGGATGCGGCTCGCCGCCACCCGCATCCACGCGCGGGGCGTGAGCGCGTGGCACGACGGCGCCTACGTGGCGGACGAGCTCGTGGGCCACCGCGCCCCCGCCCGCGCCCTGGCGTTCTCCCCCGACGGCCGCCGCCTCGTCACGACCGGCGCCGACGGACAGGTCCTCGTGTGGAGCGCGGCCACGGGGCGGCTCGTGACGGTGTTCCCGGCGTTCCTGAAGCAGAATGGGAGGAGCGGGTAGCGGGCGCGGTCGGCGCGCCGGTTGCGAAGGGCTCGACGGAGGGCTCGCCTCGTGCGCTCCAGGAGGACGGGCGCCTCGGTGGCCGCTTCGCGGCCGTCGGCAGCTGGGGCGGACGCCGTCCAGGGTCCCGCCGAGTGCGGCGAATTCCCAGTTCGGCGCTCGGGCCGTGCCGAACGGACCGGATGAGACGCTATCCCCCGAGTTCGGCGCGCGGGCCGCGCCGAACGGACCGGACGAGACGCCATCCCCCGAGTTCGGCGCGCGGGCCGCGCCGAACGACCGGATGAGACGCCATCCCCCGAGTTCGGCGCGCCGGCCGCGCCGAACTGACCGGATGAGACGCCAATGCCCATGCACTTCGCTTAGGCGCCCGTGCAGATCAGCGGGACGTCGCTCCCGAGGTTTCCCGAGCCCACCGCCGACGCCCCGATCGCGCGCCGCCGCGAGGGGCCCAACCGCAGGGTCATAGGTCATGTCCCCATGAATGCACGCGGCACGGAGTCATGCCGGGTTGAATGCTCGGATCCAGGCTGCGAGGGCCCGCGAGCTGCGGAAAAATGCCCTTAGTTCCGTGGTGGCAGCGGTGGGGAGCCCTGACTTGACGGAATGAATCAGATTTAGCGGCGTTCACGGTGGCATGACTCCGATTTAGCGGCGTTGAGGGGGGCATGACCCCGCCCTCGATGCGCTCGTACTCGAGCGCTGAGCGAGGTGCATAGGCATTGAGACGCCATGACGCCCCGAACACAAAGCAAACTTTCCCCCACCGCCCTCCACCGCGTCCC
>JAZKFH010000017.1:137212-215967 GCA_040386535.1 Myxococcota bacterium | reverse complement strand
GTGTAACGGGGGCGCTCGGGCGGCTCAGGATGGGATCACCGGACGCCTACCGGCGTCCAGGAGGGCATGGGCCCGTGCGCGGGGCCGGCGAGCCCCGGATCACGGGCCCAGGTGGCTTTCCGGGCCGAAGGCCACGCGCGTGAGGGGGCCTGGAGGGTGGCGCGGGCGGCGTGAGGCCCCGGGCCGGAGGCCGTGCCAGGATCCACCGCCCGCGCCAGTCGGCCGGCACGGAGCCGGACGACGGAGCGCCCGAGCGCGACCCCACAAGGCACCCGGCCCGCGTCCGCGCGGGACACGCCCTTCGCAGGCCGCCGCGACACGTCGCCTTCTGCCAAGTGTCCTTCTGCCAAGTCTCCTTTTGCCACGTCTCCCTTTGTGAAATGGGGCCCCCCAGTCCGCTGCGCCCCGATCGTGCCCCTACCGAGGTGGGGTGTTCGCCCTGCTCGCCGTCTGGTGCTCGCTCCTCGGCTTCGCCTGGGGCGCCGAGGTGCACGTGCTGGACGTGGACGGGGCCATCGACCCCGGCACCGCCGACTACGTGATCTCGGGGCTGCGGGCCGCCGAGGAGGCAGGCGCCGCCGCGGTGATCGTGCGGCTGGACACGCCCGGCGGGCTCATCGAGAGCGCACGCGCAATCGTACGGGCGGAGCTCGGCGCCGAGGTGCCGGTGGTGGTGTTCGTGGCGCCGACGGGGGCGCGGGCGGCGTCGGCGGGGCTGTTCCTGACGCTCGCGGCCAACGTGGCGGTGATGGCGCCGGGCACGACGATCGGGGCCGCCACGCCGGTGTCGCTCGGGGGCGGCGAGGAGGCCGAGGGCGGCGGGGCGATGGAGACGAAGGTGCTCGAGGACACGGCGGCGTGGGCGCGCGCGGTCGCGACGCAGCGGGGGCGCAACGGCGAGTGGGCCGAGCGGGCGGTGCGCGAGGCGGTGGCGGCGACGGATGTGGAGGCGGTGGAGCTCGGCGTGGTCGACCTCGTGGCGGCGAACCTCGACGCGTTGGTGGAGGCGATCGACGGGCGGACGGTGACGGTGGACGGCCGCGACGTTGTCCTCGCGACCGCCGGCGCCACGGTGGTGGAGGTGCCGATGACCACCCGGCAGCGCGTGGTCCACGCGATCTCCAACCCGAACGTGCTGTTCCTGCTCGTGACGCTCGGGATGCTCGGGCTGTACATCGAGCTGCTCAACCCCGGCGTGGTGGCGCCCGGCGCGATCGGGCTGTTGTGCCTGATCGCGGCGACGGTCGGGCTCTCGATCCTGCCCTTCAACGCCGCGGGGCTCGTGCTGATCGTGGGCGGGGCGGTGCTGATCGGGATGGAGGTGTTCGTCGCGACGAACGGGCTGCTCGCCATCGCGGGGGTGTCGGCGCTTGCGCTCGGGGGGCTGCTCCTGTTCGAGCGCGTGCCGGGCTTCGACCTGCGCGTGGATCCGCGCGTGTTGTTCGGCATCGCGATGCTGGCGGGCTTCACGGTGCTCGCGTTCGCGACGCAGGTGGCCATCGCGCAGCGCCGGCGCGTGCAGACCGGGGCCGAGGCGCTCGTGGGGGCCGATGGGGTCGTGATCATCGGGGGCGTGGGCGCCGGGCGGGTGCGCGTGGAGGGTGAGGACTGGGCCGCGCGGTGGAAGGGCGTGATGCCCGCCGGCCGGGAGGTGCGCGTGACGGCGCTGCACGGGCTGCTGGTGGAGGTGGTGCCGACCGCCCCGGACGGGGAGCCGGGGAACCTGGGAGGGGAGGGATGACGTTCGGGCTCGCGTGGCTGCCCGTGGTGCTGATCGTCCTGTTGGGGGCGCTGCTCGGTTCGATGATCCGCGTGGTGCGCGAGTACGAGCGCGCGGTGGTGTTCCGGCTCGGCCGCGTCATTCCGCTCAAGGGACCGGGCCTCGTGCTGCTCATCCCCGGCATCGACCGCATGGAGCGCGTGAGCCTGCGCGTGGTGGCGCACGACGTGCCCAAGCAGGACGTGATCACCCGCGACAACGTCAGCATCGCGGTCAGCGCGGTGGTGTACTTCCGCGTCATCGATCCGTTGCGCTCCATCCTGGCCGTCGAGGACTACTTCGTCGCGACCAGCCAGCTCGCGCAGACGACGCTCCGCAGCGTGGTGGGGCAGGCGGAGCTCGACGAGCTCCTCGCCGAACGGGACAAGATCAACCTGCGCATCCAGCAGATCCTCGACGTCCATACGGAGCCGTGGGGAATCAAGGTCACGCAGGTGGAGGTCAAGCACATCGACCTGCCGGTGGAGATGCAACGCGCGATGGCGCGGCAGGCGGAGGCGGAGCGCGAACGGCGGGCCAAGGTCATCTCGGCAGAGGGCGAGTTCCAGGCCTCGGAGAAGCTGGCGGCGGCGTCGCTGGTGCTGGCGCAGTCGCCGTCGGCGCTGCAGCTCCGGTACCTCCAGACGCTGATCGAGGTGGCGTCGGACCAGAACAGCACGATCCTGTTTCCGCTGCCGATCGAGCTGCTCACGCCGTTCCTGAAGAAGTAGCGCTCGAAGTGGTCGCTCGGAAAGCTATCCTCCGCGGATGTTGTGGCTGCTCGCGTGTGCTCCCCCGGTCCCGCCTCCGCCCGCGCTCGACCTGCCCGTCACGCCACCCGCGGCGACCCACGCCTCGGGTGCGCTGGTGGACGAGTTCGTGGGGCCCGCCGAGGTCGCGGGGCTCGACGCCGCGCACATCGAGACCGCCGCGCTCTGCGGGGCGCCGGACCGTGCGGCGCTGCTTCACGACGGGCGCTTCGGGTGGCGCGTGTTGGTGGTGACGCCTGAGGGGTTGGCGCTGGCGGACGAGCTGGGGGAGGAGCCGCGGGTGGCGTCGGTTCTGTATCGCCGTTTGGCCTCGCGTGCCGCCCGCTGGGCAGCCGCCGACAAGGCCGCGTCGGCGCGGTGCGGGGCGCCGGTGCGGACGCCGGTGTTGATCGTGGCGGATGGGCGGAGTCGCTACGACAGCAACGAGGTGGGGGGACCGGGGATCCTGGAGGGCTTCGATGTGCGGCTGCTCGTGACCGATGCGGAGCCGACACCGCGTGTGGCGGCGCCCGTGAGGCGGGAGGATGGCGGGTACCTGACACTCGCGGGCGGGTCGGGCGGGTGGGTGGTGCTGGGAAGCACCGACGACTTCCCGTCGTCATCGCATGCATCCGCCGAGGAGGCCGCCCAGCGGGTCGTGGAGGCGGGCTACCCGCCCGTGTTGTTCACTTCGGAGGCGGACTGGTCGCTGGCCGTGCAGGGGCTCGACGCGCTCGCGGGGATCGGCGTTGTGCCGGGCACCAGCCTGGTGGTGGGCGACAAAGACCCTCCTCCCTCGGTGGCGCCGCAGCCTCCCGGGGCGACGCGGCTCGTGCTCGGGGAGCGGATTGCGGTGCTTGCGTTCCAGCCTCCCGGCTACCTGCAGTGGAAGGGAACAGAACGCCCGAAGACGGTGATCCTGAAGGCCAAGGGCGAGCCCAAGATCGTCGTTCCCGAGAGGCCCATCTTCGGGCCTGAACCCACGGAGCCGCCGCGGGGGCCAGCGCCCGCGGAGCCGCCGCGGGGGCCGGTGCGGACGGAGCCGTGAGCGGACGACCGCGAGGCCGCCCGCGTGCGTGCCGCGCGGGACCACACCACCGTGCGCGCCTTGATCGAGGAGGGGCTCGCCGCGGTGCTCGGGCTCGGGCCCGTCACCGAGGAAGACACGGGCCGCGCGGCGCAGGAGCTCGCGGATCTCGAGGCGCTGTGTACCCAGATCAGCGCGCTTCCGCTGCTGACGCGGCAGACGCCGGGCGAGATCCTGGGCTACGCCGACCACGGCTCGTTCGATTGAGTGGGTTGCGACTGGACGCGTCCCCGCGGTCATCGCGATGTTCGAGTGCGAGGGGCGGCGGGGTGGGGGAGTGCGCCCTGGTCGGGGCCAATCATCGGGCCCCTGCGCCAAGGGCGCGGAGGGCAGCCGCCCCCGGCGGCTGGTCCGGCCGGGCGGGCGGGCGTTCTCGACCCCACGCCGATGCCGTTTCGCCCGGCCGACCAAGCGGCGCCAGCCGCGCGCCCGGAGCCGACCTGCCGCGTCCGCGCGGGGCGCCCCCATGCCTGAAGTCCCGCGCGTGACGACGCCCTACCGCCCCTTCCGCCACCCCTCCGGATCGATGCCCTCGCGCTCCAGCCAGCGGTACACCTGCCGCGGGGTGCGTTGGACCGCGCGCGCGACCGCGGCCACCACGCCGTCGTGACGCGTGAGCAGCTCCACGAGGCGATCGCGGTCGGGCGGGCCGGCGTCGGCGCTGTCGGGGGGCGGGGCCGCGGCCTCGGTGGCGAACGCGGAGAGGCGCGCGTCGACGAGGGGCACATCCAGCACGGTCACGTCGGGCGCGCGGAAGCGGAGCTCGGCGGCGACGCGCTCGACCTCCCGCACGTTGAAGGGCCACGGGTGCAGGACGAGGCGCTCCGCGAGCGCGGGCGAGAGGGGGACGCCCGGCGGGAGGTGGGGGGCGAGGAGCGCGAGGATGTCGTCGCGACGCGCGCGTAGCGGCGGGAGGGCGATGACGAGCCCGGCGAGCCGCGCGTACAGATCAGCGCGGAAGCGACCGTCGCGCACGGCCGCCACCAGGTCGACGTTGGTGGCGGCGACCACGCGCACGTCGATCGGCTGCGGCCGCGACGCGCCCACCGGCATCACCTCGCGCGCCTCGACCGCGTGGAGCAGGCGGGCCTGGAGCCGCGCCTCGATCTCGCCGATCTCGTCGAGCAGGAGGGTGCCGCGGTCGGCGGCGCGGAAGTGGCCGGCGCTCTCGCGTTGGGCGCCCGTGAACGCGTGCGCCGTGTGCCCGAACAGCGCGGCCTCGGCGAGGGCCTCGGGCACCGCGGCGACGTTGACCGGGACGAACGCGCCCGGCCGCCCGGACAGGCGGTGGAGGCACGCGGCGGCCGCGGTCTTGCCGGTGCCGGTCTCACCGAGGAGCAGCACCGGGTCGGCCATCGTGGCGGCGCGCGCGAGCGTCACGCGGAGCGCCGCCATCTCGGGCGAGGTGCCGCGCAGCCCGGGGATCACGACGTCGTCGAGCGGCACGGGCACGCGTCGGAACACGAGGAGCGTGCCGCCGATCCGCACCACGGCGCCGTCGACGAGCTCGGCCTCGCGTACCTTGTGGCCGTCCACCCACATGCCGTTCTTCGAGCCGGCCAGCTCTTCGACGCGCACGGTGTCGCCGGCACGAACGAGGCGCGCGTGCGCGCGGCTCACGGTGGGATCGTCCTGAACGAAGGTACGCTCGGCGCCCTCTTCCCGCCCGAGCAGCGTGGCGCCCTCGGGCACGCGCCACGACACGTCCGGCACCACCCGGCCGGCGCGGAACACCTGTCGCAGCCGCGGCTCGAGGCGCGCGCGGGTGGTCGCGGGGTCGGGGAGGGAGAGGGTGGGGTTCATGGGGCGTTCACGGGGGGCGGGGAGGGGCGCGGAGGAGCCTACTATGGGTGCGGGGGGGCGGGTTGCTCGACGGGGGCCTGGCGGCCCGGTGACCGCAGGAAGCCTGGGGGGAACGGAGGTGGGGCGCCCCCGCGCGGACGCGGGGCAGGTCGGCTCCGGGCACGCGGCGGAGCCGCGCGGTCGGCCGGGCGAAGGGGCATTGGAGCCGAGTCGGGCGCCTCCGCTCGCCCGGCCGGACCAGCCGCCGGAGGCGGCTGCCCTCCGCGCCCCTGGCGCGGGGACGCGGAGGCTTCGGGGGAAAGCGGGCCCCCGGACCGTCGCCGGGGTGGTCCCTCCAGAGGTGACGCCCGTCCCGGAGAGGGCTTCACACCGCGTCCACCGCCGCGCCGACCCGACAGAACGGGCGTCACGACCCGCCCTGAGGCGAGATCTGTCGGGTCCGCGGAGCCCTTCCGCCCGCGCGCGAGCACACCCGGACGGAGCAACGCCGGCTTTTCGGGGGGGGGCCGACCGCCGACGGGGTGCAACGGGCGCTGATGGCCCGCAGGACCCGACAGAACGGGCGTCACGACCCGCCCTGAGGCGAGATCTGTCGGGTTTGCGCCCGCTGACCCGGAGGCCGACGGCGGGGAGCATCGCGGATCGTGGACCCGCTCGAAGATCCACCACATCGCAGAGGGGCGCGGGTCGGCCCCTGCCACACGGCGAAGCCGCGCGCTCGGTCGGGCGAACGTGCGTTGCGACTACTTCGGCACGCGCCACGCGCCCCCCGCGCTCGAGTCCAGGTCATGCCCCGGTGAATGCACGCGGCACGAAGTCATGCCGGGTTGAACGCTCGGGTACGGGCTTCTCGGCTGCGCCGGCGCCGACCCCGTCGTGAAAAGTGACGCTTGCTCCGTGGCCAGCGCGCGGAGCACCCCTCGTCCCGACCCTCGCGCGGGCGTTCACGGGCACATGACTCCCAACTAGCGGCGTTCACCTCGGCATGACTCCGGACCTCGCGGCGGTCGCCCTCGTGGCATCGCGTCGCGCTCGGCGGGACCCCGTCCCGTACCCACCCCCATGATACCGTCGCGACCGCAAGGAGGACCGCATGACCACGGCCGACGAGAGCGATCCGGTCATCGAGATGTTGCTGGACCAGGGCTTTCGCGCGCCGCGCGACCGGCCGTCGGCGGGCCGCGTGCTCAGGCCGGACGAGGAGCTCATCCGGCGGCTGATGGTGGTGAAGGCCACGGCCGCCTGGGTCGCCGTGCCCGAGGAGCGGGTCTCCAGCGCGCTCATCCAGGACGCCGTCGCGCGGCTCGCGGGGGGCGGCCGCGATGCGGACGTTTGGTTCGGCGCGCGCGAGAAGACGATGCTGGCCACGCCGCGCGGGCCGGCGAGCACGGTCTACCGCGGCTCGGTGGGGTGGGGGTTCGAGGGCGCCTGGGCGCTCGCGTGGGTGCTCGGCTACGAGGAGGGGCCCGATCTGTACGGCACGATGATGCCCGACGATCGCGTGAACGACGTGCTCCAGGACTTCCTCCCGCCCCTCGAGGCCGATGTGGACGCATGGCTGGCCGCGCGCGACCCGGATCGGTTCGACGACGCCGCGGTGGCGGTGTTCGCCGACGCCTTCGCCCACGTCGACGCGTCCGCGCGCGGCGACGCGGTGCCCGCGTGGTTCAGCCCCGCCATCCACGGACGCATCGTGATGGAGCGGCACCGCGCGCTGGCGTGGGCGCTCCGGCCGGGGACCCGGTGGGACGCGGTGTACGCGGGCGGGTAGCCTTCGGCCACAGGTGACAAGTCGTAAGGTCAGACCCCACCGCTGGATTCTCGGCGTTCGCCTGTCGCAGGTGGTAAGTCGTAAGGTCAGACCCCCTCCGCGGTCACCCCCCGCCCGCGCCCACGACCCCCACGTCCCCGTCCACGAAGCCCAGGCCGAACCGCGCTTTCGCTTCGGCGGCGAGCGCCGCGGCCGACATGCCCAGCCACCGGAGCGGCACCCGGTGGAGGCGGCCCGCGGCGCCCGCGGCGTAGAGGGTGTCGTCGGTCAGGGCGAGCGCGCGGAGCTGGCCGCGCTCGAGCGGGACCACGGCGTGGAGCGCCAGATCGGGGGCGCCGTGTACGTGCACGGTGCCGTCGAACGTGGCGGTGTAGACGCGGCCGTCGGGGCCCCAGCGCAGGTCGGTGGCGCCGTCGGTGAGGGGGGCGGACGCGAGGAGGGAAACGCTCGCGCCTGACGATGTGTAGAGCTCAAGCCGGGGCGGGAGCGAGCGCGCGATGGCGATCCAGCGCCCGTCGGGGGAGGTGGCGGCGTCTTCGAGGTAGCCCTCGCCGACGGGGCCCTGCGTGCGCACGGCTCCGTCGTGACCGGAGAGCGTGTGGGACATGCCGTCGACATGGATGGTGCGCAGGTCGGCGCCGACCCAGCGCAGGTCGGCGATGTCGGTGCCGAGGTGGCCGGAGATCCAGCGTGGGGTGCGCGTGGCGAGGTCGACCAGGCCGACCTCCTGGTGGCCGCCGCCGACCGCGAGCAGGCCCGTGTCGGGGTCGAGCGCGAACGCGAAAACCTCGCCGAGGCCGGCGATGCGCCCGGTGACGGCGCCGTCGGCGTCGAGCCAGAGCAGGTCGGTGCGGTCGCTGGAGAGGAGCGTGCCGTCGGGCAGGGTGAAGATGCGCGCGGGATCGGGCAACGGCGCGGCGCGGCGCGGCGCGGGCGACCAGGACACGAGCTCGCCGTCGGCGCCCACGGTCCACGGGAGGCCGGCGCGCACGGTCAGGCCGGTGACGGCGGCGACGGTGGGCGGCACCACGGCGAGCGCCTCGGGGGCGTCCCACACCGTCAGGCGACCCTCCGCGGACACGACGGCAAGCCTGTCGTGGCGCCAGGCCGCGCCGACCGCGCGGCGCCCGCCGTGCCGCACGCCCAGGCCGGGGGTGAGCGCCGGGACGGCGAACGCGCGGAGGAAGGGCCCGCCCCCCGCGACCCAGAGGGCGGATTGGGCGGGCACGGGCGCGAGCGCGTCGTTGCCGGCGGCGAGGCCGGTCGCCTCGGTGGTGACGACGCCGGCGTCGTCGAACACGCCGAGGCGCGCGTTGCCGGACGTGCGCCGGCCGCTCGTGACCATCCACGGGCCGACGCGGGCGAGGTGCATCACGGGCCGGAGCGGCACGCGGGCGAGCAGCGCGCCGTCGGGGAGGCTGCGCAGGGTGGGGCCGTCGCTGACCTCGGCGAGCCACGCGCGCCCCGGCCCCGCGCCGATCCAGCCGCGCCGGCGGGTGGGGGTGAGCCAGGGGAGCGTCTCGACGGCGCCGTCGGGGCGGTCGCTCGCCAGGGACATGCGCTGGACGGTGTCGTCCTCCCGGCCGAGGTACACGCTCTCGCCGTCCTCGTGGATCGCGACGATGCGCCGCGCGGAGGAGTCGCCCTGGATCGGCGCGTCCGGCAGCGTGTAGATCCGCGACACGCCGGTGTCGAGGTCGATGCGCTCGAGCGTGCCGCCGTCGAGCGGGAACCAGGCGACGGCGCCGGGGGCTGCGGTGGGGGTCGCGCCGGCGCCCCCAGACTCCACGAACCGCGCGCCGTCGAGCAGCCCGTCGGTGACCTTCCGGTCGACCACGAGGCGGCCGTCCTTCCACACCTGCGCCACCTCGTGCCCGACCACGAGGAGCCAGTCGCCATCGGGGCTCCAGGCGAGCGCGAGGGACTCGGGCGGCACGGTGGCCTCCCAACGGAGCGTGGGCGCGTCGCGACCCAGGGCGGCGGCGGCGAGGCCGTGCAGGCGCGGCGTGTCGCGCAGGCGGAGGCCCTCGGCGGCCACGATCAGCGATCCGGCGGCGTCCTCGTCGAGCAGGTGGGCCCACGCGCGGTCCTCCAGCGCGCGCGCCAGGGCCACGGACAGGTCCGTCTCCGCGAGCGCGGCGCGGTCCCGCTCCACGACGACGCGGCGGGCGGCCACGCCGGCCACGAGGCCCACGACGACGAGCGCGCTGCCGAGCAGCACGAGCTCGCGCGCGTACCGACGCCCGAGCCGGCGGACCTCGGACCAGAGCGTGTAGGTGTAGGCGGACACGCGGGTGTGGTCGCGCCACGCCTGGAGATCGTCGAGGAGCGCGCCGGCGTCGGGGTAGCGGGCGGCGGGGTCGGGCTCGAGCGCGCGCCGGATGACCGCGGCGAGCTCGGGCGGGGCGCGATCCAGCGGCGGCGGCGCCTCGCCGGCCCGCAGGCGCGTCAACAGCGTGTCGGACGGGCCGCTCCACGCCCGGCGCCCCTCTACGATCTCGTACAGCACGAGGCCCAGCGCCCAGCAGTCCCCCCGCGCGTCGACCCGCTCGCCGCGCGCCTGCTCCGGGCTCATGTACGCGGGGGTGCCGAGGAGCGCGCCCGCCGCGGTGAGAACGCCATCCGGTGCCCGCCACGGGGGGCTCGCGTGGGCGGCGCCCGGCTCGGCGGCGGTCCCGTGCGCCTGCGCGAGGCCCCAGTCGAGCACGAGCGCCTCCCCGCGCTCGCCGATCATGAGGTTGGCGGGCTTGAGATCTCGGTGGACAACGCCGTGCCCGTGCGCATACGCCACCGCCTGGCACACGCCGACGAACGTATCCACGAGGCGACGCCGCTCGCGCTCGTCGGGGCCCGCTGCCAGGGCTTCGGCGAAGCTCCGGCCGCGCACGCGCCGCATCGTGTAGTAGAGCGAACCGTCGGCGCGGCGGCCGAGCTCGTGGACAGGCACGATGCCGGGGTGCTCCAGCGCCGCCATGACGCGCGCCTCGCGCACGAAGCGCGCCGCGGCCTGCGCGGACCGATCGTCGAGCAGCTCCTTGACCGCCACCTCCCGCCCGAGGTGCCGGTCGAACGCCGCGACCACCCGCCCCATGCCGCCGCGACCGAGCTCCTCCCGCCGCTCGTACCGGAGCGGGCCCTCGCGGGACACGGTGTCCTCCGCCGGGGCGTCTACATCGGCGTCGGGCGGCGCCCCCACCGAGACCGTGGGGTCAGACGCCATGACGGGGTGTCGCGTGTCGCATGACCGTCACGGTCTATCCGCGCAGAAGTCCCCTCGCGCCATCGGCACGAGGCTTGCTACCCTCCGCCGCGTGCGGCCCGTCGGCCGCCCCCCGGGAGCCTCCGTGTCCACCCTGCTCGCCCTCTCGTTCCTCCTCCCCCTCGCGTGCACCGGCAAGACCGAAGACACCGGCGGTGACACCCAAGCCGACACCGACACCGACACCGACACCGATACGGACACCGACACCGACACCGACACTGACACCGACACCGACACCAGCACGCTCCCCGAGGCCTTGGGCTTCGACTTCTCCGGCGCGTTCTACCCGCTCACGGAGGAGGGGGTCTTCTGCCAGACCGTCGGCGACTACTACACCTTCAGCTCGGGCGCGCTGCGCGACGGCGCCGCGGAGCAGGGCAACGGCTACGCGTACTTCGACACCGCGCCCACGCCCGGCACCTACACGATCGTGGCGTTCGACGGCTTCTCCGCCATCAACCCCGGTGAGGTGGCGGTGGGCGTGGTCGACTTCCGCGACTTCAGCACGTGGTACTCCGACGGCACCGGCGGCTCGCTCGACGTGAGCCTCGCGCCCGACGGCTCGACCGACGTGGTGTGGCACGACGTGGTGCTCAAGAGCGGCGCCAACACGCTCACGTCGGCGGTGGGCTGGTTGCGCTGCTGACACAGGTCACAGGATTGGGCAGACGGTCCGCGCGGACGCGGCCGCTGCGGAGCGGGTGCGGCGGGTGCGGGCGGCGGACGTGCCGGCGCTTGCCCGGAACGGACCGCCCGGCGGGGTGCGGAGTCATGCCCCCCTGAACGCCGCTATTTTGGAGTCATGCCCCCATGAGTGACCGATTCGAGGGTTCCCGCGCACGCCTGACACGGACCAGGCGGCATTTCTCGGGCTCCGGCGGGCGCGAAGGGGCACGGGCACCCTGAATCTGCGCATTCAACCCGGCATGACTTCATGCCGCGTGCACTCACGGGGGCATGACCTGGACCGGGCGCCCAGATGCGCCGAGCGGCGCGGCGCCAGCCCGCCACGGACCGACTGCGCGTCCGCTTGGGGGGCGTGCCGGGCCTGCTGGCGCACGCTGTGATCACGCCTCCCGGCGCTCCCTCACTCCGCCGCCGACGCTTCAACTTCGTCGCTGAGACTCCGAGGTGCGCGCTCACGTGGGAGGCCGCGCGGGCGTCGCGCACCACTCGACCGTAGACCGCACGGCGCCGCCGGGGCGGAGTCATGCCCCCCTGAACGCCGCTATTTCAGACTCATGCCCCCCTGAACGCCCATCCGAGCGTTGCTGTGAGGGGTGCCACCCGTGCCTGGCACGGAGCAAAGGTCACTATTCGCGGTCGGGCAGGCTCCGGCGCGCGCCCGGGGGGCCCGCGCACCCTGAACCTCAGCATTCAACCCGGCATGACTCCGTGCCGGGTGCATTCACCGGGGCATGACCTGGGCAGGACGCCCAGACGCGTCGACGGAGCGGAGCGAGCCAAGATCGCCACGTCCTCCGTCGCCGCGCGGCGTCCGGCGCGACGCCGCGCGAGGTGCGTGGAGGGCGGCCGGGTCCGCCCGGCCGGTCCGGCGCGGCTCCCGTCGGAGCCCGACCAGACCCGCCGAGCCGCGCCGACCGAGCGCAGCGAGCCCGCAACGGACCGACCTCCGCGTCCGCGCGGAGGTCGCGCCCGCCCCGATCACGCCTCACGCCGCTCCGCGCAACTCCGGCGCGGCGCTAGAACCACCCACACGCCAACGTCCCATCACTCCGCACGCCACAAACCATCCCCGGCGTCCCCTCGTCGTTGTACTTCTCGACGGCGACGCGCACGAACGCCCCTGCCGGGATCCGGCCCGGGGCGTCCTCTCGGCCCCAGCAGCGAATCACGCCACCGAGATCGAGGGCGCAGGTCTTGCACTCGCCGGCGTCCACCTGGAGGAAGGCGCCCGCGGGCGGCACGGTCTCGCCGAAGCGATCGCGGCCCCAGCAGCGGATCGTGCCGTCGCGGACGATGCCGCAGTGGTGGTTGTAGCCGGCGGAGATGGACGTGAACGTGTCGTCCGGCGGCGGCTGCAGCTCGTAGCGGAAGTCGGAGTAGTCCTTCTTTCCCCAGCACGACACCCGCCCGTCCGGCGCCAGCGCGCACGACCAGGTGACCGCGGACTGGACCGTCGTGAACGTGCCGGCCGGGGGAGCGGCGACCTCGGAGGTGTAGGCGTCGTCGGCATTGTCGAAACACTGGAGCGTTCCGTCGGTGCGGACGCCGCACGCGTAGCCGAGCCCGACGTCGAGCTGGCGGAAGGTCACGCCGGGCGGAACGGCGAGGGGCCCCCAGCACCGGGGCGCCCCCGCCGCGTCCAGGCCGCAGCCGACGTGCTTGTCGGCGGACATCGACACGAAGGGGCCACCGCCCGCGGCCGCCCCCGCAGCGCCCGCCGCGCTCCCGAAGAGGTCGCCGCCGAGGCCGGAGCGCTCGCCGAAGCAGTGGATGTCGCCGTTCGCGAGCAGCGCACAGCCGCCCTCCTCGGTGACCGTCACGTCGCGCACGCCACCGACGGGGAGCCCCGGGTGGAACCCGCCGCCCGCGCACCCCAGCGACCCGTCCGCGGCGACCCAGCACGTCATCCCGCTCGCGACCGCGTAGGCGCGCGCGTCCGCGGGGACCCGCACGCCCTCGGACTCCGGCGGCCCGAAGCACGCGACGAGCCCGTGCCGGCGCCCACAGAAGTGGTCGAAGCCGCCCTCGATCTCGGTCCAGCCGTCCGTGGGCGGGAGCGGCCGCGCATACCCCTCACACCGCAGCCCCTCGGACGAGACCGCGCACGTGCCGAACCCGGCCACCCCCACGTCGGTGAAGTCGCCCGCGATCGCATGATCGCGGTACGCCCAGCATTGCACCCCCGTCGCGGTCGCCACGCACGCGCCCGAGGTCGTCTCCACGTCGCGGGCGCGCGCCACCGGGGCCGGTGCCATGCGCCCGACACACACGAGCTGCTCGTCCGCGAGCACCGCGCAGCCTTGGCCGCTGTAGTCGAGCGAGAACTCCTTCACGGCCCGACCGCCGATCGCGGCCTCCATCGCCTCCGCTCCGCCCCAGCACACGGCCTTGCCGGCGTCGGTGGAGGCGCATCCCGCGCTCGCGTCGCCCCAGACATGCGCGAAGGGCCCCGGGGGCAGCTTCACGCCGGGCGCCGGGGGCCCGCTCAGCGATCCGAGGGGGAAACAGCCCAGGGCACCCGCGACATCGAGCGTGCACCCTCCGGCCGCCCCGAGCGAGATCGCCACGAAGTCGCCCGTCGGGAGCGGGTCCGGCGCGAGGGTCACCATCGGGCTGGTCGCGGCGCGTGCGTCGCCGGAGGTGCCGCCGGAGCCCGCGAGCGTCTCGGCGTTCAGGTCATCGCCGCGAGAAGGAGCGGGCTCGGCGGCGGCGCCGGTGCACGCGAGCACGAACATCAGCATCGGGAACACGGCGACCTCGGGGACGGCGGAGGAGCCCACGTACCCGTTCAGTCGGTGCTCACGCCGCCCCCGTCATCTCGACACGCGGCGGGAACAACCGCCGGATCAGCGGCCCCACCGTCAATCCCTGCACGACGATCGAGAAGATGACCACCACGTAGGTGGCGGTCAGGATGGCGTCGCGGCCCTCGAACGCGGGGAGCTTCATCGCGAGGGCGACGGACACGCCGCCCTTGAGCCCGCCCCACGTCAGGACGCCCACGGTGCCGCGGTCGATCGACTGGCGCAAGCGGAGCGCCGTGACCGGGATCGCCACGCCCGCGAACCGGGCGAGCAGGACCGCGGGGACGATGGCGGCGGCGGCGTAGAGGTAGGCGGGGCGCAGGTCGATGGCGAACACCACGAGGCCGATGAGCAGGAACAGGACGGCGTTGAGCGTCTCGTCGAGGAAGGTCCAGACGGTGTCGTGGGCCAGGGTGGTGTGCTCGCTCAAGCCCTCGCGCCCCCGCGCGCCGATGAACAGGCCCGCGGCCACCGCGGCGAGCGGCGCCGAGACGTGCAGCTTGGGCGCGAGGAAGCTGATCGCGAACACGGTGGCGACCGTGATGAGGATCTCGAGGTTCGCCTCGTCGACGGTACGGAACGCGCGGTACGACAGGTAGCCGCCCGCGAGGCCGAGGCCGATGCCGCCGAGGATCTCGGTGGCGAGGAGCGCGGCCACGCTCCCGACGCTGGCGGCCTCCCGCGCGGCGCCGATGCCGCCCTCCGCCATCGCCAGCCCGACGCCGCAGAGCAGCGTGAACAACACGACGCCGCTGCCGTCGTTGAACAGGCTCTCGCCGATCACCTTGGTCTCGAGCGCCTTGGGCGCGTTCGCCGACTTCATGATGCCGAGCACCGCGATGGGATCGGTGGGCGAGATGAGCGCGCCGAACGCGAGGCACCAGATGAGCTGGACGTCCAGCCCGAACAGGCCGAACAGCCACCACGACACGAGGCCGGTCACCGCGGTGCTGATGAGCACGCCGAACGACGCGAGCATGATGATGGCGCGGCGCCACTGTCGGAGCCCGCCGAGATCGGTGTGCAGGGCGCCCGCGAAGAGCAGGACGCTCAACATGCCCGACAGCACGGTGTCGGCGAAGTTGAGGCTCAAGACCGCCTCGCGGACATCCTCCTTCAGGTTCCAGCCCGGCACGAGGGCGTCGACCACGATGACGCCGAAGGACGCGAGGAGGCCGGAGAGGAGCAGGCCGATGGCGAACGGCAGCTTGAAGACGTGGTGGTTGATGAAGCCGAAGGTGGCGGCGAGGACGAGGAGGATGGCGATGGCGTCGAGCAAGCTCATGCGTACGGGTCGTCTCGGTTCGTGCCGGGCGGGCCCGGCGCGGCGTGGGGAAGGAGGGGCGGGCGCCGGTAGACTAGCTCATCGAGGACGGCTCGGTCGCGGGTCGCGACCCGGGTACACTGACCGGATGCTCATTTCCCTGCTTGCCGCGTCGTTCCTGTCCGCGCGGGTACACGCCGCCGCGCCCGTCGCGCCCGTCGCGCCCGCCCTCGTCACCGTCCCGGCCGCGCCCACCGACCCCGCCCTCGTCGCGCCCGCGCCCGCCCCTCCCGACCTCGCCGGGTGCAAGGCCTCCTGGGCCCCGCCCCTGCTCACCTTCGCGTGTCCGGACAAGGTGTTCGTGGCGAGCCTGACCGCCGGTGGCTCGGCGGACGAGGTGCTCAACGGCGGGATGACGCTCCTGAAGGTCAACTACTCGGTTGTCGACGAGGTGCCGCGCCCAGGCGGGGCGCCGCTCAAGGTGTTCACCGTGCCCGGCAGCCTCATCGGCCCGGCGGGGGCCACGTCGGTGGAGCGGCGGCCCGGGGTGGCCGAGTTCCTCGCGTGTTCGCCGTACGGGGCCCGCTGCGGTGCGCTGCTGCTCGCGCTCGTAGACGGCGGCCTGCCCGATCTGCGGCCCTACCTCGAGACCTGGACCGACCCGGTGCCCTTTCCCGGCCGCACGCTCACGGTGCCGCGCGGGTGCCACCCCTTCCTCGCCGACCAGGCGCCCGGCTTCGTGTGTGGGTTCGACAGCCTCCAGGGGGTCGTCGTCAACGGCGACGAGGAGCCCGCGGAGCTGCTCGCGGCGTCGATGCAGGCGCGAATGGCGGCGGCGAAGGAGAACAACCGGGACATGAAGCAGACCGCGTTGGCCGACTGCCGTGTCGACGGCACCCCGGGCGTCTGCTCGCTCACGACGCGCCCGCCGCACAGCCCCCTCGAGCCGCGCCACGACATCGTCGGCTACGCGCGCCGCCCGGACGGCGTCGTCATCGTGGCGAACTGCCGTTGGGGCGGCGAAGCGGCGGGCATCCCGGCGTTCTGCGGGCAGCTGCTGACGTGGACGCCATGACCCCGTACGCGGCGTGGACGTTGCTCCTCGACTCGTCAGAAGCGGAGGTGATGTCCGATCTCGCGGGCAGCCTGCGGCGTCTCGCCGGCCGCGTCGGGGTCGCGCAGGCGCAGGACGTCGCGGTGATCGTGCTCCGCGCCGAGCTCGGGCGGTTGGACTGGCCACCCGCCGTCGGCACCGCGTTCCTGCACGCGGCGCTCTCCCTGGGCGCGCCACCCGACGCCCTGGTCGTGGGCGCCTGCGAGTACCTCTGGCTGTACTACCAGGAACTCGACGACGTGCTCGCGGCATGCCGGGCCGGGCGCGCCGAGGGCGTGGCGCTCGCGGAGCTGGGCGGGCGGCTCACGACGGCGATCGAGGGCCTGGAGCGGTGACGTGGAGCGGTGATGTGGAGCCGTGATGTGGAGCCGTGACGGGCGCCCCGGGGCCGCGCGGACGCGGCCCCGTCGGCCCCCTGCGGTCGCGCGGCGGAGCCGCTTGGTCCCGCCGCGGCGGCGGGGACCGGCCGCCCGAGGACGGGCGCCCGACCTCCGGGCGCCTGGCGCGGGCTCGTCGGGGGGCACGATCGCCGCTGGGCGGCCACGCGGCTGGGCGGCCGCGGAGCTGGGCGGCCGCGGAGGGGGTGGCGGCTCGCCGAGGGGCGCGCGCGACGCGCGGTTTATCGGCGCTCGGCGCGGGCAGGCCGCTCGACCCGACGTCGACATTCCCGGCGTTCGTTCGTCGACGCGCTCGCCGGGGGTCTACGGGTAGACCCTCGGGGAATGGCCGCACCCGGAACCCCGCCGGAGGGGTCGCGCCCAGCCCGGCGCCCACTCGCGGAGCGCGCGCCGCCGCCGCCGCCGGCCCACGCCGAGGACGTCGTCGGGACGACGACCGCCAACGGAGGCCGGGTGCGCGGGTCGACGCGGCCAAACCCAGCAGCGTCCTGACGGCAGGGGCGAACGGTCTCCCTCGGTGGCCGCTGGGCGGCCCGTCGGGGCGCCCGCGCGCCGAGCTCGGGGGATGGCGTCTCCATGCCTATGTCCGTCAGTCCTCGAGTACGAGGGCGTCGAGGTCCGAGGTCATGCCCCGTTCAACGCCGCTAAATCGGAGCCATGCCCCCGTGAACGCCCGAATCGAGGACCGCTCCGCGCGGCCTCCACGGAGCAAGCGGCGTTTTTCGCGCTGGGACAAGCGCCGTCAGCCTGGATCCGTGCATTCAACCAGACATGACTCCGTGCCGCGTGCACTCATGGGGACATGACCCTGCGGCTCGGGAGCGACGGCCTGCTGGGACGCGCGGGCGTTTGAGGGACGTGCATAGGCATGGGCGGCTCATCCGGCGCGTTCGGCGCGTTCGGCGCGTTCGGCGCGTTCCGCGCGCCGAACGCGGGGGCGTGCCCTCTCAATGCCTACCCCCGTTCCCTCACCCCTCGGCACGAGCGCGTCGAGATCCGGGGTCATGCCCGTCTCAACGCCGCTAAACCGGAGTCATGCCACCCTGAACGCCGCCAAATCAGACTCATGCCCCTCAACTCCTGGCTGCCTGCGGCTGCCACCACGGACCCAACAGGGTTTTTTGGCAGCCGGCGGGCGGTCGCGGGCTGGATCGGAGCATTCAACCCGGCATGACTCCGTGCCGCGTGCATTCATGGGGACATGACTCGGAGATCCCCTCGGAACCTGCGGTCGGGCCCCACGGGGGCGGCCGCGACCGGGGGCGTCGGCGGTGGGCTCGAGCGCGCTCCTGCGGCCCGCCAACGCCCACCCCCACCCCGCGCGAGGTCCGTGGAGGGCGGCCGGGTCCTCCCGGCCGGTCCGGCGCCGCGCCGACCGAGCGGAGCGAGCCCGCAACGGACCGACCTCCGCGTCCGCGCGGAGGTCGCGCCCGGGATTCCCCTCGCGCCCAGGGCCTCCGCGATTCCCGCCGCGCTCTCAGCCCCCGACCCCGCTCGGCAACGACACCGTGAACGTCGTCCCGCGGCCGTGCTCGCTCTCGACGGTGATGGCGCCGCCGTGCAGCTCGACGAGCCGTCGCGTGAGCACGAGGCCGAGGCCGGTGCCCGTGGTGCCGTCGGGCGCGGTGGCGAGCTGCTCGAACTCGCGGAACAGGCGGGGGAGGTCCTCGGGGCGGATGCCGATGCCGGTGTCGATGACGCGGAGGCACAGGATGTCCGCCGTGACCTCGGCCGTGAGGTGCACCAGGCCGCCGCGCGGGGTGAACTTGATGCCGTTGGAGAGCAGGTTGTAGAGCACCTGGCTGATGCGCAGCGGATCGACGAGGATGGGGGGCTGGCCCGCGTCGGCGGTGAGGAGGAGGCGCACGCCGCGGCTGTCGGCGAGGGGGCGGACGACCGCGAAGACCGCGTTGACGAGCTGCGGGACGGTGGCCCACTCGCGGAGGAGCTCCATGCGCCCGGCCTCGATCTTGGACAGGTCGAGGATGTCGTTGATGACGGTGAGGAGGTGGCGGCCGCCGCTCAGGACGAAGCCGACGAACTCGCGTTGGTCCCGGGTGAGCGGGCCGGGGAGCTCCTGTTCGAGCAGCTCGGAGAAGCCGATGATCGCGTTGAGCGGGGTGCGCAGCTCGTGGGACATGTTCGCGAGGAACTGGGACTTGAACAGGCTCTCGCGCTCGGCGCGGTCCTTGGCGCCCTGGAGCTCCTCGTTCTTGCGCTCCAGATCGGTGAGGTGGGCGGCGCGGGCGTCGGCGAGGTCGCGGGCGGCGCGCGCCTCGGTGGCCTCCATCTCCTTGCGGAGCTGGCGCTCGCGGGTGCCGCGGTTCTCGTCCTCGAACTTCTTGCGGCGGAGCTGGGCGCGCACGCGGGCGAAGAGGACGTCGAACTCCGCGGACTTCGCGACGTAGTCGTCAGCGCCGGCGTTGATGCCCTCGATCATCGCGGCGGGCTCTTCGCGGGAGGTGAGGATGAGCAGCGGGAGATCGCGCAGCTCCGCCGAGCCCTTGATGCGGCGGCAGGTCTCGTGGCCGCCGAGCCCCGGCATGACCAGATCGAGCAGGACACAGTCGAAGTCGGCGTGGGCCAGGAGCGCGAGCGCCTGCTCCCCGCTCTCCGCCACGATGACCTCGTAGCCCTCGGTGGTGAGCGCATCCTCGAGGGCGGCGAGGAAGGTGGGGCTGTCGTCGACCGCGAGGATGCGCTTGGGCCCGCTCTCGTCTCCCGGGAGGGCACGCACGGCGCGGCGGAGCAGCGCGGAGAGGTGCGCCAGCAGCACGCCGGCGGCGTCGGTCTTCTGGACGAAGGCGTCCGCGCCCGCGTCGAGCGCGCCGAGCTCGGCGAGCCGCCCCTCCGCCGCGGTGAGCAGCACACACGGCGTGCGCCCGAGCACCGCGTCCTGACGGAGCCGACGGATCACCGTCTCGCCGTCGATGCCGGGCAACACGCCGTCGACCACGATCGCGTCGGGGCGCTCGCGGGCCGCGATCGCGAGCCCCTCCTCGCCGCTGACGGCCATCAGCACGCGGTACCCGGCGCCCTCCAGCCCTTCGGCGAGCTCGGCGCGGAACGTCGCGCTGTCGTCGATGAGCAGCACGGTCGCGGCGGGGATGGGCGTGCGGGCGGCGAGGGCGCGGGCGAGGGCGCCCAGCTCGTCGCGATCGTAGGGCTTGCCGAGGTAGGCGTCGGCGCCCGTCATCAGGCCGCGCAGTCGCGCGGGGGCCTCGGCCTCGGTGGAGAGGACGATGACGGGCAGGTGGGCGGTGGCCGGGCTCCGACGGAGCTCCGCGAGGAAGGTGACGCCGTCGCCATCGGGGAGCCACACGTCGAGCACGACCACACGGAAGCCGCCGCCGGTGTCGCCGAGGGCCGCGCGCGCCTCGGCGAGGGAGCCGGTGGCGGTCACGGTGAACGCCACGTCCTCCAACACCTCGAGCAGATCCATCCGCACGGTGAGGCTGTCTTCGACCACCAGCGCCCGCTCGCTCATCGCACCCTCCTTCGGGCCACGAGCCCGCTCACCACGCCCCCGATGCGATCGAGGGGGAGGACGTGCTCCGCCGCCGACCGCAGGATCGCCTCGCGGGGCATCCCGAACACCACCGATGTCGCCTCGTCCTGCGCGATCGTGGCGCCGCCGCCCTGTCGCACCGCCAGGAGCCCCTCCGCGCCGTCGCGCCCCATCCCCGTGAGCAGGGCGGCCACCGTGCCGGGCCCGTCGTCGACCGCGAGTGACGCGAACAACACGTCGACCGACGGGCGGCAGGAGTGGCGCTCGGGGGCATCCGAGAGCCGCACCCGGCCGCGCTCGACCGTGAGGTGGACATCGGCGGGCGCGAGCACGGCGTGCCCGCGGAGCTGCTCCAGCGGCGTGCCATCCACCGCGAACAGGACCGGCATGGGCGCGTTGGTGTCCAGCCAGGCGACGAGGCCGGGCGCGAAGACCGCCCCGATGTGGATGACCACGAGGATGGGGAGGGGAAACCCGGCGCCGAGGTCGCGCAGGACGTGCAACACCGCGGCGGGGCCGCCCGTGGAGGCCCCGATGGCGACGACGCGGCGTGCGGGATCGGAGGGGGCCGGCTCGGACGGCGCCGGCTCGCGCGTGGTCCGCAGGCCGAGGCGCGCGCGCGGGTGGGTGATGACCTTGATGCGCGCCACCATGCGGACGGCGCTCAGGAACGTGGCTTCCCAGGCGCCTTCGGGCTCCTCGCCGGTGGGCTTCTCCAACACGTCGACCGCGCCGGCCTGGAGCGCGTCCATCGTCTGGACCACCTCGCCGCGGTTGGTGGCCGCCGAGACGACGAGGATGGGCGTGGGGCACCACGCCATCACGAACTCGGTCACGGCGAGGCCGCTCATGCCCGGGAGGACGAGATCGAGCGTGACGACGTCCGGCCGCAGGGCGCGGCACAGGGCGATGGCGGTGGGACCGTCCGCGGCCTCGCCGACGAGCTCGAACCCGGGGTGCGACGCGAGGGCCGCGCAGAGCCGCTCGCGCACGGTGGCGGAGTCCTCGACGACGAGCACCCGGACGCGCGCGCCGATCAACCGACGAGCCCGCGGAGGATGGCCAGGAGCTGCTCCTGGTCGAACTCGCTCTTCACCACGTAGGCGTGCGCGCCCGCCGCCAGCCCGCGGCGGCGATCCTCGGGGGATCCGCGCGAGGTGACGAGGATGGCGGGGATGTCGCGGAGGTCGGCGTCCGCGCGGGTCTCCGCGACAAAGGCGAAGCCGTCCATCCCGGGCATCTCCACATCCACGATGAACACGCTGTAACGGCGCGCTCGCGCACGAAGCAGCCCGGCCTCGGCCGACACGGCGAGATCGACCTCGTAGCCGGCCGACTCGAGGATGCTCTGCTCGAGCATGCGCGTGGTGAGCGAGTCGTCGATCACCAGCATCGGCCCCGGCCGCGCGGGCGTGGCGCCGCGGGAGAGGCCGGGCCCGGTGTGGGCGAGGCGGACCACCGCCGCGATGTCGAGCACCGGGTTGGGCGTGCCCTCGGCGTCGAGGGCCGCGCCGGCGACGATGTCGTCCACCGGCGCGAGCACCGGCAGCGGACGCATCACCACCCGGCGCGTGCCGAGCAGGCGATCCACCTCCAGCGCGCAGCGCGTCGTGCCGGCCTGGAGGAGCACCACGGTGTGGCGGCCCTGCCGACGCACGGGGCCCGGGGAGAGGCCGAACAGGGAGGCGAGGGACACGAGCGGGTACACCTCTCCCTCGACGCGGACGGAGCTGCCGCCCGGGGACCACGCGATGTCGCCGTCCGCGACCGGCGCCACGGCCCGGATGCCCTCGATGGGCAGCAGCACCACGATGTTGCCGGTGTGGACCTCGAGCACGCCGAGCGACCACAACGTCATCGGGACGAGCAGCTCGACCACCGTGCCGCGCCCCGCCTCGCTGCGGATGTGCACGCGCCCCTCGAACCGCGCGGCGATGTCCCGCACGACATCGAGGCCCACGCCGCGCCCGGACACCGCGTCCGCCGTGGGCGTGGTGCTGATGCCGCCGCGGAGGAGGAGCTGGACCGCGTCGTCGAAGGTGAAGGCCCGCGCGGCCTCGGCGTCGAGCAGGCCGCGGCGCACGGCGGCGTCCCGCACGTCGTTCACCTGCACGCCGCCGCCGTCGTCCGCGCATCGGAACAACGCGTGCGTGCCGCGCTGCTCGACGGTGACCTCGACGCGGCCCTCGGGCAGCTTGCCGGCGAGCGACCGGACGCGGGCGGGCTCGATCCCGTGGGCGATCGCGTTGTTGACGAGGTGGATCATCGCCTGGCGCACGCCGACGAGCACGTGCGCGTCGAGGTGCACGCCGCCGCCCGCGGTGTGCAGGGTGGCGGGCCGGCCGAGGGCCGTCGAGGCGTCGCGCGCGGTGCGTGTGATGGTGGAGAAGATCGCGGACGCGTCGACGAGGCGCAGGCGGGTGGCGCGGTCGCGGGTCTCGATGAGCTCGCGCTCGGTGCGGTCCAGGCCCTGTTCGAGGCGCCGATGGAGGTCGTCGAGGCGCTCCACCAGCTCGGTTGCGACGGCGAGGGCCGCGGTGTCGGGGGACGTGGTGTCGGGGGACGCAGTGTCGCGGGACGCAGTGTCGGGCGACGTGCCGTGGGGCGCCGCGCGGGCGTGGCGCTGCGCGAGGCGCGCACGGAGCGCGGTCGCGAGCCGACGGGCGGGGTCGAGCGCCTGCAGATCCCGCCGCACCGCGGAGAGCTGCGACGCCGACTCGAGCACCCCCACGAGCACCTCCTCGGCCTCGGCGATGTCGATACGGATGGTGTCGAAGCGCTCCTCCAGCGGCGCCGTGGGCGCCACGGCTGGCTTCGCCGAGTCCGACACGGCCGCGACACGCGGCCCCGCGACACCCGGGCCCGCGACACCCGGCCCTCCCGGTGTCGCGACGCTCGCATCGTCCAGCGCCGCGATCGCCAGCGCGATGCGGTCCACCTTCGCGAGGAGCGCCGGGATCTGGTCCGCCGGCACCACGCCCCCGGCGCGCCAGGGGAGGAGGATCTCCTCGATGGCGTGGGCATCCTCGGCGATGTCGGGCTGGCGGACGGCGCGCGCGGCGCCCTTGAGCGTGTGTGTCAGCCGGAGCAGGCGGACCACGACGTCCGCGCCCGCGCCCGCCTCGACCGCGAGCACGCCCGCCGAGAGCCCCTCGAGGAGCTCGCGCGACTCGATGCGGAAGTAGCGGTAGAGGTCCTTTGCCATCGTCTAGCCGTTCGCGTTCTGCCGCACGATCTGCGTGAGCTCGCGCGAGAGCCGGGCGAGCTCGGTGGCGGTCTGGAGGGTCTGGCCGGAGCTCGCCTCGCTCTCCCGGCTGGCCTGGGTGACGCTCACGATCGCGATGTTGACCTGCTCCACGGCGGTCGCCTGCTGCTTGGTGGAGAGCACGATCTCCCGCGCCGCCTCGGTGGTGGTCCCGACGAGGCCGCCGATCCGGACGAGCGAGGTGGTCACCTCCTCGAACTGCCGGGCCCCGGCATCCGCCGCCTTGGAGCCGCTCTCGGTCGCCATGACCGTCGTGTTGACGGCGGCGCGCACCTCGCCGATCAGGCCGCGGATCTCCTTCGTCGAGGCGCCCACACGGTCGGCGAGCTTGCGGATCTCGTCGGCCACGACGCCGAAGCGCCGGCCGGCCTCTCCCGCGCCCGCCGCCTCGATGGTGGCATTGATGGCGAGGATGTTGGTCTGGTCGGACAGCTCGCTCACGATGTCGAGGATGCCGCCGATCTGCTGCGACTTGCGGCCGAGATCGAGCATGTGGGTCACGATGGTGTCGACCTGGCGCTTGGTGCTCTCGATGGAGACCTTGGCCCGCCCGACCGTCTCGTCGCCCGTCCGCGCGGCGCTCGCGGTCTCTCCGGCCACGTGCGCCACCCGTTGGGCGCTCTCGGCGATCTGGCGCGAGGTCGCGAGCAGCTCGTTGATGGTCGTGGTGATCTCGGTCATCGCGGTCGCCTGCTCCCGCGTGCCGGTCGCCTGCTGGTTCGCCGCGGTCTGGAGCTCCGCCGCCGAGCTGCGCACCTGCTGGACCGCGTTGCCGATCTGGCGGGTCAGCGCGCGGGTCAGGACCGCGGCGGAGAGCGCCGCGAGCACGGCAGCGCTCACGATGATGCCCACGAGCAGCGTTCGCCGTTGGACAACCTGCTCGTCGGCCACCTCGTTGGCCGCGGCGAGCTGGGCTTCCTCCAGGGCGGTGAAAACCTCGACCCGCTTCGCGAGCTCGACGCGAAGCGGCCGGATGTCGCGCTCGAAGGAGTCCGCGATCTCCGTGAGGGGAACGTCACCGCGCCGCCGCGCGAAGAGCGTTTCCACCCCGGCCTGGTGCGCGGCCTCGGCCTCCTGGATGCCGATGACGACGGCGTGCTCCTCCGCGCTCCGGGCGGTGTCGAGGAGCCGGGCGGTGATGGCCTGGAACTCCGCCCGCGCCGAGCCCGCCTGGTCCAGGTAGTCGGGGTTGGTGGTGAGCAGGAAGCCCCGCCCGGCCGCGCTCTTCTGCTCCATCGCCGCGTTGAGGTCGGCGGCGAGCACGAGCCCGTGCGCGGTCGTGTCGACCACCTCCCGCGTGGCGGACACGTCGTCGAGCGTCACGAGGGCGACCAGCCCCACCACCCCGGTGAACAGGACGTTCAGCGCGAAGCCGGCGGCCAGCTTTTGTCCGAAGGACCAGGAACGCTCCATCCTCAACTCCCTTTTCTGCGCGCCGACACGCGCCGATCGATGTCCGCGAACAGGTCCGCCACCCGGACGAGCGGGCGCACGGCCCCGCCCACCACCACCACGTCACGGCGCGCGCCGCCGTCGCCGCCGCCCCCCTCCCGAAGCGCCCCGCCCGCCGCGGTCGCCACCCCGCGCGTGAACCCGTCGGTCGCGTCGAACGCGAACGCGATCATCCCCTGGGAGTGGGCGCAGCGGGCGAGCCAGGCGCCGGGCGCGGCCGCTGGCGGGTAGCCGAGCATCACGCCGAGCGCGAACACCGGCACCATCGCGCCGCGGAGGCTGGTGAGGCCGATGAACGCGGGATCGGCGCTCGGCAGGGGGACGACGCGCGGATACCGCGTGATCTCCGCGAGATCGAGCACGCGCAACGCGTACGGATCGCCCGCGACGCGGAGGAGCAGGAAGGTGTCTCCCTCCGCGTCGCTCGTGGCGGCGGCGGACGCGAACGCCTGGTCGAAGGCGGCGCGCAGGGCGCCGGCGTCGAGGGAGGTCGCGTCGAGGGCGGTCGCGTTGAAGGGGGAGGGCTCGCTCATCGCGCCCCTCCGCATGCGCGCAGCTCGGCCCGGCACAGGCGCTCCAGCGCCTCCCGGCCGAAGCCACCGCCGAAGAGGAGGATCCGGCGGGCGTCCTCCCGGGCGAGCAACACGAGCGCGATCTGGAGCTCGCGGCAGGCCTCGTCGGGATCGCCGGCGCGGCGGGCGAGCATGCCGAGGTGCAGGTGGGGCATGGCGAACACGGGGTCTCCCCAGGCGGACGCGCGGTCGTTCTCGATCGCGCCGACCAGGTCACCCGCGTGCTCGCGGCACAAGGCGAGGAGGTAGTGCACGCCAGCGTCGCGATGGTCGAGCGCGAGGAGCTCGTGGCAGAGCGCCTCGGCGGCCGGCAGATCGCCGGCGTGGGTGAGGAGCACGGCGTGGAGCAGGCAGAGGTGGGCAGCGCCGGGGTCGCGGAGGCCGCCCGCGTCGTTTCGCATCACGACGATGCGGGCCAGGGCGTCGTGGTACCGCTCCTGGCGCATGAGCTCGTGGACGCCGTCGACGTCGGGGCCGGCTCGCTCGATCGGCGGGCGCTCTGGAGGCACGGGGGGCGCACGTTCGGCAGGGGCGCCCTCCACCAGCTGCGTGATGCGCGCGGAGGCGAGGCGGATTGCCTCGACCCAGGTGTCGTCCGCCGGCGCGGGCGGCGGGGAAGGGACCGACGCCGGGGTGCCGCGGGCCGCGGGCTCGTCGCGGCGCTGGTAGTAGAACGTGCCGTGCGCCTGGCGCAGGTGGAACATGTCGGACACGCCGCGGAGGCTCTCGGCGTGCCCGAGGAACAGGTAGCCCCCGGGGGCGAGCGAGCCGGCGATGCGGTCGAGGACGGCGCGCATCACGGCGGCGGGAAAGTACATCAGCACGTTGCGACAGAACACGATGTCCCAGGCGCCGCGGGGCCAGAGCTTCGGGTTCGTGTCGAGGAGGTTGCGCTCGGAGAACGTGACGGCGCCGCGCAGATCGTCGTCGAGGCGGAACTGGGTGCCCTCGGCGCGGAAGGCGTGCTCCCGCAGCTCGGCCGTGGTCTCGCGCAGCGACCACGCGGAGTACCGCATCGCGCGGGCACGGGCGATCGCGGCGGGGTTCACGTCGAACGCCTCGATGGCCACCGCGTGCGCGAGGCCCGCCCGCCGGGCCAGGATCGCGATGCTGTAGGGCTCCTCCCCGGACGCGCAGCCGGCCGAGAGGATGCGCACGGGGCGCCCGAGCACGCGGAGCCGGTCGGGGAGCACGGGGTCCAGGAGAGCGCGGAACTGTTCGTTGTTGCGGAAGAAGTAGGTCTCCCCGACCGTGAGCCGCTCGGCCAGCCGCCGGAGCTCCTCGTGGTCGCCCGCGTCGACGAGGGCGAGGTAGCGCGCGCAGTCCTGGGCCCCGGCGAGCCGGGCGCGCTCCCCCAGGATCACTCCCATCTCGTCGTTGCGGTCCGGCCCGAACACGAGCCCCAGCCGCCGCTCGACCACGGCGCGGAAGCGGTCGACCTGCGCCGGCAGTGGTGTCACTCGCCGTCCAGGGCAGGCACGGCGCCCGCGTCCAGCAGCCGCGCGGCGTGCAACAGCACGAGCAGCGAGGCGTCGAGGACGCCGAGGGCCGCGACCGCGGCGGTGTCCGCGTCGCGGAGCAGCGGCGCCAGCGTACCGAGGTGCTCCGCGTCGACGGTGCGCACACCCTCCACCGCGTCGACCGCGAGCGCGATGCGACGTTCGCCCGCCCGGACGGTCACCCAGCGCGCCGTCAGGCTCTCAGGCACCGGCCCCGGCGTGCCCGCGAGGAACCGGCCGAGGTCCATCACCGGCATGGGGGCGCCGCGCACCCGGCTCATCCCGAGCACGTACGCGGGCGTGCCGCGCACCTGCTCTACGGGCAACGGGCGCATCTGCTCCACGACGTCCGCGACCGGGAGCGCGACCCGCCACGCCCGCACGCGCACGACGAGGACCGCGCTCAGGGGGCGGCGCCGGTGAGGAAGGCGGACACCTTCGCGGCCAGCGTGCGCGTGTCGATCGGCTTGGTGAGGTAACCGTCACACCCCGCGGTCAACGCCTCTTCCTCGTCCCCCGCCATGGCGCGGGCGGTGAGGGCCACCACCGGGATGTGCCGCGTGCGCGGATCCGCCTTGAGCTCGCGGGTGAAGTCGAGGCCGCCCATGCCGGGGAGCTGGAGATCCATCAAGATGAGGTCGGGCGCGCGGGCCGCGAGGAGCTCGCGGGCGATGAGCGCATCTCCCGCGCAGCGGACCTCGAACCCCTCGGCGGACAACACGTAGGACACCAGCCGCGCGTTCACCGGATTGTCGTCGACGACGAGGATGGCCCGGCTCATTTGAACAGCCGACAACTGGCTGTATAGGCGGCGGGTATCATCCGGATGCCTTGGATTGCCGAGTCAACATCATCCCCATGGCATAACGTACAGTTGGCAACGTCGCGCGCCTGACGACGACATCGGCACCGGCGCGCCGCTTCTCGCGCTTGACCGACCCACCGAGCCCGCGGTACGCGTTCCCCTCACCCGTGCCCCCGGAGCCCCAATGGCCAGCCTCGACGCCGCCGTCGCCACCCAGCTCGACAACATCGCGAAGACCACCGGCGTGTCGCTGGAGGACTGGTACACGCGCATCGGCGAGCGCCTCGCCGCGGGGCAGAAGCCCGGCCAGATCGCGGCGTGGCTGCGGGAGGAGCACGGCCTCGGGCACGGCAACGCGGGGATGCTCACCCACATGGCGGGCCGCGCCCACGCCCCGGTGGGAGAGACGGAGCTCGTGGACGCGCAGTACACCGGCGCGAAGGCGGCCCTCCGCCCGCTCTACGAGCGCATCCTCGCCGAGGCGGTGCAGCTGGGCGACGACGTGGAGGTGAGCCCGAAGAAGACCTCGGTGAGCCTGCGTCGCAACAGACAATTCGCGCTCGTCACCGCGGCGACCAACTCCCGCGTCGACCTCGGCTTCAACTTCCGCGGCCACGCCGCCACCGACCGCCTCAAGGAGGAGCCGCCGGGCCGCATGTGCACCCACGTGGTGCGCATCACGGCGATGGAGCAGGTCGACGCGGAGGTGCTTGGTTGGCTGCGCGAGGCGTATGGGGGGGCTTGATTCGACGACCGGAACCGTCGCCCTACCCTTGGTAGGATGACACCTGATACGAACACGATCCGCTCCCCGCCTTCCTCTTCGATCTCGACGGGACGCTGGTCGACAGCGTGTACCAGCACGCGCTGGCGTGGCGCCTCGCGTTGGAACAGGCGGGCGTGGAGCTGGCCGTGTGGCGGGTGCACCGACGCATCGGGATGAGCGGCGGGCTGCTCGTGAACGCGTTGCTACGAGAAACCGGGAACACCGTCACCGTCGAGCAGATCGAGCGCATGAAGCGCGGCCACGCCGAGGCGTACGCGAGCCTGGTGCACCAGGTGCGCCCCCTGCCCGGCGCGCGGGAGCTGCTGGTTTATCTCTCGCAGGTGGGCGTGCCGTGGGCCATCGCCACGAGCGGCACGATGGAGAGCGCGGGGCCGGTGCTCGCGGGGCTCGGGGTGGGCAAGGACACCGTCGTCATCACGCGGGACCAGGTCCGGTACGCGAAGCCGGATCCGGATTTGTTCATCGCCGCGGCCGAGGGCCTCGGCGTGCAAATCGACACGTCCGTGGTGGTGGGGGACAGCGTGTGGGATCTGCTCGCGGCGCGGCGCGCGCGGGCGCTCGGCGTGGGGATGCTCTCCGGCGGCTACGGCGCCGAGGAGCTGGAGCGCGCCGGGGCCTACCGGGTGTACCAGGACCCGGCCGACCTGCTGCTTCACCTGGACGAGGTGGGCGTGCGCGCATCCGGGTAAGCGGGGGCGGGGTGAGGGTGAGGAGACGGCCCCCACGCGCTCCGTCGCCACCGCCGCGCACAGGCTAAGAGCGGGCACCATGCTCACCCACCTCCGCGTCCGCCGCTTCGCCATCATCGATCAGCTCGAGGTGGCCTTCGGCGCCGGCCTCAACGTCGTCACCGGGGAGACCGGCGCGGGCAAGTCCATCCTCGTGAGCGCGCTCCAGCTCGTGCTCGGCGCGAAGGCGCGCCCGGAGATGGTGCGCACGGGCGCCGAACGCGCCGAGGTCGAGGCGCTCTTCGACATCCGCGACGACGGGTCCGCGCGCGCCCGGCTCGCGGCCATGGGCATCGAGGACGACGAGCTGGTGGTGCGCCGCGTGGTCGAGGCGGAGGGGCGCACGCGCGCCTACGTGAACGGCAAGCTGGCGACCGCGGCGCAGCTCGCCGAGCTCGCGGCGGGGCTCGTGGACATCTCGTCGCAACACCAGCACCACACGCTGGCGGACGCGGGCACACACCTGGGCTTCCTGGACGGCTTCGCCGGCCTGGGGAAGGAGCGTGTGGAGCTCGCCGAGCGCTGGCGCGCGTGGGTGACCGCGCGCAACGCGGCAGACGAGGCCGACGCCGCCGCGCGGGCGCGGGGAGACCGCGAGGACCTGCTCCGCTTCCAGCTCTCCGAGATCGACAAGCTCGCGCCCAAGGCGGGCGAGGAGGAGGGCCTCAACGAGCAGATCGGGCGCCTCCGCCACGGCGCCCAGCTCGCGGGGCTCACGACGCGCGCGGAGGAGGCGCTGTACAGCGGGGAAGCCGACATCGTCGGGCAGCTCACCCGCGTAGTGGCCGATCTCGAGAGCGGCTCGCGGGTGGACCCGGCGCTGGCGCCGCTGGCCCGGCAGCTCGACGGGGCGCGCGCCGAGGTGGAGGACGTGGGGCGCGAGCTCGGTCGCTACGGGCGCACGCTGCGCGCGGACCCGGAGCGGCTGGCCGAGCTGGAGGAGCGGCTACACCAGCTCCGTCGCCTCGCGCGGAAGTTCGGCGGCACGCTCGCGGAGGTGCTCGTGTACCGCGCCACCGCGGCTGCCGAGCTCGCGGCGCTCGGGGGCGCGGAAGAGCGCGCCGGTGCGTTGCGGTCGGCGGCCGAGGCCGCGCTGGCGGATGTCACCACGCTGGCGCGGGCGATGTCGGCACGCCGGCATGCCGAGGCCGCGCGGCTCGGGTCCGCGATCACCGACGAGCTCTCGTCGCTCGGGATGGGCGAGGCGCGCGTGGAGGTGGCGGTGGCGCTCGAGGAGCGGCCCGGCGAGGTGCTCGTGGACGGCGGGCGGCTCGGGGCGACCGGGTTCGACCGGGTGGAGTTCCTCATCGCCACCAACCGGGGCGAGGCGCCGCGGCCGCTGCGCAAGGTGGCGAGCGGCGGGGAGCTCTCGCGCGCGCTGCTGGCGCTCAAGCGGGTGCTCGCGAGCCAGGGCCCCGTGGGCCTCTACGTGTTCGACGAGGTCGACACCGGCGTGGGCGGCGCCGTGGCCGAGGTCATCGGGCGCAAGCTGCACGAGGTGTCCCAGCACCACCAGGTGCTCTGCATCACCCACCTCGCGCAGATCGCGGTGTACGCCGACACCCACTTCCAGGTGCGCAAGGAGGTGTTCGAGGATCGCACCCGCAGCGCCGTGCGCCTGCTGTCCCCCACCGAGCGCGACGACGAGATCGCCCGCATGGTCGGCGGCATCCACGTGGGCGAGGCCACGCGACTCGCCGCGGCGGAGATGATCCGCGCGGCGCGGGGCGAGGGCGGGCGGGGTGAGAGCGGGCGCGGCGACAAGGCATGACACCCGAGCCAGCGGCCGGGTCCTAGCTCCGTGAGGTGAGCCAGAGCTGTCGCGCATGTTCCACGCCCTCTCGCTGCTGATGCTCCACCCGCCGTGGGAATTGATCCGGGGCGACAACGTGCAAGAGCCCGAGTCGGCGCCCGCGGACGGCCCGGGCGGGTTTCTCTACACCGAGGGCACGATCCACGACTTCTACTTCGACCTATCGGAGGAGGCGATGGACGCTTTGGGCCGCGACGAGCCCGACGTCCACGCGCT
This sequence comes from Myxococcota bacterium, assembly GCA_040386535.1. Taxonomy (GTDB): domain Bacteria; phylum Myxococcota_A; class UBA796; order UBA796; family SXON01; genus CAJBVW01. The sequence goes on along the minus strand of JAZKFH010000017.1, from coordinate 184,624 downwards.
GCTCACCTATAAGGGGGTCACCTGGGACGTGGGGTTCAAGCTCAAGGGAAGCAGCACGTACCAGGGCATGGACGGAAAGCCGTCGATCAAGGTCGACCTCGAAGAGTGGGTGCCCGACCAGGCGATGTTGGGGGTGCGGCGCCTCACCCTGAACAACATGGTGTTCGATGCCACGATGCTCCGCGAACACACGGCGTATCGGTTGTACGACGTGGTGGGCGCGCCGGCGCCGCGCCACGGATACGCGCGGGTCTGGATCAACGACGAGCCGTACGGCCTGTACGGCATCGTGGAGACCATGGACGAGCAGTTCCTGCGGCGGCGCTTTCCGCAGGATGGCGACGGGAACCTGTACGACTCCACCTACACGTACGCCGACCTCACCAGCGGTGGGATTTCGCACTTCGAGCTCAAGGAAGGTGAGCCGGTCGAGCCGTACGCCGATCTGCGCGAGCTGGTCGACGCGCTCGACCGGCACGACATCCTGACCGTGCTCGACACCCGCTTCGACCGGGACGCCGTGCTCGGGATGTGGGCGGTCGACCTCGTGACGCCGATGTGGGATGGTTACAGCCGCAACACCAACAACTATTTGTTGTACCACGCCACCGTGGCCGACCGTTGGTACTTCCTCCCGTGGGGCCAGGACACGGCGTTCCGCGGCGGAGGCTCGTTGTACGCCGGGGTCTCGGGCAGGATGGTGTCCGCGTGCCTCCAACACGGGGAGTGCAAGGCGGCGCTCGAGGCGCGCATCGAGGACGTGCTCGTGGCTTGGGAGGCCACCGACCTGGCGGGGTACGCGAGCGCCGCGTGGGCCACGATCGCGGCGGCGTGTGAGGCGGACCCGCGCCGGCCCCTCGGGTGTGATCCCGACTATGTCTTCGCCACGCTCGTGGAGCGGCCGGACGACGTGGCCGACGACCTGCCCTGACACCCGCTCATCGCCCGGAACGTGCCAGCACCCCATGACACAGCTCGATGAGCGCGTCGATGGACATCGGCTTCTCGACCACGGAAGAAGCGCCCAGCGCGAGGATCCGCTCCACGTCGGCGGGCGTGACGTGGCCCGACATCAGGACGATGGGCACGTCGGGCCGGATCTGCCGGAGCGCGACGACCAGCTCCTCTCCCAACATCCCGGGCATGCGCTGGTCCGTCACGACCAGATCGAACGCGTCCGGATCGGCCTGGAACCGGGCGAGGGCCTCGCGCGGCCGCGAACTCGGGGTCACGTGGCAGTCGCGGCGCTGGAAGGCGTGCACGGCCAGCTCGAGCAGGGCCTCGTCGTCGTCGACGTACAGGATGCGCGGTGGGTGGGAGAGGGGCCGGGGCGGCGCGTCGTCCGGCGCCGGTGCGGGGGTGGTGGTGGGGAGGTACACCGACACGGTGGTGCCGCGGCCGGGCGCGCTCTCCACGCCGATCGCGCCGCCGTGGGCGCGCACGATCCCGTGGACCACCGCGAGCCCGAGGCCGGTGCCCTGCCCGTGCGGCTTGGTGGTGAAGAAGGGCTCGAAGATGTGGGCCCGGGTCGCGGCGTCCATGCCGGCGCCCTCGTCCCGCACCCACAGGAGCACCGCGGGGCCGGGCGAGAGGCCGGGGAGCTGCCGCGCGAGCTCCTCGTCCACGTCGACCCGGCGCGCGCCCAATTCGAGCACGCCACCCCCTTCGCCGGGGGCGCCCCCGGCACCTGGGAGCATCGCGTGCCGCGCGTTTGTCGCGAGGTTCACCACCACCCGGTGGAGCTGGTCCGGATCGGCGAGCAGCGCCGGCAGCTCGGCCTCCGCGTTCACCCGCAGGTGGATGTCCGTGGGGAGCGACGGCCGCAGATCGCGGGCGACCTCGTGCAGGAAGGGCGCGATCTCGAGCGTGCGCACCCGCCGCGTACCCGGCCGCCCGAACACCAGGATCTGGTGGGAGAGCGCGCGCCCGCGCTCCGCGGCGCGGAGCAGGTGCTTGACGTGGCGCTCCGCGGCGGGCTGCCCCGCGACGGCCCGCGCGAGCAGCTCCGCGTACCCGAGGATGACGGCGAGGACGTTGTTGAAGTCGTGCGCGACCCCACCCGCGAAGGTGCCGAGCGCCTCCAACTTCTGCGCCTGTTGAAGGCGCGCCTCCAGGCCCAGGCGGGTCTCCTCCGCGGCGCGGCGCTCGGTCAGATCGACCGCGGTGTTGATGAGCCCGGCGGGGGCGCCGGTCGGCCCGCTCTCCACCACGCCCTGGGCCTGGATCCACACCACGCCGCCATCGGGGCGGACGACCCGGCACGCCGCCCGCGCCGTGCGCCCGGCCGCGCGCGCCTCGATCCACTCGCGCTCGACGGCCTCCCGGTCGTCCGGGTGGACCGCGTCCGGCCACCCCCGATCGTCCCCGCCGGCGATGTCCCGCCACGCGGGGTTGGACTGGAGGAGCCGCCCCTTCAGATCGGTCCGCAGGATCCCGACGGGCGCCGCCTCGACGAGCGTGCGGAAGCGGGCCTCGCTGTCGGCCACGCGGCGCTGGGTCTCGCCGACCCGCTCGGCCATCGCGTCGAACGCGGCGCCGATCGCGGCGAGCTCGTCGGTGCCCCCGACGGCCGCGCGCGTGTGGAGATCGCCGGCGGCGAACCGCTCGGTCGCCGCGACCAGCCGGCGGACGCGCCGCCCGATGTACACCTGGCCGGACAGGAGGAGGAAGGCGGCGCCTACCGCGGCGCCCACGATGAGCTCCGAGGCGCGCCGCCACAGCCGCTCGCGGACCTCGGCGCGCGCGCCGTCGAGGCTGTAGACCGCCACGACCACCCCGATGCGGTCCGCGCGGAGGTGGCCTTCCCGCGCGCCCAGCACCACCGGGTAGATCGCGTGGACCCGGTGCCCGTCCTCGGACAGGCGGGCCTGCCCGATCTGCCGCGTGCGTGCGGCCTCCATCATGTCGGCGGGGAGCGGGTCGGCGAGGGCTTCCGCCTCGGACAGGCCGACCTCGTGGCGCAGGCGCGAGGCGACGACGGTGCCGGTCTCGTCCAGGAGGACGAGGGCGGTCAGGCCCGGATCGGCGCCGCGCGCGGTCAGCTCCCGATCGACCTGCTCGCGCGCGCCCGAGGCGAGCGCGAAGTCGAGGGTCGTCTGCAGCAGGCTCATGTCGTTCGTGACCCGCTCCAGGCTGGACCGCTCCACGTCCGCGAGCTCGCGACGCTGCACCCACGCGATCTGCCACCCCACGAGCAGCGCGACGACACACAGGATCCACGCCGCCACCCGCGCGAACATGGGCCGATAGTGCCGGCGGGAAGCCACCGGGCCCTCAGCCACCGTCGGGGAGCGTGACCCGCGCGACGATGCGGGCATCGAACAGGCGGGTGAGATCGGGGGCGCGATCGAGGAACCTGTTGGCGCGCATCGAGTCGACGAGCCGCTGGGCCACCTTGGCGAGCGGCGGCGGCACCCCGCCGAGCAGCCGCCGGTTCTCTCCGAGGTCGGTGAGGTGGATGCCGGCAAACGCCGCCGGTACCATCGACGGGGCGAGGTTCATGCGTGGCGCGAGCGCCTCGGCCGCCTCGAGCGGGCGCGTGCGCAGCGCCTCCGCGGCGAGCAGCCAGCCGCGGACCAGCACCTCGAGAACGTCGGCGTGGCGGTCGACGGTGTCCGCGCGCACCACGAGCACATCTACGATCTCCCCGGGGATCCGCGTGCTGTCGAACACCACCCGCGCGCCCGCGGCGAGGAGGCGGCTGCGGGTGGGCTCGTAGGTCACGATCGCGTCCACGCGCCGCTCCAGGAAGGCGCGCTCGTGCTCGTCCACCTGTACGTAGACCGGTGTCACGTCCGCGAGGGTCAACCCCGCCAATTCCAGCCCGCGTCCCAACACGTAGGCCCCCAGCGTCGTGGCCTCGTAGCCGATCCGCCGCCCCCGGAGCGCGTCGAGCGAGGCGAACTCTGCCTGCGCCAGGATCACGTCGGCCCCGTCGGAGAAGTCGAGCACCTGGATCACGCGCACGTCCGGCAGATCCATCGCGAGGATCAGCGCCTCGTCGAGCGTGCAGGGCGACACGTCGAGGACCGCGTTGCGGAAGGCGCGGAGCTGCTGGGAGGCCGAGGCGTAGTCCACCATCCGCAGCGGCGCGTCGCGGTAGTACCCGAGCTGCTCCGCGAGGACGTACAGGTCGTTCGGCGGCCAGGGCGGGAGGCCGACGCGGAGCGGCTCGGCAACCCGTCGACACCCGCCCAGCAGGGCCGCGGCGAGCGAGCAGCCCGCGGTGGCGATGAACTGGCGGCGGTGGAGGAGGGGAATCACGAAGGTTTCCTGACGTGCTGGGCTGCCGGGCACGGCGAGTATACGCACCCGCCGCCGTTCCGCTGGCCCGAGCGCCGGGCTCCGAGCGCCGGTGACGCGGGCGGGTTCAGCTTCGACACAGGGAGGGCGTCTCTCGATCGCCCCGACGCCTGCCCGCCTGGGTGCCCCACAACCGCCTGTAATCCGTGTTTTTTTGGTCCGAGTCCGCCTTGCCCGTCGCCGGTTGCCGCGCTCGTCCTATGTTGTGAGTGCCAATCCATCCGAGTCCTTTCCAAGAGTCGTTTGGTTCCTGACAGCAACGCGGAGGTGCAGCATGGCAGACGATATCCCGGTCACCGGTCCGGGGGGCAGGGCGCCTCCCCGACCGGATTCCTACGACGCGGCATGGGCGCGTCCATATCCGTATGCGCCGGTGGCGCCGGCGGCGGCGCGGCGGGTGTCGTGGGGCGCGATCTTCGCGGGCGTGGTCGTGGCGCTCGTGGTCGAGCTCCTCCTCGGCACCCTGGGGCTCGCGGTCGCCCTCGGGACGATCAACCCGGCGACCGAGGCACGGACCTTCGAGGGGCTCGGGGTCGGCACCGGCATCTGGCTCCTCTTCACGACGGTGCTCGCGCTGTTCGCGGGCGGGTACACCGCGGGAAGGCTGGCGGGCATTCCCAAGCGGGGCGACGCTCTGCTGCACGGCATCGTGACCTGGGGCCTCGTCACGTTGTTCTCCACCTGGATGTTGACCAACCTGCTCGGGGGTGTGGTCTCCGGCGCGTTCAACGTCGTCGGCTCCACGTTGGGGATCGTGGGCGAGGGCGTGGGGGCGATGGCACCCGCGGTGGGCGAGCAGATCCGCCAGGCGGGCGGCGGGGACGCGGTGGGCGCGGAGATCGGCCGGTTCCTGCAGCAGACCGGCGATCCCCAGCTCCAGCCGGACGCGTTGCGGCAGCGCGCGGAGGCGGCGCAACAAGGCGCCGGTGAGGCCGCGGGGGAGGCCGCGCAGCAGCCGGGCGCCAATGCGTTCGACGCGATCCAGGCGGCGTTCGCGCGGCTCGCCGTCACCGGCGAGAACGTGGTCAACGAGGTCGACCGGCAGGATGCCATCAACGTGCTCGTGGCACGGACGGACCTGAACCAGGCCGAGGCGGGGCGCATCGTCGACAACTGGATCCAGAATTGGAACCAGGTCCGGGCGACGGTGGGGACCACGACCGCGCAGGTGCAGGAGACCGCGGCGCAGGTGACCGAGGATGTGTCGGGCGCGCTCGGCAGCGTCATGTTCTGGACCTTCCTGGCGATGGTCGTCGGCCTCGTCTCGGCCGCGCTCGGCGGCTCGGCGGGCGCACCGAAGGACGTGCCCATGGCGTTCGCGGGCGCGAACCCGGCGCCGACCAAGGAGCACTGACACAGGGGACTGACACAGGGGCCCTCGCGGCCCCAGTGGTTGTGTGAGATGTGCGAGCCCCGTGTCCATCCGGACGCGGGGCTCCGCTTCGTTGTCAGCCTGCGGTCACGCGGCCCCGCCGAGGACCGCCCCGAGGATGCGCCCCTCCGGCGTGTCCTCCACGAGCATGCGCAGCTCGACCTTGCGGCCGGCGTCGTCTCCGCGCTCCACGCGGGTGAGCGCGGCGAGCGCCACGGACGCGTGCGGATCGGCCGCCCGGGCCTGGAGCCACGCGGCCGCCTTGAGCACGGCGCGCTTGCGCAGGCCCACGATGCGCGTGTTGCCGAGCAACACCAGGGCCAGGAGCGCCGCGGCGGTGCGGTGCACGTCCCCGCCGTAGCTGCCGTCCGCGGACTGGGTGCGGGCGAGCTCCGCGCCAGGATCCACGCCGGCGGCGGCGGACGGGGCCGACTCCTTGCGCGCCATCTCGCGGGCGGGCGCCGGGGCGGCGGCCTCCTCGCTCTCCGGCGCGCTCATCGCGGGGGGGGGCGGCGGCGCGGGATGACCCGACGGGGCGGAGCCGCCCCGCACGCTGTCGATCATCTTGCTCAGCGCGCGCTTCAGGGGCCCCGGGGACGCCTTGGGAGACGGGGACGGGGACGAGGGCGGCGAAGGGGGCCGGGACGCGCGCGCGGGCGCGGGCGCGGCCGACGCGTAGGCCCCGTCGTCGCTCTCCATGAAGTCCATCGTGGCGCTCGGCGCGGCCGAGGGCATCGACGCCATCGGCGCCCCCCGGAACGTCATCGGCATCCCGCCGCCGCCGCTCGGGACGCCGGAGAATCCGGGCGCCCACCCCTCCGGCACCATCGCCGGCTGCACCACCTCGACCCGCTCGCCGGTGGTACGGCTCGACGTCTCCACCGCCACGAACGCGGTGAACCGCGACGCGATGTGGTGCTCGAGCGCCACGCGCAGGATCTCGCCGCGCAGGGCCTCCTCCTCGAAGGGGCGCAACGCGAGGCGATCCTCCAGGTCGGCCACCCGCACGCGCGCCCAGAGCGGGCCGAGGGGGAAGTCGATCGGCGTGGGCGTGACCGTGGCGGCCAGCGGGGCCCCGGCGGTGCGGCCCGCGACGCGCACGCTGGCAGGGGCGCCGCGCAGCAGCACGGTCAGCGGGCGGCCCGCGAACAGTACGTTCTCCGTGGCGCCGGCGACCTCTCCCCCCTCGACCGTCACCGCCTCGGCCAACGGCATGCCGAAGCGCGCCTCGATGCGGGCGATGACCGCCTCGATGTCGTCCGTGGGCGCGCAGAGCTCGCAGGTGCCGCCGCCGACCCGCGCGAGCCGCCCGAGCAGCGCGCCGTTCACCGCGGTGTCGATGCCGAGGCTGAAGAAGCGCGCGGTGCCACGGCGGTTGGCGACCGCGGCCACCAGCTCCACCTCGTTGTGCGCCTGCCCGTCGGTGATGAACAGCACGGTGCGGAGCCGGCCCGCGGGGGTCTCGCCTTCCAGCGCGCTCTGGATCGCGGGCAACATCTCCGTGCCGCCGCGCGGGGCGAGCCGGGCCACCCACGCGTCGGCCGCGGCGAGCGACGCGTCGTCGTACGTCGCGAACGTCTTGCGGAAGTGCTCGACCTTGTCGTCGAACGCCACGATGCGGAAGCGGTCACCGGGGAGCAGGCCATGCAGCGCGCTGACGAGGGCGCGCTTGGCGGCCTCCATCTTGCCGCCGTCCATCGAGCCCGAGATGTCGACCACGAACACGGCGTCGCGCGGGATCGGCGCGGGCAGCACGCTCCCGGGCGGGTTGACGACCACCAGGGTGTAGGCGCCGTCGGTGAAGGCGCGCGCGTCGGTGCGGTCGGCCACGGCGGTGGTCCACGTGAGGATGAAGTCACGGTCGACCGTGGCGCCGCCCTTCGGGGCCACACGCACGCTGTGATCGTCGAGCGTCACCTGGGCCACGTGCAAGGAGGACTCGATGGTGCGCACCGCGCCGAGCACGTGCACCTCGAGGTCGAGCTTCGCGCCCTGGCCCACGAGCACCGGCGGCTGCAGGCGCGAGGCGTCCGGCACGTGGTCGGTGTCGGGGAGGATGCCGGGGCCGGACTGCCCGATCGGCGTGCCGGGCAGGTACCGCGGCGCGATCGTCGTGGGGAAGCGGAGCTGGGTGCGCCCGTCCACCGTCTCGAGGCGCTCGATGACCACGAGGCGCACGACCACCTCGGTCTTCGGCGGCAGGTTGGTCACCCGCAGCGTGTGGATGTCGGCGCGCTCGGCGGTGAGGAGCGCGGCGCGGTGGCCGGCCTCCCGCGCGGCCGCGAAGGTGGCCTCGGCCTCCTTGCGCTCGCGGCAGTCGGCGCGCACCACCACATCCCCGGCGCGCAGCTCCATCTCGATCACCGCGCCGGTCTCGGGCAGCGGGAACAGGTGCACGGCCTCGAGCGCCACGTCGTAGGGGTTGGCATACCGCTGCTCGACCTCGATGCGGGCGCAGTCTCCGGCGACTCGGGCGCGGACCCGCACGTCGCGTAGCGGGAGCGGGCGCTCCACCCCCTCGACCAGGGCGACGAGGCCGCCGAGGCCGCGGGAATCGGGGGTGGCCTGGGCGTGAAGGGCTGGGGTCATCGGGATCCTCCGGAGGGAAGGGTGAGCGCGTGGGTGATGCGGGCGAGGAGCGAGTCGGGATCGGAGACGAGGCGCGGATCGAGCGTGACGATCACGCCGGGCGCGACCTCGCGCGTGAGGAGGGAGCGCAGATCGGGGGCGGCCGGTGCGGGCGGCGCGGGCGGCGCCGCTTGCGATCTCGGCGCACCGTCGCCGAGCGCGTCCGCGACCGCGCGCTCCAGCGCCTCGGTGGTGCTGCCCAGCAGCGCGCGCTGCACCTGCGCCAGCGTGTAGCCCTCGGCCTGCAGCAGCTTGGTCGCGACGGCCTGGAGCAGGTGCCGGTAGCCGTACACCACCTCGCGCCCCTCGTGGCGGAGCGGCCGATCGAGCACCCCGAGCGACTGGTAGTAGCGGATGGTGCGCGCGTCGGGCGCGCTCGAGACGCGCTCGTCCCCCACCGCGCTTCCTGTCGCCGCGAGGATCTCCCCGGCGGCCGCGACGAGGGCGGCCAGCCCGAAGCCCTCCTTGGACGAGGCGGACTGGGGCCCGGTGGGGCGGTAGCGGTCGAGCAACAGGGGCGGCATGAACATCACTGTAAACATGACAGTGATTGCTGACAAACAGTTTTGCGCTACGGTGCCGACGCTGCTGCGCTCGCGCTTCGACGGGGCCGCGATCGTGGCGCGGGAAAATCTTGACGCGTCGCGACGGGGCGCGGACCTACCGCCGGTGATCCACCAGCGCGTCCACCAGCACCAGCAGGTCTCGCGTGTCGTACGGCTTGGTGACGTAGGCGTCGAACCCCGCGTCGATCAGGCGGGTGCGATCCTCGGGCATGGAGAGCGCGGTCACGGCGACCACGGGGACATCGGCGAGACGGGCGTCGGCGCGCATGCGGGCCAGGAGGCGCTCGCCGCCGCCGCCGGGGATCAGGATGTCGAGCAGGACCAGGTCGGGCCGAGCGCGTGCCAGCGCCTCCCACGCGTCGTCCCCGCCGATGGCCTCGATGACCGTGTGGCCGTGCCACTCCAGCAGATCCTTGAGGAGACAGCGGTTGAGCGCGTGGTCCTCGACGATCAGGGTCGTGACGCCCGCCATCAGGCCTTGTCCAGCCGGGCCAGCACCGTGGCCACGAGGGTCTCGGCCTGGGAGCCGTCCTGCGGGAACCAGCCCGCGCACAGCGACACGGGGCCGCCGAACACGCGCCCTAGCAGGTCGGCGAAGCGCGCCTCGATGGTGGTGGCGTGTTGGGGAACGGCGTCGACCACGATGAGCACGATGTCGTCATCGGTCATGGCGACAAAGTCCCCCGTGCGCAAGCGGGGGGCGATGGCGCGGGCGCGCTTGCGGGTGTCGTCGCGGACGGTGGGCGCGCGGGCCGCGATGACCGCGACCTGCCGGAGGTCCCGCTCGGCGCGCTGCAACGCACCGCGGAGGTGCGCGACGAGCGCCTCTTTCCGGGGGAGGCCCGTGGAGCTGCGCGCCGCGTCCTCGTACTCGCGGGCGCGGGCAAGCCCGGTGCGCAGTGCACGGGTGAGCCGCGCGGTGTCGCCCGGATGGGACCATGGCGGGAGCAGGGCGGGCGTGGCCGGGAGCACCGGCTGCACGCAGGGCCCGACGAGGCCGAGCACGATGGGGGCCGAGGGGGCGCGGTCCAGGGGCGCGAGGAGGGCGGCCACGACGTCGGGCGGGTCGGACAGATCGACGAGCACGGCGTCGACGTCCGCGAGCCCGGCGGCCACCGACGCGGCGGTGTCGCCCTTGTGCACGGTGTGCCCGGCGCCGGTCAGGTGGGCCTCGACCCGCTCCAGGTCGGCGGTTTGGGTCCCGACCAGCAACACCCGCCGCGGGCCGGTGCCGAGGTCGAGCAGCCGGAGGAGCGCCTGCCTGTCCACCGGCTTGACCAGGTAGTCGGTGGCGCCCACCACGAGCGCCGGGCCCTCCCGCCCGACGGACGCCACGATGACGATGGGGGTGTTGGACGAGGCGGGGTCTACGCGCAGGCGGGCCAGGAGCGCCCAGCCGTCCGCGGTCTTCAGACCGAGGTCGAGCACGATGGCGGCCGGCTGGAGCGCGGACTGCATCCGCGTCGCCTCCTCCGGGGTGCGCGCCCAGGCCGACGAGAGGCCGGACATGCGCAGATGCTCCATCGTGGACTCGGCCACGCCCGGATCGTCCTCGATGACCAGCACCAGCGGCCCCGCCCACGGCTCGACCTCGCCCCGGCCCTCCACCTCCGTGCGGTGCAGGGGCAGGGTGACCGTGAAGGTGGAGCCGACGCCGGGGGTGCTCTGGACGGAGAGGTTTCCGCCCTGGAGCTCGACGAGGCGGCGCGAGAGCGCGAGCCCGAGCCCGGTCCCCTGGGGCTTGAGCCCGGACGGCCCCTCGATCTGCTCGAACTCCCGGAACAACCGCGGCAGATCCTCCTGGCGGATGCCGATCCCCGTGTCGTCCACGTCGAACCGGAGGCGGTCCCCCGAGGCCTGGGCGCGCAACGTCACCGTGCCGCCGCGCGGGGTGAACTTGATGCCGTTGGAGAGCAGGTTGTAGAGCACCTGCCGGAGCCGCACGGGGTCGGCATACAGGAGCGGCAGGCCCGGCGGGATGTTCGCCGTGAGCGTGACGCCCTGCTTGGTCGCGATGGGGCGGACGATGGCGACCGCGGCGTCGGTGATGCTGCGCGGCTCGATCCAGTCGCGTTGCAGATCCACGCGGCCAGCCGCGATCTTGGACAGGTCGAGCACCTCGTTGATGAGCGCGAGCAGGTGGCGGCCGCTGGAGTGCACGTGGCCGACGTACTGCACCTGCCGGTCGTTCAGGGGCCCGAAGAGCTGCTGTTCGAGGAGCTCGGAGAAGCCGATGATGGCGTTGAGCGGGGTGCGCAGCTCGTGGGACATGTTGGCGAGGAAGCGGGACTTGAAGTTGCTCTCCCGCTCAGCCTGGTCGCGCGCGACGGCGAGCAGGGCGTTCGTGCGGCGCAGCTCCTCGTTCTTCTCGCCGAGGTCGGCGAGCAGGGCGGCGCGGGCCTCGGCGAGGTCCCACACGGCGCGGGCCTCGGCTACGTACATCTCCTGGCGTAGCGCCAGCTCCGTGATCTGCCTACGCTCGTCCTCGAACTGCCGCCGCCGCAGCCGGGCGCGCACGCGCGCCTTGACGACGTCGAAGCCGCTCGACTTCGGCACGTAGTCGTCGGCCCCGGCGTTGATGGTCGAGAGCATCTCCTGCGGGTCGTCCACCGCGGTCAGCACGATCATGGGCGGATCGCGGAGGGTCTGGGTGCTCTTGATCGTGCGGATCAGATCGATCCCGGACTCGCCGGGGCTCTGGTGGTCGAACAACACGCAGTCCACCGGCTGCACCGCCAGGAGCTGCATCGCGGCGGCACCCGACTCGGCCACGGCAACGTCGTACCCCTCGCCCCGGAGCTGCTTCGTCAGGGCGGCGAGGTAGTCGCGGTCGTGGTCCACCACGAGGATCCGCTTGGGGCCGAGCGCGCTGGGGGCCTCCTGCTCGGCGGGGTCCTCGCGCCCCGAGCGCAACAGGGCGTTCAGCCGCGCGAGCACCAGGCTCGGGTCGGCGCCCTTGCGCACGAAGGCGTCGGCGCCCGCGTCCAGCGCGCGCAGCTCGTCGCCCACCTCGGCCGAGGCGGTCAGCAGCAGCGCGGGCATGCGGCGCAGCGCGGCGTCCAGACGCATGTGGCGGATGACCGAGGCGCCGTCGATGCCGGGGAGCGCGGCGTCCACGATCATGGCGGAGGGGCGGCGGGCGAGCGCCATGCGCAGCCCCTCCTCACCGGTCGTCGCGAACGAGACGTCGTAGCCGGCGTCGGACAAGGCCGTGCGCAGCTTCGAGTCGGGGTGCGGCTCCACGAGCAGCACCGACAGGACGTTGGAGGCGGGGGCGGGGCCGCGGACGAGCTGGTGCGCGCGGGCCACGACGTAGCCGCGGTCGTAGGGCTTGCCGACGTAGTCGTCCGCGCCCACGGACCAGCCGCGGACGCGGTCGCGCACGACGGCCTCCGAGGTGAGCAGCATGACCGGCAGGTCGGCGCTCTTCGGATCCCGCTTCAGCTCAGCGAGCAGATCAATGCCGTCGCCGTCGGGCAGCAGCACGTCGAGCACCAGCAGCGCGTACCGCGCCCGCGACAGCTCCCGGCGCGCCTCGGCCAGCGTCGCGCAGAGCGTCACGTCGAAGCCCGCGTTCTTCAGCGTGTGCCCGAGGTCCATACGAACCGTCAGGCTGTCGTCGACCACGAGTACGAGGGGCTTGCCGGGATCGTCGTCACGCACGGGGACAACCTACCGCGCCGCCGCTGCGCGAGCAGGACGGGTGACGAGGGGCGGGCCGCGGGGCGCGCGCGCGGCGTGGTCGACGGAGGGGTGGGATGGCGCTACCCCGTATGTTTGCGTAGTTGTTCGAGAAAGTCGCCCCGGCGCAGCTCTCCCTTCAGCACGTAGCCGGTCACGCCCGCGAGCTCGCCCTTGCGCCGGTAGGCCGCGGCGGAACGGGACGTGACGAGAAAACACGGGGTCTGCGCGAGCAGCGGGTGGTCGTGGATGCGGGTGACGAACTCGAAGCCGTCCATCCCGGGCATCTCGACATCGACGATGAAGGCGCCGTAGGCGCGGCGCTTGGCCCGGCGGAGCCCTTCCTCCCCGGTGTCCGCGAGGTCGACCTCGTAGCCGGCCGCCTGGAGGATCTCCTGCTCCACGAGCCGCGAGGTGGCACAGTCGTCCACGATGAGGATGGGGAGCCGATCGTGGTGGCGCTCGGCCACCGGCAGGAGCGCGGGCGCGAGCTCGATGATGCGCGACGGCTCCAGCACCAGCTCGGGGACGCCGGCGGAGTCGAGCGTGGTGGCCGCGACGAGGGCGGAGGCGGTCAACTCGGACTCGATCGGCCGCGCGAGGATGTCGCGCACCCCTACGATGCGATCGACGCCGAGGGCGACGCGGCGCCCCCCGGCCTGGAGCAGCAGCATGGTCTCGATGCTGCCGGGGCGGGCGCGGATGGGCGCCTCGAGCACGTCGTGCAGGCACAAGAACGGGAGCGTCTCGCCCGCGTCGGTGACGACCCGGTCGTGGGCGGTGCCGACGACCTCCCCCGCCGGTACCCGCACCGCCCGCGCGATCGCGTCGACCGGGATCCAGGCGACGAGCCCACCGGCCTCGACCTTCAACGATCGGATGGCGGTGAGGGCCACGGGCACGAGGAGCTCGACGGTCGTGCCGAGGCCCTTGTCGCTGTGCACCGTCAACGTGCCGCTCAGCCGCTCCACCGCCGCGTTGACGACGTTGAACCCGATGCCGCGCCCGGAGAGCATGTCGGCGGAGTCGCGCGTGGAGATGCCGCCCGCGCGCAGCAGGTCGACGGCGCCCGGCAGCGTGAGCGCGGCGCCCTCGTCGGGCGTGAGGACACCCCGGCGGATGGCGGCGAGCCCGACACCGTCGAGGTCGATGCCGGCCCCGTCGTCCGTGCAGGAAATCGCGACCTTCCCCCCGCGCCGCTCCACGCTGAGGCGGATCTGGCCGAAGGGGGGCTTTTCGGCGGCGGCGCGCCCGTCCGGGCTCTCCACCCCGTGCACCACCGCGTTGCGGACGACCTGGAGCAGGGCGTCCTTCAGGGTCTCGAGCACGTGCGAGTCGAGGTGGAGGTGCCCGCCGCTCGACGTGACGATCACGGGCTTGCCGAGCATCTGCCCGGCGTCACGCGCCGCCCGCTCCAGGGTCGTGAGCAGCACGCTCGTGGGGATGAGGCGCATGCGCTGCGCCTGGTCGTGCAGCAGGGTGACCTCTGCCTCCGTGCGGTCGCGCGCGGCGCGCAGCGTGCCGTGGCACCGCTCGAGGGACCGCGCCAGGTCCTCCACCATCGCCACGAGCTTGCTGTCCGCACCGGCGGCCAGGTACGCCGTGGTCGCCGACGCGTTGGTGGTGAGGTGGATGCCGAAGTCGTTGACGATGCGCCGGGCCTCGACGAGGCAGTCCTCCGGGCGCTGGAACCCCGCGATCTGCGCCTCGAGCTCCGAGAGGGAGCCCAGCAACGAATCGAGCTCCTTGAGCTCCACCCGCATCGTCTCGTACGGCACCGCCGGCGGCCCGTTCTCCGCGCGCGGATCCCCGCCGGCCGCGGGGCGATCGAGGCCCACCACGGCCTCTTCCATGCCCATCACGAGCTGGAGGGCCTCGCGGAGCGACTCCGGTGGGACGAGATCCGTGCCGTCCCGGTACGGGGAGAGGAACTCCTCCACGGCGTGCGAAAGGGCGGCGATCTGCGGGTGGTCGACCACCTGGGCGGCGCCCTTGAGCGTGTGGGCCACCCGGAACAGGCGCCGCACCACCGCGCGGTCCCAGGGCGCACGGTCGAGGTCCACCATCCCCTGGCGCAGCTCCGCGACCAGCTCCTGCGCCTCGATGCGGAAGTAGTGCAGCGCGTCGTTCGACATGGCTACGCCGCTCCGGTACGGTGGGGGAGGCGGATCCGACGCGGCAGTGATCGCATGGTCTCCTCGGGGTGGGCGATCATGGTACCCCTCCCCGTCGATGAATTGCTCGGAGAAACCCGCGAGGTCAACACGAACGGCCCTCTTGCCGAGGCAATCGTTCCTGCTGACGCCTACGCGGCGAAGGGGACGCGGTGCGCGTCGCTCCGCGTCGTGTCCAGCGCCGCCGCGCGGGCGCGGCACGCGAGGATGCCGTCGGAGAGGTTCAGCAGGGGGCGGGCGGTGCCGGCGTAGAGCGCGGCGCCCCCCAGCAGCGGATGGGTGGGGGTTCCGGCCGTGCGGAGCGCCTCAGGGCCGAGCCAGCCCCGCCCGTCGACCGCGTCGAACGCGTAGGCGACGGGGTTGCGCCCCTCCACCCACGTGAACCAGAGGTGGGTGCGCGGCCCGGGCAGGCCGAGGAGGGCGGAGAGAGAGAAGATGGGCGTCACCACCCCGCGAATCGCCACCACGCCGAGCAGCGCCGGATCGGCCGCGGGGAGGCGCACCACGCGGCGATGGTCGGACAGGGCCAGCACCCCGCCGACCTGCGCCATCCGCAGGGCGAGCGGCTGTCCCGCGACACGAATCGCCAGGATGTCCGCGGCGTCGGGCGTGCGCCCGAAGGGATCGAGCGAGTCCACGGGAGCGGGGGTCCAGGTCGTGGCGGGTCCGTGCATCATCCTCGCATCCGTGTCCCCCCCCTTTCGGACGCCGGGTGGAGAACTTGCAGTCTGATTTGGTCGTCACGTAGATTTCCAGTGGGCTGCCGGTGGGCTGCCAATTCAGCCCGCCTGGGTGTGTCAAGCCATGGTCGCGTTTGTCACGAATTGTCTCGAGCCGGGCGCAGGGCTCTCGTCCAGCCCGTCCACAGCCGTGACGGGGATGGGCGGACCCTCACCCGTTCGCCGGAGCCGATGTGACGAGCCAATCCGTGCTGCTGATCGACGACTCCTCGGAGACCCACGCCCTCCTCTCGGCGGATCTGGGCCCCGAGGACGTCGTGGTGGTGCACGCGCGGAGCGCGATCGAGGGCATGCGCATCGCGCGCGAAGCTCCGTGCGATCTGGTCCTCCTCGACATCCATGTCGAGCCCATCGGGGGCCTGGAGACCTGCCACCGCCTCAAGGCCGATCCCCGCACCGCCACCATCCCCATCATCTTCCTCACCACCTGTTGTGACACGGAGACCAAGGTGCGCGCGCTGGAGCTCGGCGCCGTCGACTTCGTCACGAAGCCGTTCGAGCCGCGGGAGCTGCGCGCGCGGGTCCGGTCGGCGCTCCGCACCAAGTCGTACCTCGATCTGTTGGCGAGCCGCGCGCAGGTCGACGGGCTCACGGGCCTCTGGAACCGGGCGTGGTTCGACGAACAGCTCGCCGCCGCCGTGTCCCGCACCCGGGCGGAGGGGGGCTGCTTCTGCCTCATCCTGTTCGACGTCGACCACTTCAAGGAGGTGAACGACCGGTTCGGCCACCCCTTCGGGGATCGCGCGCTCCAAGCGGTGGCCCGGCACGTCGGCGCGGTCATCCGCGGTACGGACGCCTTCTGTCGTTACGGCGGCGAGGAGTTCGCGGTCGTCCTCCCGGACGCCGACGTGGGCGCCGCCTGCCGCGTCGCCGAGCGGATGCGCGGCGCCCTGCTCGACCTGGGCCTGTGCCAGGACGGGCACGCCGTCCCCGTCACCGCCAGCTTCGGCGTGGCCTCGTCCGCCCTGTTCGACGGCGTGGCAAGGTGGGGCCTCGACGACCTGGTGCAGGCGGCGGATCGCGCGTTGTACACCTCGAAGAGCGCAGGGCGCGACCGGGTGACACGCGCGCCGGGCACATGAGCGTTCACGTCGTTCTGGCCATCAGTGACACCGGTACAGCAGATCGTTGCGAAGTTCCCCGCGCCCCTGCCGATACTCCCCTACACACCCCGGTTGGGACATGTTGACCCCGAACGATTCCTCCTCTCGCGGCGCCCCGCGTGGCGCCGATCAGGCTCTTCCACTCGTGCTCGTCGTCGAGGACAACCGGCCACTCCGAGGCCTGTACTCTCGTGTCCTGCGTCGGGCCGACTTCGAGGTCGACTCGGTGTCGACCGGCGCGGAGGCCGAGGCGCTGGTGACACAAGGGCGCAACTATTCCGCGATCGTGAGCGACCTGTGGCTTGCCGACGAGACCGGGCTCGAGCTCGCGGCGAAGGTACGGGAGGAGGATCCCGACGTGCCGTTCGTGCTGATCACCGGTTCGCCCACGGTGGAGTCGGCCATCGGCGCCATCGAACGCGGCGTGCATCGTTATCTCTGCAAGCCCGTGGCCCACGAACGTTTCGTGTCCGAGGTGCGCGAAGCCACCCATTTCTGTTCGATGCAGCGCATGCGCCGCAAGGTCCTCGACGCGCCCGCCGACGCGGAAGCCGCGGAGCGCCAGGAGGACGACTACCTGGACGACGCCCTCGACAAGATGTGGCTCTCCGCCCAGCCCATCGTGCGCGCGTCCAGCACGTCGGTGCACGCCTACGAGCTGCTCCTGCGCTCGACCAGCACCCACCTGACCAACCCTCTCGCGATCATCGCGGCCGCCGAACGGCAGAACCGCATCGCCGATCTCGGTCGCCGCGTGCGGGCCCACGCCGCGTTGCGCGCCGCCCAGCTCCCGGCGGGCCAGCGGCTGTTCGTGAACCTGCACCCCGCCGAGGTGCTCGATCCCGAGCTGTGCGACGCCCGGGATCCGCTCCTCAAGTACGCCGGCCGTGTCACGTTGGAGGTGACCGAGCGGGCGCGGCTCGACGGCGTGCCCGGCGTGGGCGAGGCCATCGCGCGGCTCCGGCACGCCGGGTACCAGATCGCGCTGGACGACCTCGGGTGCGGCTACGCCGGGCTCACCAGCCTCGCGAACCTCTCGCCCGACGTGGTGAAGCTCGACATGTCGCTCATCCGTGGCATCGACCGGGACGCGATGCGCTCCACGCTCGTCCGCGCGATGGTCGACCTGTGCCGTCAGCTCGGCATCGTCGTCATCGGCGAGGGGGTCGAGACCCGGCCCGAGCGCGACACGCTCGTGGCGCTCGGGTGTGACCTCCTCCAGGGCTATCTGTTCGCGCGCCCCGGTACGGGGCTCCCGGCGGTGGATCCGTCCCTGTTCCGTTGATCCACCTGCCGGATTCCGGAGGCTGCCCCGATGCCGACCATCTTCCTGCTCGCCGTGACGGCGATGGGGCTCGGCGCCGAGCTCGGCGCCCCGTTCGCCGCCGTGCGCCTCCCGGGGGATTCCCCGCCGCTCGGCTTCCTCGATCCGGGCGGGTGGCTGGCCGAGGGCGGCCTGGTCACCATCCCCGACGCCATGGGCGCCGAGGCGCAGCTGACCCACTACGAGGTGGACGCGGGGCAGGCATCCGTCGTCTCCGCGAGTGTGCATGACTCGATCGACGAGCGGCCGCGGGTGTGGATCCACCGCGTCGCGCTCGGCCACGGCGGCGTCACGTCCTCCACCGAGCTGCGCGGGATGGCCAGCTGCACCAACGTGGGCGATGTCGACTGGACGAGCGGCGAGGGCCTGCGGGTCGAGGCGACCGGGCTCGGCACGACCGACCCCTCGTCCGCGAGCGTGGTGCTCGTCGAGGGAAACCCCCGGATCGGCGCCCTCGTGATGCTCGTCCCCGGTGACACCGCCGAGGTGCGCGAGGTGCGGCGCGGCGGCCACCTGTTGCGGGAGAGCCTCACCGTGCGCCACGGAGAGGACGTGATGGCGTTGCGCCGGGAGGGCCGCCGTCGCGAGGTGTGCCATGTCCGTGGCGCGTCGGATCTCCACGTGCAGCCTATCGTAGAGGTGTCAGGCTCAGCCGTGCATCCCTGACGGCCAACCGTCCATCTTCCCTGGATGTGGTATACGAGCAGATCGTAGCAGGGAGCAACACATGGAAGCGTCACGTACCGTCCTCTCGGGGCTCGTCGCCAATCGGCGGCCAACAGTGCTCGTCATCGAGGACGACCCCGGGAATCGGTTGTTGTTGTCCGCATGGCTCGAGCGCGGGTACGACGTGGTTTTGGCGGAGGACGGGTTCCAGGGCCTCGACGCGCTCGCCGCCCACAACCCGGACATCGTGATCCTCGACGTGATGATGCCCGGCCTCGACGGGATCGAGGTCTGTCGGCGCATCAAGGCGCGTCCGGACGCGGGCTACCTCCCGGTGATCCTCCTCACGGCGCTCGGCGAGCAGGAGAGCCGGAACGCCGGCCTCGAGGCGGGCGCGGACGATTTTCTCACCAAGCCCGTCGATCAGCGCGAGCTCCTGCTCCGCCTGCGCAGCTTCACGCTCATCCGCCAGCAGGACCGCCTCATCCGCGAGCAGCTCGCGGAGCTCAAGCGTCTCGATCAGCTCAAGGAAGACCTGGTCGCGCTCGTCACCCACGACCTGCTCAACGCGTTGAGCGGCATCCTCGTGATGATGGAGGGCATCCAGTACAAGGGCGCCACGCCCACCGAACGGGAGCTCACCACGCTCCTCGCGGCCACCGGGCGCATGCACGAGACGCTCCAGGACATGCTCCGCATCAAGCAGCTGGAGGATGGCGCGCTGGTGCTGCACGTCGTCACCGTGCCGCTCACCGACATCTTCGAGGGCGCGTTGGCGTTGGTCGAGCCCGCCGCGCGTGCCAAGGGCGTCACGATCCGGCCCAAGGTCGAGCCCCGGGCCAAGGTCACGGGGGACGCCGTGCTCCTTCGCCGATGCCTCTTCAATTTGATCCAGAATGCGGTCAAGTACTCGCGCCGGGATGACGAGGTAGAGGTGACCGGGCGCGCTACCACGCTCGGCGTCGAATTCGAGGTCCACGATCGTGGGCCCGGCGTCTCCGACGACATCAAGGAGCATCTGTTCGAGAAATGGGCGGGCTTGGGACCGCGGCGCGAGCGGGGGCCGTCCGGGCACGGGCTCGGCCTGTTCCTCGTGCAGCTCGCGGCGAACGCGCACGGTGGAGAGGTCTCCGTCGGCGCGCGCGAGGGCGGAGGAACGACCTTCCGCCTGCTCATCCCCGCGCCGCAGGTGCCCGTAGCAGGGCACGCCAACAGCTAGACAGGGCCACCATCGGCCCTCGACAAAACAGGAGGGTCCGTGGAAGAAGAAGGCGAGTATCTGTTCGACGTCACCGACATCGTGGCCCACGTCTTCTTCGCCGTGGGCACCACGGACGAGGTGCGCGTCAGCTCCCCGATCGGCGACTTCCGTGGCACCTTCGCGTACCCCGAGGGCGAAGAGGTGTACGTCCAATGTGACACCGGCGCCCTGGCGTTGATGCCCGGGATGCCGCTGTTCGTGGACTACTCGGGCGCCGGGGACAACTACCGCTTCCACACCGAGGTGGTGTCGGTGGTGCCCGGTCGCCTCCAGATCCGCCTGCCCTACGCGATCGAGTGTTCGGATCGGCGGCTCACCCAGCGCAAGGACGTCGCGCCCGACGCCGGCCTGTGGTTCGTGGCCGAGGGCGGCGGCGACGAGCGGACGTTCGTGGTGTCCGACCTGTCGGACGGCGGCGTTGGTTTTGTCAACGCCCACCACCTGCGCGTCCAGATCGGCGACATGATGCGTGGCGCCCTGTACCTCCCGGGGCAGGCGCCCATGGGCGTGGTGCTCGAGGTGCGCCACCTCCCGGTTCGGGACGGAAAACGCCTGGTGGGTGCGCGGTACGCCGCGATCTCCCTGGCGGATCGGGGCCGGCTCGCGCGCTTTCTCCTCACGTTGTAAGGCACGAGAAAGGGCTACCAGAAAGGGCTCAAGTCCCCGTCCGAATCATCCGAACTGGAGCGCACGCCTCGCAAGCTTCCTGCGGAGGCGACGGTAACGGGCGGTTCACGGCGGTTTCCAGACAGAGAGAGGACACAGACATGGTCAAGCGCGCGGATCAGCCGGGCAGGGGTGCCGACATCGTCGCCCACCTCTACTACGCCGTCGGCTCGGCGAACGAGGTCGTCATCACCTCGGCCGCCGGGGATTTCCCTGGCACATTGTGTTATCCCGAGGGCGACGGTGTCGTGCTCGCGTGTGACACGAAGGCCACCAGCATCCGCGCGGGTGACCCGATCTGTGTCGAGTACGCGGGGCCCTCCGACCGCTACCGGTTCTACTCCGAGGTGCTCTCGGTCGGCGCCGGGCGCATCGTGTCGTTGTTCCCCTTCGCGGTCGAGTGCACCTCCGGCCGCCGCCTCGCCGAGCGTGTGGTGGTGCCCGTGCTCCAGGGCTTCGCGTTCCGCTCGGATGACACGGAGCGGTCCGCGGGGTTCCCGATGCTCGACCTGTCGGTCGGCGGCCTCGCGTTCATCGACTCCTGGGACACCGGCCTGAAGGTGGGTGATCTCGACAGCGGCACGATCGTCCTGCCGGGCGAGCCCTCCATGCACGTCGGCATCGAGGTGCGCTACCTCGGCCTCCGGCGCGGCCACCTCGTCGTCGGCGCCCGCATCGCGGCGATCTCGCTGCGGGACCGCCTCCGCCTCGCGACCTACCTGGTGCAGCTCTCCAAGCGCATCGCCGCGGCCGCCACTCCGCCCTCCGGCGCGAGCCCCACGCCCGCCGGCGCGGGCCCCACCTCCCAACTCTCCCTCACGAGGTGAGCCGTGTTGCTCTTCCTGGCTACTTCGCTCGCCTACGCCGAAGGGGCGCGCTGCGTCGCGACCTGGCGCGGGCCGCTTCCCGGCTGTCCCATCGACGGTGACGTGGTGGCCTCCGCCACGCGCGGCTCCGCCACCTCGGCCGAACGTGCGGCGCGCCGCCAGCTCGCCAAGGTCCTCGAGCTCACCGCCGATGACCTGGTCGAGCGCATCCCCGACCGCTACTCGGCCGAGTACGTGCTCTGCACCGAGCGCACCTTCGACGAGGCCGACGTCAGCTGCTCCACGGAGCGGGCCTCCAACGACGGCCAATTCTGTTTCGTCACGTTCGAGGACCCCGAGTGCTGGAGCGGCGAGGTCCTCACGGTCGACTACGGCGGCTGGCGCGCGGTGATCGACGGCCGCGTCTCGATGTGCGAGCAGGTCGACGCCCGCCTCGTCCGCCTCGACTACTCGGACGTCGAGGAGAAACGGGCGCAGTGCCAGGAGAGCTGCGCGATGCGCACCATGGTGAGCTGCCCGCCCGAGCGCTGATTCGCTCGGCCGCCCCGCCCGACGCTCCGTACGCCCTCCGGCGACGGGGCATCATGCGTTGGTGTGACACGCTCCTCTTGACACGGCAAGGGTGTGTCTGCGTTTGTCCCGGGGTTCCCCGATCACGTGACACAGCGGGTTGTCGGCCGATTGTCACCGCGCCGTGTCACCACGTCACCATTCATCAGCACGTCACGTTTCACTCAAGATGGGCGCTACTGGGGCCGAGCTTGTGGCTCACCCACTCCGGAGCCCCCCCGTGTTGCCCTCCATGATGCACCTCCTCCTCGCCTGCACCTCGCCTGCCACCGTCACGCCCGCGATCGTCACGCCGGGGGAGAGCGCGCCGTCGGCGCTACGCGAGGCGACCTTCGAGGACGAGATTGCGCCGGTCACCGTCACCGAGACCGAGCTGACCCTCCACTTCGCGCCCGAGGCGGCCGGGTTCTACGAGCTGCGCGCCTACCGCACGGGCGCCGACGGGGTGTATTGGGTGGGCGCCGCCCGCGAGCTGGGCGCCGTCCTCGCGGACGCGCAGACCGTGACCCTTCCCCGCCTTCCTCCCCGCGCCGATCGCGGCGTCGATTGGGACGAGCACGTGGTCTACGCCATCACGTTGCGCGCCGAGGACGCCGACGCCGAGCCGGGCCTGTACGTCGGGCTCGCGGCCGAGCGCCTCGTGTACGTCGGGAACGACGCGCCCGAGGGCGCCTCGCCCGGTTGGAACCTCGCGCGCGGCTACGACCGCGGCGAGCCCGAGTGGGCGCCGATGACGGACAGCGTCGTGTTGGACGAGAACCTCTTCGGCAGCCCCACGCTCGCGCTCGCCGGTGGCTCCACGGTCGCGATCGCGCCGGGCACGCACCTCGATCTCGCCCCCGCCGAGGCGTCCGACGCCCTCTCCGCGTACGACACACCCATCGCCCCCGTCTGGTCGGTCTCCCTGCTCGGGCCGCCGCCGCTCGAGGCCCTCACCGAGACCGCTCCGTCGGGCGCCGTCTACACCCTGTACGCCTACGAGGACGTGGGCGCCGACAATGTCCGCACCGACGAGCCGCTCGTCGGCAGCGTCTGTTTCGGCACCCGCGCGGCCCGTGTCACCTGGTACGCCTACGCCTACGACCTCCCCACCGCTATCGCCCTGCAGGGCGTCGGCGCCCGCGCCGGTTGGGACCTCTCCATCGACACCCCGAATGGGCCGTCGAGCCTGCCCGTGGAGAACCACGGCGCGCTGACGATCCAATCCACCTGCGGATAGCTCCATGAACACCGAGCCCGTCTCTTCCCACCAACGCGCCCCGCGTGGCCTCGCCGTCCCGGCCCCGCCCGCCCCGACGGCGGCGCCCACGCGCGAGCAGCTGATCGCCGAGAACTACCCCCTCGTGCGCACCATCGCGTCGCGGATGGCGCAGCGCCTCCCCGGCAACGTAGACGTGGACGAGCTCACACACATGGGCATCCTCGGCCTCATCGACGCGGTCGATCGGTACGATGCGTCCCGCGGGGTGCCGCTGCGCGCCTACGCCGAGATCCGCATCCGCGGCGCCATCGTGGACGCGCTGCGCGAGGCGGATTGGACGCCGCGCGCCGTGCGTCGCAACACCGCCCGCATCGACGACGTGCGCACCCAGCTCCGCCGCCGCACCGGGCGCGAGCCGACGCGCGAGGAGATGGCCCAGGCGCTCGAGATGGCGCCCGAGGACTTCGACCGGGTGCGCACGGACAACGAGATCCGTCGCCTCGTGTCACTCGACGCCCCCCCCTCGGACGACGCCACCGGTTCGCTGGCCGACCACATCGCCGGCGAGAACGCCTGCCCACTCGACCGCTGGGAGGCCGCCGAGAAGTTCGCCGCCTTGCACAAGGCGATCGACACCCTGTCGGAGCGCGAGCGCGACGTGGTCACCGCCTACTACCAGGGCGGCCAGTCCCTCAAGCAGATCGGCGCGCGCCTCGGCGTGACCGAGAGCCGCATTTGTCAGATTCACGGGCAGGCCGTCAAGCGGCTGCAGCGCGTGCTCGGAGCCAACCCAAATGAGTAGCATGCCCTCTGTCGAGTCCTTCGAGCCGCGCCGGGACGCCCCCCTGATGCTCGCCATCCCGGTGGGTACACCGGTGCGCGTGCTCCATGCGGCGGCGAGCCCCACACACATGGGCGCCGCCGTGGTGCGCGCCGAGGGCGACGAGATCGAGCTGCGCCTCACCCACCCCGAGGCCATCCCCGTGGGCGCCCGGCTCATCCTCGAGCTCCCGGCCCCCGCCCCGCCGCGCGCCGTCGCGATCGTGACCGCCCAAGCCGGCTTGGTCCTCACCGCGCGTGTCATCCGCCTCCCCACGGTCGACCGCCGCGAATATCCCCGCTTGTGGGGCATGGTGTCCCTCCGCTACCGCCTCGCCACGCCGCGCACCCTCGACGCGTGGATGCGCGGCGCCGAGGTCCCGGGCGCGTTTCGCGAGCCCGACGCGCGGATGGACGTGAGCGCCACCGGCCTCGCGTTCGAGGACGGCGAATACGTGCTCGAAGGCGAGACCCTGCTCTGCACCGTGGCCCTGCCCGGCGAGGGCCCCGGCTGGCGGTGCGTCGGGCGCGTCGTGCGCGTGCTCCCCATCCCCGTGCGCGAGCGGCGGGTCGGCCCCGGCGTGCCCGGCGACATCGCGACCCATCGTATCGCAATCTTCTTCGACTCCATCCCCGACGACGCCACCGCCGCGCTCGTCCGCTACACGGCGCGCCTCCAGGAGACGATGCTCCTCGGCCTCGCCCCGCGTGGTGGGGCGGTGGACTGACCCATCCTCGAGAACGCCTGGGCGCCCCCCGGCTCCGCCGGGTCGGCCTCCTCCGGGCGCGCTTCGCTTGGTTGGCGCGGCCGTCGCTCCGCGCCGGGGCGCCGAACCGCCGCCGCCCGCGGCGGCGCCCTCCGGAGGCCTGGCGCGGGGGGGGTGTCACTTGGGTGTGCTCGATGCGGGCCGCCCGGACCGCTACGGCCTGCCAGGGAACCGTGCCACGAGGGTCTCCCGGTACGACACCTCGGCTTCGATGGTGAACGGGCCCTCGCCGATGCACCCATCGGGTGCCTCCGAGGCCCTGTAATCACCGATCCCAGCGGGCTCGAGGTCGCAGTCTCCCACACGCACCGACGCCAGCACGTCGGAGATACGCGAGTGTCCGTGCCGGTCGGTGAACCAGAACAAATCTCGTCCGTCCGCGACGAGGTGCTCGATTCGCAAGTCCCCCACCTCCACGATCTCGCCGCCGTGGTCCGCGTCGGTCGGCGTCGGCCCGGGCGGCACCTCGAACACCATGCCTTCCGGCTTGAGCTGCGGGTCGAGCTGGAGGGAGAGCAGGAACACCTGGTGTGCCGTCGGGTCGAAGTGCAGCGGTGCGAAGGCGCCTCCGTCCCACCTCGGCTCGAGCGTCGCGAACGGCCCGCCGAAGAAACCTGCCTCTCCCCAGATGAACCACCTGCGGCGCATGTCCTCGTCGTAGATGTACACCGTGACCCCGTCGGCCTCTCGCACGAGCTCGACGTGCGCACCGGCCACCACCTCGACGACCCCTCCGTGGCAGATGCCGGCGAACCACCAACGCCAGCCGGCGAACAGCAGTGCGGCACCGAACGCGATGCTACTGCGTCCCAAGGTGCTTCGTGGCATCCTCATCTCGGTGGGCGCATGGCGAGGCTCTGGTCCAGCGTCAGCGGTATCCCGGGAGGAGCGCGGGGGGAGCGCCCGCGGGTCGTCGTCTACCGCTCCAACGCCGCGGGAAACGTCGCGTCGAGATGGCGGTCGATGTCGGCGATCTTGACCCGCTCGCTCAGCGTCGCTCGAGTTTCGGGAGTGCACATACGCTCGTCTTGGACGCGCCTACGCTACCCGCAGTCCGGGAACGCGTAGCTACGGACGAAACCCGCCTACCTGTTCGACAGGTCCCCCGACTTCGTCCGCCACACGGACGAAACCCGCCTACCTGTTCGACAGGTCCCCCGACTTCGTCCGCCACACGGACGAAACCCGCCTACCTGTTCGACAGGTCCCCCGACTTCGTCCGCCACGCGGTCACGGAGGCGGGATCATTCCGGATGATCGCCGATGTTGGCCACCACACTGTCACGGAGGCGAGGTCTCCGGCGCCGGCCTGCCCGTGCCGCCCGATCGTTGGGCGCAGAGACGGCCGATGCACCGCTCCGGAGCCCGCGCGACCACCGACGCGCCCCTGTCGAGCAGGTAGCCCTTCGTGCCGTTCGGCGGGTGACCGATCGAAGTGCATCACATCCGGTCCACGCCCCCTCCTGCTTTCCGCTATTCCTGCCTTCCTGATTCTCCGTCTCCGGAGCTCCGGACTTGAAACCCGCCGGGGCGCCGACGCCCGCCCGGGGACTCTGCGCCACGCTGTCCCCGCAGGTGGCACCCCCGCGGGACCCGACAGAACGGGCGTCAGTACCAGTAGCGTCCCGTCAAGTGGTGTACGACGATCACGGGGGTGCTCGTCAGGGGCCTCATGGACTGGGTGGAGGGGGTCTTGGACAGCCGTCAGGCTGGACCAATCTGGATAAACGGCGAAGGTGGAACGCAGGGCCGCCTTCGCCCGCGGTGTGAAGCAACACGGACGTCGGGAGGCAGTAGTGGGCAGGGACGAGCCCCGGGGATCTACTTCGCGGCGATCTGGGCGTTCTCCGATGGAGCGGCCACCGCCTGCATCGACTCGATGCTGAAGTAGCGGCGTCCCACCGACCACTCGTCGTGCTGCTCGACGAGGAGCATGGTCACGAGGCGCAGCAGCGAGGCGTCGTTCGGGAAGATGCCGACCACATCGGTCCGGCGCCGGATCTCCCGGTTCAGGCGCTCCAGCGGGTTGGTGGAGCGGATCTGCCGCCAGTGGAGCTCGGGGAAGCTCATGTAGGCCAGCACGTCCTCCTCGCCCTCCCGCGCGCAGTTGGCGGCCTTCGGGTACTTGGCCTCCAAGAGCTCGATCGCCTTGCCGAAGAACTCCTTCGCGGACGCCAGGTTCGACTGGTCGAACGCGGTGCGGAAGGCCCCGGCCGCCAGCCGCTGGGCAGACCTGGGCAGGAGCGCCAGCACGTTGCGCAGAAAGTGCACGCTGCAGCGCTGCCAGGTCGTCCCGATGAGCACGCTGGCCACGGCCTTCCGCAGGCCCGCGTGGGCGTCGGAGATGACCATCTGCACCCCCTTCAACCCCCGCGTCACCAGGCTCTCCAGGAATGCCTTCCAGCAGCTCTCCATCTCGCCCGCGGCGACGCCCACGCCGATGATCTCGCGCTCGCCCGTCGCGGCGACAGCCGTGGCCACGAGCACCGCCTTGGAGATCGTCCGACCTCCCTCGCGGACCTTGACGTAGAGGGCGTCCAGCCAGATGTACGGGTACGCCCTGTCCAACGGCCGCTCCCGGAACACCTTCGCGTCCGCGTCGAGCGTAGCGGACATCCGCGACACCTCTGACCGCGTCACGCCCTTGGCGCCCATCGCCTCCATGAGCTCCTCCACCTTCCGCGTGGAGACGCCGAGCACGTACGCCTCGGACACGACGTTCACGAACGCCTGCTCCCAGCGCCGGCGCGGCTCGAGGAAGCTCGGGAAGTACGTCCCGTGTCGAACCCGCGGGATCTCGAGCGGCACGGTGCCGAGCCGCGTCTCGAGCTCCCGTTCGCGGTAGCCGTTGCGACTGTTCTGACGCTCGTCGGTGCGCGTTCCGTAGGCCGCGGCGCAGAGCGCAGAAACCTCGGTCTCCATGAACTGAGTCAGCGCATTCACGAGGGTCTGCCGAAAGAAGTCCTGGGGCACGCCCTCGGCGAACTTGCGAAAGAGTTCGGGTGCATGTACGTGCGGATCGGGCATCGGGGGTCTCCGGTGTGGTTGACGTGTAAAGACCCCTTAGGAGACCCCCGTGACCTTCTCCACCCCCTCGGTGGAGAAACGCGTCGTCAGCTGGCGCTTGCTCGTACACCATGTGTTGGGACGCTATCGTCAGTACCGGTCGTGAGGCGAGATCTGTCGGGTCTTGACGCCCGGATCGAGCTCCTGGCGGTGGGAACCGGCGCGCGGACACGGACGAACGCCGATAACTCGTCCACGATGCCCAGACGGACCCGACAGAACGGGCGTCAGTGCCGGCAGTGAGGCGAGATCTGTCGGGTTTCGGCGCCGGCCCCTCCGTGTGCCGCCCCTCCCTCCCGAGATTCCCCTCAACTCCACCCCCCGCCGACCGATAGCGCCCCATGGCTCTCCCCCTGTCCATCGCCCTCTGGGCCGTCCCCTGGATCCTCCCGGGGGCCCACGCCGGCACCCTCGCCACCGCGTTCACGGACGACGACGGCGGATGGACCGGCGGCAGTGTCTCCGCCGGCGTGCTCGCCGCCCGCGACGGCGAGGTGGTGCTGGCGCCCGGCGCGATGGAGAGCTTCCACCTCGCGGCCCGCGTCCGCCTGGCCGAAGGCACCCAACTCTCGTTCGCCGCGGGCGACGCGAGTGCGGAAGCCACCCTGGCCGCCACCTACACCGACGGCGGCGGCCTGACGCTGGGCGCCTCCTCGGCGCCGCTCCCCCTGGGTGAACAAGCTTGGGAGGCGGACGCCGCGAGCACGTTCGACGGGCGTTCGCCCGCGATTGTTCGTTTGGGTGCGGGCTGGGTCCTGTACCGCGAGCAGGCCGGCGCGGTGCACGCCGCGCGCTCGTCCGACGGGACCACGTGGACCGAGCTCGGCGCCGTGGTCACCGGGTCGGCGCCCGACGCGGTCGTGGACGGTGGCGGCGTGGTCCTCTACTACGCGTGCCCCGATTTGGACGGGGTGTGTCTTGCCACGTCCGCCGACGGGGTGACGTTCTCCCTGGGCGCCGTGCTCTTCACCACCGCCGCCGCGCCCGAGGTCACCGTGACCGCGCGGGAGGCGGGGGGATGGCAGATGTGGATCGACGACGGCACGGGCGTCGTGAGCGCCACGTCGACCGACGGGCGTAGCTGGAGCGCCGCGACCGTGGTCGCCGGGCCGACGCGGCTCGCTGGGATCGACGCCGTCTCCTTCGGGGGCGGGCTCGCCGCCGTGTGGGTCGGGGCGGACGGCGTGTACGGCACCGACGCCGCCGCCGACGCGGACCTCGTCGCCACCAGCGGCGACCGCGGCCCGCTCGTGACGCCCGGGTTCGCGGCCTGGGGCGAGGAGGCCGCCGCCGCCCCCGCGCTCGCGCTCCTCGGGCCGACGTGGCACTTGTGGGTCGAGACGGTGGACAGCCGCGTGGGCCACCTGGTCGGGGTGCCGACCCCGGGGGCCTGGGTGGGATTGGTCGTCGATTGGGACGGCGCCACGCTCACCGCCACGTGGGGCACGGGCGCCACGTTGTCCACCCCGCTCGGCTCGGTCGACACCCTCCGCCTCGGCGCGTTCGGCCTCCTGGAGATGGACGAGGCCCAGCTCTCCTACACACTCCAAGCCAGTGACGACACGGGCGACACGGGCGACACCGCCGACACCGATACCGACACCGATACCGCTACCGACACCGCCGACACCGACACCGCCAACACCGACACCGCCAACACCGAAACCGACACCGCCCCCACCGACACCGCCCCCGAAGTCCGCCTCGGCGCCGCCGACCTCTCCGGCGAGCCCGGCGGCTGCGGCTGTTCCCCCGTATCGGAAGGAGGCGGAACCCCCGCGCTCCTCGCACTGATGAGCCTGCTCGCCGTCCGGAGGCGCACATGATCGTGTTCTGGTTCGGTGCCGCTTCCGCGGCCACCTTCGCCGTGGGCGGCAGCGGGCCCTATGCCACGATCGGCGCGGCCGTCTCCGCGGCCAACGACGGCGACACGCTCGAGGTGGCCCCCGGTGCGTGGGCCGAGGCCCTCGATCTCGGCGGGAAGGACCTCGTGATCCGCTCCACGGGCGGCTCGGGCGTGACGTTCCTCGCCCCCGCCACCGCGGCCGACGTGTTCACCCTCACCCGCGGCGAACGCGCGACGCTCGAAGGCTTCACGATCACCCCCTCCGGCGGCCGCGCAGTGGTGGTCGACGGCGGCACCTTCACCGGCACCGATCTGGTCGTGCAGGGCGCGGGCGCGCTCGGCGTCGCGGGCGGGGGCCTGTCCGTGGAGGACGCCGT
This sequence comes from Myxococcota bacterium, assembly GCA_040386535.1. Taxonomy (GTDB): domain Bacteria; phylum Myxococcota_A; class UBA796; order UBA796; family SXON01; genus CAJBVW01. Next base: position 154,668 of record JAZKFH010000017.1, on the reverse strand, counting down.
CGCGACGCTCCGCGACGTGAGCTTCTCCGGCGGCGCCGCCACGTGGGGCGGGCAGCTCCACGCCGGCCTCGGCGCCGTCGTGACCGGCACCAACCTCGTGTTCTCCGGCGGCACCGCCACGTACGGCGGCGCCCTGCACGTGAGCGGCGGCGCCACCGTCACGCTCACCACCGTGCTCGCCACCGACATCACCTCCACGCGCGACGGCGGGTTCGCCCACGTCGACGGCGGCACGCTCGAATTGGTCTACCTGTCCCTCGATGTTGCGCTCGCGACGGGTGGCGACGGCGGCGGCTTCTACGTGACCGGCCACGGCGCGCTCACGCTCGACACCGCCATGGTGACCGGCGCCACCGCCGATCTCGGCGGCGCGATCTTCGCCGACGACAGCGCGGGCGTCGTGCTCGTGGACGTGTCCCTCGTGAACGCGACGGGCGGCGCCGTGGCGCTCGACGGCGCGACGTTCGACGGCTTGCGCCTCGTCATCTCGGGCGCGGTGGCCGACGAGGGCGCCGCGGTGGCCGCGCGCGGCGGCACGACGGGATCGTGCGAGGCGTGCCTGTTCGAGGGCAACGTCGCCACCAACGACGGCGGCGCGCTCCTGCTCGGGAGCGGCTCGTCCTGGGACGATGTCGACGGCACCTGGCAGGACAACGAGTCCGGCGGCGCCGGCGGCGCGGCCGTGTTGGAGGGCGCGGCCACCGCGCGCTTCGACGGCGCCGTGTTCGTCGCGAACACCGCACGCTCGGACGGCGGCGCCATCGCGGCCGCGGGCAGCGGCGCCCTCATTCTGATCGACGTGTCGTTCCTCAACGACCGCAGCGCCACGGGCAGCGGCGGCGCCGTGTGGTGCCAGGGCCCGCTCTCCATCGAGGGCGGCACGTTCGACAGCAACGTCGCCACGCTCGGCGGCGGCGGCGCGGTGGCGGCCGATGACACCTTGGACGTCGACGGCGCCCGCTTCGTCGCCAACTCCGCGGACGACGACGGCGGCGCGATCCAAGTCACCGGCGCGCGCCTCACCGTCCGCGAAGCGACCTTCTTCCGCAATGACGCACGCGGCGACGGCGGCGCCGTCCACGCCGACGCGGTCGACACCGTGACCCTCTCCCGTGGCTATTTCCATGGCAACACCGGCCGCTCCGGCGGCGCAATCCGCATCGCGACGCCCCGCGTCTCCGCCACGTTGACGAACCTGCGCGTGACCGACAACACCGCCACCGACGGCGGCGGCCTCCACGTGGACGGCGTGGTGCAGGTGTCGGTCGAGAACTGCACCTTCGCCGGCAACGACGCCACCGACGACGGCGGCCACGTCTACGCCGGCGGGCCCGTGCGCCTCGTCAACGATCTCTTCACCCAGGCGGTCGACGGCGGCGGGGTGTGGGGCCTCTCCGGCACCGGCTCGGATCACTTCTACGATCTCGTGTGGGACGACGCGGGCGGCGGCTGGGCCGGCGCCTTCGCGGATCCCACCGGCACCAGCGGCAACCTCTCGCTCGACCCGCGGCTCGTGGCCTACTCCGCGGACGGCGACGAGACGGACGACGACCTGTCCCTCGCCGTCGGCAGCCCCGCCCTGGACGCGGGCAGCCCCGCGATCTTCGACGTCGACGGCACCCGCTCCGACATCGGCGCCTTCGGCGGCCCCGACGCGGACGTGCAGGACGGCGATCGCGACGGTTGGTTCGACAACGTGGACTGTGACGACGGCGACGCGGCCGTGTACCCGGGCGCGCCCGAGGTGGCCTACGACGCGATCGACCAGGACTGCTCGGGCGGCGATCTGGACGACGTGGACGGTGACGGCTTCGGCCGCGTGTCCGGCGGCGACTGCGACGACGACGAGGCGAGCGTGTTCCCGGGCGCCCTGGAGGTCTGGTACGACGGGGTCGACGCCGACTGCAGCGGCGGCTCCGACTACGACTACGACGGCGACCGGCACGACGCGATCGTGGGGGGCGGCGACGACTGCGACGATGCCGATCCCACCGTGTACGGGACGCGCCCGGAGACCTGGTACGACGGCATCGACGCCGACTGTGACGGCCGCTCCGACTACGATCGCGACCGGGACGGGCACGACGCGTCGGCGTACGGCGGCGCGGATTGCGACGATCTGTCCGCGGCGCGGTTCCCCGGCAACACCGAGCTTCCGTACGACACCATCGACCAGGACTGCTCCGGCGCCGACCTGGTCGACGTGGACGGCGACGGGTGGGTGGGCGAGCCCGCGGGCGGCACCGACTGCAACGACGGCGATCCTCGCGCGTTTCCGGGCGCGTACGAGGACCCCTCCGATGGCCAGGACACCGATTGTGACGGGCTCTCCGAGTGGGACCGCGATGGCGACGGCTACCAGAACGAGCTAGGCGCGGGCGACGACTGCGACGACACCGACGCCGCCGTGAACCCGGGCGCCGTGGAGCTCTGGTACGACGGCGTGGACGACGATTGTGACGGCCGCGACGACGACCAGGACGGCGACGGCTGGCTCGTTGCCGAGGACTGCGACGACACCGATCCCGCCGTACATCCCGGGGCGATCGAGCGCGAGAACGGGCTCGACGACGATTGTGACGGCTGGGCGGAGACGGACGATCGGGACGGCGACGGCCTCACGGACCTGGCCGAGTGGGGCTTCGGCACCGACCCGGCCAACCCCGACACCGACGGTGACACGCTCTCCGATGGCATCGAGATCACCGACCGGGACGAGGACCAGCTCCTCGACGCGCTCGACGAAGACGACGATGGCGACGGCATCCCGACGCGCACGGAGCAGACCTACGATCTCGACGACGACGGCACGTACGACGTGGACGCGGACGAGGACGGCACGATCAACGCGTGGGACCTCGACAGCGACGACGACAGCTACCTCGATCGCACCGAGGGCACCGACGATCTCGACCAGGACGGCGCGCCCGATTTTCTCGACTACCAGGGTGACCTCGTCGGCGGCGGTTGTGGCGGCGGCTGGGCGGGGGTGCTCCTGCTCGGGGGGCTCGGCGGCCTCTTGCGTCGGCGCGCGGGCGCCGCGGTCGTGGCGATGAGCGTCAGCGGCCCGGCCCTCGCGGTCGACGCGCACGGGTTCCAGCTTGGGGCCACCACCGGCGACCCCAATTGTTACACCCGCCTCGGCTGCCCCGACGTGGGGGCGAGCGGCCAGTGGGACGCGGGGGTGGTGTTCGACTACGCCGACGATCCGCTCGCGGAGACCCTCCCCGACGGGCGCGTGCCCGTGCTCGACGCGCTCGCGACGGCCAACGTCACGGGCGCGTGGTCCTTCGGCGGCCTCCAGGTGGACGCGGTCATCCCCGTGCACCTGTTCGGCGTGGATTCGAGCGGCGGGTTCAGCGCGCTCGGCGACATCCGCCTCGGCGCCCAGGTGCCCTGGAAGCGCGACGGCTGGCCCACGATCGCGCTGCGTACGGCGGTGTGGGCGCCCACGGGCTCGGAAGCGCATTGGGTGGGCAGCACGAGCCCCCGCGCGATGGTGGCCGGGACGATCGGCGAAGACTTCGGTCGCCTCGGCGTCTTTGCCATGGCCGGCGTGATGGTGGCCGTGCCGTCCCAGACCCGCAACCTCTCCGAGGGCTTCGGCCCGATGGGCGGTGTGGGCGTCTCGTTCCGCGCCACCGACACGCTCTCCGCCGCGCTGGAGTTCTCCACCGCCTCCGACTTGTTGTTGGGACCCACGGCCCAGCTCCCCATCGAGGCCTCCCTCTCCGCGCGCGCCCGGCTCCCCATGGGCGCGTGGGCCACGCTCGGGGCAGCCGCCGGGATGGACGATGGCGTCGGCGCGAGCCGGTGGCGCGCGTTCGTGGGCGTCGGGTTCTCCAAACTTCCGCCTCCGCCGCCCCCGCCCGCGGTCTACGTCGACCCCCTCGCGGATCGTGACGGGGACGGATTCCCCGACGTGTCGGACGACTGCCCCGACCAGGCCGAGACGGTCGACGGCTTCACCGACGACGACGGCTGCCCCGAGCTCGACGGCGACGGCGACGGCGTGGCGTTCGACAAGGACGTGTGCCCGCGCGAGCCGATCCGCCCCGAGCAGGACCCCCGCTACTCGGACGGCTGTCCCAAGGTGGCGGAGCTCGCCGGCGATCGCATCGTCATCACCGAGACGATCTACTTCAAGGAGGCCCGCGCCGAGCTGCTCCCGGGCAGCGAGCGCGTGCTGGGCGCGGTCGCCGGCGTGCTCCTCGAGCACCCCGAGATCCCGTACGTGCTCATCGGCGGCCACACGAACCTCAACGGCTCCGACGCCTTCAACATCCGCCTCTCGGACGCGCGCGCGTTCTCCGTCATGCGCTGGCTCGTCGACCACGGCGTGCCCTACGAGCGGCTGCTCTCCAAGGGGTTCGGCGAGGCCCGTCCGCTGGTCGCGGGGGAGACGCCCGACGCGCTCGCGATCAACCGGCGGGTGGAGTTCCGCATCGTGCGCATCGAGGATCTGCCGGCGGACGCGCGGCGGATCGAGGCGGTGGCGGGGCGATAGGCCGCTACATCTGCTCCAGCTCCCGCCCCTTGGTCTCCGGCACGAAACGCAGCACGAAGAAGAGGGAGACCACCGCCGCCGTCGCGTACAGGCCGTAGGCGAGGCCGAGGCCGCGGGACAGGAGGAGGGGAAAGGTGGCCGAGACGAGGAAGTTGGTCAGCCACTGGGCGGTCGCGGCGACGGAGAGGGCGACCGCGCGGATGCGGTTGGGGAACATCTCGCCGAGGAGCACCCACACGACGGGGCCCCACGAGAAGCCGAAGCAGAACACGTAGGCGTTGGCCGCTACGAGCGCGACCACGCCGGCGTTTCCGGGGAGCGATGGATTGCCGGCGGCGTCCACGGTGGCGCTGGAGAAGGTGTACGCGAGGATCCCGAGCGTGACCGCCATGCCGATCGAGCCCGCGACCAGCAGCGGCTTGCGGCCCAACCGGTCGATGGTCGCCATCGCGAGCAGCGTCGTGACGATGTTGGTGACACTCGTGATGACGGTGATCGCCAGGGCGCCTCCCTCGGAGAAGCCGACCGCCTGCCACAACACGCTCGAGTAGTAGAAGATGACGTTGATCCCGACGAGCTGCTGGAACGCGGACAGGGCGATGCCGACCCACACGATGGGCAGGAGCCCCGTGCCCGCCCGGCGCAGGTCGGCCAGCTTTCCCGGGCGGTCGGTCCGCACCGTCTCGCGGATCTCGTCCAGCTTGTGGCTCGCGCCGGGGCCCTCGATGACCCGGAGCACCTCCAACGCCTCGGCCTCGCGCCCGCGCGCGACGAGGTAGCGCGGCGACTCGGGCAGGAAGAACGCGCCGAGCCCGTAGAGGGTGGCGGGTACGAGCTCGCTCCAGAACATCCAGCGCCAGGCCTCGATCCCCAGCCACGCGGGCGCCGACGCGGAGCCCGCCACGGCCGCGATGGCGTAGTCGCCGAGGAGCGCCGCGAAGATGCCGGTGACGATGGCGAGCTGCTGCAACGAGCCGAGCCGCCCCCGCAATCGCGCCGGGGAGACCTCCGAGATGTACGCGGGCGCGATGACGCTCGCGAGGCCGATGGCGAGCCCGCCCACCAGCCGCCAGAAGGAGAGGTCCCACAACGAGAGCGCCGCGCCGGAGAAGAAGCCGCTCACGACGAACAGCAGCGCCGTGAGCTGCATCGTGCGGGCCCGGCCGTACCGGTCGGCGAGGCGCCCCGCGAGGAACGCGCCGATGGCCGAGCCGACCAGCGCCGAGGACACGGTGAGCCCGGTGGCGAGCTCGGTCGCCTGGAACTGGGCTTCGAGCGCGCCGACCGTGCCGTTGATGACGGCGGTGTCGAAGCCGAAGAGGAACCCGCCCACCGCGGCGATCGCGGCGATCGCCGTGACGCGGACGGTAGAGGCGGCGGCGGGTCCGGCAGGCATCAGAGCGCCCCCTTTGTCGAAGATGGGCCCCCCCGCGGCGACGTCCAGCAGTTGGCAGGTTTTGCTGCCATCCGTGACATCCTCCCGCGGCGCGTCGTGTTGGATGTTCGAGTGTCAGTCGCGTCCGAGACGGCCGGCTGGGCGGGAATGCCAGGTTTAGAAAGGGCGACACCCTGGGCACAATGAAACAATCCCTGCGCGCGCTCTGGCGCCTCCTGACCCAGACCTGGAAGGCCTGGAATTTTCACAATGCTCCCCGGATCGGGGCGGCGTTGGCGTACTACACCACCTTCTCCATGGCCCCCATCCTCATCATCGCCATCGCCGTGGCGGGGATGGTGTACGGCGTCGACGCCGCGCGCGACGAGGTCGGCATCCAGATGCGCGCCCTCCTGGGCGAGACCGGCGCCAAAGCCGTGGAGGAGATGCTCGCCAACGCGAACAACGGAGGCTCGGGCGTGATCGCCACGGTCATCGGCACGGTCACGCTGCTGCTCGGGGCAAGCGGCCTGTTCGGCGAGCTCCAGGCCGCGCTGAACCTCATCTGGAGCGCGCCTCCCAAGCCCAAGGTCCGCCTCCTCTCCCTCATCCGCGCGCGGTTCCTCTCGTTCGCGATGGTGCTGGTGATCGGGTTCCTCCTCGTCGTCTCGTTGATGGTCAGCGCCACGCTCTCGGGCCTCCAGGGCTCGTTCGGCGGCTTCATCACCTCTCCGTTCGTCGCCCAGTGTGTCAACGTCGTCATCTCGCTCATCGTGACCACCTCCCTGTTCGCGCTCATCTACCGGGTGCTGCCCGACGTGAAGATCGCATGGCGAGACGTGGGGATCGGGGCGTTCGTGACCGCCATCCTGTTCGCGATCGGCAAGCAGGCCATCGGCTTGTACATCGGGAACAGCACGCTCGCGTCGGCGTATGGCGCCGCCGGGTCCCTGGTCGTGATGCTGGTGTGGACCTACTACTCGGCCCAGCTCATCCTGTTCGGCGCGATCTTCACGCAGGTGTACGCGCATCGGCACGACGAGCTGAAGCCGAACGCCGAGCCGGCCGCCGCCCCGCCGATCGTCCTCACCGATGGCCCCGTTCCCGCGGCACAGAAGTAGGACCTGCGGCAGCGTGGCGGGCAAGAGCACTTCGCCATGGCTCGTCCGAAGGAGCCATGGCGGAGCCGGCCGCCGAGGACGTAGCCCAAAACGAACTTCGCCCTGGCTTCCCGAGGGAAACCAGGGCGAAGTTATCTCCGGAGGCGGAGACGAGGGCCGTCCCTACGCCATCTTGCCGTCGTGGAGCTTCTCGGAGATCTGGTCCGAGACGCGGTGCATCGCTTCGTTCGCGCGCTGGGGGAGGCGACCGATCGCCTCGGGCGCCTGCTGGATGCGGGTGGCGATGTCCTGGCGCAGCTCGCGGCCCGGGCGGGGCGCGACGAGGAGGCCGATGCCGGTGCCGACGACCACGCCGACGCCGAAGAGGGCGAGGGCGGGGACCATGTAGTCCACCGCGTTGCGGCGGGTCTCGAGGCCGAGCATGTTGAGGAAGTCGTCCTTGCCGAGGTTCTGGATCTTGTCGAGGGTCATGTTTTTCTCGTGGTGAGGTGTGGAGCTTGCGAGGCGTGCCCGTGCGAGCGGCCTCGCAGCGGGCATCATCGTGACGATCACGACGAGTCGTTGGCACGACGGCTGAGGGCGGCTTCTGCAACCCCCATCAGCTGGCGTTGGACCGCGGGGAGCGCGCCGAGGCGCATTCCCATGCGGAACACGTTGGCGGTGAGGCGGGTGAACAGGCCGCCGCCCAGGATGTAGCCGACGCCGGCGGCGATCAGCAGGGTCTGGTAGGGGTTGCGGTTCATCCGCCCGGAGATGTCGAGCGTGGCGAGCGCCTCGGACACGACGCTCGGGCGGTCCTCGTACAGGTCGCTCTGCGAGTTGTCGGTGGCGCCGGCGTAGGTGCCGTTCTCGGGGGTCGAGGCGTCCGCGTAGCGACGGGACGGATCGTTGGTGGTGGCGCTCATGGCTAGTACCGGCTCGCGATCTTGCCGACGATGAACCCGAGCGCGACCGCGCCGATGAGGCAGGGGATCGGCTTCTCGCGGGCGAAGGCGAGCGCGCGTTCGTTCAGGTGCACCAGGTTCTGGCGCGCCTCCTCGAGCTTGTTGGCGAGCGCGGACTCTTCGTTGCCCAGAGAGTTGCCCAGGGAGGGGTGCGTTGCTTCGGGGATTTCCATGTAGAGGCTCCGAGAGAGGGAGGGGGCTTCAGCGACGACGCGCGAGCAGGAACCCGGTGAAGAAGGCGGCCGAGAGGAAGATGCCGGTGTGGGCGTTGAACCAGGTGTGCCAGTCCGTGCGTTCGCGGAGCTCCTGCTTGAGCTCCTGCTTGAGCACGGTCACCGTGCTGCGCGTGCGTTGGCGGGCGAGGCTCAGGCGCAAGCGCGCCTCATCCACACGTTGGTCGGCGGGAGACCGGACCACGAGGCTGGTGGGTTCATCGTGCAGGGGGCACCTCGGTCGGGGTGGAGGCTGTCAGGGTCGAAGCTGTCGGGGCGGGAGGAGAAGGGCGAAGGGCCGCCACCAGCGTGGTGGCGCTGGTGTCCAGCTCGCGCGCAACAGTCACCTCGACCACCGGCTTCGCACGCAGGCGGGTCAGGCTCACCTTCACCGCGACACCGGCGGCGATCAGGTTGGCCAGCGCCACGACGCCGAGCCCGCCCGCCGTCGAAATCAGGGGCGCGAGCGCGAGCGCCGCGGCGACACAGGCGAAGACGTAGCCGATGGCGAACAGGGGGACCGCGGCCGCCAGGGGCGCGACGTTCTTGGCCAGCGCCGAAGCGTCACGAGCGAGCTCCGCCTTCACGAGCTCGACATGGAGCGAGGCCTGGTCGGCCAGGGAGTCCGCCACGCGCAGGGCGAGCTCTCCGACTGTGTCATCATCCAAGTCCATCGCGCTCTCTCGTGTTTCGAGGCCCTTCGGTGAAGGCCTCGCGTTCGTCTCAATCAGGTAACCCACGGCTCGCTGCGCGCAGGGGCTGGAGTGAGGTTTGCGGCGTTGTTTTCCGTTGGCCGACGCGCGCAAAAAGTAGCAACTCTTCGCGGGGCGCCACCTTCACTGGACCTCGATCAGCTCTCCCCGTGGCGCGTTGGGCTTGTATTGTCCGCCCACCTGGCCTTCCTGCCAGATGTTGATGCCGAGGAACGCACCGCGGAAATACCGCGGCGCGTAGTCGACCCCGACCTGCCACGCGAGGTCGAGCTTGATGCGCTGGTTGAACGCCTTGAGTCGGAACAAGCGCACCTCGAAGCCGCCGGTGGCATGGGGGCGCGGCCCCGTGAGCGACGTGCGGGACGGCTCGAGGTAGGCGCCGGCGCGCAGACGGAGCCGACTCGGCCACACGTCCACCTCCGCTCCGATCCTCGGGGCCGCCGTGTACCACCCGCCGCGCGTGACCTCCTCTCCCTGGAGGACCTTCTCCAGCGACACGCTGTTCGCGACGGGCGCGTTCACCTGCACATCGGCGACGAAGCGGACCGGGATGCCGCCCTGGTAGTCACGAAGGTACGAGCGATTGCTCCAGCCGAGGCCCACGATGAGCTCGGGCGCGATCCGCGCCGCCGCGATGCCCCCGGCGGCGCCGTCCGTCGGCCCGGCGCTCACCCCCGAGCGGAGCGTCACCCCCACGTTCCAGGAGTCGCGCCAGTTCGCGAGCACCGCGCCGGTCTCCACGCCGATGCCGAGGTAGTCGCGTGGCTCGCCGTTCGCCGTGACGCGCATGCCGAGAAACCGGGGGCCGATCCCGAGGGTGAGCTGGCCCTCGAACAGCGACACGGCCGCCGAAGCGTGCCCCTCCGCCGTGCCTACCCACAGGTCGTCCGTGGCATACCAGGCGCCCGCGGTGAGCAGCCCGCCCGCCACGTTCTGGTAGCCGCCGGAGAGGGCCAGGCTGAACAACCGCCCGTCCTCCCCGAGCGGCTCGCCGAGGTTCCCGACGTCGCGGGCCGGAGCGATGCTCGTCTGGAGCAGCAAGAGGCTGGTGATGACGGGCGCGGTCGCCTCCATCCTTCGATTGGCGGGCGCCGCCGGGCTGAGGAACAAGCCGGCGCCGCCCGCGGCGTACGCCACACCCGCCCCGCCCATCGACACCAGCTCCGCGTTGGAGAGCGCCAGCGCCCGCGTCACGTCGAGGAGCACGGGATCGGCGGCGTCGGCGGCCTGGGCCACTCCCGGGACGAGCAACGCCAGCAGGACGAACATGCCGCCATCTATCCCTGGGCGTGAGGGCGGCGCTGTTACCGTTTGGTGCTGGATCTGCCGATGACACAGACGAAGATGCACCAAAGATGCGCAGGACGCGCAGGGGGCGGCCTACTCCAGCTCCGCCAAGGGCGCGAGATGGAAACGGAGCTGCCGCTTCGCGGACACCATCTTGGTGAAGCCGGCGCTGATCTGCTCGTCGAGCCGATCCGGATCGATGGTGAGCGGCCCGCCGTCCCGGGCGATGAGCGACATCGTACTGTCGAACAACAGGCTCCCTCCAGACCGGAACACGCCCCCGACCAGGGTCAGGCCCTGCGGATACTCGTCGGGCTCGGGCGCCTCGCCGAGCCTCGCCACCAGGGCCCCCTTCTGCACTTCCACGGAGGTGAACGCCGCCTTGACGCGCGGGGGGCCCATGAACGGAAAGGGATCGATGACGAGCAGATCCTTCTCCACGTCGAGGAATCGTTGCTGCTTGTTGACCGCGTTCTCTACCGGCCGCTCGAACGCCGCGAGGAAGCCCCGGAGGCCGATCCCGAGCACGCGGACCTTCTCCAGCTGGAGCGCCAGCGCCCCTGTCTCCGTGACCATCGGATCCGCGCGGAACGTGAAGGGGAGGTTGAGGAAGCGGGCGTGGCCTTCGAGCACGAAGGAGTTGCCCTCGGTGCGGACCGCGAGCTCCTTGAACGGAGTGTTCTCGGTGCCCTCCGGCCTCCACGTCGACAGGAACTGTTCGGGGATCCGGATCTCGAGCGCGTCGATCTGGAGCGTGAAGCTGGTGGGCACCTCCAGGTCGACGTAGTCCCCCGCGGGCTTCAGGGTGCCGATCAGGTAGGTCACCTGCACCTCGATCCCGTCCGCGAGCAGGACGAGGTCGCGCGCGCGCACGGCGACCGGCTTCCCCACCGCGTCCGCGAGCGCGCGCGGTGCCTTCACCGGGAGGTCGGCCGGAGTGGGGGTCGCCACGTCCGCGGACGCCCCGGCGGTAGGCCCAGCGCTCTCGACGGGGGCCTCTCCGCAGGCCAGGAGCGCCAGGAGCGGGAGGAAGCGCAAGTGTCGCTCGAGGTCCAGCATGGGAGGCTCATACCCAGCACACGTGCGCGTCAGGAGCCGGCACCCAAAAGGTTACACCCGAGGGGGTGGGGTGGCCGAGCGTTGACAGATGTCTCGTTCTGTTCAGTGGGGCTGGCCGCGTCGAGGGCGCCGCGCTCACCGGGATTAGGACGTCCAGCCATCCCTGATCACACGCCCGGAGCCGCCGATGTCGAAGGACCCCTCCCAGGAACAGCTCCTGGGCAAGCTTCACCGCCGACAGGAGAAGCACCGCGTACGCGCGGAGAAGCTCGCGGAGGAGGAGGCGCGGCTGGTCCGGCGGCGGGCGAAGCTCAGCGCGCTGGAGGAGTCGATCGCCAAGCTCGAGGCGCGCCTGGCCGCGCCGCGCAAGCGGCACCTCGGCGAGGGGGCGTCGAGTGACGGGCCGCTCCGCCCCGCCCTCCTCCTCTTCAACCCGTCCTGCGGCCGGAATTCGGAGAACAACGCGCTCCGCCTGTCCCTCGTGGTCGCGTCCCTGCGCGCGCACGGGATCGAAGCGGAAGTCGGGCTGAAGACCTCGGGGCGAGCCGCCCGGAAGCTGGCCCGGGACGCCGTCGAGGCCAAATGTCCGCTCGTGATCGTCGCGGGGGGGGACGGCACGCTCCAGGACGTCGCCTCCCAGCTCGTCGGGTCCTCGACCGTGATGGGGATCCTCCCGACGGGCACGATGAACAACATCGCGCGCTCGCTGGGGATCCCGCTGGAGATCGAGGACGCCTGCGCGCTGATCGGGATGGGGATGACCCGGCAGCTCGATGTCGGCAGCATCTCGGGCGAGGACCGCCTGCAGGTGAGGTATTTCCTCGACTGCGCGGGCGTGGGCCTGCTCGCGGTGGCGGCCCTCACGGGGCAGTCGTTCGAGAAGAAGCGGTGGAACCCGTTCGCCCGGGGGGTGCGCCAGCTCCTCCAGGCGCAACCGCAGACGATGCGGGTCGAGATCGACGACCTGGTCCTCGATCCGACCACCCACCTCGTGACCGTCTCCAACGCGCCCCTGATGGGAAACAACCTGCTCGCCGCGCCCGACGCGAAGATGGACGACGGGCTGCTCGACGTCTCCGTGTACGACGGGATGGGCGCGCCTGCGCTCTCCCGCCACTTTCTCGTGGCGGCCTCCGGGGGCACGGACGACGTGGTGAAGTACCAGGCCGCGCGGATTCGCATCACGACCGTGGAGCCCGTCCCGACCAACTCGGACATGGCGCTGCCCGGGCCGCGCACGGTGATCGAATTCTCCGTGGTCCCCAAGGCCCTCACCGTCATCGTCGGCAACGGCATGGCGCTGACCACGCCGGTGCAGGGAGCGCCCGCCGCGCCGGCCTACGCGAAGGCGCCTCCGCCGCTGACCGAGCTGCCGAGGGCCGAGAACGAATAGGCTCGACGGGTCGGGCCCTACCGCGGGTCCAGGATCCGCCCGAGGAACAACACCGCCCCGGTCGGCCGGTCGCGCACCGCGAACAGGAATGGGCGGTCCACGTCGAGCATCAGGGGCATCGGCGCGCTCTCCTCGCCGATCACGACCGCGGTGGCCGCGGCGGCCTCGGTGCCCTGCTCGTCGACCGCCACGAACGCCTGGTGGAACACGCCGGTGACGTACAGGTCCGACGTGGTGCTCATGCCCGAGAAGTCAGCCACGTTGGGGTCGAACGCGTCGACCACCCCGAGGGCCTGGAGCGGCGGCACGAGCGCGGCGTCGGTGCGGACGGTGAGCTTCGGCAGGGCGATGGTGAGCGCGCACTCGCCGAGCGCTCCGAGCATCGCATCCAGCGCCGCGCCGTCGAGCGAGGCCTCCACGCTCTCGAAGGCGCCCGTATCGGGGACGAGCAGCACCATGTCGAGCTGCGAGCCCACGTAGGGGAGCGTGGCGGCGGTCCACCCCGCGCCGGTCGCGCAGGAGGAATCCAGCGTGCCGTGCATGGTCGGCACGGACGCGACGGATCCGTCGAGCAGCGTGAAGTCGGCGTCGGCGGTGTCCGCGGGCGAGAACGGCACGCTCCACGACGCCTTGAAGTAGATGGCGTTCGCGAGGACGAGGCGCGTGAGGTCGGTGATCGATCCCGCGGGGAGCAGATCCTCGATGCGCTCGTTCGTGACCTCCAGCACCCAGTCGTTGATGGCGGTGCGCGAGCCCTCGGGATCCGCCGAGAAGTCGAGGAGGTAGACGGCGGCGCCGTAGTTCGTCGCGAGCACGTCGAGGAACGGGGCCTCGAAGGGGTAGCCGGTCTGGCCGAAGGCCTGGTTCACGATGGAGAGCGCGAAGCCGTCTCCCGCTTCCTCCTCGGGGAGGTCGGCGCGGCTCTTCAGCGCGAGGTCGAGGGCGTTGAACGCCGCGTGGGTGGTGACTTCGGGGAGGGTGAAGCCGAGCACGTCGGCCAGCTCGGCCTCGGTCGTGCCCTCGGCGCCCGCATAGGTCATCGCGAGCGCGACCGAGATGCTGTGGGGCGAGAAGAACAGGTTCTGACCGGGCTGTTGCAGCTGGTGGTACATGTCCATCGCGAACGCGCGGTTGCCCGCGGTGAGCGAAGCCACGTCGGCGTCGGAGGCGGCGGGGCTCGTCTCCCGGGCCTTCGACGAGGCCACCCGCTCGCCGGGGGGCTCATGGAGCTCGGTGCCGGGGTCCTCACCGGGATCGTCGACGGGGCCGGAGGGCAGGCACGCGGCGAGGGCGAGCATGGGGAGCAGCAGGATCGAGGTGTGCAACGGGCCCTCCAAACGTGAGACAGGACCATCGTCCAGGAAGCTAAGCGCCGCAAGCGGCGCGACCGGCGGTAGTACAACGCCGACGGCGCAGGTGAACGCTTGTCGGCGTACCATCTCCCGATGCGTGCCACCCTCCTCCTCCTCCTCGCCGCCTGCGCCCCCTCCGAAGCTCCGTCGATCGCCCGGTCGAGCGCCTTACCGGTCGAGGCCGCCCCGTCACGAGGCTGGTGGTCGATGGTCCAGGGCCGCATCGGCGCCGAGAGCCGGGCGTTCCGCGCCACAGACGGAGGCTTTCGTGCCGCCACACCGACGCTCACCGCGCGCCTGGATGCGGACGGGCTGGTCGCTGCCGCGCGGGGCGGAGCGGAGCTGACGCTCACCAGTGCCGCGTGGGGACGCGTCGGTAGTGAGCATGCGCTCGGGAGCGCTCTTCCGGCGCTCGGCGCCTGTGTCGACGGGGAGGAGGACACGCGCGGGGGGTGCATCCGCCGGGTCGAGCGCTCGTTCGGGGAGGTGACCGAGTGGTGGCGCGTGCAGGCCGACGGGGTGCAACAGGGGTGGGACGTCGCGACGCCCCCCGATGGCGAGGGCCCCCTGCGGCTGGTGGTCGAGGTCGTGGGGGCGACGGTGGCCGGCGCGGGCGCGGATGTTCGGCTGGTGGACACGGAGGGCGAGGAGTGGACCTACGGCCGGCTGCGGGCCTGGGACGCCGATGGTGTGCCCCTCCCCGCGGTCATGGACGCGGGGGAGGGCGGCGAGATCCTCCTCGAGGTGGACGACACCGGCGCGCGGTACCCGATCACGATCGATCCCCTCCTGTCGGTGGTCACGTTGACGCTGACGGGCCCAGGGTCGTACTCGGCCACCGATTTCGGGAACAGCCTCGCGCTGGCCGACGTGAACGGGGACGGCTTCGCCGACGGGGTGGTCGGGGCCGGTGGTTACAGCGGTGAAAACGGCGCCGTGTACGTGTTCCACGGGTCGCCCTCGGGCCTGTCGGCCACACCAGACCTCACCTTGTACGGCACCGAGGACAGCCAACTCGGCAGCGTCGTGGCGCGCGCGGGGGACGTCGACGGGGACGGGTACGAGGACGTTCTCATCCGGCAGGACGTCGACGAGACGTTCGGGTCGGTGCTCGTCCTCTACGGCTCCGCGGCGGGCCTGGACGCGACGGCCTCCGCCACGATCCCCTCGCTGTCACCGACCGTCGAGTTCGGGAGCGCGCTCGCCTCCGCCGGAGACGTCGACGGAGACGGGTTCGACGACATCCTCGTCGGCTCCGACTCCGACACCTACGGCAGCGCGTCCGTCTACCTCGGCGCCGCCTCCGGAGTGTCGACGGCCCCCGCGACCACCTGGTACGGGACCGTCGCCTCCGACGAATTTGGACATGCGGTGGTCGGAGGCGCCGATGTCAACGGAGACGGCTTCGCGGACGTCGCGGTCGCCCGGTTGGAAAGCGTCCTCGTGTACTACGGCTCCGCCACGGGGAGCAGCCTCAGCGCCGACGCGACGTTGAGCGGGAGCGACGACACCATGCGGTTGGCGATCTCCGAGGGGGACTTCGACGGGGACGGGTACGACGACCTCGCCGTGAGCGATCTGTACGGGGCCAACGTCAACATCTACCCGGGTTCGGCCGGCGGCGTGTCGAGCGTCTCCACCGCCACGGTTGCGGGTGTCTCCGGATACGCACACACGGCGCTGGATGACGACGGGGACGGCTACGACGAGCTCCTCGTCTCGGATGGCTACGCCGTGTACCTGTACCGCGGGAGCGCCGCGGGCCTCGTCACCGGGACCGCCACGAGCATCGCGGATCCCCTCGGGTCGGGCGCCCGCCCGGGGATGAGTCTGGCGGCGGGGGACCTCGACAACGACGGGAACGACGATGTCCTCGTGCAGGTCGAGCTCGAGGTGGCGGTCCTCCTGGGCTCCGCGGCCGGGCTGGCCACGAGCGCGACCCAATCGTTGATCGGTCCGGTGGCACAGGCGTACGCGTACGAGGTGGCGGGCGTCGGAGACGTAGACGGGGACGGTTACGACGACGTCGCGGTGTCCGGGTACAGTGACGACCCGGATGTCGCCGCCATCTACCTCTATGTGGGCACCTCCGGTGGGCTGTCGGCCACTCCCGCGGCGACGCTCCTCGCTCCCGCCGACGAGGGCGGCTTCGGCTGGTCGATCGACGGCGCGGGGGACGTCAACGGGGACGGCTACGCCGACGTGGTCGTCGGGCAGCCCATGGTGTCCAGCGCTGGCACGAACCAGGTCCACGTCTACCTGGGCGGGGCCTCGGGCCTCGCCACGAGCCCCGCGACCACGCTCGTGAACACCTCCCGGACCAGCAAGTTCGGCCAGAGAGTGGCCGGGGTCGGCGACGTCGACGGAGACGGCTACGACGACGTGGGCGTCACCGCCCTCACTCTTAGTGACGTGTACATCCACCACGGCGACGCCACCGGGGTGTCGACCGTAGCGGACACCACGCTGACGTATGGCCGCTTTTTCGGGGGGGACCTCGACGGAACGGGCGACGTGAACGGCGATGGCTACGACGACGTCATCGTGGGAGCCTACGCGAGCGCGTACGTCTTCACCGGGTCGGCCGCGGGGCTCTCGTCGAGCCCGTCCCACAGCTACGCCGGCTCGGCGAGCTTCGGCGACGTTGTCCGTGGCATCGGGGACGTGAACGGGGACGGGTACGCCGACATCGCCGTGGGTTCGCCGGAAGCGGGAGGCGACGTGGGCTCGGTGGAGGTCTACCTCGGGTCTGCCACGGGCAGCGGAGCGGCCTGGAGCTTCACGGCTGTCGGCACCGCGGCGGATCCGTGGGTGGGGCTCTCCTTGGCCGGGATGGGGGACGCCGACGGCGACGGGTACGATGATCTCGCGGTCGGCCGCAAGGGTGGCGTCGACATCTACCTCGGCGGCGCGAGTGGGCTGGAGGTGGCGCCGGCGGTCACGCTGACCGGCGACTACGTCAGCGGATTCGGCTATGACATCGAAGCGTCCGACGTGGACGGCGACGGCCTCGGGGACCTCCTCGTGCCGGTCGCGTCGCTGTCGCCGGGCGGCGGTGTGTACGTCTACGCGTCGGGCTCGATCCTCGATGAGGACGGGGACGGCTACGTCGCCGGCGACGATTGTGACGATGCCGATGCCACGGTGCACCCCGGGGCGCCCGAGGCCTGTGACACGGTCGACTCGGATTGTGACGGGCTTGCCGACGACGACGATCCGGATGCGGCCGTCCGATCCGACTGGTACGGCGACAGCGATGGCGACGGCTACGGCAACATCAGCGTGTCGACCACGGCGTGTGGCGCCCCGACGGGCACCGTCGCCGACGCCACGGACTGTGACGACACCGACGCCGGCACGTACCCCGGCGCCCCGGAGATCCTCGCGGACGGCGTGGACCAGGACTGCGATGGCGCCGACGAGGCGGACGCGGATACCGATACCGATACCGATACCGATACCGATACCGATACCGATACCGATACCGATACCG
>JAZKFH010000017.1:0-137112 GCA_040386535.1 Myxococcota bacterium | reverse complement strand
ATACGGATACCGATACGGACACCGATACCGATACCGATACGGACACTGATACGGATACTGACGCCGATACCGACACCGATACGGACACCGACACGGACATCGACACCGGTGCCGACCCGATCGCCGATGACGGGGAGTGCGGCTGTGACGCCGGCGGCGGAGCGACCAACCTCTTCGGCGCGGGCGCGCTGTTGGCGGCCCTCAGCCGCCGCCGGCGCCGCGGGTAGGCGGTGCAGGGATGGTCCTGTACCGTCGCACGGCCTACAAGCTCCGCGGCGACGTCCAGCCATCCCCCGCAACGTCCACGAAGAAGGCGTTGGTGGCGGCGTAGGGCGTGGCGTTGCGCCAGGTGGCGCCCAGGCTGGTCGTCCCGGCCACTTCGACCACCACCCAGGTGTCCGCGGGCACGTTCACTGTCCAACTTCCCTCGAGCCACACCCCGTTCGTGGCAACGGCGGGCATCGCCTCTTCGATCGCGATCTCCCCACCCACGTACACACGCAACGTGCCCGGTTGGATCCAATCGGGCGCCCTCACCGTCGCTCGGACCGTGATGGTCTCGCCGACCAGCGTGTCACCGGGCAGCGCGGGCTCGCCGGTTCCGGTGACCGTCGCGCGCAACGTGGTGCCCGATGCGACGACGACGTGCCCGGCCAGCAGCGCGTCCCGCACATCCTCGATGCTGACCGTGCCGACATCCGTGGTGTCGAGGAACACGTCCGTGCGGGACAGGCCGCACGGGATGTAGCGATAGTGGCTGTCCGAGGCGCCGGTGGGCACGCGCACCCTGCCGAAATCGAGCATCGCGAACCAATCCGCCCGCATGTCCGCCAGATCGTCCACGCCGCCGTTGAGCAGCTCGAACGTCTGGAAGTCCCAGGACCAGTGGTCCGGGACGCCGGGCGTGCCGGTCGCGGGTTGGAAGTCACCGGCCGTGAACATGCCCGGCGTGCGTGGGTGGTTGACCTGGATCACGCCCTCGGGGCCGACCACGCGCCGCATGCGGTCGAACAATTCCTGGGTGTCCACCGGGGTGTCCCACCAGGGCTCAGCGCCGCCGTTGGCAGACGCGAGCGGGGCCGGGTCGAGCGGGTAGAGGTTGAAGTGGCCGCGCGCGAGGGTGGTGACCTCCGTTCCGGGCACGACGCGCAGGCGAGCGTCCAGGCCGAGGGCGGAGGCGAGGCTGCGGTAGTCGGTGATCGCGTCGTGGTCGGTGGTCACGGGCAGATCGACGCCCGTGGCGGCGCACGTCACGAGCCGGTCCTCCATGGAGAGGGCGCCGTCGAAGCTGGGCGCGCCGTGCAGGTGTGGATCGACGGCCAACCAGCCGTCGCGAGGCACCACCTCGTCGAGGACGAGGCGCACGGTGGCCACCTCGCCGCCGATGACCTCGACTTCGGCGTCCGAGGCGCGGCCGTGTCGCCAGGAGTGGCCGGCGGACAGGGTGTAGACGCCGGGGACGGCGTCGATCTCGAGCGTTCCGGTGGCGGTCCACGCCCACGCCGCTCGGCTGGACGACGAGACGCCCAGCGGGCCCCGGAGGCCCTCGGGGACGGCGCTCGTCGGCGGCGCTCCCGCGGCCCAGCCCAGGTCGATCACGCCGGGCAGGGGCACGCCCGCGCCATCGACCAGGTCGACCCGCAAGCCGCCGGCGGGCGGCAGGTCCAGGTCGACGGTGGCCCCGGTCGCCGCCAACGAGAACGCCGTGGGCGGCGGTGTCGCCCGGCCGGTCGCGTAGGGGAGCGGCGTGGCGGAAGCGACCCCGGCGAGCACGTCGAGCTGCCCCTGGTTGACGGCCTCCGCGGCGAAGGGGCCGTAGCGGCCGGCACCGGCGGGGAGCGGCACGATCTCGTCGCCCGACGCGGCGATGGCGTAGGCCGTCCACTCGCCGAGCGGGAGCTCCGCTGCCCAGGCGCCCTCGCTGTCGGTCATCACGAAGCCGGCGACCTTCTCCTCCGCGTCCACGAGGTGCACGCGCACCCCGGGGACACCCACCCCGTTCGTCCGGACGGTGCCGCCGGCGGTCGCGAGCGGCTCGCCCGAGGCCGCGCGGCGCATCCCCTCGGCCGTGGCCGTATCCGGCGTGATCGCGAGGGTGCGGGAGAGGGTCGTGGTCGCGCCCGGCGCCAGCTCCACCCGGGGATGATCCGCCAGGAAGATGCCCAGGTCTCCCGCGAGGGCGGCGAGCGCGGTGATCGAGAGGCCGCCCTCCGCCCACGTGGAGAAGGTGGCCTCGCCCTGGCGCCCGGTGAAGATCGCCGCGTCGATCGCCCCCGAGGCGGGCCCTTCGAAGCCCACGCCCGGGCCCCAGGGCAGCAGATCCTCGGCCGAGGCGAGGCTGCCCGCCTGGGGCGTGAACGAGACCGCTTCGTCGCCGGTGTTCGTGAGCGTGGTGACGACGGAGAGCGCGTAGGCGTCGGGCGCCAACGTGTAGGTCGTCACGATGTCCAGGTGCAGGTCGTCGACCACCGGCTCGTCGCGCTCGAACAGGCCCTGGATGAACTTCCAGGGCACGTCGGTGCCGCGGGACTGCACGATGGCCGGGCCGCCGTCGCTGCCGTCGGCCAGGATCTCGACCGACGTGGCGTGGGAGAGCCGGGAGAGATCGAAGCTCAGGAACAGGTCCTCGACCAGATCCCGCCCGAGCGTGCCTGGTTCGCGCACCAGATCGAGGTCGATGATGCCGCCCCCGCTGTCGACGTACCCGTTGCCCTCGTACGCGCCCTGGATCACCACCTGGACGAGGTGGTTGTAGAGCTTCACGTCGCCCGCGCGGCCCTCGGCCGTGACACCGCCGAACAGCGCGGCCTCGCCCCCGACGGCAATCGCGCCGGCGCGGGCCTCGTCCTCGGCGGCACGCACGGTGGGGTCTACGCCGACGAGAGGGGTGTCGACCGGGGCCGGCGTGGGGTGTCGGCAGGCGAGGAGGGCCAGGGCGAGCAGGGACGAGGACATGGGCGGCTCCGAGGCGGCACGACGGGACGCCGGCGGTGCGCTGCGGGGGCGAGTCTACCACCCGGCGGTGGTCACAGCGCGCCGCAGGCGTACCCGTCGAGCGCCGACTGTTCGTATTCGAGCGTCCCGTCCCCGAGCGTATCGGTCGTCGCGCCGATGCGGCGCGTGCGCGCGTCGACGTCCAGGGTGCGGACCGAGTCGATCACGCCGTCCCCCGCGGCGTCCACGGACTCGGACATCATGGTGCCGCGCGCGTTGTAGAGCGTGACCATGTCCCAAACGCCGTCGGCGTCGACGTCGTAGCGGTACGCCAGCACGCCCGACTCCTGCCACTCCCACTCGGTGAAGGTGGTGTAGGTGCCGTCGAGCGCCGAGGTGGCGTAGGTCGTGCGCCCCTCCTCGTCGTAGGTGTAGGTGTAGGACTGCACCGAGACACCGTCGGCGAATTCGTCGTAGGTCTGCTCGAGGGCCAGCGCGCCGTCCCAGACGTAGGTGTAGCGCCAGTCCACGTCGCCGTCGTCGCCGACGTCCAGGTCCACGACGTCGTACAGGTCGTCGGCATCGACGTAGGTGTACGTGCGCCGGGACGGGTAGGCGCCCCCGCTCACCACCTCCTCCAGGACACGCTCCCCGTCCCACGTGAGCGCGCTGCTGGTCTCGAAGACGCCGTCGCCGTCGGCGTCACTGGAGTAGGCCACGAGCCTGTCGCCGTCGTAGGTGTACCAGGTCTCGGTCTCGGGCGCGCCGTCGCCGTCCTCATCGGACCAGTAGTGCTCGACGTTGCCGTCGGCGTCGAACTCCTGGCGCTGCTCCACCTCGTACACCCCGTCGTAGCCGTGGTCGTACCAGTAGCCGGCGTACCGACCGCCCACGTAGGTGTAGCCGTAGGCCCAGTCCCAGTCGCCGTCTCCCTCGGCGTCCACGCGGGCCTCGGTGATCACGCCGTCCGCGTCCCGGTCGTACTCGACGCGGTAGCTCACGTTCACGCCGTCGGACGACCACTGCTCCCCCGCGAAGCGTCCGTCGACCCACGTGTAACGTTGGTAGCTGTCGAGCACGCCGTCCTCGTCGGGGTCACCGCCCAGGAGGACATGGTTGTCGTCCACGTCGTAGCCATACCAGGAGCCGCCGGTCGCGGGCGCGCCGTTGTTCACGAGGTCCGAGAGGAAGGCCACGCTGGCGAAGCCCTCGTCCACCAGCCCATCGCAGTCCTGGTCGACCTGGTCGCAGGTCTCGGTCGCCCCTGGGTGCACGGCCGCGTCGGCGTCGTCGCAGTCCACGCCAGCCAAGGAGCCATCGCCGTCTGCATCGTCGGTGTCGTCGGTGTCGTCGGTGTCGTCGGTGTCGTCGGTGTCGTCGGTGTCGTCGGCGACGCCGGTGTCGTCGGTGGGGGTGGCGCCGGTGTCGTCACCGGAGGAGCACGCGAGGCCGAGGAGGAGCAGGAGAGACATGGAGCACCCGGAGAGGTTCGACGGTACCGCCCCGCGCGGGTCGGCACACCTCACCGCCGTCTCTCATCGGAGGTGTCCCGCGAGCGCGGCGCTCCCGACGCGGCGGACGCGATTCCGTCGCATGTGGATCGAATCGAGCAGTTCCCCGCGCCTCTCGCGCCCATCGGGGCGATAGTGGGCCCGCCATCGGATTCGAGTCGAGATGAAGGTCTACACCACGGGCGTCTTTGACCTGCTGCATCGCGGGCACCTGAACATCCTCACCCAGGCGGCGGCCCTGGGTGACCTGATCGTCGGCATCATGACCGACAAGGGAGTGGAGAACACCAAGGCGCGACGCCCGATCCTCACCCTGGAGGAGCGCACGGCGCAGCTCCAGTCCCTCCCGTTCGTCGCCAGCGTGGTCCCGTACACCGATCCCGACCAGCGGCCTGTCTACGAGCGTCTGAAGCCGGACATCATCGTGCAGGGGGACGACTGGTTGTACTCGGCCGACCGTACGCCCGCGATCGAGTACCTCAAGGCCCACAAGATCCGGCTCGTGCTGCTCCCGCGCACCGACGGCATCTCGACCACCGAGATCCGGCGGCGTGTCGAACGTTCGGCGCGTCGCGACGAGCGGTTCCTGATGGAGAACCTCCTGCTCGTCCCGATCGAGGATCTCCGGATCTTCGAGGCGTACGAGGAGGCCAAGGTCCTGCGGCTGGTCGAGAAGATCGGCCGGGAGAAGGTGTTCTTCAACCCGATCTCCATCGTGCGCGAGCGCCTCGTGGTGGACGGCGTGAATCGGCTCGAAGCGCTCCGGCGCCTCGGCGCCCGGCGCATCCCGTGCGTGGTGTTCGACTACGCCGACATCGATCTGCTCGGCAACGTGCACTTCCTCAAGGACGGCCGGCGCACGCGCTTGTCCGAGTTCGCCCGCGAGGAGGGGGAGCGCATCGAGTTTCCCCAGCGCACACCCACGGAGATCCTCGCCGCGGCCGAGAGCGGCCAGATGATCCCCAACGGGGAGACCTTCCACCGGCTGCCGCAGAACGTGATCCGGCTCCGCATCCCGCTGGCGGCGCTGCTCGGCGAGGAGGACTTCGACCTGCCGACCTTCGTCCGCGAGCGCATCGACAACGGGCAGATCCGCTTCTTCCAGTCCGGCGTCTACGTCTGCGACGAGTGGTAGCCAGCCCGATCCCCCGCATCCCAAGGTAGCGCCCATGTCGACCGAGATCGCCAGCCGTTTCTGGAAAGAGCAGCAGGCCTATCCGTTTCCGTTCACGAACCACCGCCGCATCCACGAGCTGAACTACCTCGTGCCGCGCCTCAAGAAGGTCGAGGGGAAGCGCCTGCTCGACCTCGGTTGTGGGCACGGCGCGCTGCTCGAGTGCCTCGTGCACCTCACGGCGTTCGAGGAGTTCTACGGCTTCGACATCGCGGCGGATCTGCTCGCGGGCATCAACCCGCGCGTGAAGACCGAGGTCTACGACTTCACCCAGCCGCGCCCCCTCCCCGAGGTGGACGTCACGATCATCGCGGGGGTGATCCAATACATCTTCTCGGACGAGGCCGTGGATCGCGTGTTGGCCCTGACCACGTCCAAGGTGGTGTACGTCCGCTCGACCTGCACGCTCAAGCCGGAGGACGAGCCCGTGGTGCGGGACGGCTACGCGTCGCTCTACCGCACCGTGACACACACGTTGGATCTGTTGGGTCGACACTTCGAGGTCTCGGCGGTCGACCGCGTGTACCCGGACGAGATCGAGTCTCCGTACGGGACGCGGCAGTTCTACTTCGAGGCGCGGCGCCGGTGACCACTCGGCGGCGCACGCCCGGAATCGACTCGGTGGCTGGCCTGGTGCTGGTCCTCGGCCTGTTCCACCCGTCGACCGCCGAGGCCTACATCGACCCGGGCACCGGCAGCGCGCTGGTGTACGTGGTCACGGGCCTCGTCGTCTCGGCGTACTTCGGCGTACGCGGCCTGTACTACCGCATCGTCGAGCGCATCTTGCGCACCCGGTACGCGGACCAGAGCTGCGATCTCGCGATCCACTGCGAAGACCCCCGGTACGAGATCACGTTCCTGCCCGTGCTCCACGAGCTCTCCCTCCGCGGCGAGAGAGCGACCTTGTTCACGATGTACGAGCGCGGCGCGGACAGCGCGCCCCTGCCGGAGGGGTGCACACATCGCGCGATCGCCCCGGGAATGGTGGGCTATTCGTACCTGAACCACCTCCAGGCGCGGATGTTGATCACCACGACGCCACAGCTCGACGTCATGATGTTCCGCCGCTCCAAGCGCGTGCTCCACTACTGTCACATCCCCCACGCGCTGGGTGAGTCGCGCTACGTCCGGCCCTACGCGTACGACTTCTTCGATTCGGTGCTGTGCTGCGGCCCGGTGATGGAGAACAACATCTGCCGCATCGAGGAGATCCGCCAGCTCCCGAAGAAGCAGCTCTACCGGACCGGCATCCCCCATTACGACGAGCTCGCGCGGCAAGCGGTGGATCGGCGCGAGCCAGGGGCCCGCAAGACCGTGCTTGTGGCGCCGAGCTGGGGCCCCTTCAGCCTGTTCGAGCGGTTCGGGACCGGCTTCGTGCGGGAGATCGCCGCCCGGCATCACGTGCTCGTGCGGCCGCATCCGCAGATGCGCTTCTCCCAGGCGGCGCTGTACGCGGAGATCCTGGCCCTGGACTCGGTAGAGGTCGACACGTCGGCCACGCCCGCCTACGCGATGTCCCGCGCCGATCTGTTGGTGAGTGACATCTCCGGGATCATGCACGAGTTCGCGTTCATCTACCAACGCCCCGCCATCATCGTCGACCACGAGATCGGCCACGGCGGCTTGGAAGGGGCCCTGCTCGGCGGCAAGAGCGAGCTGCGCGAATTGTGCCGGGAGGTGATCGTCCCCATCCCCGAGGCCCGCATGGCGCACATCGCGGACGAGGTGGACGCCGCGCTCGGGCGCGCCCTGTCCACGCGGATCGCCGAGGTGCGTGACCACGTGGTCTACCAATACGGAAACGCCGCCTCCGCCAGCGCCGGCCAGATCGTGGACATCCTCCGATGCCTGTGATGGACACGCTCGAGCTCGTGTTCATCACGCCGCTGATGACGCTCTACCGGTGGCTCTTCGACCTGCTCGTGGAGGGCCTCGGCAGCCGCCCCTGGTCGATCGTGGCGTTCGCCGTCGTGCTCAACCTCATCCTCCTGCCGTTGTACGTACAGATGGAGCGCGGCGGCCGGCAGGCGGCGGCCCGGCGCGCGGCGATGGACAAGGAGATCGCGCGCATCAAGGCCCACTTCAAGGGGCGCGAGCGGTACTACTACGTGACCACGATCCACCGGCACTTCGGGTTCAAGCCGATCTCCGTTGTGTTCGGATCGTTCGATCTGTACCTGCAGGTCCTCGTGTTCGTGACGGTCTACCACTTCCTCTCGGACGTGAAGTTCGGGGGCTGGCGTCTGATGGGGATCTCCCACCTCAATCGGCCCGACGGATTGTTGTGGGGCGCCAACCTGCTCCCCTTCGTCATGACCGCGGCCAACATCGTCTCCGCCGTCCTGTACAGCGCGGACGCGAAGCGCCGCCGCAATGCCATCCTCCTCGCCCTCCTGTTCCTGGTCCTGCTCTACGACAGCCCCGCGGCCCTCCTCGTGTATTGGACCACCAACAACCTGATCTCCCTGGTACGCAACGTGTTCGCGCGCCTGTTCACTGGGAGCGGCGCGGGATTCGGTGCCGGCTTCGGCGCGCGCCTGACCGAAGCGATGGGCAAGCCATGACGCCCGAGCCCGTGGAGCTGGGTCTCCTGGTCTTCCTGCTCAACACCGCGCTGCTCACCCTGGTCGTGTGGGTGCTCGGGCGCGGGGCGACAGCCAACCCGAAGCTGGCGACGGCGGCGCTCGCCGCCTTGTTCTATTTCGACGCCTGCGCGCTGGTGTGGACGGACTGCGGTCTGTTCCCGCTGGGCATGCTGGCGATCGGCTTCACCTTCGCGGGGGTGATGCTGCCCGAATCGTTCACGCGGCCGATGACCCAGGCCCTCGGCCGCGACCGGCTGGCCTTGTTCCTGGTCTCCGTGTTCACGCTGGCGGCGCTGGTCTACATCTACCTGCCCATCACGACGTTCCTGACATCGCCGGGCGAGCTGGACATCCATTTGGAATTCCTGCTCACCCACAACGCCGGCCGGACGATCACCGTCCTGTACGCGGGCGCCGCGATCTACGGAATGGCGCTGTTCTCCCGGATGAAGACGGTGCTGAGCTTCGCGGCCCTCACAGCGCTGCTGGTCGCCGTCGTCTACGCCTTCGTGCTGCCCTTCGGCTACCCGATGATGAACGGGCTCCTGTTCGAGCAGATCCCGGTGACCGGCGTGCAGCTCGCCGCGCGGTCGCTGGTGGACGCCACCGTCGCGCCGCTCGTCACCCTCGGGGCGCTCGCCGCGCTGCTCCGCTTCGGCGCGCGTGGCGTCGTGGTCGCGCTGGTCCTGTTGAACGTGTCCTTCGGCACCGTCGCCGCGGCCCGGGCGCTCCAGGAGCGGGAAGGCTCCCGTGGCGGGGGCGACGCCACGAGCGGGAGCGCGCAGCCCATCCGGTTCAGCAAGGCCGACAACAACGTGCTCCTCTTGTTCCTGGACCGGTTCATGGGCGGGTTCGTCGAGGAGATCCTCGTCGCGGAGCCGGCGCTCGCCCAACGCCTGGACGGGTTCACCTGGTATCCGCGCACGCTCGCCGCGGGAGAGAACTCGATCGCGGGCCTGCACCCGCTGCTCGGGGGGTATGACTACACCCCCGACGAGATGAATCGCGCGGGCCGGCCGCTCCGCGATCAGTCGGTGGAGAGCTTTGCCATCCTCCCCTACAATTTCACGGCCAAGGGGTACGAGGCCCACCTCGTCAATCCCCACGGATTGGGCTTCACGATGGAGGGGGACTGTAGTTTCCTTTCGATCGAGGGCCTGGAATGTGCCAGCATGCCGGCCAGCCTGGTGGCAGACGCCGCGGCGGCGACCGGGGTGCCCGTCGCGGAGCTGTCCAAGGCCAGCTACTCCGACCTGCTCGTGCTGCTCGGCGTGATGCGCAGCGCCCCGTACCTCGTCAAGGCGGCGGTGGGCGAGCTCGGCCCCTGGCGGGAGTTCCTCGATCACTCCGCCGCGACTACGCTCAAACAATGGGCCGAGCTCGAGGCGCTCCCCGCGCTCACGCGCACCGACGCGCCGACGGGCAGCCTCAACATCGTGATGAACATGCTCCCCCACGAACCCTATTTCATGGGGGAGGACTGCCGCCCGCGGCGCACCCGGCTGGTGCTTCCGGACGAGGAGGTGGCAGCCCGGGGCTACGCGAGCCTGTTCGATTTGCAACACGCAGTCGCGGCGCGGTGCACCCTCCTCCTGGTCGCCGACTACGTGGATTGGATGAAGAAGGAGGGCGTATACGACAACACCAAGGTCGTGTTGGTGTCGGACCACGGCATCGTCGGGCCGGTGGAGGACCGCTCCTCGCGGGCCATCGCGGGGGGCACACAGTCCCGTGACTTCGTGCGGTTCCGCTCCCTGTTGATGGTCAAGCCACGAGGCGCGCGCGGCGTGATGGCAACGTCGGAGGAGTTCCTCCCAAACGCGGAGGTGCCACGAATCCTGTGTGAGGAGATCGGCGGCTGCGTGAACCCCTACCTGAATGGCAAGCCCATCGAGGCGCTGGGCAGGAACGATCCGTTCTACGTGTCGCTCGTGCCATGGCAATTCAACCTGCAATCCCCGGACGCGTTCCGCATCGACGAGCAGATGGTCCTCACGGGCAAGGACCCCTACGATGTCACGGGGTGGCGGCGGTCGGAGTAGGGGAGGAGCACGGGACCGAGAACCGGGGCAGACGGACGGCCGAGGACGGCCGCCGCTGCGGGGCGGGGCTGGTCGCGCGGACGGTGCCACGGTCGACTCGCGCGGCCCGGCTGCGCCCCCCCGCGATTGACCGTATGGTCTGATCTGACTATCATGGTGGATGAGGCCCACATGAGCACGGTGATGACGCTCTCGGACGCGAAGGCCCGGCTCTCCGAGCTCGTGCGGGGCGTGCGCACGCGCGGGGAGGATGCCGTGATCACGGTCGACGGGGAGCCTGCCGCGCGGCTCGTGCCCGTCCACGCCGGGCCACGCTCGCTGACCCCCGCCGAGACAGCCGGCTACCGGGCCCTCATGGCGAGCCTGGGCCGGATCCCGCGCCCGACATCGGAGTTCGACGCGGTGGAGCTGGTCGGCGAGGGGCGGCGGTGAGCCCGGTCCTGGACGCATCGGTCTTCATCGCCGCCATCTCGCCCGCCGAGCGCCACCACCATCGGGCGCGTCGGCTCTTCGAGAGCCACCCGGACACGGAGCCGTTCCTCGTGCCGGAGCTGTTCCGCGTCGAGGTCATGGCGGGGCTCTCCCGGCGCGGAGAGCCGGCCGACCTTCTCGACACGGTGGACGCCGTGATCCGAGGGCCGCGGTTCCACGCCTGTCCGCTCGACGCCGAGCTGCTCGAACGGGCCGTGCTCGTCGCCCGCGTTGCGCGCCTCCGTGCGTACGACGCTGTCTACGTCGCGCTGGCCCTGATGTGGAACGCGCCCATCCTGACGCTCGACGGAGAGGTCGTCGAACGCAGCGCCGCTGGCTTCGCCGAGCTGCGGGTGTTCGGCTCCAGCTGAGCGGCCCACGAAGCCGCGGCGGAAAGCGTCAGGCCGATCGCGCGCCGCACAGGTCCACTGCGAGCGCTTCCATGCCGTCGGGGAGCACGTTGAACATGCGAAAGCTGAAGTGATCCGGGTCGTACCAGTCGAGGACGATACGCCAGCCCCAGTCCGGAGATCCGTCGCCGGCCGGGTACGTGCCGAACAACCGCACCGTGCTGCCCTGGACGTGGCCGTGCAGCAGCAGCCCGCTCTCCGCGTGGAACGTATCGGTGAAGTCGCCGCGGCACGAGGGGGCGGGTCCGCTGAGCACGAGCTCACCCTCCTTCGCCGCTCCATCGTGAGCCCAGCGCACGGACACGCGGTCGGCGGCGACGACGAGCGTTCCATCCGAGACGTGGGCGGGTGTCCCCGGCATGAACCAGAGGCGGTTGGAACCGACGAAACGACCGTGGTGGGAGGCGGGGATCATCGGTGGAGTCTACCACGGAGCGCCGGAGCGCCTGCTATGGTCGTCGCATGCTGGGGCGGCCACGAGGACGAGGATCGGTACTGACCGACGAGGACGAGACGGAGCTGCGGCTCCCCGCGGGGACGTGGTCGGCCGCGCTCTACGTCCACAAGACGAGCGTCGGCATGGCGCTCGGCACCTGGGACCTCGGGACGTTCGAGGTCACGGGTGAGGGCGCCGTCGCGCTCTCGGCGGACGCCGTCACGGTCGGCGGGGCGGCCTCGTGGGGCGGCGAGCCGCTCCGGGACGACGTGCACGAGGTCCCCTGGCTCTTCACGCTCGTCGACGTCGCGACCGGCGCCGAGTTCGAGCAGTGGGTGCCCGACGGGTCGACCTGGTCGGCCCGGGTGCCCCCGGGCGTGTACGACGTGGACCTCGGCGGGGGCTACCCCTCGATGCGCACCCGCGCGCACGAGGCCGTGGACCTGACCAGCGACGCCACGGTCGACGTGGCGATCGAGGTGCACACGATCACCGGCACCGCGTCGATGAACGGCGTGGATGCGGGGTCGCTCGACTATCCGGTCGTCATGTTCATCGACCCGCGCACGGGAGGCACCACCGCGGCGAGCGCGCGCGGCGGGAGCTGGTCGGCGGACGTGCCCGAAGGTGTGTACGAGGTCCGGATCCGGTACGAGGCCGATGACCAGAGCCCGTACGTCCCCGTGCTGTCGGCCCATGTGGTCGCGGCCGACGGCACCCTCGCCGTGGACGGCGTGGACTACGCGGTGTCCGGGACGCTGAGCTACCCGCACGACGTCCTGCCCGACTACGCCGGAGACGGGGACATCACGCTGTACTTCTACGACGCGGCGGAGCGCCTCAGCTTCTCTCGGAGGTTCGCGTACGGCGAGGCGTACGCCGTGCGCCTCCCAGCCGCGACCTACGACGTCTACGTGTCCTCGCAGGACCCCGACCCCAGGTATTTCTCGAAGGTGAAGCTGGCGGGCCCGCTCGTGGTCTCCGGGGACGCGACCGCGGACCTCGTGCTGGACGCGCGCTGGGTCGACGTCTCGGTGAGCCTGGACGGCGCGCCGGTGGGCTTTACCGACCTGCTGCTCACCTGGACCGACCCCGAGCGGACCCTCTACAACGAGCAGGAGGAATTCTCGGAAGGCGTGACCCGGGTGCTGCTCGCCGCCGGCCGGTACAACTTCTGGACGCGCCTGGACCCGCTCCAAGACGCGGGGACGGCGGACCACGCCGCCCCGATGGAGGCCTGTTTCGTGGTGGAGTGAACGGCTCCTCGCGGGGGAGGGGTCCGATGACTCGGCTACTCGCCGTCCGCCACGAAGCCGATCTTCCGGTGCGCACCGTCGCAATAGGGCTTGTTGGCGGACGCGCCGCACCGGCAGAGCCACGCCTCCGTCTTCTTCGCCAGGGTCCGCCCGGTCCCGCTGACGATCTCCACGCTCCCCGAGACGCGAAGCGGCCCGTCCCGGGTCGGTGTCACCTCGAGCGGGCCGTTCCGGACCGCGATCGCGGGTGACTCGACGGTCGGCGGCTCGCCGGTCGCCACGAAGCCGGCGACGGCGTGCTGGCCGTCACAGTAGGGCTTGTTCTTGCTGGCGCCGCAGCGGCAGAGCGTCGCGCGGTAACGGGTGTCGTCACCAACGCGCAGCTCGGCGCTGAACGCGAGCGGGCCGTTCTCGCGAACCCGCACCAGGTTGACGACCGGCGGGGCCTCGGCCGGCCCGCCGTCGAGCCGCTCGTACCGGATCGCGCCCGACGGACAACGCTCGGCGACCTTGACCACCGCTTCGGCCGCGACCGCGTCAGGGCGGATCCACTCGCCTTGGACGTTCGGGACGAAGACGTCGGGGTGTTCGAGGACGCAGTGGCGCGTGTGTACGCAGCGCTTCGCCTCGAAGCGAACGAGGATCTTCTTCCCGGGGACTTCTTCGATTCCGTCAGCCATGATCACGCCCTCACCGCCGAAAACCCTCCGGCCGCGCGGGCGTAAGCGGGTGCTCGTCGACCGTCGAGGCGCAGGGGCCTTCAGCGCACCGACGTCACGTGCCGACGGGTGGGCGCGTCGCCACTCGCGCCACTCCAGGTAGGACTCCATTCCATCGCGCAGGGCGTCTCTCTCTGCGGTCCACGGATTGTTGAGCGTCGCTCATGCTGTTCGTCCGGGATCACTCCACCCAGAAGTCGGCGTGCGGCAGGTCGAGCGTCGCGAGCGAGACCGGATCCTCGCCGTCGGTGCCCTCGAGCGCCAGGCCGGTGACCTCC
The DNA here is from genome assembly GCA_040386535.1 of Myxococcota bacterium. Taxonomy (GTDB): domain Bacteria; phylum Myxococcota_A; class UBA796; order UBA796; family SXON01; genus CAJBVW01. The sequence goes on along the minus strand of JAZKFH010000017.1, from coordinate 123,296 downwards.
CCGGCGACGCCGGCGTCGTCGGCCGCCAGCGTCATCACGCCGGCGGTCGCATCGTACCTGTGGGCGATCACCTGCTCGCCACAGCCCTCGGTGTCGATGTCGTCAGTGCATCCGGGCGTCATGAGGCAGGTCCCCTGGTAGACCTGCAGCGTGGCCACCTCTCCTCCCAAGGGGCCCTCGTTCGACTGGCCGGGATCCTCGCCGTGCGGGGTGGTGAAACCGGCCTGCAACCGAATCGTCCGGGCGGCGTCGTAGGCCACGTACCAGTTGATGCCGCAGGCGTACCGATCGGTGAGCTGGGCCGGAAAGGCCGCGTCGAGCGGGAGAGCGGCCGGCGCGTCGGTGTCGAGCGCAGTGTCCTCGCTGGTCACGACGCAGGCGAGGGCGAGGAGGAGCATGCATCATCCGGGGTACGGTCAGAGTAGCCCGAGGGGGGCCGAATCAGCGGGCCGATCCCCGAGATGTCGGAGGGCGGCCTGATTGGTGTTCGAGCGTGTCGTCGGACCCGCCGTTGCCATGGGCGCCGGATAGCACTCGGAGATCCGGTTTCGTCACACCGAGGCCCCATACGCTGCTCCCTGCTCGTCGCCCTGCTCCTCCCCGCGGGCACTGGCGAGAAGACAGACGTCCGACAGCGCCGGCGCGGACGACACTGCGGAGACGCCTCGAGCCAGCTCAGCCCCCGCGCGAACGCGAGGATGGCCACGAGCAGGACGATCCCGAGGCACAGCTTGATGAGCGTGCGAGAAACGTCTCGAGTCTCGCCTGGAGCGGCGTGGCCTGCTCTTCCGCCGTCTCCAGGAGGTGCGCGATGTGCCCGAGCTGGGTCTCCATGCCCGCGGCGAAGACCTCGGCCGCGCCCGTGCCCGCCACCACCGCCGTCCCCGAGAACACCCGGTCCTTGCGCTCGGCGAGCGGGGTGTCGTCCGGGAGCGGGGTCGCGTTCTTCTCGACGGGGACGCTCTCCCCGGTGAGCGCAGCCTCGTTGACCCCGAGGGCATGGGCCTCGAGGAGGCGCGCGTCCGCCGCGACGAGGTCCCCGGCTTCCAGCAGGAGCACGTCGCCCACGACGATCTCGCGCGCGGGGACGACCACGGCGTGCCCGTCGCGCAGCACGCGGGCGCGGGGCGCGGTCATCGCCCGCAGGGCCAGGACGGCGTTCTCGGCGCGGTGCTCCTGGAAGAAGCCGACGAGCCCGTTCATCGCGACGATCACGACGATGGCGACGGCGTCGTCGGTCTCACCGAGCGCGAACGCGACGCCGGCGGCGACAGCGAGCAGCCCGATCATCGGGCTCGCGAACTGCCGCGCTCTGGAGCCCAAGCTCTGGTCGCGGGGCTACCCAACCTCACGTCTGACAACCTGTTCGACCGCTACCCCGTTGAGCGCGTTTGGTAGCCTCGCGCATCCGGAGGCCCGGTCCACATTTCGCAACCCTGACCCCTCCGGCCCCTGCGTCAGGAAGTGAACCACCGCGGACGATTGCACCGCGAGATTTGGCTCACCAAGCCCCGTCGCCCCGTCAGGTCCTCCCCTCGACCCCCGTCTCGCTACGCGGGATCCCGCAGCGAGAGCGCGCCGAGGTAGTCCTTCTTCCCGAGGTCGACGCCGTTGTGGCGCAGCAGCGCGTAGGCGTGTGCGAGGTGGAAGTAGAAGTTGGGGAGGGCGTGCTCGTGGAAGTAGTCGGCGCCGGTCATCCACTTGCCCTCCCAGCGGGGCTGACTCACCACGCGGGTGTCGGCGCTGTCGAAGTCCTCGGCGCGCAACCCGTCGAGGTAGTCCCGGGTCGCGCGGATGCGAGCGCGGAGCTCGTCGAAGTCCTTTTCCGTGTCGGGGAACGTCGGCGCAGCCTTGCCGCTGAGGCGAGACGCCGCAAGCTTTGCGGTGTCACAGGTGATGAGCACCTGGCGTCCGAACGCGAACTGGTCGGGAGCGAGACGGAAGCCGAGGAACGTGGCGGGATCGACCTTGCGGCCCTGCGCATACGCGGCGGCGCGTTCGATCCAGGCGTCGAGCTGACCGAGTTGCTTGTTCATCTGGGAGAAGCTCTGGAGGTAGGTCATGCGGGCCGTTGGGTGAGCCGGCAGGCTATCGCGTTCCAGGGCGGTGGCCCGCACCCCACCACCATGATCCCTTCGACCAGATGCTCGTGACCCGCGCTCCACGGCGCTGACAGGCCCATCACGAAGAGCGAACAGACGCTGGAGGTGATCGGTGCCCGAACGTTCACGGCTTCGGAAGGCCCTGACGTTTCCGGAACTCCTCGAGCTTCTTCAGCTCCGCCGCCGCCTTCTTCAGGGTCTGGAGATTCTCGAGCTCGAGCTTCTTGAGGTCCTCGAGCTTCTTCAGGTCTTCTTCGCCAAGATCGCCGAGGTTCAGGTTGCCGGTCTTGAGGTCCTCGAGCTTCACCTTGCCGATCTTGACGTCGGCGATCTTCACGTCAGCGAGCTTGACGCCGTCCTTCATGATGTCGCCGATGGTCTCGTCCTCGTGCTTCGCGTCGTCCGTGTTGACGCCGGGCTCGACAACCACCGGAGGTGCAGGGGGTAGGCCCAGGGTGGAGAGATCACCGGCGGTCAGCCCGTGATGAGACAGGACCTCGCTTGGTTCTTCACCCCTGACCCGCACGCGCTCGGCCATGCGATTGATGACCTCCGGATTCGCCTGGGCCTGGGTCCGAATCTGCTCGGACAGGTACTTGTCGACAGCCGGGTCGGTCTTGGACAGGATCACGAGATCGTCGAGCATGCGGGCCATGTTCGCCGCCATCTCCTCGTTGCTCTGGCGGTTGAGGCTCGCCTGGGCGATGCCGACGGCGGCCGCCGACAGGATCATCGCCGACAGCAGGAAGCCATTGCGAAGTGTTCGGCTTTCTCAGTTTGATGGGAAACCGGATCCCGAGATGCCCGACCACCCGAGCGGGGGCGCCAGGATCGACGCCAGGATGCCGATCGCGGTGAGATCCTCGACCGACCGACGGTTCCATGCGCGATGGGGACGCCGAGGGCTCGCGACCGTCCCGAGGGCCGCGAACGTCGAGCGGTTCGCCGGCGCCGCCCGGCTCTCCGGCGTGATCGCCGACCTCGACAAGCGCATCCGCGCGACTGGCGCCCAGGTGGTCGCCGGCGTGCGCGATCAGGAGGACGCGGTGGCCATGAACGCCCCCTCCGCGAGCAGCGCGACCTCGCCAATCTCCAAGTCGCCGCGCTCTCGGCGAAGCGCTCGGCGTGGACGAGATCGACGCCGAAGCCTTCCGCGCCGGCGTCCTCGAAGCCTGGACCGATCAGCCGCTGGAGGAGCGCCGTTCGGCGCTCGCCCAGCTGCTCCGCAAGATCACCCTCTCACCCGGCTGCATGAAGATCACCTACGGCCATTGTCACCATGAACCCGCAGGCCCGCCGTGGGGTGCATGGGGACAATGGGACGAGGCGATCGAATCCATGGACGTACGGACGCCGCGAAGTCGGGCCTGATTGTCTCGTCCTCGGCTTCTGCCAGATCGATCGCGGGTGCACACAATCCCAGCGTGCGGCCGGAGTGTGTGTAGTTGCGAGCGCGCGCGACACGCATCGGCGTACGGGGCGCCCTGCATATTCGCATCCCGCCAGGCCCCGCGGCCCCGGAATCAGAGCAGCTGGCGCCTGGCGGAGGAGCCCGTCGGCGTAGTACGGGGCGTCGATCTCCAGCGGCTCGGGGCTCACGTCCCGCTCGAGCTCGAGAAAGGTCTGGTACCGCCCGGCGAAGCGCGAGGCGCCTGGAGGGCGGCCGCCGTCCGCGGCGGCCGGTCCCGCCCGGCGCCTCGCCGGGCGGACCAAGCGCGAAGCGCGCGCCCGCAAGGGGCCGACCCGGCGTCCGCGCCGGGACGCGCCCGAATTCATCCGCCCCGGATCAGAACCGCGCCCCGACCTCCACCCCGGCCGTGTTGACCGGCAACACGCCCAGCGAGCTCCACGACTCCCCCGGCCGCTCCCGTGCCGGCAACAGGGCGCGCTCGACGGAGAGCTTCACGTCCAGGCCGTGGCGGCCGAGCGCCGGGAACGACACGGCGATGCGGTTCTTGTGGGCCACGCCGGGGACGAGGCCCGCGACCCCGGACGCCTCGACGATGAGGTTCTGGGTGCCGAACAGGCGGGCGGTCACGCGCACCGCGGGCTCCACGTGGTAGCCGAACGCGACGATGTCGTTGCTCGTGGCGTGCAGGTAGCCGGCGGAGGCCCCGGCGAAGACGCCGAAGTAGGGCAGGCGCAGCCCGGCGTAGAGCGCGTACGTCGGGTTGAACGTGAGGGCGAGCGCGCTCTCGAGGGTGTTCTCCTCGGCCGAGTCGGCGTAGGTGCCGCCGATCGTGAAGCGGAGGCCGAGCTCGTCGTGGACGACGGGGCCGTACCGCAGGCGCGTCGCCAGCTCCAGCGGGCTGAACTGGAGGTCGAACCCCATCGACGGCGCGCCCCGTGACACGAGGTTGGGACCGGTCTGGATCTCGGACATGACGAAGCCCAGGTGAGCTCGCCCGAACTCGTAGGGGGGCTTGATGCCGGGCTCGTAGCCCTCCTTCACCATGCGCTTCACGGCTGTGTCGGAGCGGAGGACCGCGCCTTCGCCGCCGACGATCGGCGCGGGGGTGTACACCTCCGGCACCGGCAGCGCGGCGCCGGCGATGGGCACCCGCGGGCTGCCCTCGGCCCGGAGGACGAACTCGGCGACGCGCGGGTTGACCCTGACCGACGACTCGATCCACACCGCGGCCTCCGCGTCCGCGCTGCCGCCGTGGAGGATCGAGCGCACGAACGCCTCGCCGGCCGCGGCGTCGTCACCGGCCGCGAGCGCGCGTGCGCCCTCCTCCCGCGCGAGGCGCGCCCGGTGCGCGCGGACCTTCGCGAGCAGCTGCTCGGACACCTGCGTGCCGATGGCGGTGCCCACCATCTGCCGCATCGGCCCCACGGCGATCGAGGCCGGGATCGCCTGGTTGCCGAACTGCTTGTCGGCCCCCACCCTTCGCCCGGGGTAGGCGTAGTGCCACCCCTCGGCCAGGCCGTCGCGCTCGTGGGAGAAGGGGACGGACAGGGCGGTCCCGTCGTCCCAGGTCAGCGTGGCGACCCCCTCCGCCTCCACGCGGACGGTGCGCGTCTTCACCTCGTAGGCGACGGTGCCGGGCACGTCGCGGCGCTTCTCGATCTGCCGCGTCTCGTAGATGGGGATCTCGCGGCTCTCGTAGACGGGCCTGGAGCAGACGCTGTCGTACTCCTCGCGGGTCGTCTCGTTGGTTTTCACACAGTGGAACCGCTCCGTGCCGACCTCCACCCGCTCGTAATCCGTGCCGACCCGCACCTGCTCCGGGACGTAGTAGAGCTCCTCCGTGACGTAGTCGTGGTTGCGGGTGGAGAGCGCATCGGACTCCCGGGAGACGCACCTGGACAACGTGATCGCGGTGACCACCTTGCGGCCGTCCCGCGCGAGGGTCGGCGTCACCAGGTCCCCCATGCCCGCGCACGACGCGTCGGCGGTGTACGTCGGCTGGAGCGTGATCGCCGTGGCGAACGCGGGCTCGAGCGCCCGGCGGGCGGACACGCGGGCCGTCGTGGCGCTGTCGGCGGCGGAGAGCGCGTCGGCGAGGGAGAGGTGGAGGAGCTGGCGGTAGCCCGTCGGCAGGGCCGCCGCCTCGGCCTCGTGCCACGCCGTGCCATCCCGCGCGAGGACGGCGAGGCGGGCGAGCAGCGGGTGCCCCGGCTCCACGTCCTCGGCGAGGCGGGCGAGCCGGTCGTAGGCGGTCACGTAGCGGTGCGCGGCGGCGTCGGCGTCGGCGCCGGCGAGGATGTGGCGGAGGGCGTCCTCGTGGGCGCGATCGACCAGAGCGAGCGCGGGCGCGGGCGCGCCGAGGGCGCGGGCACGACGCCGGAGCGCCCGGGTCTCCTCGAAGCGCGCCACGCTCTCGTCGGGCGTGGCGGCGGGAAACGTCGCGACGCCGACGTGCGCGAGCTCGGCGTCGATCGAGGTGTCGACCGCCGTCGGGAACTGCCGCCCGCGGATCGCCTCCCGTCGGTCGAGCAGGGCCGCGAGGCGGGCCAGGCCCTCGTCGGGACCGGCGGCGGGCAGCCCGACGCCGAGGCTCTCGGCGTAGGCGGCGAGGATCGCGTCCACGGCGGCCTGGGGGGCGCCCGACTCCAGGGCGGTGTCGAACAACGCGAGGAGCTCCTCGAGCCGCGCGGGGACCGCCTCGCGGGACGTGGCCCGGAGCGCCTCCGCCGTGGTCGCCGCGACCAGCTCGGCGTCGATGCGCTCGGCGAGGCTCTGGGGGATGCCGGCAGCCCGGGCTTCCTTCCGCAGCTCGACGAGCGCCTTCACGTGCGCCGGGGTGGCCGGCTGGGGCGCGGTCGCGACCAGCGCGTCCAAGCGCGGCGACCACTCGCCCTCCATCATGCGCTGCCGCTGCTTGCGGATGCGCTCGTACTCGAAGTCCATGATGGGCCGGTCGCCCATCGCGAGGTCGTACGCGGCGGCGGCGGCCTCGACATCGCCCGCCCCGAGGGCCTGGTTGCCGAGCGCCTCGTGCCGGGTGGCGCAGGCGGTGAGGAGCAGGAGCAAAGCGAGCGTCGAGCCGCGAGTGGACATCCGCGCGTTTGTAGACCATGCCTGCGGGTTCGGCAACGTGCACGCGTCCCCGTTCCGCCCGACAGGCGGTTGCGGTGTGAGCCCGGGCAACCCCATGGTAGGTCCGTCGACCCGTCGCAGAATCGCTCCGCACCGCCCATCTTGCGCCGTTCTGCCCCTCTGCCCTCGTTCGCCGACCGCCCTCGGTTCTGGACCGCTCCCGACGCTGCACGGCGCAGCCACGATCTCCGCGCTCCCCGCGGCGGACGCGGACCTCGCGGGGACCCTCTCTGGCGGCCGACAACGCGAAGTACGACATCGAGCTGCTCGCGGCCGAGCTGTTCACGGCCGATAAGGGCTACGACGTGGCCGTCGACCTCGCGGGCGCGGACACCTACGCGGTGGCGTACGCGAGCATCACGGTCGCCGAAGGCGGCGCGGTCTGCGTCGCGACGGACGAGAAGGGCGATCGCGAAGCGCTCGTGGGCGGCCGTCGCGACGGTCAGCCATCTTCGCCGGCTATCCCGAGGACCGACGCGAGGCGCGCGCCCCGACGACGACCTCCCCCAGGGGATTGTCGCCATGCACACGGGCGCGCGCGCCTCCGGAGGCAAATCACTGAAAGTGCGGGCGACCGTTGGTTATTCGCTACCAGCTGCCGCCCGGCCCCCCAAACACCCCAACATCACTCCGACTCCCATCCAAATCAAACCACGTCGGCTCGCCCGCATCGATCATCGGGCTCCCCGCGCCCAGGGTGAGATCGTCTGGGAAGTTGATGAACAGCGGGTCTGCGGCGTAGGGAACGTCCGCCGTGACGGAGCAGGTGTCGGCCGTGTTGTTCCAGAAGTTGGTGTAGTACACGGTCAACGAGCCGCCGTCGCCCTGGACGCCACAGGCCGAGTTGAGGACGATCGAGTTCCAGAGGAAGGAGTACGGGTTCACCGAGACGAGGTTCAGGCCGACGTTGGCGCCGGCCAGGACGCTGTTGGTGAGCTCCATCGTCAGGTGGCGGATGTCGAGGGCGGTGGCGCCCGAGGCGAAGATGTTGGAGAGCAGGACGCGCTGGGACGTGTCGTCGGGGGAGCTCTCCTCGGCGAGGAGCCCGGCGGTGCCGCCGACGAAGGACGAGCGGCGCGCCCGGAGCTCGCCGTGGTGCGAATAAAAGGCGACGCCGCCGCCGCAGCGGAAGGAGGAGTGGTCGATGGTGGCCGCGTTGTGTTGGTAGATGCCGTAGAGCCCGCCGTCACAGTCGACGCTCGCGTGGTCGAGGGTCAGGCCGCCGCCGCTCGAATAGATCGCCATGCCGTCGGCGCTCGTGGCGTTCGCGGCGATGGTGAGCCCGTCGGCGGTGACCACCGCATCGCCGGCGTAGAGCACCGCGAAGGCCTCCCCGTTGCCCGTGAGGACCACATCCTCGAGGTGGAGGGACGATTGGTACACCATGATCGCGGAGCCTTGCCCAGCGTTCTGACCGCCCTGGATGGTGACACCGGCCAGGCGGGTGTCGAGGCTCTCGCCGGAGACCACCCGCACCACCGTGCCCCCCGACTCGCCGTCGAGGAACGTCACGGCCGACCCTTCGACGCCGTAGATGTCGAGGACCTTGGCGGAGTAGTCGATGCGCTCGGGGTAGGTGCAGGGTTGGAGCGCGATGCTGTCGCCGCTGGTGGCGGCGTCGATCGCGGCCTGGACGGTACGGAAATCGCCGCCGCCCTGGCAATCCACCACCCAATCCGGCCCTGCAGCCGGGTCGGGCGCGCCGGTGTCCACGTCAGGGGTGTCGATCTGGTCCGCGCAGGCGAACAGGGCCAGCAGGGCGGCCGTCACCACCCGCCACCGATGGACTTGTGGCCGCCGTAGGCGCCGATGTCGTTGCGGGTGCCGTCGGGGTCGGTGTGGGCGGGGGCGGGCAGGCCCGCGTCGACGCAGGGGCTCCCCGGGAGCAGGGTGTAGTCGCCCCCGGCCTGGTCCGTGAACAGAGGGTCACTCGTGAAGTTGCCGTCGGCCCCGGACCACACGGTGCCGTCGCACGACTCGCTGGTGGCGCCCCAGAAGCTGTTGTAGGCGGGCGAGAAGGGCTCCGTGGTGGGGTCCGCGTCGATGGCGCACCGGCCGCCGAGGAACACGTTGGCCTCGACCACCGGGGCGCCGACACCGACGAGGGTGAGTGGGCCGTTGACCACCGAGTTGCGTAGGATAGCGGTCCCGTATTCGACGTAGATCCCCTGGCCGCTGGTGAAGATGTCGTTCTCCATGGTCACCACGTCGAATTCGTGCTCCGCCTCGTTGATCACCACCACCGGCCCGTCGAGGCGGGAACGCTCGAGGCGGCCGGTGGCGTGGTCCCAATACACGGGCGTGCCAGCCGCGCACGCGATGTTCGACGCGTCGATGAGGGCCGTGCCGTGGCCGAAGTACATTCCGTACGCGCCGCCGTCACATCCCAGGTCAACCCCGGTCGCGTCGAGGGTGCCGCGGTAGAGGGTGATGGCGGCCCCGCCCTCGGTCACGCTGTTGGCCGTGAACGTGACGTCACGCAGCTCGACGGCGCCGGAGTGGCTGTACAGGATCGCCGTCCCGCGGTTGCCCGTGACGGTCACGTCCTCGAGCCGGATCGAGGAGAGGTCGACGAACACCGCGCCGCCGAAGGCGGTCTCGACGCCGCCCGTCAGCGTGAACCCGATCACCGCGGTGCCGTCCCCTTCGCCACTCCGTGCGACGACGACCGGGCCCGCGCCTTCCGCATCGATGATGGTGTCGGCGGGGCCCCCCTGCGCGAGGGAAGGCGACGTGGCGCGGAGCGTCACGCTGCGGCCGCCGAAGTCGACCTGCTCGGTGTAGGTGCACGGCGCGACGTCGATGATGTCGCCGTCGGAAGCGACGGCGAGGGCCTCGGCGAGGGTGGAAAAGTCTCCGGCACCGGCGCAGTCCACCACGGTGCTCCCGGGAGCGGACATGGCCGGCGGCGAGTCCGCCTGTTCCGGCGGCGGGGCCGAGCAGGCTGCGAGTTGAAAAAGAAGCATTCGGTGTCCAGGACGCGGTCATTGAGCCTAACCTCTCTCACGACGATGGATGTCTGCGGATGTTACCAACGGTGAGAAACAAGGGTGAGGGCGAGCCGAATCGTGGGAGCGGACACCCTACGATCTCGGCGGGCACGATGCCGTGGGGTGTGACCATTTGTGCGGGCCCCGATCGTCGTCAGTGGCGGCGTTCTCGTGGCTTGCTTAGGTCCGGAGAAGAGACAGACCGGGAACGTCCAAATCGCGCCGCAACTGAGCGGCACATGGCGTACCTGCTGTACTTTGACAGGAGCAGTCATATGAGCATCTCGATCCGCCAAGCCTCGGCATCGTCGTCAGTCCGCGGTGACATGTACCGCGTGCAGATCGTCTCGCCGCTGGTCCTGGTCGCCCTGCTCGCTGCCTGCTCCCCGAAGTTCGACGAGCCCGCCGCGGATACCGGCTCCCCGTCGGGCGTGGTGGTGAGCGACCAACGCCTCGGCGCCGTGGCCGCGTCCTACTTCACCGCGACCGACACCGGCAGCACGTACGACACCGACATCGACGGCTCGCCCACCGACACGGACACGGGCGCTGACTCGGGCGACACCGAGACGGATACCGATACGGACACCGATACCGACACCGACACCGACACCGACACCGATACCGATACCGATACCGATGCCGATACCGATACCGATACCGACACCGACACCGATACGGACACGGACACGGACACGGACACGGACACGGACACCGATACGGATGCGGACACCGATACGGACACGGACACCGATACCGACATCGACACCGGCGCGGACACCGGAGAGTGCCTGAGCGGTACCCCGGACGCCATGGGCCTGGAGCTGCTCACCGCCGCCGACTTCGCGGTGCTCGCCGGCTCGACGGTGACGAACACCGGGGCAACGATCGTCACCGGCGACCTCGGGCTTAGCCCCGGAACCTCGGTCACGGGCTTCCCGCCGGGCCTCGTCGTGGGTGTCACGCTCATCTCCGACGCGACCGCCGCCGACGCCAAGGCCGACCTCTCCGCCGCCTACACCGACGCGGCCACGCGCGCGGGTGCCACCCCGCTTCCCGCCGACATCAGCGGGCTGACGCTCGCGCCCGGAATCTACTCGGCGACCACCACCCTCCAGATCACCTCCGCGAACCTGACGCTCGACGGGGGTGGGGATCCCAATTCCACCTGGATCTTCCAGGTGGGCACCGCGCTGACCACGAGCTCGGGCGCGGACCTGATCCTGTCCGGATGTGCGGACGGCGCCAACGTGTACTGGCAGGTCGGGACGTCGGCCACGCTCGGGACGGGCACCGATTTTGTCGGCACCATCCTGGCGGATCAGTCCATCACGACGGGGACGGGCGTCACGGTCGACGGCCGGCTGCTCGCCAGCGTCGGCGCGGTGACCCTCGACACCACGTTCGTCACCGTCCCGTAGGCCCGCGTGTTGCTGCTGCTCCTCGGTTGTGCCCCCGGAGGCGGAGACGCCCCTGGGGACACCGTGCCCGAGGACAGCAGCCCCTCGGTCTACGACGACACGCGCGTGTTGGACGTGGTGCTGACGCTTCCCGCGGCGGAGTGGGAGGCGCTCCGCCACCAGACCCGCAGCGTCTGGGACACGTACAACGGCGATTGTCTCGCGCAGCCCTTCGACAGCCCGTTCGACTGGTTCGTGGGCGAGGCGACGGTGGATGGCGTCGCGCTCGGCTCGGTGGGTGTGCGCAAGAAGGGGTTCCTCGGCTCGCTCGACACGGTGCGCCCGTCGCTCAAGGTCGACCTCGGCCGGTTTGGGAGTGACACGAACCTGGGCGGTGTCACCCGGCTCACGCTCAACAACGGGCACGAGGACCCCACCGGGCTGCGCACCTGCCTCGCATACGGGACCTACACCGCGGCGGGGGTGCCGGCCCCGCGCTGCACGCTCGCCCACGTGACGGTGAACGGCGAGGATCTCGGCGTGTACGCCAACGTGGAGCCGGTCGACGAGGCGTTCCTGTCACGGCAGGGCCTCTCGCCGGACGGGGGCCTCTTCGAGGGCACGCTGAGCGATTTCCGGGACGGATGGAGCACCACCTTCGACGCGAAGACGGACACCTCCGACGTGACCGCCCTCGATCGTGTGCGGGAGGCCATCGAGAGCGGCGATCTCGACGCCATCGCCGCCGTGGTGGACCTCGACGCCTACCTTTCCTATTGGGCCGCCGAGGTGATCGTGGGCCAGTGGGACGGCTACGATGCGAACACCAACAACTTCTTCGTCTACGACGACCCCGCGACGGGCCGGATCCGGTTCATCCCGTGGGGCGCCGACGCCGTGCTGGATCGGGAGGAACCCTTCGGCGCGGGCTGGGTGGCGGCCAACTCGGCGCTCGCACAAGCCGTCCTGCTGGCGCCCGGCGGGGAGGAGGCCTACCGCGCGCGCCTCGAGACGCTGCTCGACGAGGTGTGGGAGGGCGACGAGCGGGGCGCCGAGGTGGGCCGCCTGGCCAGCCTCGCCGAGCCCTGGCAGGGAGAGGCCTTCCGCACCGACGTGCGCGCGCTCCGAAGCATCGTGTCGGGCCGCGAGGACACGCTCCGCGCGGCGTTGGATGCGGACCCGACGGGCTGGACCGGCGCCCTCCGCGATCCGCCCTGCTTCGTCGAGCGTGGCACGATCGCGACGACCTTCGCCACCACCTGGGGCACGCTCGACCAGACCCCGTGGACCACCGGGGCCATGACGATGGCGCTCACGTGGGACGGCGAGGCCGTGCCGGTCACCCCCGCGGGCGCGGTGGCGGGCGCCCAGGGCGAGACGGCGATCCTCGCGGCCGGCGCGTCGACGGCCGACGGCGGCACGTTCGTCACCTACGCCTGGTTTCCGGTCGACCAGCTGGCGCCCGGCACGATCCCCTTCGACTTTGTCGACGTGGTGGGGGTCCTGCTCGCCTCGGACGGCACGTCGGAGCCGACGCTCGCGGCCTACGTGGCGGAGGGGAGCGTGACGTTGGATGTGGCGGGGAGCGCCGCCGGGGACGCCGTGGAGGGGCGGATCGCGGGGACGTTGTACGCCTACGGGTGGTGACAGGCCGCTGCCCCGCGGCAGGCGCGCGCAGGGCGGCCGGGCCCTGCCCGGCCGGTCCCGCCGGCGCGCCGCGCGCCGGCGGACCGAGGCAGGATGCCGAGCCCGGAGCGTGCCGACGGCGGCCGTCCGCGGCCGCCGGGCCGCCCCGAATCGACCGATCCGGTCCTACGCGAGCCCTTCCGCTACCATGGCCTTCTGGACGCTGGGGCGCTCCGCCACGCGGCCCTGGTAGGCGGTGACGTTGGCGTAGGGCGACAGGTCGACCTTCGCCATGCGGCTCCAATTGAGCACCGTGAAGAGGTACGCGTCGGCCACCGTGAACGTGTCACCCATGAGCCACGTGCGGTCGGCCAGCACCGTGTCGATGTGGGCGACGCGCGTGAGGATGTGCGCGCGGGCGGCGGCGCCCTGCTCGTCCGTGAGGGGGCGGAACAGGGGCGAGTAGGACTTGTGCACCTCGGCGGCGATGTAGTTGAGCCACTCCTGGAGGCGGTAGCGCTCGCGCGTGCCGGCGGGGGGCGCCAGATCGGTGCCCGGCGCGAGGTCGGCCAGGTACTGCACGATCACGGCGCCCTCGGTGAGGATCTCGCCGTCGTCGAGCTGGAGCGTGGGGACCTGGCCCTTCGGGTTGATCTCCTTGAAGTTGGCGCCGCTCGAGGTGGTCTTCGCGCGCAGATCGACCTTCTCGGTGTCGTGCGCGAGGCCCGCCTCGTGCAGGACGATGTGGGGGGAGAGCGAGCAGGCGCCGGGGGAGAGATAGAGCTTCATCGGGGACTCCGGGGAGAGGAGGGGGCGGCTCCGCGCGGGGACGCGGGCAGGCGTGGATAAACACCGTTGGCGTGGCGGCTACCACCCGGCGGTGCGATCGCGCCCTCGGCCGCTCACTCGGCGTCGGGCGGCGGATCCGGCTCGGGTACCACGGCCGCGGCTTCGCGGAGGAGCTGCAGCAGGCGATAGGACGCCCGCGCCGCCGCGGGGCCCTCGCGCCGCGAATCGCGGACCGCGGTGCGCAGGGCCTGGCGATCGGCGGCCGGGTAGGCCTCGATGAAGGCCTGGAGCACGGCGTCGTCACCCGCGAGGATGCGGGTGCGCCAGTGCTGCATCACGCGCTCGAGCGCGGCCTGGTCGGTGTCGCCCCCGAGCACGGCGGCGAGCCGGTCGAGGTCGACCGAGCCGAGCATCAGCTTGACCCGCATCAGCAGGCGGCGGCGGTGCTGCATCTGGCCGGCGGCGGCGAGCTGATCGAGCTCGTCCTGGAGCCGCTCGTCGAGCGGCAGGGTGCGCCGGCGGCTCTGCGGCAGCTTCGCGAGGCGGTTCCCGAGGGCTTTGAGATCCATCATCGCCGCGCGATGTTCGCTGCGCACGAGGCGCTTGGCGCGCTCTTCGGGCGCCGCCTCGCCCGACAGGCCCGCCGGATCCTCCGCGGTGGGCTCGTCGGGGGAGGTCTTGTTGGTCGACATCGATTCAATCCGGGTGGGGCGTGCGGGCCTGCTATCGCGGCGGGCCCGCCGGGCGTCGGGGGCACGGCGCCCTCGTCACGCCAGGATCACGGCGTGGCGCCGATCGTCACGTCTCCCGACCCGGTCTGCACGATCAGCGCGACGCCGCCCGCGGTGTCCTCGATGCCGGACACCGACACGTCGCCGGAGCCCGTCTCGACCGACACGGCGTAGGCGCCCGCGGGCACGGTGAGGCCGATGTCGCCGGAGCCGGCGGCGAGGTCGACCTCGGCGGGCGCGTCGAACGCGAGGTCGAGGTCGCCGGAGCCCACGAGCACGGTGAGGGGGGCGACGAGCGCGGTCCCGGTGAGGTCGCCCGAGCCGATGTCGACGTGGGCCTGGCCCGAGAGCGCGTCGAGCAGCATGTCGCCGCTGCCGGCGGAGAGGTCCACCCGGCCGGAGAGATCGCGCACGACCGTGTCGCCGGAGCCGACCGCGAGCACCGCGTCGACCGCGGCGGGCACGGTGAGGTCGAGATCGATGAGGCACACGAGCTGGATCGGGCAGTCGGTGCGGATCACCCACACGCCGTCCTGTTGCGCTTGTGTCAGCGTGGGGCGCTCGTTCGACCACGTCATGCGCCAGCGCAGCTCGGCCCCGGTGGCCGTGGACGAGCCGGTGACGCGCAGGTCGCCCGCGCCGCCGTCGACCGTGACGCCCGAGACGGCGTCCGTGACCGACTCCTCGCCCTCTTCGACCTCGGTGGGGGCGGCGCAGGCGGTGAGGGCGAGTATGGACGCGGTGACGATGAGATGGGCGCGGTGCATGGTGGATCCTCGGCGGGTGAGACACCGGAGGGGGCGAGATGCGCTACCTCGGCGGGGCTCCCGTCATACACCGGCTCATGCATTCCGCCCCCAAGACCATCCCGGCGCTCCCCTGCGTTTCGCTCGACGACACCCTTGCGTTGTGGGTGGCCCTCGGCTTCGTGGTCACGTACCGCCAGAAGGCACCCAGCGCCTACGGCGTGGTGGCGCGAGACGGGTACGAGCTGCACTTCTTCGGCATGAAGGGGCTGGATCCCGCCGCGGCGTTCAGCACCTGCCTCGTGATGATGCCCGAGGTCGAGAACCTGCACGCCGAATTCGCGGAGCGCCTTCGCCAGGCGCTGGGTCGTTCGCCTGCCAAGGGTCTCCCGCGGATCTCGCGCATGCGGCCCGGTCAGTCGCGCTTCACGCTCACCGACCCGAACGGCAACTCCGTCATCTTCATCAAGTACGGCGCTCAGGACGAAGAGGACGCCCAGGCCTACAAGGACCCGAGCCTCACCCCGCTGCAACGCGCCATCCGGCTCGCCGCCCGGCTGCGCGACTTCCACAACGACGACCTCGCCGCCGCCAAGGCCCTCGACACTGCGCTCGCGCGCGTGGGAGACGAGTCCCCGCTCGACCGCGCGGAGGCGCTCTCCGCGCGCGCCGAGCTGGCACGGGCGCTGGAAGACGTGCCCCTGGCCGAGCGTTTGGAGTCGGAGGCGGCCGTCTGCCGAGGAGCAGCGCCTTCGTAGGGAGGGGCCCTGTTCGCTTTGGGGGCGGGGCGCGGCTACGGTTCGCCATGCGCTACGTCGGCAAGATCTACCGTCCGCCCTCCGAGGCGCGGAGCTACATCGTCCAGGCGACGATCGGCTGCTCGTGGAACAACTGCACGTACTGTGACATGTACCGGGACAAGCCGGTGTTTCGGGTGCGGCCGCTCGCGGAGACGCTGGAGGACCTGGCGCTCGCCGCCGCGCGGTTCGGCGGGGACGTGGAGAAGGTGTTCGTGGCCGACGGCGACGCGCTGGTGCTCGATCTCGACCACTGGCTGCCCATCCTCGACACCGCGCGGCGGCTGTTCCCAGCGCTCGGCCAGGTGAGCTGCTACGCGACGGCGGCCAACATCCTCGCCAAGTCCGACGAGGAGCTGCGCACCCTGCGCGCGCACGGGCTGACGCTGCTCTACATCGGGCCGGAGAGCGGCGACGAGCTCACGATGCGGCGCATCGCCAAGGGCGCCCGCCCGATCGACAACGCCGGCACCCTGGCCCCCCGAGACAGCGACTACCTGTTCGACGCCCACGTGGCCGCCGCGAAGAAGGCGCGCGCGGCGGGGCTGCGGCTCTCGGCGATCTTCCTGCTCGGGGCCGGCGGGGTCGAGCGGTCGGCCGAACACGCGCACGGCAGCGCGCGGCTCGCGACGGCGATGGACCCGGACTACCTCTCCGCGCTCACGCTCACGCTGGTGCCCGGCACGCCGCTCGCCCGCACCGCCGAGCGGATCGGCTTCACGTTGCCGGGCGTGGACGGGCTGCTCGGCGAGCTGCGTACGCTCGTGGCCGAGGCGCGCCCGACGAACGCGGTGTTCCGCACCAACCACGCCAGCAACTACCTGCCGCTTGGCGGCCGCCTGCCCGAGGACGCCGATCGGATCGTCGCGACCATCGATCGCGCGCTCGCCGGGACGATCCCGTTGCGGCCGGAGCGATCGCGCGGGTTGTGACACCCAACCCCGAGCCGGACGTGACACACCAGCCTCCCACGCGCACGGCGGGCGGCCGAAACGTGGCGCCTCGCGTGGCACGCGGTAGCATAGGCGGATGCGCCTCTCGCTCCCGACGCTCGCGGCTGTGCTGTTCCCCGCCCTGGTCTTGCTCGCCGCCGGCGCCTGGCTCACCACCGAGCCCATCCGCGAGCTCTCGCCCGAGGGCGCGCTCAATGACGAGGCCCTCGAGCGCGCCCAGCCCGGCATCCTCATCGTCGGCAACTCGAAGTCGCGGTCGGACGTGGACGCCCAGGTTCTCAAGAAGTCGCTCGGCTACCAACGCCCGATCCTCACCGTGCTCGTGGCCGGCTCCAGCGCGCCTGCCTGGTACGCCATCCTCGAGCAGCGCGTGTTCGCCAACGGCCACCGCCCCGAGATCGTGATCGTGTACGGCCAGCTCGCGGCGATGCTCCGCGTGGAGGCCGACTCCGCGGGCGAGGGCAAGCGGCTGGAAGGGCAGATGGACGCGCCGAGCGAGGTGATCAGCCGGAAGGTGCTCCGCAACAGCACGGGCCCGCTCGGGCTGATGCGGCGCAACGCGACGGCGGCGCACGACGCGCTGCTCGCCGGCATTCGTGAATTCGCCGTCGGCACGCTGCTCGCGCCCCCGGCGGACGATGGGGTCCGCGCGGCGGGCAAGCGGGTGGCCGATCCGGCGCTGGAGACGATGTTCGGGAGCACCGCGCGCTTCCGCGAGGGGGGCGGGGCGCGGGTCGTGCCGGTCGCCGAGCGCGCCTTCAGCCACGCGATGACCGCGAGCGACGTGACCGCGGAGGAGTCGCTCCTGCCCGACCTCATCACGGTCGCCGAGGCGAACGGCGCCCGCGTGGTGTTCGTGCGCGCCCCGCTGCCGGCGAGCACCCGGTACACGGACTCGCTCGCCCCCGCGGTAGAGGGTGCGGCGCTCGACCTGATGAACCAGCGCGGCGTCAGCTACATCGATCTGCAAGGGATCGACCTGCCCCTCGACGCCTGGCGCGACCACATCCACCTCTCGGGCAGCGGCAAGGCCGCCGTGACCGCCGCGCTCGCCGCCGCGATGAAGGAGGCCAAGATCCTGGAGGGAGGGGTGGCGCCGGCGCGCCCGGTGCTGCTCGCCTCGTCCGTGGTGCGCGTCGGCACGCCGCCGCCGGTGCCGGCCCCGACGTTCCTTCCGGCTCCCAAGCGGGCGTGTGGGTTCCAGGCGCCGATGCCCGACTTCGCCTTCCTCTCCGACGATCTGCTCCAGACCGGCGGCTTCGGGCGTTCGAGCCCGCTCGTGCTGGTCGACGCCGCGGGCGCGCCGGTGCCGCGGAGCGCCGAGCGGGACCTCGGCGAGACCTGCGTCGGCGGCTGGCAACATCGCAAGTTCGGCGCGATCTTCGCCCCCTCGGAGACGCCGGTCGCGGACGGCCTGACGATGGCGTACGCCACCGAGCCGAGCCTGAAGGATGCGCGCGGGAACGTGGTCTGGTGGGTGTACCCGGGCACCACGACCGAGTGGCGGTACGACGCCCCGGTGGTCGACGGGGCGATCCGCGTGTCGGTCAGCGCGCGACTGGTGAAGGGGAGCACGGCGACGCTGCGGGTGGGCGACAAAGAGGTGCCCCTCGAAGCGGAAGGGCGCCTGTACCGGGCGGAGATCGAGGTGCCCGCGCTCGCGGCGCCGTGGTCCATC
The DNA here is from genome assembly GCA_040386535.1 of Myxococcota bacterium. Lineage (GTDB taxonomy): Bacteria > Myxococcota_A > UBA796 > UBA796 > SXON01 > CAJBVW01. The sequence continues at coordinate 104,941 of JAZKFH010000017.1, read as the reverse complement.
GGCGTCTCGGCCGGGGCCGACACGTGGCTGGTCATCGACGAGCTCGCGCTCGGCTCGCGACGCATGGTGGGCGCGCCGGCGGTGACCCTCGCCCCCCTCGTGAGCCCGGTGGTCGCGGCGGTCGATCCGCCGGCCGTCGCGACCGGGGCGGCCGGCACCGACGGCGACATCGTCACGCTCGCGGTGCCCGGCCTCGGCCAGATCGCGGACGATGCCCTCCGCACCCGCATCGACTACCCCTGCTCGCCGCTCCAGGTCGCCCCCGAGAGCGCGCCCGACGCCTGGCTCACGGAGGCCCACCTGCTCGAGGGCATGCTCCGCGGGAAGGTTCGGCGCGGCTTCGGCCAATTCGGGGACACCCTCCGGATCTCCCCACCCGGCGAGACCATGCCCGCGGGGCCGTACCGGGTCCGACTCGACCCGCTGCGCGCGTGTGGCCGCGCGACGTGGCTCTACCCGGGCGACGAGCTCTCCTGGGCCGCGCGCAACTCCTCCGACCGGCTGCGCCTCGGCGCCGACCTGCTCGTCCTCGAGGGGATCTCCCTGCTCGCCGAGCACGACGAGCGCGCCGCCGTGCCGATCGTGGCGAAGGTGCGGGTGACCGATCCAAACCGGGAGCAGGTGGTCGAGGCCGAGGTCGAGCTGCCGGCCACCGGCGGGTTCAGCCGCAAGTGTGTGTATTTCGACGAACCGTTCCCGCCCGGCGCGCGGATGGAGCTCACCTTGAGCAACCCCGATCGTGACGCGTGGTTCATCATCTGGAACGCGCACATCGGCGAGTCCGAGCACCTCCCGGGTTGTGACGAATGACCTTCATCCAGATCGAATTCGTCTACTTCTTCGTCATCGTGTTCACCGCGTACTGGGCGCTCCGCGACCGGCGGCTCCAGAACGGGCTGCTCATCGTCGCGAGCGCCCTGTTCTACGGGTGGGTGCACCCGTGGTTCCTCATCCTGCTCTACGTGTCCGCGGCGGTCGACTACTTCGGCGGGCTCGGCATCGAGAGGTACCCGAAACACAAGGGCGCGGTGCTCGCCGCGAGCCTCACCGCCAACCTCGCGCTGCTCGGCTACTACAAGTATTGCGACTTCTTCCTCGTCAACGTGGCCGCGCTCCTCGACACGTTCGGCGTCGCCAACTCCGTCGGGCCGCTCGGCGTGCTGCTCCCCGCCGGCATCTCCTTCTACACCTTCCAATCGATGGCCTACTCCATCGACATCTACCGGGGCGAGCTCAAGCCGCGGAAGAACCTGCTCGAGTACATGCTCGCCGTGTCGTTCTTCTGCCACCTCGTGGCGGGGCCGGTACAGCGGGCGTCCAACCTGCTCATGCAGGCGGAGACCCCGCGCACGCTCGATTGGAACATGGTGCGCTCGGGTTTGGCGCTCGCGATGTGGGGCGCGTTCAAGAAGATGGTGTGCGCCGACACCGTGGCGCCGTACGTCGACAAGATCTTCGCGCTGGAGTCCCCCTCGGGGCCGATGGTGTGGGCGGCCACGCTCGGCTTCACGATCCAGATCCTGGCGGACTTCTCGGGATACACCGACATCGCCCGCGGCACCGCGCGGATGCTCGGTTGGGAGCTGATGGAGAACTTCCGGCACCCGTACCTGGCCACCAGCCCGTCCGACTTCTGGAAGCGCTGGCACATCTCCTTCTCGACCTGGATCCGCGACTACCTGTACATCTCGTTCGGCGGCTCCCGCGGCGGCTTCTGGCGCGCCACGATGGCCACGAGCGCGGCGATGCTCATCTCCGGCCTCTGGCACGGCGCCAGCTGGAACTTCGTGCTCTGGGGCGCCTACCACGCGCTCCTGCTCGTGGGCTACCGCCTCGTCACGCCGCGGATCCCCACTGCGGTGCGCAAGTCGGCGGGCGGGCACGTGGGCGCGGTGGTGCTGATGTTCGGCTTCACCGTGTTCGGGTGGCTGCTGTTCCGCGAGACCAGCGTCGACCGGATCTTCCGCCTCCTCCAGCTCAACCCGTTCGCGGCCACGCCCGACGAGTGGGTCGCCACCGTGGTCATGCTCGCGGTGACCGCCGCCACGGCGGCCCCGCTGGTGATCGCGCTGCTCCTGGAGCGTTTCGTCATCCCCCGGCTCGAGACGAGCGCGTGGTACCTCCCGACGCAGACCACGGTCTGGGCGGGGTTCGCCATCTGCTTCTACCTGTTCGTGCGGATGGACGCGGTGGACTTCCTGTACTTCCAGTTCTAGCCCGGGCGCGGGCCCCGAGGGGCCCCACCTTCACGCCGCCAGCGCCTCCAGCAACCCTCCGAGCTGCCCCCGCAACACGACGAACGTCTCGGGGGCCCCGTCCACGCGCCCCGCGCGGCCGAGCGTCTCGAGGGCCGCGGCGTTCGCCGTGGCGCCGGCCGCCGCGAAGTTGGCGACCGCGCCCTTGAGGCGATGGGCCGCCCGGGCGAGGTGGGCGGGGTCCGCCGCGCGCACGGCCGCGTCGATGTCGGCGAGCATCTCGTCGGCCTCCCCGGCGAACGCCTCGGCCATGTCGCGGAGCAGCTCCTCGTCGCCGTCCACGCTGGCGAGCGCCGCGGTGCGGTCGTAGGGGGCCTCCGTCGGGAGCGCGGGGGGCTCGATGGGCGCCGTGACCGGCGCGGCGGGGGCCGGCGCGAGGTCCGCCGTCAGCGTGTAGATCGCCGCGAGCAGCTCGGCGCGGCGCAGCGGCTTGGCGACGTACGCGTCCATCCCCGCGGCGAGGCAATCCTCGCGATCGCCGGCCATGGCGTGCGCGGTGGTCGCGACGATCGGGAGGTGGCGGCCGGTGCCGGCCTCGGCGTGGCGGATGGCGGCGGTGGCCTCGAACCCGCTCATCTCGGGCATCTGCACGTCCATCAACACGATGTCGTACGGCGTGCGCGCCACGGCCTCGACGGCGAGGCGGCCGTTGTCCACGACGGTGACGTGATGGCCCTCGCGGCGGAGCAGGCCCGCGGCGACGACCTGGTTGACCGAGTTGTCCTCGGCCACCAGCACGCGCAGCGCACGGACGGGGGGCGTGCACGCTTCGGGTGCGGGCGGTTCGGGCTGAGCCGGGCGCTTGAGGTGCAGCGCGCTCATGATGGCGTCGAGCAGGGCGGAGGGCTCGATGGGCTTGACGAGGTGCCCGAGGCCGAGGCGTCGGCACCGCTCGGCGTCTTCGAGGCGGGTCTTCGACGAGAGCATCATCACGATCGCGGCGTCCGCGAGCGCGGGATCGCGCCTGATCTGCGCGGCGAGCTCGAAGCCGTCGACGTCGGGCATCTTCGCGTCGAGCAGGAAGAGCTGGAACGGCGTCGCCGCCTGGCGGAGCTGGATGAGCGCGGAGGCGCTGCCCGCCGCGAGGACGGGCGCGAGGTCCCAGCTGCGGAGCGTCAGGTCGAGGATGCGACGCGTCGTGGCGTTGTCGTCCACCACCAGCGTCGCGGCGCCCGCGAGCCCGGTCAGGGCGCGCCACCGATCGACGTGGACCTCCCCCGGCGGCGGCAGGTCGAGCCGCACGGTGAAGCGGAAGCTGCTCCCCTGGTCCATCACGCTCTCGGCGTGGATGGTGCCGTGCATGAGCGCGACCAGCTGCTCGGAGATGGCGAGCCCGAGCCCGGTGCCGCCGTGGCGGCGGGTGGTCGAGGCGTCCGCCTGGGTGAAGGACTCGAAGATGACACCGAGCTTGTCGGCCGGGATGCCGATGCCCGTGTCGCGCACCACCACGTCGAGCAGGAAGGTCCCGTCGGGCCCCGCGCGCCCGCTGGCCTCGACCACGACCTCGCCCCGCTCGGTGAACTTGACGGCGTTGCCGAGGAGGTTGAGGAGCACCTGGCGCAGGCGCATCGCGTCGCCCACGAGGTGCGTCGGGACCTCGGGGCCCACCTGCAGGGCGACCTCGAGCCGCTTCTCGTGGGCCCGGACCGCGACCGAGCGGACCGCCTCGTCGAGGGCGGCGTGCACGTTGAACCGGTGGTGCTCGAGCTCGAGCCGGCCGGCCTCGATCTTGGAGAAGTCGAGGATGTCGCCGATCACGGTGAGCAGCGAGAGCGCGGAGGCGTGCACGGTCTCGGCGCACTCGCGCTGGCTCGGGTCGAGCGGCGAGGCGAGGAGGAGCTCGGTCATGCCGATGACGCCGTTCATCGGCGTGCGGATCTCGTGGCTCATGTTGGCGAGGAACTCGCTCTTGGCGCGGGTCGCGGCCTCCGCCGCCTCGCGGGCGCGGCGGTGCTCCTCCTCGACGCGCCGCCGCGCGGTCATGTCGTGGAAGACGCAGAGCGCGCCGTGGATGGAGCCGTCCGCGCCGCTCATCGGGCGGGTGGTGACGCTGATGAGGCGGGGCTCCGGCAGGCGCTCGTTGCGCACGAGCATGACGACGTTGTCCTGCCCTTCCCCACGCATGGCACGGGAGAGCGGGAGGTCTGCCGGGGCGTACATCGTCGCCCCGTCCGAGTGGTAGAGCCCGTAGGTGCGCTCGCGGTTCTCCACCAGCGAGCCGCTCGTCGGGGGCCCGACGAGCCGCTTCGCCGCGGGGTTGAACACGATGGGGTGCCCGCGCTCGTTCAGGACGATGACGCCGTCGACCATCTCGTCGAGCACGGACTCGAGGATCTGCGTCTTGCGGGCGAGCTCGGCGGCGTGCCGCTCCGTGGCCTCGCGCGACGCCAGCAGCTCCTCGGCGAGCATGTTCACGCTCATCGCGATGCCGTCGAACACGCTGTCGTCGTATCGCGTAGGAACGCGCTGGGCGTAGTCACCCGCCGCGTACGTGAGCAACACGTTCATGATCTCGTCGGCGCGCGCCGAGAACTCGGCAAGTGCGTGGGTCATCCCAGGGTCCGACACCAGGCCACGGCGCTGAAGTCGTCGGGGAAGAGGCGCAGGGGATGCGCGGCCTTGTTCAAGCCGAGGAAGAGGTTTCCCACCGCGCGGGTGAGCGGGTTGCCGACGAGCAGGGCCGCGCCGAAGGTGCGCGCGGTCACCTCCGGGCCGGCGTAGTACGCGCGGGCGTCGCGATCCATCGAGCGGATGTGTCGCAGATCGACGATCACGGAGCAGATGTGGTGCTCCTTGAGCTCCCAGCCCAGGTCGACCGCGGCCCTGGCATCGGCCGCGGAGATGTGCACGCCGGGATCGGGCGACGCATGCAGCACCCCGTACTGGTCCACCCACATCCGCTGTGTGTCGGTGCGCGCCTCGACCACGGCGTAGGCAACCTCCTGCTGCGGGCCGGCGGTCACGAGGCCACCGCCACGGCGGCGGGGAGGGGGCTCGGGAGCAGCGTGAGCGGCGTGGGCGGCGCCAGCCGTACGAGGTTCCGGCCGCCCGTCTTGGCCTCGTACAGCGCGGTGTCCGCCGCGTTCACGAGCGTATCGGCCGACTGGCCGGGCTCCCCGCGCGCCACGCCGATGCTCACGGTCACGGTGATCGCGTGGGGGCCGACGGTGATGGGCGTCCGCGAGACCGCGGCGCGGACCCGCTCCGCGAGCAGCGCCGGGGAGAACGCCGAGGGCGGGCCGGTGAGGACGAGCAGGAACTCCTCGCCGCCATAGCGGCCCACGCCGTCGTAGGGGCGCACCGCGTCGGTGAGGCGGTGGGCGACTTCGACCAGGACCGCGTCGCCCACGGCGTGCCCGAACACGTCGTTGACGCGCTTGAAGTAGTCGATGTCGGCCAGCATGACGGTGACCTCGGCGTTGGTGCGCTCCGCGCGGAGGCGCTCGCGGTCGAGCAGGTCGAAGATGCCGCGGCGGTTGAGCGCCTGGGTCAACGGATCGCGCGTGGCGAGCTGCCGCAGCGTCTCCTCCCGCGCGACGATCCGTCCGCCCGTCCGCAAGCGCATCTGCAGCTCCTGCGGCTCGAACGGCTTGGTGAGGTAGTCGTCCGCGCCGGCGTCGAGCCCGGTCACCACGTCCCGCTTGTTGTCGTTCCCGGTCAGGAGCAGCACGTACACGTACGGGCCATGCCGGGTCGGGCTCCGCAGGCGTTGGCAGATCTCGACGCCGTCCAGGCCGGGCATCTTCCAATCGAGCAGGGCGAGCGTGGGGGGATTGTCCCCCTCCAATACGGACCACGCCTCCGTTCCGTTGGTGGCGGAGATGACGTCGTAGCCCCACTTCACCAGCAGGGAGCGGATCTTGAGCCGGGTGGTGGTGTCGTCTTCGGCGAGGAGGATGCGCAAGGGGGCTACCCGGAGAGAGAGGTCTCTCCTCATCGGTCGGGGCCGCCCGGGGCTTCACTGATTTGGGCGCGAATCGACATCGGTCGCAATCCGCCTCAAGTTTCAGCGACGGCGACCGAACAGCTCGCGCATGTGGCTCCTGAACGGCATCCGCAAGAACGGCGACGTGGGCCTGGCCGTGGGCGTGTTCGGGATCATCGCCATCCTGATGGTGCCGCTCCCGCCCATCCTGGTCGACGTGTTCCTGGCGCTGTCGATCACCGTGTCGCTGCTCGTGTTCCTGGTGTCCCTCTACGTGCGGCGCCCGGTCGAGTTCTCGGCGTTCCCGATCATCCTCCTGATCACGACGATTTTCCGGCTCTCGCTCAACGTCGCGAGCACGCGCCTCATCCTGCTCCATGGCGACGAGGGCACCGACGCGGCCGGGCACGTCATCGAGGCGTTCGGCAACTTCGTGGTCGGCGGCAACTACGTCGTCGGCTTCATCCTCTTCTGCATCCTCCTCGTCATCAACTTCATGGTCATCACGAAGGGCGCCGGGCGTGTGGCCGAGGTGGCCGCCCGGTTCACGCTCGACGCGTTGCCCGGCAAGCAGATGGCCATCGACGGCGAGCTCAACTCCGGGCTCATCGACGAGAAGGAGGCCCGCCGCCGCCGCGCGGCCGTGGCCCAGGAGGCCGACTTCTACGGCGCGATGGACGGCGCCAGCAAGTTCATCAAGGGTGACGCGGTCGCCGCGATCATCATCATGGTCATCAACATCTTCGCCGGCATCATCATCGGCGTGTTGATGGAGGGCCTCGATCTCGCGACGGCGGCGACCAACTACACGCTGCTGACCATCGGCGACGGCCTCGCCAGCCAGGTGCCCGCGCTCATCGTGTCGGCGGCGGCCGGCCTGCTCGTGACCCGCGTGTCCGACCTCGAGGACAAGCCGCTCGAAGATCAGTTCGGCGCCCAGATGCTGGGCAACCCGCGCGTGCTCGCGGTGCTCGCCGGCCTCTCGTGCGGGTTCATCTTCATCCCCGGCCTGCGCATCCCGTTCTCGATCATCTCGATCATCCTCGGGGCGCTCGCCTACACGATGTACAAGTCGCCCGTGCCGAAGGCGCGCGCGGCCGACGGGACCGAGGTGCCCGCGGGCCCGGTCGAGTCCCGCCCCGAGGATCTGCTGCGCGTCGAGCCGCTCGTGGTCGAGGTCGGCCTCGATCTGGTCTTCCTCGTCGACGAGAAGCGCGGCGGCGTGCTGGTGGAGCGCATCCAGCGCATCCGCCGCCAGATCGTGACCGACCTCGGCGTGCTCCTCCCCGCCGTGCACCTGCGCGACAACGTGCGCCTCGGCGCCGGGCAGTACCGCGTGCTCCTGCGTGGCGACGCCATCGGCACCGGCAAGGTGGTCGCGCGCCAGGTGCTCGCGCTCGATCCGGGCACGGCCACCACCCCGCTCCAGGGCACGCCGGGCACCGATCCGGTGTACGGGCTCAAGGGCTGGTGGATCGGCGACAACCAGCGCCTCCGCGCCCAGGCGCAGGGCTACACCGTGGTCGACGTGCCGACGGTGCTCACGACGCACCTCGACGATCTGCTGCGGCGCCACGCCCACGAGATCTTCGGGCGCAAGCAGCTGGCCGAGGCGCTCGAGCGCGTCGGCGCCGACAACCCGCGGCTGGTCGAGGAGCTCGTGCCCGACCCGCTCCCGCGCGCCAGCGTGCTCCGCGTGTTCCGCAACCTCATCCAGGAGGGGGTCGGCGTGCGCGACGCGCAGGCGATCCTCGAAGCGCTCGCCGAGTACGCCCCGCGCACCCGCGACGCCGACGTGCTCACCGAGTTCGTGCGCCAACGCATGGCCCGCGCCGTGACCGCGCGCTTTCTGGGTGACGACGGCGCCCTGCACTACGTAGGCCTGGGCGCCGACGCCGAGGACGCCGTCCTGCGCGGCCTCCAGGGTGGCGACGGCGGCGTGATGACGCTCGTGCTCGAGCCCGACACCACGCGCAAGCTCATCGTCGGGATGCGAACACACGCGGAGCAGTGGAACGGCAGCGGCGAGCTCGTGCTGCTCGTGCCTCCGCTCGCCCGCGGCCCGCTGCGTCGCCTGCTGGAGAAAGCGATCCCGCGCGTGCCCGTGCTCTCGCCCGGCGAGATCGTGCCCGGCACGTCGTTGGCGCGTGAAGCGGAGCTCTCGTTGGGAGAGAAAAAAGCACTGAAGAGCGCGGCCTCGTGACCGATCAGTCAGCAGCCTCCCAACTCAAGCCGATCTCCTCTCTCCTCGACCGGAGCCCTTCGTGAACCTCCGTGCCTATCAGCACGCCGCCGGACCCCGCCGCGTCGAGGGGATGACTTCCGAGCAGATGTGCGTGCGCTACGAGCGCAAGGTGGTGCACCTCGCGCGGCGCACCTGCGAGCAGATCGGCCCCGCGTGCACCTTCTCTCCCGAGGACCTCGTCGGCTACGGTGTGATGGGGCTGCTCGAAGCGTTCGAGAACTTCGACGAGAGCCGCGGCTCCGACTTCGCGACCTACGCTTCCCGCCACATCCTCGGGCGCATGCTCGACGCGGTGCGGGGCGCATGCGGCTCCACCCGGCGCGATCGTCGGGTCGCGCGGGAGCTCGCCGTCGCGACGAAGAAGGCCAAGGCGGCCCTCGACGAGGTCGGCGCGCTCCGTGAGCCCACCCACGGGGAGATCGCCGCGGCGATGGGCGTGGATCTGGACGCCTATTGGGAGGCCCGCGGGTTCGCCGGTCCGCTCGTGCTGGTGTCGCTCGACACCTCCGACGAAGGCGACGACGACGACTCCGATGGCGAGGGCGACGACGCCTTCCTCCAGCCCGCCGAAGCGCCCGCGCGGATGCTCGACCTCGATCTGCGCCGCGCCCTCCGCGAGGCCATCACGCGCCTCCCCGAGCGCGACCGCCAGGTCGTCCTCCTCTACTACGCCCGTGATTGCTCGCTCGCCGAGATCGGCGCCATCCTCGAGGTCACGCCCTCCCGCGTGAGCCAGCTCCTCACCGCCGCCCGCGAGCGCCTCAAGAAGACGCTGGCGCGCGAGATCGATCTGGACGATCTGCGCGAAGGTGCGGCATGAGCCGCGACATCTACGCGGCGTACGCGGGCGCGAAGGCGGCGTGGCGCAACCTCGAGGTCGTGTCGGCGAACGTCGCGAACGCGAACACGCAAGGGTACCGCGAGCAGCGCGTCAACTTCGAGTCCGAAGAGAACGTCGTGCGCGCCGGCACCGGCATGTACGACACGCGCGACGGCGCCCTGATGCAGGACGGCGTCTCGACCCACCTCGCGCTGCGCGGCAACGCGATGTTCGCGCTGGCCGACGGCACGTTCACCCGCGACGGCGGCTTCCGCCTCGACGCCGACAACCGCCTCGTCTCCGGGGGTGGCACCCCGGTCCTGACCGACCGCGGCCCCGTCACCCTCGCGCCCGGCGAGCGGCTGATCGTCGAGGCCGACGGCACCGTGAGCGGCTCCGCCTCCGGCGAGCTCGGCCGGCTGCGGCTCGTGACGCTCGACGGCGGCTCGCCGCTCGGGGGGAACCGGTGGTCCGGCGTCGCCTCCGGCGCGACCGGCGACATCACCGTGGTGCAGGGCGCGCGCGAGGGCGCCAACGTCGACCCCATGCGGTGCATGGTCGAGCTCATCGAGGCCTCGCGTGCGTTCGAGGCCCAACAGAAGGTCATGCAGACCAGCGACGAGGCGCGCGGCCGCCTCAATCGGATGCAGGAGTAGCCATGCGCGCACTGTACACGGCGGCCACCGGGATGTCGGCCAACCAGATCAAGGTCGAGAACATCGCGAACAACATCGCGAACAACAGCACGACCGGCTTCAAGAAGGTGCGCGAGAACTTCGAGGATCTCGTGTACCAGTCCGTCGGCGGGCGCGGTGCCGGCGGCGACGCCATGCAGCTCGGCAGCGGTACGCGCCTCTCCGGCCTGTCCCGCGACTTCCGCAACGGCGACACGTTGATGAGCTCCTCGCCCACGGCGATGCTCATCGACGGCCCCGGCTTCTTCGTGGTGGAGAGCCCGTCGGGAGAGACGTTCTACACGCGCGACGGCAACTTCCGCACCGACGCCGAGGGCAACCTCACCACCCAGGGCGGCTACCGCGTGTCCCCCGGTGTGCAGATCCCGCCCGGCGGCACCCTCACCGTGAGCGCGGACGGCTCGCTCGGCGCGCAGGTGCCGACGTCCTCGGGCGTCGAGACGATCTCGCTCGGCACCCTCGAGCTCGCGACGTTTCCCAACCCCGAGGCTCTCGAAGCCGCCGGTGGCAACCTTTTCCGTGGCACGACCAACGCGGGCGACGTGACCCTCACCACCCCGCAGGAGGACGGCGCCGGCTCGGTGCTCCAATACGCCACGGAGGGCTCCAACGTCGACGTGGCCGAGGAGCTCATCGCCATGATCACCGCCCAGCGCGGGTACGAGCTCTCGTCCAAGGTCATCCAGGCCGCCGACGAGATGCTCCAGACCGCCGCCGGGCTGCGGAGGTAGCCATGTTGTCACTTCTTCTCGCCACGTTGGTTGCCACTGTGGTTCCCAGCGCCTCCGCCGGCATCGCCGAGGACGCCGTGCGCGACACCGTCGCCGCCCACCTCGAAGTGGCCCCCGAGGATGTCGAGGTCCAGGGCCTCGGCGCGCTCGCGGGCCTCACCCCCGACGCCACGTGCAGCGTGCAGCTGCCCCAGGTCGGCTCGGTCGAGGGCATCGTTCAAGTGGTGCTGTACTGCGATGCGGCCGGCGGCGGCGCCCCGACCCGGCACCTCACCCGCGCCGTCATCCAGGTGTGGCGCACCGTGCCGGTGGCCGCGTGGAGCGTCGAGGCCGGTGAGCGCGTGGAGACCACGATGGAGCGCGTGTCCGGCCATCGCCTCCGCGGCGAGATCCCCGTCGAGGGCGCGGGCGCCTTCCGCGCACGGGTCCCCCTTGCCGCCGGCGAGCCCCTCACGACCTCTCGCGCCGCGCCCTGGCCCGACGCCCCGCGCGGCGCCGACGTGCTGCTCGTGGCGGGCTCGGACACCGGGCTCGTCGTCACCGCGAACGGCCAGCTCCTCCAGGACGGCTGGGTCGACAAGCGTGTGGGCGTGCTCAACCTCGCCACGCGCACCGTGCTCCAGGGCACCTTCCGGTCCGACGGGACCGTGGTCGTGGGGGAGTGATGCGCCGTCCTCTGCTCGTGCTGTTTCTTCCGCTCCTGGCCTGCGCCCACCTCGACGCGGTCTCCTCCGTCGCGCCCCCCGCCGTCAACGCGGTCTCCCCGCGGCACGTGACCAGCCCGCCCGGCTCGTTGTGGAGCGAGACCGAGGCCCGCGCCCTGGTCGGCATGGACGGCAACGCCCGCCGCATCGGCGACCTCATCACGGTCAACGTGCAGGACAACTCCTCCACGACGCTCGGCGCCGACACCAACACCGGGCGCAATTCGAGCTCCACCAGCGGCATCTCCGCGCTGCTCGGGCTGGAGACGAGCATCACCGCCGCCAACCCCAACATGGGCGGCAAGATCGAGATCGGCGGCTCCTCCGAGTCCTCCATGACCGGCTCAGGCAGCACGTCGCGGCAGGGAACGCTCGCCGCCACCGTCACCTGCCAGGTGATGGAGGTGATGTCGAACGGCAACCTGCGCATCCGTGGCACCAAGCAGGTGCGTGTCAACCGCGAGACGCAGTACCTCACGCTCGAAGGCATCGTGCGCCCGCGTGACATCCTCGTCGACAACACCATCCAGTCCGACCTCATCGCCGAGGCGCGCATCGAGTTCACCGGCGCGGGCGTGCTCGCGGACAAGCAGGGGCCCGGTTGGGGCACGCGCGTGGCCGACATGGTGTGGCCGTTCTGAACGTGTTGATTTAGCAAGTTTCTCGGCACGTCTTCGACCCAGCGTCTCGTTGCGCAGGAGCCTCCCATGGATCTCACCGGCGTCTTCGCCATCGTCCTTTCGCTGGTGTGCATCCTCGGCGGCAACTCGCTGGAGGGCGGGCATCTGTCCTCCCTCGTCCAGCCCACCGCCGCGCTCATCGTGTTCGGCGGCACCGTCGGCGCCACCTGGCTCGCCGCGACCCCCACCGAGGTCAAGACCCTCGCGCGCCTGATGAAGCGCATCGTGTTCCCGGGCCTGGCCGACCGCGCGCGCACCACCGAGGACCTGCTCCGCGTCGCGAGTGTCGTACGCAGGGAGGGCATGCTCGCGGTCGAGGGCCAGCTCAGCGAGGTGCACGACGCCACGTTGCGCCGCGGCCTCCAGATGCTCGTGGACGGCACCCCCGGCCAGGACGTCCAGCTCATGCTCGAGCTCGAGGCCGATTTGGAAGAGCACCACGCCTGCGCCGCCGCCAAGCTGCTCGAGACCGCCGGCGGCTTCGCGCCGACCATCGGCATCATCGGCGCCGTGCTCGGCCTCATCCACGTCATGCAGAACCTCACCGACCCGAGCAAGCTCGGCACCGGCATCGCCGTGGCCTTCGTCGCCACCATCTACGGCGTCGGCTTCGCAAACCTGCTCTTCCTGCCCCTCGGCACCCGCCTCAAGAAGATCGTCCAGGCCGAGGCCGAGGACCGCGCCATGGTCCTCACCGGCCTCGCCGCCATCGTGACCGGCTCGAACGCACGCCAGATCGGCGAGCGCCTTGCGCCCTACCACCACGCCAAGGCGGACGCCTCCGCCGACAAGAGCGCCAAGCCCGTGGCGGCGGCCGCATGAGCCGCAAGGTCCGGCACGAGGAGCACGAGAACCACGAGCGTTGGCTGGTCTCCTACGCCGACTTCATCACGTTGCTCTTCGCCTTCTTCACCGTGCTGTACGCCACCGCCCAGACCGACCAGACCAAGCTCGTCGAGGTCATCGCCGGTATGAACGCCGCGTTCGAGGGCGGCATGTCGACCGCGCTGATGGACGTGATGAGCCCCGACCCCGATCCGCCCGACCTCCCCGAGCGCCCCCCCGCCACGATCGCGCAGGAGGCGGCCTCGCCCCTGCTCTACTCGATCAAGCAGAACCTCCTCGGCTCCCTGTCCGACAACGTCGTCCAGGTTGGCCTGCACGAGCAGACGCTCACCCTCGTCTTGCCCGAGCGCCTCCTCTTCGCGCCCGGCAGCGCCGAGCTGCACCCCACCGCCTACGCCGTCCTCGCGCAGATCGTAGGCGCCCTCCAGGGCGCCCCCGCCACGATCGAGGTGATCGGCCGTGCCGACGCGGCCCCCGTGGCGCCCGGCGGCAAGTGGGCGGACAATTGGGAGCTCGCGAGCGCACGCTCCCTCACGACGGCCCGCTACCTCGTCAAGCGCGGCCTCACGACCGATCACGTCACCGCGTCGGCCACCGTGGGCGCGGAGATCGACCCGCAGCTGCGCACCGTGACGCTGCGCGTGCGCGTGGACGAGTCGGGTGCGGCGGCGGACGTGGTGGAGCGGTTGCCGGGGGGGTGAGGGGGCCGGGAGGGGGCTCCGGGGCTATGATCCTCTCCGAGGTGTTCCGTTGCGCGCGGTCCGAATGACGGAGCAGGGCACGGTGCAGATCCCCGCGGAGCTGCGGGATCGTCTCGGTTGGAAGGCGGGTCAGCAGTTCGATGCCGTTGCCCGAGGGCGCGTGATGCTCCTCGTCCCCGTGGTCGACGCGGCGGATCTGCGCGGCACTGCGCGCGGTGCGCCCACGGACGACTACCGAGACCACGAGCGTTGAGTCGGGTCGTGCTCGATACGGGTGCCTGGATCGCCTGGTTCGCGGACGAGCCGCTGGCGGACGCTGTCGCTCCCCACCTCGCTCGGATGGAGGACGTGATCGTGCCTGCGGTTGTCGAGTTCGAGGTTTACCGGTGGGCGCTTCGCCACACGGACGAGGACCGAGCCGCCGCCTACGCCGCGAGGTTCACCGGTGGGCGCTTCGCCACACGGACGAGGACCGAGCCGCCGCCTACGCCGCACTTCTCCGTCGGGGCGTTTGCGTTCCCGCCGACGGACCTCTCGCGCTGGAGGCGGCCGTGTTTGCGGTGCGGCACGGGCTCGCGGCTTGCGACGCACTGATCTACGCCACCGCGACGCTCTGCGGTGCGCGGCTGGTCACGACGGACGCGGACATGGACGGGCTCCCCGGCGTGGAATTCCATGCGCAGCCGGACCGGAGCGAGGACACCAAGAAAGCAAAGCGGGCGGCCGACCGGAAGCGGACGCCGACGGATTGAGATCCGCGGCGGCGGGTGCCGCCCGGCGTTCGCCTACGATTTGGAGGAACAGGGCCGGTGGCGGACCCCTCACCAGCCTCCGCCTCTCCACTGGAACTCCTCGCGCTGCGTACCGGCCAAGAGTGCCACCCCCTGCCGGCAGGGCCCCCTACTCTTGGCCGCTCGGGCAGAGGGTCTCCACCTCCCGTCCGGCCTCCCGAACGGGTGAACGCCAGCAATTGCCCGGGCGTGCCGCCCGGCGGGTCCCACGCGGGCGCCAGACCCCTTCGCAATCACAGAAAACCGGCCAAGAGTGCCACCCCCTACCGGCAGGGCCCCCGACTCTTGGCCGCTCGGGCCGCCGCCGCCGCTCGGGCCGCCGCTCGCGCCGCCGCCTCCTCCCGCCGCCGCCTCCTCCCGCCGCCGCCCCTCGCGCCGCCGCCGCAGGGTCCGCCACGCGAAGGCCCGGGCGCAGCCGTCGTCATGAGATTTCCGTTTGGGCGACCGACGCGGGCCGCGGTGCCCGGCGAGGCGCCGACCGCGGCCCCGGAGCTCAGCCCACCTCGTCCTTGACCACTGGCACGGCCAACCCCGCGAGCACGTGCCGATTGTTCCGCTCCTGCCCGTCCCCGAGCCGCGTACTGAGGAGCCCCGACCGCGCGGCGATCATGGACACACGGCCGTCCACGTGCACCTCGGTCCCCGGGGCTGCGCGCGCGCGCAGCTCGATTCCGGCGGCGATGTCACGGAGCGCGTCGCGCAGCACCTCGCCGAATTCGCCGCCGTGGAGCGCCACGACCCCGAGCACGACGAGCACGCCCCCCACCAGGAGCACGGCGCCGCCGGCTCCAACGAGCACCACGAGCGCCGCCACGCCGCCGATCGCCAGGCCGAGGAGCGGGTTTGTCACCCCGGCCGTGGCGCCGCGCCGACTCTCACGGTCGCTCACGCCCTCCCGGGCCACCGACGCCCAAGCCCCCACGAACAGACAGCAGCCAGCGGCGCCGACGCGCACGAGCAACTCCACTGCGTCGTCGACGACGTCCTGGGCCCCGCCGGCGTACACGCCGACCACGGCGCACACCGCGAGCAGGAACGTCCACGCGCCCGCCGCCAGCGACCAGCGGAACCGCGGCAGGCCGGGGAGCGCGACGTCGTCGAGGCCGAGGCCCCGCACCACGCCGCCGACGACGAGGCCGCCGGCAGGGGGGAGCACGATCGCGGCGAGGATGGGGAGGAGCGGCGCGTAGGGCGCGAGCTCGGGCGGGAGCGGCGGCATGCGCCCACGTAGCCAGCCGCGGAGGCGGCGGTCTCGTTCGAACTCGCTTAAGCTGGCAGAGAGATACGATGTTCCTGTACTTCGTCGCCACCACGCACGCGTACACCCGGGGCATCGTCTGCGGAGCGGGCCTCGGGGTCACCGGCATGGTCCCTTCGCCCGGCGCGGAGGACGTGCCGGTCGACCTCCGTCCCGCCATCACCTTCGGCAGCACGTGCGGCCAGCCGGGCGCCTGGTCGGCGTCGCTGGTCGGCGTGTCGGACGGAGCCGAGGTCGGCGTCGCGTCTGCCGACGACATCGCCCTCGGCCAGACCCATCTGCTGGAGCTGTTCCCCGACGCGCCGTTGGAGCCCGACACCGCCTACACGTTCGCCCTGGTCCCCGAGCTCGGCGAGGCGCTGAGCTTCGGGTTCACCACCGGCACCCACACCGTCGCGGGCCTCACGGGCGCGCCCACCCTGACGCTCGAGAGCGCCCGGTTCACCCCGTGGCGTGGGGGGTGGCCCTCGACCCTCGAAGTGACCATCCAGGCGGCCCCGGCGACCGACCCCGACGCCCTCTCGGTCCTCCAGGTCAAGGACGCCAACGGCGACCTCGCCATCGACGCATTCGTCGCCCCCACGTCCGGAGCGGCCGCGCGTTTGCTCACATGGACGGACGTCGACGACCCCGGCGAGGTGTGCCTCCAGGTGCGCCAGATCGACGGCGTCGGCGTCGCGACGGACTGGTCCGCGCCGGACTGCGTGAAGGTACCGCCGTGCGGTTGCTCCACGGGCGGGGCGTTCACGGGAGGCCTCGGGCTCCTCCTCGCGCCGCTGGTGCTGCTCCGCCGCAGTCGGGGGGCGGACGGTGCCCACGCCGGCGGGCGAGTGGCCGAGAGCAAACGGCGAGGGGGCGGGCGCTGAACAGGGGCGCAACGTGTCACGGGTTCGGTCGGGGGACGCCGTGCCACCTCCTCGGCATCCGCACCCGCGTAGCCGTGCGGGCGCCCCCGCGCGGACGGACGGCGCAGCCGTCGCGGAGGGGCCGGCGCGACCCGAAGGGGGGCGAAAGCCTCGGCTGCCCGTCAGGGCGACCGAGGATCGTACGGCACTGCGAGCGCACCCGGCGGCGAGCCGGGTAGGCCCCGCAGCCCGCCCCCGGAGCCGAGCGCAAAGCGAGGCGTGAGGGGGGGACAGGTCGGCTCCGGGCGCGCGGCGGAGCCGCTTGGTCGGCCGGGCGAAGTGGCATCGGGACCCTTGTTGAGAGTTCCCGTCCGCCCGGCCGGACCAGCC
Organism: Myxococcota bacterium; assembly: GCA_040386535.1. Taxonomy (GTDB): domain Bacteria; phylum Myxococcota_A; class UBA796; order UBA796; family SXON01; genus CAJBVW01. The sequence goes on along the minus strand of JAZKFH010000017.1, from coordinate 88,055 downwards.
GCCAGCGGCGGCTGCCCTCCGCGCCCTTGGCGCAGGAACCAAGCCGAACGACCGAGGAAGAGCGTGGCGGCCATCCGGGTTCCCCTTTCCCCAACGGTCCTTCGACCGGTGGATCGCCTCCGTGACCGCGTGGCGGCCAACATCGGCGATCACCCGGGACGATCCCGCGACCACGTCGGGACCATGCCGCCGCGGAGCTCACCCGCCCACCCGCGTTCGCGGGCGTCCGACGGCCCCCTACTCCGAGGCGCCGATGGCGAGCACCCCGTGCGGCCCGGCGGGCGTGGACGTGCTCCAGAAGAGCACCGCGGCGTCGCCGGGGCCGGCGAAGCGCCCGCGGACCGTCGTCAGGCATGTTTCGCCACAGTCGCCGCCGGTGGTCGGGACGTCTACGAAGAAGGCGCCGTTGTACCATCCGACGCCGCTGGTGGTCGTGTCGGGGTAGCCCGGGGTCTCGATGGTCCAGGTGTTGGCGCCGACGGTCGCGGTGATGCGCAACGCGACGCCGGGCGGATCGCCCTCGACCACGGCCGCCTCGATCGTCGCGGTGCCAGGGCTCGACCCGAGCGTGTCCGTCGGCGCGGTCCCGCCGAGCTTCCGCCAAGTGCCGCTCACGCCGTAACTCCCCGTGGTCGCGGGGTGCTCGACGATGCCGAAGTGCCAGCCGGACGAGGCCTCGTAGGTGTAGGTGTTGCCGTAGTAGGTGCCGCCGGTGGTCCCGCCGGCCCACCGGTACCAGCCGATCGACCCCGACGAGCCCGCATCCACCACGGCGCACGAGCCCGAGGTCGGCGCCTCGGTTTCGCTGGCCTGGTAGCCGGTCAGGATGCCATCCACGAGCGTGACGCTCGCAGGATAACGCTGGTCGATCCCAGGGGATGGTCGGCCTGCGTAGTACACGGCGTAGTCGTCCCCGGAGACGAGAACGTCGGTGTCGGTGTCGGGGTCGGTGTCCGTGTCCGTGTCCGTGTCCGTGTCTGTGTCCGTGTCGGTGTCGGTGTCGGTGTCGGTGTCGGTGTCGGTGTCGGTGTCCGCGGGGACGCCCGCCGTGTCCACGGTGTCCTTCCCGCCGGCGCACCCAGCCAAAACCAGGGTGAACAAGATCGTGAGCTTCTGCATGCGGCCTCCCGAGGGCACTCCGTTTAGCACGGTGCCGCTCGCCCACCCGCCCGCATGCCCCCCGACAACTTTCCCCTCAAGTCCCAACGAGAGCGTCCGAAAGAAGCGACATGACCCTCCTGGCGCTCCTGTTCTGCCTCGCGACCCCGGCCGAAGCCGCGCGGGTCAAGGACGTGGCGGCGCTCTACGGCGTGCGCACGAACCCGCTGGTCGGCTACGGGCTGGTCGTGGGGCTCAACCGCTCCGGCGACTCGGCGCAGAACGCCGCGGCCGTGCGGGCGCTCGCCAACCGGCTGAAGGGACTCGGCATGACGATGCTCGAGGACGACATCAAGGCCCGCAACGTCGCGGTCGTGATGGTCACGGCGCGCCTGCCCGCGGGTGTGCGCCCCGGCAGCCCGCTCGACGTGCAGGTCTCCAGCGTGGGGGATGCGCGCTCCATCGAGGGCGGCGTGCTGCTGCTCACGCCGCTCTACGCGGCCAACGGGATGGCGATGGCGGCCGCGCAGGGCGCGATCGTGGTCGGCGGCTACTCGGCGTCCGCGGGCGGCTCCTCCGCGACCAAGAACCACCCCACGGTCGGCCTCGTGCCGAGCGGGGCCACGGTCGAGATGGAGATCCCCAACACGCTCGACGTGGGCCAGGCCGTGAGCTTCGATTGGGTGCTCGCCACGCCCGACTTCACCAACTCGACCCGCGTGGCGGTGGCCGTGAACGGCAAGCTCGGCGGAGAGTACGCCGCCGCCATCGACGGCGGCACCATCCGCGTGGCGGTGCCGGACGGCTACCTCGGGCGCCAGGCCGAGCTCATCGCGGCGGTCGAGTCCGTGCAGGTCGTGATCGATCAGGCCGCGCGCGTCGTCGTCAACGAGCGCACCGGCACCGTGGTGATGGGCGCGGACATCACCGTCCGTCCGGTCGCGGTCGCGCACGGCGGCCTCACCATCCAGGTCGACCACCAGGCCTCGGTCAGCCAACCTGGGCCGCTCTCCAACGGGCAGACCGCGGTGGTCGCAAACAACACGATGACGGTCGACGAGAAGGCCGGCCGCATCGAGATGATCGAGGGCGTGACCGTCGGCGAGGTCGTTGGCGCGCTCGATCGGATGGGTGTGTCCCCGCGTGATCTCATCGTGATCCTCCAGGCGATGCACGCCGCCGGCGGCCTCCAGGCCGAGATCGTGGCGATGTAGATGCGGATCGACACCCCTGCCAGCATCGCGTCTCCGGCTTCGCACGTCGCCGCCCCGCCCCCCGAGCGCACCAGCATCGACAAGGCCGCCGAGGGCTTCGAGGCCTGGTTCGTGGGCTTTCTCGCGCACGAGGCGCTCGGGAAGGGCCTGTTGTCGGGGGAGGGGGCCGAGACCTTCTCGAGCTTCTTCGAGGAAGAGATTGGCAAGATCGTCGCCGGGGGGCCTGGGATCGGGCTCGCGGACGAGCTGCGCGAGGCGATGGGGCAGCGGGGCCCGGAGACGGATCAGAACCGCAACGCCGCGTCCGCGGACCACCATCCAATGCTCGAATTGGGACGTGTCACCAGCGCCTATGGCACCCGCCGCGATCCAATCGACGGCGATCTGCGTCACCATGCCGGCATCGACATCGCCGCGCCCCTCGGCACGCCGCTGCACGCGCCGCGCGACGGACTGGTCCGCTTCGCGGGCACCCGTGGCGGCTACGGCAACGTGGTCGTGCTCGACCACGGCGACGGCACGGAGACCCGCTACGCCCACTGCGCCGCGCTCGAGGTGCGCGAGGGCGACGTGGTGCGCGAGGGCAGCGTCATCGCCACGGTGGGGGCCACCGGCCGCGCGACCGGGCCGCACGTGCACTTCGAGTTGCGAAATGCGGGGCGCGACGTCGATCCGACACCAGAGGTAACGAAACTGCTGACAAGCTCTGGCGCCGCCGGGCCTCGCGGTACGGACAGAGACCCGTCGAAGGAGCACTCCCCATGAAGGTCCTCGCCCGCCTCCCCGCCGCCTCCGTCCTGCACATGCCGCGGCCCGCGCTGTCGTCCCAGTCCCGGCCGACCCCGTTTGGTTCGGACCCGGACGCCAGCCGCTTCTCCCAGGCCGGCTCGATGGTCTCTTCGCTCCGTCAGCAGGCGGCCGCGCACGGCGTGAACGGTGACATCCGTCCTGGCGTGGTCGAAGACATGCGGCGCGAGATCGCCGAGGGCCGCCTCGGCACCCCCGAGGACCTCGATCGCGCCGTCAACGCGCTGCTCGGGCAGCTGTAGTGTCCAAGGAGCGCTTCGATCGTTGGCTCGCGACGGCGGAGGCCCAGCTCGACGCGGCCCGCCGTGTCGATCCGTCGGCCCTCGTGGCCGCGACCGAGGCGCGCCGCCAGCTCCAGGTCGAGCTCTCCCGCACGCCGCTCGCGGCCCTCGACGCGGGCACGCGCGAACACGCCGCCGGCGTCGCGAAGCGCATCCGCGCGATCGACGTGCGCGTGCACGCGTGCGGCGCCACGGTGCTCAACGTGCTCGACCGTGTGCTCCCCGACGCGGGCCCGCGCACCTACGGCCGCCGCGGCCAGATGCGGGGCGTCTGATGGGCCTCATGGACGCCATCTCCACGGGGCGTCGCGGCCTCGCCGCCGCCTCCGCGGGCATCGACGTCACGAGCCAGAACATCTCGAACGTCAACACGATCGGGTACTCGCGCCGCAAGGTGGTGCAGACCACGACCGACCCGGTGGTGCGCCGCGGCCTGTTCATGGGCGGCGGGCCGGCCATCAACGGCATCGCCCGCGCCACCGACCGCCTCCTCGGCGTGCGGCTCGTGGCCGCCTCCGGCACCGCGTCCGAGGCCGCCGCCGTCCACACCGCCCTCGCGAACGCCGAGGGCCACTTCGACGCCGGCACCACGCTCTCCGACGCCACCGACGCGCTCTTCGACAGCCTCTCCGCGCTCACCACCGATCCGTCGGACACCGGCGGTCGGCGCGCCACCGTCGCGGCCGCATCTACGTTGGCCGCCACGATCGCGCGCATCGGCAACGGCCTCCAGGGCGATCTCGACGACCTCGACGCGTCCATGGCGTCGCGCCTCGAGGGCGTCAACGCGAAGCTGGGCGAGGTCGCCTCGCTGAACAAGGCCATCGGCCGCCTCGGCGCCGACCTCGGCCCGGGTGACCTTCTCGATCGCCGCGACCAGCTGGTCCGCGAGCTCGGCGAGGAGGTCGGCGCCACCGTCGACTTCGACGCCGACGGCCAGGCCACCGTGCTCGTGGGCGGCCACGCCGTCGTGAGCGGCAACGAAGCACGCACGCTGCGCCTCGACACCAGCGGCGCCACCCCCGAGCTGCTCGTGTCCGCGGGCTCCGGCGCCTTGCGCGTCACCAGCGAGGCGGGCGGTGCCATCGGCGGGGCGCTCTCGGCCCGCGCGACGGTCGAGGGCTGGCTGGCCGACCTCGACGAGTTCGCCACGACCCTCGCCAGCACGGTCAACGCCCAACACGCCGCCGGCTTCGACCGCGCCGGCAACCCGGGCGGCGACGTGTTCACCTTCACCGCCGCCGACCCCGCCGCCTCGTTCGGCGTGTCCGCGGCCCTCGCCGATCCCGACGCCCTGGCCCTCGCCGGCGCCGCGACCGCCTCGCCGGGCGACGGCGACAACCTCGTCGCGTTCCTGGCCATGGAGTCCGCGGCCCTCTACGACGGAGGCACACGCACCGCCGCCTCCGCCCTCGCGGCGCTCTCGAGCCAGGTGGGCTCGGACGTGTCGACCGCCGAGACCGACGCGACCACCCTCGACGAGCAGCTCGCCGACGTCGACGCCATGCGCGACTCGCTCGCCTCCGTCGACACCGACGAGGAGGCCATCAAGCTCATCGAGTTCCAGACCGCCTACCGCGCCGCGGCCCGCGTGTTGTCGGTGGGCGACGAGATGCTCCGCACCCTCCTCGCCGTGGGCTCCTGATGATCCGCGTCCCGCGCGCCTCGTTGTTCGATCTGGTCCGCACGCAGTCGGCCCGGCAGGGCGCGGCGTTGGCGGAGATGCAGTCGCGCGCGGTCACCGGCCTCGCAGTCCAATCCGCGTCCGACGATCCCGTCGCGTACGGGGCCGCCCAGAAGATGGCCTCCGCGGCCGCCGATCAGGACGTGTGGAGCAAGAACGCCTCCGCCTCGATGAGCCTCCAGACCACCGCCGACGCCGCGCTCTCCAGCGTGGCCGACGTGCTCGTGCGCGCCAAGGAGCTCGCCGTCGCGATGGCGGGTGACACGGTCGACGCCGAGGCCCGCGCCGCCGCCGCGATCGAGGTGCGCGGCCTGCAGGAGACGTTGCGCGCCGCCGCCAACACCCAATTCGGCGACCGCTTCGTGTTCGCCGGCCGGAATTGGGACACCCAACCCTTCGCCGCCGATGGCACGTATTCGGGTGGCACCGCGCCGTCCGAGGTGCGCGTTGCCGAGGATCGCTGGGTGTCCGGCGGCTTCGACGGCTCCGGGATCCTCAACGGATCCGCCGACGTCTTCGGCGCGCTCGAAGGCCTCGCCACCGCGCTCGAATCGAACGACGCCACGGGCGTCGGCACCTCGCTCGACAACGTCGACGGCGCCATCCAGGCCGTGAGCGACGCCCGCGCGCAGATCGGCGTCGAGACACAGATCGCGGAGGACGCCTCCGCCGTGTCCGACGCGATGGGCGTGTTGTTCGCCGAGCGCCTCGACGCGCTGGTGGGCGCCGATCCCATCGAGACCTACACGCGGCTGACCGAGCTCAAGAGCGCCTACGAATCGACGCTCCAGATCGCGGCCTCCACGACCACCAAGTCGCTGCTCGACTACCTCGGGTAGGCACGGGCTGGCGGTCGCAGGGAAGGGTGAGAATTCTCCACACAGAATTCCCCACACAAAGGAGTGGAGACTCCGCCCACCCAGCCGATGAAGTCCACGGGCCCTTCGGCCCGTATCTGTCGAACCGCCCGCCTGCTGGATCGTGAGCAAGGGGGCATCCACCTGGGAATGTCCATGGCGATCACCCTCAAGACCAACACCACCGCTTCCAACGCGCTCGGCGATCTGAACAAGACCACCCGCGCCCTCTCGCGCTCCTTCGAGCGGATCTCCTCCGGCTTGCGCATCTCGCGCGCCGCGGACGACGCGGCCGGTGTCGGCGTGGCCGAGAACCTCCGCGCGGCGCACACCTCGGCGTCCGTCGCCCAGCGCAACACCAACGACGGCATGAGCATCATCGCCGTGGCGGAAGGCGCCTCCTCCGAGGTCGGCAACATCCTCGTCCGCATGCGCGAGCTCGCGGTCCAGGGCGCCTCCGAGACCCTCAACGACGACGAGCGCGCCTACGTGCAGTCCGAGTTCACCGCGCTCTCCGGCGAAGTGGACCGCATCGCCGGCGTCACCGAGTTCAACGGTCAGGCGCTCACCGACGGGTCGCTCACCGGCATCGGCGTGCAGGTCGGCATCCACAACACGTCCAACGACACGATCACCGTCAGCCTCGGCGATCTCTCGAGCTCCACGCTCGGCGTCGACACCTCCACGATCGACATGTCCACCGCGTCCGGCGCGTCCGACGCGCTCACCGACATCGACGCGGCGATCGACACGGTCAACAGCTACCGCGCCGACTACGGCTCCGTGGAGAACCGCCTCGGCAACGCGCTCAACAACCTCGAGACGTTCGAGCAGACCACGCTCGAGGCGGAGAGCCGCGTCCGGGACGTCGACTTCGGCAAGGAGACGGCGAACCTGTCGCAGAACCAGGTGCTCCAGCAGGCGGGCACCTCGGTGCTCTCGCAGGCCAAGAGCATCGGCCAGGCGGCGCTGGGGCTCCTCAACTAGCCTCCTGGATCGACCGCGGATCCAGAAGTAGCTCCAAGAAACGCTCGGCCTCGGCCGGGCGTTTCTTCGTTTTCCTTCCGTTGGCCGATCCTTTTTCCTCAACTCCCGCCCCCGGCGACCGAAACATCTCCTGCACGGGGCATGGCCCGTGTCCACAAACCCTCGAACGGGAAGTAAGAACATGGCCATCAACGTACGGACCAACACGGCGAGCCTCGGCGCCCTGAAGGATCTCAATCGCACCACCCGTGCGCTCTCGCGCTCCTTCGAGCGCATCTCGTCCGGTCAACGCATCGCCCGCGCCGCGGACGACGCGGCCGGCGTCGGTGTCGCCGAGAACCTGCGCGCCGCCCACACCTCCGCGGCGGTTGCCCAGCGCAACACCAACGACGGCGTGAGCATCATCGCCATCGCGGAAGGCGCCTCCGCCGAGGTCGGCAACATCCTCGTCCGCATGCGCGAGCTCGCGGTCCAGGGCGCCTCCGAGACCCTCGACAACGACGAGCGCGCCTACGTCCAGCAGGAGTACACCGCGCTCGCGGGCGAAGTGGGGCGCATCGCCGCCGTCACCGAGTTCAACGGCCAGTCGCTCACGAACGGATCGGTCACGACGATCGGCGTGCAGGTCGGCATCCACAACACGGTGAACGACCAGATCTCCATCACCCTGGGTGACCTGTCGTCCTCGACCCTCGGGGTCGACACCGGCACGATCGACATGTCGACGGCCGCCGGCGCCTCCGCCGCGTTGACCGACATCGACGCGGCGATCCGCACGGTCAGCTCCTACCGCTCCGGCTACGGCGCGGCGGAGAACCGCCTCGGCAACGCGCTGAACAACCTCGAGACCTTCGAGCAGACCACGCTCGAGGCCGAGAGCCGCATCCGCGACGCCGACTTCGGCAAGGAGACCGCGGCGCTCGCGCAGCACCAGGTCCTCCAGCAGGCCGGCGTGTCCGTCCTGACGCAGGCCAAGGGCATCAACCAGTCCGCCCTCTCCCTCCTCCAGGGCTGATTTTCGTGGCACTCGCTGACCTTCCGAACGAGAGGACACCATGGCAACGTCAGTAGGTGGACTCGTCTCCGGCATCGACACGGGCGCGCTCGTGGATGGCCTGGTCGCCGCGTCCGGGCGCACCAAGATCATCATGGAGAACCAGAAGGACACGCTCGATACGCGCAAGGAAGCCTACGCGACCTTGTCGGCGCGCCTGACCTCCCTCCAGGAGGCCCTCACCGCCATCGACGAACCAAACGAGCTGCGCTCGGTCACCGCGCGCTCCAACAACGACGACGCCGTGGGCGTCACGGCAGACGGCGACGCGGTCGTCGGCCGCTTCGAAGTCCAGGTCAACCGCCTGGCGCGCGCCTCCATGGACGTGTCCGCCGGCTTCACGTCGCGTGACACCGCCGGGATCGTCGCGACCGGCACGCTCTCGCTCACCATCGACGGCACGCAGACCGACATCACCGTCGGCGCGGGTGACACGCTCGACGATCTCGTGGCCGCCATCAACGAGCAGGCCGGCGGCGCCACCGCCTACATCATGGACACCGGGGACGCGACCGCCCCCTACCGCCTCGTCATCGGCGGCAACGCCACGGGCGCCGACAACGCCGTAGTCATCGACACCTCGGGGCTCGACGGCGGCACCGGGCAAGTGCCCTCGTTCACGACGGTCACCCCGGCGGTGGACGCCGAGGTCGTCATCAACGGCACGACCGTCACCGATGCGGACAACGAGATCGACGGCGCGATCCAGGGCCTCCACCTCAACCTCTACGCCACCACGACCGCCGCGGTCGACGTGAACGTGGCGCGTGACCCCGACACCATGGTCCAGCGCGTGCAGACCGTCGTGAGCAGCTGGAACGCCGTCATGAGCCAGATCCGCGCGCAGCGGACCTGGAACCCCGACGAGAACATCCACGGCGCCTTCGTCGGCGAGAGCGAGCCCCGCGCGGTCATGCAGCGGCTCCAGACCGCGCTGTCCGCCTCCTACGGCAGCGGCGCCAAGAACGCGCTCGGCGCCCTCGGCCTCACCACGGCCCAGAACGGCGACCTCGAGCTCGACGAGGACAAGCTCCGCGAGGCCCTCTCCACCGATTTCGAAGGTGTGGTCGCCCTCGCCACGGGCGAGACCGGCGCCTTTGCCAGCATCGCCGGCACGATCGATCGGTTCACCGACGAGGACACCGGCACGCTCACCGCGCGCGGCGACTCCCTGGACACCCAGCTCGAGACGCTCACCAAGCGGATCGACGACTTCCAGGACCACCTCGACGCCTACCGCGCGCGCCTCCAGAAACAGTTCACCGCGATGGAGCTTGCGATGTCACGTTTCCAGACCGCGGGCTCCGCCATCTCCGCGCTCCTCCCTTCGTCCTCCAGCGAGGATTGACATGCGGGCCATCGACTCCTACCGGAAAACCAACATCGAGAGCGCCCCCAACGAGGAGCTCATCGTCATGCTCGTCGAGGCCGCGTTACGACGAGAGGACGCCGCCGACGCCGCCATGGTGCGCAAGGACCGCACCGGCTGGCTGATGGAGATCCACGGCGCCCGCAGCGTGTTCGTCGAGCTGCTCGTAGCGCTCGATCCCACCACCCAGCCCGAGGTCGCCAAGGCGCTCTCCGACACCTACCGTTGGATCATGCACCACCTCACCGAGGCGGGCCGCACCGGCGATCGCGCTCGTCTGGGAGAAGTGCGCAAGGTGACCGACACCGTGCGGACGATGTGGACCAACGCGCTCCGCATCCACCGCGGTGACACGGATCCGATGGACGCCGAATTGGAAGACATGCAGGAGACCGGATGAGCCGCGACCCCGTCGAGTCCCTCCTGGCCCGCCTGGACGGGCTCGCCTTCCGCCTCGATCGGAGCGAGTGCCCCGAGATCACCGAGCTCGAAGCGCTCGCCTCCGCCGCGGCCGACGCCGCCGTGGGCGCCGACTTGGAAGCGCGCCGTCGCCTCGCCGCGTCCGTCGCGCGCGTGTCCACCGCGCTTGCCCAGAGTTGTGTCCGCCTCGACGAGCGGATCGCCACCACCGCGGTGGGCCGCCGCGCCGTGCGTGGGTACGGCGCCAACCAGGGGGCGCGCTCCGCGTCGGCCCCGTCGTGATCGCCGCCCTCGCCCTCTCCCTGGTGGGTGAGGCCCTCAACGACGAGCAGATCGGCCGCGTCTACGGCACCACGTCGCTCTCGGGCGAGGTCACCGCGCGCGTGACGTTGCCCTACCACCTCGAAGCCCAGGTGGCCGTTGGCTACCGCCGCTTGGGTGGCAAGCTCGTGGATGCCACGTTGGCATCCAAGGAAGAGACGACCTGGTTCTGGTACGCCCCCGTGTCCGCCGTGGTCGGGCCCCGTCTCGACGCCGGCGCGCTCGATCTCGCCGTCGGTTTCGGCCCTACCGTGGTGCCGTGGGCCGAGCAGGCGGGTACGTCCGGCGCCGTCGGGTACAGCGGGACCAAGGTGGGCGTGGTGGGCCAGGTCGAGGCGCGGTTGGATGTCAGCGCGCTCTCCGCGCCCTCCTTGCGCGGCCCGGACCCAAATCGGCTCCAGGTCGCCGTTGTCGGCGGCGTCGGCGGCCGGCTCACCGTGCGCCCTCCGCACGACAACTGTGGCGGCGCGCCGTGTGGCCTCGATCTCGGGGCTCTCCGCGTCTCCCTCGGCCTCTCGATGGTGATCCCGTGATCCTGGCACTGGCATTCGTCAGCATTTTTTTTGGCATTGATGCCCACGCCGCGCCCCTCCGCATCGCCGCGCCCCCGGGCGCCACGGTCGAGGTGCTCCCGCCCGTCGAGCCCGGCCGCGTCGAGATCCTCGTCCACGGCGGCGATCGGGGCCTGCAGACGCTCTTCCGCGGCCCGCCCGCCGACGGCGTCCGCACCGGACGTGTCACCGACATGGGCGGCCACCAGGTCGTCACCGTGTGGATGCGCGATCCGAACGACACGCTCGCGATCGAGCGGGTGGGGGAGGGGTGGGAGGCCGTGGCGGTGCCCGTCGGGCCCGCGCCGTCCACCAACGCGGAGTGTGTCGGCACGCCCGGCGTTCCGCTCGTGCCCCTGCGCGGCGCCGACATGGTGCACGAGTTCGCGCCGGACACCTTCGTGCTCGCGATGCCGCGGTGGGAGGCGGCGGAGCCCGTTGGTGCGTCGTGGGAGCGTGTCACGACGCTCCGGTCCCAACTGTTCGGTGCCGGTCTTCCGGAGGGTGGCGCCATCGCGACCGACCGCGCGCGCGCCCTCTACGAGCTCGGCGCCCAGCACCGCGACCTCGGCCATCTGCGCGAGGCCGCGTATTACTTCGAGTCCGCCGCGACCGCTGGAGCCGGTGGCTCCCAAGGCGGCAGTGACTCCCAAGCCGGGGCCCCCGCGGGTGTCGCCGAGCTCCAGCGCGCTGGCGCCCTGCTCGCGCTGCACGCGTGGGCCGACGCCCGCGACGCCGCCGACGTGGCCCGCAAGGCCGGCGCCCCCGACGCGCCCGTGTCGTCCGTGCTCGCGACGGTCTCCCTGCTCACCGGCGATCCCGCCCCCGCCGCCATCGGCCGCGCGCTCGCCGCCACCACGCTCTCTCCCAATTCGGCCCCCGAGCCCGCCCTCCTCGCGGGCGCCCTGCTGCTCCGCGCCGGCTGCTGGACCGAGGCCGCCCCCGTGCTCGAACGCGCCCTCGCTGCCGACGGCGAACGCGGCGCCATGGCCCGCCTCCTCCTCGCCGACGCGCGCCTGCTCGCCGGCGATCCCGAGGGCGCCGACATCGTCCTGGGCGATCTCCCCGCTGCCACGACGCCCACCCGCTGGAGCGGCCTCGCGCGCTCCCGCACCCGGCTCGTGGCGCTCTTGCGGCAGTCGCCCAACCTCTGGCCCGCCATGGTGCCCACGCTCGAGCGCGCGGCCGTCCTGGGTGCCCGGAGCGGGAGCGATGGCAGCGGCGCCGCCGAGGTCGAGGGCACCGAGGCCCTGTTCCTCCTCGGCCAGATCGGCGAGCGCCTCGGCGACGACGCCCTGGCCCTGCGCGCCTGGGGCGCCCTCGTCGATCGGCGGCGCGCGCTCCTCGCGGGCGAGCCCGGCGTGCGTCTCCAAGCCGTGTGGGCGCGCACGGTCGGCGGCCAGCTCGCCGCGGGCCACGACATCGACGGGCTCGCCGCGCACATCGTGGCGTGGCGCCCGGGCCTCACCGCGCACGTGACCGATCCGGCGCCCCTCGCGGCCGTCGCCGCGGCCTACATGCGCGCGGGACTCGACGAAGAGGCGCTCCACACCCTCGGCGTCGTGGCCGAGGTCGAGGGCCGCCGGGGCCTCGACGATCGCGCCACCATCCTCGCCGTCGCCGAGATCTACCGCCGGACCGGCCGCCCCACCGAGGCCCTCGACACCCTCGATTTCCTCGCGACCCGCCCCCCGGAGCCCGCCACTGTGGCCCGCGCCGGGATCCTGCGCGGGCGCGTCCTGCTCGATCAGGGCGACGTCGACGGGGCGCGCGCCGCCTGGACCTTGGTGGCTGGTGACGTGGAGGGGCCGGCGGCGGGCGAGGCGCGGGTGCGCATCGCGCTGGTGGACGCCGAGGCTGGGCGTTGCGCGGCGTATGTTGGTGTGGACGGGGCCGCCCCCGTGGTCGACGCGCTCGCCCTCGATCCGCTCCCCGCCGACCTTTCCGCGGGTCGTGTCGCCACCGCGCGCGCCGCGTGTCTCGCGACGGTCGGAAGAATCGACGAGTCGCGCACGATTGCCGCTCAAGCCGTGGGCAAGCTGACCGATCCCTCTACGACGGCGTGGGCCGAGGTCCTCGCCGGCACTCCTCCCGACGGCACCTGGCGCCGCATCGCCGCGGACGACGTGGCCGACGCGCTCCTCCGTGCCCGCCTCTCGCCCGCCCCTCCCACCGAAGGAACCTGACATGGACGGCTTCCGCCTCGTCGACGGCCTCACGATGGGGATGGAGCGGGTGCTCGATCTCCGCTCCGCCCAACACCTGCTCACCGCCGGCAACCTCGCGAACGCGGACACCCCCGGCTACCTCGCCCAGGAGATCCCCTTCGACGAATTGCTCTCCGACGTGGTCCGCGCGGCCGAGCGCGGCGAGGCGGGCCCCACCATCGGCAACGGCGCCGAGGTCCGTTTCCTCGAAGCGCCCCCGGGCACCCTCGACGGCAATTCCGTGTCACCCGAGCACGAGGCCGTACGCATGACCTCCAACTCGCTCATGTTCGACACCGTGACGACCGGCCTCAACCGCCGCCTCGCCATGTTGCGATTCGCCGCCAGCGACGGGAGGGCCTGATGGCCGATCTGCTCGACACCTTCCAGGTCGCCGCCTCCGGCCTCTCCGCCGAGCGCCTGCGCCTCCAGACCATCGCGTCGAACATGGCGAACGCCCGCACCACCCGCACCGAGGCCGGCGGCCCCTACCAACGCCAGGTCCCCGTGTTCGAGTCGCGCGAGATCGACCCCTTCGGCAGCGCCCTCGACCGCGCCGCCTCCGAGGTCATCGTCACCGACCTGCGCCCCGACGGCCGCCCGCCCATCCGCACCTACGACCCCGGCCATCCGGACGCGGATCCGGAAGGGTACGTCTCCTATCCCGACATCAACGTGCTCCAGGAGATGGTCGATCTCATGACCACCAACCGCACGTACGAGTCCAACACCTCTGTCGTCGAGGCCACGCGCGACATGGCGCGCAAGGCGCTCGAGATCGGGAGGTAGCCGTGGTGCATGGTGTTGGCGGAGGGTTCGGGATTGCTGGCGTTGGTGGCGTTGGTGGCATCGGCGCTGTCGAAGGCACCCGCAAGGGCGGCGCCGGCGGGTTCGCCGAAGCGCTCTCCGACGCGGTCCGCTCGGTCGAGGGCGCCCAGCTCGGCGCCGACGAGAAGCTCCGCGGCGTCACGACGGGCCAATCCGTCGACATCCACGGCACCATGATCGCGCTCGAGGAGGCCAACATCTCGCTGCGCATGATGGGGAGCGTGCGGGACAAGGCGGTGGAGGGGTGGCAGGCGATCTGGAACATGCCGATATAGAAGTGATTGGTTGGGCGACCGACGCGGCCGCGGTGCCCGGCGAGGCGCCGACCGCGGCCTGGGTGGCGTGGGGGTGCTTGCGGGCGCTGCTCGATTTGCCGCGACCCGACAGAACGGGCGTCAGTGCCGGCACTGGGGCCCGTTTTGTCGGGTCTTTGGGTGCGTTCGGCAGCGTTGGTCGGGGCCCCCGCGAAAAAGCCGGCGTTGTTCCGTTCGCGTGAGGCGGATTGGTGGTCACTTGGGCGGCGAGACCCGACAGAACGGGCCTCACGACCGGGAGTGAGGCGATCTTTGTCGGGTTGGGGCGGACGTGGAGGAGCGGGGCGCGTTCGGGCGCGGGGGCGTCAACGGCGGAGGCATCGGGAAGTCGGTTGCGGCGCTCCACGTCGACAGCAGAGGTGGGCCTGTAGTACGGTCCGCGATCGAGAGTCATGTCATGTACGTCCCCGATCTGTTCCGCGTGGAGGAGCCTGAACGGGCGTTCCTCCTCTATGCTCTCGCGGTTCGGCAGTGCAAGGACCCTGGCGTGGCCGTCTCGTTCAGCCGTCGGGTGAGAGTGCTCGCCCGGCGAGCAGGTGGACAGGAATCCCTGCTGGAGACTTGTTTCCACCGTGAGCTCGAGGCGCTTTTCCAGACCGGGCAGCATCGGCGCGCCCTTGCCCTCGTCCGTCGCCGGAGAAAGGAGATGGCACGGTTGGGCATTGATCTGAGCGAGAGCGCGCATTGGAATGATCATTGCCTGGCGCCCGTTCTGCACGCCGCTGGACATCACGATGAGGCGCGTGCGGTACGCGAGCGTTCACTTCGGAAGCATCTGGCCAACGCCGACCTTTCTGCCTTCGACATCCTGTTCTTTGTCTACAACAGCGTCGGAACCCCGCGCCACCCTTCTCGGGTGAGCCTCTATCATATCTATCAGCCGCTCGGACTCCGTCTCTTGGAGTGGCCTCAGTGGGCGGAATTCGTCGAACGTCTCCATCCCGACCTTTTGCGGTGCGCCTCGATTGACCGCGACGACCTGTTGCTGCACCCCGAGCGCCTCACCGCTCTGGTCGCGGCGATCAGGGCTCGGCGTGCCGAGCGCCTGACGACGGGGGTATCCCGCGGAGAAGCAGACTTGATTGAGCCCCCTGCGACGGTAGCCGCCAGTCAAGCCGAGATCAGCGAGAAGAAACGGGCGTATCACGAGCGCACCGCTGCGCAGCGGACGGAGACGTCGGCTCAGATCCTTCAGTACTTTCCGTTTCTACGAAGCTGGCGCGGTCGAGACCCCACCCCTGGGCGCCCAAGGTACCAGCCACCGGATTGATGTCGTCCCGCGGCCGACTCTCCTATTTACGGAAGTCGAGCGCCGATTGAAGGGCGTAAAGTCTCACCGTCGTTGCATGTGAGCGGAGTACGCAGGCGAACTCTGGATGCGTCTTTTGCAGGTCGTCCGCAATCGCATCGAGTATCTCGGAGGCTCCGCTGCCCCGCAACCCGAGCAGCTGTTCGACGATGGCGGCGTAGAGACCTCGCTTCTTCTCCGCGTGCTCGTATGCCGACCACAAGTACCGTACATCCTGATGGATGAGGTCCCAGGAAGGTTCCGGGCGACGTACCCGATGTCGAGACAGCTCCACATGAGCCTGAAGACGCTTGTGGCGCAGCTCCGCAGACTGCCCCGGGTCTGAACCAAAGCGCGAGATGGCCATCGTGGCGGCATCGGCAGCCGCCGCGTATTCGTGTTCCCTCAACAGGACTCGAAGCTGAAGGTGTTGCAGCGCGAATGAATCGGGTCGCTGGCTGACCAATGCTCGTGCTCTTAGAACGGAGGCCACGCTCCGAGCGGTGATCCAACTCAACACCAGGCCCTCTGTCGGCATGGGCTCGCGCTCGATTGCGTCGTCGTACAGCTGCTCCGCGGAGGAGTACTCGCCCCTTTCGAAGCACTCATCCGCCGCAGCGATGATCTGCTCGACGTTCTTCATACTCAACCCTTCTCCGGGACCACGCCTCGCTAACCCGAACCCTCCACAAACCTGAGCCGCGCCGTCCCACCCTCTGCCATCGTCGCCTCGCCCCAGGCCTCCGCCAGCGCCCGCCCGAGCCCGCTGCACGCGGCTATCGACGCTTCCGTCAGGTTCACCGCCGCGATCCCGCACCCGCCGAAGCCCCGGTGGAACGCTACCGCCGAAACGTCGATGTCCTCGACCTCTACCTCGCCCCACCACACCCGTTCGGCGCCCGCCTCTCGATAGGCCGCCCACAGCTCGTCCCGACACGCGTGTCCCGGCTCGGGGTTGGTGCGCGCGCGGTATTGATACCCGTACCAGAGCATCGCCGGAAACCCGCGGCGCCCGGCCTCCGCGAACACCTCGGCGGCCGACGGTCCGCCCGCGAGGCGCTCGAGCGGATGATAGGGATCGAGGAACAGGAAGGTCGATCGCGGATCGGCCGAGGACAACAAGGACAACGTCATCGCCGCCCCGTCCATCAGGTGACACCGCGCGGCTCCTCCGAACGTCAGCCCGAGGGCGTAGAGGCTCTCCTTGTCGAGATCGCCGAAATCGAACGCCACGTCCGGCCCGAGCACCTCACGCGCGATGACGGGGGAACCTGGGTACCGCGGCGGATCCTGCGACGTGTACGCGCTCAGCAGCCGGGTGTACACCGCCGCGTCCAACACCGAGCTTCTGCTGGCGACCTCGAGGTAGCGCCACGCCCCAGCGTCCCGGTAGGCGTCGTGGGGCAGCAGATACTCGGGGTCGCCTGCGTTGGACTCGACATACCGAAGCGGCGCTTCGAGCCGCAGCACCTCCGCCAACGGAAGGTGCTTCCATACGTCGCCGAACTTGCCGAAGTGACGGTTGGCCATCCGAGGCGCCTAATCAGCCCCCAGCTTGCCCGCCACCGCCGCCGGGCCGGCGGGCTGCCCGGTGTTCCTTGCAGAGCTGCACGAGCGGAGGCCGCCACCGTCACTATCATCCAAAGTGGACGACTGGAGGCCACAACCAATTCGCGACGACCGGGGGCAACAAGTACGCCAGCATCGCGGGGAGGCCGAAGACCCACGGAGCCGAACGAACACGCGCCCGTCCGCGTCGGCGATCGCGTCGAGGACCCGACCCCCCACCTCCGGGCCCTGGCTCGGCGCGCCCGTGTCCGGATCGACGAAAAGCGCGACCGCGTAGGCGCTGTCGTCGAGGAGCAGGAAGTGGTCACCCGTCGCGACGAGGAACGCCGCGTGGAACGGGACGCGGCGGCTCACCTCGAACCCCGACCTGTCCGCTGTCTCTAGCCACAACATCGGATCGCGGGGCCCCGCGCCGATCGTCATGCGGCCGTCCTCGAGGCGCGCCGCGGACACGACGCGCCCGACGTGCGGGATCGGCGGACTCGGGCTCGGTCGCCGTAGCCGTGACGACCACGCATTCGTGAGCGCCCCGAGCAGCACCACGCCGGACACGAGCCCGAGGGCGGCCTACGCGAGGATGCGCATATAGAGAGGAGCTAACGCGCCGCACTCGCCCGGCGCGAGGGGCCTCGGGGTCATGATTCGCGATCCCGCCAACGTCGAA
This sequence comes from Myxococcota bacterium, assembly GCA_040386535.1. Taxonomy (GTDB): domain Bacteria; phylum Myxococcota_A; class UBA796; order UBA796; family SXON01; genus CAJBVW01. Next base: position 70,542 of record JAZKFH010000017.1, on the reverse strand, counting down.
GAGGAACAAGAACATGCCAGATGAACTCTCCGACCGATTCGACGCCTCCCGGTACTCCGAGGACGAGGAGGCCAGCTTCTCGCTGAGGCTGGACCCCCGCGCCGGGCGGGTAGTTCCGTTGGACCTTTTGCTGAGCGAGCGCCTCCTGCACCGGCTGCGCCACCTTGGACTCGCCTACGAGATGCCCCTGCTCTCCCGTCTCCCCGCGAGCGGCAAGTGGTTCTATCCGGAGGAGCAGATCGACCCACTCTCGGATGAGATCGCGTTCGTTCTGCGGGTCGTCGATGATCCTCTCCTCACTGCCACGCTCGCAGAGTTGAGTAGAATCCTTCAGCCGAGGGGCCGCAGTCGGCTTGGCTGGCAGCTACGCGTCGAAGCACCGTGATTGACGTGGCAAAGGCGGCGTCTCGGACAGGTCCCGTGCTGGTTTGGACCGGCATCCTGGTCGCGTGGCTGATCTTCACCGCGTGGTTGTTCCTATACGGGATGCCCCTCAGTGGGATGCACGCGCTGCTCGCAGCTTGGGCCTGCTGGCCGTGGCCCCGCCGCCCCCGTCGCGCGGCCGCCGCGGGAATCGTCGCTGCCGCGCTCCTGACGGTGCCGCTCGTCGGGCTCCCCGAGTACGCCGCGACCACCAACCGGCTCCACTGCCGCGCCCTCGGCTTCACCGGCGCCCGCGCGCCCACGGACTGTGACGCCGCCGAGCTCGCACGCGGCGCGACCGTCGCAACGGAGGGCGGGGCGCTGTTCTCCGCGCGAGAGCGGCTCGGGGTGCAGGGCTTCAACCTTCTCCTGGTGTTCGGGGGGCACCTGGTCGGGCTGCCCGAGGTAGCCGGCGAGCTTGCCGCGCTGTCGTTCACCTCGGATCCGCTGCCGCCCAACGCCAGCACGACCGTCCGCCGCGCGCAGTGCCGCGCCGGGTATGGCGACGCCGCCGCCGCGCACGCCATCCTCGGGGCGCCGCGCACCGTGCACTCCGACTTTCCGATGCGCTCGGCCCGCGTACGGAGGGCGATTGCGGGTGGGGTCGCGCGTCTGGGCCGGGCCCCCGATGCGACGCTCGATCTCGGCGAGATCCACTTCGTCCACGGCGCGGAGAATGTGGACGCCTACGCCGGCGCGCTCGTCGACGACAGCGTTCGCGTCGCGCTCGCCCTCGAGGTAGGGGACAGCCGCCTCGCGCTCACCCGCCGGCCGGACGCCGACCTCGACGTATCGTGGACCGGCACCATCCACTTCCCCGGCGAGGACATCGCCTTCGTGCTGCCGCTCCCGCTGCCATGGGCCGCTCCGGTGCTCCGCGTCAGCGAAACCGTCTTTTGTGGCATGCACGCCGACGGTGCGATGAACCCCTACCGCCTGACCTACACATGGACCCTCGCGGCCGCCGATCCGCGCCTCGGCCCAGAACGCGACCAATCCGAGCTTGGCTTGGGCGAGCGGTTCGCTGTGGCGTTGGTGAAGGGCCTGGGGCCGATGCTGGCGGCGAGATGAGATACTCTCCCCAGCCGAGGCCCCCATGACCCTGCAACTCTACGCCCACCCCTTCTCCTCCTATTGCCAGAAGGTGCTCATCGCCCTGTATGAGAACGCCACGCCGTTCGAGATGACCGTGGTGGGCGACAGGAAGGTGGCGGACGAGCTGACGTTGATCTGGCCCTTCAAGCTGTACCCGGTGCTGGTGGACGAGGGCCGCACCGTGGTCGAGTCCAGCATCATCATCGAGCACCTGGGCCTCGAGCACCCTGGCCCGGTGCGCCTGCTCCCCGCCGATCCGAAGGCGGCGCTCGAGGTGCGGATGATGGACCGGTTCTTCGACACCTACGTGATGACCCCGCAGGGTCGGATCGTCGCCAACGCGTTGCGCGCGCCGGATGACCGCGACCCAATCGGGGACGACAAGGCTCGCGCCATGCTGGAGACCGCCTATGCCTGGCTGGAGGGAAGGTTGGCGGGCCGCACCTGGGCGGCGGGCGAAACGTTCAGCCTGGCTGACTGCGCCGCCGGGCCGTCGCTCTTCTACGCCGACTGGACCCACCCGATCCCCGAGAGCTGCCCGACGCTCCGCGCGTACCGCGCGCGCCTCCTGGGCCGCCCGTCGTTCGCCCGTTGTGTGGAGGAGGCGCGGCCCTTCCGCCCCTACTTCCCCCTTGGGGCGCCCGACCGGGATTGACCACCCCTCAATCCACCCCCTCACACGCCGCCGCCGCCGCCTCCCCCAGCGCCACCGCCGCCCGCACATCGTCTCCCTCGAGCTGCCCGGCCGCGACCCCGCCGAGCGCGCGGCCCTCGGCGGCGGTCTTGCCCGCGAAGGCGGTGGAGACGGCCCGGGCGGCCTCGAGCTTGGGCCGGATCGTGTCGACCTCGGCTTGCCGTGCCGCGATCTCGGCGGCGAGCACGGCCTTGCCCTCGGCGGGCGCGTCGGGACGGCGGGTGAGCGCGGCCAGGCGGCCGGTCGGCTCCTTCACGGCGTCCTCCGCGGTGCTCAGGGCCAGGGCGTAGCGCACGCCCACCTCGCCCCACGCGGTGCGGGCGATGCCCTTCTTCTCGTTGCACGTGGCGGCGCCGTCACACGCGGCGAGCAGGATCACGACCAGGACCAGGAGGCGCATCGTCGGCGGGTAACCCGCGCGCCGGCGAGGTAGAACTCGGCATGGTCCCCTTCCTCGCCCTCCTCGCGTGCCGGCCACCCCTCGCGGACCACGTGCCCGTCGGGCTCCCCACCACCGCGCCCGGGGTGATCCTGCTGGCGGCGGTCGACGGCGAGGGGAGCGTGACGGTGGGCGGCACCGTGCAGGCCGAGATGTGGGTCGACCTCGACGGCGCCGAGGACGAGCGGTACGCGTTCCGGTACCTCGTGCTCGATGCCGCGGGTGAGCCGCTCTACGCGCGCTCCACGCTCGGGCCGCTGATCGTGCAGGAGTTCCTGCGGTACTACAGTGACGACGCGGGCTTCGATCTGCTCGGCGCCCTGCCGCAGCTCGGGCAGTTCCCCGTGGTCGTGCCCGTGCTCGACGGCGCGGCGTCCGTCCGGTTCGAGGCCCGCGGGGACGACGGCGCGTACGCCGAGGTCGGGCGCTACGATCTCGACAACGTCGACAACGACGACCAGGGCCTCTCCGACGTGGTCAGCGGCGCGACCACGCTTCACGACGCGGGCGACTCCGAGAACCGCCTCGACATCGTGCTCATGGGCGACGGGTACACCGCGGAGGAGCAGGCGCTCTGGCACGCCGACGCCGATCGGCTCACCGCCGAGATCCTCGCGACCGAGCCGCTCGCCGCCTTCGCCGACCGCGTGAACATCCACCGCGTGGACGCCGTGAGCGCCGAGTCCGGCGTGTCCTACGACTGCACCGACACGTGCGGCATGCGCGACACCGCCTATGGAAGCGTGTTCGCCATCGAGATCGCCAACGCGTTCCTCGGCAGCGACTACCGCTCGTCCGCCATCTTCCAGCTCGACCAGTGGGGGGTGGCCGGCGCGGCGGCGACCTTCCCGTGGGACATGGTCGTCATCGTCGCGAACACGACACACACGGGCGGCTTCGCGGTGCACTACGCAACGGTGCCGAAGGGCGGGAACGACAGCTGGCCGTCGACAGGCGTGCACGAGCTCGGCCACACGCTCGGCCTGCTGGGCGACGAGTACGAGAACGACGCCTGCATCCGCTCCGACGCGCTCGGCCTCCCCGAGAACGTGACCGACAACCCGACAGCCCCGCCCTGGTCCGCGTGGATCGACGCGGCTACCCCGCTCCCGACCCCCGACGATGGCGCGTGGGACGACGCCGTGGGCGCCTTCGAGGGCGCGTGGAACTGCCCGGCGCTGTATCGGCCTGCCCACCGCTGCAAGATGCGCGGCTCGACCGCCGACACCTTCTGCCCGGTCTGCGCGGAGCTGATCGCGCGGCGCCTGTTCCGCTACACCGACCCCGCGGCGGCGGTCTCCTTCGAGTCCGGCGCGTTCGCCGTAGACGATCTCCTGCCCGGCGCGCGCACCGAGTGGTGGGTGGACGGCGCCCTCGCCGCAGAGGACGTGACCACCTTCACCCCGGCCGCCGCCGGCCCCGTCGAGGTGCGCATCTCCGCGTCCACGCCGTTCGTACGCGTGGACGGTGGCGACCTCTCGGAGACGTGGCGGTTCGCCGCCCCCTGATGGGCTATGTGGGAGGCGTGCTGCTCCTCCTGTTGGCTTGTGTCGCGCGTACGCCTCCCGAGGGTTCGGACTCCGCTGGGGATTCCGACACCGATACGGACACCGATTCCGACACGGACACCGACACCGACACCGATTCCGACACGGATTCCGACACCGACACGGACACCGATTCCGACACGGACACCGACACCGACACCGACACGTTCATCGAGCCCTCCACCGGGCCCTGCGCCGTGTACGCGCCCGCCGTGGCGATGGGCATCGTCGACGACCCCGGGCTGGACGAGCTCTCCGGCCTCGCGGTCAGCCGCCAGAACCCCGGCATCTTGTGGACGCACGAGGACTCCGGCGGCGCCGCCGACCTCTACGCGCTCGACTTCACCGGGGCCACCGTCGCCACGCTCCACGTGGAGGGGGTGGAGAACGACGATTGGGAGGACATCGCCATCGGCCCGTGTGACACGGGGTGGTGCCTCGTCATTGGGGACATCGGCACGCGCGGCACCGACCGCTCCGAGTTCGCCGTGCTGGTCATCGAGGAGCCGCTGCTGGACGGCACCATGGAGCTCTCGGCCGTGCCCGAGGTGCGCCCCTTCACCTACCCGGACCTCCCCCAGGACGCGGAGAGCCTCGCGGTGTTGCCCGATGGCACGCCCCTGGTCGTGACCAAGCGAGAGGACGCCACCGCGGGCATCTACCAACTCCCGCTCGGCAACACCCTGTTGGAGTGGCTCGCGGACGTGCCCACCGGCGCCCCCGACGAGGACCTGACCGCGCGCACCACCGCCGCCGATCTGTCGACCGACGGCGCCACGCTGCTGCTCCGCGCCTACCTGCACCTCTACGAGATCGACCTGCGCGATCCCACCGCGCCGGGCACGCCCGAGTCGATCACGTTCGCGCTCGAGCTCCAGGGCGAGGCGGTCGCCTACGATCCGCTCCAGGGCGGATTCTGGCAGGTCTCGGAGGCGAGGGGGCCGACGCTCTGGTACACGGGGTGTGAGTAGCGGGCGCCGCCTCCCGCGCCACCTATGCCGGCATCCCCCGCAACCCGTTCTCCAACAGCCCCCGCACCACCACCTCCAGCGCCGTGAGCGTGCGCGTGGCGCGGTCGGCCTCCGGGATCGTGGCGCCCAGGCGCTCTGCAACCTGCTCCACCCCGCCGAGCCGCGCGTTGCGCAGCCCCGACGCCAATCGCTTCAGATCGAGGTACTCCGCCGCGCCCGCCTCCACCGACGCCCCGATCCCCTCCGCACGCAGCAGATCGGTCGCGAACTTGCCCCAGGTGCACAACACATCGTCCGCTGACACGAATTGGTACCAACGCGCCAACGCGTCTTCGACCGTCTCGCCCTCGTCCAGCGCCGCGCTGGACACATCCAACCGTTCGGGCACGTAGGCCGCGACCGGCCGCCGTGGCTTGAGCACACACTCGAAGCGCTCGCCGGTGAACGGACGGATCGCCACCCAATGCAAGAGCTCGGCCGGGCCCGGCAGCCCCGACGCCTCGCTCCACGCGTTGCCGCCCGCGAACACCAGCAGCACCTGATCGCCCCGTTGGCGCAGCCGTTCGATGGCGGCGCGGCCCTCGGGGATCCCCTTGGGCGGCCGCGGGGGGCGGGTTTGCGGCCGCGTGGCGATGTATTCGAGCTGTAGATCGACCATGCGATCGAACGAGCCGAGGATGGGCGTGAAGCGGCCGGGCGCGTCCTCCAGCGCTTCGAGCACGTAGGCCACGGCCTCGATGGTCGAGAGGCAATGGTCCGCCGGCTCCTTGCGGATGCGGTAGTTCCCGGGCTTGGACGGCGTGAACCCGATGCGCGGCAGCGCCGAGAGCATCGGCGAGCGCTCCACCACCTTGCGCGCGTTGATCCACGTCCCGTCCACCACGATGAGCGTGCGCGGCGGCGTGGCCAGCTCGGTCACGTCGGTGGAGCCCGGCCCCGGGAACAGCAACATCGTGCCCGGCTCGCTCGCGAGCGCCTCGAGGTGCGCGGTGCCCTCGGGCCGCATGGCGACGTGCATCTCCGAGTTGGGGAGCGACAGGTGCGCGAGGCGGCACGTGCTCACCGGCATGCGCGCCTCGCGCGGATGTTGCAGGAACACCACGCGCGTGCGGCTGTCCATCGGGCGCAGCGTCGCGCACACGCACACCGGCTCGGGACGGCGACAACGCGGGCAACACGGTCGTCCCGCGGGGCGCGCCTCCTGGGGGCCAAGGCTCATCGGGCCGAGCCTAACGCGGGCGCCAGCCGCTCGGGCGCACCCGGCGCGGCGCCGGGCGGTTGTCCACCCATTCGCCGCCTCCTCCCGTGATTACCTCGATCTCGACGGTCATCCGACCGTCGGCGGGAGTCCCCGCCTCATCCCGAACCGGAGGTACCCCATGGCCACGAACAAGCCCACGCCCAACGACCAGCGCTCGGACAGCAAGAACCCGACCAGCCCCGCGAACAAGGCGGCCAACGACAACCGTTCGAAGCAGATGAACCCGAACGACACGACCACGAAGACCACGCCGACCGCCAAGAAGTAGGCGTCCTTCGGGGTCCGTGCCGCGAGGCGGGCGGTCCACACCGGCGCGATCGGTGCCGATGTGGGCCGCCCCCCAAGATTCCCCTAAACTCCCGCCCCCTCCGACCGAACGAGCACCAGACCCACCGGGTGCCCGATCGTGCCGGACTTCCTCTCCCAGCTGCGCACCTTCCACGATGGCCTCGAGCCCGTGCGGCGCCGCGTGCTCTACGTCGCCAGCGCGCTCTCGGTCGCGGCGGTCGCGGGCGTCGGGATCTGGGCGAGCACGCCGTCCTACGTGCTGCTCACCCGCGCGTCCGACGCCGACGAGCTCGCCTCCGTCACGCGCTCGCTCTCCGAGGCGGGGCTGCCCTTCCGCATCGACAGTGACGGCCTCACCGTGCGCGTGCCCGACCTCTCCGAGATCGACGCGCGGCGGGCGGCCTCGGGCGACGGCGGCATCGTGGGCCTCGAAGGCCTCGAGAAGATCGACCCCTGGGTGACGCCCTTCCAGGAGCAGCTGCACCGCCAGCGCATGATCCAGGGCGAGCTGGTCCGCACCATCGACGGCATCCGCGGCATCGCGTCGAGCACCGTCCACCTCGACCTGCCCGAGCCGTCCGCGTTCCTACGCGACGTGGCGGGCCCCAGCGCCGCGGTCACCCTGCGCCCCGACGCGGGCGCCACCCTCGATCAGCGCACCGCGCGTAGCGTCGCCCAGCTCGTGTCCCACTCGATCGCGGGCATGCAGCCCGAGGACATCACGGTCGTGGACGCGAGCACCGGCCGCACCCTCTGGGGCGGAGAGGGGGCCGGCGGCGCCGACGCCGAGATCGCCGCCACCGCCAACGCCCGCGAGGTCGCGCTCGCCAGCGGGGTGCGCGCCGCGCTCGCCCAGCTGCTCGGCCGGCCCGACGCCGTCGCGGTCACGGTCAACGTCGAGCTCGAGACCGCCGTGGTCTCCCAGACCGTCAACGCGATCGATCCGCTCACCGCCGTGGCCGCCAACGAGCGCGTGGAGACCGAGGTCGACACGCGCGGCGGCGTCGCCTCCGGCGGCGTGCCCGGCACCGACAGCAACGTGCCCGAGCGCCCCCCCAACGCGTCCACGGGCACCGGCGGAACGCGCACCCGCGAGACGACGCAGACCACCTACCAGTACACCTCGTCCATCACGACGACCACCACCCCCGCGGGCGCGGTCCGCCGCCTCTCCGCGTCGGTCATGATCGACAGCGCCGCGGTCACCAAGGCCGCCGCCGGCGGCGACGAGGCCGCGCTCAAGGCCCAGCTCGAGAGCGCCGTCCGCGCGGCGCTCGGCTCGACCGACAAGCGCGCCGACGACGTGGTCGTGAGTTTTCTGCCCTTCTCCGCCCCGGAGGCGCTCGCCGTGCCCGAACCCGCCTCGATCCTCACGTCGGGCCCCCTCGCCGAGGCCCTCGTGGTCGTGTTCGCGGTGGCCCTGCTCTTCTTCTTCGTCGTGCGCCCGCTCGTCAACGCGGCCCGCCCGCCCCCGCCGGTGGTCGTGGCCCCCGAGCCGGTGCCCGTACCCGCGCCCGCCCTCGTGGACGACGAGGACGACGAGGAGGAGGAGGAGCCCATCCCCCTCGACCTCGCCGCCCGCCTCCGCCAGCACCTCTCCCGCCTCCAGCCCCACCAGCCGCGCGATCTTTCGGACCTCGTACGCCAGGAGTCCGAGCCCTCCGCCGAAGTGGTCCGTCGCTGGCTCAAGAACTCGTAGGAGCGCCCCGTGTCCGTGACCGCCCTCCGCTCCGTCCCCGCACCCATCCCCGCCTCTGCGCCGCCGCTCACCGGCCTGCAGAAGGCGGCGGTGCTCGTCATGTACCTGGACCGCGACGCCGCGCGCGCCCTGCTCAAGGGCCTCACCGACGACGAGGTCGAGCGCATCGCGACGACCATCGCCGAGATGGGCGACGCCGGCGAGGAGACCGTCGAGGCGGTCGTCACCGACTTTGTCGACCAGCTCCGCCAGGTCAGCGTCCTGCCCGCGAGCGGCCGCAACTTCGCCCGCAACGTGCTGCCCGGCCTGTTCGACGACGACCGCCGCGCTCGCATGGGCGCCCACCTCCGCCGCATCGGCAACGACGACTTCGAGGCGTTCGTGCGCACCCGTCCCGCCCGCGCCGTCGCGAGCGTGCTGGGCGACGAGCACCCCCAGGTGCGCGCCATCGCCATGCTCCGGATGGGCACCGAGAACGCCGCGCGCGTGCTCGCCTGCATGCCGGTCGAGGACCAGGCCGACCTCGCCATTCGCATGGCCCAGGCCGAGTCGGTCGCCCCCGAGCTCTCCGACGACATCGAGGCCGCCGTGCGCACCGCGCTGGTCGGCTTTGAGGACGCGCTGCCCGTCGGCGGCGTCGAGCGCACCGCGCGCATCCTCGGTCGTATGCCCCGCGAGCGCAACGCCGTGGTGCTCGACGGCGTGCGCGCCCTCGAAGAAGGGCTCGCCGCCGATCTCCAGCGCCGCATGGTCTCCTTCGAGGACCTCGAGCGCCTCGACGGGCGCGGCATCCAGGCGCTGCTCCGCGCGGTCGAGCGCGCCGATCTCGTCATCGCGCTCAAGGGCGCCTCGCCGGCCATGCGTGCGCAGTTCCTCAAGAACCTCTCCGCCCGCGCCGCCGCGGATTTGCTCGAAGAGATCGAGATCGGCGGCCCGGCCCGCCGCGCCCAGCTCCGGGAGTCGCAGGATCGCGTGGTCGCCATCGCGCGCCACCTCGCCGACGAAGGCACCATCTACCTGGATCTCGGCGACGCCGACGACGGAGTGGCGTAGCCCATGAGCCAGTTCATCCCGTTCCTGCCCTACGAGCCCCGCGGCGAGCCCCGCGCCGCCGCCTGGCGCCCCCTCGGCGCCGCCTCGTCCATCCCCGATCGCGCGTGGACCGCCGGCCTTGCGCGGACCCGCACGCTCGTGGGCCCCAACGTCGAGGCCGCGCCCGAGGTCCCCACGCCGCCCGAGCCCGTCGCGCCCGAGCCCGCCCTGCGCGAGCCCGATCCCGCCGAGCTCGAAGAGCGCCGCGCCGCCGAGCACGCCGAGGCGCTGGAGCTGGTCGAGCAGGAGCGCGAGGCGATGAAGGCCGAGGTGCTCCGGCTCGCCGCCGCCACCCGCGAGATGGAGGAGGCCACCCGCGCCATGGAGGCCGCCGCCGAGACCCTGGAGGCTGGCGCCCGGGCGCTCCAGGCCGCGCACGTGACGCTCGTGGGCGAGCTCCGCGCGGAGGCCGGCGGTGTAATCCTCGAGGCCGCGCGTCGTATCGCGGGCGACGCGTTGCACGCCGATCCGCGCCTCCTCAACGCGCTCGTGGACGAGGCCGTCAACGCCCTCGGCCGCGACGGGCTCCAGGTGCATGTCTCGCCGCTGGACGCCGACACCCTGCGCGCGCGGATGCCTTCGCTCGACGTGGTCGAGGACTTCGCCATCGAGGCCGGCTGCCTGTGTGTCGGCCCCGCCGGCCGCATCGACGCCTCGTTGGAGAGCGCCATGGTCGCGGTCGGCACGGCCATCGAGCGCTGGGCGGTGGGCGGTTGACCGCCGCCGTCGGTGGTGGCGCGGGTGGTGGCTTGGGACTTGGTGCCCTTGGTAGCACGTTGCGTGACATCCCGGTGCGCAAGCGCAGCGGCCGGGTCGTCAAGCTGGTCGGCACGCTGCTCGAAGCAGAGCTGCCCGGCGCGCGGGTGGGGGAGGTGTGTCACGTCGAGGGCGGCGGGCCCGCGGAGACCGTCGGCTTCCGCGGCCACCACGCCCTGTTGATGCCATTTGGGACCACCGACGGCATCCGCTACGGCGCGCGGGTCGACACCGTGGGGGACATGCCCACCGTCTCGGTCGGCGCGGGCCTGCGCGGCCGCGTGCTCGACGGCATGGGCGAGCCCATCGACGGCAAGGGCCCCCTCGGCTTCGTCACCCGTCGCCCGCTCCACGCCCCGCCCCCCGATCCGCTCCGCCGCACCGTCATCCGCCAGCCCCTCGAGACCGGCGTGCGCGTGCTCGACGGCCTCCTCACCCTCGGCCGCGGCCAGCGTGTGGGCCTCATGGCCGGCTCCGGCGTCGGCAAGAGCACCCTGCTCGGCATGATCGCGCGCCGCTCCGCCGCGGACGTGAACGTCATCGCCCTCATCGGGGAACGCGGCCGCGAAGTCCGCGAGTTCCTCGAAGACGTGTTGGGCCCCGAGGGCCTCGCCCGCTCGGTCGTCGTCGTCGTGACCTCGGACAAGTCCCCGGTGCTCCAGGTCCGCGGTGCGTTCGTCGCCGCCACCATCGCCGACTACCTCCGCGACGAAGGCAACGACGTGATGTTCTTCATGGACAGTGTCACCCGCCTCGCGATGGCCCAGCGCCAGATCGGCCTCGCCACCGGCGAGCCCCCGACCACCAAAGGTTACACCCCCTCCGTGTTCGGCCTCCTCCCGCGCCTGCTCGAGCGCGCCGGCCCCGGCGTGGACGGCAGCGGCAGCGTCACCGCGCTCTACGCCGTGTTGGTCGACGGCGACGACATGCAGGACCCCATCGGCGACGCCGTCCGCGGCATCGTGGACGGCCACGTGGTCCTCTCCCGCCGGATCGCGGCGCAGGGCCAATTCCCCGCCGTGGACGTGCTCCAGAGCATCAGCCGTGTCATGCCGAACGTGACAACGCGCCCCCACCGCGACGCGGCCCAGAAGATGCGCCGCCTCCTTGCCACGTGGTCCGAGAACGAAGAGTTGGTTCGCCTGGGTGTGTACCGCGCGGGCGCGAGCCCCGAGGTGGACCAGGCCATCGCCCGCATCGAGCCCATCCGCGCGTTCCTGCGTCAGCGCACGGACGAGGCGTCGGGGTTGGGGCCGGCGTTGGTGGGGATGGAGGGGGTGGTGGGGAAGTAGGGCGATTTGCCAAGAGGGCTTTGGGCGACCAACGTTGGGCGCGGTGCCCGGCTCCCAGGGCGGCGCCGACCGCGCCCCGGTCAAGCCTCGCGCCAGGCCCGGCTCACGGCAGGTCGGCGAGCGAGAAGAGCCACGCCTCGTAGGTGTTCGTGCCCGTGACGAACACCTCCGCGACGCCGTCACCCTCGAGGTCCCCGACGATCCAGTTCTCGCCGAGCTCGTTGGAGACCGCGGCCCCGCGGAGGACGACCGCGGCGTCCGCGCTGGTCACCGTGCCGGTGAGCCCGCCGTCCAGGGCCAGCCACTTCCCGACCTCGCGGGAGGGGCCCTCGTCCTCGAACGGGCTCCCCACGATCCACTCGGCGCGGCCGTCGCCGTCGACGTCCTCCATGCCCACCTGTCCGAGCGTTCCGTAGCCGCCGCCGCCGGTCAGCACGGCGCTTGCTGCCGTCCTCACCGGCCTCGAGCCGGAGAACGGGCCGGGGACGAGGTAGGCGCGGTGTTGTCCGAACGACGAGTCGTAGGTCGCGACGGCGAGGTCGTTGTAACCGTCGCCGTCACCGTCGCCGCCGCCGCAGCTCAGGAAGGCGAGCCCGGTGAGCCGCGGTTCGCCGGCCACGTCGACGCTGCCGGTCACGACGCCGCCGGTGTACAGGACGATGCCGTAGCCCGAGTCGGTGTACTCCGAGGAGAGGCCGAGGTCGTTCACACCGTCCCCGTCGGTGTCTCCGAGGTCGCAGACGCTGCCGCCCGGCTGGATCGACCCGTCGCTCGAGTAGAACCTGGTCGTTGCGACGGTGGAGACCGCGGCGCCGTTGGCGGTCTGGGCGGCGTCGAGGATGTACACGCCGCCGTAGACACCCGAAACGTACGCGTCCGGGGCGCCGATCATCACGTCCTCGTCGCCGTCTCCGTCCCAGTCGCCGAGGCTCGCGGCGGAGATGCCGAAGGAGCTTCCCGTTTCGGCGGCCGAGATCACCGCGATCTGGGAGAGGTCGGCGCCGTCGAGCAGGTAGGCCGCGCCATCAGAGCTGGAGCTGACCCAACTCTCGCGCGGGGCGCCGGTCCAGAGGTCCTCGATGCCATCCCCGTTCACGTCGTCCACCACGAGGAGCCAGGAAGCGCCGTACCCGTACACGTCGGTGCCGACGCTGGTGTTGCTCACCATCGCGTCCGACTGGGTGAAGGTGCCGGTGTCCGCCCCGGAGTACAGGTAGATGCCGCCCAGGAAGCTGCCCTCGGCCATGTCGGCGACGGCGAGGTCCTTCACCCCGTCGCCGTCCACGTCGCCCACGAAGGCCACGGACGACGCGAAGGTGAAGCTGTCGGTGAAGTGCGCCGTGGCGTCCGCCGTGGTCGTTCCCGTGCACCGATCGATGCCGTCGCAGTCGCTGTCGATCCCGTCGAAGCAGCCCTCCTCGGCGTCCGGGTGCATGTTCGCGTCCGCGTCATCGCAGTCGTCGGGCTCGCCGTACCCGACCGGCACGGTGCAATCGACGGCCGTGGCGCCGGCGGGGTCCCCGTGGCCGTCCCCGTCGAGATCCGCGTACCAGGTGTCGGCCACCAGCGAGGGATCGGCCTCGTCGACGAGGCTGTCGCAGTCGTCGTCCCGGCCGTTGCACGCCTCGGTACCGCCGGGGCTCACGGCGCCGTCGAACTGGGAGCAGTCCCCGCCGCTGGAGACGTAGGTGGAGCCCGGCGAGTCGCACTGGGTGTAGTAGAGGCTGTACCCGTACCCGTCGGAGTCGTAGTCGTAGTACCAGGAGAATTTGCTGGCCGCGGAGGTCGAGGTGTCGCTGTCGTCCGCGCGGCTGTCGCAGTCCTCGTCGGTGTTCGCAGTGTCGCAGACCTCGGTGGCCGCGGGGCTGATGGTGGCCGAGGCGTCGTTGCAGTCGCCGCCGGTGGTGATGTAGCCGACAGGCCGGTCGCAGGCGGTGCGCGTGGAGGACGTGTTGCCGTAGGTGTCCCCGTCGGCGTCGACGTACCAGGTGGTGCGCCCGCTCACGCTGGTGTCGGCGTCGTCCGCGACGCCGTCACAGTCCTCGTCGACGGAGCCGGCGTCGCAGATCTCGGTGTCCGCGGGCGAGATCGCGCTCGACGCATCGTTGCAGTCGTCGTCGTTGGCGGCGTAGCCGGCGGGCCGGTCGCACTCGACGCGGGTGCCGGAGGTCGTGCCGTAGGTGTCCCCGTCGCTGTCGACGTACCAGGTGGGCGCGTCGGAGGCCGAGTCGTCGGCCGTGCCGTCGCAGTCGTTGTCGGCGTCGTCGCACACCTCGCTGCCGCCGGGGTGGCTGGTCGCGTCGTCGTCGTCGCAGTCCCCGTCGGTGGCGGTGTACCCGGTGGGCTCCGCGCAGGCGCGTTGCGACGTGTCGCTGCCGTAGTCGTCCCGGTCCCGATCCTGGTACCAGGTATCGGCGTCGACCGCGTTCTCGTCGATCGCGCCATCGCAGTTGTCGTCGTCGCCGTCGCAGGTCTCGTCGGCGTCCGGGTTGATCGTCCCGTCGCCGTCGTCACAGTCACCGTCCGCGTCCGCCCAACCGTCCACCAGGTCGCACACGGACCCGGAGACCGTGCCGAAGCCGTCCCCGTCCGCGTCCTCATAGGCGACGAACTCTCCTTCGCCCCCCTCCGGGTCGGCGTTGTCGGCGCCGCCGTCGCAGTCCTCGTCTACGTTTGCGTCGTCACAGCGCTCGGTAGCCCCGGGGTGCACGGCGGGGTCGGCGTCGTCACAATCGCTGGCGTCGGTCGTGTACCCGGCGATCCCCTCGCAGAGCGTGGTGGGGGTGCTCGCGTCCCCGTAGCCATACCCGTCGCGGTCGGGGTACCCGGTGATCCCGCCCACGAGGTCCGGATCCTCGTTGTCGGCGAGGCCATTGCAGTTCTCGTCGACATCGCCGGGGCCACACACCTCCTGGGCGCCGGGGTTCACGCTCGCAACGTCGTCGTTGCAGTCGTCGTCGTAGTCGTAGCCGTCGTCGTCGACGTCCTGGTCCTCGAAGATCCCGGGAGGGTCGTCGCCCCCGCCGTCATCGTCGCCCTTGCCGCCACCGGCGCAGGCGAGGATCAACAGAACGGAGACCGGAAGGAGGAGCAGTCGCATCGCGGCATCCTGCTAGGACGGGGGTGCAAACGCAAGCTCGATTCCAGGCTCAGGCGACCACCGCGCATCAGTACGCTCACCGCGGCCGATCAGTGCTCGCAGTCCCGCGTCTCGAAGTCGTCGAACTCCCACTCGACGGGCGCGCAGTCGCCGTCCCCGCCGCTCTCCGTGAGCACGCTCCGTGAGCAGTAGACCGTGTCGTCGAGCTCGATCCCGAGCTCGTCGATGCACGCCTGGTCGGGGGCCGTGCCTTCGTCACCGATGAGCACGCTGCCCGTGTCGTTCACCGACAGGTCGTTCGACCAGAAGTCGAAGGTCACCTGCGCGTCGGGGGTGACGTTGGTGAAGGTGCAGATCCCGTCGATGTCGTCGTAGCTGCAGGTGCTGGAGGAGGTGGAGAGCGTCCCGCCGCACGCGACGAGGGCGAGCAGGGGAAGCAGGCGGACGAACATCGGGAGCTCCGGTCAGGGGCGCACGATAGCGCGGGGCCGCATCGATCGCGCGGATCACGAGGTCCGGCCGTGGACCGTGCCGACAGACGCCGCCGTCTCTCGGCGTTATCGGTGGCCGCACCGCCCGAGCTCCCCGGGCCGGGAGCCCCGTGAGCGTCGACCCCTACGGATTTTCCGACTCCGCCCCCGGGGCGCCCACCGCTCCTGACGGCACCCCGCCCAACGCGGCGCTCACCCGATGGGTCACCATCGTCACCGTGCCGATCGTGTCGCTGATCTTCGGCCTCGCCTGGTACCTGTCGCGTTCGAACTACTACCTGTTCGCCATGGACCGCGGCATCGACACGGCCACCCTGTCCAGCCTGGGGACGTTCGCCGGGTTCGGCGGGATCGTGGCGGGAGCGGCGCTCGCCGCCGCGGCGGGAGGCGCGAGCGCGATGACCGCCGGGGTGGTGGCCTTCATCCTGGGCTTGGCGCTCCAAACCTTCGGGGGGTTCGAGGCGGGCGTGGTGGTCGTCGCCATCGGGCGGTACATGTTCAACGTGGGCGCCGCCGCCGCCCTCGCGCGCGGGCCGCGCCGCGAGTCCACCCGCGTGGCGATGTTCATGCTGATGTACGTGGCGGTCAACCTGGGCGCGATGGCGACACGCCCCTTCAGTTGGATCGGCAACGCGTTCGGCCCGTCGGCCACCGTCGTCATCGCCACGTTGATCGCGGTCGTCGCCCTCGTGCCCGCCGTCGCCCTGCTGATCCTGCACCTCCTGCGCCCGCCCGAGTCCCCGGCGCAGCTCGCCGAGGGCCTTGTGCCGCGCGCGCTGATCGGCGCCGGGATCACCGCGGGCATCGCGTTGCTCGCCTACACGGCGTGGAACTGCGGCATCGAGCTGCAGTGGCGCCTATCCAGCGACTCCTACGTCTTCAGCTCGTTCCTGTTCACGTGGATCAACCCGCTGACCGTCATCGTGACCGGCTCGGTGTGCGCCGCGATCATCGGCGGCCTGGGGCTGGCCGGTTTCCGGGTGCCGGCGCTCGCCGTGGCGGGGGTGGGCGCGCTCATCGTCGGGGCGGGGCTGCTGCCATCCGTGTTCGGCGGGGTGTTCGCCGGGGCGGCGCCCATGTACCTGACGCAGCTCCTGTCCGGCATCGGAGAGCCCCTGCTGTTCGCCGGGATCCAGGCGCGCATCGTGGCGGGCGTGCACTGGCGCGTGGCGGCGATCGGCGCGGCGGTGTTGCCCGCGTGCGGCCTCTTCGCGACCCTGCTGGACAAGCTCATGCAGAACGACGCGCTGGTCGGCACGTTCGCGGCGGCGGCCGGTGCCGTGACGCTCGTGGGCGGGGTGGTGTTGTGTGTGGGGGCGTTCTTCGATCGGGCGCGAGCGGCGGAGGTCGCTCCGGAGGCGGCGGCGGCCGTGTAGGCGGGCGGGGGAGCTCCCAGCTACCGTGCGCGCATCACGACACCCGCGACCGCGGCGGGCGCCCGTGGCGGACCAGGGCGATGGCCTCCTCCACCACCCGCTCGACGTTCCGCTCGCGCACCGGGGCCGCGAGGAAGCGCACCGCGGCGAGGAAGGGCCGCGTGTCGCCGGTGGCCATGGCCTCCTCGGTGCCGGCCCGAAGCGTCTTCACCTGGTGGGCGAGGATGACCGCGCGCGTCGCGTGGTCGCGCCACACCCGGGCTTCGAGCGCCGCGGCGAGGACGCCCAGGCCGTGATCCTGGAGGCAGCCGGCCGCGCGCGCGACGGCGTCGGGGCGGCGGGTGCCCACGGCGTCGACCACGTCTTCGATCGAGGCGGGCTCGATCGAGGCGGGCTCGATCGTGGGGGCGACTGGCGCGACGGCACACCGGGGCCCGTCGAGCGCGCGCGTGATCGCGACGAAGTGGGCGGCCTGGAGGCACAACCGGGCAAGGTCCGGCGTCCCGTGGCGGCGCGCATGTCGCACCGCGTTGACGAAGGTGAGCGTGTGCGTCACGTCGAGCCAGCCCTCGGACACGGTGGCGTCGGCGTCGATGGCGGGGTCGAAGCGGAGGAGGCGCTCGGCGGCGGCGATGGCGATGGCGTCGAGGGGATCGGCGGAGGCGGCCACGAGCGCAAAGGCGGCCGGGGGCTCGGCGTCCACGAGGGCGTCGAGCGGGAGTGGGCCGGCGGTGGGCGGGAGCAGCCCCGCGATGCGACGCCGCCAGCCGGACCAGGGGGGCAGCAGATCTTCGCGGGTGCCGTTGGTGAGGCCCCACACGAGGGCCCCGAGCAGCGTCCCGGCGTCCTGACGCGAGGGGGCGGCGTCGAGCAGATCGAACACCTTCACGCTGTAGATGAGCGCGTGCCCGAAGTCGAGGAAGTGGTCCGCGCACAGCTGGAAGAACCAGGGCTGCAGCTCGGCCCGCCCCCACCCCCGCGCGACCGCCCCCCGTACGAGCGCCTCGGCCTCGGCGCCCCGCTCGCCCTCGACGAGGGCGCGGACCCGGGCGCCCGCCTCGACCGGATCGTCGCCGGGATCGACCGGATCGGGCACCGCGCGCACCGGCATCCGGACGGTGCTCCGCGCGGCGAGGTCGAGCGTCTGCACGATGGGCAGCGCCGGCCACTGCTCGCCCGAGCCCGTCGGAGTGCCGGCCGCGACCTCGGCAGCTAACGGGAGCGCGTGGGAGGGCCCGTAGTCGCCGTGGGCGGCGTCGAACGTGGCACCCACGCGGGCCAGCTCCGCGGCGGTCACCCCGAGATCCAGCAGCCGCACGACGTTTCGCGCGATCCGGCCGGCCTCGTGCCGTTCCATCGCGGTCGCCAGATCGGCCCAGAGCCCCGCGAGCAGCGACGGCGACGGCGACAGATCGATCTCCACCTGCCCGTCCACCACGCGCACCGGGTAGCTCCGGACGGCCTCTTCCCCGAGGACACAGGCGCCGTCGCGCAGGTCGAACTTGAAGTTGTGCCATTGGCACGTGACGATGCACCCGCTCACCGTCCCTTGCAGCAGGGGGTACCCCTGGTGCGGGCACCGGTTGTCGATCGCGTACACGCCCTCCGCCCGGTGGAACACGGCCACCTGCGTGGCGTCCGACTTGTAGAGGCGCGCGCCGCCGACGGGCACACGATCGAGGGAGAAGGCCGGGGTCCAGCGCGGGTGCATGTTTCCCAACGTAAGCGACTGGGCACCCGGACGCGCCGGGCGCGCCGGTGCGGCGGCGGGGGTGGAGAGGCGAGCGGCGGCCGATCCCAGCGTCCAAGGACCCTACGATGCGGGTGCCGTACGATAGGCTGGGCTCGTGGGTGAAGCTGCCGACGTGCACGCGGGACTGTTCGAACGGGAGCTGCCAACTCTCCTCCGGGACTTCCGGCTCACTGCGCAGGCCTCCCTGGCCCGAATCGCCGAGAGCCTCGGGGTGACGTGCTCGGAGGGTCGCTACGGCGATGTCTTCACCGCCGCCCGGAAGGCACGGGTCGGAGTCGTGCAGGATGAGGCGGGCCAACTCCGCTATCGTTTCCACGGATCAGGCTGCGAGGTACGATTGGACGGCGCCGAGGTGGACTTCGGCTGGCACTTCAACCACGGCGCGGCGTCACCCATCCTGATCGGAGCGTTCGGGATCGTGCGGTACGCCCGTTCTCGCGGATTTGACGTCGACGAGGCGTCCGTGCACCTGGCTCTGGACAGGGCCGTGCAGAGCGGTTTGTTGACCAGGGTCGTAGCAGGACGTGCCTACTACTCGATCCCAGGCGGCACTCCCTGACCCACGGGGTCGACGCGGCTACCGCGCCACGCCGAAGAACGCGACGAGCGCATCGACCGTCTCCGCCCGGTCGACGCGCGCGAGCAGGTCCGTGCCGTGCCCGCCACCGACGACGTGTTTGAACTGCCAGGCAGAGGGAGGATTGTCGGCTTCGAGGGACTCGGCCCAGTCCGCGTCGCCGTCGCCGTAGACGAACAGCGAGGGGAGGACCGGCACCTCGTCCATGCGGGTGTTGGTCGTGGTGTAGCTGCCCCCCGAGAGGTACCCGAGGGACACCGGCTCCGGGAGGCCCTCGCCCTGGGCGAACGCGGCGTAGTCGATCAAGCTCGTGGTGCCGTTGGACGCGCCGAGCAGGGACACCCGCGTGTATCCGTCGGCGACGAGCCGCAACACGGCGGCCTCCACGTCGTAGCGCCCGCCCTCGCCCACCACGGCGTCCCGCGCTTCGCCTTCGCTGTCGCCCGCGCCCCGCCGATCGATTGCGACCACCGCGAGGCCCGCCTCGTTGAGCGAGGTGATGGCCGCCTCGGGCCAGTACGGTTTTCAGAAGCCGACGGACGTTTCGTCGATCGCCGGCACCTCGGTCTCCTGGATCAGCTGCCCGTCGGCATCGGCGGCAACGCCTGGAGGTAGGCGAACAACGCCTGCAGCTCGGCGTCCGTCATCTTCGCGGCGTAGGGCGCGATGTCGCTCATCGGCGGCTTCAGCGGAGTGCCGTCGGGGCGCCGGGCCTCGCGGAGGGTGACGGTGAACTGCTCCAGGGTCCACCCCTTCAAGCCCTGTTCGTGCGTGGTGAGGTTGGAGGCGGGCGGCCAGCTCGGATCGCCCGCAGCCATGGGGCCGCCCGAGAGGTCGGCGCGATGGCAGCCCGTGCACGTCTGCGCGAGGTGGGCACCGAACGTCGCGGTGTCCGCGGTCGCAGGGGGGTGGGTGGCGTGTGCGCCCATGTGGTCGGGGTACTGCGCCGCCCAGGGCACCATCTTGCCGGTCGCGACGAGCATGGTGCCGACGGGGCCCCACGTGGGGAGGGCGATCGCGGCCTCCACCGGGGGCTGCGCGCGGATGTACATGACGAGGTCGGAGAGCTCCTGGTCGGACATCCCGCCGAACGCTTCGGACGGCATGATCGTCGGCGTGCCGTCGGGCTTCACGCCGTGCCGGACCGCCCGATCCCAGTCGGCGGCGGTGTAGGTCAGCGTGCGGCTGCCCTTCCCCGACGTGAGATTCGACCCGAGCAGGGTGCCGAGGGCGGGCGCGTCGACCATCGTCCCGCCGCCGAGGTCGGCGCCGTGGCAGTCGGTGCACCCGTACCGCGCCTCCATGAGGTGCTTGCCCCGCGCGACGGCGCGCTCGGTCGCGATGGCGTCCAGGTCGAGCCCGGCGAGCGGATCCGCGGCCGGTGGCGCGGCGGGATCGGACGGCACGGCGGGGTCGGACGGCGCGGCGGCGTCGGCAGGCACTGCGGCGGCGTGTTCCTGGCGCAGCGTGTCCAGCTCGGCGTCGGTGAGCGGCCAGGGCATCGGGAAGTCGGCGCGGTGGGTCTCGTAGACGGTGCCGAGCTTCGCGCCGACGGTCGACTTGCCCCAGAGGAAGGCTCCTCCGAGCCCGACCACGAGCACACCGACCACACCCAGCGCACCGATCGCGATCTTGTTCGCCATGTCGTACTCCGCGGGCCCGCCGCGCCGACGCTCTACAGCCGTGCCGCCCAGAGCACAAGCGGTTCACGGTCCCACGGGGGCCCGCGCGAGGGCACCGGAGGGCGCGCCGCCGCGGCGCGGTCCGGCGGCGGGTCCGCCCGCCGACGACCGAGCGGCCTCGCCGCGAGCCCGCAGGCGCCCGGCCCGGCGTCCGCGCCGGGACGCGCCCATCACCCCAGATACCGCACCGGCCGGCACCAGAACGTGGAGATGTCGCGCGCGAGGGACTCGTACTCCACGAGGCCGGGCGGCTTGAGCAGGTACGCGGTGGCGCCGGCGGCGTAGGCGGCGCGGATGTCGCCGGGGTCGTCGGAGGAGGAGAAGACGAGCACGGCGAGGCCGATCGTGCGCGGATCGGCGCGGAGGGCGCGGATGAACTCGGGGGAGTCCATCGACGGCATCTTCCAATCGAGCAGGACCACGTCGGGGCGGCCGTCCCGCGTGGCCAGGAGGCCGAGCGCCTCCTTCGTGGAGGTGGTGCCGACCACGCTGCAGGAGGGGCCCACGCGTGCGAACGAGAGGCGGAGCAGCTCGATGTCGTCGACGTTGTCGTCCACGACCAGGACGCGGGCGCCGCGCGGCCCCTTCACGCGCTGACCGCGTGGGGAAGGCAGACATGGAACACGCTGCCCCGCCCGAGGGCAGAGTCGACCCAGATGCGCCCCCCGTGCCGCTCGACGATGCGACGGCACATCGCGAGGCCCACGCCCGGACCGGGGTAGCGCCCCTCCGGATGGAGCCGCTGGAAGAGCTCGAAGACGCGCTCGTGGTCCCGCGCGTCGATGCCGATGCCGTTGTCACGGACTTCGATCTCGCACCGCTCGCCGACGGCGCGCCCTTCGACGACGATCTCCACGGGAACGCCGGGGCTCCGGAACTTCAGCGCGTTGGAGAGCAGGTTGGCGAAGAGCTGCACCAACTGCACGCGGTCGCCGAGCACGGTGGGGAGCGGCCCGATCCGCACCCGCGCCGCGCACTGCTCGATGACGACGGTGAGGTCGTCGAGCGCGGCGTGTACCGGCTCGTCGAGGGGCACCGGCGTGAAGGCCTCCACGCCGCGGTCGGCGCGCGTGAAGGCGAGCAGCTCGCTCACGAGCGCCTGCATGCGGCGGGTGGCGCGGGTGATGCGGCAGAGGTGGGCGCGCACGTCCGGATCGAGGCGCTCCGTGTCACGTTCGAGCAGCTCGCCGAAGGCGGTGATGGTGCGGAGCGGCTCGCGCAGATCGTGCGATGCCACGTATGCGAAGCGTTGGAGCTCGAGGCTCGACCGGGTGAGCGCCTCGTTGGACCGGGCGAGCTCGGCGGTGCGGGCCTCGACCTGGCGCTCGACGCGCAAGGAGCGCCCCCGGCTGTCGAGGACGAACGACATGAACAGCCCGGTGCCCGCCAGACCCGCGGCGAGCACGCTCCACCCGACCCATGGATGCGGCGCGCCCCCGACATTCAGGACGTCGACACGCAACCGATGCCCCCCGACCGTGTGGACCGAGGTCCGCGTGGGCGCCTCAGGCGGCTCCGTGCCCGGCGGCGGCCCCGAGAGGAGCCGCGTACCCGCATCGGCGCTCTCGCTCACCCGGATGACGAGATCGTTGCGCCCCGATCGCTCGAGCGCCTCGGCCACGAGCTTGTCGACGCGGACCACCGCCGCGGAGAACCCGCGCAGCGTCGCCCGGCGCTCCGCGAGCGTGTCCGGCGGCTCGACCCCGCCGTAGGCCGCGGCCGTCAACAGCAGCCCCCACTCGTCCGGGAAGAGGACGAGCCGGATGCCGCCCGTGGAGACGACGGCGCCGGTGTCGCGGGCGGCCTCGAGCGCTCGGAGCCGCTCGGGACTCGACGCGAGGTCGTAGCCGACCACCAGCCGCTCCTGTTCGAGCGGCTCGACGAAGAGGATGGGCGCGTGGAACGGCGGTTGGGAGATGGGGACGGGGGTGTCCGGCCCGAGGGGAAGGATGCGGTAATCGGGAAACGTGGCGTCGCGTGACGCGGCCTCGAACGCCGCCCGCCGATCCAGCGGCACGAAAGGGGCCCACTCCACGGCGGTCACGCCGCGGTGCCCGAGGACCCACGGGCGCGCCATCAGGCCGTAGGCGCGCCGGTCGATCGCGGGCAGCGCGCCGAACACCCGGGCGGCGGACTCCACATGGGCGGCGGCGTGGTCCAACTCACGGCCCAGGTTGCTCGCGACCACGATCGCCTCTTCCTGGAAGCGGGCCGCCAGCTCCAGGTCGGAGCGCCTGGGGGCCTCGAAGAACAGCGTGGCTACCGTCGCGAGGCAGATACAGATGGGCGCCAGCAGGGCCGCCCACTCGCGCGGACGGGGCCGGGGGGACCGCGCGATCCAGGCCAGGGCGAGAGGGGCGACGAGCATGACCCCGATGCTGTCGCCGACCCACCACGTGAACACGTTCGGGAACGCGTCGCGTGGGCGGACGTGGCCGCACACGAGCTTGCCATGGGAGCGCCCACGACGCGCTCACGAGGCACGCGACAGGGCCGGCGACCAGGAGGAACAACGGCACGCTCGCGCCCTGTTCGACAGGGTTGCCGGGGCCCAGGACCCGCCGGGTGGGCCACGCCGCCACGAGCCCCTGGGCGGCCGCGCCCGCGGCCAGCGCGGTTGCCACGAGGAGGCCGTCCGCGAAGGTGCGATCCCCGGCACGGAGCGCGATGTGCAGGTTGATGGCGAGCGAGGCGAGAAAAACCCCCGCCGCCGCCCGCGCGCCGAACAGGATGACGCCTACGACCGCGATGCCGGCGGCGGGCCAGATCGGCGCGGCGTACCCCGGGGGGACCGCGAGGAGCCCGGCGAGCTCCCCCGCACACCAGTAAGCGAGGCCGACCGCGACCACGCGGGCCGTGGGGGCCCAGCGATTCGGTCGACCCACGGCTCTCGCAGACACATCGCCCCCGCTCGGAACGTAGGCACCGCGGACCCGCCCCTGCATACCCGTGCGAAACACGCGCGGAAGCCGTCGGCGTCCGTCTCCGCGCCCGAGGTCACCGGCAGCCCGCCCGATGCTCCGCGTTCTCGACCGTCACGATGGTTCCGCCCGGATGCGCCGCGCGCATCTCCCGGACGAATTGGTCGACGGTCTCGAAGCGCGCGGTGACCGGCGCCACGGTGAGCGCCACGCCGCTCTCGCGGCTCGGGTACACGTAGCCCTCGTACAGGTACCAGGTCTCGGTGTAGGTGCACGTGCCCTGGCCGGGCGGGACGAAGATCGCGCCGGTCTCGAAGATGGCGCGGTCGACGGTGGTGTAGAGCCCGTAGTGGGTGTCGACGGGAAATTGGGCGGCGGCGTGGGGGGCGAAGAGCAGGGACAAGGCGAGCATGGAATCTCCAATAGACAGGAAAAATCGGGGTGGGTGCGTCGACAGCCAATCGATCAGGGGCAGCCGCGGCGCGTCTCGACGGAGTCGGCTTGGATCCAGGTGCCGTCGGGATGGGCATCGAGCATGGCGGCCACGAAGCGCTCGGAGGAGTCGAAGCCGAGCTCCCGCGAGGGCGTGATCGTCAGCGTGAGGCGGTTGGCGACCGTGGGGTAGCTGTACCCCGCGGTGAAGAACCAGATCTCGGTGTAGCGGCATGTGTCGCCCGCGGGGACGAACACGTGGCCGACCTCGTGCCCGCCCTGCCAGGCGACGAACTCACCGGGGTCGAGTTGGGCCCAAGCGGGAGAGGAGACGAGGAGGGCGACGAACGAGAGGAAGAGACGCTTCACGGTACATCCTGGGTACGTACCGGGGCAGTGCAGGAAGCGTGCCAATGGTTTGGGGTGCGCGTAGGGCGACTGGGGACGGGGCAAGCGGCGTTGTCCGATTGCGCGCTCATCTCCGGGGTGCGCGCGCGCGGCTCGCGCACGCGGCTCGCGCACCCACGGGGGCCGACCGTCACCAGAAGGTAGCGGCTTCGGCACCTACGGGTCTATGAGCGTCCGCGTGCTGACGAACCCTCCTCCAGAACCGCCCCGCTGGCGCGCCGCCTGGCTGCTGGCCCTCGGCGGCGTGTTGCTGGTGCTCCTGCTCGCGTCGGTCCACCGCTTCCTCGCATTGAGCGACGACCGCGGCGAGCCCGGCCTCGTCGTGGCTCCGCTTCACGACGGGAAGTTGTTCGTCCTCCTCGTCGACGGGATGCGCCCCGAGGACGCCGAGGACCCGCGGCTGGCCTTCCTCGAGCCGATGCGCGCGGGCGGGTTCTCCGCGGACGTGCAGCCCTGCATGGAGGCCCTCACCGTCCCGTGCGTGAACGAGGCGTTCACCGGCACCGCGACCGCCGGGCTGCTCGGCGCCTACCAGAACCTCGTCGATGCGGGCGAGGTCGCGTCCACGAGCCTGTTCTCGGATGTGGCGCAGAGCGGCCGGACGGTGGCCGTGTACCACGGCGGTCAGTACAAGGCGTTCGCCCGCTGGTTCAGCGACCAGAAGAGCTGGGGCCGCACCTCCGAGCCCAAGGAGGAGCAGGAGGCCTTCGACCGCTTCGTGGCCGCGGGGCACGACCTCATCGTGTTCCATTACCCACACCTCGACGAGGCGGCGCACCATCACCGGGTCGGATCGAAGGGCTACCAGGAGGCGCTGGAGCTGCTCGACACGGACGCCACGCGCATGATCGCGGCGCTGCCGCCCGAGTACGAGGTGGTCGTGCTCGGGGACCACGGCCACACCAACAACGGCCGGCACATCTATGGGCTCGACATCCCGACGCGCTACTACGCCTCGGGCCGCACCTTCGGGCCGGGCGCGGTGGAGGGGCGGATCCCCATCACCACCTACCGCTACCTGCTCGGCGCGGAGCTCGGCATCCTGCCGCCCCTTCAGTACGAAGGCGCGGATCTGTTCGCGCGGCTCCCCGCGGGGACCGCCTTGCGCACGGCCGCGGAGGGGCGCGCGTACACCGGCGTGCGGCCCGAGGGTGTGCTGCCCGTCGAGGTCATCGTCGTCGCGGTCCTCGCGGGGATCGTGGCGCTCGTCTTCGCTCCGCGGAGCGTCCGGCCGTGGCTCGCCGTCGGGCTCGTGGCCGCCGCGGTGGCCGGTGTCGCCTACCTCGAGGCCATCCCGCGCATCCACTACAACCCCGACTTCCGGTACGTGAAGTGGCGCATCGCGGGCGCCGTGCTCGCGTTGGGGGCCCTGGGGCTGCTGTTCCGGCGGCCGGCGGGCGGCCTCGTCGCGGCGGTGGGGATGGCCGCGATCGTCGTGCCGGGGACCGTGTACGACTACGGGCTCTTCGAGAACCTGCCACACTTCCTGCTCCTCGTGGTGCTCGCGGTCACCGTGGTGCCGCGCCTGCGGGGCGGCGGCTGGCGCGACCTCGCGCCGCTCGTAGGGCTGCTGATCATAGGGTGGCTCCCCATCGCCGACGTGGACGTCGGCACCTTCCGCATCCGCCAGTTCCCGCACCTCGAGTGGCTCCACAACGGCACGAACCCGGTCGTCTGGGCGGTGCTCGCGGGCGCCTTCGCGCGGGGGGGCTGGCGCACCCGCGTCGTGAGCGGGGTCATCGCCGGGATCGGCGCGGGGGCCGATCTCGTGGACGGCGGCCTCCCGCTCGCCGCGCTCACGATCGCCGTGGTCGTCGCCGCGGTGCGGGCGCCGTGGGTGCTCCCGGTGGTCGCCGGGTGGGTGGTCGTGCCCTGGTACGGCTACTCGAACGCCATCGGCGTCGCCTCGTGCGTGCTGTTCGCCATCGCCTGCGCGAGGCTCGCGGACGGCGTGCCCGCGGCGCGGTCCTGGCTGCCCGGGCTCGCGGCGATCACGCTCGCCTACCTCGGCTTCGCGTTGTCCACCGGGCTCCGCGCGAACGGCATGGACTTCAACTTCGCGATCGCGTGGCTCCCCGAGGACCAGCACCTCCGCTACTGGCCCGTCATCGCCGCCGCCATGCTCGTGAAGATCGCGCTGCCAGCCGTACTCGTGGCGCAGGCGGTGCGCCGCTTCGGAGGGGATCCGCCGCTGACCCGCGCGAGTTCGGTCGCGTTGCTGGCGCGTTTGGCCGGCAGTGCCGCCTTCCTCGCGGGCTTCCTCCTCCACACCGCCGACCCGCCTCGTTACCGCCTCCTCGAGCTGTTGGAGGACTCCATCGCGGTGTGGTTCGCCGCGCTCGTGGTGGGCGGGGTGGCGGCGCAGCGGGGGGCCTGGTTCCTGGAGGCGCCCGAGGTGCGCGTGCCCGAGGGGTGGGCGCGCTGGCGGCCTTCACTCCGTCGCGAGCGGCCCGTGGCGGGTGAGGCGGCCGAAGCCGAGGTTCGTCGTGAGGCGACGTAGCTCGGATTGGCCGACACCGTGGTCCCGCAGGCGCTGCACCGAGCGGCCCGTGCCGAAGCGGGCGAGGTCGAAGAAGAGGTCGTGGAACGTGACGCGCGTGCCGGGTGGCGCGTGGGCGCACAGGCCCGCGAGGCTGCTCCCGACGCACGCCGACGGGAGGAGACCGGCCTGCCCCAGCGGGAGGCTCTGGCCGGTGTAGTCCGGCTCGACCTCCCTGAGCGCCCCCGCGGGCAGGGCCGCCACGATCCACGGATGCTCCGATCGGTACACCTGGAACACCGTCGTGGTGCACAGGTCGCCCCAGCCGGTCGCGAAGCAGTGTCCGGCACAGTGGTCCAGCCCGGCCATCAACTCCGCGGACATCGCCGGGTGGCGCGTGTCGAGGGGCGCGCCGACGGGTCCGAGCGCAAGGCGCCGTCCGGTCCGGGCTTCGTAGAGCTCGGCGACGAGGTCCGCGTGCCCGGGGCTCTCCTGGAGGAGGGCGGCGAACAGGGACTCTTGAAGCGGCTCCTGCCCGAGGAGCTCGAGCCGCGGCGTTTCGAAGACGCGGGCGAGGAGCCCAGCGAGCGGGGTGGAATCCTGTCCGGTCACGGCGTGCCCTGGGGACGTGAACTCTACACCCCGTCGCTCCCGTCGTGGTACGTCGCCGGAATGTCCAGCCCCTTCGTTCGAGTCCTCGGCGTCGCCCTCGTGATGAGCGCCTGCGAGAAGACCACTCCGCCCGCGGAGATCCCCGTGGAGCCCACCGAGGTGCCGCCAGGGCCGCCGGGTGGGCCCGTTCCCACCAACAACCCGCCCGCAGCGCTCCCCACCTGGGAGAGCGTGATCTCCGGGCACCCCGACGGCGCCACCAACCCGCCTTCGCCGGTGCTCTTCGTCTCGAAGGCGCCGCAGGCCTGCTTCAAGGTGTGGATGGGCGGCATGATCCCGTTCCCGCCGGACATCAGCCAGGCCCAAGGCCGCGTGGTGGAGACCCCCGCGGACGTCGAGCGTGGCACGGAGGTGCAGTGCCCGGCCGGCCAGCCGGAGACCCTACTCGCCGCCTACGCGGCGCTCCCCGCCGACATCCTCCCGGGCGGAGCCAACTCCGGGCCTCGGCCCGGTCAGAAGGGTGGCGGCCCGGCCCCCGCCGACGGCGCCCCGAAGGACGGCGCCCAGGGCGGAGCCCCGAAGGACGGCGCGCTCTGACCCCCCGCGTCCACGCCGAGTGGGCGCGTCGGGTTGCCGCCGAGTACGGTAGCGCCGGCGTCGCCGCGCAGGTGCTCGCCTGGGGAATCACGGCAGGGCTGCCGGTGCCTTTGCTGCACACCGCCACGCGCATCGTGCGGGACGAGCTCGATCACGCGGCGCTCGCCCACACCTGCCTCGTCGCGCTCGGGGGCGCCGACGCGCCCATCGACCTCGCCGCCGAGCGCCTCGCCGTGCCTGCCGGCGAGGGCCTGCTCGCCGACCTCGCGCGCGTCGTCCTCCGCGACTTCTGCCTCGGCGAGACGCTCGCCGTGCCCTACTTCGCCGAGATGCGGCGCGGCGCGACGCACCCCGCCGTGAGCCCTGTCCTCGACCGCGTGCTCTCCGACGAGGCCGTCCACCGCGCCTTCGGGTGGGATGCCCTCGACGCGCTCCTCGCGCTCGACCCCGGCGTGCGCGGCTGGGCCGAGGCGCGGCTGCCTGCCCTCGTCGCGAGCTTCGACGGCTACCGCGCGCCCCCCGACGCGCCCCCGCTCACCGACGCGGAGCGCGCCTGCGGCCTGCTCGACAACGCCGCGTACGGCGCGCTCTTCGCACGCACGTGGGCCGAGGATGTCGCCCCGAGGTTCGCGCGGCGTGGGATCGGGGTCGGGATCGGCGGCACGGCCTCGTAGCCGTCGGGGGCCGTGGGCGCCGCGCGCGCGGCAGGCGCCACGCGGAGGGGTGCTGGGTGGACGGCACCGTGCAGAAGGCGCGCACGGAGGGACGCGGCACCCAAGGGCACGGCGCGGAGGTACACCGCGTTCTTGTCGCACCATCTTAGCGATGCTAAGATGGTGGTATGAAGGACCCCCTGACCTCGGCTCGCCGCCTCAAGCCCGGTTACCACCACGGCAATCTCCACCAGGCTGCGCTGCGACGTGGCCGGGAGATCGTCGCGCTGTTCGGGCCCGACGCCCTCACCCTCCGTGGCCTCGCCCGCGAGCTCGGCGTGACCGCGACCGCGTTGGTCTACTACTTCGGTTCCCGGGCGGGGCTTCGCTCCGCGGTCGCGGCGTCGGTGCTCGCGGACCTGGAGAAGGCCGCGTTCGCAGAGGCCATCGGGGCGGCGCGTACGTCTCCGGAGGTGGTCGGCACGGCCTGGGTCGCCTACGCCGAGAACAACCCGTTCCTCTACCGGCTCGCGTCCGGAGAAGGGTGGCGTGACCAGCCCCGGGTGCCTACCGGAGTCGACGCGGGGCCGCTGAAGGTGCCCTCTCCCCGCCGGGTCCTCCAGACCGCGTTCGCGCGTCGCACACGCCGCCTGGGCCTCCCCGGGGGGGACGCGGCGCGCGCCGATCTGTACTCGTTCACCATCCACAGCCTCGCATTGGCCCGGATGGACGGGGCCGGCGGGGATGCCGTGGCCCACGCGTTGGGTCAGCTGGCCGCGTCGGGGCAGCTGGCCGCGTCGGGGCAGCTGGCACGAGCGCCGACCGGCTGACGGCTCCACCGCGCCATGTGCGCGGCACGCCAGCTCGTCCCTTCAGAGATCCGTAAATTCGGCATAGGCCGTTCTCCCTACGCCACCGGCACCGTCCGCCGCGCCGTGAGCAGCGCGCGCACCTCCTGGTCCTCGACCTGGCGGAAGTCGCGATAGAACTGCCCGACGGCCATGAACTCGCGGGGCGCCTCGAGGATCACCACCGCGTCCGCGACGTGCCGCAGCTTCGTAGACGCGTCCTGTGCGGCGACGGGCGCGGCGACGACCACCTCCTTGGCACCGCCCGCGCGGACCGCGTGCACCGCGGCGAGCATGGTGGCTCCCGTGGCGATCCCGTCGTCCACGAGGATGACGACCCGATCGCGGACATCGGCGGGCGCACCGCCGTAGAGGCGCCGGCGCTGGACGAGCCGCGCGATCTCGCCCCGGCCGAGCGCCTCGAGCGCGGCGCGCGAAACGCCGAGCGCGGCCGCCGTCTCGGACCCGAGGACGTGCCCGCGCTCGTCCACCGCGCCGATGGCGAGCTCGGGCTGCATCGGGTGCCCGATCTTGTGCACGAGCAGCACGTCGAGCTCGCCGCCCAGCGCGTCCGCGACGACGGCGCCCATCGGCACCGCGCCGCGGGGGATCGCGAGCACCACCGGCTGCGTGCCCCTCCAGGCCCGCAACGCGTCCGCGAGCGCGCGTCCCGCCGCTTCCCGGTTCTGCCACATGTTCGTTTCCTGGCGTTCTACCAAGGTAGTCGCCCCCGCGTGGGGCGCGGCGCCGCCCTAGATCACGTACGTGAACTGCACCAGGAACGACGTCGCGTTGGTCGAGGTGACGTAGTAGTTGTAGTTCCCCTTCTGCAGCGTGTTCGCCGCGAGGATGGTGCCGTTGGTGAGGTCGCCCAGGTAGTTGTCCTTGCCGGCGCCCCCGTTCACGTGCCAGAGGGAGCAGGTGACCCCGGTCGGCAACCAGACGGAGATGGCGTTGACCGGCACGAAGTCGGCTTGGAAGTGCGGGCTCTGGCTCGTGCCGGCGACCCACGTGATCGACGCGAATTGTTTCTGGTTGGCCTGCGGCACCGTGACGAGGTTCCAGGCGAGCCAGCCCTGCTGGGTCTGCGCGCCCACGAAGGGCGGCATGATGGTGCCGGACTGCGTGGCCGGGGTCCACCCCGCCGGGGCGAGGAACAGCGCGGTGCCGCGCTTCTCGCTGAACGCGCAGGTGCCGAAGGTGGAGAAGTTCCAGCGGGTGTCGTTGTACGCGGCGTAGTCGGCGTTGTGCCACCCGGAGCTGGCGGTGCCGAATTGGCGCCAGCCTTCGAGCTGGAGGAACACGCACCGGTCGGTGCCGGTGTCGTACGGAGACAGGAACATGACGGGTTGGACGGTGGGCCCGAACAGCAGCGAACAGAGGAGCGGGGAGGGGTTCGGGACCGTGTCGCACGTGATCGTTGCGGGGTACGACATCCCGCTGTCCTGGCCGCCCACGCTGCTGTAGTGGGAGTCCCACACGCCGCTCTCGAGGAGCCCGGCGAGCGCAGTGGCGCTGTAAACGTCATCGTACAGGTCGGGGGTCACCGCGGCCGTGCCGGTCAGATGCGGGTCGAGGTTGGCGACGATGTGGGCGCCGTACACGAGGTAGGAGAGGAGCACGGAGACGTTGGCGGTGTTCCAGGAGCCGTCCGTGTTCACCAACGTGTAGAGTTGGTACCCGGCCACCACGTAGACCGGCATGGAAGCGTTCGCCGCGCCCGCCCACCCCTTGAATTGGAGCTTCGGAATCCACAAGTTGGGCAGGCGCGTCTGGATGTAGGCGGCGAGCGTCCGCATCATCGCCTGGTCGGTCGACAGCGCGAAACCGGGGCCCGTGGGCGCGGCGGTGCCGGTCCACAAGGAGAGCCAGAAGCTCACGATCTGGTCGATCGATGCCTGGTTGGCGAAGCCCACGCAGTAGGGAAGCGCCTGCCCGGTCTGTACCGGGTAGGTCGGGTTGGTCGGGCTCGCGTAGTCGAAGATGTTCGACGCGCCGCGCAGGTTGCTCGCGAACATGCTCTGCACGAACGCGTGGGCGTTCGACAGGTCCGCGGCGAGCGTCACCACCGCCTGTGCCGCGGTCTGGACCAGCACCGTGATCGCGGCGCTGGTGCCGCTGCGTGGATTTCCGGAGATCACGGCGACGTAGGTGCCGTTCGACGAGCTGAAACCGTACGTGTCGTCGTCACCGGGCTGGAGCACGCTAGGCACGTAGAAGTCGAACGCCCACGTCTGGCCGCCGGCGGCGTACACGACGCTGCCCTTCACCTGGGTGGTGCCGGTCCACCGCGTCGTCACGCTGGTCGAGTGGGCGGCGAGCGTGGGGAGCGCGCCGCCCGGGTTGCAGCCGCTGGAGGAGCTCAGCGTGAACGTGCTGCCGGTGTCGTTGACGAAGGTGAGGTCGAGGGTTGCCAGAGACATGAAGGGCCCGGGTTGAGCGAGCGCCTGTAACAATGGCACGGAGGGCAATCGGCAACACGACGTTACAGCGGATTACCCGGGTCCTCCACCAACGTTCGCAAGCGGGCCCCGTAGTCGATCCCCGGGTCGTACTCCGCCCCCCACCCCGCACGGACCCGCGCCATGAACGCCGGGCTGTAGAGCAGCACCGCGTACATCGTGTTGTCGGAGTGTTTGCCGGTGCGGCTCGTCACGCGGTCGGGGCCGACCGAGAGCACGTCGAGGTCCTGGAGCTTCTGGAGCGCCTCGGGCGCCGCCTCCAGGCAGTCCATCCCGAAGAGCCGCTGGAACTCGGCGCGGTCCCACCCCGCGCGCAGGTTGCTCACGAGGTACTTGTGGCGCTCCTCCGCGTCGTCCGCGGGGACGCCCCACCAGCGCCGTCCGTGTTCGCGCTCGCGTTTGAGCGCGCCGTCGAGGCCCTCTCGCCGGTCGGGGGCGTAGTAGAAGCCGCCGAACGCGTGCGCCCGCGCCGGGAAGCCGAGCCCGAGCAGGCTGGAGTTCTGGCGGCGGAGGTCGAACTCCTGGACGTTTGCCGCGTTGGCGGTCCGGCGCCGCTTGCCGCCGGCGATGAACGAGTGCCCGGCGCGCTCGAGCACGTCCGTGGCGCGGCGCACCATCTCGTCGCGCAGGGCGATGCGCTCCGGGGTGAAGTCGTCGCCCTGGGTGGCCAGCCCGACGCGCGGCAGCGGCCGGTACGCGTTGACGTGGATGGTGTCGGGCTCGAGCGAGACGAGGAACTCGAGGTCGGCCAGGAACGACGCGAGGGTCTGGTCCGGCAGGCCCGCCATCAGGTCGAGGTTGACGTGCTCGATGCCCCAGCGGCGCGCGCTCGCGACGGCGTCGCGCACCTGGTGCGGCTTGTTGAAGCGCTTGACCCGCGCCTGCACGGCGTCGTCGAGGGTCTGCACGCCGATCGTCAGGCGGGTCACGCGGCCGGTCGTCGCGAGCTCCTCGATCTTGCGGTCGGAGAGGCTGTCGGGGTTGCCCTCGTAGATGACCTGTGTGCCGGCCGGCACGTCGAACCAGCGCCACAACGCGTCGAACACCTTGCGCATCGCCGGCGGTGACAACAGGCTGGGCGTCCCGCCCCCGAAGTACACGCTCGTGAAGCGCGCGCCCGCGAACGTGGGCCCGAAGAGCGCGGCCTCCTCGCACAACCGCTCGACGTACGCGTCGAACCCCCCGCGATCGAACTTGTCGGTCTTCCCGCAGAAACAGAACGTGCACGCCACCGTGCAGAACGGCACGTGCACGTAGAGCCCGAGCTGCGGCGGCGCCGAGCCCGCGCGGATCCGCGCGAGGGTTCGCGCCCAGCCCGCCAGGATGTCCTCGGTCGGGATGATCTCGCCCAGCGGGCCGACGTGCGGGTACAGGTCCTCGGTGGTGACCGCCTTCCACGCCACGAAGCTGGCGAAGTGGAGCTCGTCCTTCAGGCGCGCCCGGGTGAGGGCCGCGCGCCCCGCGTCGGGCGGCGGGGGGAGCTCGACCAACGGGCCCGCGGGGACGACGCCAGGCGCGGTGGGGACGTGCAGCCCGCCGGAGTCGCGCCGGTTCAGGAGCGCGACGAGCGTGGTCAGGAGCCGCTCGTGGGCTGCCGGGATGCCTTCGGAGCGGATGCTCAGCTGCAAGCTCGGCGTCCGGGCGTAGCAGGCGCCTCCGCGTGGCGGCGCCACGTGCATCGTCAGGGCGCCGTCGTCGAACGCGAGGGACACGAGCTGCCCGTCGGCCACCGGCGTGAAGGTCCAGCCGCGGAGGGCGGGCTCGTGCCGCTGGAGCACCTGCAACACCCGCGCGAGCAGGTCGAGCGCGGAGCCGCCGGTCTCGTCGCGACCCTTCGAAGTGTCAGGTTCCATCTTCCCCCCGCGCGGATTCTACTCGTCGGGGTGGGGTCGGCGCTACTGGGGCGGATGCGCGCACCCCCTTCCGTCGTCCCGCTGCACCTCACCTTCGCGCGGACCTCCCGCGCGGGCATCGTCATCGCGAACGCGCTCCAGCCCTTCGCCGATCGGCTCGCCCTCTCTTTCGCGGACGATCCCGATGCCCCCGCGCGTCTCGCCGCCGCCCAGATCGTGGTCGCGCCGCGGTTGAGTGACGCGGAGGTGGAGGCGGCGCCCGCGCTGCGCTGGCTCGCGTCGGTCGCCGCGGGCCTCGAAGACGTCGCGACGCCAACCGTGCTCGCGCAGGGCATCGCCGTCACCAGCGCGAGCGGCGTGCACGGGCCCGACGCGGCGTGCACGACCGCGACGACGCCGTGTTCGCCGAGCTCGCCGGGGCTTCGCTGCTGATCGTCGGGCTCGGGCAGATCGGGAAGGCCCTGGCACGCCGCGCCAAGGCCTTCGAGATGGAGGTCGTCGGGGTGCGGCGGACCGCCGGGGATCCGCCTCCCGGGGCGGATCGCGTCGTCACGCTCGACACGCTCGACGAGGCGCTTGGGCGCGCCGACCACGTGTGCCTCGCGCTCCCGCTCACGCCTGCGACCCACCACCTCTTCGACGCGGCGAGACTCGCGCGCATGAAGCCCTCGGCGTACCTCTACAACGTCGGCCGTGGCGGGCTCGTGGCCCATGCCGCCCTCGTCGAGGCGCTCCGCCTCGGCGCCATCGCGGGCGCCGGCCTGGACGTGTTCGACCCGGAGCCGCTGCCGCCGACCGACGCGTTGTGGCAGTTGGACAACGTCATCGTCACCCCCCACGTGTCCGGCGTGACCCCGCGCTACTACGAGCGCTTCGCGCCGTTGCTCGCCGCGAACGTGGCACGTTGGCTCGAGGGGCGGGCGTTGGAGAACCAATACGAGGCGGGGCGGGGGTACTGATGGTCGAGCTGCACTGGGCCGCTCACCCCTCCGCGCGCCGCAACCCCAGCGCCACGAGCAGCCCGTGCGCGAGCAGGAAGCCGCCGGCGAACACCACCGGCGCCAGGGACTCGCCGAATCCCTGTACGAGGATCAGCCCAACGTCGGGGCTCTGGGCCCACTCGGGGTTGGCGGGCACCTTGGTGCAGACGGTCATCAGGTCGACCGCGAAGCCGGTGCCGCCCGCGACGGCGATGACCCCGGCGAGCGCGCCGAGGTACGGGAGCCGCCCCGGGCCGGGCGCCCAGGCGTAGCGCGCGGCGTTGGCAGCCCCGAGCAGGCCGAACACCAGGATCACGAACATCGGGAAGCCGCCCATCTCGAAGAACTGCATCCAACACCTCCACCCGTGTCAACGCGGCGGCCGGGCCCGCGTGACGCAACGGCGCGCCGAAAGTTCGGGGATGAAAATTGTGCGACCCTAAGCGTCACGCGCGGGCGGCTCCCGCGTTGACCGGGTGCATGAGCGAACAACGGCTACGATTGCTGCGCGGGGAGGAGGACACCGTGTCCCTCGCGGGCCTGCGCGCGCTGGAACCGCGGGCGTTCGAGGCGGCGTTCAACGTGTTCTCGCCCCGGCTCAACGGGTGGCTGCTGCGCATGGGGGCCTCGCGCGCGGTCGCCGCGGAGCTCGTGCAGGAGGCCTTCCTGCGCCTCGCGAAACACGCGCCCACGCTGCGCGAGGACACGCGCGTCGGGGCGTGGCTGTTCACGGTGACACGGAACCTCTGGACGTCGCACCGGCGCTGGTGTTGGCTCGACGGCACGCGTCTCCTCGAGCTCGCCGAACACACGTTCCTGGCGCGGCCGCCCACCCCGTGCGAGGCCGCCGCGGCGGGGGAGACCGCGGCGCGGATCGAGCGGGCCGTCGCCGCGCTGCCCGAGGCGCAGCGCGCGGTGTTCCTCCTGGTGGCGGGCGAGGGGATGGAGCCGCAGGAGGCGGCGGAGGTGCTCGGGATCGCGGCGGACGCGGCACGGCAGCGGTTGGCGCGCGCGCGGCGGACGCTGCAGGAGGTGTTGGCATGAACGACGACCGTTGGATCACGGAGGCCCTGCGCCCCGTCCCGTTGGAGGCCGACACCGCCGCGCGGATCCGCGCGCGCCTCGGCGTGGAGGTGGCCAAGCGCCGGGCGCGCGTGCTCGACAGCGCGCTGCACGCCGGGTTCGCGGTGGCAGCCGTGGCGTGGGCGGTGTTGGTGGTGGTGGTGCGGTAGTGGCCGTGCCGGTGTCACCCTGGGTCATCTCGTAACAGATCATCTCGGCGGGGAGGGCCGCGTCGCGTCGTGTCCGTGCCGAAGACGCCGTGAATCACTGCATCGTGGGAGCATGGAGCGCGCGCCCGTCCAGTCGTGGCGCGGCCGTGGCGTTTGCATGGCCGCGACAACAACGACACAGTGGTCCCCACCCAGGGGCGTCATGCCACTTCCCACCCTCTTCGTCCTGGCCCTCCTTGCCGGCTGCCACTCCGACCCCAGCGTGCTGGACACTGCGAGCGACGCGGACACCGACACCGACTCCGACACCGACACCGACACCGACACCGACACGGACACGGATTTGGGGCGCGGGGAGATCACGGTCACGGAGTTGGAGACGTTCGGGGCCGTCTACTCCGCGATCTGGTACGGCCGCACGCTGGCGGGTGCGCCGCGCGACCAGGTGCTCCTCACAACCGTCCCCGGGGCGTGCGAGAAATTGGCGGCCTACCTTGCGGCGTACGACGCGTATGTCGTGGCGCTGGAGTCCATCTCCGAGGCCGACTATTGCAGGGACGTGCGAGAGCCGCTGTTCGCGGTCTACCGTGCTCGGGCGGAGTTGGCCCCCGTCGGATCCCACGAGGTCGAGCTCTACCCCCTGGATCACCAGGATTCGTGGCGCGAGGACGACTACATCAGCCGGGACATCGGCTTCACGCTCACGTACACCTACGAGACCGCGCTCTACATCGAGGAGCAGTGGGACGAGAACGCCACGTTCGCCGAGGACTGTGGCCGCGTGTACCACCCGGAGGCCTACCTCACGGCGTTCGTCGAGAACGGTTCCCTCACCGTGAGCGACGTGGCGGCGGGCAGCCACGTCTCGGGCGCGATGACCGCCAACCTCACCCAGAGCGGCACCAACAACCATTCCACCATTGCGGCCAACTTCGACGCGGTCTGGTGCGACGTGGAGTAGGGGCCTTCCACGGGGCGCCCCCGCGCGGACGCGGGCGGGTCGGCTCCGGGCGCGCGGCCGGGGGCCGCTTGGTCGGTCGGTCGGCGTGGCATCGGGGAGGAGTTGGGAGATCCCGCCCGCCCGCCCGGACCAGCCGCCGGGGGCGGCTGCCCTCCGCGCCCCTGGCGCGGGGAATCCTGAAGCGCCGCGGCAGGCGCCCGGAGAGCGGGCGGCCCGGCCGCCCGGCTCGGCGATTCCGCCCGCCGTCAGGCGGGGGGAGGCGCCAGCCGAGCGCGAACGCGCGAGCTCGGAGGGGGCCGACGGCGGTCCGCCGCCGGGCCGCCCGAGGACGTCACGGCGCCGCCCCGCCCAGGATCCACGCCTCGATCGCCGCGACGGCCCGCGCCGAGAGCGCGTCCTCCGGCGGCGGCGGCATGCGCGTCCCGCCCTCGGACACCTCGGCCTGGCGATTGGTGATCTTGTACCAGAGGAAGCTGTCCTCCAACGAGCCCGGTGACACGTAGACCATGCCATCGACCGAGGCCGTGCCGATGAGATGGCTCGGGTCGTCCGTGATGGGCGGGTGGATGTAGCCGGCCTCGACGTGACAGCCGCCGCAGCTCTCCTCGAGGAAGGGACGGTACACATCCGTGAGGTAGGAGGGGCTCTCCTCGGTGTCCGTGTCGTCCGTATCAACGTCGGTGTCGTCGGTGTCAGCGGCGGTGTCGCTCTCGGTGCCGGTGTCGGCTACCTCTTCGGTGGCGACACAAGCGGACAACCAGATGGCAAGGAACGCGGGTGAGGTGCGCATGGACTCTCCAAGTGTCACCACTGTCACACCTCCCCGCGGCGCGTAGAAGCTGGATGATCCGAATGTGATTGTTCGGTGGAGCCGAACGGACGGCGGCCCTCCGGAGACGATACTGGCACGGATGTCCCCCGCCCGGCCCGTCCTCCTCCTCGCGCTCGCCGCATGCTCCGCCGCGCAGCAGCCGGCGCTGACGGTCCCGGCCCCGCTCGACCGCTGGGCGCCCCTCGGCCGCAGCGAGCTCCACCCCTGGGGTGCGCCGCGGATCTGGTCGTGGCGGGACGCGGCGGTGGGCGGCCCGTGGGTGGCGTTCGACGCGGCGCTCGACGCGGCGGGGCGCGTGGTGGTCGCGACCGTCGAGAAGCACGACGGCGCCCCGATCATCCGCGTGCGCCGCCTCGCCGGTGAGCACTGGGAGGCCCTCCCGGACCTGGGCTTCGCGCCTCCCGACGAGGGGGGCTCCATCCAGCTCGCGCTCACGACGGACCCGCGCGATCAGCCCGTGGTCGCCTGGGCGTGGCGGCGAGACGGGCGGGGCGACCGCGTGGGATGGGCGCGGCTCGCGCAGGGGCGCTGGGAGGCACACGACGTACCCGCGCTCCCGACGGAGACCTGGCCGTTCGGGG
Organism: Myxococcota bacterium; assembly: GCA_040386535.1. GTDB lineage: Bacteria > Myxococcota_A > UBA796 > UBA796 > SXON01 > CAJBVW01. The sequence continues at coordinate 32,155 of JAZKFH010000017.1, read as the reverse complement.
TGGTCGCGGACGGACGCTCGGACGTGCGGCTCTACGCGTACGCCCCGACCCCGCAGGCCGACGATGTCGTCTACGAGCTCCGGACGTCGGGCGCCGCGGCCTGGATCGCCCACCCGGTCCCGAGCAGGCGCGCCGTCGTGACCCCGTCGGTCGCGGGGCGGCTCGCTTGGGCGTTTCTCGGGCCGGACGATCACGTCGCCTGGAGCGGACCGGACCGGGTCTCCGACCCTCCTGCCGACGTGCGCGCGCACGACGCGGAGGGCGAAACGGCGCGGCGCGGCGACCCCTTGCTGGTCCACGCGCCCGGCGGATGGCGCTGGCTCGCGGCGCGATCGGGCGAATTCGACGCCGCCGCCGCGGCGTCCCCGACGGGCCGACCAACGTTGGTCGAGGGCTACGATCACCTGGTCGGCACGCACTACTTCACCGAGTTCAACCGCGTGGAAACGTGGCAGGGCCACGACGGCGCCTGGGAGAAGCTCTCCCCCGCTCCGCTGGTCACCCCGTTGTTGCCCCGGATCGAGCATCTCCGCCTCCTCCCGACACCACAGCCAACCCTCGTGCTCGGCACCGGGCCCGTATCGGTGCTCCAGTGGAACGGTGAGCAGTGGTGGGGCGTCGGCGGCTCTCCCGAGAGCCTGGCCTCCGACCCCGCGGGTGACCTCTCCGACCCCACCCTCGGCGCGTCGCACGTGCAGTTCGTCGGCGACGAATTGCGTTGGCGCGAGCTCACCGAGTCCGGGGAGCGCCTCCGCCGCGCCCGGTGGACGGGCGGCGCGTGGACCGCGGTGGAGACCCTCGCGCTGCCCGGGGCCGCCTGGTTGTGGGGCCAGGACACAGGCCGAACACACGTGCTGCTGCGGTTCGCGGGCACCTGGGACCGCGTGCACGGGCTGATGGGCGAGGTGCCTGCGCCCGCCTTCTTTCAGTGGGCGGGCGCGACACGCGAGGACCTCCCAATGCCCGTCCCCACGGCCAGCCCGCCGGGGTGTGGCGGAGAGGGCCAGCCCGCCTGCCTGCCGGGCGCCCTGCTCGAGCTGCCCGACGGCACCGTGCTGGCCGCGCTGACACCGCCCCAGGTGGGAATCCGACTCGGGGCCCGCCCGCCCGACCCGCCGTGGGAGATCCAACACTACGCAGCGGGCCGTTGGTCGACCGAGGTCACCACCGACGCGAGATCGTGGCACAACCCGTCCCTGTGCGGCGGCGACCCGGTCTCCGCGTGGTTCGACGACCGCGTGCTCGTCCGCGATGCCGGCGCGTGGACACGCATCGCCCCGCCGCCCGACGCGGGGACCTTCATGACCGCCATCGGCCTCGGCGGGGGGCGCCTTCTCGCGGTGGGGCTCGACGAGGAGTACCAGGGCTCCGGCGGGCCCCTGCGTGTCACCGAGTGGGACGGCGCTGCGTGGGAGGCGCGTGGCGTGGGCCTCCCGACCGAGGCGGCCGAGGCGGCGGTGCTCGCGCGCGGCCCCGACGGCGGCACGTGGCTCGCGGCGGAGGTGGGCGGCGAGATCCGCCTCTACCAGCTCACCGAGGCCGGCTGGATCGGCCTCGGCGGCTCGGACGGCCCGCGGGGCGTCACGGACAGCCCGGCGCCCTCGACCGGGCCCGCGATTGGTTTTCTCGACGGGCGGGTCTGTGTCGGTTGGATCGAGGCCGCGGACCAGGAGCCACGGGTGAACGTCCGATGTCACGGAATGCCCCGGTGAACCCGCACGTGACCGTGCGCGAGAATCCCGCGCGGGTCACCAACCGCCGAAGTAGTGTCCGCCGTGCTCGTCTCGGAGTGGCTCCCCCTCGTCGTCTTGCCGCTCCTCGCGGGCGCGCTCCGGGTGGGGGGGCGCCCCGGTCCGCGCGCGTCCTGGCGGGATGGCGCCGTGGCGATCGGGCTGTCCGTGGGGGTCGCGGTCGCCGCCGCCGCGTGGTTCGCGCGATTCTACCTTTCGGGATCCGTGTTCCTCCAATCGGACTTCTCCCAATATTGTGAGGTGGTCGACGCCGCGCGCACCGGGGCTCGCGCGGTCGACGGTCCGCATCGCTCCTGGCTCGTGGGCCGCGCGCTCGGCCCGCTCGCCGACGCCCTCGGTACGCGCGACGCCCTCGCCGCCGGCGCCCTGATCTCCACCGCGGTCGTCGGGATCGGCCTGTACGTCTGGGGCCTCGCCGTGGCCGGCCGCACCGCCGCCGTGGCCAGCGCCGCGGCCCTGCTCGCCATCGCGCCGCTGGTGCTGCTCTCGCGCACCGTCACGTTCTACCCCGAACTTTGCGCAACGCTCGCGACCATGGCCGGCGCGACCGCGATGGCCGTGCGCACCCGGCGCCTGGGTTGGGTGGCGGCGGCGGGCGCGCTCGTGGCGCTCGCGCCGCTGGTGGATCTCAAGGCGGTCCCCTGGATGCTCCCCATGCTCGCGGTGGTGACGGGCGCGGCGTTGTGGGCCCCCGCGGGCGCGCTCCGGTGGGCGCGTGCGCTGGGTCGCGTGGCGTTGGTGGCGGCGCTGCTCGCGGCGAGCTGGAGAGCGGGAGCGGTGGTGTGGCCTGCGGACATGGGGAGCACCCTCGAGGTGCAGATGGCCTCCTACGTGACGGACGTGGAGCGTCGAGGCGGCACCCAGACCGGCCTGGCACAGCGCGTGGGACACCCGGATTTGTGCGGCTATCATCCGTCCGAAGGGCTCCGGTGGGGCACCGGCGATCCGCGGAACGTGGCCCGTACGATCCAATGCCTGCGCACGATGCGTGCGCTCATCCCCGAGAGCGCGCTCCAGATCCGCGAGATTGGTTGGGCGCGCAGCCACCAGGTGGCCCCGCTGCTATTTCTGTCGGCCGGCGCCGGGGTCGTGGCGATCTTCGGCCTGGGCATCCACGCCGTGCGTCGCCGCACCGTGGCCCGGCTTGCGGCATTGATCCTGACCCTCCCGCCCTTCGTCTACACCCTCGCCGCCGCCGCTCGCGAGGATGCGGACCTGCGCCGCCTGGCCCCCTCGCTCCTGTTCGCGCCGGTCCTGTTCGGCGTGGCATGGGCGGTGTTGGTTCGGTGGCGGTCGGGGGCCGCGCCTTCGCTCACCCCACAAACCTCCCGCGAACGCGCCTGGAACCTCGCCGCCGCGAGCCTGGGCGCGCTCTCCCTCGCGCTGCTCCTCACCGGCGCGGTCCCGAGCGGCCTCTCCCCCGCCGCGTCGTGGCACGCCGTGACGCACGTCGACGAGGAGTGGCGTGACATCCTCGCGGGCAAGCAGACACGCCCGCCCGAGGTCGCCTGCGGCAAGGCCCACGCCCGCGACCTCGCCCGGGGGCAGCCCATCCGTTCGCGGTTCGCGGACGTGTATGGAGAGACGCCCTGACAACCAGAGCTCGTTTGGGGGTTTGGGCGACCAACGTGGGCCGCGGTGCCCGGCGCCGAAGCGGCGCCGCCACGGCCCCGAGGCGCTGTCCTTCTCCGTGTGTCACCCCGCTGTGTCACCCCGCTGTGTCACCCCGCTGTGTCACCCCGCTGTGTCACCCCCGCCGCATCCGACCTCGCGCCGCCGCGATCTCCCGGGTGTTGACCACGGCCGAGATGCGGCTCAATCCGTCCCGCCCCTCCTGGCGCCACGTCGCGACCTGATCCGCGCTCAGCACCTCCTCCACCGTGAAGACGCCAATCCAGCCCACGACCACCTCGAGCACGAACGCACCGTCTGCGTCGCGCTCGTAGAGGATCCAATCCCAGGGGGAGCGGTCGATCTCACGGCGGTGGTCGGCCATGACGAAGCGTAGCGCAGGGGCGCGTGCGCTACAACAGCCTCCCTGTCACCTCTGCCAGGAAATCCCACACCACGCGCACCCGTGGCACGTCGTACAGCGGCCGCGTCGCGACGAGCCAGGCGTCACACCCGGGAACACCCTCAGGGGCGTCGACCCGGGCAAGGCCGGGAACCTGGCGCGCGAGGGCATCGGGGAGGATGCCGGCGCCGATCCCCGCGCGAATCGCCGCGACCTTTGCCTCCACCCGGTTCGTACGGAAGCGCACTCGCCCCTCGGCGATGTGTCGTGCTGCCCATTGGGCCTCCGGCCAGGCCGCGTTGGGCTGCTCCCAATCCACCCACCCCATCGCGGCGAGATCGTTCCCCGCGAGGTCGGCCCGCGCCCACACGCTCGCGGTGAGGTGCGCCACTCGCCGCGCCACGAGCGGGCCCTGCTCGGGCCGGACGAAACGCAGCGCGATGTCCGCCTCCCGACGGGACAGGTCGGCCATCGCCACGTCGGCCACCAACTCGAGACACAAGCCGGGGTGGCGTGTGTAGAGCGCGGGCAGCTCGGGCACGACGAGGAAGGTGTCGATGCCGTCCGCCAGGGCCACGCGCACCACCCCGCGCACCCCGGCGTCGGCGTCGGCCACCGCGGACGCGAACGACGCCACCCGCCGCTCCGCCTCCTCCGCCAGGCCGAGCGCGTCGCGGGCCACCGGGGTCAGCACCACGCCGCCGGGCACCCGGTCGATCAGGCGCGCCCCCAACGTCGCCTCCAGCGCGGCCACACGCCGGCTCACGGTGGATTGGTCCACCCCCAGCGATCGCCCCGCGGCCGACAAGCTGCCCGTGCGGGCCACCGCGAGGAAGACCCGCAGGTCCTCCCAGTCCGGCATGCGATTCTGCATAGCGCCTCCGCATCGATGCGCGTGGCTATGCGTTTCTCGGCAGCCTATCCAGGGGCGTCACCCTGGAATTCCACATGTCCGCCGCCTCCGACATCCTCGTCCTCGACGCCCACCCCCGCGCCGGCAGCTTCGGCGACGCCATCGCCACCGCCTACACCGAGGGCGCGGGCGCCACGCGTCTCGATCTGCGCGCGCTCGCCTTCGATCCCATCCTGCACGAGGGCTACCACTCGATCCAGGCATTGGAGCCCGATCTCGTGCGCGCCCAGGCGGCCATGCGCGCCGCCGCGCACCTCGTGTTCGTCTACCCCTCGTGGTGGGGCACCTACCCGGCGCTGCTCAAGGGGTTCGTCGATCGCACGTTCCTGCCCGGCTTCGCGTTCCGCTTCCACGAGGGCCAGCGCACGTGGGACCGCCTCCTCGCGGGCCGCACGGGGCGCCTCGTGGTGACGATGGATTGGCCCGCCTGGGCGTACCGGTGGGTGCAGGGGGCCCCGGGGCACAAGGCGATGGTGCGCGCGACGCTCGGGTTCTCCGGGGTCAAGCCGGTGCACGTCACCGAGCTGGGCGCGGTCTCGACCAGCACCGAGGAGGCCCGCCGGGCCTTCCTCGATCGGGTGCGCGCCGACGGGGCTTCGGACCGGGCGAGGGTGGGGCGCCGGGCGGCGTGAAGGCGCCCCGCCGGCTCCGAGATTGCCGCCGACGGTGTCTCGTGGCAGGGTGACACGATGATGGTGATGTGGCTCGCGGCGGCGGCAGCCTGGGCGCGCTGCTCGGACGATTGGTTCGTCCCTCGGGCCGAGGTGCTCGCGACCTCGGGGGACACGCTCCCGGCGGGCGCGGCCCCGTGGTTGATCGCGCGGGGCAGCCGGCGTTCGATGATCCTTCGCGACGAGGCGGGCCAACGTGTGCTCGTCCGCCGTGTCGGGCGTTCCCGGGTGGTGCTCGTGCCTTGGCTCCCCCTGCGGCGGGGGGAGCGGTACGAGGTGTGGATGGAAGGCGAACCTGCGTTCTCCTTCGAGGTCACGCAGCCTCGTGACACCACCCCGCCGGGCGGGGGGAAGCCGATCGCCTGGGTGCATCGAACCTTCCAACTCGCGGAGGGGCGAAGCGCGACGTGGACCCTCGCCCTCTCCGCGCTGGACGAGCCCACGTGGTTCGAGGCGGAGGCATGGCATGACGGAGCCCGGAGTGGCTCGGTTCACCTTCTGGACGCGGTGATGATGCCCCGCGGTGAGAGCGCGCTCGCCCATGACCGTTTCCGCGCCTCGTTGTCCTCCGACGCTGTCACCGCGCTCGGGAACGTTCCGGCCGCTGCCATCTCGTTTGGGGCGGGCCCCTGCGGCGGCGGCCGTCTCCCGGCCGGAGAGGGAGCCTTGTTCGTGCGGTTGCGCCTGTTCGATGCGGCCGGCAACTTCACGGCGTGGACGGAACCCTATGTGTTGGACGGGGAAGGCGGGGGGCTGGACGACCCGTGATCAACGTAGGTACGCAACACCAGATTCGCAGGTCGAGGGCCGGAGTCTCACACGAGGCTGTTGGCTTCCTCGGCGCTCCGGCCGAGGTGGCTGGAACTCGACATGTTTTCATGAGCCGCCTCCCATCGGCAACGCTCTTCCTTCTGCTCACAGCGAGCTCACCACTTCTTGTCGGCTGCACGGGTGTGCCTCGCGCGGAAATACTCGACGTCGACGGGGACGGCTTCCCCGCCGGGGACGATTGCGACGACGAGGACGAGGCCGTACATCCCGGGGCCGCGGAGTCCTGCAACGACGTGGACGACGACTGCGACGGCACCCTCGACGTGCTGGCAGATTGCTCCTGGTTCGGCGACATCGAGGCGTTCGAGGAGGCGGACGCGCAGCTCACCGCCGTTCCCGTCGCGAACCGCCTCCGACTCCTCGGGGATCTCGACGGGGACGGGGCGGGAGAGGTGGGCTTCGTCGGCGGGCAATCGTGGCCGTACACCCTGTTCGTCGTTGATGGACCGCGTTCGGGCGCCACGACCTTCGCGGACGCATCACCCGCGTCGATCACCTCAGCGTCCGGAACCGACTGGTTCTCGATCCGCTCCGCCGGGGACGTGAACGGGGACGGCCTGGCCGACCTCGTCGTGGGCCCCGACTACCTCGACGACGGCGAGGGAGAGCCGATCGGCGCCTGTCACCTCCTCCTGGGCCCGTTCGAGGGGGGGATCGTCGCCTCCGAGTCCGCCGCGCTCACGCTGGTCGGGGAATCGCCGCAGGACGGCCTGGGCGTGCAGATCGAAACCCTCTCCGACATCGACGGCGACGGTGTCCCCGACTTCGCCGTGTCCGCCTACCAGGCGGACAACCTGCACGGCGTCACGTACGTCGTCTCGGGGGCCAGCACCGGTGAGGTCCAGCTCGCCGACGTGAGCACCCGCCTGGTCGGCCGGGTCTGGAGCGGGGAGCAGCTGGCAGCGGGCGACTTCAACGGGGACGGGATGGACGACCTCATCGTGGGGGAGCCGTCGTACCCCGAGATCGACTACCCCGAGGGCGGCTTCTACGTCCTCCACTCGCCTTTCGACGGCACCATCGCCCTGGAGATCGACTCCGACGCCATCGTCCGCAACCTGGACAGCGGCTACTTCGCTACCGCCATGGACACGCTCGGAGACGTCGACGGCGATGGCTACGACGACCTCGTGGCCTCGTTCCGTCGCCTCGACGTGCCCGCCAGTGCCCTGATCTTCCGCGGGCCGATCGAGAGCAGCGGCGACCCCGTGGCGCTCGCCTGGGCCGGGATCTCGAACGAAGGCGGGCGCGCACCTGCGGAGGAGAACATCCAATCCGCGGGCGACGTGGACGGGGACGGCCGCACCGACGTGCTCCTGGGCTCCCCCGCGCGCGACGAGCCCGAAGGCGCCGTCTACCTGTTCTACGGCGTCACGGCGGGTACACACCAGCTGATGGACGCCAGTGCTGTGTTCTCCGGCGACCCTGAGCACAGGGTCGGATGGGCATTCGCGGGTGGCGACGACCTCGACGGGGACGGCCTCGACGACGTTGTCATCAGCGGGTGGGGCGAGGAGACCTCCGACCTCGCGTTCTTCTACGGGCGGTAGAACGGCCCCGAGAGTCCTCCCAAGCGTGACCGAGGCGGCCGCCCAAGCAGGGTGGCCACCTTCGGCATGGCCCCGCGCTTCATACCAACCCCCCCACAATCCTCCCCACCTCCGCGAGCACCACCGAGTTCTCCGCCATCGAGTGTCCGCCGCGGTCATAATAGGCCGTGACGATCACCGGCCCCTTTCCCGGGGGCCAGCCCACCGCGATGTCATTGGTCGGTCCATCCATGCCCGTGCCGGTCTTGTCGCCGGCGTTCCAATCGGCGGGCAGGCCCGCGCGCAGGCGACCGAGCCCGGTTGCGGCTTCACGCATCCAACGGATCAGGATGTCGCGCGAGGCCGGCCGGAGCGCGTCCCCCGCGACCAACTCTCGCAGGAGGGACGCCATCGCGGCGGGAGTGGTGGTGTCGCGGGTGTCACCTTCCTTCAGGTTCACCACGTTCAGCTCGGGCTCGATGCGGTCGAGGCGCGTGACGCTGTCACCCAACGAGCGTGCGAACGCCGTCACCGCGGGCGGGCCGCCGACGGCGGAGAGGAGCAGGTTGGCAGCCGTGTTGTCGCTCGTGGTCATCGTCGCGTGGCAGAGCTCGGCGAGGGTCATGCGCGTCCCAGCGCGCTTCGTGGTGACCGGCGAATTCGAGACCAGGCCGGTGGTCGGCACGTCGAGCGCACGATCGAGCTTGTCCTCGCCCCGATCGGCCCGGGCGAGCACGAAGCCCGAAAGGAGGAGCTTGAAGGTGCTACACATCGCAAAGCGCTCGTCCGGCCGGTGCGCGAATCGGGCGCCGGTCCCCGTGTCGAGCACGTACACACCCAGCCGCCCACCGTGCAGGCGTTCCAGCTCGGCGAGCGCGGCAACGGGCTCCGGCGCCCCTGCGCCGGCAAAGGCGCGGAGGCTGGTGGCCATCGGCAGCGCCAACAGGGCGCCTTTCAGGAGGTGGCGCCGGGTGAGCGGGAGGGCCGTGGACGGGCGGGGCTGGCGCATGGATCTGTCACTCGGAGCGGTGTCCGCGTCGTATCCTGGCCGCCACGCGGCTGCGGCCCTCCTCCTCATCGCCCGGTAACCACCAATCGTTCGGCGAGGAAGTCGGCCACGACACGCACGCGACGGCTCGTGCGCACCTCCCGATGTGTCACGAGCCACATGGGGACCGGGATGGGCGGGAGGCCCGAGGGCACGCGACACACACCGGGCTCGGCGTCACCCACCTCCGCGATCATGATGCCGATGCCCGCGCCTTCGCGCACGAGCGCCCACTGCACGTGCTGGCTCTGGCTCACGATGGGAAAGTTCTCCGGCGCGAGCGAGAGGCCGAGCGCCGAGAGGCCCTTGCGGAACGTGTCGGTGTGGTCGAAACCGATGAAGGTCGCGCGCGAGAGCGCGTCGCGGGTGAGGGGGGTCCCGAGCTTCTGGAGGTACGTCGGCGACGCGTAGAGCCAGGCCTCGCTCTCCCGCAACTTGCGGGCGATGAGGTCCGGCTCGGTGGGTCGGAAGCTGCGGATCGCGATATCGGCCTCACGGCGTCGGAGATCCTGCGGCGCGTTCGAGGCGACGATCTCGACCTCGATGCCCGGGTGGCGCGCACGCAGCTCCGCGACAACCGGCGGGAGGAGGTAGGTCGCGACGACCTCGCTCGCGGTGAGGCAGATGGGGCCGTCGAGCGAGATGGCCTGGCCGGCGGCGACGCGGGAGACACGAAAGGCCGCGTCGGACATCGTGCGCACGTGCTCCACCAGCTCGAGGCCGGTCGGGGTGAGGGCCAGCCCGCGGCCGGCGCGCTCGAACAGCGCCACGCCGAGCGTCTCCTCGAGCGCCGCGATCTGGCGGCCGACGGTCGGTTGCGCGATCCCCAGCGCCTGGGAGGCGGCCGAGAACGAACCTTCGTCCGCGGTGACGAGGAACGCGCGGAGGTGGTTCCAGTCGAAATCGATGCGTCGCCAATCCATGCATTTGTGCATAGCACGTCCACGACATTGGGGGAAGACAGGTGCGGTGATGCATGTGATTCTGCCGTCGTCTTCTCCTCCTCCCAAATCTACGGAGCGCAACCATGAGAGCCATCCACCACACCCGGTACGGAGCCCCCCACGTCCTCGCGCTGGGCGAGGCGCCGCGACCCTCGCCCCGCGACGACGAGGTGCTCGTGGCGGTGCATGCGAGCGCGGTCACGCACGGCGACCGTCGGCTCCGCGCCGCCGATTTCCCGGGGATCGGCTGGTTGCCCGGCCGGTTGATGACCGGGCTCTTTCGGCCGCGGCGCCTCGTGCCGGGCACCACGTTCGCGGGCCGCGTGGTCGAGGTCGGCGCTGCCGTGACCCGCTTCGCGAAGGGGGACGAGGTCTTTGGCCTGAGGACGCACGGGGCCTACGCGGAGTACCTGGTGATGCCCGAGGGCGGCGCGATCGCACCCCGGCCGGCGCGCCTCGACCATGCCGAGGCCGCCGCCTTGCCCTACGGCGGCACCACCGCCCTCACGTTCCTCCGGGATCTCGGCAAGGTGCAGCCGGGCGAGCGCGTGGTGGTGGTGGGCGCCTCCGGCGGCGTCGGGCGCTTCGCGGTCCAGCTCGCCCGCCACCTCGGGGCCGACGTGACCGCGGTGTGCAGCCGCGATCAGGACCTGATGACGGAGCTCGGCGCCCATCATGTCATCGACTACACACGAGAGGACTTCCTGGCCAGCGGGCGGCGCTACGACGTGGTGTTCGACACGTCGGAGACAAACCAGTTTGCACGCTGCCGGGGGTCGCTGGCTCCGACCGGGCGTTATCTCACCGTCCACCTCTCGCTCCAGAGCCTCGCGCAGATGGGGACGACGTCGATGTTCGGGGGGCCCCGTTCGCTCTGTGGGGTCTCGGTGGCGACCAGGGAGAACCTCGACGAGGTGTGCAAGCTCGTCGAAACCGGCGCCCTGCGGTCCGTGGTGGCAAGTCGATTTCCGCTCGAACGTACCGCCGATGCGCACGCGTGCCTGGAGGCGGGGCGCACGCGAGGCGGCGTGGTGGTCGAGGTCGTCTGAAGAGCCTCTGAAGGTGGGACTACGTCCGGTCGCGCCAGGCGGCGTACACCAGCAACGCCGCGCACGCCGCGCTCACTCCGGCGTTCACGTGCAGGTCGGCCGGCGCGAGCCCGACGCGCGCCCCCCACCAGGCCCATTGTGTCAGGGCGTCCCACAGGTAGAACCCGGCGTTGGCGAGCACGAGCCAGCGACGCTCGGCGGCGCGCTGCATCCGTGTCGCGATGATCGCGGTGGCGCACACGAACAGGTGGAAGCTCGCGATGCTGAACCACAGGAACTCGCGCGTCGGCGTCATCGGCCCGCCGCGGTAGGTCGCGTCCAGCTGCGAGGGGTCGACGATCAGCGTCCCCGCGATCAACAGGTTGAACAACACGTACACGATCAGGATGATCTTGCTCGCGCGGGGCATGGACGTTGGTTCCGGTGGCATGGCGACTCTATTTCGGGGAGTGTACTCCCACCCCGTTTGCGACGGCGTCCGAGACGCGGGGCCGATACGCGGTGGAGCATGCCCGTGCACATCGTCCGTAGAACCCTCGCCGCGCCCGCGGGCCGGGTTTTTGACGTCCTGCACGACTACGACCGGCGCCTCGCGTGGGACACGCTGCTCTCCGCGGCCTGGGTGGAGCCGGGCTGGGATCGGGCCGGGATGGGCGTCGAGACGGTGTGCCAGGGCCGGGCGAGCCTGGGGCGGATCGCGCTCAAGACGCGGTATGTGAGCTTCAAGCCGGGCGACGTTGCCGCCGTCGTGATGTTGAACCGCCCGCCATTCTTCGAACGTTGGGCGGCGAGCATCCGCCACGTCGACCTCGGGGCCGGCCGCTCCGATGTGATCTACACGTTCAACTTCGTCGCGCGTCCCGCGTGGCTCCGCTGGTTGCTCCACCCGGTGATGGGCCAACTCTTCGCTTGGGAGACGCGGAAGCGCCTGGACGCGCTGGAGCGCTACCTGCGGGGGTGAGCCCACGCCCGCGAGCGGTGCCCTCCGCCCGCCGACGCGCTACCTGGGCGGATGGACTGGAACGACGTCCGGTACTTCCTGGCATTGGCGCGGCTCGGCTCGGTGCGTGCCGCCGGGAAGGCGCTCGAGGTGAGCCACTCCACCGTCGCGCGGCGGGTCGAGGCGCTGGAGGCGCGGCTGGGCACCCGGCTCTTCGACCGCAGCCAGGACGGCTACGTCCTCACCACCGCCGGCGCGCAGATGGTGCCCGGCGCCGAACGGATCGAGCTCGAGATGGCCGACCTCGAACGGGGGGTACTGGGCCACGACGACCGCCTCGCGGGCACGGTCGCCGTCACCTGCGGGGACAACTTCGTCGCCGGGCTCCTCCTCGGCGCGCTCGGGGCGTTCTGCGACGAACACCCCGAGGTCGAGCTGCGGTTCACCGTCGACGGGCGCCCCTTCGACCTTGCGCGCCGCGAGGCCGACGTCGCCGTCCGGGTGCTCAGCACCGGCGCGAGCCCGCCCGAGTACCTGCTCGGCACGAAGGTCGCGCCGGTGATCCTCGGCAGCTACGTCGCCGTGGCCCATGCCGCCCGCCTCGACCCCGCGCGTCCGGGCACTCCGGCGCGGTGGCTCGCCTACGACAACCGGAAGGAGATCGAGCGGCTGATCGGGGGGTCGAGCTGGCCGGCGCTCCCCGCGTGGGGCTCCTTCGACTCGATGGAAGTCATCGTGAGCGCCGCCCGCGCGGGCATGGGGCTCGTGCTGCTGCCCATCTACGTCGGCGACGCGGACCCCAGCCTCCAGCGCCTCGTTGCCCCGGCCCTGCGGCACCTCGGCGACCTCTGGCTCCTCTGCCACCCCGACCTGCGCCACACCGCGCGCGTGCAGGCCGTCCGCGCCGTCGTCGCCCGCGTGTTCCGCGAGCGCGCGGCGCTGTTCCGCGGCGAGGCCTGGTCCGATTCTGCGCCTGCCTGTCCTGATTTCGGACCACTCGGCACGCCCGAGCCCGGCATACCGGTGGGGACCGAGGTGCCGAGTGACCGCTGATCCGACCTTCTGGAACAATATCGCCGAGAAATACGCCCGCACGCCGGTCACGGACCCCGAGGCCTTCGAGCGGAAGATCGCCGTGATGAAGGCGCGGATGACACCGACCGACACCGTGCTGGACGTTGGGTGTGGCACCGGCTCGCTGGCGCTGCGCCTCGCGCCGTTCGCCGCCCACGTCCACGGGCTCGATCTCTCGCCGGAGATGGTGCGCATCGCCCGGGGCAAGGCCGCCGACCACGGGGCCGCGAACGTCAGCTTTCACACCGGCGCGTTCGACGAGACCTTCACCACCTTCGCGGACGGCAGCCTCCATGGGCTCTGCGCCTGCAGCATCCTTCACCTGGTCGAAGACCGCGCCGCGTCGCTCGCCCACATGTACCGCCTGCTCGAGCCGGGCGGATTCCTGGTGACCTCCACGGCCTGCCTGGGCGAGTCCTGGGTGCCCTACACACCGATCCTCCGCGCGATGTATTGGGTCGGGAAGGCGCCGCGGGTGTGGGTCTTCTCGAAGCAGACGCTGATCGACGAGATCCGCGCCGCGGGCTTCGTCGACATCGAGAGTCCGGACGTGGGCGCGAAGGCGGAGCTTGGGTTCATCGTGGCGCGGGTTCCTCTGACATCCGCTCGTGGGTCCGCCGACACCTGAAGGAGCCGGCTTGTTCATCCTCCTCCTCGCCCTTGCCTGCCACGACGCCAGCCTCGGGGACGTGGAGGTGCCGGCCGAGGCCTGGCTCGACGCGATGGTGCACGAGGACGCCCGCGTGGTGGACGCCCAGCTGCTGTTCACGCCGGAGCAGACGGTGACGTTCACCGACGCCGGGCAGCCCGAGCCGATCGGTCGGGAGGTGATCCTGGCGCGCACGGCGCGTTAGCCGCCGGGGTTCGAGGCCGAATGGCGCGGGCTCGTTCGCCGAGGTGTGGCCACGCCCGCCTCCGCGGGTTCAGTTACGCGCCATGGTCACCGTCCAGTTCACCCGCCACCTGCACTCCTTCTTCCCGAAGCTGGAGGGGACAGAGGTGAAGATCGAGGCGGCCACCGTCGCCGAGGGCATCCGCGCGCTCGAGGCGCTGGCGCCGGGCCTCGCGTTCTACCTGTGCGACGAGCTCGGGCGGCTCCGCACGCACGTCAACATCTTCGTCAACACCGACCGGGTGAAGGACCGTCGCGGGCTCAGTGACCCGCTTCGCGACGGCGACACGCTCTGGATCCTGCAAGCACTCAGCGGAGGATAGGCATGGCTTCTCGAATTCTCGTCGCGACCCGGAAGGGCACCTTCATCGTGGAGAAGACCGCGGGCACCTGGACGTCGCGGCTGTCCGGGCACGGCGGCTCCGGGGTGAACTTCGTCGCGAAGGATCCGTACACCGGGCGCCTCTGGGCGCTGCTCGGGCACGGTCACTGGGGCGCGAAGCTCTCGATCTCCGACGACGACGGCGCCACCTGGGCCGACGCGCCGGCGCAGATCAAGTACCCGGAGGGTGCGCGTTTCATCGCGCAGGACATGTACGAGGACGCGAGCAGCGAGTTCGGCGTGGGCTGGAAGATCTCGACCAAGCCGGCCACGCTCGCCAAGCTCTGGGTCATCGGGTTCGGCCCCGGGCGCATCTACGTCGGAACGATCCCCGGCGGCCTCTTCGAGAGCCATGACGGCGGCGCGTCCTTCACGCTGAACATGGCGCTCTGGAACCACGAGTCCCGCGGCGGCGACGTCTCGCAGGGCGACGCGAAGACGGAGACCAAGTGGTTCGGCACCCCCGCGTCCGAGGGCGGGGACTTCGCGCCGGGCATCCACTCGATCGCGGTGGACCCGCGGGACCCCGATCGTGTGCTGATCGCCGTGTCCACCGCGGGCGTCATCGAGACGACCGACGGCGGAAAGTCCTGGCGGAGCCGCAACAAGGGGATGGCGATGGACCATACGCCCGAACCCGAGGCGGAGTGGGGCCACGACACACACGCCATCGAGCTCTGTGAGGGTTCGCCCGACCACGTGTGGCAGCAGAACCACGCGGGGGTGTTCTACAGCAGCGATGGCGCCGCTTCCTGGCGCAACGTCAGCGTGCCCGAGCAGGGCGTACACTTCGGCTTCCCCGTCACGGTGGACGCGAAGGACGGCCGCGTGGCCTGGCTGGTGCCCGCGCGCGGCGACAACCAGCGCACGGCGATCGACGGGAACCTGTCCGTGGCCCGCACCGACGACGGTGGGACGACCTGGCGTCATCAGCGCACCGGCCTGCCGCAGGAGAACGCCTGGGACATCGTGTACCGGCACGCGCTCCACAACGCGGACGGCGCCGTGGCCTTCGGCAGCACGACCGGGAACCTGTACGTCAGCGAGGACGGCGGCGAGCGCTGGATCACCGTGGCGAACAACCTGCCGCCGATCTACGCCGTGCGGGTCGGGTAGCGCGCAGCGTGTGGCGCGGCGGCCGGGATCACCCCCCCCGCCGCCGCACCACCGCCAGCCCCACGATCACCCACCCAAGTGACACAGGCCTCCCCGGCCCCGTGGCGCACCCGCGCACCCACCCTTCGGGGCGCTCGGTGACGGTGTCACAATCGCCGTCGCGGCCGTCCGTCCGCTCGCGGGCGAGGGGGAACACGTGGGCGTTGGCGTCGTCACAGTCGCCGTCGGCCTCGGACCAGCCGTCGCCGTCGTCGTCGGAGGCGGTGGTCTCGTCGTCCACGAGCCCGTCACAGTCGTTGTCGAGCAGGTCGAGGGCCTCGGGGGCGCCGGGGTACACGGTGGGGCGGGTGTCGTCGCAGTCGTGGGCGTTCTCGGGGTAGCCGTCGCCGTCGTCGTCGGTCACGTCGGTGTGGTCGTCGACCGCGTGGTTGCAATCGTTGTCATGCCCGTCGACCAACTCGCGCGCGCCCGGGAAGGTGGCGGGATTGGCGTCGTCACAGTCACCGGAAACTTCGGTCCAGGCGTCGTGGTCGTCGTCGAACACGGCGGTGTGGTCGTCCACGAGGCCATTGCAGTCACCGTCCACGCCGTCGGGGGCCTCCTGGGCGTTGGGGTGGGCCCGGGCGTCGCCGTCGTCACAGTCCCCGGCGGCGTCGGTCCAACCGTCGCCATCATCGTCCACGCTGGGGGTGCCATCGTCCACGATCCCGTCACAGTCGTCATCGGCGCCGTTGTCACGCTCGGGCGCGCCGGGGAAGGCCGTGGGGTCGGCGTCGTCACAGTCCCCCGCGGCGTCGGTGACGCTGTCGCCGTCGTCGTCGGAGAGGGGGGTACCCTCGTCGACCGTGCCGTCACAGTCATCGTCGGCGGCGTTGGCGCGTTCGGCGGCGCCCGGGAACGCGAGGGCGTCGGCGTCGTCGCAGTCCCCGGCGGCGTCGGTCCAACCGTCGCCGTCGTCGTCCACGCGGGCGGTGCCGTCGTCCACGATCCCGTCGCAGTCGTCGTCGGCGCCGTTGTCGCGCTCGGGCGCCGCGGGGAACACGAAGGCATCGGCGTCGTTGCAATCGCCGGCGGTGTCGGTCCAACCGTCGCTGTCATCGTCGTAGGCGGGCGTGCCCTCGTCGACGCGCCGGTCACAGTCGTTGTCCACGCCGTCTTCGAGCTCGGCGGCGCCGGGGTGGACGGCCGCGATCGTGTCGGCACAGTCGCCGTCACACGTGCGGAAGCCGTCGCCGTCGACCTCGTAGCCCTCGTCCGTGGTGGTGTCACAGTTGTTGTCGATGGCGTCGCACAACTCGGCGGCGCCCGGGTTCACGGCGGGGTCGGTGTCGTCACAGTCGCCGTCGTCGGCCACGTAGCCGTCGCCGTCCTCGTCTACACCCACCACCACCACCTCGGTGCCCGGGTAGTAGTGCTCCACGATCCACTCGTGGTCCTTGCCGCCGTACAGCGCCCAGCGTTGGCTGCCCCACTGACACACCCCGCGCCCATGCCCGAACAAGGCCTCGCCGCCACAATACGGGTCGGACACGCCGTTCGCGGTGGGGTCGCCGTTCTCGGCGGAGTACTCGGCGAACACGAGATCGCGGCCGTCCACCACGTACTCGCCCTGGGTGTCGTCGACCGCCTGGTTGGTGACAGCCAAACGCGAGTCTTCGTACACTTGGCACGACGTGGTGTCGCAGATGTCGGCGCACGTGTACTTGCCCCCGGCGTTCACCCAGTACGCGGCGTACGTGCGGATGGCGACAGCGCCTGCGCGCAGGGACTCCTCCTCCCAGGACGTGATCCACTCGTGGGGGAGCACGCCCTTGACGTACTCCTCGAAATCGATGACCTCGACTGGCCCGGCGCACGACGACGCGCCGCCCTCGGACATGCGCCACACGCGGATCGTCTCGGGGGGCGTGAAGTCGTAGGCGGAGGCGGACGAGGGCGGAGGCACGGGTTCGCCGCCCATCGCGGCGAGGACATCGAGCGGGGGCAAGGGCGAGCCGGCCGCGAGGAGGCGCTCGATCACGCGCGCCTGGGGCGTGAGGTCGGCGTCGGTCGCATCGTAGGCCGCGGCCTCGGCGAGCGCGGTGTCACCCGTGTCGGACGTGAAGGCGTCGCGCTGGCAACCGACGGCGAGGAGGAGGGAGAGGACCACGCCCCGTGTTCACTGCAAGAACGGGTCCCCGCGGAGAGGCCGACGGGGTGCGGATCTACGGGGGAGTGGGGCTCGCGGGCCCCGGGGCGGGGTGGGGAGGATGTCCCACCCTCACCGACGGGTGGGCCTCCGGCGAAGGCCGAGCGCCACCAGGACCGCGAGCACCCCAACGGGGGATGCCCGCCCGGGCACGCCACACCCGCAGCCCTCGTCGCCGGGGATGGCGCTCGCGCGGCCGGGGCCGTCCGTGTCATCCGTGTCAACGGCGGAGTCGGTGTCGGGCGCGCCGGTATCGGGCACATCCGTGTCAACGACATCCGTGTCATCCGTGTCACCCGTGTCACCCGGCGACTCCGCCACGGGCGGCGGCGTGCCGAGCCGGAGCGTGCTGTAGTAGGCGATGTCGTCCCAGCCGTTGTCGTCGGACCACGCCGGCCCCGCCACCGAGGTGGCGAACGAGGTGCCCAGGCTCGGCCAGCAGCGCACCCCCGAGGAGCCGCGCGCGCAGAGGTCGGCGCGGCCGTCCCCCGTCACGTCGGCGAGCCGCATGGTGCTGTAGTACCGGGCCTGGATCCAGCCGCTCGTGTCGGAGAGCTCGGGCCCGTCGATGCGCGTGGCGAAGCTGTCGCCGTCCTGGAGCCAGCAGTAGACGCGGGCGTTGGCGCGCGCGCAGAGGTCGATGTCGCCGTCGGCGTCCACGTCGCCCGTGCGGAGGGTGTCGTAGTTGTCGTGGTCGCCCCAGCCGGACGCGTCCGTGAGCGTGGGGCCCGCGAACGGGGCGCCGAAGCCCGCGCCGGTCGACCGCGCGCAGGCTACCCCGTCGGGACCGCGGCCGCACACGTCTGCGCGGCCGTCGCCGTCGAGATCGACGAGGCGGATCGTGCTCCACGCGGAAACGTCGTCCCAGCCCGCGGCGTCGCTCCAGGCGGGGCCGTCGAAACGCGCGCCGAAGCCGGTGCCGATGCTGGGCCAGCAGTACAGGCCGGCGCCCCCGCGCGCGCAGGCGTCGGCGGCCCCGTCGCCGTCGATGTCGGCGAGGCGGATCGTGCCGTAGTGTTCGGGCTCGCCCCACCCCGAGGCGTCGGAGAGCGCGAGCGTGGCGAGCTCGGCGCCGAAGCCGGACCCGGTGCTCGGCCAGCAGCGGAGGCCGGTGGCGCCGCGCGCGCACAGGTCGTCGTCGCCGTCGGCGTCGAGGTCGGCGAGTTGGAGCGTGGTGGCGTACTTCGGGTCGTCCCACCCGTCGGCGTCCGAGAGCGTGGGGCCGGCGATCGACGCGCCGAAACCCGTGCCGGTGGACTTCCAACAGTACACACCCGCGTCTCCCCGCGCGCACACGTCGGCGCGGCGGTCCCCGTCGATGTCGGCGAGGCGGATGCTCTGGTAATTGGTCTCGTCGGCCCACCCGTTGGTGTTGGCAAGCGAAGGGACGGTCCAGGTGTCACCGAAGGTGCCGTCACCCGTCGCGAGCGTGCAACGGTAGTCGGACGCCGAGCGCGCGCACAGGTCGGCCAGGCCGTCGCCGTTCACGTCGGTGTGGTGCGGATCGACCTCGGCGGCCTGGAGCACCACCTCGTCCTGCGACCAGTCGCACGCGGCGGGCGCGCCGCTCTCGAACACCACGGCGAGGTGATTCGCGACCGCACGCTCGGTGCCGTCGGAGGGGTCGTTGACCACGCCGCCGTCCACCCACAACGCCGAGGAGCCGCCGCCGTCGAGGTTGAAGGCGGTCCAGGCGCCGAGGTCGTCGAGGACGTCGGCCAATTCGGAGCAGGTGACACCGACGGAGGCGGACGTACGCCCGTCGACCACGACGAGCCAGAGGGTCTGGCGGTCGCGCGACAGGCCGAGCGCGCTGCGGGGGTTGAGCGACGCGCAATGCGACGGATCGTCGTAATCGCCCGTGGGCTCGCCGTCCTCGACCAGCTGCGGCCGGCCTGCCACGGCGTCGTCCATCCACGCGTCGGGAGTGGTCCACACCTCGGCCGGCGGGCTGATCCAGGCGTGGTCTCCCCCGAACGCGGCGAAGGCCTCGCTGCTGTTGTCGCTGTCCCAATGGTCGCCGTCACCGATGGCGAGCCCGGACACGGTGTAGTCGTCGTAGGAGAAATAGTCCCCGTTGATGGCGACCTCGGCGCCCACCCGCGCCGCGAACGACGAGACGGTGCGCTGGCGCTCGTCCTCGGCGGTGGCCCGCACACGCGCCCCATCGGCGCACAGGTCCACCTCGGCGACGTGGATGCGCAGCGGCCCGCTCGCCGTGCGGTACAGGAGGCGCACGCCGTCGCGCACGTCGGTCCACGTGTCGGTGGCGTGGGCGGGGAGGGCCAGGAGGGCGAGGAGTGGGAGCATCGGGGGACGGTACCACCTCGTGGTCAACGCCCACCGGGCGCGGTCGGCACCGCTCGGGGTGCCGGGAACCGCGCCCAGCGTCGGTCGCCCAACGACGCTCCCACGCTCGGACTACTGGACCGTGAGCGCCCCGGCGACAGCGTAGGTCTCCACGGGCTCGCCGGCGCTGGTCACCTCGAGGAACGTGGAGATGCCGCCGTTCTCGTAGACGACCGGCACGACGGTGCCCGGGGCCACGCCCGTCACCGTGAAGCGGATCGCGCCGCTGGTCGGGAACACGCCGGTGGGGTTCATCGGGTCGTCCTCGAGGCCGGGGACGGTCTTGGTGCCGGTGATGGCCGTGCCGTCCACCGCGGTGATGATGGCCACCGCGTCGGAGGCGCCCGCGTCGGCGGCGCCGTTGGCGTCGGCGTCCACGAGGGTGGCGGTGCCGTCGGCCGCGACGGTGATGTTGGCCGCGACCACGAGCGTGATGCGGTAGGCCTGGCCCTCGACCAGATCGGTGACGGTGTAGTCGAGCATTCCGGCGGCGGCGAGGCTCTGGGCGCCGGAGGGCGCGATGCTCGGGTCGGCCTCCTCGACGTCGGTGTCGGTGTCATCGGTGCCGGAGTCGTCCGTCATGCCGGTGTCGTCGGTCTTGCCGGAGGTGCAGGCGGCGAGGAGGAGGGCGAGGAGGGAAAGGCGCATGGTTGGGTCTCCTGAGGCGGGGTGTCCGCGCTCACCGAGCCGTACGGAGCGGCCCGGGGTGCGGATCGGTGCCGGAGGGGACGTGAAAGCGGGTTGTTAGGCACGCGGCGCCGATGACGCGGGCCGCGATGTCGTGCGCGCGGCGCCGGACGGGAGAAAGTCAGCTTGGGACCTGCACGGCACAGGCCATCGCCGTGGAGCTGGTGGCGGTCGAGTAGCGGCGTGTGGATCTGGGCGGCCCGGCGGCGGACCGCCGGCGGCACCCTTCGGGCTCGCGCGGTGCGCTCGGTTGGCGCGGTCGCCGCCTCGCGGCGTCGAGGCGCCGAACCGGCCGGCGCAGCCGGCCGCCCTGCGGCTACCTGCCGCGGGGTGGGTGCAGGGCTTGTGGCGCGGGGGCGGCGCGTGGGTTGGATCCGCGCGCGCGGGACGCGCCGAACCACCCCACCGCGGGGGCCCCGGCGCGCGGATACCGTCCCGGGTCGGGGGATGTGAGGTCCATGCCTATGCACGTCCCTCAGGCGCCCGCGCATCCCAGCAGGCCGGCGCTCCCGAGCCGCAGGGTCATGTCCCCATGAGTGCACGCGGCACGGAGTCATGTCTGGTTGAATGCACGGATCCAGGCTGAAGGCGCTTGTCCCAGCGCGAAAAACGCCGCTTGCTCCGTGGAGGGCGCGCCGAGCGAGCCTCGATTTGGGCGTTCACGGGGGCATGACTCCGATTTAGCGGCGTTGAAGGGGGCATGACCTCGGACCTCGACGCCCTCGTACTCGAGGACTGAGGGACGTGCACAGGCAACGCGCCCAGGGTCCACCGGGACGGGCCGTCTCACGGTCGCCGCGGTCGCCTTCGCCGCCCCGCGCCAAGGGCGCGGAGGGCAGCCGCCTCCGGCGGCTGGTCCGGCCGGGCGCACCGGAGTGTCATCCGCTGCTTCGATGCCGCTTCGCCCGGCCGACCAAGCGGCGCCAGCCGCGCGCCCGCAGCCGACCTGCCCGCGTCCGCGCGGGGGCGCCCCCCAACCGACCATGCGTCGCGACGAACCGCACCAAACGAGCCCGGACTCCGCTACGCACGGGAACCCACGGAACCCGGCCGTCGCTGTGCTACGGTTTCCCATGCGCCGTCGTCTCCCGCTCGTTCTTGTCGCCCTCGGGCTCCTCGTGATGCTGGGGCTGGTCGGCGCGCGGGCCGCGCTGCTCCAGCGCCATGAGGCGGCCGAGGTGGGCGCTGCGTTTCCGCAGGAGCACGTCGACGCGCTGCTCGCGGACGTGAAGCGGCTTCAGGGGGCGCTGCCGTTCGGCGAGTGCCACATCACACGCGACGCGGGCGTGGTGCTCAACCCGCTGATGAGCCTGGACGACAACGTGCACGTGTCCGCCACGCCGCCGTGGTGGGCGGACCCGGCGGTGGCGAGCGCGCTGAAGGCCGGGGGCTCGACCTGGACGGACCACGTCGAGGACGGGCCGCGAGGCGATCTGTCGGTGACGAAGGTGCTGCTGGACTACGACGGGTGGGACTCGATGGCGTCGGGCCCCGGCGCGGCGCTGCTCGCGGAGGGGATCACGCCGGGCACGCCCGCCTTCGCCGTCGGTATCCCGAACATGCTGCCATTCCTGACGTTGGCGCGGCTCCGCCTGCTCGAAGGGCTGCGCACGGGCGACATGCTCCCGGCGCTCCAGGAGGTGCGCCACCTCGCCCTGCTGGTGTACTGCGAGGAGACGCTCGTCGGGCAGATGGTCGCGCTGTCCGTGCTCGGCTTCGAGGCGGACGGCTACACGGCGGCGGTGGAGCGTGGGATCCTGCTTCCCGACGCGTGGACGCCCATCGCCAAGGACCTCCGCGAGACGCTCAAGCGCACGGCGTTCGGGCTGTCCGGCCTCTACTCCGGATGGGCGCCGGAGGGCAGCCTGGAGCGGCTGGACGCGATCGGGGGGCCCGTCCATGGGCGCTGCGGCGCGCTCGCGGCGGCGGTCGAGGGATGGTCCGTGCACCGGCCCTACGTCGGCGCGCCGTGGCCCTACGAGCCCGATCACCGCGGGCCCGTCCTCGCGATCGACCGGCTGCTCGCAACCGCGCCGTGCCGGCTGCCGTTCGTCCGCGCCTACTGGGCCCACCCCGAGTCGGAGAGCGCGTGGCTCACGGCGCCGTACGTGCGCGACCACACCCTTCACGGCATGCTCGACATCGCGACCCTGAACTTCGACCAGTACGGCGCCGCCCCGTAGGGGTCACGGCCTCGTCGAGGCCGGGAGGTGGCAGCGGACGACGTGGTCCGGGCCCAGGAGCACGGCGGGGGCGTCCTCGCGGCGGCAGCGGTCGACGACGTCGGGGCAGCGGGCGGCGAACGGGCAGCCGGGGCCAGGGTCGAGGACGGGGGGCGCGCCGACGCCGGCGGGGAGCGGGGCGTGCAGGCCGCCTCCGCGTAACGCCGCGGCGGCGAGCAGACGCGCGTACGGATGCCGGGGCGCGCCGAACACGGTCGCGGCGGGCCCCGCCTCCATCACCTGCCCGGCGTAGAGGACCACGACGCGATCGGCCACGAGGCGCGCGGACGCGAGATCGTGGGTGATGAGGAGCACCGAGCGCCGGCCGCCGTCGCGGAGCCCGGTGAACAGGCGGAGGATGTCCATGCGGATGGACACGTCGAGCATGGAGGTGGGCTCGTCGGCGATGACGAGGTCCGGCTCCGTCGCGAGCGCGCGGGCGATGGAGACGCGCTGGCGCTGGCCGCCGGAGAGCTGGTGCGGGTAGCGCGCGGCGAGCTCGGCGGCGGGCTCGAGGCCGACCGCTTCGAGCGCGGCGACCACGCGGGCGTCGACGTTGGCGGCGGTGGCGCGGCCGTGGATCCGGAGCGCGCGCGCCACCGGGTGCCCGACGGGGAACACGGGGTTGAGGGAGGCGAACGGGTCCTGGAAGATGAGCTGGACGCGGCGCCGCCACGCCAGCGACGCGGCGGGGACGCCGGGGCCGAGGCCCATGTCGGGCTCGGGCGGCGTGCCGTGCAGGGTCACCCGGCCGGCGTGCATCGGGAGGAGGCGCGCGAGCGCCCGGCCGATCGTGGTCTTTCCGCTCCCGGACTCGCCCACGAGGGCCACGATCTCGCCGGCGCGGACGGTGAACGACACGTCGTGCGCGGCGCGGAGGGTGCGGCGGCGGGGCCAGCTCCCGACGGGGAAGCGGATGCCGAGGCCCTCGACGGTGAGGAGCGGCGGGAGAGGCGCTGGGCCCACGGTGCTCACGGCGCCTCGTGGCACGCCACGGTGTGGCCGGGCGCGCGGGGGGAGAGCGGAGGCACAGAGACGACGCACACGTCGGTGCGGAGCGCGCACCGGGGGTGGAACCGGCATCCCGAGGGCGGCGCGGCCACGCTCGCGGCATGCCCGGGGATGCTGATGGGCACACGATCCTCACCCAGGGCGGGCGGCAGCGCGGCGAGCAGGCCGCGGGTGTAGGGGTGGCGCCCGCCTCCCTCCCGGAACGTGTCGACCGGGCCGTGTTCGACCAGCCGCCCGGCGTAGAGCACGCCGATGTGTGTCGCGAGCTCGAGGAGCAACGCGAGGTCGTGGGTGATGAACACCATCGCAAAACCGAGCGCGCCCTGGAACGCGAGGAGCCGCCGTAGGATCTCGCGCTCGACCACCACGTCGAGCGCGGTCGTGGGCTCGTCGAGGACGAGCACGGCGGGATCGAGGGCGAGCGCGAGCGCAATCGTCGCGCGTTGGCGCATGCCGCCGGAGAGCGCGTGCGGGTGCGCGTTGAGGTGCACCGGATCGAGGCCGACGCGAGCGAGCAGAACGAGCGCGCGGGCGCGGATCGCCGCGCGGGTGAGGCCGGCGGCGCCGAGCTTTTCGGGGTGCGCACGCAACGTCTCCGCGATGTGTTCGCCGAGGGTGAGCACCGGGTTGAGCGCGGAGAGCGCGCCCTGCGGGACCAGCGCCACCTGCTCGCCCCACACGCGGCGGAGGGCGGCGGCGTCCATCGCGAGGAGATCGGCGCCGTCGAGGTGCACGCTGCCGCCCACGATGGTGCCCGGAGGTGGCAACAGGCGCAACGCGCCGAGCACCGCGGTGCTCTTGCCCGAGCCGGACTCGCCCACGAGCCCGAGGATCTCGCCGGGGCGCACGGTGAAGCCGACGCGGTCGACCGCGCGGACGGCGCCGTAGGCGACGGAGAGGTTCTCCACCACGAGGCCTGCGCCCGGAGAACGCGTCGGATCAACCATCGGCGGCCTCCATGCGCACCACCGGCGTGGGTTGCGGCCCCGGCCCGGTGGCCGCCCGCGCGGCGAGCCGGGGGTTGGCGCGCTCGTCGAGGGTGAACCCGAGAAGCGTGAGCCCGAAGCCGAGCAGGGCGATGCCGACCCCGGTGGGGACGAAGGTCCACCACGAGCCCGTCAGGAGCGCGCTGTCGTTGGTCGCCCAGTAGAGGTTCGTGCCCCACGTGACCGCGTTCAGGTCGCCGAGGCCGAGGAACTCCAGGCCGACCTGGGCGCCCACCGCGTAGAGCGTGGCGCCGATGAAGGAGGAGCCGAGGAGGGCGGCGAGGTTGGGGAGCAGCTCGACCAGGACGATGCGCCAGGCGGACTCGCCGCTGATCTGCGCGGCGGCGACGAAGTCGCGGCGCCGCAACGACGCCACCTGCGCCCGCACGACCCGCGCGTGCCACGGCCACCCGGTGAGGGCGAGCACAACCGCCATGGTGACGGGGCCGGGCGGCAGGAACGCCGCGATGACCACGATGAGCGGCAGCCCCGGCATCACCAGCGACACGTTGACCACCAGGGAGAGCACCGCGTCGACCACGCCCCCGAAGAACGCGGCGGTGGCGCCCACCACGGCCCCGACGACCACGACGGCGAAGCCGACGATCACCGCCACGACCAGCGTACTGCGCGCGCCCACGACGGTCTGGGCGAGCACGTCCTGGCCCTGCCCGGTGGTGCCGAGCCAGAACGCGGCCGAGGGCGGCTCGAGCGGGGCGCCGACGTAGGCGTCCGGATCGCCGACGAACAGCGGTCCCACCAGCGCCACCAGGGCGAACCCGCCTACGATCACGGCGCCGAGCGTGCCGCGGAGGTCTCGGCTCCCGGGGAACGGTGCGGCGCTCATCCGCGTGTCCGCGGATCGAGGAGCACCACGACCACGTCGACCATCGCGTTGGCGGCGAGCACCGCGAGCGTGATCGTGAGGAACAACCCCTGTAGCAGCGGGTAGTCCTGCCCGCGCACGGCCTGGAGCAACAGGTACCCCTGCCCAGGGTACGCGAACACGATCTCGGTGAGCAGCGCCCCGGAGAGGACGAAGCCGAACGCCATGCCGAACGAGGTGAGGCTGGGGAGCAGCGCGTTGCGCACGCCGTAGTGGAAGAACACGCGCTCGGGCGGCAGGCCGCGCGCCTGGGCGAAGCGGATGGGCTCGTCGTCGAGCACGCCCATCATCACGTTGCGCATCGTGAGGACCCAGCCGCCGAGGGAGGCGAGGACCATCGTGGCGCCGGGGAGGAGGGCGTGGCGAACGGCGCTTGCGGCGAAGGCGAGGGTGAAGCCGGGCGTGACCTCGGGGCCGTACGCGTGGCGCACGGGAAACCACCCGAGCTGGAAGCCGAGGAGCCACACCGCGGCCATCGCGAGCCAGAAGTACGGGAAGGCGCCCAGGAACGAGAGCAGCGGCGGCGCCACGGTGTCGAGCCACCCGCCGCGGCGCCACGCGGCCACCGCGCCGAGCGCCGTGCCGAGCAGGAACGCGACCGCGAGCGCGCCGCCCGCGAGGAGCACCGTCCACCCCAGGCCACCCGCGATGACCTCGCTCACCGGGGAGGGGAAGTACACCAGCGAGATGCCGAGCTCGCCGCGCGCGAGCTGCGAGACGTAGGTCACGTACTGCTCGTGGAGCGGCGCGTCGGAGAGGCCGAGCGTCACTGTCAACGCGTCGAGCGCGGCCGGCTCCAGGCGCCCCTGGAACCGCGCGAACAGCGCCTGCGCCGGATCGCCCGGCATCAGGCGCGGGAGGAGGAAGTTGAGCGTGAGCGCGAACCACGCGGCGAGCGCGTACAGGCCCAGCCGCTGCGCGAGGACGCTCACGGCGCGCTCCCCTGCTCGGCGAGCGGTCGCACCTGCGTGAGCACGAAGAGCACGTCGGGGATGGCGTTGGTGGAGAGGGCCGCGTACGGCGTGTCGCTGTCCGGGAAGCCCTCGAAGCGCCGGGTGCTGAACTCGCCCCACCCGGGGGTGGGGAACAGCGGGATGGCGGGCGCCTCGGCCACGAAGGCGGCCTGGAGCGCGTCCGAGAGGCGGCGCTGCTCCGCGGGGTCGACGGTGGCCTCGAACCCGGCGAGCAGCGCGTCCGCGGTGGGGCTGCCGTAGCGGTGCCAGTTGGTCGCGGAGGGGGTGCCGACGGGCTTGACGGTCGAGGAGCCGAGGAGGGAGCGGTAGAAGGGGTACGGGGTGGGCCCGGACACGGACCAGCCGAGCGCGAGGGCGAAGTCGCCGCGGCCCACGCGGTCGAACCACGCCCCGAAGTCGAGGCCCTCGACCCGCGCGTCGATGCCGAGCGTGTCGAGATCGCGGGTGATGATCTGCGCGGCGCGCACCCAGTCCGACCACCCCGCCGGGACCAGGATCGGCAGCACCAGCGGCTCGCCCGCGGTGTTGGTCCTCCGCCCGCCCGCGCCGAGGGGCCACCCCGCGGCGTCGAGCAGCGCGGCCGCGGCCGCCGGATCGTGGCGCACCCAGCCGCCGTCGGGCGTCAGATCGTCGCGACGCCAGGACTTGTAGCCGTCGGAGAGCGCGGTCGCGTGGGACGGGATCGCGTAGTCGTGCATCGCGACGCGGACCAGCCGCTCGCGGTCGATGGCGAGGCTCAACGCCTGGCGCACGCGCACGTCGTCGAGGGGCGCGCGGGTGGTCTGCGGGTAGAGGAACACCGTGTCGGAGACGGCGGGGAACCAGTAGCGGAAGTGGTCGGGATCCCGGGCGACGTAGGTGCGCTCGATCGCGGGGACGAAGCTCCCGGCCCAGTCCACCTCGCCGCGGACGAGCGCGAGCAGGGCCTGGTCGTTCGAGCCGACCGCGGGGAACCGCAGGGCGTCGACCTTCGGGAGCCCCGCCTGCCAGTAGTGCGGGTTCTTGCCGAGCTCCCAGAGCTGCGCGTCGAAGCGCAGGATCTCGGTGAACGGGCCGGTGCCGACGGGGTCGGGGTTGGTGAAGGCCACCGGATCTTCGATGCCCTGCCATGCGTGGAGCGGCACGATGGGCTGCCCGCCCACGAGGGAGAGGCCGGGCGAGTACGGCCGCGTGAAGACGAACTCGACGGAGTGCGTGTCGAGCGCGGCCACGCTCTCCAGGTAGGTCCACGCCCCGCCGCCGTCGAGCGCGGGGAAACGCTTCAGCAGGTCGAAGGTGAACGCAATGTCGTCCGCCTCGAACGGCGCGCCGTCCGACCACGTCACGCCCGGCCGCACGTCGAAGCGCAGGCGGAGCGCGGGCTCGGTCCACGTCCAGGCCGTCGCGAGCCAGGGCACGGTCTCGCCGGTGACGCGGTTGTAGAGCAGGAGCGGCTCGTAGATGCCGGACGACGTGGGCCAGCGCGCGCCGCCCGTCGAGAGCAGCGGGTTGAAGTTGCGCACCCAGGCGGCCTGCTGCTCCTGCAGCACGGTGAGCGTGCCCGGCGGGGTCTCCCCGACCGGATCGGCGCACCCCACCGCGAGGGCGAGCGCCACGAAGCTCGGCACCACGCCCCTCATCCGGGCGGCTGGGCCCGCTCGAACACGCGCACTTCGTCCACGAGGAAGGTCGCGGGGAACACGGTCTCCTCGGTGGGCTCCTCGAGAAAGTAGCCGCCGACCGCGAGGTTCAGGAGGAGGAACCACTCGTTGTCGAACACCCACTCCCCGTCGACATCGCCGGGCCGCACCACGTGCACACGCTCGTCGTCCATCCAGAACGTGATGTGGTCGGGATCGATGTCGACCGCGAACGTGTGGAACCGATCCGCGTACGAGCCCTCGGGCAGCGCGTGGGAGGCCTCGTAGGCGTTCTCGCCGGCGTACCCGGGGCCGTGCACCGACGCGAGGGTGGTCTCGGGCTCCTCGCCCCGAAGCTCCATGATGTCGATCTCGCCGCAGGCGGGCCAGCCCACGTCGTCGTAGTCGGTGCCGAGCATCCAGAACCCGGGCCAGAGCCCCGTGCCGGCCGGCGGCTTCAGATCGGCCTCGAACCGCCCGGCCCCGAAGCTTCGGGTGCCCTTCGTCGTGAGGCGCGCGGACGTGTAGTCGTTCCGGATGAACGGCTCGCGGATCGCGACGATGGCGAGCCGGCCCTCCCCGTCGAGCGAGGCGTTCTGGGGCTTGGCGGTGTTGTACTCGAGCTGCTCGTTGCCCCAGCCGTCGCCCCCCACGTCGGGCACCCAGGTCAACGGGTCGGGCGGGGTCCCGGCGGGGCCGTCGAACGAGTCGCTCCACACGAGGGTCCAGCCGGCCTCGTAGGCGGCGGGGTCGGGCACCGAGGAGACACACCCCAGGGTCAGGAGCAGCATCATTCGCCACCTCGGGAGAGGTAGGGGAACACGATGACCAGGCTCTCGGGCTCCGGGCCCGCGTAGAGCGGATCCGCGTAGACGTCGGTGTCGCCGGTGTCGGCGGTGTCGGCGGTGTCGGCGGTGTCGGCGGTGTCACTGGGACCGCGCGCCCACGGCTGCGGGTCCGGGTAGTTGGGCGCGCCGGGATCGGGTCGGCACGCGAGCAGGAGGAGCAGGCTCATGGCTCCCGTCCTTCGGGCGTGACGCCCATTGCCAGAATGGCGTCGTAAGCGAGCGGCGCGAGCGGGGTGGCGACGGCGCCGGTGGCGTCGTAGCTCACCGCGTCCGGGAACTCGTCGAGCACCACCTGGTAGCCGCGCACGGCCGCGGACCAGCCCCAGTACGTGTCGTCCGGCGCGAGGCGGGCGGTCTCGTAGACCTCCTGGAGGCACCGCGCCGTGTAGAACTGGTGCTCGCCGGTGGGCTCGTACGCCAGCGCCGTGGCGAACGCGTAGAAGCCGGGCACGCAGTCGGTGGCGGCGATCTCCCACTTCACCGCGGGGTCGATGCCCTCGGCGAAGGGGTTGTTGGGATCGTCGAGCGCGGAGGTGTCGGGGTAGACCCCCTCGTCCCACGCGATCGGCACGACGACGAGATCGCGCAGATCGTCTCCGTAGTACCAGGAGGCGGCGGGGTTGGCGCAGGCGAAGAGGAGCACGAGCATCGGGACTCCTAGAGCCGCACGGTGAGGTAGGTCGCGGCCTCGAAGGCGCCGCCTTGCGCCCCGAGCTGGGCGGCATCGGGCGACCACTGGTCGAACGTACGGCCCTTGAGCCGCACGCCGAGCCGGGTGCCGGGGAAGGGGAGGCGGAAGCCGGAGAGGCCGGTCGACAAGTCCACGCTCCCCTGGAGCGGGTAGGTCAGGTTGAAGGTCTGGTAATAATCGTACAGGCCGTAGTCGTTCACGCGGCCGACGACCTGGAGCGCGGTCGCGCGCCACCACACCGTCGCGTCGGCGCCGAAGCGGGTGACCAGCCGCGCGTCGTCGCCGGTGGACTGCGACTGCCCGGCGTAGATCGAGCCGAGGATCAGCACCTCCCGGCCCGGCGACGAGACGACCCGGAACGTCGCGTCCCACACGTCGGCCGCGGGGGGCGAGGCCGCGAACGTGACGAGATCGCCCTCCGCGGTGAGGCCGACGCTGGCGTCACGCGCGGTGCGATGGTGGCGGTAGATGAGGTCGAGCGAGGCCGCGAAGGATGCGTCCTCCTGCGCGTCTCCTTGCAGCGCGTCTCCTTGCAGCGCGTCTTTCCCGAACGGCGTCGAGGGCGTCGGGTCGAACACGAGGAGCAGCTCGCCGGCCACGGTCTCGCGGTTCTCGCGCACGGCGAACGGGTCGTCCACGATGTTGCGCGGGGTGATCTGCGGGGTGTACCAGCCGGTGGCGCCGTCCCACCCGGACGCGATCACCGGGAGCGCCCCGACGATCGGGCGTTGCACGAGCAGGTTGGGCGCGATCTGGAACGAGCCGACATCGACGGCGACGCCGAGCAGCGCGCCCCCCACGTTGCCGACGCCGTGGTCCTTCAGCCCCCACCCGGTGATCTCGGTGGTCTGCTCGGGGCCGGTGTCCGCGACCAGGCCGCGGTAGGTCCCCAACACGTAGCCGTGAACCCGCCCCACCTCGACCGACACGCGCGCCTTGCCGCCCAACGTGTCGTACCAACGCACCTCGTCCTGGAGGAGGTGTTGGCCGCTGTCCGCGTAGCTCTCCCCCTTTCCGGCCGGCACCACCGATTGGAACGTGTCCCCGATGCGCTCCGAGCCGGCCACCACGCCGCCGAGATCGAACGTGAACGGGCCCCGCCCGCCCTCGAGCACGAGCGTGGACTTACGCCCCACCGGCTGCGGGACCGCGGTGCTCGTGGTGATCTCGGCCTGGGCGGCGATGTCCTCCTGGTGCATCACGGTCCAGGCGAGCGCCCCGGTCGTGAGTTGGTAGCGTGCGATCGCGGTGGGGTTGGCCCCCCAGTACACCTGGGGCCCGAACGCGAACGCCAGCCCTTCGAGCGCCTGCTTGCCCTCGAATTCGATCCCGCTCGGCGCGGTCGCGTCGTAGATGTCGATGGCGTCGCCGTAGTTGGCCTCGCGGTACAGGCCGAACAGGTCACCCTTGTCGCCCCAGTGGGAATGGCCGGTGCGGTGGTACGCGGCGAGCCGGAAGGCGGGCATGTCCCACGTGGCGCCGGCCTGGTAGATCCGCACCCGGTCCATGGCGGACAGGTCCAGGCCGTCGGGGCCGGCCTGCATCAGCGCGCGCCCGCGCGTCTCGTAGGAGATCTCGTCGATGACGTTCGTCGCGACGTTGCCGAGCACGCTCACCGCCACGTGCGCGTCGAGCCCGGGCGCGGGGCGCACCCCGAGGTCGAGGACGGCGGACTCCTGGTGGTCGAACGTCGGGGCGATGTCCGTGCGGCTGTCCTGGGCGGTGAACGTCCACAGATCGAGGCGCACGTCGCGCACGTAGGCGGGGGGCAGCTTCTCCGCCTCGGTGGGCCGTGCGGCGGGGGGCGCGGGCTCCGCGACCGTCGCCACCGAGGGGACCGGCGCCTCCGCGAGCGGCCCAGGCGCGGTGTCCTGGGCCGTTGCGCTCCCGACGAAGAGCGCCAGGAGCATCATTCGAGCACCAGGCCGTCGAAGAAGACGGAGCCGCTCGTGTAGCAGCTGCGGCCGCCGACACACTGCATGTACTCCACGGATGCATGCACCCGGGTCGCGCTGGCGGGCACGGTGCCGGTGGCGATGAGCTCGGTCCACGTGTCCGTCGCGCTGCCGTAGGTGATCCACGCGGAGCTGGCCGAGCCGTAGTAGTGATACGCGTCGTCGAAGTACTTGAGCGCGAGGAACGCGTAGGTGTCCGAGGCCGTGATGGCTTCTTCCCGCGCCATGTACGCCCACCCCGACAAGGTGAGCACCTGCCCCTCGACCACCGCGAACTCCTGGTACACCGGGGTCTCGTTCTCGGTGCCGGTGTATTGGCCGTACAACTTCAGCGCGTTCACCCCGGCGTATGCCGAGAACGTGGCGCCGGTCGTGCTGCCGTAGATGCCCTCCCCGGTGTAGGAGATGTTGAAGTTGGTCAGCGTCGAAGGGTAGATCAGCCAGTCGCCGTCCCAATCCGCCTCGAAGCCCCCGTCGGCGAGGGCGCCCGTGAAGGGTTCGACCGGGTCGGTGTCGGTATCCGTGTCCGTGTCGGTGTCCGTGTCCGTGTCCGTGTCCGTGTCCGTGTCCGTGTCCGTGTCCGTG
>JAZKFH010000016.1:0-70938 GCA_040386535.1 Myxococcota bacterium | reverse complement strand
CGATGGTACTGCAGCGGCAACGCTGTGGGAGAGTAGGTAACTGCCGGCCGCCTTACAACAAGAAGCCCCTCTCGGTTCAACCCGAGAGGGGCTTTCTTCATTTTGGGATTCGGGAGGGGGCGGCCGCCTCAGGCTCCGGCGCGGCCCGGGCAATGTCTCCGGCCGTAGATGCTGCTCTTCCGGCCAACATCGTGGTATCCTTCGCACCCTTGCGGAGCCTGCATGCGCCCGATCCTCCTGACCCTCCTCGCGGCGGGCTGCAACGACTACAACCTGCAGGGCTCGGAGGATGCGCAGGGGAAGTACAACCCCCCCGACCTCGCCGCCAAGGAGCAGGTCGACCGCATCACGCAGGTCACCATCCCCGCGGTTGACGTGTTGTGGGTTGTCGACAACTCCTGCTCGATGGAGGAGGAGCAGCGCGCCCTGCGCGACAACTTCGGCTCCTTCATGCAGTACTTCACGGGGTCCGGGCTGGACTACCACGTCGGCGTCGTCAGCACCGACATGGACAATCGCCAGGAGAGCGGGAAGTTGATCCTCGATTACGACGGGGACAGCCGGTACATCGACAACACGATGACCGAGGACGAGGCGCTGAGCAGCTTCCGGGATCGCACCCTCCTCGGGGTCAACGGCAGCGGCACCGAGTCCGGGCTGGACGCGGTGATGGCCGCACTCACCACCGAGCGCTACACGACAAACGACGGGTTCTACCGCGACGAAGCGGGGCTCTCCATCGTGATCATCTCCGACGAGCCCGACCAGAGCGACGTATCGGTCAACGAGTTCACGAGCTGGATTACCGGCCTCAAGACCGACGAGGCGTACACGGTCACCTTCTCGGCGATTGTCGGGCCCGACCGCACCACGTGTCCCGCCGCCGAGCGCGGCAGCTACTACATCGAGGTCGCCACCCAGCTCGACGGGATCATCTGGCCCATCTGCACCGAGGACTGGTCCACGGTGCTCGAGGAGCTCGGGCTTCGCGCCGCGGGACTCAAGCAGGAGTTCTTCCTGTCGCTGGTGCCGGTCGAGGAGAGCATCGCGGTCACCGTCGCGGACAGCGATGGCGTGGCCACGCCCTACGTGGCCGGGACGGACTGGACCTACAGCCGTACTCGCAACAGCATCTCCTTCACCGAGTTCACGCCGCTCCCCCTCAACGTGGTCGAGATCCACTACGAGTCGCTCGCGTCGAAGCAGGAGGTCGAAGAGGAAGTCACCGAGGGCGCCGAGTAGGGGCCCAGCCACCTACTCGCCGCGCTCCTTCAGCCGGCGCTCCCACCACGCCAGCCGCTCGCGGATCGTGCGCTCGGCGCCCGCGTCCACCGGCTCGTAGTACACCTTCCCGACCAGCTCGTCGGGCAGGTACTGCTGGCGGGTGATGTGGTCGGGGAAATCGTGGGGATACCGGTACTCGGCGCCGTGCCCGAGCTTCTTCGCGAGTCCGGTTGGCGCGTTGCGGAGATGCAGGGGAACGGGGAGCGCGCCGCTCGCCTTGACCTCGGCGAGCGCGGCGTTGATGGCCTTGTAGGAGGCGTTGCTCTTGGGGGCGGTCGCCAGGTAGGTGGCGGCCTGTCCGAGGAGGATGCGGGCCTCGGGCATCCCTATGCGGGCGGCGCCGTCCATCGCGGAGACAGCGAGCTCGAGGGCCCGTGGGTCGGCGTTACCAATGTCCTCCGAGGCGAAGATCACCATCCGACGGGCGACGAAGACGGGATCCTCTCCGCCCTCGAGCATGCGGGCCATCCAATACACGGCGGCGTTCGGGTCCGAGCCGCGCATCGACTTGATGAATGCGGAGACCACGTCGTAGTGCGCGTCCCCGTCGCGATCGTGGAACACGGAGATGCCGAGCCCCCGCAGCGCGTCCAGGGTGAGCGCGCCGCGGTCGGCCATCCGCTCGAGGAGGCCGAGGGCCCGGCGCGCGTCGCCATCCGAGGCAGCGGCGATGGCGGCCAGGAGCCCGTGCTCGACGGGCCCCGCCTTGTTCGCGAGGCCCCGTTCCACGTCCGCGAGGGCGCGTTCGAGCAGCAGCACGAGATCCACCTTTCCGATCCGCTCGAGGATGAGCAGCTCGGTGCGGGAGCGGAGCGCGGGGATGAGGTGGAAGGCGGGGTTCTCGGTCGTGGCGCCCACGAGCACGATCCGTCCGCTCTCCACGTGGGGGAGCAGCGCGTCCTGCTGCGCCTTGTTCCAGCGATGGATCTCGTCCACGAAGAGGAGCGTGCCGCGCGGATCGAGCGCGGGGATCGCCTCCACGACCTCTTTCAGATCCTTGGTGCCCGAGAGTACGGCGGAGAGTTGGACAAACCTGAGGCCGGCCGCAGCGGCCAGGCAACGCGCGAGCGTGGTCTTTCCGGTGCCGGGCGGGCCCCACAACACACAGGAGCGCAGATGCCCGCTCTCCAGCGCGCGGCGGAAGGGGACGCCCGGGCCCACGAGGTGGCCCTGTCCGAGGATCTCGTCGAGCGTGCGCGGTCGCATGCGGTCCGCGAGCGGAGTCATGGGCTAAGCCTATTCGGATGCGCGTCGCGTTGCTCTCGGATGCCCACCTCGCGGGCCCCGACGATCCAAATCAGCAGCGGCTCCTCCGCTTCCTCGCCACGCTCGAGGCCGACCGTCTCTGCCTGCTCGGCGACATCTTCCAGCACTGGTGGCATTTCGGGAGCGAGCCATTCGCGGCGTACGTCCCCGTGCTCGACGCCCTGCGCCGCTTTCCGCTCACGTTCGTGCCCGGCAACCACGACTTCCACGCGGCCCGGTACTTCCGCGACGTGCTCGGGGCCGAGGTCGCCCCGGTGGTGACCACACGTTGGGACGGGCTCGCCGTACACCTCTCGCATGGCGACGAAGTCGACGCCTCGATTGGCTACCGCGCCTTGTCCGCGGTGTTGCGCGGGCGCCTCTTTGCACGCGCGGTGGACACCCTGGGCCCCGAGCGGGCCTGGCGCTTCCTGGCGAGCGTATCGGGGGCGCCGTCGGGGGCGCCGAACGCGTCCCTGTGTGCCGAGCAGATCGACCGCGCGCGGGCCCACATTGCCGATGGGCACGCGCTCGTCGTCTCGGGACACACCCATGCGCCCGGCCTGCACGCGCTCTCGGGGGGCACCTATGTCAACCTTGGCGATTGGGTGACACACCACACCTGGCTGCTCGTCAGGGACGGCCGGCCAACGTTGCTCCAGCGCCACGACGACGGGAGCGATCGGCCGTTCGGCGGCGGGGCGCCGTAAGTTAGAGCGCGATGCGCCGCAGCAGCTCGGGGTTCTCGAGGATCTCCCCGGCGCCGAGGGCCACGCAGCGCAGCGGATCCTCGGCGACCACCACCGCGAGGCCGGTCGCGTCGCGAAGCACCTCGTCGAGGTTGGTCAGCAGCGCGCCGCCGCCGGCGAGGACCAGCCCCTGGTCGATGATGTCCGCGGCGAGCTCGGGCGGGGTCTGCTCCAACGTGGCCCGCACGGCCTCGATGATCTGGGCGACACAGTCCTGGAGGGCCTCGGCCGCGTCGTCGCTCGAGAGCTCGAACTGGCGGGGGACACCCGTGCTCATGTCGCGACCCTTGACGTGGATCGTGCGGATCTCCCTCAAGGGGGAGGCGCAGCCGACGGCCAGCTTGATCTCCTCGGCGGTGCGCTCGCCAATGAGGCAGTTGAAGCGCCGCTTGACGTAGCCGGAGATCGCCTCGTCCATCTGGTCGCCCGCGATCCGCAACGACTGGCTGGTCGCGATGCCGCCGAGGCTGATGACCGCCACCTCGGTGGTGCCGCCGCCGATGTCGACGATCATGCTGCCGATGGGCTCGTTGACCGGCAGGCCCGCGCCCAGGGCGGCGGCGAGCGGCTCGGGGACGAGGAACACCTCGCGAGCGCCGGCCGAACGTGCCGACTCCTGCACCGCGCGCTTCTCCACCTCGGTGATGCCGAAGGGGATGCACACGACCATGCGCGGATGCACGAAGGTACGCCGCCCGACCGCGGCCTCGATGAAGTAGCGGAGCATCGACTCCGTGACCGCGAAGTCGGCGATGACGCCGTCCTTCAGGGGGCGGAGCGCCACGATGTTGCCGGGCGTGCGCCCGACCATGCGCTTGGCCTCGGTCCCTACGGCGAGGACCTTGCCCACCGTCTGCCCGGGGCCCTTGATGACGGCGACGACGCTCGGCTCGTCCACGACGATGCCGCGCCCAGTGGCGTACACCAGGGTGTTCGCCGTTCCGAGATCGATGGCGATGTCGTTGTTGAAGAAGCCGAGGGCCTGTTCGAGCACGGATGTTGCCTTGACTTCGACGATACTACCGCGTTGGACCTACACCGATGGGACTTCAGGGCGTGGC
Organism: Myxococcota bacterium; assembly: GCA_040386535.1. Lineage (GTDB taxonomy): Bacteria > Myxococcota_A > UBA796 > UBA796 > SXON01 > CAJBVW01. Next base: position 66,599 of record JAZKFH010000016.1, on the reverse strand, counting down.
GTTGCCCTCGGCCTCATCCTTCAGGACCAGCGGACGCTTGATCAGGTCCGAGAGCTGCTGCGCCTGGTACTCGATCGGCTCGTCGGCCTGCTGGTACACGAACCGGCCACCCTTGGCGGTCACGATGGCGACCTCGAAGGGGCGCGGCGACGTGTTCTTCACGTACTCGACCATGCTCACGTCCTTCCAGAAGACGCGATCGGCCTCGGTGCGATCGGAGTAGGTCGTCGTGAAGACGATCGACTCGGTCTCCTGGTCCAACGAGATCTTGAACGTCCGGTTCTGGCCGTGGATGTAGCCATACACGCCGGCCGACACCAGCGCGGTGCCGACGGCCAGGAACAGGATCGTGAAGAGGGGCGACTTCTTCTTCGGGACGACCACGTGAAAATCGTGGAAGCAGTGCTTGCACAGGTGCGCGACGCCGGGCACTTCCGCGTTGCAGTTCGGACAGATCTTGGTGCTCACGAGGCTCCTACGTCAGCGCCGGCACGGGGCGGACCGCACACCGTCTAGAGGGCGCTCGGTGTCATGTCAAGCATGTTGACAAGGCTCTTACCGAGGGTTGGAGCAGGGGCGCGCACCTTGTAGGTGCGATACGGACCGTACCGATGGCATCGTTCCCGTTGTCTCCTCGATTGCTCGCGTTCCCCGCATGGGGAGCGCTCGCGCTGCGCGAACACCTGCTGGAGCGCCGCCGCCCCGTGCTGGAGCTCTACGTGGGCGGGCGCCACACCCTCCCGGATGCGCGCGCCCTCCGCACGATCGCGGACGCGCCCGAGGTCCGCGGCCTGCACGTGCAGATCGACGGGCTGGTGGAGGGGTGGGCTTCGCTCGCGGCAGCGCGAGAGGCGCTGCTCGCCATCCGCAAGGCAGGAAAGTTCGTGTCGTTCGAGCTCGAGCGGTGCACCAACGCCGAGCTGTACCTCGCCTCCGCGGCGGACCGCGTGTGGCTCCGGCCGATGGTGCAGGTGCACCTGCTCGGGGTCGGCGCGGCGTTGCGCTTCGCGGGGGACGCGTTCGCGCGCTTCGGGCTCCGCTTCGACATGGAGTCCGCCGGCGCCTACAAGGCCTTCGGCGAGACCTTCACCCGCGCGTTCCCGAGCCCCGAGAACCGCGAGGCGATGACCGACATCGTCGCGGGGCTCGAAACCGAGCTGGAGGAGGCGATCGCGGCCGGGCGTAAGCTCTCCCCCGAGGTGGTCCGAAAGGCGGTCCTCGACGCGCCGCTCGACCCCGAAGATGCCCAGGCGATCGGCCTCATCGACGGCGCGTTGTACCCGGATGCGGTGCGCGCCGAGCTCGAGTCCCTCTTCGGGCGCGAATACGCCCGTGTCTCGTTCGCGAGCTGGCACCGCGCCCACGCCGCGCGCGTGCGGATCGAGCGCTGGATGGAGGGGCGCAGGCGCATCGCGGTGGTGCGCCTTGCCGGCGCCGTGGTCGATGGGGACGGTGCCCCCGGCGCGCAGGTCATCGCCGCGCGTCCGGTCTCCCGCGCGCTCGACGGCCTCGCCGAGGACGATCGGATCGCCGCCATCGTGCTGGACATCCGCTCCCCGGGCGGAAGCGCCACCGCGAGCGACGTGATCTGGCGCGCGGTGGAGCGCCTCGGGCGTCGCAAGCCCGTAGTCGCTGTCCTGGGGGACGTGGCGGCAAGCGGCGGGTACTACATCGCCGTCGCGGCGTCGGAGATCCTGACGGGGCCGAACACGCTCACCGGTTCGATCGGGGTCGTGGGCGGCAAGCTGGTCATCGGGGACGCGCTCTCCCGGCTCGGGGTGCACACGGAGCTCATCCTGGGCGCGCCGGGCGCGTCCACCTTCAGCGCGGAGACCCCCTTCGATCCCGTTCAACGCGAGCGGTTCCGTGCCGGGCTGTTGCGCTTCTACCGCGCCTTCGTCGACCGCGTGGCGGCGGGCCGGCGGCGCCCGTACGACGTGATCGAGCCCCTCGCGCGGGGCCGGGTGTGGACCGGCCGCCGGGCCGTCGAGCTCGGGCTGGCCGACCGGATCGGCACGGTGGACGACGGCATCGCGCGCGCGGCCTCCCTCGCGGGGGTGACCACCCCGGCGATCCGCGAGGTGCGGCTCGGCCTCCCCACGCCCCGCTGGATGCGCATCGCCCGCGCCTTCACCGAAGAGCTGGCGCCCGAGCTGCGCCTCCTCCCCCGAATTCCCGACACCGCCCGGCTGCTCGCCGAGCACCCCGGCGTGCCGCTGGTGTTGTGGCCCTGGGACGTCGAGATCCGCTGACACGGCGCCGGCCTCGACCCAAGGCCGCGACAGGCCCCGGGTGCGTGGGTAGAGTGGTGCCCGTGCCCTTCCGCCCGCCCGCTCTCGCGTCGTTCCTGGCTGCTGTCGCGCTGGTTGCGGGGAGCCTCACCGGGTGTGGCGGCGCTCCTACGCGCGAAGGCCCGCCGAACATCCTGCTGCTGTCGATGGACACCTTCCGCGCCGATCGGATCGGCGTGTACGGCAACTCCGACGGCCTGACGCCGAACCTCGATCGGTTCGCGGAAGAGGCCGTCGTCTTCACGAACACTCATGCGCAGGCGACGATCACCGGGCCGTCACACGCCAGCCTGTTCACCAGCCGGTACCCCTCGGAGGTCGCGGGGACCGGCCGGGCGCCCTTCATCGGGAACGACATGTACACGCTCCCCGAGGTGCTCGGGACGTACGGCTACCAGACCGCAGCGCGCGTGGCCGGTGGAGACCTGAACCCCGTCATGGGGCCGACGCGGGGGTTCGAGACCTACGAGTCCTCGGTCGACTTCGGATCGCTCTGGCACACCTCGCCGATGGCGCTGGCGTGGCTGGACGCCGCCGATCCCGCGAAGCCGTTCTTCTTGTTCCTCCACGGCTACGACACCCACCCCACCTACCTGAAGCCCACGCCGTTCGGCCTGCTGGCGACGGGCGTGTCCGTCCTCACACCGTCGCAACAGCATATGGTGAACGCCACGGAGCGCGTGCTGGACGGCCACATGCACGGGAGCTTCGACCTGCTCGACAACGTGACGCGCACGGTGCTCCGGCCGCGGTCGGCCGAGGGCAAGAAGCGGCTCGCGGATCTCGTCGCGAAGACGCCGCGCCCGCTCCCGGTGGTGTCGCCGTCCGACCAGGAGCTGATCCGGCGGGTCTACGACGGCGCCGCGTCCTACGCCGACGTGCAGTTCGGCCTCCTCCTCGCGCGCCTGGAAGCCCGCGGGCGCCTCGACGACACCGTGATCGCGGTCCTGGGTGACCACGGCGAGTCCCTCGGCGAGGACGGCCTGTTCCACCGCTGCTGCTCGCTCGAAGACGGCCTCACCCACGTGCCGCTCCTCATCCGCCTTCCGGGCGCGGAGGGGGGAGGGACGCGGGTGGGCGCGATGGTCGAGCTCGTCGACGTCATGCCGACGCTCCTGGAGCTCGCGGGGGCGACAGCGCCCACGGGGATCCACGGCGTGTCGCTCGGTCCGGCGCTCCGTGGTGAGCCCTTCGTCGGGCGGCGCACGTCGGTCACGCAGGGAGGGTTCAGCAACCGGATGCTCTCCGTGCGGGGCCCGTCGGGTCGCCTCACGTACACGGGGGTGCAGTCGATCAGCCCCTTCCTCCCCGAGATCGTGGCGGCCGCCGGGCTGCCCGGGCCCGCGTTCGTCGCGAGCGAGGGCCTGGACGCGACGGAGCAGTCCGCCCTCCGGGACGAGATGGTCCAGTGGATAGGGACGCTCTCGCCCTCCCCCCTCCAGGCCGCGGTCGTCCTGCCGCCCGAGCTGGTCGAGACGCTCAAGGCCAAGGGCTACTGGGACGCCGAGTGACCACGCTTCTCTGGCTCCTGGCATGCGGCCCGCGGTACGAAGAGGTCGACGCCGTCGCGCCGACCCTCGCTCGGCTCGACACCGACAAGAGCGGCACGGTCACCGAGCCCGAGTACGTCGCCGTGTCGTTCCACGGGGCGCCGTTCGAGAAGGTGGACACAGACCAGAGCGGCACGCTCTCGTCCGAGGAGCTCCTCGCCCTCATCGCGGAGAGCAACCCCAGCGATTTGACGGTCCCGCGCACCGGTCCGCAGGTGGTGCGTGCGCGGAAGAAGGCCGCCGACAAGACCTCCACCAAGGCCGCCCAGAACGGTACGCCGCCCGCCGGCGCGCCGGTCGAGCCCTCGCCCGAGGAGGCCAAGCGCGTCCGCGCCGAGGGCCAGTACATCGTGCGCATGACGCTGGAGTCGCTGCGGGACGAGGTGCGCGCCGTGGCGCCGAACCATCCGCTCCCCAGCGACGACGCGATCAAGCTGGCCGCGGGCACCTCCGACCTGTACACGGTCGAGTGCCGTGCGCTGCTGCTCGAGCTGGAGACCGCCGCCGACACCGTCGGTGTCGGCTTTCCCGTGCCCCTGCGCGCCGCGGTGCTCGCGACGGTCCCCGTCGTCGAGAGCTTCGTGCCGGTCGACGAACCGGCGGATGCGGAGGGGATGCGGCCGTGGGGGATGCGCCCGAAGGACGGGGGCCCGGGTGGGCCCGGGGGGCCGGGTAGACCTGGAGAGCCAGGAGGGCGCGGGGGTCCAGGCGGCCCCGGGGAAGGCCCGCCGGGTGGTGACCCGCCGGGTGGTGGCCCTGTGGGCGCCCCTATCGGTCCCCGTACGCCCGGCGGTATGCCATGAGGAAGCCGAGCACCCGCCGCACGTAGCGACGCGTCTCGGTGAACGAGATGTCTTCCGCGAACCGATCCGGCTCCGGCGCCGTCGTGTAGCCGCCGATCCACCGCGCGACGGCGTCGCCGCCGCCGTTGTAGCCGGCGATCACCAGCGGCAGGGAGGGCTGGGTGTTCGCCCGGCCGAAGCGCGACTGGAGCAGGGAGAGCTCCAGCGTGCCGAGGCGCGCGTTGACGCCCGCGCGGTACAGGTCGTCGGGCGCGAACCCCGGAATGGTGTCCTTCGCCAGCTGCGCGGCCAGCGCGGGCATGAGCTGCATGAGGCCGCGGGCGCCGGCGGGGGAGGTGACCGAGGGGTCCAGGCCGCTCTCGGCGTTCATGATCGCGTAGGGCAGCAGCGGATCGAGGCCCCGTTCGACGGCGATCGCCTCGACGGTGTCGGCGTGCGGACGGGGGAGGCAGGCGGCGGCGGCCGCGGGGCCGGTGCCGCAGTACTTCGCGGCGAGCTTGCGTGCGGCCGGGTAGTCCTCGGCATCGATGAGCGCCCACGCCATCGGGATCGCGGTGGTGGAGCCGCCCGCGGCGGCGTCGGCGGTGGCGGTGGCGAGGAGCGGGCGCGCCCAGTCGGGCAGGCCGGCGTGGGCCAGCAGGAGCCCGGTGTCGAGCGAAGGGTGCGAGGCGACGAACGCCGCCGGGAAGGCGGGGCGCTCGGCCTTCGCGGGCTGCGGGTACTTCACGCCGAGGCGCTGCGCGGCGAACCACGCGTAGCCCGAGTCGGGCGCGTCGCGGAGGACGGCGCGGAGGGCCTGGGCATCGTCGGTGGCGCGCGCCTTCCAGTAGCGAGCGGCAACGCCCTGCTCGGTGCCGCCGTCGTACTTGAGCACCTCGTCGAAGCCGACGAGCGCCTGGGGCGTGTCCCCGCGGCGCCATGCCGCCCATGCGTGGAACCAGCGGGCGTCCCGCGCGAACTTGCCGTCCGGGCGCGCGTCGAGGTAGGCGCGGAACCCGCCGCGGGCCTCTTCGAGGCGGCCGGCGTCGTAGTCCATGTACGGGATCTTGAAGAGCGCCTCTTCCGCCTGCGAGGTGCCCGGGAAGCGCGTCATCAGCGCGCGATACCGCGTCGCGGCGCCGGGGTAGTCGCCCGCGCGCGCCGTCGCGAGCGCCTCGTCGAACGCGGTGCGCGCCGAGAGCGTGGACGCGCCCGCGCGCGCGAACCAGTCCACCGCGCGCGGGTAGAGCTTGGCGTCGAACAGCGCGTCCGCCATGTAGAGCAGCTCGGACTGCGTCGTGAACGCCTTGGCGGTGTGCACCCCGTCCAGCAGCGGGATGGCGAGGTTCGCCTGCTTCAACGCGAGCAGCGTCTTGACCCGCTCCAGTGCGAGGGAGCGGCCGACATCGTCGCCATACGCCGGCACGGACGCGTTCGCGGCCGCCAGCGCCTGCTCGGCGCGACCGGACCACACCGAGGTCGGGTGGCGCGTCCAGAGCGCCCGCCACGTCGCGATGGCGGCGGGTTGGTCCCCGCGGAGGCGCGCCCCTTCGGCGAGCCACCACCGGGCCTCATCGCCCACCGCGCCCTCCGTGAGCGTACGCAAGCCGTCCCGCGCGTCGAGTCCCTTCCCGGCGAGCACCAGCGCCCGGCCTCGCAGCAGCTCGTCCTCGGGCCCGTTCAGCGCCACGCCGACGAGCGCCTGGGCGGCGGCCGCGGGGTCACCCCGATCGAGGAGAGCGCGCGCACGCACGATCGCCGCATAGGGCGCGAGCGGGCCGTCGATCGTGCCGAGCACCTCGAGGGCGCGCCCGTCCTGATCGAGCCGCTCCAGGCACCGCGCGGCCGCGAGGCGCTCGACGGGAGCGGTGGGGGAGGGGAGGAGGCGCGTGACCTCGTCACAATCCCCGGCGGCCATGGAGGCGGGCCAGCTGGGGCCCGTGGGGCCCAGGATCGTGGAGCTGGGGGTGGCGGCGAACGCGGAGGCGAGGAGAAGCAGGTACATCAGAAGCTCGAACCCAGCGTGGCGTAGAAGCCATCCAGCTCGCCGGGGGCGATGCCGCCGCCCGCGACGGACACGGCGTAGCCGAGCCGTGTCGTGAGCCCGACGCCGTAGCCGAGGATGGTGTAGAGACGGAGCTCGGCGCCCACGCCCACCAGGGTCTGCTCGATGCCGGCGCCCTCGACATCGTCGAAGGCATTTCCAGCATCGGCCACGACCGCGGCGGAGACGTTGCGGACGAACACAGGAAAGGTGCCGACGCCGCGATCGACGTTCCAGAGCGGAAAGCGGTACTCGCCCGACGTGAGCCAGTACCACTCGCCCGCGTCGGAGGCGGGGTAGAACCCCCGGAGGCTGCGCCACTCGGACGGGACGACGGTGATGCCGTTCTCGGAGAAGGTGCCGCCGAGGCGGAAGGAGCCGTACGCGAAGCGATCGCCGAGGGAGGCGCCGCCCGCGAACTTGAGCGCCAGCACGTGGTTCGGGACCCACGGGTTGGTGACGTACTCGCGCCACTCCGCCGTGGCCTGCACCTGGTCGAACGGGACCCGGGCGTTCACGTCGTCGAACGTGTAGCTGCCGAGCGCGCGGGTGGTGACCTCGGCCGAGACCGCCACGCTGCGCGCCCGCTCCGGCGAGATCGACAGCGCGTACGACTGGCCCTTGCCGTAGCGCCAGGAGGCGCCCACGCTCGAGAAGAAGCCGCGCGTGGGGAGCGACGGGATGTGCACATCCGCGGGGAGCGCATCGAGCGGGCTGCGGAGGGTGCCGTTGTAGTAGAACGCGACGCTGGTGTGCTCGCCGAGCGGGTAGCCCACCTGCGCGAACCCGCGCACGCGCCGATCCCAGTACCGCTGGAGGCCGCTCTCGGTGCCGGGCAAAGTCGCGCCGCCGCCGTCGGGGGACGCCGAGCGGATCTGCACGTCCCCGTACGGGCTCACCGAGGTGCTCCCGCCGATCGTGATCGTGGGGCGCCAGCGGTTGATCGAGAAGGATCCCCCGCCGCCGAAGAAGGCGGCGTCGGTGCGGTAGGAGACGTAGGCGCTGTACGAGAAGTGCTGGAGCACGTCGTAGCCCTGGGTCGCCGCGGTGCCGAGGAGCCCGATCGAGTCGCCGGTGCTGGTCAGGTAGCCGCCCGGAATCCAGAACTTCGGCGGGAGCAGCGTCGGCAGCGGGTTGTAGCGGGTGGCGGCGCTGGCGGGGTAGGCCGCGGGCGGGCGCGGGGGGGGCACTGCGTCGGGGGCCGGCACGGCGGGCGGCGGCATGGGCTCGCTGGGCACCGCCTCGACCGTGCCGTCGAGCGGAACCTCCGTCACCCCGACCGGCGTGGCGACGGGCCCCACCAGGGCACCCACCAACGCGGCTTGTTCGCTCGGCGTCCCCACCCGCCCCAGCGGCTGGCCCGGGAACGCTGGGACACGCCCCAGGTCCTTCCAGGTCGACCGGTCCAGATCCATCACCGCGATGCGCGTGCCGCGCGTGCTGAAGTACTGGAAGGCGAGGCGCTTGCCGTCCGGGTGCGGCGCCGGGCCGTAGGCGCCCGTCAGGACGTTGGTGATCTTGTAGAGGCGCTCCGTCGCGAGCTCGAGGGCGTAGATCGACAGGACGCCGGAGCGATCGGACGTGAAGTACAACCACTCGCCGTCGGGCGACCAGACGGGGTCCCGATCGATCGCGGTGTCGGCGGTGAGGCGCCGGAACGGCACGCCCTCGGGGGTGTAGAGCCAGAGGTCCCGCAGGCCCTCCTTCCAGACGGAGACCGCGAGCAGGCTCCCGTCGGGCGAGTACCGCGGCGTGCCGAACTGCGTGTGGTCGGTGTAGGCGGTCAGCGGGCGGAGCTGCTGGTCGATCGTGAGGACCGCGAGCTGGTTGTCCTGGTGCTCGTTCGTGACCACGACCATGCGCGAGCCGTCAGGCGAGAACGACGGGTCGCGGGCACGTTTGCCGCGGGTGAGGGACCGCGCCGCCTTGTCCTCGAGATCGTAGAGGTACACGTCCTCGTAGGAGTTGTAGAGGCCGACCGCGTGCGTGGTGCTGTACGCGAACGCCTCGCCGTCCGAGCGCCACGCGATGTTGCGGGCGAACTTGTCCTTGACCAGCACCTCGGCCGCGCCGCCCTCGCCGTCGGCGATCATGACGCGCGAGCCGCTCCGCGTGTCCGTGCACGAGTAGGCCAGCGCGGTCCCGTCGGGCTTCCAGGCCGGCACGCCGCAGCTCTCGTCCTCCTTCGTGATGAAGCGGAAGGGCGTGATCCCCTCGGCCGTGATGCGCGCCGCCTGGGCGTGGTAGCGCTCCTCCAGCGCCACCTTCCACTCGCGGTACAGGCTCACGAAGCTCTGCCCGAAGATTTTCTTCGCGGGCAGCAGGTAGGGGACGGACGCGCCGTACCGCTGCACCCACTCGGTCCACTTCTCCGCGCCGGACCGGTCGGCGATGAACTGGATGAGGTCCTGCCCGAAGAGGTACCGCAGGTTTCCACCCGGCGGGAGCACCTGGTACCCGTCCATGTTGCCGAGCGGGGGGAAGCGATCGTCGAGCACGGTCGCGCGCTTGACCATGTCGACCGCGGCGTTGCGCCCGCGCCCGGCGCCCGTGTGGCGGGTCTCCTGGAAGGTGGCGTAGCCCTCCACGATCCAGCCCGGCGACACCTGGTGCGTGGAGATGAGGCTCCCCATCAGGAAGCGCGCGATGCGCGGGAGGCCGCGCACGGTGTCGATGTGGAGGATGTGGGTCAGCTCGTGGGTCACGATCGCGCTGTTCCAGTCCTCGTAGAGGCCCAGCGTGCTGTCCTCCTCCGGCGCGGTCACGAAGATGACGATCGTGTTCGCGGGGACGACGGTGGCATAGCCGTTCGCCGAGTCCGTCCAGTCCACTAGCACCAGCTGGATCGGGCGCTTCGGCGTGTACGCGAGCTCGACGGTCAGCGTGTCCCACGCGGCCTCGGCCGACACGGCCATCTCCTCCGCGAGCTGCTCCTCCCCGTCGTGGAAGGTGATCGCGAAGTGCTCGGTGTGCAGCGTCCGCCACGTCAACGCGGGGTCGTAGCTGGCGGCGGTCGCGGGGGTGGACCCGAGCAGGGGGAAGAGGAGCGCGAGGAGCACGGTCGAGAGCTAACCCGGGGGCGCCGACCCGTACCGGAGGGCGTGCATCGGGCGCTTCGCCGTGCCCCGGCCGCGCTTGCGGTTAGGCTCGCGGCGTGTCTCGCCTGTCGAACGAATTCCTGGTCGGTCTGCTCGCGCTCTTCTTCGTCGCCGCGACGGTGTGGGGCGTGCTGCGAACCGACGATCGCCCCGGTGACGTAGGCGGCGGCTACGAGCTGTTCGCCGATTTCGCCACCGCGGAGGGCATCTACAAGGACACGCCGGTGCGCATCGCCGGCGTCCCCGTCGGCAGCGTGGAAGAGGTGTCGTTGGCCGACGGCACTGCGCGCGTCCGGCTCTCGGTGCTCGGCAACGTCCAACTCCCGACGGACAGCTTCGCCGAGCTCAAGGGCGAGGGCATGCTGGGCGACAAGTTCGTCCGGGTCACCCCGGGTACCTCGCCGACCTTCCTCCAGCCGGGGGACACGCTCAACACGCGCGCCAGCGGCGCGGATCTCGACGCGGTCACGAACCAGGTCTCCGCGATCGCCGACGACGTGAAAGCGATCACCGCCGCCTTGCGTGGGGTCGCGGAGGACGACGCGACGCGCGAGGAGCTAACCGCGACGATCGAGAACATCCGGGCGCTCTCGGAGGAGCTGCGCGGCATCGCGGGGGACAACCGCGAGGATCTGGCCGCCATCGCGGACAACCTCCGCGTCGTGTCCGAGAGCCTCGGGCGGGTCATCGAGTCCACCGGCAAGAGCGTCGACGCGGAGATGACCGCCATCCAGGGCGCCACGGCCACGCTCGACCGCGCCGCGCAGAACCTCGAATCGATCACCCAGAAGCTCGACGAGGGCGAGGGGACGATCGGGCAGCTGCTGAACGACTCGTCCACCATCGACTCGGTCAACCGCACGCTGGACTCGGTCAACGAGACGGTCGAGACCGTCGGCAACCTCGTCGGCGATGTGTCCCGCATCCGCACGGAAGTCTACTACCGCGGCAACTACTTCTACGGATCGGCCCCCGCCGACGACGCGTTCGCCGGCAACCCCGTGTCCGGGCTCGCGCGCAACGTCGTCGGCATCCGGTTGATGCCGCGCGAGGACTACTGGTACGTCGCCGAGCTGGTCAGCCACCCGCTCGGCTCGATCTCCTACGAGGACCGGAGCGTGCCCGCGCTCGGCACCGCCTACCGCGAATACGTGAAGCGCCCCGACTACCGGTTCACGTTCCAGTTCGCGAAGCGGTTCCGCGACCTGGTCCTGCGGTTCGGCGTGAAGGAGTCGAGCGGCGGCATCGGGGCGGATCTGCTCCTCTGGCGCGACCGTGTGCAGCTCTCTGCCGACGTGTACGACTTCACGTACGGATCGTGGCCCGTGATGAACGGCATCCCCAACGTGCAGGTGACCGCGCGCGTCTACCCCTGGCGCCACCTGTACTTCGAGGGCGGCCTGGACAACATCGTGCTGGGCGCCCGCTACGGCTACGTGACCGGCTTCGCTGGCGGAGGCTTCACCTTCGACGACGACGACCTGAAGTACGTGCTCGCGGCCCTGCCGGTCTCCCCGTAGACCGGTCGGCCCCCCGAATGCTATGACCCTCTGGCCGACCGGCACGTAGCCGGTCCCCATCGCGTCCCAGGCGCGTCCAGGAGCCCTCCGTCCATGTCCAAGAAGAATCCTCCCGTCGATTCCGGGTTCGGCTCCCTCGAGGATGACTTCTTCAACCAGGGTGGCGGCGGATGGGGCGACAGCCCGCCGGCGCCCGCTGAAGACGCCGCGCGTGTGGAAGAGGCCCGCAAGGCCGAAGCGGCACGCGCGGAAGAGGCTCGGAAGGCCGAGGCCGCGCGGGTGGAAGAGGCCCGCAAGGCCGAAGCGGCACGCGCCGAAGAGGCCCGGATCGTCGCCGAGAAGGCCGAGGCGAAGCGCGTCGAGGACGCGAAGCGCGCCGCCGAGGAGGCCCGGGTGGAAGCGGCGCGGGTGGCGGAGGCCGCTCGGGTCGCGGAAGAGGCGCGCGCGGCTGCCGACGCCGCACGTCGCGCGGAGGAGGCACGCCGGGCGGAGGAGGCGCGGGTGGCCGCCGAGGTGGCGCGTCAGGCCGACGAGGCGCGGATCGTCGCCGAGTCCGCACGCCGGGCGGAGGAGGCGCGCGTCGCTGCCGAAGCCGCACGCCAGGCCGAGGACGCGTGGTTCTCCGGCGAAGAGACGCGCCGCAACGACCAGTCGAGCGCCGCCGCCGAGTCCGCGCGCGAAGCGGAAGAGGCCCGCGTCGCGACCGAAGCCGCGCGCCAGGCGGAGGACCGTCGCGTCACCGCGGACGCCGCGCGGGTCGCGGAAGAGACCCGCCTCGCGGCGGAAGCCGCCCGAGTGGCGGAAGAGACTCGCTTCGCGGCCGAAGCCGCGCGCGAAGCGGACGAAGCGTGGCTGGCCGCCGAGCTCGCGCGGGAGAGCGAAGAACTTCGGCTCGCGGCCGAGGCTGCGCGCGCCGCGGAGCTCGCCGCGGAATCGGGTCAGACCGAAGAGGTAAGCCGCGCGACGATCGATCTCGCCGCGGTGGCGATCGTCGTCCCGATCGTGGATGTCGCCTCCTCGCAGCAATCGCCGAACCCGACGATCGTCGCCACTCGCGAGGATTTGCTCGCGCACTTCGCCGCCGACGCGACCGAGGATCTGCCCCTCTCGCAGGCCGAGTCCCGCCTGGACGATCCGTCCGCCACGGTCGACCTGCGCGCCGGTCCGGCCTCCGTCGTCCTCGAGCCGCGCTCCGAGCCCGCTATCGCCGTGCCCGTCGTGCCCGCCGGCGCGCTCACGGCCACCGGCACGTGGGCCACGGCCATCATGCTCCTCCAACGCGAGGCCGGCCGAGCCGAGGGGTCGGTGCGCGTCGCGCTCTACACCGCCGCCGCCGAGCTCGCACGGACCCGGGGTGACAGCGCCGCGTCGGCCCGTTCCCTCCTCGACGCGGCACGCGGGCAGGACGCGGAAGGCGCGAGCTGGTGGACCGAGCGGATCGCGGCGATGGCGTCGCTCGCGGATGACGAAGGGCTCGGGAGCGCGCTCGAAGGGCTCGGCGGCACCTCCACGGGCGGAACCGCGAGCGACGCGCTGATCGCGGCGGCGGCCATCCTCCACGGGCGGCTCGGCAAGGACGACCGCGCGGTGGCCGATCTCGAGCGCGCTGCCTCCGGCAACGGCAACGACGTGCGCGCCCTGCTCGCGCTCCTCGGCGTCCACCACGGCCGGGGCGACTTCGCGGGGCAGGCCTCCGCGCTCCAGCGGCTCGCCGCGCACTACACGGGCACCTCCGCCGCGGCCCTGCTCGCGGAGCGCGCGCAGATCCTCCAGCGCAGCGGCGCGTCCGCGGGCGACGTCACCAAGGCGTGGCAGGACACGCTCGAAGCCGACCCGTCCTCCGCGCCGGCGTTCCTCGCGATGGAGCGGCACTACCGCCAGAGCGGCGAGTGGTCCGCCCTCGGGGCGCTCTACCGCACGGAGGCCGAGCGCCTCTCCGTCGACGCCACGCTCCCCGAGGTCGCGCGTGGCGCCGAAGCCGCGTGGTGGTTCGGCCGCGCCGCGCGGGTGTACCGCCTCCAGCTGTTCGACGAGGCGCGCGCGGCCGAGTGCTACACGGCCGCCCTGGCCGTCGCGCCCGCCGCGCTCGACCTTCGCCACGAGTACGGCGTGTTCTGCGCCGAGGCCGAGCGCTGGGAAGACCTCGCGGCGTCCCTCCGCGCCGAGATCGAGCAGGTCCCGGCGCACGCGAAGAGCTTCCTCCAGTACCGGCTCGCCCGCCTCACCGAAGAGCGGCTGGGCAGGACGGAAGACGCCCTGGCGCTCTTCCGCGTCGCCTCCACCGACGCCGCCGCGGCGCCGGCCGCCGAGGCCGTCCTCCGCATCCTGCAGCAGGGCGGGCGCCACGCGGAGCTCGTAGGGTTCCTCGACGAGCGCCTCGGGCACCTCGACGATCCGAGCCTGATGGTGACGGTGCTCTACCGGATGGGCGAGACCTGCGAGGGGCCCCTGGAGGACCAGGCGGGCGCCCGCAAACACTTCGAGCGCATCCTCGACGTGGCGCCTGGATACCTCCCGGCCCTCGAGGGCCTGGAGCGTGTCTACACGCGCCTGGAGGCATGGGCCGACCTCGCCGCGGTGTACGAGCAGCGCGCGCTCCTCGCCGAGGAGCCGGGCGGCATCGCGCTCCAGCGCCACCGCGCCGGCGCCGTCTACGACTTTCGCCTGAACGATGTCGACCGCGCCCGCGAGCAGTACCGCTTCGCGTTGGAGGCCGTGCCCGACTTCCTGCCGAGCCTGGATGCCTACGGCCGCCTCCTCGAGGACCGCAAGGAGTGGGGCCTGCTCGGCAGGACCCTTCGCGGCGCCGCCGCTGCCACGCGGGACGCGAACGAGGCCGTGAGCCTCTACTACCGGGCGGGGCGCGTCCTCGCGGACCGCACCGAGGACATCACGAGCGCGATGGGCTGCCTCCAGCGCTGCCTGGAGCTCTCGCCCGGGTTCCTGCCGGCCGTGCTCCTGTTGAAGGAGCTCGCCGCGCGCGAGGGCGACTGGGCCGAGTACTTCCGCCTCGAGCGCGGCCAGGCCGACATGGGCGAGGATCTCGATCGTCGCCACTGGCGCCTCCTCGCGGCGGCGGAGGCCGCCCAGCGCCTCCCCGAGGCCGATCCGGCGCAGATCGCGGCCGAGGTCCTCCGCGAGGATCCCTCCCAGCCGGCCGCCATCGACCTCGCCGAGCGCGTGGCGATCGCCAACGGCGATCAGGCCGGGCTCATCGAGCTCTACCTGCGCCTCGCCGCCGCGGTGACCGATGAAGGCGAGCGCGTCCGCTACTGCGGCCGCGTCACCGAGATCGCCGCGGACCAGGGGGCCTCCGAGCCGCTCCTGCGCGGCCTCTCCGAGGTGTTGGCCGCGACCAGCGTGCCGAACCGGCCCCTCCGGTCGCTCGCCCGCGTGGCCGAGGCCGCCGGGTACGCCGAGGAGGCCCTCCGCGCGCTCGAAGAAGCGGGCGGCGAAGGGCGTGAAGGCGCGTGGCTCCGCACGTCGACGCTGGGAGACAGCGTGGGCGCGGCCCGCGTGCTCGCGCCGCTGGTGGAGGTGCACAAGGATGCCGCCGCCGCCGCGATGATCGTCCGCCTCGTGGTGCCGGAGGCGCTCCGGGCGCGCGCGCACCTCGTGCTGGCCGATGCCGCCACGGACGCCTCGGTCCGCAGCCAGCACGCCCTGCTCGCCGCGCCGGCGTTCGAGGCCGCGGGCCTCCCGGACGAGGCGCTCGACGCCTGGCGGCAGGCCTTCCGCGCGGACGCCCGCCCGGGTGACGCCCTCATCGGCCTCCGCAATGCGCTCGTGGCGCGTGGGGATGCCGACGGGCTCCGCGAGATCTACGCCGCGGTGCCGCCCGCCGACGCGACCGGCCTCGGGGATGCCCTCGAAGCCGCCGGTGACCTCGCGGGCGCCGTCGCGGTGTGGCGCGAGCAGCTCGCGTCTTCCGACGTGCCGCTGGTCTGGAGCGTGCGCCTCGAGCATGGCCTGGGCGAGCTCGGCGAGTGGAAGCAGGTGTTCGAGCTCCTCCAGGCGCGCCTCGTGGGCGCCAGCGCCGAGACCCGCGCCGAGATCACCGCGCGCTCCCGCTGGCTGCTCGCGGAGAAGCTCGCGGAGACCGAGGAGGCCTGGGACTTCTACCGGCAGCTCCACACCGCCGCGCCGGACGACGTCGTGGTGCTCGAGGCGCTGGCCCGCATCGCCGGCGCGCGTGGCGAGACCGCGATGGCCGTGCAGTTCCTCACCGGCCTCGCCGAGCGCGCCGAGTCGCCGCGGGACGCCGCGCGGTTCTATCGTCGCATCGCCGAGGCTCTCGAGCTCAAGGGCGACGTGGAAGGCGCTCGCGCCTCCCTCACCCGCGCGCTCGACGTGCTCCCCGACGATCAGGAGGCCCTGAACGGCCTGCGCCGCCTCGCGGAAGCCGCGGGCGACTGGCAGGGCGTGGTGGGCGTGCTCGCGCGGCAGGCGGCGTTGTCGTCGGGCCGTGCGCAGATCGACCGCTTCGCCGAGATCGCGCGCCTCTGGGAGGCCCGCCTCGCCGATCGCGCCGTCGCGGCCGACGCGTGGCGCAAGGTGCTCGATCTCGCCTCCGACGACGAAGAGGCGCTCACGCGGCTCGTGGCCCTCTCCGACGAGTCGGGGGACTGGTCCGGCTTCGTGGAGCACGGCCAGGCCCTGCTCCGCTTGACCGAAGGCGCGGAGCGCTCCGCGCTCCAGCGGCGCATCGGCGTCGCGTACGCCGAGCACCTCCGTCGCGAGGACGAGGCCATCCGCTTCCTCGACGCCGCGAGCGGCGGTCCCGCGCCCGACATCGAGGCCGCGCGCCTGCTCGAGCGCATCCACCTCGGCCGCGGCGAGTGGGATCGTGTGGTCGACGCCCTGCTCCGCCGGGCGCGCGCCACCCAGGACACCGACGAGCGCGCCGACGCCCTCGCGAACGCCGCGCGCATCCGCGTCGAGACGTTGCGCGACCGCGCCGGCGCCGCCGAGATCTACGACGAGCTGCTCGCCACCGCGCCGAGCCACCCCGAGGCCCTCCGTTACCGCGGAGAGTTCCTCTACGAGTCGGGCCGCTACGAGGAGGCCATCGGCATCTTCGAGCGCATGGAGGAGCACGAGCTCGCCCGGGACGTCGACGACTTCGACGCCCAGGTCGAGGTCTCGATGTACTTCTTCCGGTTCGCGGAGTCCTACCGGCGCCAGAACCGCATCTCGGACGCGATCCTGCGGTACGAGCGCGCGTTGTCGCTCAACGCCACGCACCTCCCCTCGCTCGAGGCCGTCGGGCCGATGTACCTCGAGGCCGGCGACTGGGTGAAGGCCGACAAGGTCTGGAAGCAGCTGCTCCAGCTCACCGGCGGGCATGGCAACCCCGAGCAGCTCGCGCGGATCTACGCGAGCCTCGGCACGGTCGAGCACCGCCTCGGCCAGCCCGAGAAGGCGCGCAAGCGCTTCACGAAGGCGCTCGAGCTCCGGCCGAACGACATCAGCGCGCTCCGGGGCTACGGGGCCGTGTTGTTCGCGGCGGAAGACTGGAACAACCTGCTCAACATCTTCAACAACATCATCTACCACACGCAGGATCCTGCCGACGTCATCGACGCCTACCTGAACAAGGGCTTCGTGCTCGACGCGCGGCTCGGCCTGCCCGAGAAGGCCGCGCAGCACTACGAGAAGAGCCTGGCGTTCGATCCGGGTCAGCCCCAGGCCCTGCTCCGGCTCGCGGAGCTCGCGCTGCGCCGCCAGGACTGGCCCGAGGCCGCGAGCCTCGCGGATCGTGGCCTCCAGTTCCAGGACGACTCGCCGCTGGTGCGGGCCTTCCTGCTCCTGGTGCGCTCCATCGCCTACCAGGCGTGTGGGGACGCGCGCGCCGCGACGGACGGCTACAAGTCGGCCCTCGTGGCGGATCCCGCCATCTCGACCACCCTCGGCGGCACGCCCATCGAGGACTACGAGAAGGTGCATGAGATCCTGCGGTCGCGCCTCCAGACGGCGCAGCGCCTCTGATTCCGGAGGGGGCTCTGATTCCGGAGGCGCTGTGATTCCGGAGGCGACGGGCCGCTGGTTGTTCGAGCGGAGGGGCTGGCTGCCGGTCCCCCTTCTCGCCGCCATGTTCGTCTGCCGGCCGAGCGCCTGGGGCCCGGGGCTGGCGCTGCTGGCGGCGGGGGAGGCGTTGCGCCTGCTCGCCGTGGGGCACATCGGGCTCCCCAGCCGCACGCGTGCCGACGGCGTCGGGGTCCTCGTGCAGACCGGACCCTACGCCTGGGTCCGCAACCCGCTCTACATCGGCAACCTCCTCCTGTTCGCCGGCCTCGGCACCGTGTTGTGGCCGTCCGCGCTCGTGGCGGTGCCGCTGCTGGCGGTCCACTACACGCTCATCGTGCGGTGGGAGGAGAGCAACATCGCGGCGCGGATGGGGGAGCCCTACCGGCGGTACCTCGCCGCGGTGCCGCGGTGGTTCCCGCGTGTGCCGACGCCTCCGCGCGCGGCGAGCCCGCCGGGACTCGGATGGAGCGCGGCCCGGGCGTTCCGGAGCGAGCGCAGCACGTTGATCGCCATCGTGGTGGTCCTCGGGGCGTGCGCCCTGCGCGCGTCCATCGGCTGAAGTCGGGTGAATGGGCGGCGACAGAACACCGGGGGCCCGATTCCGCCTTCGGATGCTATGCTCATTCCGAGGTGTTCGTGGAGCGAGCGACGAGGTTGCGTCGGTACCTCCGAAAGGACTACACGCAGATCGTCGAATTCCCGGTCGAGATCGTCGGGAGGGACGGGCTTGTTCGTCGTTACTCGTTCGATGACTCGGTGCGGCTCTACCAGCGGCGGATCCACTCGGCGCCGATGCGGTACGACGACGGCGACCTGGTGGACGCCGAGGTGCGGCACTGCCGCCAGCGCATCGGGCAGCTCCGCCGAAGCTACCTCGAACACTTCGGTTGGGGCGCCCTGCGGGACGGCCAGCTCGGCGGCCTGTTCGCCGGGCCGCTCGCGGCCGAGATCGCGGCCTTCCTGCGCCGCGCGTTCGCGGCCGAACGAGACGGCCCCACCTCGCTGAAGCTCACCCTGGTCGAGAGCGGGGTGGGGGACACCTGCTACGTCTCCTGCCGCGAGAGCGGCCGCAGCTGGATGTTGTACGTCTGGCGCATCGACGGCGAGGGCCCGCCGGGCGCCCGCGACGCGTGGCGGGAAGCCGTGACGCGCCTCGCCAGCGCGCCGGTCGGCGAGACCGTCGAGCGCCTCCTGTTCACGACGGACTCCCCCGACGTGGCGCTCGTGCTCGCGGGCGCCGGCGAGTGGAGCGGACCGGTCTCCGTGGCGGGCAGCGGCGGGGCCGCGGCAAACGACGCCGCGGATCCGCTCCACGCGGGCGTCCGCGCCTTGTACGACGGGCACACCATCCACGCGCTCCGCCTGCTGGAGGCCGGGCTCGATGCCCAGCCGGCGCGGCTGGTGCTCGCCCAGGCCACCGCCCTGGTCGCCCTCCTCGAATCGGCGGCCGAGCGCGGAGAGTTCGCCGCGCGCTTCGGTCGCCTGCACCGCCCTGGAGATCCGCTCCTCGCCTACCTCCTCGCGGTGTCCCTCGCGCGGCAGGGCCGCCTCGACGAGGCCGGGCGGGTCATCGAGGACGCGCTGGTGGCGGCGCCGCGCCACGCCCTCCTCTGCCTGCTCCGAGGGGCCCTCGCGCTGCGGGCCGGCCGCCTCTTCGCGGCCTGGCGCGCGTGTGGCGCCGCGATCGCGGCGGACCGGGAGCTTCGCTACGCCGCCCGCTCCGCGCGTGTCCTGCGCAACCTGCTCCTGCGGGCGGGCGCGTCCGTCGGTACCGGCCTGCTCGCGCTCGGGATGGGCGCCGCGTGGATGACGATGGGACACGCCCTCACCGGCGGGCTCCTCGTGGTCGCCGGGGCGCTCGCGGCCGCCTCGGCGGGGCTCCTCCTGGCGCAGCAGGCCCGCGCGCTCTCGTCGGGAGAGAAGCGCCGCGGGGTGCCGCGCCTCGTCTCCCTGGAGCTGCTGCCCCGGGACCGGGAGATCGAGCAGCACAACTGACGGCCCGATCTCCGCGAACTACGGCAGCGCGGCGTTCAACGCGGTCAGGGTCTCCGGCGGCAGGCGGAACGGGGGCCCGCCCGCGTTGTCCTTCGCGGCGCGCCCGCCGGCGGGCAGCTCCTGGCCGATGGTGAGGCCCTCCGAGCGATCGCCGCCCTCCTTCAACGTGATCGCGCCCCAGGTCTCGGTGAGGGCGACCGGCGCGCCGGTCCGGTCGGCCTTGGCGGCCTCGAGCGCGGCGAGCAGCGCGTCCGCGAGGGGCGTCTCGGCGCCCTGCGCGTCCAACCAGCCTCCGTCGCCGCGGGTGAACTGGGCGGCCTTGGGGCCGAGCTTCACGTCCACCCCGTCGAGCTGGGTGCGCCGGATCGGCAGGAGGCCGTCCGCCACCCAGCCGTCGAGCTTCACAAGATCGATGCCGTCGGCGCCGAAGCGCACGAGCCCGGCGTCGGTGCGCGCGGCCACCCCTGCCTCGTCGCGTTGGCCGAGGGTGAGCGTGTGGGTGCCGGCGTCGTCTTCCACCACGATGCTCGTGGTGGGGGTGACGAGCCCGACGGTCGCGGGATCGACGCCATCGAGGAACGACTCCGCGCGGAGCAGGCTCGCGCGCGACAACCACTCGTCGACCGCCTCGGTGGAGGCGCGCGGGCCGTCGTCCCCGAGCCACCAGCCGTGGTCGTCCTTGCGGAGCACCACCGAGGTGGCGCCGGCCGGCGCCGCGGTGTCCTCGATGCGGATGCGGCGCGCGGTGGCGGTCGAGAGCTTCCAGGGCTCCTTGGCGCGGAAGTCGTCCGGGGTGCGCTTGACCAGCTCGCTCACGCGGGAGGACGCGAGGAGGGCGGGGCCTTCGGGCGACTCGGCCACGTAGCCGCGGTACCCGACGGGGGCGTCGCGCCCGACGTAGAGGGTGAGGCTCTTGCCGTCCCCCGTGCCGACGGTGACCGTGACCCGCGCGGCCTCGTCCAAGCCGAAGTCGGCGAGCGCGCCGTCGAAGCCCTTCTCCTGGACCTTCAGGTCCGCGATGCGTTCCACGATCTCGGTGACTCGGGCCGCTTCCACCGCGCCCTCGCGCGGCGCGGTCATCTTCCAGGCGCCATCCGCCTTGGCGAACGAGAGGGTGCCGGCGGCATTGACGAGGGTGAGCGACTGGACGGTGTCGGCCTCCAGCTCGAACAGGTCCCGCTGTGCGGGCGCGTCGGGATCGCCGGCGTCCTCGTCCGGCTTCTTCGCAAAGACCGCGATCGCCACCAACACCAGCAATACGGTGGCCATGATGGTGAGCAGTCGATTCTGTCGTTCCACTTGTCTGCCTCGCTTGACGTGACCGCTGCGGTGCCTATCCTCGCGCCGCACGCGGAGGCGACCCGATGAGCCAATCCCGAGACGATGGCCCCCAGAACGACGGCAACCCCGAGATCCTCGACGCGGATCAGGCCGAGGGCCCCGCCCTCGTGGAGGACGAGTCGTCGCGCCTCGAAGCCAAGGTGTACGAGCTCGAAGCGCGTCTGCGCACGGTGAGCGCGGCCTACCGGCAGAAGCAGGAGGAGATCGAGTCGACCAAGCGTCGGCTCGAAGATCGCGCGACCATGCAGGAGGAGATCCGCCGTGGCGAGGTCGTGGCCTCCTTGTTCGACCCGGTGGAGAACCTCCATCGCTCGCTCGAGTCCGCCAAGGGCCAGCCCGCCGAGCAGGGCCTGCGCATGGTGTACGCCCAGTTCATGGCCGCGCTCCAGAAGCTCGGCCTCGAAGAGGTGCCCGGCGCCGGCGCGCCGTTCGATCCCGCGCTGCACGAGGCGATCGCCACCCAGCCGGTGGAGGACGCCGCGCAGGACAACGTGATCCAGTCCGTGTTCTCCGCGGGCTACCGCATCGGCAAGCGCCTCATCCGCCCGGCGCGCGTCGTCATCGGGAGCTACACGTCTCCGGTCGCGGAGGCGTAATGAGCGCGCTCTGGCTCGAGGTCGACGACCGGGGCCAGATCCTGCGCCGCTCGGAGGACGTGGACGCGTTGCTCCAGTCCTTCGACCCTCCCGTGGTCGACTTCGAGCGCCTCCTGGAGCGCCGCACGGACGTGCGCGCCGCGATCGGGCGTCGCGCCGGCGTGGTGCGGTTCGGGCTCGGCCGTGGGCGCGAGCGCGTCATCTTCGACGTCGACGTGTCCCTCGGCGGGAGCGCCGCGCGGCTGCGCCTCACGCGCGTCACGCCCCTTCAGGACGATGCGGAGCTCGGCCAGCTGCTCATCGCCCACACCGCGCGCCAGACGGACGCGTGGGTGGTCACCGATCCCGACGGGATCGTGCTCTGGTGCGACGCGTCGTTCGCCCAGCTCGTCGGCTACGAGCGGGACGAGGTGATCGGCCGCCCCGGGCGCCTCCACCGCAGCCCCAACGTGACCCCGCGCGAGGTCGCCACCTACTGGCGCAGCCTGTACGCGGCGGGCTCCTACAACGGCGCCACCCTGCTGCGGCGCTCCGACGGGGTGGACGTGCCGGTGCACCACGCGGTGTCCGCCATCCGTGACGCCGAGGGCCGCACCACCCACTTCGTCACCATCCTGCACGACACGACGCAGGCGCGGGAGATGGAGCGGCTGCACAGCCTCGACCTCGCGGTCGGGCTCCTGTCCCGCGTCAGCGGCGACCACGCGCACCACCTGAACAACCTCGCCGCCGAGATCGTGGCGGTGTGCGATCAGGCCATGCTCTCCGACGATCCCGCGTCCGCCGGCGCCGCGATCGATCGGGTGCTGGGCATCGCGGGCAAGCTCGGCAGCCTCGGCCGCACCATGCTCGCGTTCTCGACTTCGGGGAACGGCGTGGGCCCGGCCGACATGGGGCGCGTCGCACGCGACCTCGCCGAGCTGCTCTCCCGCGCCGCGGGCGAGGAGGGGCCGCGCATCGAGGTCCGCGCCCCCGAGCTCGGGCCGTGGGTCGCCTGCTCCCCGGATGGCCTGGTGCGCGCCTGCATCCACCTCGCGCTCCGCTCGCTCGACGGCGTGGCCGAGGGATCCAGCGTGCAGATCGAGGCGGTCGAGGACTACGACGAGGGCCTGCTGCGCATCCGCTACACGCCCACCGCCTCGGAGCGCGCCGCGCTTCGGTGGCTCGTGCCGGACGGCGCCGTGACCGGGCCCATGGTGAACGAGCTCCTGGCGCGCGCTTACGGCGCCGGCGTGCTGCTGGAGGTGGAGGACGAGCCCGACGGTCAGATGGCGATCTGCGTGCGCGCCCCCGTCGCCGAGGTGGTGCCGGGGCCCAAGCCCCCCCGGAGCGCCGAGAGCGCGGGGAGCGGGCGTCGCGTGCTGGTCGCGGACGACAACGTGCCGCTCCGCGAGCTGATGGCCGTGGCGCTCGAGGGGCTCTTCCTCGAGGTGATCCAGGTGTCCGACGGCGAGCAGGCGCTGCAGCAGCTCGAAGCGCTCCGCGGCGACGTGGATCTGCTCGTGCTCGATCTGCGCATGCCCAACCGGAACGGGCTCGAGGTGCTCCAGGAGGTCGCTCGGCGCTGGCCGACCGTGCGCACCCTCGTCGCGACCGGCGCCGCCCCCGACGGGCTCGCCCGCTCCGCGATGGCGGCAGGGGCGCGCGCGGTCCTCGCCAAGCCCTTCCGCCTCCACGAG
Source organism: Myxococcota bacterium (assembly GCA_040386535.1). Taxonomy (GTDB): domain Bacteria; phylum Myxococcota_A; class UBA796; order UBA796; family SXON01; genus CAJBVW01. The sequence goes on along the minus strand of JAZKFH010000016.1, from coordinate 43,676 downwards.
CTCCGCGCCGTGGTGCGCAGCGTGATGGCCGGCGCCGAGTGGTAGCGGGGCTCCCTTAGGAGCGTTCGGGAGAAATGCTCCCGTCGCCCGCTCGCGCCTGCTGGCCGCGGCCGCGCGTCTTCCTCGGTCACAGGTCTCGACCTGCTCCCTCGTCAGCCACCCGGCCGCGTCTCGGCAGTCCCCTCGAGGGCGATCTGCGCGGACTCGGTCCGCATTTCCCCGAACGCTCCCAGGGCGTGACCGGGCGACCGTTCGCGCCTCCGCCCGTTGCCGCGTCGTCATCGCGGTTAGGGGGGAGGGGGAGGGAACGTGAGCGCAACGCCCGACGAGCCGCCGACCGAAGACATCCGGGCCCTCGTCCGTTCCCACGGCCTCGGCGCGTGGGAGCAGAGCGAGCTCGCCCTCCGCCAGGCCCTCTCCCAGCACCTGACCGTCGCGTTCCTCGGGTCGGCCTCCTCCGGGAAGGACTCGGCGATCCGCACGCTGTTCGGGATTGATTTCGGCGACATCAGCCCCATCCCCGGGTCGACCGTACGAATGCGCGTCGCGCCGCTCGATCCCGACGGGCAGGTGCTGCTGGTCAACGCGCCCGGCTTCGGCGACATCCGGCCTGAGGTGGACGACCTGGGCCGGCGCGCGCTCGACACGCTCGACATCGTCGTCTACGTCGTGAACGCAGAGGGCGGCGCCACCATCGACGAGAAGCGGGACCTCGATCTGGTGCGCACCCGCGGGCGCCCCGTGCTCGTGTGCATCAACAAGATCGATCTCATCCGGCCGAAGGAGCGCGACAGCTTCGTCGCCGCCACGCTCCTGCAGCTCGGGGTGGACCGAAAGGACGCGGCGATCTGCGCCTTCGATCCGCTCCCGCAGCTCGCGGCGGAGCCGATCGGCGTGGAGGACGTGATCGGCTGGATCCACCACCAGCTGCACGCCGCGGGCAAGGAGCTCCTGTTCGCCAAGCACCTCCGCAACAAGGCGGCCGCGTGCGAGCCCATCATCAAGGTGGCCGCGCGGCACGCCTCGATGGCGGGCGCGGTGCCCATCCCGGGGGCCGATCTCGCCGCCGTCACCGCGCTCCAGGTGAAGCTGATCCGGGACATCGCGGAGGTGTTCGGCGCCCCCGTCGATCGCAACGTGGCGCTGTTCATCATCGGCGAGGTCCTCTCCGGCAGCATGCGCGGCTTCGTCCGTTGGGGACTCAACGGCCTCAAGGCCGCCGGCTGGATCCCGGGCGGGCAGATCGCCGAGGCCGCGATCCTCGGGCTGTCCGCGATGGTGGCGGGCGGCACGACGTACGGGGTCGGCAAGGCCGCCGTGCACTTCTTCCAGTCCGGCAGCAAGCTCGACGGAGACGCGCTCCGCGCCATCTTCGACTCGGCCGCGTGGGACTACAAGCGCCGCCGGGACGAAGCCGAACACGAGCGCAAGCCGTGAGCGACCCGCTCGAGCGGATGCTCCACCGCGCGCACCGCGCCGAGCTCCTGTCCCTCGCCCACCTCCTCCGCGTGAACCCCGACGGCATCGGCCTGGCGGACCTCTCGCGCATCCTGGCGATGCAGGTGCGTCGCGTGGGGAGCCACGGGCTCGGCAACATCTTCCTCCGCAAGGGGGAGGGGATGTCCTACGAGGCGATCGTGGCGAGCGCCGCGAAGGCCCGCGGCGTGCCCGTGGGCGACACCGGGCACACCGAGCTCGCGCTCGCGCACTCGTGGTTCAGCGCCCGCTGGGACGCCGCTTCGCCGGTGGAGCGCGCCAAGGTGTGGGGGGACCTCGGGCTCGCGGACGCGCCGCCCGTCAAGGCCGCCGAGGCCGTCGGCGTCGCGCGCCAGCGCCTGGGCCGCTCGTTCGACTACGCGGTGACCGGCGTGAACCACGTCCTGCGCAACCCGCTCGGCTGGGCGGCGTTCGGCGCGCTCCTCGTCACCCCCGCCGGGTGCCTGATGCGCCCGTTCCTCCCGCTCCTGTTCCCGTACTTCGCGTGGCGGTACATGCGCCCCGCGCCCGAGTACGTGGGCGCGGTGATGCTGGAGGTGGCCCGCATCCGCCAACGTGTGCTCCACCGCGTCACGATCGGCGTGGTCGGGAGCCCGTCCACCGGCAAGGACGCCGCGATCCGCGCGCTCTTCGGCATCGACACCGGCAACATCTCGCCCATCGCCGGCTCGACGAAGGAGGTCGCGATCCAGCGCCTCCCCGGCGCCACGGCGTTGTTCATCGTCAACACGCCCGGCATGGGCGACGTGATGGAGAACGTGACCGAAGAGGCGCGCCAGGTGCTCGATCACATCGATCTGTACCTGTACATCGTGAACGCCGAGGGCGGCGTGCAGGCGCGGGAGCTCGCCGACTACCGGATCTGCGTGGCGACTGGCAAGCCGGTGCTGGCCCTGGTGAACAAGGTCGACGTGCTGCGCCCCCGCGACAAGGATCGGTACCTCGCGGACGCGCGCGCGAAGCTCGGCGCCGCGGAGAGCGCGTTCCTGCCCGTCGCCTTCGATCCGCTCCCCGAGCTCTCCCCCGGGCCGATCGGGCTCGACGCCGTCCACGCCTGGATCTCCGGGCAGCTCGACGCCCTCGGCAAGGACCCCGGCGAGCTCCCGCCCCTCCCGACGCACGTGCCCCGCCGCCCCCATGACGAGACCCCCACGGAGGGCCCATGACCTCGTTCCTCGTCCCCGAGGACGACGACACGCTGCTCGCCGACTGCGACATGGAGGCGTTCCGCGGCTCGGGCCCCGGTGGCCAGCACCGCAACAAGACGGAGACCGGTGTACGGCTCGCCCATCGCCCGACCGGCCTCGTGGTGCAGGCGTCCGAGCGGCGCAGCCGCACACAGAACATCGGCGTGGCGCTCGATCGCCTCCGCGAGAAGTTGACGGTGCTCCGCCGCCCGCCCCCGCCGATGCGCCGCGCCACCCGGCCCACACGCGGCTCCCAGGAACGGCGCCACGAGGGCAAGCGCATCCGTGCTCACGTCAAGCGCGGGCGCGGCAAGGTCGGCGACGGCGATTGACGCCCCACCGACGTCACGATCCGGGCTACCGCCAGCGCAGGTAGGCCCGTCTCGTCGTTTACATCGGGCGCCCGGTCGGGCACACTCCGCGGGTAGAGGTGTCCGTGCGCCTGCCCTGGATCGCGCTCCTGGTGATCGCCGGCTGTCGGCGCACCCCCGTCGACGACGCCGAGACCGGCCCGTCGTTCTCCTTCCTGGTGGATGGTCCGGCCGTCGCCGGGCAGCCCGTCACCTGGACCGCCAGCCTGGTGACCCCCAACGGGGACCCTCTCCAGGTCGACGTGTCGCTCGCATCCGACGTCGAGCCGGGGCTCACCTACGATGACACCACGCTGACGGCGTTCGTCGCGGGGCGCCACACGATCACCGCCATCGGGGACGTGTACGAGAACGCCTACCGCGCGGATGTCACGCTCGACGTGGCCGCCGGTCCCGCCGCGATGCTCGACCTCGCGCTCGACGCGAACCAGTCGGCCGCCGGGGAGCCCCTCGGCTTCACGGTCACCGCGTTCGACGCCTTCGGCAACCCGCTCGACGGCGCGGTCGTCGTGGCCGACTCCCCCGACCTCGCGGTGGTCGCCCCGAACGTCGTGTCCACCGTTCCCGGCCTCTACACGCTCACCGCCTCGCTCGACGAGCAGGTAGATGTCGAGACGTTGCGCGTGGTTGCGGGTGAACCCGTCGAGCTGGACCTCACCCTCTCGGACAGCGACGTCGAGGTGTACGAGACCACCTCCGCCACCGCGGTGGCGTACGACGTGTACGGAAACGAGGTCGACGTCGACTGGGCGCTCTCCGTCGAGAGCATCGGCGCCACCACGCTCTCCGGCCGCAACATCACCTTCCTCTCCGAGGGATACTTCGTCGTCTGGGCGCGCTACCTCGATCTCGCGGACAGCGTCGGCCCCCTCCTCATCGACTCGACCGGCCCGACGCTCGACATCGACACGCCAGAGCGTGGCACGTTCTCGACGGACGCCGCCACGAGTGTCACCGGCACGGTCACCGACCCCTACACCGGCGTCACCTCGCTCACGGTGGGCGGCGAGAGCGTCGTGGTCGGCGCGGACGGCAGCTTCGCCACGTCGGTCGACAACGTGTTCGGCCTGAACGTCCTCGAGTCCGAGGCGGTCGACGGCGACGGCAACGTCACGTCCGACACCCGCGCGGTCCTCGCCGGGGCGTTCCTCCCCTACGGGGACGCGGTGGGCGAGGGCGTCGCGGCGCGCATCAACCAGGGTGGCTTCGACACGCTCGAAGCGCTGGGTGAGGGCATCATCGGCGGTACGGACCTGTCGGCCGCGCTGCCGAACCCGGCGTTCGCGACAGAGTCCGAGAGCTGCATCGATCTGTTGTTCGACGAGGTCTGCATCACCTGGTACTCGATCGCGCTCTACGTCACGAACCCGTACATCGGGGCGACGGATCTGGAGTTCGATCCGGACGCGGGCGGCTGGCTCAACACGACGTTCGCGGTGTTCGACCCCTCGATCGACTGGGCGGCGGACGGGGACGTGATCGGCATCGGCTACAGCGGCAGCGGCCAGATCTACGCCGACTCCATCACCATCGACATGGACCTGCAGCCCTACGTCACCGATGGCGTGCTCGGCGTGAACGTGCTCGCGGTCGACGTGTCGAGCGCCGGCTTCACGTTCGACTGGGACTCGTGGATCTACGACGTGATGGACTTCTTCGGGCTCGACCTGTCGGGCCTCATCCAGGGCGCGATGGAGGACGCGATCGAGGGCGTCATCGCCGACGAGGTGCCGTCCCTCGTGGCGGACGCGGTGGGGAGCCTGGAGATCGCCACGGACCTCGACATCGAAGGTGGCGTCTACTCCTTCGAGGCGGCACCGTCGTATTGCAGCGTCGACGACCTGGGGCTCACCCTCGGGCTCGGCACCACGTTCACCACGAGCGCGTGGAACCACCCGACAGCGGGCCCCGGCAGCCTCTACGGCGACTACACGCTGCCGCTGTACAGCTCTGGCACGCCGGGCATGCAGCTGTCGCTCGGGCTCGACTTCCTCAACCAGGCGCTCTACGCGTTCTGGGGCGGCGGGCTCCTGGACCGCACGCTCGGCGAGCAGGAGCTCGGCCTCGACCTCGGCTCGCTCTCCACGTTCCTGCCCTTCTCGAGCCTCTCGATCACGACGGAGGCGATGCTGCCGCCGGTGCTCGTGCCCGGGACCGGCGGCGGGCTGCTCGATCTGCAGATCGGGGACCTCGCGCTGACCCTGTACGACGGCGCCCCGGAGGACGGAACCATCGTGTTCCAGCTCTACGCGTCGATCGTCGCGGAGCTCGATCTCGACGTGAGCGAGGCGGGCACGCTGCTGCCCGCGCTCGGCGAGACCACGATCTGGTTCGACGTGGTCGTGCCCTCCGCCGGCACCGAGGCGAGCGCGGACGCCGAGGCGCTGCTCGGCGCGCTCGTGCCGATGCTGCTCCCGTCCCTCACCGAAGGCCTCGGCGAGGTGCCCATCCCCGAGATCCAGGGCTTCACGCTCGGCGTCGAGTCGATCCTGCTCGACGGGGCCGAGTCCGGCTATGTCAACGTCAACGGCGACCTCTCGGTCGACTGAGGAGTTCATGGATCATCGTTGCCTCTACGGGCACCGCGTCCCCGCGGCGTTCACCTACGCCATCCAGAGCCGCAGCTGCCCGACGTGCGGCGCGCCCACGGTCACGATCACCGGCTACCAGGCCGCGCGCAAGCTCACGACCGAGGTGGGCCTCGAGGCCGTCGCGGCGTTCAGCGCCATCCGCGTCCTCGAGTCCGAGTGGGTCTTGACGCCCGTGGTCACCGAAGCCGCCGCCGCCGCCGCGCCGAGCGCCCCTGACGCGCCGGCCGCCCCGCCCGCCGACGAGGAGGAGGTGGTCGTGGAGGACGCGGAGCCCGTCGTGAGCACCGCGTCCGTCGTGATCGCGCCGCCCGCAGCGCGCCCGGAAGCCGCCGCCGAGGACGCCCGCGGCGACGTCCAGAAGGTCCCCGAACCCGCCCGTGCGCCCCCGCGCCCCGTGAGCCGCCCGGAGCCCCGGATCCTCGCCGCCCCGCCGGCCGAGTCCGGGAAGGACGCGCCGCGCGGCAACGGCCAGGCCCCGGGCACCTTCGAGGACGACTTCTTCAAGACCACTTGACGCGCGGCGGTTGACGGAAGTCACGTGGACCTCCGTCACCCCCTGACGGCCGTCCGGCGGCACGGTCACGAATGATCGAGGATCAGCTGTAGGCATCGGGCTTGCACACCCGGCGGTCGCCCCGGAGCCGCCGCATGTCCGCCCTCGCCTTGTTCGTGCTGGTCCCCTTCGCCCTCGGCGCGCCGTGCCCGCCGCCGACCCTCCCCCCGGCCCCCGGGTTCACGACGGTGACGCCCGACGGCGCCGCCCACATCCTCGCGCGGGACGAGGAGGTGGCGTGCTGGTGGGTGGTGGACGACGCCGGAGATGGCCGTGTCGCCGCGCGCTGGGACCGCTCCCGCCGCGATCCGCTCGGCGTCACCACCCTCGCGGACGGCCGCGCCGTGGTCGTGCTGCTGGAGCCCGGCGCCCGCGTGCTCGTGCGAACGGAGGCGGGGGACGACGCACGTTGGGCCATCGATCCCGCCTGGCTCGCCGACCTGCTCGCGTCGCGCCCGTTGGCGCTCGGCGGGACGACTACGCGCGGGTGGGACGATGCGCGGCGATAGCGTCGATGACGGCGTCGATCTCGTAGGCGAAGCCGGCGCTGTTCGTGCCGATGCGCAGCAGGCCGTCCTGGCTGCCGGGGACGAGGGGGCGGAAGTCGACGCGGATGCCCTGCCGCGCGAGCTCCTCGTTGAGCCGCGCGCCGTCGGACAGGACGAGGCAGACGAACGCGGCGCGGCGTTCGGGGCTCCAGGCCCCCCGTACCTCCAGGCCGCGCTCACGGGCCCGCTCGATCGCCCGGCCTACCAGGCCGGAGGTGACGCGGCGCGAGCGCCCCACGGCGTCGTGCAGCGAGCCGTCCGTGGAGGAGGCGAGCGCGGCGAGCTCGCCGAGGAGCATCGCCATGCCGGCCAACGTGGGGGTGCCCGTGCGGAACCGCGTGCCGTCGGTCGCGCGGCGCACGGCGCCCTTCTCGAACGTGAAGGGGTCGGCGTGGTTCCACCAACCGGTCCGCTTCGGGGTCAGCGTGCGGAGCCAGCGGCGCGGCATGTACAGGAACGCGGCGCCGGCCGAGGAGCGGAGCTGCTTGTGGCCGCCGGCGGTCACGGCCACGTGGTCGCCGAGCGCCGCGGCCTCGATCGGCACGCTGCCCGCGGTCTGGTAGGCGTCGAGGAGCAGCAGCGCGTCGGGCGCCTTCTGCTTCAGGGCGGCGGCGAGCGCGGGCAGATCCTGGAGCCAGCCGGACTCGAAGAGCGCGTGCGAGATCGACAGCACCTTCGTGTCGGGGGTGATGGCGTCGATGAGGCGCGCGGTGGGCATGGAGCCGTCGGCGTCGAGCGGGACCTCCTTGAGCTTCCCGCCGGTGTTCTGCGCCCACTGGTGGTGTACGTAGTGGCCGGTCGTGAAGTGGCCGCTGGTGTAGACGACGGTGCCGCTGTCGAAGCCCTCGAGCACCGCGCAGAGGGCCTCGGACACGTTGGGGAACCAGGTGACGTCGCCCTCCGCGAGGGTGCCGCCCACCAGCTGCGAGACGCGCTCGCGGAACTGGTCCATCACGGCGGGCCAGGTGCCGTCGTCCCAGACGCCGATGCCGGAGCGCTCGAGCTGGGCGAGCTGGTCCATCACGGCGGCCGGGCCGGCGATGGAGGGGATGCCCATCGAGTGGGAGCAGGCGTAGATGCCGACGTCCAGGCCCGGGTGGAGGGCGCGGTAGGCGAGGTCACCGGCGGAGAAGCCGAGCTCCTTGGCGTGCGCCGCGCGGAGCAGCGCGGGGCCGGCGGTCTCCCCGCTGTCGTCGAAGATGTCCTCGACGATGAAGGGCCGGGCCGCGCCCACGGTCGCGGCGATCTCCGCGGGCGTGGTCGCGAGGAGGAGGCGATCCAGGAGCGGGACGGTGGGCCGCCGGGAGCGCGCGAGGGTGAGTTGGGCGTCGGCGATGCGGCGGCCGGTGTTCATCTTTTCTCCAGTTCGGTCCTTTCTATCCACGATTTGCGAGGCAAGTAGAACATGCGGTTCCGAAGTCGCCCGTACGTCCTCGCCATCTATCTCGGCGGCTTCGTGCTCCCGGGCGTCGGCTCCACCCTCGCGTGCATCTTCGGCCGCGCCGCCGGGGCCCACGTAGGGCTCGCGGCGCACTACCACCGGGCGCTCCAGCTGCAAGCAGCGTGCGTTGTGGGCATGCTGACGATCCAGGCGGTGGTGGTGGCCCTGTTGGCCTCCGGCTTTCCCTGGGGCGGCTCCTGGGGCGCCGTGCGGGGCCCTCCTGAGGGGCTCCGCGGGGCGCTCGTCCTCGCGGGCGTCTACCAGACGGTCGGCCTGTACCTCGTCATGGGGGCCCTCGGTCCGATCCTGGCGCTGGCGGCGCGCCGTGGAGCTCCGGTCGCGGCCACTTCGCCGCGGCGCCGGACGCCCATGTTCCAGGCCGCTCCCACGCGGCGGGTCTCGCCCGATCGCAGGATCCTCGTGCCGGACCGTCGGATCCACGCGATCGGTTAGTTGGGTGCGCGACCCCGGGCTGGCGTGAAGATTCGGACCTTCAGCTACTTCTACCCCCCATGTGTGGGCGGGGGAGAGGTGATCCTCCAGCATCAATCGGAGGAGCTCGCGCGCCGCGGGCACGACGTGCACGTCCACACCACGACGTACACGAACCTCAACCTCGCCGAGCGCACCACCCCGGGCACGACGGTCGAGGGCGGCGTGACCGTGCACCGGCACGACTCCTTCGCCCTGCCGTTCAACAACCCGTTCGAGGCGAACGCCGTCACCCCCGGCCTGCTCCGGGACGTGGTGGCCGGCGCGGACCTGCTCGTCTGCATGGGCTACCCCTCGCTGCACCTCGACGCGCTCACGGCGCGCGCGCGCCTCACGGGCACGCCCCTCGTGGTCCAGAACTACGTCACCGCCGCGTTCCTGGAGGAGATCCTCGCGGGCGAGGGCGGGCTGAACAAGCGCGTGCGGTCGGCGTACTGGCGCCACTGGACCCGGCGGGCGCTCGCTCGGGCCGATCTCGTGATCGCGGACTCGCCCGCCGCGGGCGCGGCGCTCAAGGAGCGGCTGGGTCTGCAGAACGTGCGCACGCACATCGGCATGGCGGTCGATCCCGCGGAGTTCGACAGCGTCACGGACCAGGCGCGCGTGGACATCCGTGCGCGTCTCGGGTTGGGCACGGACCGCATCGTGCTGGCGCCGTCGCGGCTCTCCCGCCAGAAGGGGCCCGACCTGCTCGTCCGCGCGATGGCGCCGCTGTTCGCGGGCTCCCCCGGCTGGCGCCTGGTCATCCCGGGCGCCGTCAACGAGCCCGACTTCGCTGCCGAGGTCCGCGCGCTCGCCGCGCCGCTGGGGGACCGTGTCGTCTTTGGCCCGGTGTCGCGCCCGGAGCTCGTCGCGCTGTTCCGCGAGGCCGACATCGTGTGCCTGCCGTCCCGCGGGGAGACCGTCGGCGGCGTCGTGTTCGAGGGCATGTACAGCGGCGCGCTCGCCATCGTGAGCGACGCGGTCGAGGCCGCGCGCGACGACTACGTGTGCCACGAGCGCAACGGCCTGCTCGTGCCGAGCGAGGACGTCGACGCGCTCCGTGCCGCGGTGGCGCGGGGCATGCGCGAGGATCTCGAGCCCGTGCGGTCCTCGGGCCGGCGCATGGTCGAGATGCGGTTCACGTGGACCAAGAGTGTGGACCGCTTGTGGGCGCTCTACGCGGCGGCTGTCCGTGCGCGCGAGGAAGGGTCCCGTGGTGGAAAGGAGGCCCGCCCTGCCTGAACTGTCGGTCATCATCCCCACGCTCAACCGCGGCCGCCTGTTCCACGAAAGCGTGCGGCAGGTGCTCGGGCAGCGCTTCTCCGACTTCGACCTCTGGCTGATCGACCAGTCGGACCCCGCCCAGCGCGCCGCGAACGAGGCCTTGGTGGCAGAGCTCGCGGATCCGCGCGTGCACTACCTGCACCTCGCGGTGAAGGGCCTCCCCAATGCGCGCAACGAGGGGCTCGCGCGGGCGAAGGGGCGCATCGTGCTCTTTCTCGATGACGACGTGATCCTGCTCGACGACACGTTCCTGGACGCCCATGTGCGCGCCTACGCCGACCCCACGATCGGCGGCGTGACCGGCCGCATCGTCGAGCGCAGCGTGCGCCCCAACGCGAAGGACACCGCCGCGCACATCTCGGCGGGCGGGCGCACCATCACGAACATGTGGGGCACCGAGCGCCGCGCCATCGAGAGCTGCAAGGGCGCGAACATGAGCTACCTGCGCGCCGCGATCGACCAGGTGGGCGGCTTCGACCGCCGCTACACCGGCACCGCCCTGCTCGAGGACACCGACTTCTCCTACCGCGTCCGCGCCGCCGGCTGGACCCTGCTGTACGACCCCGCGTGCGAGTTGGTGCACCTCTCCGCGCCCTCGGGCGGCGTGCGCGTCGAGGACGCCCTGCGCGGCGAGACCTGGCGCTTCCGCAACACCGCCTACTTCGTGCTCAAGCACCGCGGTCCCCGCCACTTCCCCCGCTTCCTCGCCACCTTCGGCGCCATTGCCGCCGCGCGTGTGGCCCGGTGGAAGGATCCGGCCGCTGCCCGCACGCTCGCCGCGGCGATCCGCGCCGGCGTGGAGGACTGGCGCAAGGGCCCCGACGAGGCGCTCCCGCGCGTGTAGGAACCCGTTCCCGTGCGTGTTGTCGGAGTCCCCATGCTGCTCCTCCTCCTGTTGCAGACGGCGCTCGCGGAGACCCTCGGCGAGGCCTTCCCGCCGCCGCCGGGCGCGGTGCGTGTCGAGGCCGACGCCTTCGGCGCATGGCTGCGCGCGCTCCCGCTCCATGCCGCGGGCCGGGCCGTGCGGACCTACGATGGCCGTACGGTCGACATCGACGTGGCGCGCGTCGTGGACATGCCCATCGGCACACGCGATCTCCAGCAGTGCGCCGACTCCGCGCTGCGCCTGCGCGCCACCTGGGAGCGCGCGGTGGGCCGCTCGCCGGCGTTCCACTACACGTCAGGCGACCTGTCGGCGTGGGCCGCCTGGGCCGCGGGCACCCGCCCGAAGGTGGTCGGCAACGACGTGACGTTCGTACCGGGTGCGGCCAGGCCCGACGCCTCCGACAAGGCGTTCGAGGCGTGGCTGATGGATCTGTTCACGTACGCGGGTACGCGCAGCCTCCCGAAAGACACGGTCGCGGTCACGACGCCCGCGCCGGGCGATCTCGTGGTGCAACCCGGGTCGCCGGGACACGCGGTGGTGCTCCTCGACGTCGCCACGGCGCCCGTCCCCTCAGGAGGCGGGCGCACCTGGGTGCTGGTCGGCCAGGGCTTCATGCCCGCCATGGACTTCCACGTCCTCTCGGGCCCCGCGGCGGGGTGGTTCCCGGTCGAGGGGGACACGCTCCCGTCCTACCCGCTCGCGGTGCCGTGGAGCGGGCTGCGGCGCTGGAAGTAGCCGGGCCCTTACGACGCGTGCTTCTGCAACAACCCCGCGAGCCGCGGCATCGCCTCGATGACGTGCTTCTCGGCCTGGGGGCGGAGCTTGTCGTAGGTGTTGCGGATCGGGCCCGACGCTCGTTGCGCGCGGCCGTCCGTGATGGAGAGCAGCGCGTTCGCCACGAGGGAGGCGTTCTTCACGAAGTAGGCCTTCGGATCGGCCTTCTGGGCCTGGCACTCGAGCCAGAACGGATCGATCTTCTTCGCGAAGTCGTCCAGCAGGTGGTTCAGGGTGCCGCCGACGAAGCCGGGCTTGACCTTCTGCACCATGCCGAACGCGGTCTTGATCGCGATGCCGGAGAGGCCGCTCTTGTCGGAAACCTCGGCCTCGATGACGGCCACGCCGTCGTCCACGACCTTCTTGCGACGCGCGGGCTCGGCCAACACTTCGGAGAGACTCGGCATCACATCACCTCTGGATCGGAGGACACGCGGAAGGACAGGCTAGAACACGACCTCGTTGCTCGCTGCGCGTGCCCCGCCCGCGCCGCAGGTCGGCACGCCGGCCTTGCCCCCGAGGTCCCGGAAGAAGGCGCCGACGTAAGCGCGACCGGCGCACGTATAACCACCGCCCGCCTTCACGGCGGCCTGCACGCACGCGTAGCTGCGCTCGAAGTCCCGGTCGTTCTGGGCCCGGAGGATGTCGTCGCCCTCGGACGGGGCCGCGTCCTTCACGTAGGTCTTCACCCAGACGGGGATGATGTCGCACAACACGGCGGCGGCCTCGGGCGCGGCGCTCGACGCGAGGGTCTTGAGCAGCACGGCGCGCACCTCGGGGGAGGTGTCCTCGGTCGTGGCGCGCGTGCGCAGGCAGGCGAGCTGCTCGGCGTCCCGCGTGGCGCGCATGGTGCCGAGCGCGGCGATGCGTACCTCGGGCGAGGCGTCCTCGAGGAGCGCCTTGCAGGCCACCACGTCGGTGTCGGCGGGCTCGAGCGAGGAGTAGACCGTGAGGGCGGCGGCGCGCACGGCGGGATCCGTGTCCTTGCCGATCGCGTCGCGCAGGGCACCCTCCGCGGAGGCCTGCCCGAGGAGCGCGGCGGCGGCGGAGGCGCGGACGGCGGCGTTCGGATCGGACGCGAGCCAGCCCTGGACCTGGGTGAGCTCGGCGGGGTCCTTCGAGTTGCGGTACACGGTCATCGCGGCGGCGCGCACGGTGGGGTCGGCGTCGCTCGCCGCGGCGGTCACGAGTCGGCCGCGGGCCGCCGGGATCTTGAGGAGCGCGGTGACCAGCGCGGTGCGCTCGGGCTGGGCGGGATCGTCCATCAGCGTGCCGACGCAGCCGACCTTCTCGACGTCCGTCGCCTTGGCGAGGCCATCGAGGATCGCGGGGTCCCACCGCTTGTCGACCTGGAGCCGATCGCAGAGGCAGCTGCTGTCGTACGGGTAGTCCTTCAGCTTCGTCGCGGCGGCTTCGCGGGTGGGCGCGTCCTTCATGCGCAGGCCCGCGCACAACGACGCGGTGTCCCCGGTGGCGAGCGCCTTGTCGATGTCGCGCACGCTCACGAAGGCGGGCTCGGAGTCGACGCAGGCGAGGAGGAGGAGGAAGAACATGCGCAGCTCCGGAAGCGCGGCAACCTACCGCGAATCCGGAGGGGCGGGCACGACTTGGCTAGAACTCGACTTGGCGGACCCCGCGCACCTCGGGCACCTCTTCGAGCAGCATGCGCTCGACGCCCTGGGCGAGGGTGACCGTGCTCGACGGGCACGAGCTGCAGCTGCCGATGAGCTTGAGGAGCACGATGCCGTCCTCCAGGCCCCGGTAGATGATGTCCCCGCCGTCCTGCGCGACCGCGGGGCGGATGAACTCGTCGAGGATGGCGACGACCTTCCGCTCGATGGGATCGCTGTACTGGCCGAGATCGATCTCGGTCTCGGGCACCGCCATGTCGCCGGAGTCGAGGAAGTCGCGGATCGCGGCCTTGACCTGGGGCACGATCTCCGGCCAGGTGATCGTCGGGTCCTTGTTGACCGTGACGAAACGCGGCGCGACGAGGACCGAGACCACGCCGGTGAGATCGAACAGGCGGCGGGGCAGGGGAGCGTCCGACGCCTGGCCGGCGGTGCGGTACTCGAACGTGCCGCTGGGCACGAGGGTCTCCTGAAGCTTGAACATGAGGGCGTCGGGGTTGGGCGTCGGCAAGGTGTCGATCACCGCCGGGGTGGTGCCGCCGTGCAGCGAGGTGTCCATGGTGTAGGGCTCCGATGGCCCGACGTGTAATCACGCGGGATCGTCTTGGCAGGGTTACATGGGGGACCCCCAAGCCAAATCACCGCACCGGAGACACGATGTCGATTTCTTTTGGACTGTCGGAAGAGCAGCAGGCGCTCCAGGAGCTCGCGCGCGACTTCGCGAAGAACGAGATGCGCCCGGTCGCCGCCCACCACGACGAGACCGGCGAGTACCCCTACGAGGTGCTCAAGAAGGCCCACGCCATCGGCCTGATGAACACCCACGTCGAAGCGGCGTACGGCGGCATGGAGCTCGGCGCGTTCGAGGGCGTGCTCATCGCCGAGGAGCTCGCGTGGGGCTGTAGCGGCATCGGCACGGCGATGGAGGCCAACGGCCTCGCGCAGCAGCCGGTCATCCTCGGCGCCTCCGACGCGCTCAAGAAGAAGTACCTCGCCCCGATGACCGAGACCTTCGGCCTCTGCGCCTACGCGGTCACGGAGCCGGGCGCGGGCTCGGACGTCCAGGCCATGAAGACCACCGCCGTGAAGCAGGGCGACAAGTGGATCCTCAACGGCTCGAAGATGTGGATCACCAACGCCGGCGTGGCGGACTGGTACTTCGTCGTGGCGCTGACCGATCCCGCCCGCCTCGCGCGCGGCGGCATGACCGGCTTCATCGTCGAGCGGAACAGCCCCGGCATCACTGTCGGCCGCAAGGAGCAGAACATGGGCCAGCGCGCGTCCGACACGCGCGGCATCACGTTCGAGAACGTCGAGGTGCCCGACGAGAACGTGATCGGGCAGGTGGGGGACGGCTGGAAGCTCGCCATGGCCGCCTTCGACTACACGCGCGCCTCCGTGGCCGCCGCGTCGATCGGCGTCGGCCGCGCGGCGATGGAGTACTCGATGGCGTACGCGCTCGACCGCAAGACGTTCGGCCAGCCCATCGCCAACCACCAGGCCATCCAGTTCATGCTGGCCGACATGGCGATGGAGATCGAGGCCGGCCGCCTGTTGTGCTGGAAGGCCGCGTGGCTCAAGGACGCCCACCAGCGCAACACGAAGGAGTCCAGCTACGCCAAGGCCTTCTGCGCCGACCTGCTCCAGCGCGTCGTGAGCAACGCGGTGCAGATCTACGGCGGCTACGGCTACTCCAAGGAGTACCCGGTGGAGAAGCTCATGCGTGACGCGAAGATCTTCCAGATCTACGAGGGCACCTCGCAGATCCAGCGTGTGATCATCGCCCGCGAGTTGATGTCCCGCGGCAAGTAGACCGTGCGAGGGCCCTTCGCGCCGCTCCGCCACACCCGCTTCCGGGCGTTGTGGCTCGCAGGGCTCGTTTCGTTCCTGGGCACCTGGGTGCACAACGTCGCCGCGCGCTGGTCCGCGGCGACCTTGTCCCCGTCGCCCCTGGCCGTCTCCGCGGTCGACGCCCTGCAGCTCGCGCCGATGGTGCTCCTGTCGCTGTTCGCCGGCACCCTCGCCGATGCCCTCGATCGGCGGCGCCTCCTCATCGCGACGCACGCCGGCCTCGCGGTCGTCGTCGCGACCATGGGCGTGCTCGCCGCCTTCGAGCGGCTGACGCTGCCGGTGCTGCTCTCGCTCACGTTCCTGCTCGGCATCCTCGGCGCGCTGAACGGCCCCGCGTGGCAGGCCACCGTTCCGCGCCAGGTGCCCGACGAGGAGGTGCCGAAGGCGGTGGCGCTCATGAGCACGGGGTTCAACCTCGCGCGCGCGGTGGGCCCCGCGGCCGGCGCGTGGATGCTCGTGGCCGTCGGGCCCGCCGCGGCCTTCCTCACCAACGCCGCCAGCTACACGTTCATCGGCCTGCTCCTCTGGCGCCTCCCGCCGCAGCCGCCGGCCGTCGTGACCGGTCCGGTGCGCTCCCCCCTCTCCGAGCCCGGCCTCGTGCGGCTCTACGTCGTGGGCCTCGCCTTCGGCCTGTTCGCCATGCCCTCGCTCTCGCTCCTCCCGGTCGTCGCGCGGGACGCCCTCGGCGGCGACGCGCAGTCCTACGGCCGCCTCCTCTCCGCGTTCGGGCTGGGCGCCGTCTCCTCGGGCCTGCTCGTCGCGAGCGCCGTCCAGCGCTTCGGCAACCGGCCCTTCATCGCCACCACCACCGTCGTGAGCGCGCTCGGGCTCTTCGTGTTGTCCTCGGCGCACACGCTCCCCCAGGCGCTCGTGGGTGCCGCGCTCTCGGGGATGGGGTGGATCGGCACGATCAGCACGGTGAACGCGGGCGTCCAGATGCGCGCCCCCGCCGAGGTCCGCGCGCGCGCGCTCGCCTACTACCTGACCTTCGCAGTGGGCGGGCAGGCCGTCGGGAGCCTGTTCGGCGGGTGGATGGCGAGCCACCTCGGTCTCCAACCGGCGCTCCGCCTCTCCGCCGCGGCGCTGGTCGTCGTGGCCGTGGTGGTGCTCGCCGGATACCGGCGCCCGGCTGGGAGAAGCTGACGATGCGGTACCTCGTGACCGGCGGCACCGGGTTCGTCGGCGCGAACGTGGTGCGCCACCTGCTGGCCCGCGGCGACACCGTGCGGTGTGTCGTCCGCAAGCCCAATGTGTGTCTGGAGGGCCTGCCCGTCGAGCTCGTCACGCCGTCCATCACCGACGTCGACGCGCTGGCGAAGGCGGCCGAGGGCTGCGACGGCATCTTCCACATCGCGGGCATCTTCGACCCGGGGCCCGGCGGGGAGGACGCGATGCGCACCCTCCACGTCGACGCGACCGCTGCGCTCTGCGCCGCCGCGACCAAGTCGGGGGTGCCGAAGCTGCTCGTGTGCTCGTCGAGCGTGACCGTCGGCTTCGGCACGGTGGACGCCCCTGGTGACGAGGAGACCCCCTTCGATCCCGACGCGATCTACGGCAGGCGCGGCGCCTTGCGCGTGTACCACGACACCAAGCTCGAGAGCGAGCAGATCGGGGCCGCGTGGGGCGCCGTCATCGTGAACCCCGACTATGTGCTCGGGCCGTGGGACGTGAAACCCACGAGCGGGCAGCTGCTCGTCACGATCGCCAAGGGGTTCGTGCCCGCCTACCCCACCGGCGGCAAGTGTTTCGTCGATGCCGACGATTGTGCCGTGGGCCACCTCGCCGCGATGGACAAGGGGCGGCCGGGCCGCCGCTACCTGCTCGGGAACCACAACATGTCCTACCGCGCGTTCATGAGCCTCTGCGCCGAGGTCACCGGCAAGCGCCCGCCGATGATCCCCGTGCCCGGCCTCGTCCTCGGCGCCGCGGGCCGCGTGGGCTCGCTGCTCCAGCGGGTCGATTCGCACCGCTTCGCCGGGCTCGACCGCCACGTGCTCGTCGCGATGCAGCAGGGCCGCTATCGCACGGGCCGGCGTAGCTGGGACGAGCTCGGCGTGCCGCGCACCCCGATGCGCCAGACGGTCGAGAGCGCCTTTGCGTGGTTCCGGCAGCACGGGTACTGCTGACGCCCCTGATTCCCGGCCGCCGAACGGCAACGAGAGGTAACGGAGCGCCCGGGCGACCGGACTCCCTCGCCCCGCGTACACATCGGTTGGCTTCGGGGGAGGGATCATGCTTGGACCAAGGCTCGGAATGCTGCTCGCCATCGGCGCGTCCACGGTGCTCGCGTCGGGCTGCCTCACGTACGGGCGGGAGCGCGGGACGGAGAGCATCCAGGAGACGGGCCCGATCACGCGCATCGAGGTCGATCTCGACGCGGGGAACGTCGCGATCACCAGCGCGGGGGCCGGCGCGGGCGCGCGCGGCACGGTCGAGATGCGCTGGAGCGAAGCGGCGCCCGAGGTGCTCCACTACGTCCAGGACGGCGTGCTCCACATCATCGGGCGCTGCGACACGTTCGCGTTGACGTGCCGCACCGACGTGACGATCGAGGTCGGCGCCGACGTGAGCGTGGGGGTGAGCTCGGGCCTCGGCGGGATGGTCGTGAGCGGCGTGAACGGAGATGTCGAGGGCGCCACGGAGGACGGCCCCATCGAGCTCCACGACATCGGCGGGGTCGTGTTCGTGGAGACGGGGAACGGCTCGATCATGGGGGATGGCCTGACGGGCACGGTCATCGACGCGCGCTCGGACGGGGGCACGGTGGAGCTGCACGTGATGAACAAGCCGGAGCGGCTCGTCGCGCGCACCGAGTCCGGGGACGTGAACCTGCTCGCGCCGGCGGGGCCCTACCGCATCCAGGCCGCGGCCCCGACCGGGGATCTCATCCTCGGCGTGCTGCTGCAGGAGGACGCCACCTCGCAGTCGGTCATCGTGGCGCGCACCCAGAACGGCAACATCCGGATCGAGGGCGAGCGGCCGGGTCAGCAGCCGGTGAGCGACGGCGGGGACAAGGCCCCCGCCCGGGGCTCAACCCCTCCGACGACGGGTCCACGCGCCGATCGGAAGTAGGAGCAGGAAGGCCGCCTCGCCGCCGCAGCCACAGTCCGCGCACTCGAGGGGGGCGGTCTCCGCGCAGGGCGTGCGCCAGAGGCGGACCGGCTCGGTGTCGATGATCTCGGAGGTGGAGACCAGCGAGCCGTCGTTCGCGTAGGCGACGGCCTCGCCCTGGGGCTGCACGCCGAGGTCGACGTCGACGTAGTCGCCGTTCCACTTGAGCGCGCACCCGGTCCACAACCAGGCCTTGGTGAGGCCGCGGAGCACGACCGACGCGCCGTCCGGGCTCATCGCGGCGCCGGTCACGGGCTCTTCGAGGAAGATCTCCGCTTCTTCCGTGAGGAGCTGCGGCTCGCCGCCGTCACATTGCGGGTCGGAGAGGCGGAACACCTTGGCGTGGTCGTTGTCCTTGGTGACGATCCGCAGGGTGCCGTCGGGCGTGATGAACATGGCCTCGGCGTCGTGACTGCGGCCCTCCGGGTAGAGGAGCGGGCACCGCACGGCGGGCTCCTCCGCGGCCGTGGACTCCCGCACGACCCACGCATCCACGCTCGTGCGGATCTGGTCGTTGTCGCCGATGTCGGCGATCCACAAGCAGTGTTCCGCGTCGACGGAGGCCGGGCACGGCCCGGAGGCGATGTCCTCCCAGTCCTCGTTGGTGGCGCCCGTGACGGTCTGTTCGATGACGAACGTGCCGTCTCCCCGAACGACGTAGAGCGCGGCATCGCCCTTGTTGTCGTCGTGCGTGTAGTACAGGTCGTCCTCGAGCCGCGCCGCCGCGAGCCCCGACGCCTGGATGTTCGGGAACCCGCTGTTCACCTGGACGGTCTCCTCGGGTGCCCCATAGGTGGTGCAGACCTCCCCCGCGAACGCCAGGCCGATGATCAACATCATGTTCTCGATGCTAATCGCGTGCCCGGCCGACCGCCTGGGCATCGAGCTCCCGGCCGGCGGGGTCGAGACCATCTCGGCGGAGGATCTGCAGCGGGACACCTACGCGTTGAGTCGCGCCGACACGAACCCCGGCGATGTGTTCAAGCGCCGCTTGGGCCAGATGAACCTGCCGGCATCGGACGAAGGGGCGGATCGTGTTTGCGCCCTCCACCCGGGCGAGGGGAGGCCGCGGGTGGTCGCGGCGCCGTGGCCGACGCCAGGGTTGTCTTTTGTCACGGATGCCGCGAGCGCGGCCGTGTTGGTCTCGCTCGCGAAGGGGTGGGACGGGCAACCTCCCGCCGGCCGGCCCACGTGGGTGTGCCTTGCGAAGGCCGGCGCCACCCTTCCGGACGGAGACCTGGTGCCGTTCGGCGTCGCGATCGAGGCCGATCGCCTCGAGGCCATCGACTACCGCACGCTCCGGGACGACACACAGGCGTTCTTCCGCACGCTCGGCCCCTAAGACCGCTACCAGACGCGCGCCGCGCCCTCGATGTCCACGACCTCGGTGCGCAGGGCCTCGGCCTCGGTCTGGAGCGCCTCCGCCTGCGCCTGGATCTGGACCCGGATCGCCTCGCGCGCCTCGGGCGGGGCCTCCCGGAGCTCGTCGAAGAGGCCCTCGAGCGCACGCGACCGCTCGGCGAGCACGTCGGCGCGGCGGCCCACCTCTCCGGCGCGGAGCGCGAGGTCGGCGGAGCGGCTCCCGGTCGTGGCGGGGCCCGAGGGGGCCGTGCCTGAGGGGGAGGGGCAGGCGAGGAGCGCGAGGAGCCACAACACGGCGGGAGTCTACCCCTCCCCGCGCCCTCCTCGATAGCCACCGCGGGGATACGCTGCCGAGCGGAGCACCCCATGCCGATCTACGCCTACCGTTGTGCCTGTGGAAAAACAGCAGACGTGCTGGTTCGCGGGCTCGAGCCGCAGAGCTGCGACGACGTGCCCGAGCTCTCCGGCGCCACGGGCATCTGCGCCTCGCCCGGCACGCTCTCGCGGATGGTCACCGCGCCGTACGTGGGGAAGGGCGGGAGCACCGGCGGAGGCGGCGCTTCGCCCTCCGCGGGCGAGTCCTGCGGCCACTGCGGAAACGCGCCCAACTCCTGCGACAACTGACCTGATCTTCCTCCTGCTGGCCGCCTGCGAGTCCCGGGGCCCGGCGGAGCTGTACCGGGACGCCCTCGCGTCGACGTCGTGGGAAGAGTCGCGCCGGCTCTGCGGACAGCTGCCTGAGGCGGACGGGCCCGACTGCCTCGTGGCCGCGATGGAGGCGCAGGGCCGGCTCGACGAGGCCGACTGCGACGGGATCCCCAAGGGGGTGTGGCACGACGAGTGCGTGTTCCTCTACGCCGAGCGGGAGGCCCGCGCCGGCAACCTCGCCGAGGCGTTCGCCGCGTGCGACCGGACCGTCTTCGCGCGCGAGTGCAGCTTCCACCTCATCCGCATCGGGGCGCGCGCCGTGCTCGATCAGCCGTTGACCGACGCGGCCGCGACCGCCGTGGCGTACCAGGGCCTGCCGCGCGCGGCGGACGCCCAGCGCCTGTTCTGGAAGACGTGGTTCCAGGACCGCATGGAGAAGGGCGAGCCGGTCGACCCGACGGGGTGCCCCACGCAGGACTGTGTCGAGGGGGCCCGCCAGACCGTGCTCCTCACGCTCAACGCCCTCGGACGTGCCGGCGGGGGCACCTTCTGCGACGGGTCGGTGCCCGACGGGAACAGCGGCAAGCGCACCCTCTGGGTCGAGGGCCCGGAGACGGTGGGATGGGTGGACGAGTTCGTGGAGGGGGAGTGCCTGCGGCGGCGCGGCCAGACGCGCGGCCCGATCCCGGTCCGGTCGGGCAATGTCCGCCGGCCGGCCGAGGCCGCGGGGGAGCCACCGGGATAAACGGCGCGGATCATGATCCCCGCCCTCCTCCAGCCCTGTCTCGCCGCGGTCGCCGCCACCGTCGACCCCGCCGCCGAGGTCGAGCCCGTCGCGCCGACCGGCAACCCCGCCCACGGCGACTACCAGTGGAACTTCGCGTTCCGCATGGCGAAGGCGCAGCGAATGAACCCGCGCGCGCTCGCCGAGCGCCTCGCGCCGCTGATCCAGCACCCCGCGATCACCAAGGTCGAGGTGGCCGGCCCCGGCTTCATCAACCTCACGCTCGATGACGCCTGGATCGCCCGCACCGTCGCCGCCCAGGTGACCGAGCCGAACGTCGGCGTCGCGCCCGAGGGCGCCGGGCGCACCGTCGTGGTCGACTTCTCGTCGCCGAACGTCGCGAAGCGCATGCACATCGGGCACATGCGCTCGACCCACATCGGGGACGCCCTGGTGCGCATGCACCGCGCGGCGGGCTGGACCGTGGTGGGTGACAACCACATCGGCGACTGGGGCACCCAATTCGGGAAGCTCATCGTCGCGTACCACAACTGGCTCGATCCGTTGGCGTTCGAGGCGGATCCCATCGGCGAGCTGGAGCGGCTCTACGTCGAGTTCGGAAAGCGGGCGAAGGACGATCCCGCGCTCGGAGACGCCGCGCGCGCCGAGATCGCCAAGCTCCAGAAGGGGGACCCCGAGAACACCGCCCTCTGGAAGCAGTTCCTCGCCATCTCGATGGGCGAGTTCGAGGCCGTCTACAAGCGGCTCGGCGTCCACTTCGACGAGACGCTCGGCGAGAGCGCCTACCGCGACATGACCGACCAGGTGGTCGACGATCTGCTCGCCGCCGGCATCGCGGAGGCGTCCGAGGGCGCGACCATCGTGCGCTTCGAGCACGACGTGGCCATCGTCCGCAAGAAGGACGGCGCCGACAACTACACCACGAGTGACGTCGCGTGCGTACGCTACCGCGAGGGCCGGTGGCACCCCGATCGCATCGTGATCGTCACTGACATGCGCCAGCAGCGGCACTTCCAGCAGGTGTTCGAGATCGCTCGCCGGCTGGATGCGTCGGACGCGGAGCTGGTGCACGTGTGGTTCGGCATGATGACACTGCCCGCGGGCATCATCTTCACGACCCGCGAGGGCAACACCATCCGCCTCGTCGATCTGCTCGACGAGGCCGTGCGGCGGGCGCGGGCGGTGGTGGACAGCAAGGCGCCGCACCTCGACGACGCCGAGCGGGCCGCGATCGCGGAGGCGGTGGGCGTCGGCGCGGTGCGCTACTCCGACCTCTCCCAGAACCCGCAGACCAACTTGACCTTCGAGTGGGACCGCATGTTGTCGCTGGAAGGCAACACTGCGCCCTACCTGCTCTACAGCCATGCGCGCTGTGCCTCCGTGCTCGCCAAGGCGCTCCGCGCGGAGGAAGGCGGCGAGGCCCCCGACCTCGGCGCCATCGTGATCCGCGATCCGTTGGAGCGCGAGCTCCTCCTGGCCCTGGCGCGCTACCCGGAGATGGTGGCCGCCGCGACGCGCGGGTACCGCCCCAACCAGCTCGCCGAGCACCTGTACGAGGTGGCCGGCCGGTTCAACCGGTTCTACCACGACTGTCCGGTCCTCAAGGGCGGCGACGCCCGTCCGTCGCGCCTCGCCCTGGTCGACGCGACCCGCCGCGTCCTGCGCCACGGCCTGGAGCTGCTCGGCCTCACGGTGCTCGACCGGATGTGAGTGATGCGGTGGTAAGGACGCGAAACGCCTACTTGTTCTGCCAGGTGAGGAGCCGCTCGGCCGCGCGCCGCTCCTGCCACCACCAGCGCCCCATCGGCCGCTCCGCGTAGCCGCGCAGCGTGTGCTCCAGGCGGTCTGCGAGCTTCACGTTGTAGCCGACGATGTTGTTGACCGACTCGTGGCAGAGCGTGGCCCCGGTGTACCAGGTGTTGCGTTTGCCCTGGAGATCCTCCAGCGCCCACACGGCCCCCGAGGCGATGGCCGCGGCCGGGAGCTTGGGGGAATGCCGCCACGGGAACTGTCCGAGCACCTGCACCAGCCGCCCGCCCTGCCGCGCGATGTCCTGCGTGAGCCGGTCCCGCAGGGTCGTGTCGGCGAGCTGGCGGCTGCCGTATTGGTACACCACGTAGACATGCTTTCGGGCGTCGGTGCGCGCCTCGGCCACGGGGGTCTTGTCGCCGGTGCGCCGCGCGACCAGGATGTGGCCTACCTGGGGGCCGTCCGCGCCGCGCAGGTTCGCCTCGTAGGAGTGGGTGTCCTCGTGCTTGAACCAGCCGTCTACCACCACGAGGCTCGTGTAGTACTGGGCCCACTGCAAGCGCCCGAACAAGGCGCGCTCGTCGTTGTCGAGGGGGAGCCACGCGCCGCACTCGTCCGGCGGCGTCGCGACCACGAGGTGGTCGAACCGCAGGCGATCGCCGTCCTTCGCGATGACCTCGACGCCGCGGGGGCCTCGCTCGACGTGGGCGGTCTCCCATCCGAGCCGCACGTCCAACGTGGCGGCCATGGCCTGCCACAAGTGCGACCAGCCGGGCACCGGCTCGTCGATGTGCATGGCGGCGGCCGACAACAAGAGGCTCGGGCTGTTCCAGCGCAGCCCGTAGAGCGCCGGCACGTGGTCGAGGTGCCCGTAGCCCATGGCGGTCATCGATCGGAGCGCGAAACGTTCGATCGCCGCGAGGTTGCGCTCGCGGAGCCACTGTCCGAAGGGGATGGACACCTCGGCATCGAAGGTCGCGCGGTCGTGCCCGAGCTCCTGGAGCGTGAAGAAGCGCATCCAGTGTTTCGTGTAGCGGGCCAGCTCCTCGACCATCCGTGGTCGCGATCCGGCGGAGACGTAGTGGCCGAAGTCCGTCGCGGAGCCGTCCGCGCGGTGGATGACATGCCGGTGCAGGCGATGGGCGCTGATCCCGTAGCGCCGCATCCACGCGCGGACGTAGGTGTAGCCCTCGGTGTAGTAGCAGGTGCCGACCTCGTGCCCGAGGCCCTCGTGCTGGACGGTCCGCGACTTGCCGCCCACCCGCTCGGCCTTCTCCAGCACGGTGACATCCCGGAAGCCGCGGTCTGTCAGGATCCGCGCGAGCGAGAGCCCTCCCGGCCCGGCGCCGATGATGCCGATGGAGGGTCCGGCGGAGGAGGCGCGAGTCGACGCGCTCCCAAAAAGAAGGCCCATCGAAGCTCCGGTGTTGCGGGGTGTGCCTACGCGATAGGCGCCAGCCCGGTCACCGTCAAGGCCCGTTCTTCCTCGTGAATTCTTATGCGCCGCTCTCGCGCGCGAAAAGGTCCCGGAAGTAGGAGACCGTGCGCTCGACCCCCTCGGCGAACGGCACCTGCGGCTCCCAACCGAGCACGGTCTTGGCCCGCGTGATGTCGGGGCGGCGCTGGGTGGGGTCGTCCGGGGGGAGGGGGCGGTGCACGATCCCGGCCTTGTTCCCCGTGAACGTGTTGATGTACTCGGCCAGCTCGAGCATCGTCATCTCGTGCGGGTTGCCGACGTTGCACGGCTCGGTGAGGTCGGACTCCATCAGCCGCACGATGCCGTCGACCAGGTCGGTCACGTAGCAGAAGCTGCGGGTCTGGCGGCCCTCGCCGAACACGGTCAGCGGCTCGCCCGCGAGAGCCTGGCTGCAGAAGGCGGGCATCACGCGCCCGTCGTTCGCGCGCATGCGGGGCCCGTAGGTGTTGAAGATGCGCACGATCCGCGTCTGGACGCCGTGGTAGCGGTGGTAGGCCATCGTGAGGGCCTCGCCGTAACGCTTGGCCTCGTCGTACACGCTGCGGGGCCCGATGGGGTTGACGTTGCCCCAGTACGACTCGACCTGGGGGTGCACGATCGGGTCGCCATACACCTCGGAGGTCGACGCGAGCAGGAACCGGGCGCCGTCCGCGCGCGCGCGATCGAGGCCGATGCGCGTGGCGTCGCTGCCCGCGTAGAGCGTCTCGAAGGGGAGCTGCACGTAGTCGATGGGGCTCGCGGGGGACGCCATGTGGAAGATGCGGTCGACCTTGCCGTCGACCGGCAGCTCCTTGGTCACGTCCGCCTCGACGAACGAGAAGCGGGGGCTCTTCTCCAACACGGCGAGGTTACGACGGTGCCCGGTCACGAAGTTGTCGACGGCCACGACGTCGTGACCGTCCACCAGGAGGCGTTCGCAGAGATGGGAGGGGACGAAGCCGGCTCCGCCGGTGACGAGGATGCGCATCCGAGCCGCATAACCGGATAGGCGGTCGGCCCGATGCCCTCTCCCGCCCGACCCCACCCCGAGCGCCGATGAACCCGATCACCCGGCTCGGGGCCTGGCTCGTCACGTCGATCGAAGCGGTAGGCTTCTACGTGCGCTTCCTGATGCGGTCGATGGCGGCGGGGCTGATGCCGCCGTACCGCCTCCGCCTGCTGTTCAAGCAGATGCATTTCGTGGGGGTGGAGTCGCTGCTCATCGTGATCGTGACCGGGTTGTTCACCGGCATGGTGTTCGCGGTGCAGGCCAATGTCGGCTTCTCCCGCTTCGGCGCGGAGAGCCTGATCGGGGCGATCGTGACGCTCTCGCTCACGCGGGAGCTCTCCCCGGTGCTCACGGCGCTGATGGTCAACGGGCGCGTCGGGAGCGCGATGGCCGCCGAGCTCGGCACCATGCGGGTCACCGAGCAGATCGACGCGCTCGACAGCATGGGGATCGACGCGCACCAGTACCTCGCCGCGCCGCGCATCCTCGCCGCCACCCTGATGGTGCCGGCGCTCACGATGGTGTTCAACGTCGTGGGCGTGTTCGGCTGCTGGTACGTCGCCGTCAAGCAGCTCTCCGTGACGCCCGGCGCGTTCCAGGCGCGCATCGAGTGGTGGGTCGACCCGGACGACATCATCGGCGGCCTCATCAAGTCCTCCGTGTTCGGCCTCCTGCTGTCGTCCGTGGGCTGCTACAAGGGCTTCACCACGGCGGGCGGGGCCGAGGGGGTCGGGCGCGCCACGACCACGGCCGTCGTCATCTCGGGGGTGCTCATCCTCACGAGCGACTACTTCATGACGCTGATCCTGGCCCCCCTGTCGGTGGGTTGATGAAGCCGAAGAAGGAGGAGGGCATCGAGCTCGAAGGTGTGCGCAAACGCTTCGGGACTCAGGACGTGCTCCGCGGCGTGGATCTGGTCGTGCCGCGCGGTGAGGTCACCGTGATCATCGGGCGGAGCGGCACCGGAAAGAGCGTGCTGCTCAAGCACGTGATGGGGCTGATGCGTCCGGACGGCGGCGTGATCCGCATCGGCGGGCAGGCCCTCACCGGGCTGTCCGACCGCGAGCTGCGCAAGGAGCGCTTCCGCTTCGGCATGGTGTTCCAGCACGCCGCGCTGTTCGACTCGATGGACGTCTACGACAACGTGGCGTTCCCGCTCCGCGAGCACAGCAAGCTCAAGGAGGACCAGATCCGCATCCGCGTCGAGGCCATGCTGGCGTCCGTGGGCCTCGCGGACGCCGGCCGCAAGCAGGTGAACCAGCTGTCCGGCGGCATGCGCAAGCGCGTGGGCGTCGCGAGGGCGATGGTGCGCGGTCCCGAGTTCCTGCTCTACGACGAGCCCACTACCGGGCTCGACCCGATCATGACCGCCCAGATCGACGCGCTCATCCGCGACACCCAGGACGCGAACCCGGGCCTGACCTCGCTGGTCATCAGCCACGACATGGCGGCCACGTTCCGCATCGCCGACAAGATCGCGATGCTGCACGAGGGCCAGGTGATCCTCGAGGGCACCGCGGAGACCTTCCGGGAGACCGACGATCCGCGCGTGCGGCAGTTCGTCGAGGGGCGGCTCGAGGGGCCGATCAAGTAGCTGACCGCTACTTGATGACCGCTACTTGATGACGAAGTGCAGCGTGAACACCGCCGCCGCCGCGCCCATCAGGCCGTAGCTGGTGTACCCGAAGGCCTGCTGGCGGGCGAACGTGCTGTCGAGCGTCTCCACGTCGGTCGCCGTGTCCAGCGTGGGGTTCTGCGCGAGGGCCCCGCCCGCGAACGCGCCCGCGCCCGCCGCGGCCACACCCGCCAGGATCAGCATCGCGGGCGACTTCTTGGGCCGGGCCTCCTTCGGGGCGGCCACGCCGGCGATCCCCGCGGCCGCGGGCTCGTTCCCCAGGTTCGCCTCGACCATCGCGTCCTCTCCCGCGCTGATGCGGACCACGCGCCCGAAGCGGACCGTGCCGTCGGCGCCGACCACCTGCAGCACGTGCGGCGCAGCGGAGATGATGGCCGGCCACTCGGTCACGCCCTGACCGTCGATGAGGACGGCGCGGCGCGGCTCGAGCACGAGGCTGCCCGACCCGTCGGGCACGGCGGCCGCCCAGGTGGCGCGGATCTCGGGGCCGAGCCTGTCGTCGAACTCGGTGGGCGCCGCTTCGCGCGCGGCCGCCAGGAACGTGCGTGCGTTCGCTGTCTCGTTGCGGAGGTGCGCGGAGGCGCCCTCGACGAGCCAGAAGCGCGCGATCTGGCTGGTGGTGGCGGGGGCGCACGCGAAGGAGGCCTCCGCGGCGTCCAGCGCGGTGCGCGCGTCCGCGAAGTCGCCGGAGATGAGGGCGGACGTGGCCCGCTCGACCGCGTCGTTCAGGTCGGGGCACGCGGAGGCGAGGGACGCGAGGAGCAGGATCATTTGGCGGTCCTCCACTTGGACTCGGCGGGGCTGTAGACGATCTTGTTCGGGCCGTTGGCGCCGAGGGTGACGGAGTAGGGCTCGGTCTTCGCCTCGCCCTTGCTGATGACCACCGTGTGCGCTCCGGCGGAGAACGAGCGCCCGCGGATCGGGCTTGTGCCGGTCCAGATGCCGTCGATCCACACGGTGTCGCCGACGGCGCCCGTCACGATGTCGAGGGGGAAGGTGGCGGCGACCGCGGCGGCCTTCTCCACGGGCTTCTCCACCGGGGGTTCGGTCGGAATCACGGGGGTGGGCGGGTCCTTGACGACCGGTTGCCGCTTCCCCTTCGGGGGCGTGCTCGTGGTCGTGGGCGACGGCGGGACCACGGCAACCGGGGGCTCCGTGGGGTCGACAAAGCCGTCCTTGGGAGGCGTGCCCGCGCCGGCGTCGTCCTCGGGGAGGGTGTTCTCGCCGTCAGGGGGTGTGGGGAGGACGGGCTCGGGGGGCACGGCCGCCACGGCCTCCACCGGCACGTCGGCGCCCGGCGAGAACCCGCCCCACAAGTTCCACCCGAGCACCCCGAGGCCGATCACGCCGGAGGCCCCGACCAGGATCGCGACCGCCGCGAGTCCGGCGATGGCCCGGTACGGCTCGGACGCGGGCACCTTCTTCGAAGAGCCGGTGGAGCGGCCGTTCGAGGGCGTGTTCGGCGCGTAGGTGTCGGGGACGATCGAGGGCTCGTGGGTCGGCTCGGCGCGGCCGCCGCCGCCCGTCTGGGTCTGGGACACGCCGCCGAGGGTGACCGTGCCCGGGAGCGGCTTGTTGGCGTTGGAGCGGCTGTGTGCCTCGACCAGCGGCGGCACTTCGACCCGGGCGAACTTCGCCAGGCTCTCCCCGCCGACGATGCCGGCCGCGGCCTCGCAGTGCTCGCGCACCTCGGCGGCGGTGGGGCGATCGGCCGCCTCGAACCGGGTCATCATCTCGATGATCCCCAGCACCTCTTCCGGCACGTCCGACTGGGCGCTGAGCTGGTTGCCGACCTTGCCCTCGAACGTGAGCCGGGAGAGGGGAGGGCGCTCCCACGGCCGGTCGGCGACGAGATCGAAGAGCGTCACGCCGAGGGCGTAGATGTCGACCGGGGCGCTGTAGGACTCGCCCAGCCACTGCTCGGGCGACATGAAGCGCGGCGTGCCCCACCCGCCGTTGGTGGTGTGGCCGTCCCGCGCGAAGTCGGCCTTGGCGACGCCGAAGTCGAGCACCTTGACGCGCCCGTGCACCGTGAGGAGCATGTTCGCCGGCTTGATGTCGCGGTGGATGACGCGCAGCGGCTGGCCGGTCAGCGCGGAGTTGGAGTTGTACGCGGCATCCAGGGCCGCGGCGACGCCGGCGATGATCTCCAGCGCCACCCGGGTCGGCACGCGCCGCGGGCTCAGGTTCTTGATGAGGTCGGCGAGGTCGACACCCTCGACGTACTCCATGACCACCGCGGGCCGCCCCTCGACCTCGGCGAGGTCGAGCACCTGCACGATGCCGTCGTGCGCGAGCAGGCCGAGCAGCCGCGCCTCGTCCTTCTGGCGGGCCACGAGGTCGGGCGTCGCATCCAGCCCCTCACGCATCACCTTGACCGCAACACGACGCACGAACCGGTCGCGCCCGTGGAGATTGGCAAGGTATACCGCCCCGAATCCGCCGGATCCGAGGGTCCTTAGGAACTCGAGCTCTCTGCGGTCTGCTTCCACCGGGGAAGTGTACCACGAAGCTCGACTACGAGCCGGGCTAACGCGGCGACTTGAGGATGCCCGGAAACTGCACTTCCGCGCGCGGATCGATGCCCTGGTACTGCATCGTCGCCTGCCCGAGCGTCACGGTGAAGTCGAGGTCGGAGAGGTACACGCGGCCGTCCTTCCGTACGAGCTGCTCGGGCGGATTGGGGAACGGCCCGGCCACCCGGAAGGCCTCCACGACGACGTTGTCGAGCGGTCCGGAGCCGCTCTCGGTCGTGATGGAGATGCTCTCCAACGCGCCCTCGCCGCTCAGCACGATGGCCACCACCGTGTTGTACGCGGGCTTGGACAGCCGGAGCGACGGCGAGACGTTGTCGAGGCTCTGCTTCCAGTAGAAGTTCACCTGGCGGCGGATGCGGTTCATGTACGCCGCGCCGAGGAACTCCCGCGTATTGAGGGCGACCGACCGATCGAGTTTCTCGTTAAGGAGATCGTTCTGCGGGGCGCCGGACAACGACTGGGTGCTGGACGAGGCCTTGGTCGGCGCGGCCAGGCCCTCCTTGTTGGTCAGCGCCCAGGGGGAGGGGATGATCGAGCGGGGCGCTCCTTTTCCGGGCGCCGGGTCGTTCAGGCTGCCGACGGTGGCGCCGCTGGACTTGTCGGTGGCGCCGACGTCCATCACGTCCTCGAACTCCATCTTCGACTCCCGGCTGTACTGGTTCGACAGCACGTCGGGATTGACCTTGTAGGCGTCCGTCCTCGTCTCTTCCTTGACCGCGTTGTCGTGCTCCGCGAGGTAGTCGGAAACGAGCGGGACCTTCTCCTCGTCCGGGGTCACCGTCTCGACGACCTGCCCGTCCGGCATCACCGGCTCCGGCTCCTCCTCCTCGGGCTTCTCCTCCATCTCTTCTTCGATCTTGGCCTCGAGGTCCTGGAGGCGGGCGACCTGGTCGGGGGTCATCGCGTCGAGGGGGTCCCCGTCGATCATCCGCACGGAGACGGGCTGCTCGTAGCCGGACAGGTCGAGCGCGCCGAAGAGGGGGGCCGCCAGCGGCGCGAGCACGACGTGGAGGAGCACGGACAGCGCCACCAGGACGAGAATCCGCCAGCGAGGCTGGGGCGTCTGCGTTGGGGTGCGGTCGGGCATGTCCTCCTAGAGCTTATTGCCGGGTTCCCTACAACGACAAGCGGCAACTGTGGCGTGGCGTCCGCCCGGGCGGGGTGGGATCCCCCCGATCCCCCCTATGGCGGCGAGGCCCGGTACCGGAACACCTTCTCGAGCCATTGGCCACTGCCGCTGCCAGCCGGCATCGCGGTCACCTTCGCGGGAACCGCGGCGAGGGCCGCCAGATCGAGCTCCGTGTTGCCGGAGCCCGCGTGGATCTGCAGGCTCGACACCGCCCCCGTTCGCGACACGTAGAACCACAGCACCACGGTGCCTTCGACGCCGAGGGCGCGGAGCGCCGGCGGGTAGACCCACCGCTCACGAAGCCCGTCGTCGACGCCGCTCAGCCAGGCCCCGAGCACGTGGGCGCGCGCCCCGTAGCGGGCCTGGTCGGACAACACGGCCTTCTCGTCGAGGATGGCGAGGTCCGACCAGCCCCGCGCGTCGGCCTGCTCGGCGGCGAGCAGGAAGGTGTCCGGCTTAACGTTCGGGGTCGCGTCGAGATCGGTGGACGCGACCTCGGGATCCGTGAGGGTGGGTACGGTGGAGGCGGACCAGAAGTCGTCCTCGAGCGGAGGGCGCGGGGCCTTCGGGCGCTCGGGGGGGAGGGGAGCGTCGGGGAGGGACGCCGGGGCCGGTGGTGGCGGCGGCGGCGTGAGGCGGGCGACACGGCGCGCGGTGTCCGCGGTGGTGTCGGGGGACGCGCGGGACGTGAGGTCGATCGTGCCGGCGGAGAGCCGCAGGTCCGAGGAGGGCATCGACGGGGAGGGGCCGGGGGCCTCGGTGAGGTAGGGGAGCTCGACGGCGCCGGGCGGGAGGCGCACGCCGTCCCGACGGGGAGCGGGCGTACGCGCGGCCGTGCGCGGCGCGGGCGGTGGGGTGCGGGGTGACGCGGGGGGAGGGGTGGGCTGGCCGATCTCGACGCGCGCCGCCGTGTGCTTCGCCGCCTCGCCCGGTGTGGTCGCGGTGCTCGTGCGCGTGGCGAACTCCGTCTCGGCGCGCCCGTCTCCGTTGGCGCGGGCCACGTCCGCCGCCGCGCGGGTCTCCTCGGGGGCGCGCCGGTTCCGGTCGCTGATGTAGCGTGCGTCGGGGTCCGCGGATCCCTCGTCCGCCCCCTCGCCACGCACGAACGCGAGCCAGCGGGTGACGGGCCCGGTGTTGCCGCCGCTGGCCTGGGCGTCGCCACGCTCCTGCACCTTCGCTTGTGGCTGGGGCTTCGGCGCGGCCTCGGGCGGGGGCTTGGGCGCGGCGGCGACCTCCTCCACGGGAGGCTTCGGCGCGGGCGCCACCTTGGGCGGCTCCACCTTCGGCGCTGCCTCCGGTTTCAGCTTCGCCGCCACCTTCGCCTCGAGCAGCTCCTGCTCCACGCGGGCAGCCTGCCGCTCGGCCTCCGCCTTCATCGCATCGGCCTTCGCCGCTTCCACCCGCGTGTCGTCGACCGTTCGCTGGGCGGCCGCCACCTCGCGATCCGCCTCCAGCCGCGCCGCCAGCGCGTCTCGCGCCTGCTCCTCCGCCGTCTCCGCCACCTTTCGCGCCGCCTCTCGCGTGGCTTCTACGGGCGCCCGGGTCGCCGCCGCCGCCTTCTCCCGCGCCTCCTCCGCCCGCTCCGCCGTGCGCCGCGCAACGTCGGCCGCGGCGACCGCCCGGCGCTCCGCGTCGGCCCGGGTGGCCTCGGCACGCACGGCCTGCGCGCGCGCCACGACGGCCCTCGCGGCGGCGCGAGCGGCCTCTTCGCGCATCACCTGCGCCCGCGTCTCCGCCTCGGTCCGCGGCAGCGCTCGCTCACGCTCGGCGCGCGCCAGCGCAGCGTCCTCCGCGGCGTCGAGCGTCCGGACTCGCGTGGGCTCGTCCCACCCGATCTCGGGGCCTTCCGCGATCCACGCGGCCACGGGCGCGGCGTGGATCACCCCGGAAAAGGCGAGGTAGAGCGCCGCCCGCCGGAGCGGGGCGCTCACACGTGGGGCGGGGATCGGGGGGCGGGAGGCGTGCACGCGGCTCCGAGCCTCGAACATAGCCAGCGAAAGAGCCTTGTGCTGCACGCTACGGGCCGGCGGGGTGGGCCTTGCACGCGACGCACCGGCGGTCCACAGTACGGTCGATGTCGGACGAACCGGTCCTCCCGTTCCGCCTGCTCCGTCGGGGGCTCCGCGCAGCCAGCCGCGCGGGCGCCACCATGGCCGAGCGCGTTCTCCGCAACGAGACGCAGGTGGCCCCGTTCCTTGGGCGTTCTCCCGCCGCGGCGCCATCCCGCGTGACGACGGGCCCGGTCGAGGTGCGCTTCGGCGGCACGACGGTCCGGGTCGAGCGCGGCACCACCGTGCTGGAGGCCGCCGAGGCCGGGCGCTTGGATCTTCGCAGCTATTGCGGCGGAAACTCGTCTTGCGGCACATGCCGCGTCGTCATCGTCAAGGGCGCACGCAACCTCTCGAAGCGGGAGGGGATGGAAGAAATGGCGCTCGGCTCGGACCATGTGCTCCGCGGCGACCGGCTCGCCTGCCAGGCGCAGGTGCTGGGAGAAGTGGAGATCGAGATCCCGGACTGGTTCTGACTGTCGGCGCGCTTACCCTTGCGCGTGCCCCCCGCCGCCCACCGCCTCTCCCTGCTCCTGCTCCCGGCTGATCCCGAGCGCCCGGTCGACTTCGTGGAGCGCCTGTTCGAGGCGCTGGAGGACGGTGGCTGGATCGACGAGGACGGGGGCCCGGGCCCGCGTCCGCTCGTGGTGGGCGGCTTCGCGCGCGCTCGGGTCGAGCGGTTCGACCGGGTCCACTTCGCGTCGAGCGGGCAGGGCGGCTTCGCCGTGCGCTGCCCGGTGACCGAACAGAACGTGGTCGCCGCGTTCGGCCGCGCGCTCGAGGCGTGGCGGGCAGGCGGCCCGCGGCAGCTCGACTGCGCGTGTGGCCAGGCGCACGATCTGGTCGAGCTGCACTACCTCCCCGAGGCCGGCTTCGCGCGCGGCTGGATCACGCTGGTGGACGTGCAAGGCGTCGAACTCACCGCGGACGCGCACGCGGAGGCCGAACGCCTGCTGATGGGTGTGCGCATCGTCATTCGGCGCGGATAGACTGCGCGCGACCGGAGGCTCCATGCGCTTGCTCCCTCTTCTGCTCCTCCTCGCCTGCACGGGCGGCACCAAGGACGACACCGGCGCGGAGCCGGCGGACGCGGACACCGACACCGATGCGGACACGGACACGGATACCGACGCGGACACCGACGCGGATCCGCGTGACGCCTCGATCTCCGGCATGGTGATCTTCGCGGACGGCAGCCCCGCGGCCGACATGGAAGTGCAGGTGTGCTCGACCGTGTGCCGCTACGCGGAGACCGACGCCGCGGGCAACTTCTTCCAGGCCGGCCTCGAAGCCGCGCGGTTCAAGGTCGACGCGATCGGCGCCACCTACACCCTGCCCAACTTTGGAAACTCCCTGGTCGGCGTCGACCTCGGCGTCAGCGAGGCGTTCTCCATCCCCGCGCCCATGGTCGTGCCGCCCGCCGAGGGCCCCGTGATCGCGAACGAGAGCGCCGGCGCGCAGAGCTACGACCTCGGTGACGTTTCGCTCACGTTCACGGCCTCGTCGCTGGAACTGCCGTTCGGCGTGGCCGAGGACAACGGGGACTTCAACGTGTTCGCCGGCGTGCTCGAAGGCACCGAGCTCACCCCGCTCTGGACCCCCCTCGCGCCCGCTTTCGCCGTGGGCCTCCTGCCCTGGGGCGCCGAGCCCGGCGCCCCCATGGACATCGTCGTCACCGGCCTCTCCTCGCCGGACGGCACGTACGACGTGTACGCGCTCGAAGAGTACGGCGCCATCGAGGCTCTCGGCACCGCCACGGTCGCCGGCGGCACCGCCACCGCCACCGGGCTCCAGCCCCAGGTCTGGACCTGGCTGATGTTCGTCCCCAGTTGAGCCCGGAGGCGCCCACCGACCCCCTCCTCGACGCCCTGGACCGGGTGCGTGAGGTGCGCGGGTCGGTGCCGCTGTTCGACGCGCTCGTGGCCGAGGACCCCGCCCGCGTGCGGGACGCCCTGGCCGCGTGCCCCCGTCACCCGCTCCACGCGCCGATCGTGGCGTGGCTCGAAGCCCGCGGCGTGCCCGGCCCCGACGTGGAGGGTCCCGCCGCGGCCCTCGCGCGCCACGGCATCGTGGACGTGGACGCCTTCGTCGCCGCGGCCTCCGCGCGGGAAGCGGCGCTGGCGCGCGCCCTCGAGGAGTCCCGCGCCGAGCGGGAGTTGGCGTTACGGGCGGCGAACGCCTATGCGCTCGTCGCCGCGCTCCTGGCGGTCGTCGCGATCGCGGGATGGTTCTGGTCGCTCGGGGGGTTGCCGCTCCCCGAGGAGCCTCCGTCGACTCCCCCACCCGCCACGCCCCGCACGCCCCCGGAGGACCCGTGAACTCGATCAAGCTCGGCAGCCTGTTCGGCTTCCCCGTCACCCTGGACCCCTCCGCGCTCGCCATCCTCGCGCTGATGGTGCTCCTGGGCGCGCAGGGCGGCGCCGCGTCGGCCGGGTACAGCTTCCTGCTGATGCTCATGGTGTTCGGGTCGGTCATGGTCCACGAGCTCGGCCACGCCTTCGCCGCCCGCGCCTACGGCCTCGGGCCCATCGCCATTACCCTGCACGGGTTCGGCGGGCTCACGCGCTTCACCCACGCGCCGAAGCCGCGGCAGGGCATCTTCGTCACCTTGGCGGGGCCGTTCGCGGGGTTCCTGCTCGGCCTCGTGGCGCTGGTCGCGTCCATGTTCATCGACGGGCCCGTGATCGGGCGCCTCCTCGTCACGGCCACCACGTTCAACCTGTTCTGGAGCGCGTTCAACCTGCTCCCGATGTACCCGTTGGACGGCGGCTCGGTCACCCTCCACGGCCTCTCGCTCTACAAGGACCCCAAGGTCGCGATGGTGTGGACCGCGCGGCTCGGGGTGCTCGTGGCGGTCGGCGTGGGGACCGCCGCGGTGCTGACCGAGCAGATCTTCATCGGCATCATCGCGCTCCTGTCGCTGATGCGCACCGTGCCGCTCGCGACGTCGGGATCGCGCGACTAGCGCCCCGACCGGTCCGATCGGATAGGCGCGCGGGCATGAGTCTCATGACGTCGGCGCGCAGCGTACGGATCTTCCGGGGAGAAACGGCCGAGGAGCGGTCGCCGGGGGGCAGCGGCCTCGCCCGCGCGCTCGATCAGGGCGGCGCGGACGCGCTCGTGGCGCTCCTGGCCGACGGCGCCGATGGTGTCGAGCTCGAAGACAGCGATGTGACCGTGCGGGTCGAGCGCAGCGGCGAGTCCGCGCGCGTCTCCACCCGGTGGGCGTCGGGCGAGCAGCACGTCCAGGACGTGGCGATGGTCAAGCGCGGCCGGCCGGTGACCGATCTCGTGGCCGCCCTGCACGACCCGAGCCGCACGCTCCGGTGGCACGAGGGCCGGTGGTGGGAGGGCGCCGGGCCGGCGGAGCTCGTCGTACCCGCCATGCGCCCCGATCAGCTCGGCGCGCCCTCGTTCCGCGCGGGCCACGGCGTGCGCTTCAACTACGTGGCCGGCGCCATGGCCGGCGGCATCGCCTCGCCCGCGCTGGTCGCGGCCATGAGCGACGCGGGGTACCTCGGCTACTTCGGCGCCGGCGGGCTCCCGCTCGAGGCCGTGCGGGACGGTGTGCGCGCGATCAAGGCCGCGGTGGGGGACAAGCCCGCGGGCTTCAACCTGCTCCACAATCCGGTCGAGCCCGGTGTGGAGGAGGCCACGGTCGACCTTTTCCTCGAGCACGGCTGCCACGAGGTCGACGCGAGCGCGTTCATGGGCCTCACCCCGGCGGTGGTGCGCTACCGCCTGCACGGCATCCACGAGGTCGACGGGCGCATCGTCACGCCCAACCGCGTGAGCGCCAAGGTGTCGCGCCCCGAGGTGGCCGAGCCCTTCCTCCGCCCCGCGCCCGTCAAGCTGCTCGAGGGCCTCGTCGCCGCCGGTCACCTCACGGCCCGCCAGGCCGAGCTCGCGCGCAAGGTGCCGGTGGCCGAGGACATCACGGCCGAGGCCGACAGCGGCGGGCACACCGATCGCCGCCCTCTTTCCGTGCTCATCCCGCTCTTCCGCCGGCTCTCCGCGCGCATCGCGAGCGAGGAGGGGTACGCGGTGCGCCCCCGCATCGGCGCGGCCGGCGGCATCGGCGATCCGTCCTCCTTCGCGGCCGCGCTCACGCTCGGCGCCGACTACGTGATGACCGGCTCGATCAACCAGGCCGCGGGCGAGGCGGGCACCTCCGACACCGTCCGCGAGATGCTCGCGCAGGCCGGCTACGCCGACGTGACGATGGGCCCCGCGCCCGACATGTTCGAGATGGGCGCGCAGGTGCAGGTGCTCGCGCGCGGCACGATGTACGCGCAACGCGCGGCGCGGCTCTACGAGGTCTACCGGGCCTACGCGAGCATCGACGACATCCCCGTGGCCGACCGCGAGCGCATCGAGAAGCAGATCCTCCAGCGGCCGCTGGCGGACGTGTGGGCGGAGACCGAGGCGTTCTGGGCCGCGCGGGACCCGCGGGAGCTCGAGCGGGCGCGCACCGATCGTCGTCACCAGATGGCGCTCTGCTTCCGCTGGTACCTGGGCCTGTCGAGCCGCTGGGCGCGGATGGGGGACACCTCGCGCAAGCGCGACTACCAGATCTGGTGCGGCCCGGCGATGGGCCTGTTCAACGACTGGGTGCGCGGGAGCTGGCTCGAGCCGCTGCCGGCGCGCTCGGTGGTGACCATCGCGGACGCGATGATGCACGGCGCATGTGTCGCCCTCCGCGTCCAGATCGCCACGGCCGGGCCGGCGCTGGTGCCGGAGGACGCGTGGCGGATCGCGCCCTGGCGCACGCCGCTCCAGGCCTGAGCGCGCCGATGCTCGAACGCCGCGATGTCTGAACGAGGGCGCCCGGGCAAGGGCCAACGCTGGCTGATGCTGGCCTCCTACCTGGCCCTCGCCGTCGTCGTGATCGGCCCCCGCACCCTGCTGTCGGCCGACACCGTGGGCGGCGTCGGCGTCGATCTGCCCGGCACCATCTGGATGCACTGGTGGGTCCGCACGACGCTGGAGCAGCTCTCGCTCCCCATCACCACCGATCTCTTGTTCTACCCGGACGGGAAGAACTTCTTCAACGACACCGGCGCCAACTACATCGACGCCTACCTGGGCGTGCCGCTCCAGTGGGTCTTCGGCGTGCCGGGCTTCATCGATCCGCTCGGTGTCGTCGTGCTCGTCGGCAACGCGCTCGCCATGCAGGCGCTCGCGACGGACCTGACCGGCGGCAAGCACCCGATGGCGGCGTGGGCAGCCGCGGCGGCGTTCGAGCTGAACCCCTACGCCGTGCAGCAGCTCGCCGAGGGGCGGCCTACCCAGGCGATGGTGTGGTTCGCGCTCCTGGCGACGCGCCACCTCTTGCGCCTGCCGACGGGAACGTGGCGGGACGCGGTCCTGTTCGGCCTCTTCACCGTGCTCCAGGGGCTGACCTACTGGTTCATGGTGTACTTCCTCACGCTCGCGCTGCTGCCGGTGGCGCTGTGGCAGCTGGTGCGCGCCCCGCGCGTGGTCGCGCCCCGCCTCGCGCTCGCGATCGCGGTCGCCGTGGGGCTCGCGGCGCCGTTCCTCCTCCGGATCCACGCGGAGATCGCCGCGGGGCACGTGGGGCGCCTCGGGGTGACGGACTGGGCGCAGGGGCCGGCCGCGTCGCCCGTGCGGTGGAAGCTCACCCGCGAGATGGTGCTGACCGCATCGTGGCTCGCGACGTTCGGGCTGGGCGTGTGGACGTGGCGCCGGGCGGGCCCATGGCTCGCCGGGCTCGTGCTCGTGCTGGCCTTCTCCGCCGGTGCGCAGCTCGACGTGACGAGCCCGCCCGTCCACAACCCCTTCTTCATCACGTTGTGGGACCACGTCCCCCTGCTGTCCCGCCTCGGCTTCCCCGAGCGCGTCGCGTGCATGGCGTTCGTGCTGCTCGCGATGTGCGCGGCGGTGGGCCTCGCGCGGCTCGATCGGGTCTGGGCGCCGCTGTTCGTCGGTGTCGTGCTCGCCGAGGGGCTCTGGCGCGGCGGGATGCCCATCCCGAGCACCGGCTACCACATCCCCGACGGCAACCTGCGCATCCGCGACCTCGGCGGCGCCGTCATCTACCTGCCCTTCGGCGCCAACGAGGACGCCATGGTCTACCAGACGCTGCACGGCCAGCCGCTGTTCGGCGGGATGGGGGAGCGCGAGCGGGACCTCCGGCCGAAGGGCTACGAGCACCGGCTGGAGAACCGCTTCGTCGTGATGCTGGGCGGCACGATGAACGACACCGAGCCGCCCATCGCCTACCGCCCGGCCGATCGGGAAGCCATGACCGCGCTGTTCCGGTGGGTGTGGCTCGATCTCCGGTTCAGCCCGCCGTCGTGGACCGCCATCGGGTACGACCGGGACGCCAAGCTGCGCCGGCTCACCGCCGAGCTCGGGCGGCCCGCCGACTACGAGCCCGACACCTACGCGCTCTGGGATCTGCACGCCCCCGTGCCCGCGGACGCTCCGGGCCTCGGCCCCACCGCGGTCGTGACCGGGCACGAGCTCGACCGGTTGACGAACGCGTCCATGGCGCCCAGCAACAACAACGTCACCGGCTTCCGGCCGCCGCCGGCTCCCTGAGGGCCGTTACTCCGCGAGGGCCCTACTCCGCGAGCGAGGCGAACGCCTCGAGGACCAGGGGCGCGAACGAGCCGCTGCAGGAGTTGGTCTCCTCGTAGTGGTCGCCGTCGTCCGTCAGCACGGACACGTAGGTGTTGTAGTCGGGCGCGGGCACGATGTAGCCGCAGTACGCGTTCGCGATGCCGATGGGCGCCTTGAACGTGCCGGGCAGCATGGACTCGATGGTGCCGAGCGTCGGGTCGTCCGTGATGCGGTAGGGCACGGCGTGGTGCTTGAGGCAGTCGCAGTCGTCGATGGTGCTCGCGGTGTTCTGGCAGGACTCGTAGGGCACGTCGACGCAGTCGGGGTCGGCCTGCACCCACCGGCGATCGGTGGGGCGCAACGTGGGGTCGACCATCGCGTCCTCCTCCGGGACGCCCCAGAACAGCTCCGGCATCAGCTCGCCCGGCGCGGTGCCGAACGTGACGGGGCCGAGCTCGAGGACCCAGGCGGCGGCGGGGATGCAGCCGAACAGCGCGTTGTCGACGCCGTACTCGGGGCAGGTCGTGTTCTGCACAACGTAGTCGTCGGGCGTGTCGAGCAGGCCCACCTGGAAGGCCAGCTTGAAGGATGCGTTGTCGACCGGGATGAGGAACTCGGCGTTGCGTATGCGCAGGCTCGTCCACGGCGTGGTGTCGGTCAGCGCGGTCTCGGCGGCCTGGGCCACGAGGGTGCCCCAGGTGCGCGCGAACTCCCACTTGGGACCGGGCCCCGAGTCGTCGATCCACGTGGGCTGGCCGGCGTCGTCGAGCACGCGGTTGCCCTCTTCGTCGATTGCGGGGAGCGTGGCGCCGAGCGCCGACTGCATGCCGCCGAGAGCGCCGGAGAGGAACACGGTGAGGCCGCCGTTGCGGCGCTCCAGGTAGTCGCGCGCGTAGCCGACGTAGTCGGACGAGATCTCGCTGTTCTCGTCGCCCACGGTCTCGGGGTGGCCCGACGCGTTGAGGATGGTGGCGACGCGGCCGTCCGGCCCGTCGAGCGCGATGGCGAGCACCTGGTCCGCGACGATGAGGGGATCGCGGATGTCGTTGATGCCACCTTCCACGGTGGGGTCCGGGTTGGTGCCGCCGAAGGGCGCGCCGTTGAACGCGGGGTCCAAGGCGGACATGTGCACGGCACCCTGTGTGGGGGTCACCGCGACCATGCTCCCCGCCGCGGTGGCGACGGCGTCGAAGATGGCGCCGGGGATCGCGTCCACGAACGGCGGGTAGACCCCGGTGACGAGGTCCTCGTCGATGCCGTAGATGCCGACGGTGTCCGGCGCCTGGTGGCTGTGCGACGAGCTGATCACGATGCGATCACGATCGAAGCCCTCGGCCTCCAACATGTCGCGCGTGTCGCGGGTGCGGTTCTCGAGAAGACCGAGCGCATCGAGGCCGACGAGCGAGACGTACTCGCCGTTCAGCGAGATCACGACCGCGGTGACGGTGATGGGATCGTGCACGCTCGCGGCCGCGCGCGCGCTGCCGAAGCCCGCGATCCAGACGGCGTCGAAGCGCCCGTTGCCGTTCAGATCGTCGAACGGCTCCTCGCAGCCCGTGCGCGAGGCGAGCGGATCGGTGATGCAGCCGTCGAAGCTGTGGTCGCCGTCGAGATCGGTGTAGGTCTCGAAGTTGGTGGGGGAGATGTCGACGCGGGCGATGCCGGCGTAGAGCTGCCCGTCGTCGGCGAGGGTCATGCCGAGCGGGGGCGGCGTGACGGGTTCGTCCTTCTCGCCGGTACAAGCAGCAAGGACCAGCAGGGGCAGCGTTCGCATCACGATCTCCGAGCGGCGCACTCTACGCGAGCGCAAGTGGCGGAGCAATCGGGCGCGTCGGGGCGGCGGGGGCGTGCCGCGGTGCTACGATGCCGGCGCCATGGTTCCTTCCACCCGGGTGCAGAGCTTCCTTTTCCTCGCGATCGCTCTCGCGGGGGTGCTTCCCACGTTGGCGTCGCCCGGGTCGACCGTGGGCGACGGCGTCGACGCCATGGGGACCCATTGGTTCTACTGGTGGATCCGGACGTGCATCGAGCACTTCGGGGATCCCTCGTTCACGAGCCTGTTCTTCTACCCCTTCGGCAAGGACGTGTTCGCCCACACGGGCAACAACTTCGTCGACGCCGTGTTCTCGGTGCCCTTCCAATGGGTGTTCGGACACACGCTCTACTCCCCGACGTGGACCCTGGCGTTGCAGCTCGGCAACGTCGTCACCTTCCGGCCGCTCGCGAAGTACCTGTTCGGGGACACGTTCTCGGCCTTCGCGGCGACCCTCCTCTGGATGATCAACCCGTTCGTCCTGTTCGAGATCACGGCCGGGCGCCCCACCCAGGCGATGGTGTGGTTCCTCCCCGCGGCCGTGCTCTACCTGCTCCGCGCGGCGCGCGAGCCCGGTTGGAAGAACGGCGCGTGGCTAGGCGTCGCGGTGGCGATGTCCGCCTGGACCTATTGGTTCACGGCGTACTTCCTGGTCCTCCTCCTCCTTCCCCTGGCCGCGTGGGAGCTGCACGCCTCGAGCGATCGGTGGGGTGTCGTCCGGCGCTGGTCCTTCGGCGTGGCGCTCTGCTTCGTGCTCGTCGCCCCCGGCCTCCTCGGCATGACCAGCGCCGTGGACGACGGGCGGGTGCCGGGCATCGATCCGACCCAGGGGAGCATCTTCCTGGCGCCCAAGCCCATCGCCAACAACGTCTCCGCGGATCTGCACGGCCTCTGGCTGATGGAGATGCACGGCTCCCCGCTGTTCTTCCAGCCGGCGTGGGGCCTCCCGCTCCTGCTCGTGCCGTTCCTCCGCAAGCTGCCCATCCCCGGTGGGCGGTGGCGCTGGATCGCGGCGCTGCTCGTGGTGCTCGCCTTCGCGGGGGGCACGATGTTCCGCGCGGGCGGGGCCGTCCTCGTCATGCCCCACTACATGGTGTTGTACCGGTACCTTCCGTTCTTCGATCGGCTCTGGTTCCCGTACCGGATGGCGGCGGTCGCGTTCATCCCGGCGGCGCTCCTGCTCGGCGCCATGGTGGCGATGACGCCGCGCCCACGCCTGGTGTTGGGCGCGCTCGTGGCGCTCGGGCTCGCCGGCCAGGTGGCGGTCGGAACGTGGCCCTTCAATCACCGGTACACGCGGGCTCCGCCGATGGTGGCGTCCCTCCACGAGGAGGAGGGCAACGTCATCTTCCTGCCGATGAAGATCCAGCACGACGGCCTGATGTGGCAGACCGAATTCCAACGCCCCACGTTCGGCGGCATGGGCGAGTCGGCGGCGATCTTCTGGCCCGAGAAGTACCACAAGCGCCTGAACAACTCGCTCGTCAAGGCGCTCCGTGGCGCCGCCATCACGCCCGCCCAGCCGAAGAACGTCGCCAAGAAGGACCGTGCCCTCCTCGAGAAGGAGGGGTTCCGCTGGGTCCTCCTCCGCCGGTCCCTGCTGGAGTCCGAGCTGCGCCGCCAGCTCGACGTGACCGGCGCCACCTTCGACAAGTACGCCCGGATCGGCGAGACCATCGACGCGATCAGCCGCGTGCTCGGCACCGCGCCCGTGGGGGTCGACGGTGACACGGTGATGTGGGATCTGCGCGGCACCTACACGCCGCGCGCGGAATGGGCGCCTACGCCGGAGCGTCTAGCCAATCGGGGGTGGGAAGACATCGGCCGTCCGCTGTACGAGCAGAAGCTCGAGGCGTTCGGCCGTACAGGCAGCGTTCGCGAGCGCACACAGCCGGTGCTTCCGAAGTAGTCGAGCGTTTCGGCAGCGCAAGCTTGTCGCATGGAATTCGGGGGATAGCTTCCGACCGTAAAGCGCTCTCCCGAGAGCGTCAGGAGTACAAGAATGGCATTCGACCCCCCGAGCTACGACCAGGGTGCACCCGTCAACCTGCCGTCGGAGCTGAACATCCCGATCCTGGCCATCCGGAACACGGTCATCTTTCCGGTCCTGGCCTTTCCGATCAACGTCGGTCGTGACAAGAGCCTCGAAGCCGTCGAGCGCGCGCTCGCCGGTGACAAGCTGCTCGGCATCGTCGCCCAGCAGGACGCGAAGAACGAAGATCCCGACGTGGGCGAGCTCTACAACACGGGCACCGTCGTCAAGATCCTCAAGTCCGTGAAGATGCCGGGCAACAAGCTCAACGTCATCATCCAGGGCCTCGCGCGCATCAAGGTCGAGCGTTGGGAAGGCACGGATCCCTGCCTCAAGGCGCAGGTCCGCGTCTACGAGGAGGGCACCGAGTCCACCCCCGAGCTCGAGTCGCTGATGTCGACCATGCGGGAGCTGGCGCAGAAGATCATCGATCTGTCGCCGCACATCCCCTCCGAGGCGAGCTTCCTCGTCCGGAGCATCGACAACCCGGGCATCCTCGCGGACATCGTCTCCAGCAACCTGTCGATCGGCGTCGAGGAGAAGCAGGAGCTCCTCGAGACCTTCGACACGAAGGAGCGTATGTCCAAGGTCATCGCGCTCTTGAACAAGGAGATCCAGGTCCTGGAGCTCTCGAACAAGATCCAGACCGAGGTCAAGGGCGAGATGGACAAGGCCCAGCGGGAGTACTTCCTGCGGGAGCAGCTCAAGGCCATCCAGAAGGAGCTCGG
>JAZKFH010000015.1:188799-361113 GCA_040386535.1 Myxococcota bacterium | reverse complement strand
GCTGGATGTGGGACGAGGGGGTGGTGGGGTGGGTGGAATTCGTGGGATGGGACACTCATAGCCAGGCCAGAGTACGCGGCGCACCTCCGTCATCGTCGAGAAGCGGTTGTCCATCACCGTCACGTCGCGGTTCGCTTCGCCGGGGTAGCTCCACGCGATGTACACGCTGACCCTCCGGCGGCCGCGAACGTACGGACGCGCCGTGTGGTTCTGATTGTATGTGCGAGCGGGGACCGCCGGCATCCGGGCCTCCTACTGGAGCTGTTCGAGCAGCTCGATGAGCGCGGCCTTGATCTTCAGGGCCTTCTTGATCTCATCACTCGAGACGAAGGGGTATTCGCCGTACTCGAGAAAGCTGTTGCACTGGTGCTCTCGGATGAACTGGACGAACGCGGCTGTGTTGGTCTTCCAATCGGTCGGGAACCCCTCGAGGTGCTCGAACGCCGTGTCGATGCCCGTCTTCCGAAAGAGCAGGACCGCGTCCTCGGTGTACTTGTCGAAGTCGGTGTCGAAGATGCCCTGGTACATGAACCGGGTGTCGTCGTCGAAGAGCACCCAGCGGAGGTAGTGCAGCTTGAGAGGTGCCAACACGTCCGGATCCGCCTCGACCGCCGTCGCGAGGCGCACGCCGTAGGCGCGGATCGCGTCCGCGTGGCCCGCCTTGACGTTGGCGAGGATGGTGAATCCGTGGCACGCGGGGGTCTTCGGGAAGATGGGACCATACCGTCCCTTCTCCAGGTGCTCGGTAGACTTGGGAAGCGCAACAGCTCGGGGCTTGATCTCCATCGCGAGTTTCCTCGGTCTCAAACCTCGTTCCCCTGGACGCCGATCACGTCAAGGTTGGTCGCGTCCGCCCGCGGACGCACGGCGGCCCTATCGAGGGACGATGGACGCGCTCATCGAGACGATCCTCCGCGGGTGGGAAGGCTTCCTGGGCCGTCCCACGGGCCCCCTGAGCGAAGCCCTGAAGGACCTGCGGGTGCCGCTGTGCCTCGCGACCGCGCTCGACGTCGTCTACCAGATCATGGTGCATCGAGGCGTCTACGTGGTGGAGCTCGCGTTCACGGTCGCGGTGCTCG
The DNA here is from genome assembly GCA_040386535.1 of Myxococcota bacterium. Lineage (GTDB taxonomy): Bacteria > Myxococcota_A > UBA796 > UBA796 > SXON01 > CAJBVW01. The sequence goes on along the minus strand of JAZKFH010000015.1, from coordinate 360,034 downwards.
CGCTCGTGCCGTACGTGCTCCTGCGGGGCCCCACCAATCGTGTCGCGCGGGCGCTCGGTCGGCAGGGCCTAGTGATCCGGGGTCTCGCCAGGCGCCAGGGTGTGTCCGAACAAGAAGGCACCATCGAAGCGGACGCCCTCCATCCTTGCACCGCGAAAGTCGGCCGCGTCGATGGCGGCGTCGGTGAAGTCTGCGTCCCGCAGGTCAGCCTCGGTGAAGTCGCAGGTCTTCACGTTGGCGTGCCGGAAGAGGGCGCCGCGGAGGCTGGCGCGGTGGAAGTTCGCGACGACGAAGGAGCGTGACAGGTCTACCGCGTCGAGGTGGCAGCCGGACAGGTCCAGGTCCGGATCCTCGTCGAGGTCGCTCCCGGCGAAGTCGCGTTCCCCAGCCTGGTAGAGCGCGAGGAGGTGCCGGAAGGAGAGAGCGCGCACGGTCGAGGCGTATCGCGGTGTGGCCCCTTGGGGGGCCGCGGTTCTCGGCGCCGACCCGTTGCGCCGCCCCGTTGTGCGTCAAAGCTGCCCCGAACGCTCCCTCGTCCGCCACCGGCGCCACGCGCGGCGCGGCGGGTCGGCGCCGTGCGGCAGGGTCCGGCGGTGGGGCCCCCTCTGGGAGGGAACAGCCGGGGGCCCCGGCCGCGGTTCTCGGCGCCGGCCCGTTGCGCCGCCCAGCACTGCGGACGAACCGGAGCGTTCGTGGTAGCTTCGGCGCCGTGACTACAGAGCTCCCCGAACCCATCCGTGCCTTCGACGACGCCCAGCGCCGCGCCATCGCCATGCTCAAGGACGTCCGCGGGCGCCTCGAGGCCGGCATGTCCGAGCGCGACGTGGTCGAGCTCGCCGAGACCCGCCTCGAACCTCACGGTTTCGACCGCTGGTACCACCTCCCCGAGGTGCGCATCGGCCCCGATGCGGGCGGCGGCAGCCTGCTCTACCGCCCGTCGACGCGCCGGGTGCTCGAGCCCGGCGGCCTCATCGGCATCGACATCGGCCCCGCCACGGCCGACGCGTACGGCGACATCGGGTTCACGCTCTGCTTCGGCGGTGACGAGCCCAAGGTCGTCAAGGTCGCGCGCGACAACGTCCGCGCCTGCTGCGGCTACGCGAGCCGCTGGAAGACCGTCGGCGAGATCTTCGTGTTCGCGCGCGCCTGGGCGGTCAACAACCGCATGACGCTCGTGAGCGAAGGCGCCGTCGGCCACCGCGTCCTGCCGAAGGAGGGCCTCCTCGCGACCGGCTTCCCCCGCAGCGCACACGCCGCCACGTACCTGCCGAAGAACCGCATCTCGATGCTCCAGCCCGTCCGCATGAAGGGCATGTTCGCCATCCGCCCGGCGGTCAAGCACGGCGAGCTGTCCGCGGCGTTCGAAGAGGTCATCTGGATCCAGGACGAGCAGCGCAAGGTGCTCGGCCGCTCGGACGAGGCGGAGATCGGCGTCTTCTGATCGTCGCCACGCAGTGTCTTCTGATCGTCGCCACGCAGTTGTGCGTGCCGGCGATGAAGACGGCGGGGTCGGTCCGCTACCGGCCGCACGGTCCTCCTCCGGCCACGGGCCGAAGGAGGCTTTCGCGCGCCTTCGGCAGCGCCCTTCGGGCTCGGTCGGACGGTCGCAGAGCCGACCGCCCGGACCGCCGCCCGAGGCGGCGCCCTCCGCGCACCTCACGCCCCAGCGGCCGCGCTGCCTCCCGCCAGGTACGCGGACGCTCGAAACTGCGAGTTCGGCGCGCCGAATACGCCGAACTCCACCGATGCGCCCACATCCCCCGCGCTCGGCGCGCGGAACGCGCCGAACGCCACCGATGCGCCCAACATCCCTATGCGCTTCGCTCGGCCCTCGAGTACGAGGGCGTCGAGGTGCGAGGTCATGCCCCCTCCAACGCCGCTAAATCGGAGTCATGCCCCCATGAACGCCCAATTCGAGGCTCGCTCCGCGCGCCCTCTACGGGGCAAGCGGCGTTTTTTGCGCAGTGGGGAGCGCTTGCAGCCTGGATCCGAGCATTCAACCCGGCATGACTCCGTGCCGCGTGCAGTCATGGGTACATGACCCTGCGGTTGGGCTCCCGCGCGGCCGCCGTGATTGGGGGAGTCGGCCGTGGGCTGCAGAGTTCTCGGGAGCGACGGCCTGCGGCGACGCACGGGCGCCTGAGCGACGTGCACAGGCGTGGCGCCCGCATCCCCCACGTTCGGCGCACTGAACGCGCCGAACCCACCGATGCGCCGCAATTCCCCGAGCTCGGGGCTCCGAACGCCAGCCGACAGGCCGAAGCCGACCACCCCCCCGGCCCAGCGGGGCTGGAGGGGCGCCGCCTCGGCGCGTCGTCGGCTCGGCGACGACCAAGCGCGGAGCGCGCGCCCGGAAGACACGCGGCGGCGCGCGCCTCGCGCGGCGCGGGCCCCGGCCCTCTCCCGAACGCTCCTAAACCCCGCTCGCGTACGCCCCGCCCACCTCCGGCTGGAACGCCGCGCCGTCGAACGCGAAGCGCTCCACGTCGAGGGCGCCGGTGGCGGCGATGTCGTAGAGGTTGAAGTGCGCGGTGCGGCGCCGCGCGGGCAGGAACGCGTAGCCGCCCGCGCCGGGGTTGAGCGAGTGGAGCGGGGCGCCCTCGCGCGGGATGAGCGTACGGTAGCCGTGGTGCTCGTGGCCGTGCAGGACGGCGATGACGCGCGGGTGGCGCGCCAGGATGGCCTCGAGCTCGCGCGAGTTCTTCAGGCTGCGCGAGTAGGGGCCGTAGAGGCCGCCGCGGCGGTCACGGATGGGGTAGTGCAACAGGACGATGGCGGGCGCCTCGCCGCTGCCGAGCAGCAGGTCGAGCGCCTCGAGCTGCACGTGGGGCGTCATGCCGCGGGAGAGGTAGTCGGGCCGCGACACGTCGAGCGCCACGAAGTCGACACCGCCGTGGTGCGCCACGTAGGGGTACACGCCGCCGTTCGACCACACGCCGAAGTGTTTCTGGAAGCGCCCGAGGCTCTCGCCCGTGTACACGTCGTGATTGCCGGGCAACACGAGGAACGGGAAGCGGTCGGTCAGCGGGGCGAGCAGCGCGGCGGCGCGCTCGAACTCCTGGGGCATGGCGGTCGACGTGATGTCCCCGGTGCACACGACAAGGTCGGGCTCGGAGCGCGCCACGGCGTCGACCAGGGCCTCGACGGTGCGGACGGTGAAGTGGGCCGAGCGGCCGAGCAGGTAGAGGTTGACCGCGCCGAGCGCCCGCTTCGAGAACAGCTGGGCGAACTGCGGGGGCGCCTCGACGTGCAGATCGGTGATGTGGGCGACACGCATGAGGCGGTGATGTATCCCCGTTCGCCGGGGTAGGAGGTGGGGATGGACGATCCCCGCCGGGTGCTCGAAGACGCCGCCGAACAACGCCTTGCCTGCGAGGTGCTCCCGCGCAACGGGAGCTGGCGGCGCGGGCGCATGATCCGCGTGGAGCGGGGCGGGCTCGTCCTCACCGTGTCGGGGGAGCCGCTGCCCAACGGCACCGACGTCCGGTGCTGGCTCAACGTGTCCGGGCAGGCGTGGACCTTCGAGGCCTCGGTGCTCCGCAGCGGCGTGACCGTGCCCGATCGCTCCCAACAGGGCCTCCTGCTCGGCTTCATGGACGGGTGGCGGCGCGCGGACCGGCAAGGCGGCGCCATCACCCTCGAGGTGCTCCCCCACAACGGGCGCGCCGTCTCGTTGATCGACGGCGCGGCCCGCGTGGTCGACCTCTCGCCCGCCGAGCTCACGCTCACCGCGCCGTTGGACTTCAACCTCATCTTCGTGGAGCACGGCTCCGTCCGGCTCCGGCTCGGCCTGCCCGACCGCGCGCCGATGGAGGTCGGGGCCCGCGTCAGCGGCCTCACCCGCGGCAAGGGGCACCTGTTGTACCGGCTGAGCATCGAGGCCGTCGAGGACGGGGCGCGCTACCGCGAGCTGGTGGACGGGATCCGGCAGACGTTGGGAGTTTGACATCGGTTGGTTGACAGGCTCGGGGGGGCGGGCGCGGTTGAGTTGGGTGCGGCGACCGCCCGCGAGGACGCCACTCCGCCTGGATGACATGAGTCTGTGCGCCGCGGTGGCGTACGACCGGTAGAAGATCGGCGACGATTGCCGCGATCGCCGGGCGTGCGCATGGCCGGGCCAGGCCGCGCGCGTCCCCTCCGCAGGCATTGACCCTACCCCCGGGGTGAGCAGGATCCCCGAGCTTCAGGCTTCGTTTTTACGTCCGCAGACCGATGCGGACAGGGATGGGGGGACAGAGACATGGCCGCAAGAGACACGGGCGCCGCGCCCTTGTCCGTGGAACGGGATCTGCTCGAGCTCATGGTGGCCTACGGCTTCGTCCCGAGCGAAGCGGTCGCCGGTGTCCGCCCCGCCGCGGCACGCTCGGAGGCCCCGGATCCGCGGCGCACGCCCGGAGTGAAGCCGCTCGTGCTCGCCGTCGCGGCCGGCACCCCCCGCGCCGGGCGCACCACGATCGTGACGGGGCTGGCCCACGCGTGGTCCCGCGCGGGGCGCAGCGTCCTGCTGGTCGACCTCGACCCGTCGGAGGACCTCGGGCGCCAGCTCCTCCTCGGCTCGGCGATCACCGTGAACACGGGGCAGCTGCTGCTGCACGCGGTCACGGACAGCAGCCTCGTGGAGCCGTCGCGGACGGTGCTGCCGGGGGTGGACCTCGTGTCCTCGGGCAGCATGCACGCCTGGGATGCCGACGCGCTCCCCGCGCGCCTCCGCGGGCGCCCCGCCGCCCTCGCCGCGGCGCTGGGAGACCGGCTCGCCCGCTACGATCGCGTGCTCGTCGATGTCCCGAACGCGCCCGCCGCGTTGTGGGAGGCCGCGCTGGCCCTCGTGGACGAGATCCTGGTCGTCGTCGCCGCGGGGAGCCTGGGGCGTGACTCCGTGCCACCGCCCGCCTTCGCGAAGCCGTGCCGGTACGTCCTGACCGGGTTCGACAGCGGGGCGCCGCCGCCGGTCGATCGGCTGGCCGCGCTGCCGGACCTGCTCGACACGGCCATCCCGCGGTTCGCGGGGGTACGGACGCCGTGGGACATCGTGGCCGGCGCGGGGGGTGCCGCGGCCGACGCAAGCTTCGCCGCGCTCGCCGCCGAGCTGGACGCTCGATGAGGGCCCTCCGCGCGTTCCTCGACCGCCAGGTCAACGCCCCCTACCGCACCGCCGTGCTGCTCGCGCTCGCCGTGGTGCCGCTCGCCGCCTACGCCGTCATCGAGCTCCCGCTCCAGCACCACCTCGCCATCGCGCTGGTGTTCATGGCGGTCGGCGTCGCCATCGCGCGGCACGCGCCCGCGCTCCGCCTCATGGTCGGGCTGCTCTCCGTGGCGTTGTCGGCCCGGTACATCTGGTGGCGCGGCACGGAGACGCTGATCTGGCACCTCTCGGTGGACGGAGCGACCTCGTTCGCGCTCTACGGCGCCGAGCTGTTCGGCTTCCTGCTGCTGCTGGCCGGGTACTTCCAGACCGCGTTCACCCGCCCCCGCGCGCCGACCCCGATCCGCTTGGACGAGCGCCTCGACGGCAAGCTCGAGGGCCGCGCGCTGCCCTCGATCGACGTGTTCGTGCCCTCCTACAACGAGGGCCTCGACGTGGTGCGGCGCACGCTCACCGGCGCGGCGGCCATGGACTATCCGAACAAGACGGTCTGGCTGCTCGACGAGAAGCGGCGCCCCGAGATGAAGGCGTTGTGCGACGAGCTGGGTGTCTCCTACATGACACGTCCCGACAACCGGGGCGCCAAGGCGGGGAACATCAACCACGCCCTCGCGCGGACCACCGGGGAGTTGGTCGCGGTCTTCGACGCCGACCAGGTTCCGGTGCGCAGCTTTCTCCGCATGACGGTCGGGTACTTCCTCGACAATCCGAAGATGGCGCTGGTGCAGACCCCGCACCACTTCTACAACCCCGACCCGTTCGAGCGGAACCTGTACCTCGAGGACACCGTCCCGGCCGAGCAGGTCATGTTCTACCACGTCATCCAGGTGGGGAACGACTTCTGGAACTCCTCGTTCTTCTGTGGTTCTTGCGCGCTCCTCCGGCGCACGGCGCTCGAGTCGGTGGGCGGAATCGCGCAAGAGACGGTGACGGAAGACGCCCACACCGCGCTCAAGATGCACGCCCTGGGTTGGGAGTCGGCCTACCTCGCCGTGCCACAAGCCGCGGGCCTCGCGACCGAACGGTACGGCTTCTACGTCACCCAACGTGTCCGTTGGGCGCGCGGGATGATCCAGATCCTTCGCCTCGACAATCCACTTCTCAAGCGTGGGCTCACGTTCGCCCAACGTGTCAACTACTTCAACGCGGCGTGTCACTTCCTCTTCGGGTTGCCACGCATGGTGTACCTGCTGGCGCCGCCGATGTACCTGCTGTTCGGGGTCCACCCGTTGGACGCCTCGGCGGCCGCCATCGCCGCCTACGCGCTCCCCCACGTGTTCCTCTCGATCGTGGGCGGATCCACCATCGCCCACACCGCGCGCCACAGCTTCTGGGCCGAGGTGTTCGAGACCGCGATCGCCCCCTACATCGCGCTCATCACGGTGCTCACGGTGCTGTCCCCGCGGCACGCCCGCTTCGCCGTGACCGCCAAGGGCACCCAGCTCGACGCGGCGAGCTTCGACTGGCAGCACGCCGCTCCCAACCTCGTGGTGGCCCTCCTGGTCCTCGCCGCGGGCATCGCGATGCCGATCCGCTTCATGGCCGAGCCGCTCGAGCGCGGCACGCTCGCGCTCGCCGGCTTCTGGAACCTCTACAACCTCGTGATCCTCGGCGCCGCGCTCGCGGTGGCCCTCGATCGCACCCAGCGCCGCCAGCTCTACCGCGTCCGTGGTGACCTCCGGCTCGACGTCCGCGCGCGGGACGAGGCCGGCCCGGCGACGCTCCGGGCGGTCCGCAACGCCCGTCCGCCCCGCTCCCCGGTGGTCCGCGAAGGCCGGCGCTACGGCATCCGCGTCGGCCGCGTCGCCGCCGGGCCGGGCCACACCGCGCGGTTCCGCCGGCACGCCCGCCGCTCCGCGCACGCCTGGCACGGCCGCGTCCTCGACTTCTCCGAGGAGGGCATCCGCCTGCGCCTCACGCCGGATGCGCCCGGCGGCACCGTCACGGGGCCGCTTCCACACCGCGTCATCGTCACGCTCGACTCCCACCACGGCGGGCCGCTCGCGCTCGACGCCGAGGTGCTCGAGGCCACCCCGGAGGATGGCGCCGTGGTGCTCCGGGCGCGCTGGGAGGCGCTCTCCTCCCCGCAGCTGCGCCGCGTGATCGAGGAGATGTTCAGCGGCGCGAACACCTGGATCTACCACGCCTCTCCGCCCGATCGCCCCTTCTCCTCGCTCGCCGAGGTGATCTCGGCCCCCTGGCGCACGCTCTCGCGACGGTTCGCGGGGCGCACCCCGCCGGCCGACACCGCGGCCCGGAGCCCCACGTGAGCCCTGTCTGGTTGTGCGCGAGCTGCTCGGCGTTGCATCAGCGGGACGAAGCCACCTGCCGCCGGTGCGCCTCCGTCCGCTCGCCGCTCGTGTCGACGGCGGGGGTACCGCGGCGCGCGGACTCCATGCCGCTGCTGCTCCACCTGCCCCCCATCGACTTTCCCTACAGCCGCACCCGCCGCGCGGGCGGGCTGGTGCAGAGCTGGATCGCGCCCGCGGTGCTGCTGGCCTTTGCCCTCGGCATCACCGTGGGCTGGGACCCCTTCGTCCGGCGCTTCGACGCCGCGCGCGCCCTCGGCGGGGAGAGCGCGATGGCGGAGCGCGCACGTCGCGCCGAGCTCGGCGTCGCAGCCGAGCGCCTGGGTGCCCTGGTCACGGAGCGCGAGGCCTCCCCCAGCCCGCCCGAGTGGGCCCCCCGCGTGCGCGAGGTCGGCGCGCGGTACCGGCTCGACGGCAACCTGACGAGCCCCACCCTCGCCCCGCTCGAGGTCGGCGTCCGCGCCGCCTGGCTCGAGCTCGTCTCCCTTCCCCCTGATGGCGTGCACCCGGTCGAGATCGCCGGGCGCCTCCACACCGCCAAGGAGGAGCTCTCCCGTGTCACGGAGGACCTGTCCCATGCCCGGTAAATCCGCGCCCGCCCCCACTCCCCTCCTCCTGTCGCTGTTGCTCGGGCTCGGAGGCCAGGCCGCCGCCGCCCCCGGAGAGGGGGTGCCGTCCGAGGGAGCGCCCCCCGGCGCCCCGACCGCCGGCTCGCCATCCGAGCCCAGCCCGGAGCGGCCGGGCACGCTCCCCACCGACGGCCTCGACGCCGCCCTCCGCACGATCCCCGGCGCGTCGGACGGCCCCGCCACGCCCTCCACCGCGAGGAGCGTCGCGGACGGAGAGCGCACGTTCGACGTGAGCTTCGAGGACGTGCTCGCCATACGCACCGATCTGTTGTTGGAGGGGGTCGACGCCGAGGCCCGCGTGGACTTCACGGTGCCCGAGGAGTGGGAGCTGCTCGAGGACCCCGTGCTCATCCTGAACTTCGCGCACTCCGCGGCGCTCCTTCCCGAGCGGAGCCACCTCACCGCCACGCTGAACGGCCAGGCCATCGGGAGCCTGCGCCTCGACGACTCGAACGGGCGCGACGGCAAGCTCGTCGTGCAGGTGCCGCGCGCGCTCTTGACACCCTACAACCACCTGCGCCTGCGCGCGGTGCAACACTACGGCGGTACCTGCGAGGACCCGTTCGATCCCGGGCTCTGGACGCGGGTGGACAACACGTCGCGCGTGTCGATGCGGTACCGGCAGCGCCTGGTCGAGCCGGAGCTCGCCCGGTTCCCCTACCCCCTCTTCGATCCGACCGGCTACGGCCCCGCCGAGCTCTCGCTCGTCCTCCCCAAGCGGCCCTCCGCGGCGGTGATCAAGTCCATCGGGCGGCTCGGCGTCACGTTGGGGCGCATCGCGGACTACCGCGGCGTGGCGCTCGCGGACACCGTGCCGACCGTCCGCGAGGCCGACACCCACGCGCTCCTGGTGGGGATCTGGTCCGAGTCGTCCGAGATCCGCGCGCTCCTCGGCGGCCAGGCGCCGCGGCCCACCGAGGGCCTCGTGGCGCTGGTGCCGAACCCCGCCGATCCCACGCGCGCGGTGCTGGTCGTGACCGGCGCCGACGCGGAGGGCCTGGAGCGCGCCACGTTGGCCGTCGCGAGCCAGAACCGTCACGAAATCCTCGCCGGCTCCCAGGCGCGCGTCGACTTCGTGGCCGACGGGCGGCCCCCCGAGCACCGGCGGCTCCCCCGCGCGGTCCCGCCGCAGCCGACCTTCTCGCTCGCGTCGCTCGGCCTGACCGACCAGACCGTGCGCGGCTTCTACACGCCCACCGTGCGCGTGCCGCTCGAGCTCGACGGCGACGCGGCGATCCGCCCCGGCGGCGCCCAGGCCGAGGTGCACTACGCCTACGCCGCGGGCCTCGACCCCCGGCTGTCCGCGCTGGAGATCCGCCTCGACGGCGTGACGGTGAAGAGCGTGTCGCTCGACGACACCGCGGGCTCCGCCGGGAGCACGGTGCAGGTGACCCTGCCCGACGGCGTGATGACGCCCCGATCGGTGCTGGAGGTGGCGTTCACCCTGTTCCCCGAGGACTTCGACGCCTGCGCCTACGTGAGCGGAAAGAGCCTCTGGGCCACGGTGTACGCCGACTCGACGGTCGAGATCGCGCGGGACCACGTCGCGCACCTGCCCGACCTCGGCCTGCTCCGGTACGGCGCGTGGCCGTTCACGCTCGACCCCACCAACGGATCCGTCGTGGCGGCGCTCCCCGACGTGCCGACCGACGACGACGTGGGCGCCGGCTTCCTGCTCGGGGCCGCGCTCGGGCGGTCGAGCAGCACCCTCACGCCCGCGTTCCACCTCACCAGCGCGGCGGGCCTCGACTTCGCCTCCGCGCCGGACACGAACTTCATCCTCCTCGCGAGCGGGGCGCCCCACAGCCTGCACGACCAGCTCATGATGGCGGGTGGGCTCACCCTCACCGGCGGCACCGCGCGCACCCTCATGGACGGCGGGGAGCGCGCCATCTCGGCCACGGTCACCCGCACCGACGCCCTGGTGGAGGAGACGCTCCACCCGGCCAACCCCGCGCGCGCGGCGCTGGTCCTCGCGGCCACCGCGACGACCGATCTGGCCGACCTGGTGGGGGCCATCACGGACCCGGCGCGGGTCGGGCAGCTCGGCGGAAACGTGGCGATCGTCGGGGAGCGCGGCGAGGTGCGCACCCTCCAGGTGGCCGAGCGGCGGCAGGTCGGCACCTACCCGGTGGGGGTGACGCTGATCATCGCGGCGCGGCGCTACTGGATCCTCCTCGGGGTCGCCATCGTGGCGGGCACGGCCCTGTTCGCCACCGTCAAACGCGCCTGGGTGCGCGCGCGGGAGTCGTAGTGCGCGTCCTCTTCGCGATGGCGCTCGCGCTGTTCCCGACCGTGGCGAGCGCGGCGCCCACGCCCACCATGGTGCTCGCGGACTGGAAGCCCTACGTCAGCGCGTTCATCCAGGACGACGGCCGCGTGATCGACCGGGCCGGCGACGACGTGAGCACGTCCGAGGGCCAGTCCTACGCGCTCATCCGCGCGGTGTGGTGCGACGACCGCGGCACGTTCGACAAGGTGTTGGGGTGGACGCGCGACAACCTCCAGGCGGGAGACCCGAACCGGCTGCCGGCGTGGCGGTGGGGGCGCCGACCCGACGGGACGTGGGGCGTGCTCGACGCGAACTCCGCGGCGGACGCGGACCAGTGGATGGCGTGGGCGCTGGTGCTCGCGGGCGACCGCTGGAAGGAGCCTAGCTACGCGGCGCAGGCGACCAGCCTGCTCGGGCACATCTGGGACGACGAGACCGCCATGGCCGGCCCGCGCCGCGTGCTGCTCCCGGACCAGTGGGAGCGGGACAAGCCGCTTATGAAGCTCAACCCGTCGTATTGGCTGCCGTTCGCGTGGCGAACATTCGCGCGTGTCGACGCTGGTCGCGATTGGAACGGCCTCATCGACTCCGCCTACCACCTGTTCGAGGCCTGCCGCTCCCCGAGCGGCCTCCCGCCCGATTGGTGCTGGGTGGAACGGGAGAGCGGGCGCGTGGTGCCGCCGCCCGAGGGCGAGTCGGAGAAGGCCGTGTTCGGCTTCGAGGCGTTCCGCATCGGGTGGACGTTGGCGGCCGAGGCCCGCTGGCACAAGGAGCCGCGCGCCCGCAAGCAGCTCGAGGCCTTCGGGGCCCTGGCGGACCGCTGGCGGGCCGAGCGCACGATCCCCGCGGTGATCCTCCCGAACGGCGCGGCGCGGCACACGTGGGGCTACCTCGGCCTGTACGGCGCGCTCCTGCCCGCGTGGGCGGAGGTGCGCCCCGCGGACGTCGAAGAATTGTTCCGGGCCGAGATCCGCGCCGCGCAGGATCCGGCCGTGGCGCGGGACTACTACGCCCACAACTGGGTGTGGTTCGGGCTCGCGTTGTGGAGCGGCCTCGCGCGGCCGGAGGCGCTGTGATCCCGCTGCTGCTGGCCCTTCTCGCTCCCGCGACCGCGGGTACGCTCGCCGAGGCCGAAGACGCGTTGTGGAGCGATCCGCAGAGCCCTGAGGCCCGCCTCGCCTTCGCGGAGGCGCTCGTCGCCACCGACGGGCGTGTGGAGGAGGGCGCGGAGGCCCTGCGTTGGCTGCTGTACAGCCCGGCGGAGGCCCCGATCGCGCGGGAAGTGCTCGGCGAGATGGTGCGCCGGACGCCGCCGCGACCGGGGTGGGTGGGGATCTACACGGAGCTCGCCCGCGGCCCGGCGGGGCCCGCCCGGGAAGCGGCGCGGGTGCGGATGGCCCAGCTCCGCGCCGTCGACCGCGACACCTCGGCGAAGCTGCGCGCGCGCGCCCTGGCGGATCTGCGAACGCTCGCAGCGGAGGGCGAAGGGCTCGCGGACGTGGCGCTGGGCGACGTGTTGTTCGAGGCGGGTGACGCCGCCGGGGCGCGGAGCGCGTGGTTGCGCGCGCCCGTCGCGGTCGGCGCCGCGCGTGTGGCCCTCGCGGCCCTCGCGCTCGGGGACCCGGAGCAGGCGGAGCGGGAGCGCCAGCGCGCCAGCGCCGCGGGGGCTGGCCGGGACGAGACCCTCGGCGGCTCGTTCACCATCGCGGTGACGACGAACAGCCCCGTCGCCACGGCCCGGACGCTGCTCGAGGCCGGCTTTCCCAACGCCGCGGAGCGGGTCCTGCTCGCCCATCTGGGCACCGAGGGGGGCACGGCCGCGGCCGTCGCCGCCCTCCTCGGAGACCTGCGGTTCGCGCGGGGGGACGGGGTGGGTGCCGCGAGCGCGTACACCGACGCCCTCGAACGGGAGGCGACGCCGGAGCACCGCGCGCGCCTCGCCCGGGCGCTCCTCTCGACCGGCCGCGCCGACGAGGCCGCCGCCACCATGGCCGCGGGGCCGATTGCCGCCGTGGACCGCGCGAAGCTCGAGCTCACCCTCGTGTTCGTGCGTGCCATCGCCACCCCCTCTCCCGACGACGACCTCCCCGCGGGGGCCGCCGCGTTCGCCGGCGCCCCCGACGAGACCGGCACCGCCGCCACCTACGGCCGGCTCCTCCTCTCCGCCGGTCGTGACGCGGAGGCCGTGGCACCGCTGGCCCGCGCCGTGTCGCTGCACCCCGACGACGCGGCCGCCCGCGGCATGTTGCTCGGCGCCGCCGTCCGCGCGGCCGACACGCGCGCCCTAGACTCCGCCGCGAGCGCCATCGCGTACGCGCCCGACGAAGCCTCGCGGGCCGAGCAGCTCGACGCGCTCGCGGGCCTCCTCCTCGCTTCGGCCGACACCCAGAAGTCGGCGGGCTCGCCCGCCACCGCGCGCACCACGGCGCTCGTGGCCCTTGCCGTGCGCCCGAACATGCCCGCCGTGCTCCACGCCGTGGCCGGGGTCCTCTGGCAGGACGGCCGGCGCGACGCGGCGCTGGCGCTCTACAGCCACGCGGCGAGGCTCGATCCGAACGACAACGACGCGCGGGTATGCGCCGCCCAGCTCGCGCTCGCCCTGGGCCGCCCCGACGAGGCCGACGCCTGGCTCGCGGAGCTCCCCCCCGACGCGCCGCAAGCCGAGGCGCTGCGGGAGTCGCTCCTCCAGGAGCGGCAGGCACAGTCGGCGCGCGCCGAGACCGATCCGGCGGTAGCCGAGGCCCAGTGGAAGATCCTGGTGGCCCGCTGGCCGAAGGACGCGCGGTTCCTGCACGGGCTCGCCGACGTGTACCTGGCAACCGGGCGGCTGACGGAGGCGCTGGCGATCCAGCGGTCGGCGGTGGCGCTCGCGCCGGACGACCCGTGGAACCAGTTCGGCGTCGTGCAGGCGCTCCTCGCCCTGAAGCGCAACGCCGAGGCGGCCGAGCTGCTCGACTCCCTGCCCCCGACCGTGCCCGCCGAGGTGGCCCGCGAGCGCGACCGCATCCGTGCGCGCCTCGCGCGTGAGGCCGGCGATCGGGCCCGCCAGGCGAGCGATCTCGCCGCGGCGCTGCGCCACTACGAGGCCGCCTACGCGTTGGACGCGGACGTGTGGACCTCGATCGCCCTCGGCGGCACGCTCGTGGCGGTGGGCAAGCCCGAGGAGGGCCTCGTGCGCTTCCGCGAGGCGCTCGTGACCCACGGCGACGACGTGACGATCGACACCGTCGCCTCCCGTGGCGAGGCCGGCGCGCTCGAAGCGCTGGGCCAGGGCCCCGCCGCGCTGGCAGTGCTCGAAGCGCTCGCGGCCCGGCGCCCCGAGGTGGACACCGAGCAGCTGCGCGAGGAGCTGGAGGCGCGCGTCCTGGTCGGCGAGGCGGACGCGTTGCGGCGCGCCGGGCGGCTCGTGGAGGCGGAGAAGGCGCTCCAGCGGCTCGCCGTGGAGGTGGGCAACCAGCCGATGGTACAGGCGGCGTGGGCCGCGCTGCTGCTCGACCTGCACCGTCCAAAGGACGCGGTGATGGCCGCGACCCGCGCGCTCCAGACCGAGCCGAACAACCAGTGGGCGCTCGACGTGGCGCGGGTGGCCGGCCGTTCGTGCGCGTGCAGCGCGCGTGTCGTCCCGCTCTTCCGCGTCGCCATCGCCTCGGGCCGCACGCCGGCGCTCGCCGCGGATCTCCAGCGTGTCCGCGTTGCCGCCGCGGTCGAGCTCGCCCTGTCCAACTGGATGAAACACCGTCCCGTTCGTGCCGAAGACGCCATGCGGGACGCTGCCGCCCTCGCGAACGCCGACGCGCCGAGCCTGGTCATCCTGGCGGAGGGCCAGCGCGAGCTCGGGCGCCCGCGGCGCGCGCGGCATGCGCTCCAACGGGCCCGCGCCCTCGACCCGGCCAACGTGGACGCCATCGTCGCGCTCGCGGAGGATCTCCTCGATCGCGGACGCACGCGCGCGGCGCTCCAGTTGGTCGATCGTGCCTGGACCGCCACCCCCGATGCGCGGCTGGGCGAGCTGCTCGCACGGCTCCGCGCGGCGCAGTCTTCGGGTCCGAAAGGGAAGGGCGGCGCCGGTGATGCATCGCCTGCTGATACATCGGCGACTGATACATCTGATACACCGCCCACTGATACATCGCCCACTGATACATCGGCTACTGATACTCCGGCTGATACATCGGCCGGTGATCCATCCCCCATCGGCCCCAAGCCCCCGCCGGACCGCGGCATCGTGGCCACCGCGGGCTTCGGCGTGCTCCGGCGGTCGGGAGTCTCCGGCGTGGGCCAGGAGCTGGCCACCTACGTGCCGCTCCACCTCGGCCCCCCGCCCATCGGCCCCCTCCAGCTCGACGTCGAGGCGGTCCTCCTCCGCGTCGAGAACGGCGTCGACACGAGCTGGGGCATCGCGCCGTCCCTGGGGTTGATGACCCCCGCCGAGCTACCGTGGGCCGCGTGGGCGCGGGTCGGCGCCAGCCCGATCGGGTTCGCGGAGGGCGCCTACCCGGTGTGGCACGTGGGCGGCCGTGGGCGGCTCGGCGCACCCCTGGCCTTCGGCGTGGAGACCGGCCGCGCGCCGATCCTCGACTCGTACGCGAGCTGGGCCGGCGCCGCCGACCTCTACACCAACCAGCCTTTCGGGCGCGTACACCACACGTGGTTCGGCGGCTGGGCGGGGCTCGGCGCACCCTGGGGCACCGATCTCGGGCTCCTCGGCCGCCTCGGCCAGTCCGAGGGCATCGGCCTCGACCCGGTCGGACGCGCGGAGGTCGTGGCGTGGCTCGGGCAACGCATCGGCACCCCCGAACGCAACGTCCGCATCGGCGGCGAGGGCGTCGCGTTCTCCCACCAGCGGCAGGTGGACGGCTTCGAGTCCGGGCAGGGCGCCTACTACAGCCCGCCCATCTTCGCGGTGGCGACCGGGCGCATCGACGTGCGGTGGCACGGCTTCGGCGACCGGCTCGGCGTGTGTGGCGGCGTGGGCGCGGGCATGCAGTACGCGGGCGGGGGCACCTCGTTGTACTTCGCCCCGGGCAACGCGTTCACCCACAACGGCCGCTTGAGCGTGGAGTGGAACGTGACGGGCAAGTGGGGTGTCGCGCTCCAGGGCGGCTGGCTCAAGGCGGGGCCCTGGCACCAGGAGACCGGCCTCGTCCGCTTCGGCCACAACCTCGGCGGCCCGCCGCCGCTCACCACGTTCGCCACCCCGTCGGCGGGGCTGATGTATCAGGGCGAGCCGTGCTGATACAGCGATACATGTATCACTACGACGCGCGCTCGCGCTCCCGCAACGCGCGCTGCCAATGCGCCACCAGCTCGTCGGAGAACAACACGAACGTGATGGCGTCGAGATCCCAGCGGCGCTCGCGGCACACGCTCACCGCGATGGGGGCGGCCTCCTCCGCGGGGTAGCCGTAAACCCCGCAGGAGAGGGCGGGCAGGCCCACGGTGCGCAGCCCGTGGGACTCGCAGAGCCGCAGAGCGGCGCGGTAGGCGGCGGCGAGGGTCACGGCGGGGTCCCTGTCGGTCGCGTACGCCGGGCCGACCGCGTGGAGCACGAAGCGCGCGGGGAGGCGGAAGCCGGGCGTCAGGCGCGCCCCTCCGGCGGGGCAGCGCACGCCGAGGACCTTGGGGATCTCTCGGCACGCGTCCGAGAGCTCCGGGCCCGCCGCTCGATGCAGCGCCCCGTCGAGCCCGCTACCCCCCGCCAGCGCCGTGTTGGCGGCGTTGACCACCGCGTCGGCCTTGAACGTGGTGAGGTCTCCGCGGACAATATGAATCGGAGTCAACATTCCCTGAACCTACCCGGAGCCCGCCGCCTCGGGTAGAAGTCCGCCATGATCGCTCTGCTCTCCCTCGTCGCCGCCGTGCACGCCTCCGCCCCGATGACCCTCGTGTCCCGCGCCGGCACCGCCAAGCGCATGTCGACCGTGGTGAGCACCAAGGGCGCGCCCATCAGCACCGCGGACTTCGTCGCCGCGATCCTCGACAGTGAGCACTACCCGATGACGGCCTCCTACATGGGCGTCAAGGCGCTGCTCGAGTGCCGCACGGTGGAGAAGCGGTCGGACGGCTACACCGTCGTCTACCAGCGCACCGGCGGCAACGCGCTCGTCGGGTCGCGCCACTACGTCATCGCCCTGAAGGTGACCGAGCAGACAGAGGCCCGCGCCCGCATCGAGTGGGATCTCGTCTCGCACTCCGGCGGGAGCGGCGGCGCGCCGTTCGTCGGGCCGTACGCCTCCACGCTCAACGCCCACCCCGACGCCGTGTACACCCCCTTCAACACGGGGAGCTGGCTCTACGACAAGGCCGCGGGCACGGTGACCTACTCCGCCCAGTCCGACGCGGGCGGCACCGTGCCGGGCTGGCTGGTGAGCCAGGACGCGGTGATGGCGTTCCCGCTCGAGCTGTTGAAGACGAAGTGGGGCGTCGCACCGTAGAGGGCCCGATCCGCGGCTACCAGCTCCAGCGCTGGCCGAGCCCGAGCACCACCGCGCGGGCGCCCGCCGCCCGGATCTCGTCCACGAACCCCGCCACGTCCACGCCGGGGAGCTGACGCGCGGGCGCGCCCCAGGGGAGCGTGAAGTCGTCCCAGTGGCACGGGATCACGATCTCGGGGCGAACGAGCTCCACGATCCGGCGCGTGTAGTCCTTCCGGTACTGGCGGCCCACGGCGCAGAGGCACAACACGTCGGCTTGCACGGCGGCGACCCGATCCTCGTCGTAGTCGGCCGAGTCCACGTGGAGCACCTTGGCGTCCCCGAGGTCGAGGTGCCAGTTGTAGACCTGCCCGTGGCGCAGCTCCCAGAGGCGCGGCGGCCACGACGGCGGCGCGGCGATGTCGCCGGGGAGCGGCACCCGGCCGAACAGGGCCTTGCCGTGGCGGGAGGCGAGCGGCGTGACCGTAGCGGCGCCGCAGGCGATCGGCCCGTCTGCCCGCACCAGCTGCGCGTCCGGCACCCCGGCCGCGCGCCCGATGTTCATCACGGCCTCGGAGCCGAGCAGGCGCGCCCCGGTCTGCTTGCACAGGATCGGCGCGTCGAGCGCGTGATCGTGGTGGGCGTGCCCCACCAGCACGTCGTCCGCGTGGGGGATCTCGCGGGCGATCAGCGCGGCGTCGGGCTCCAGGCGGCCGAACAGCGACGTGAGCAGGCCGGGCCGCGAGAGGTACGGGTCGAGCACGAAGGTGCGCCCGGCGCCGGTGAGCACAAAACCCGCGGTGCCGAGGTACCGCACGCGATCGCCTTGCGACGCCGGCTCGGTCTCGGGTGCGGTCCGCAGGAGCGGCTGGAGGGCATGGCCCGAGCGCATCATGCCGCTACCGCTGCGACATGTTGTTGCCGCTGGGGTTGGTCTTGTGAGCCACAGAGACGACCTTCGCCGCCGTCTGGACGACCGCCTCGCGGACCCCGCGCGGCACGACCTTGCGGAGCGGCGCGAGGAGCATCCCCTTCACCAGGTCTACCGCGAGCCGTGTGTTCACCGCGTCCTCTGTCGACCCACAGTGTACCCGGCACTCCGGTCTCCGAAGAATCAAGAGAGCAGGAAAGCAGGAATCAAGGAAAGCAGGAGTGAAGAGAAGAAACCCCGATCCGAGCTCTGCCTTCCTGCCCTCTTTCCTGCTTTCCTGCCTTGCTTCCTGCGTTCCTGCCTGTCCGGCTCCGGACTCCGGAAGAATCAGGAAAGCAGGAATAAAGGAAAGCAGGAATGAGGAGAAAGAACTCCGATCCGAGCCCCCCTTCCTTCCTGCCCTCTTTCCTGCTTTCCTGCCTTGCTTCCTGCCTTCCTGCTTGTCCGGGCTCCGGACTCCGGAAGAATCAGGAAAGCAGGAATAAAGGAAAGCAGGAGTGAGGAGAAAGAACTCCGATCCGAGCTCTGCCTTCGTCCCTTCCTTCCTGCCTTCCTGCTTGTCCGGTCTCCGGGACTACCGACCCGCGCTCGCCGTGTCCTTGGCGTCCGCCTCGCGGATCAGCAGGCGCCCTGCCGCCACGCCCGTGAGCTCCTGCGTGCGGCCCGAGGGCCAACGCACGACCACGCGGTCGACCTTGGTGTTCGCGGCGAGGCCGAAGTGGAGGACCTTTTCCGACTGCGCCGTGCCGTTGTTGCCGATGAGCTGCTGGGTGAGGACCGACTCGCCCACGGTGATCGACACGTGGGCGCCCACGCCGTCGCGGTTGGAGTCGGAGCCCTCGAGCGACACCATCAGGCTGTTGGTGTTGGGCGTGTCGTTGTGGAACACCTGCACGGGGGCGAACAGGTTCTCGCTGGTGCCGGGGTCCCCGTTGCGGAGGACGAGGTCCATGCGGCCGTCGTGGTCGTAGTCGGTGCGGGCGATGACGTACCCGTCCGCGAGGCTGTCCACGCCGGTGACGTAGCCCACCTCGACGAAGCGGCCGCTGCCGTCGTTGCGGAACAGGCGGTTGTGCTCGAAGCCGGCCATGGAGGGCCGCTCGCCGGCGCCCGTACCCGGGTTCTGGAGGTCACCCTGGTAGGTCTGGAGGACCTTCATGAACGAGGACTGCGACTCCATGCGGTGCGCGGCGGGCGCCTCGGTCTGCTGCTGGTACCAGTCCTTCAGCTCGACGTCGTTCTCCGGCTGGTAGGACAGGAGCGCGGCGGACTCGCCCCACTTGACGCGGTCGGCGTAGGCGCGGACGAACAGGCTGGAGAGGTCCTGGTCGGGGGTGGTGCCGGACCAGAGGCCCGCGGCCACGTACAGATCGAGCGCGCCGTCGTTGTCGTAGTCGATGAACTCGGCGCCCGCGAGGCCCTCGCCGGCCCAGGAGAGGCCGGCGGTCTCGGTGATCTCGGTGAAGGTGCCGTTGCCCTGGTTCTCGAACGCGCGCAGGCCCCGGGTGGGCTGGGCGGCGAGGGTCGTGTTCCAGTTGAGCTTGCACGAGTCCGCGACGCGGTGGCCGGCCACGAAGTCGACGTTGGTCATGACGAAGTCCTCGTCCCCATCCGCGTCGATATCCCCGGCGGCGATGCCCATGCCGAAGCCCTCGTTCCCGACGCCGATGTCCTTGGCGACCTGGGTGAACGTGCCGTCGCCCTGGTTCTGGTACACGGGCGAGAGGCCGCCGCGGTCGTCGATGACGACCAGATCGCTGTCCCCGTCGGTGTCGTAGTCGACCGCCATGACGGAGTGCGCGAAGAGCGTGCTCGGCTGGGCGCCGGTGAACGTGGCCTTCGTCACGTCGGAGAAGCCGCCCTTGCCGTCGTTCAGGAGCATCCCCTGGACCGCGCGGTCCTGGGTCACGCCCTCGATGACCGTGAAGTCCTTCGCGCCGGGGTAGCCGACGTAGAAGTCGAGGAAGCCGTCCTTGTTGAAGTCGGCCACCGCGGCGGGCATGGCGTGCCCAGCGGGGACGCGGCCCGTGAACACGCGCCCGGCGTCGGCGAAGGTGCCCTTGTCGTTCTTGTAGTAGACGAGGTCCTCGCTGCCGTCCGGGGTGAAGCGGACGAGGAGCAGGTCCTGCCAGCCGTCGTTGTCCATGTCGGCGAAGATCGAGGTCTTCACGAGGGACTCGCCCTTGAGGCCGGCGTTCGCGACCGGGGACCATCCGCCCTTCCCGTCGCCACGCAGGAGCGTACCGGGGCCCCACGTCCCGACGTACATGTCCTGGTTGCCGTCCTTGTCGTAGTCGCCCATGGCGATGGCGTAGCCCCCGCGGCGCATGGCCTCGACGCGCTGGTAGGTCGTGACCTTGTCGAGCCCGGAGGACGCGGTGACCTCGGTGAAGGCAGCCTTCTCCGCGCGCACGGTGTCACCCTGGGTGATCGCGACGCGGGCCAGCTTCCAGCCCTTGCCGTCCTTGTTGACGGCCTTGACCTGCATCGTGCCGCGGTCGTTGCGGCGCCAGCCGCTCTTGTCGAGGCCGCGCGCGTCGAACCCGACGGTCAGCTCGGCGTCCTTGTAGCCGCCGTCCTTCTGGCGCTCGCCGGCGCGCACCTGCCAGGTGTCGAGCTGCACGGACTCGAGGGACGAGAACTGCGCGAGATACCCGGCGAGATCGGCCTTGCCCGGCGCCACGGCCCAGGTGGTCTGCTCGATGCCGGCGCCCGTGGACGAGGGCGCGCCGAGCGCTGCGGGGACGCCGGAGACCTCGAGGCCCGGGGTGCCGAGGGCCGCGATCTTGGCGGCGTCCTGGGCCTTCCAGGCGTCCCGCAGGGGGTGGAGCACGGCGCGCTCGACGGTCTGGAAGCGCTCCTCGTCGAGGTTGCACTGCTGCATGGGGCCGAGGTTGGCGCCCTGGGGCACGACGCGCGACCGGACCTCGGTGAGGAGGCTGGTGCCGGTGGGCGCCGGAGC
This sequence comes from Myxococcota bacterium, assembly GCA_040386535.1. Classification (GTDB taxonomy): domain Bacteria; phylum Myxococcota_A; class UBA796; order UBA796; family SXON01; genus CAJBVW01. The sequence continues at coordinate 339,375 of JAZKFH010000015.1, read as the reverse complement.
GGCCTCGTCGGTGCCCGCCTGGTCGTTCGAGGCGTGGGTGGAGCACCCGGTGAGCGCGAGGACCATCAGGAGAGGCGAGAGGGGAAGGCGCATTGCGGGCTCCAAAAGGGGGTAGCCCGAGGGTACGACGAGGCCCGCGGCCGTGTCCATGCCGGATGACAGTGAATGTTAAGAATTCGTCCAGCCTCTGTGACGAGCGCGCGTCAGAGGGGATTCTCCGAAGCTGCTCTCGGACGCGTCCGTCAGAAGACCATGTAGACGAACGGCGCCACGTAGTGGACGCTCTGCAGGAACAACAGGAGCCCCGCGGCGCCCAGCAGGATCACGACCACAGGCATCATCCACCACCTTCCGCCGCGCCAGAGCAGGGCCAGGAGCTCGCCGGCCGTCCCGAGCCGCAGCAGGAGCCGCTCCAGGGGGCCGGGGGTGTACGACGGTTCGGTCATGGCGACGCCGAGGATACCGCGCGCGGCGGGGGTCCGGCGTCCAGCAGCCCGACGAGGATCGGCGCGAGCACCTCTCCGAGGCGCTCGCTCCCCGTACGGGACAGGTGGTTGCGGTCGACCAGGAGGCCCTCGGGCACGAACGGGGCGAGCGCGGCGAAGGTGTCGAGGAACACGATCCCGGGGAGCTCCGCGGCGAGGCGGGCCTCCATGTTCGCGTACGCGCTGACGCGGCCGCGGGTCTCCGGGTCGGTGTATTCGGGCAGCAGGACGAGCCAGGTGCCCGCGGCGAGCGTGCCGGCCGCCATCCGGCGGAGGTTGGCCTCCGCGTCCGCGAGCGGCACGTCGGAGACGACGGCGGCGTCGGGATCGAGGGGCGGGCGGGCCAGGAGCGCCACGCCGGTGAGCAGGCGCGATCGGGCCCCGATCGCCGCGAGCCCGCGGGTGGCGGCGCTCCGCCCCGCCTCGATCGCCTCCCGCTGCGCGCGGGTCAACGGGCTCTCCTGGGTGAGGAGATCGTTCACGCCGAGGTACGCCACCACGACGGCGGGCCGATGGGCGGCGAGGATCGTGGGGAGCGAGCGGGAGACGGTGAAGCTGTCGCGCCCCCCGTAGCCGTGGTTGGTGGTGCGGATCCCCCGGCCCTCCGCGCACAGCCGCGCGTGGACGCGGGAGGGGTAGAAGGCCGCCGGATCGTCGTGGAACTGGTAGGCGCCGCCCGTGGACGAGCCGCCGGCGAACGTCACGGTCGCGCGGGGCGCCGGGCCACACTCGCCGTCCCAGAACGGTGCGGGGCTGGTCCACGACTGGTCGCCGTCCAGGCGCGCGGCGTCCCACGCGGTGTCGAGCCAGGTGCTCCGGGCGGCGAGCTCGGCCGCGGGCACGAGCGCGAGCGCGAGGAGGAACACCGCGTCCGCGGCCACCCGAGGGGCGCGCCGGAGCAGCACCCCGGCCCCCGCGACGAGCAGGCCCATCCGCCACGCGGCCACGCCGAGCAGGCCGACCCCCCAGCCGAACATCCCAACGGCGAGCGCGGCCGGCACGTCCCGCACCAACACCCCCATCGCGTCGACGCGGGCGGCGCGCGCGAAGGCGAGCGGGGCGAGGAGGAGCCCGAGCCCGATCGGGGCGAACATCCAGCCGGGCCCGCCGGCGACCCGCCCCGCGAACGCCGCGGCGAGGGCGGCGACGCCGACCCAGGCGAAGAGCACGCGGGGATCCCGCTCGTGGTCCCGCTCCGCCGGCACCGCGAGGCCCGACCGCGCGAGGAGCCGCACGAGCATCGGCACGAACGCGACGGCCAGGACCACCTGTGCGAGCGCCCAGGGGGTCGTCCGGACGAGGTACAGGCGCTCGACCAGCGCGAGCCAGGTGCCGGGAGGCGTGAGCGCCACCGCCACCGGGAAGGCGAGGACCAGGAGCCCGCCCATCCCCCCCGCCGCCGCGAGCCCGGCCCCCGCGAGCGCCCCGAGGATCACGCCCCACCCGACCGGCGCGCGGCCCTCCCACGCGGCGCCCGGATCCTCCACGAGGAAGGCCTCGCCGGCCTCATCGACGAGCGTGACCCCGCGGATGCGCACCCGCTCGCGCGCCGCGACGAGCTCCACGGAGGCCGGCCCGGACAACCCCGCGCGCACCCCGCCGATGCGCGCCTCGCCGTCCGCGATGCGCACATCGACCGGGCCATCGTGCGGCGTCCACGCGCCGGGCACGCTCCGCCACGCGTCGGGGCGGATCTGCACCTCGACGATCTTCCCCGGCGAACGGAGGCGCACGTCGAGCTGCCCGCTGTCCGGCGCCAGCTCCACCGAGAGCGCCGCGATCGGCCGCGCGTCCCGCGGGAGCACCACGTCGGAGCGGTGGAACACGTGGGGCGTGAGCACGATCGCGCCGCCGACGACCTGCGTACCGCGGCCGCGCTGGGACACCACGTTCTCATCGAGGCCCGGCACCAGCACGCTCCACCGCGTCGGGTCGAGCGGGTCGGGCACCACGAACGCGGCGCCGTGGTGCAGGCCCAGCCAGCCGCCGAGCAGGGCGCCCGCGACCGCGCCGACCGACGCGCGCGAGAGGGGGCCGAGGGCGAGGCGGCGGTTCATTCGGAGGCCGCGCCCGTGCCGCCGACGCGGAAGTCGTACCCGGTCCGGTGGAGCGCCTCGACGTAGGCGGGATCGAGCACGAGCTGGGTCGCCTCGCCGGCGCGGGCGGCGCGGAAGCCGTCCCACCGGGCGAGCAGATCGACGATCACGTCGGGATGCGCGCCAGCAAGGTTGGCCGCCTGGGGGACGTCGGCGTCCAGGTCGTAGAGGCACGTGGCGGGTTGGCCGGGGGCGCGCGCGAGGCCCCGGGTGTCACAGCCGCGGTCCTGGCGCAACATCGCCCAGGGCGGGGCGATCACCGCGCCGCGGGGCACCGTGCTGTCGCGCCACGCGACGCCACCTTCGACGAGCGTGGTGCCACGCACGGCGTCGGCGCGGCCGGCGAGGAGCGGGACGAGCGAGGTGCCGTCGATGCCGGCGGGGGGCACGGCGCCCACGAGCTCGAGCAGGGTGGGCGCGAGGTCGACATGGCTGACGAGCGCGTCCTCGACCGTGGGTGGCGCCCCGGGCACGGAGAGGAGCAGCGGGACGCGCACGACCGAGTCCCAGTACGCGTCGCCGTGGAGCAGCTCACCGTGGTCGTTCAACGACTCGCCGTGATCGGCCACGAGCGCCACGATCGTGGGGCGCCCGCGCGCGGCCACGGCGTCGAGGACCACGCCCACGTCGAGGTCCATGCGCGCGACAGCGTCGGCATAGGCCTGCCGCCACGCCGCGTCCCCCGCCGACCCCGCGGCGTCCATGAGGACCTGGAGCGGATCCGGCCCCGCCAACGCCACGACGCCGCGCTGCGCGGTGCCGCCCGCCGCGCCGGGCATGGCCTGCGGCGCCTTGGCGCTCCCGACGTTCCCGGCGTCCCACAGGCCCTGGAGCACGCCGGTGGGGTCGGTGCCCGGCTCGGGCGGGGCGAGCACGAACGGGAAATGGGCCGTGCGCGTGTGGAACATCGCGAACACGGGCGCGTCCGCTGGTTGGGCCGCGAGCCACGTCCGCACGGGCAGGGCCGAGGCGCCGCCGTCCCCGATGGGGCCGCTGGTCATGCGGCCGTCGGGGGTGTCACGGGGCGCCGGGATGATCTCCATGCGCGAGAACCCGCGGTTCAAGCCGTAGTCCGGGCGAAAGCCGGAGGGCGCGTCGATCGTGAAGGCGGCGGTGGTGTAGCCGTAGTGCCCAAGCGCCTCGGGCAACGTCGGCACGTCCGCCACGAGGCCCTTGTCCCAGCCGGTCACCCCGGTCGTGCTGCCGAAGCGGCCGGTCAGGATCGCGCTCAACCCCGCCAGCGTGAAGTTCGACGCCGCGTACGCACGGGTGAAGCGGGCGCCGCCGGCCGCGAGCGCGTCGATGCGCGGCGTGAGACCGGGGTGCACGCCGTAGGCGCCCACGTGGTCCTGGCGGAGCGAGCAGACCGTGATCAGCACGATGTCGCAGCCGGGGCACACCGCGCCCGCCACGGCCTCGCCACCGGGCGCATCGGTGGGGGCTGCGGGATCGGTCCAGACGAGCGCGCCGGCGCGGACGGGGGCGCTCGGCGTGGCCGCGGAGGATGAAACAGGGGCGACTGTCGACACATCCGTGCCGTCCGCGATCCGCCACACGCCGAAGCCGAGGAGGCCCAGCCCCACGGCGAGGCCCACCCCGAGGACGACCGCCTCCGCCGACCGCCGCGGGCTCATGCGCCCTTCACGTCCACCCGCGCCCGCCAGTCTCCCCAGTGGGGGCCGATCCCCTCGAAGCGGTCCGCGCCCGGCGCGAGCCCGAGGTGCTCGCGGAGCCACGCGCGGCCGCTCACCCGGTGCGTGTGGTAGCCGTAATGTTCGGGGGTGTAGCGGCGCTCCACGCCGACCGGGCACGCCAGTCGCGACGCGCAGGTCCGCTGGCAGAGATCGTCCTCGCGGTGGAAACGCGAGCATGCGTCCACGTCCCAGGTGCCCTTGGGGAACGCGGCGCCGACACACGCGGACACGCACGGCGCGGGGCAGCCGTCGCACGGATCGACCGACGCGGGCGCGCTCTCAGGGAGGTCGGCCTCCAGGAAACAGGCGGCACGCAGGCCGATCCAGGTGCCCCACGTCGGGTCGATGAGCAGCCCGAGACGGCTCTGCACGCCCATGCCTGCCATCCCGGCGAGGACCCGGAAGTCGATGTGAAGATCGGCCTCGGCCGAGGCCCAGAACCAGCGCCGGCGCACGGTGCCGAGCAGCGGGTCCGCGGCGGCGACCGCGCGGCGCACGAACGCGTCGACGGGGTGCTCCTCCTCCGTGAGGCCGCGGGGGTCGCGGCGCAGATCGGCCAGCAGCGCGTCCCAGAGGGCGCCCCCGCCGTTCCCGAACACGAGGATCGAGCGGGCGCCGGGCAGGAGCGCGTCCGTACGGCGGGCGGGCGGCATCCGGGCGTCCCACGCGGCGGCGGACGCCACCCCGGAGAGGTTCAGCCCGGACGCGACGAGGGCGGCGGTGAGGCGCTCGGCGGCCCGATCCGTTTGCGTGGCGATGTCCATGGCGCGAAGCGTAGCCGAGCGCCGGGCCGGGCAATAGAGCGGGCGGGCACATGGCGAACGACCCCCTCTTCATTCTCGGGACCGAGCGCTCGGGGTCGAACCTGCTCCGGCTGATCCTCAACAGCCACTCCCGCATCGCGGTGCCGCATCCGCCCCACGTGGTCCGTTACTTCGCGCCGCTCGAGCCCCTCTACGGCGACCTGACGAAGGATCCCGCGTTCCGCCGCCTCGTCGACGACATCCTGCGCCTGCTCGACACCCACATCTACCAGTGGGACGTGCCGGTCGACCCCGCGGTCGTGGCGCGCACTGCGCCGACGCGCTCCACCTTCGGTGTGTACGTGGCGCTCCAGGAGCTGTACCGGGCGCACACCGGCAAGGCGCGCTGGGGTTGCAAGAGCACGTTCATGGTCGACCACATCCCGGAGATCCGCGCGCGGTTTCCCGGGGCCCGCCTGCTGTTCCTGGTGCGGGACCCGCGGGACGTGGCGGTGTCGTCCCGCAAGTCGGTCTTCAGCACGTTCCACCCCTACTACACCGCGCAGCTCTGGCGCGATCAGCAGGCGGTGGGCCTCCGCTGGCTCGACGAGCTGCCGGCGGACACGATGCGCCTGCTCCACTACGAGCGGCTGGTGGCCGAGCCCGAGGCCTCCGTGCGGGAGATCTGCGCGTTCCTCGGCGAGGACTTCGAGCCCGCCATGCTCCGCTTCTTCGAGACGGACGAGGCGCGCAAGTCCGCCAGCCTCTCCGAGTCGTGGGGCAACACCGGGCGGCCCGTGTCCAAGGCCTCCGTGGAGCAATGGCGCACCGGCCTCACCCCGCGCGAGCGCCTGGTCGTGGAGCACGTGGCGAGCGTCGAGATGGCGCGTCTCGGGTACACCCCCGTCGCGACGCCAGCGGAGCTCGCCGCCGTGCGCATCGGGCCCGGCGAGCGCGGCGGATACTGGCTCGCGGAGGCGCTCCAGACCGTGCGCATCGAGCTGCGCTCGCTCCGGAAGGACAAGAACGTGTGGCGGCGCTGGGCACGCGCGTGGACGTTGGCGGGGCTCCGGGGGCGCCTGCGGATCGCGTCCTTCGCGGGCGCCCATGTCGGCTGAGCCCGCGTCCCTCCTCGCCGATGTCCGCGCCCGCCTCCACGCCCTGCGGAGCGAGCCCGGCTACGACGGCGGCGCCGACCGCTTCCGCGAGCGCGTCCGCACCGTCGTGGTCATCGGATCGAGCTCGCGGGGCGGCTCGAGCATCTTCGCGGAGATCCTCCGGCGGACCCCGCAGCTGCTCCACTTCCGGGCCGAGGTGAACCCCTTCTTCGTGCTCGCCGGCCTCGCCTGGCCCGAGAGCGGCGCCGGCTCCGACGCGCTCGAGGCCCGCCACGCGCCGAGCGGGCCCGATCTGGACGCGCTCTCCGCCGACCTCGCGTTCGACTGCGGCACCGCCCTCGACGTGCTCCCCGACGCCGAGAGCGTGGCCCGCTTCGTGGTCGACCTCGCGGTGCGGCTCACGATGCAGTGGCCCACCGTGCCGGTCGCCCTGCCCGAGGTGCGCGCCGCCGCCACCGCCACGCTCGCGGAGCTCCACGATCAGCACGGGTGGCCCCTCGGCGGCTTCCCCGACGCCTCGTTGTTCCACGCGTTGTTCCTGGCGCGGATGCGCCGCGTGTACCCGTCGATCAACGCCCACTACTACGACCTGTCCCGCGCGCTGGTCGAGCGCTGCGACCCCGGCGCGCCCCTCCCCGCCGGCCCGCCGTCCCCGTTGCTCGTCGAGGAGCCGCCGTTCGTGCCGATCGTGCCGTGGCGGCGCGCGTCCGTCGAGGCCCTCGCCACTCGCCCCGTCGTCGTGAAGACGCCGAGCAACGCCTACCGCCTCCCCTTCCTCCAGGCGCTGTTCCCCAACGCCGAGATCAAGCTCCTCCACCTCACCCGCAACGTCGCCGCGAGCGTGAACGGGCTCTACGACGGGTGGCGGTTCCCCGGCTTCTACTCCCACGCCGTCTCCGTGCCGCTCCAAATCGGCGGCTACACCGACACCTTCCCCGCGTGGGGCGCGCGGTGGTGGAAGTTCGATCTGCCGCCCGAGTGGGAGGCCTGGACCCACCGCGGCCTCGAAGAGGTGTGCGCGTTCCAGTGGCGCTCCGCCCACCGGGCCCTGCTCGATTGGGCCGAGGCGGACTCGGCGCGTCGTGACCACGTGTTGCGCCTCCGCTTCGAGGATGTCGTCGGGACGCGCGAGCGCCGGGAAGACCTGTTCGGGGCGCTCACCCGCTGGCTCGGCATCACGATGGACGAGCCGCTCGCCACCGTGCTCGCCGGCGCGCTCCCGGCCGTCATGGCGACCGAGGCGCCGCGGCGCCGACGTTGGTTCAAGCGGGCCGACCTGCTCTCCCCCGTCCTGTCCGATCCCACCTCGCGCGAGCTCATGGAGCGACTTGGTTATGCACCCGACCCCGCAACCTGGACCTGACGCCCTCCCCTCCACCCTCGGCGGCCCCGGCTGGGAGCCCCGCGCGGCGACCCATGCCGCGGAGATCGGCACGGTGTGGGCTCCCTACGCGGTGCGCTCCCACGTAGCCCCGCTGCGGGACGTGCTGCTGGCCCTCCCCGGCGAGGAGCAGGAGTACCCCGAGGATCCGGACGCGTGGTTGATGTTGGATCGCCCCCACCTGCCCACGCTCCGCGCGCAGACCGAGGCGCTCGCGACGTTCTACCGTTCGCAGGGGGTTACACCTCACCTGTTCCGGCCCGCCGCTCCCAAGCCGAACCACCTGTTCCAATGTGATCTGTTCTTCATGACGCCCGAGGGCGCCATCCTCGCGCGCATGGCCGCCCGCCAGCGTGCCGGCGAGGAGCGTGGCACCGCCGAGGCGCTCGCGTCGCTTGGGGTGCCCATCCTGCTCACCCCGCGCGGCGAGGCGCTGTTCGAGGGCGCCGACGCGATGTGGCTCGACGAGCAGACCGTGCTCATCGGCGTCGGCAAGCGCACGAACGACGCCGCGGTGCGCCAGATCACGCCCGTGCTCGCCGACATGGGTGTGCGCGTGGTCCCGGTCGAGGTGGGCGCGGGCGTGCAGCACCTGCTGGGCGTGGTCAACCTCATCCGGCCCGATCTCGCCGCCGTGTTGTCCGCGCACGTGACCCCTTCCCTCCGCGACGCCCTGCGCACCTCGTCCGGCGGTGCCATCGAGCTCATCGAGCTTGGGAGCGACACCGAGACCGAGGACCTCCGCGCGATGAATTTCGTGACATTGGCACCCGGCCGTATCGTGATGCCCGCGCGCTGCCCGCGCACCATGGCACGCTACGAGGCCCACGGCGTCGAGTGCCACCCCGTCGAGGTGTCCGAGTACGTCAAGGCCGCTGGCGCGTTGGGTTGCCTGACCGGGATCCTCTCGCGCGCGTAGCAACCCTGGGCGTGACAACTCGGGCAAGCCACCGGCCTCACAAGCCGATGCGCCACACCCCGTGGTCGAACACCGTGATGTACCCCACCGCGCCGTCCGCCGAGATCGCGGCCTGGGCGAGCGAGGTGGTGGGGTTCTTCGCGACGCCGGTGTCGTGCTCCACCCACGTCGCTCCGCCGTCGCCGCTCTTCCACACCGTGCCGTCCTCGCCGAGGGCCAGCCCCACGTCGTCATGGAGGGCGAGGGTCAGCACGGCGCCCGTGGGCCCGGCCATCTGCGCCCAGGTCACCCCGAGGTCGTCCGAGCGCCAGATCCCCGCGCCCGTGGCGGCGTAAACGGCGTCCGGCGTCGCCACGAGGCCCGCCACGTTGGTGACATCCAACTCCGCCTGCGCCCAGCTGGCGCCGCCGTCCGTGGAGCGGAACAGCCCGACGCCCACGCCGGTGGCATGGGACACGCCGCCGCCCTTGTAGGTGCCGAGCAGCACCACGTCCGGCGCGCCCGGCCACCGCAGTAGCACGTGCGCGGAGGCGTCCGTGTCGGGCAGGCCCGTCGAGCTGTCGGCCCAGGTCTCGCCGCCGTCGTCGCTGCGGTAGACCCGCGCGGACGCGTCAGCCCATTCGCCGCCGCCCACGCTGCCGAGCAGGAGCACGTCGGGATTGTCCGGGTGCAGGACGAACCCGTGGAAGTGGTAGCGCCGGACCCGCTCCTCCCACGTGGCGCCGCCGTCGTCACTCACCAGCAGCCGGTCATCCGAGACGGCCCACACGCGGCTCTCCACGGAGGGGTCGAAGTGCAGGCCCATGACGTAGTGGAGGTAGTGGGACACGTTCGACCAGGTGGCGCCGTAGTCCTCGGAGCGCGACAGCCCGCCGCTGCAGCGGCTCCCGGTGAACACGCGCGACGCGCACGTCGGGTGCGGCACCACCACCGCCATCCCGCGGTCCTCGAGGCCCGCGGCCGCGTCCGTCCACGTGGCGCCACGGTCGGCGCTCACGACGAGGCCGCTGTGATGGGTGAGCAGGAGCCGGCCGTCGTCGAGCAGCGCCATCGCGGAGGGGTGGAGCACGCCGTGGGCCCGGGCGGCGAAGGTATGGCCGGCGTCGGTCGAGACGTACACCTCCGTGTTGCCGACGAGCGCCAGCCACGAGCCGTCGCGGGCCCAGGCGCCGAGGATCACGTCCCCGCCGATGTCCTGGATGGACCACGTGGAGCCCTCGTCGGTGGAGACGTAGAGCCCGTCGGGCCCGCCGACGATGACGTGCCGCGGGTCGCGCGGATCGCGCAGCAGCGAGTAGCCGCCCAGCGGGGTGTCGAGGGTGCGGAGCCAGCCGCCCATCTCGTCGTCCGAGACGGCCACGCCGAAGCCGTCGCCGAACACGACGCGGCCGCCCTCCGCGGCCTCCGGGAGCACGCGCCAGGCGTAGGTCTGGAACGGGTCCTCGGCCATCGGCGGCTCGTGGATGGGCGCGTAGCCGCGAGACACGAACGTGTCCCCGTCGTCCGTGGAGAGCGTGGCCGCGCCGCTCTTCTGCAGGGCGAGCACACGATCCGGGCTCCACGGGGTCGTCGCGACCGCCCAGACCGGGTCCTCGGAGCCCGAACCGTCCACGAGGCCGAGCGCGAGCTTGTCCCAGCTGGCGCCGCCATCCCGCGTGCGTGTCAGGTTTCCGCCCGCCGAGCGGAACAGGTGCGACGGATCGCCGGGCCGGAGCGCCAATTCGGCGAGGGTGTGGGTGATGTCGACCACGACGGCGTCCCAGGCCAGGGTGTCGTCCGCCACCCAGAGGCCGGTGGTGTGGGACCCGACGTACACCGGGGCCCCCCCGTCGCTGGCGAGCGTCAGGAATCCGTTGGCGGGGACCGGGCCCGCCGCGGTCCAGGTGTCCGCGTCCAATGCCGGGGGCGCGACGAGCGCGCAGGCGTCGGGATCGTCGGCGGAGCCGGAGTCGCGGGAGCCGGAGTCGGAGGGCCGGTCGGCGGGGGGGCTTCCAGGCCCCCCACACGCCGGCAAACCAAGCATCACCCAAGTCACCCGTGCGAACATGGGTGGATGCTACCAGCTTCCACTCCGAACACGCTCGTTACCGGTAGTAGAACCGCCGGATGGTCTCGAACGCGGTGAACGTCGTGTAGCCCGCGGTGTCCGTCTCCTGGGTGATGCCGTAGTTGCTGTAGTCGTAGGAGTACGTGCCGTCGTAGGTGTAGCTGCCGGTGCCGCTCATGCTCATGTACGCGGAGCCGTAGTAGTCCGTCGAGTAGAGGTTCACCGTGAAGTAGGTGCGACGGGACGTGTAGGTCATGATGCCGTCGGCGTCATCCGCGAGCGACTCGCAGTCCCGGCCGCTCCCTGCCGTCGATCCGGCCGCGTCGTACGTGAACGCCACGTCGAACGAGTATTCGCAGCCGGGGCACACGCGGGCATCCTCGGTCAAGGCCGCGTCCCATTGCAGCGCGCACTCGTTGTCCCCGATGCGTTCGCCGTGGGTCAACATCTCGTACGCGAAGGTCCCCGTCCCCGTCGCCCCGCCCGGCGCGATGCGCGCGGTGAAGCTCTGCGCGTAGATCATCCCGTCGAACGGGATGACGGTGACGCTGTCGGAGGTGGCGCTGACCTCGTCGCCGCCGTCCGAGGCGGTCACGACGACGTACCAGGTCTCGTCGACCTGCGTGGCGGCGGCGGGCACGGTGTCCGTGTTCCCCACGTCGGTGGCCTCGACGCCGTCACGATACCAGGCGTAGGCGAACGTCACGTCGCTCCCGTCGGGGTCGGTGGCGCGCGCGGTCACGACGAGGTCCTGGGCGTCGGCGGGGTTGGTCGGCTCCACGCGCACCGAGGTGATCTCGGGCGGGTTGTTCGCCACGGTGACCGTGCCCTCCGCGACGACGGGCTCGTGGTAGCCGTCGGTCACGGACACGATGGCGCGGTACTGTTCGCCGCCGCTGACGTAGCGGCCCTCGATGGTGAGCTTGTCGGTGTGGACCGTGTTGAGCGACTCGTCCTCCCACCAGGTGACCGACACGGTGAGCGGATCCCCGTCGGGGTCGACCGGCGCCGGATCGAGCACGATGGAGAAGTCCTCGCCGTCGAGCGGGAGGGCCGGGGAGAAGGTGACGCCGAAGGCCGAGGGCGCGCTGTTGCCGCCGATGGTGACCGTCGCCGTGGCGGGGGTGCCGTCCAGCGTGCCGTCGGTAGGGGTGACAGTCACCGCCCAGCTCTCCCCGTCCGCGGTCTCGGTGCCGGCGACGGCCTCGCCGACCAGGTCGGCGCGGAGGGTGCCGTTCTCGGTCCACGCGTAGCGGTAGGCCACGAGATCCCCGTCCGGATCCACCGATGGCGTGACCATGACTACCGAAAACCCGACCCCCGCCGGAGGGGCGGCAGGCGCAATCACGATCTCGGGCTTGGAGGGCGCATGCGGGTCCGCGGTGCCCGTGTCGTCGGTCGGCAGATCGGTGTCGCCGTCCGTATCCGAATCACCGGCGGTGTCCGTCGGCTTGTCGTCGGTTCCGGTGCAGGCGGCGAGCAGTACGAGAAGGGCAAGGGAAGCGCGCATGAGGGGTCCTCTTGCGGCGCACGGTAGCCCCAGCCTCCGGCACCCGCGACAGCGACGTCAATGTCGTGCTCGCGTCGTCACCGGATCGGGAGAGGTGCCCCCTGGGGATTCGCCCGCGCCGGCAGGAGCTCGCAACGTCCGGACACACACGCCGCACGCAGCTCCGACGGCGGAGAACACGCCGCCATCGCGCACGCCCCCGACGCGCGCTGCTCCGCGATGAGCGGCTCCGCCGCGCGCTGGAACGCGGTCAGATCGGCGTCCGCGGACAAGGCGACGGAGCACTGGAACGCCGCGAGGCAGGTGTCGGGGCCGAGCAGCGCCTCGAAGCTCTGCAGCTCGCAGCCGACGTCCTCGGTGCAGACCTGGTGCTCCTCCACGAGGGCGCGCGCCTCGGCCTCGGTGTCGGCGGGCTCGGCGAGCGCGAGCGCGGACGCGAAGGCCGCGCCCCCCAGGACGAGCAGGATGGCGATGCGCATGTTCCCCTCCGTGGAGAGCGTAGGCGCGCCGATCGTCGGCGGCCTCGAGCGCTACCGCACTCCCTACGATCCGGTGGCGGCGCCCTCGCCCGCGAGGTCGGACGTGTAGGCGGCGCGGAGGCCGGCGGCGTCCAGGCCCTGCGCGAGGAGGAACATCAGCTTGACCGTCGCGGCCTCGACCGTCATCGAGCCGGTGGGGAGCGCCCCCGCGTCCAACGCGGCGCGGCCGCCCTCGTAGGCCGACAGGTCGACCGTCCCGCGCAGGCATTGGCTGTGGAGCGCGACCGCCACCCCCGAGGCAACCGCGGCCCGGATGGTGTCCGGCCACCCGCGCTGGGGCACGTTCCCGGCGCCGAAGCCCCGGAGCACGACCCCGCGGGCGCCCGCGGCGACGGCGGCCTGGAGCGCACGCGGCGCGCTGCCCGGGACGATGTCGAGCACCACGACCTCCTCGTCGAACCCGAAGCGGGGCTCGAAGGGGCCGGTGGGGCGGCGCGGCGGCGTGCGGTGGAGCACCTCGACGCCCATCTCCACGAGCGGCGGCAGATCGGGGCTCTCGAACGCGTCGTAGGCCTGGATGCTGGTCTTGGTGGCGCGGTTGCCGCGGAAGAGCCACCGGCCGAAGTAGATGCCGACCTCGGGCACGTCCATCGTGGCGCAGAGCGCGGAGTGGACGAGGTTCACGCGGGCGTCGGTGCGGACGAACGCGATGGGGCGCTGGGAGCCCGTGAGCACCACCGGCTTCGGCAGCCCGCGTAGCGCGTAGGAGAGCGCGCAGGCGGTCCACGCCATCGTGTCGGTGCCGTGGAGCACCACGAACCCGTCGTACCGGTGGATGCGGGCCGCGATGGCCCCGCCGATGCGCGCCCAGTGGGGCGGCCCCATGTCGGAGGAGTCGAGGTTGCAGAGGAGCTCGCCCTCGACGTCGACCTCCTCCTCCAGGCCGCGCACGTAGGCCAGCACGTCCTCCGCGACGTGGGAGGGCGCCAACGGGATGCCGAACGGGCTCGCTGCGTCGGTGGGGCCGACCGTACGCTTGAGCATGCCGAGGGTGCCCCCGGTGTAGAGGAACAGGACGCGCGGACGGATGGCCACCTCCGGGGCGAACGTAGCGCGAGCGGATCGGCGCGAGGACGACAAATTCGTCTGCGAGGCGGTAGCGCTCGCGTGTCCCACGAATGTCGATAGGCTCGACACGGAGGAATCCCATGCGCCTGACCCCCCTCATCCTGCTGCTGCCCCTCGCCGCCTGCGCGTCCGTCGAGTCGAAGAACACCCTGACGGACGGCCTCTTTGCCGACCTCACGGCGACCGCCGGGGGCACCGGCATGACGCGGGCCCAGGCCACGCTCCGGGTCGGCGGTGGAATGTCGACCACGTACGTCGAGCTCGTGGGGGACGACGCGCTCACCGTCACCTCCGGCGACGTCACGGAGACGCTGCTCGTGATGAGCCTCGGCGACTACTACACCTACGGCGCGGACTTCGACGGGGACGCCGCGGACACGCCGTTCTCGTTCGCCTTCACGCGCTCGGTCGACGCGGGAGCGCCCGAGAGCACCACCTCGCTCCCCGCCCCCTTCGCCCTCACCGGCCCCACCGCCAACGCGGTGTTCGCGCGCGCCACCGATCCGCTCGTCGTCACCTGGGGAGACGCCGGCACGGACGACGCGATGCAGGTCACGGTGAGCGGAGACTGCATCTTCGATCACTACGTGGCCGTCGAGGGGGATCCCGGCACGGTGACCATCGAGCCCGGCACGCTGCGCCCGATCGACGAGGAGACCCCGCAGTCCTGCGCCGCCAAGGTGGTGGTGGACCGTCGGCGTACCGGCACGCTCGACGCGGGCTTCGGCGAGGGCGGCGCGATCTACGGCGCCCAGTCGCGCGAGGTCGGCATCCGCCTCGACCCGTAGAGGACGCGCGCTACTCGAGGTACCCGAGCGCCTCGAGCTGCGCGGCGTCCATCTCGGAGAGGACGTTCTCGGGGGTGGCGCCGCCAGCGTAGGACGCGGCGAGGCGGTCGAGCGTGGCGCCCAGCGTCGTGACCCGCGCGGGCTCGGTGGCCGAGAGGTCGGTCGACTCGAGCGGGTCGGCGGCGACGTCGTAGAGGCGCGTCACGTCGCGCAGCCCCTCGTAGTTGGTCTGGATGCGGATGAGCTTCCAGCTCCCGTCCAGCACCGCCTGGGCCACGGCGCGGCGGCCCCAGTCGATGTCGAACAGCAGCGGCCGGGCCGGGAGGGACTCGCCGCGGAGGAGCGGCGTGAGCGAGCGGCCGTCCATCGGGGGGGCGGCCGGCCCGTCTGCGGACGGGGAGAGCGCGAGGCTGTCGAGTACGGTGGGGACGAGGTCCGCGAGGCTCACCGGCTCCGACACGACGGTCGCCCGCTTCTGCCCGGGCAGCTTCACCCAGAGCGGCACGTGCAGGACCTCGCGGTGCAGCGAGTAGCCGTGGGAGAAGCCGCCGTGGTCGAACAACTCCTCGCCGTGGTCCGCGGTGAGCACGATGAGCGCGTTGTCGTAGCGCCCCTTCGCCTCGAGCTCGGCGAACAGCCGGCCCACCTCGTCGGTCGCGTACCGCACCGACGTGTCGTACTGCTCCCGCAAGCTCCGCTTGACGATGGGGGCCACCCGCGCGCGCGCCGCGAGATCGCCGCGCTTGAGGATGTCCCGCATCGGGCCCTGGTAGTACCGGAAGCCGCCGAGCGGCGCGCGCCCGAGCAGCGTTTCCCTCGACGCCTTCGGCACCTTGTAGGGGCCGTGGCAGTTCATCGGCTGGAGGTACAAGAACGCGGGCCCCGTCGGGTTCGCGTCCAGCCAACCGCGCACCCCGGCCGTCATCTCGCCCGCGTGGGGGTAGTCGAGGATGTCGCCGCTGAAGGTCGTGAAGCTGTCGAAGCCCTGGTCGAACCCGTTCTTGGGCGCGACGCTGATGTTGTGGGAGAACGCGGCGGTGCGCCATCCCGCGCCCCGCAGCCGCTCCGCGAGCGTGTCGAGCGCGGCCGGCACGACATCTCCGGGGTGGCGCATGCCGTGGCGGAGCGGGTGCACCCCCGTCAGGATCGTGGTGGTGCTCGGGACGGTCCACGGGGCGGGCGCGTAGGCGGCCTCGAACCGGGTGGCGTGGCGGACGAACGCGCCCAGGTTGGGGCTGGTCAGCTCGCCGTAGCCGTACTGCATCAGCGCGTCGGCGCGCAGGGTGTCGAGCACGACGAACACGACGTCCGGCCCCTCGTCGCGCCGGGCGACCGGCGGGACGTCGACCGCCGTCTCGAGGAGGGCGCAGCCGGCCAACAACGCGAGGACCATGGCTACCCCGCCGGCTTGAACCCCGACACCACGACCCACCGCCAACAATCGGTGATCCGCCCGTCGGGCGCGATCTCGAAGGGGTGGACGGCGCGGACCTCGGCGGGCGCGTGGTGGTACAGGTCGCGGATCTGGTGGCGGTGGATGACCGAGGTCTCCCACGTGTCGATCCAGGTGTCGATGTCCTCCCACTGGAGCACCTCGGTCACCTGCAGATCCTGGAAGCCCGCGTTCGTCAGGAGGGCGGTCAGGTCGGCCTCCATCAGGTTGTTGAAGAAGAGCGGCTGCTTCTTCTTCACGATGCGGAACATCCAGGCGGCGTCGACCTCGGAGAAGGGCACCCACTGGCCGACGATGAACTGGCCGCCCGGCTTGAGCACCCGGAACACCTCGGACACCGGGCGCTCGGGGTTCGGCAACAGGTGGAGCACCTCGCGGTTGCACACCAGATCGAAGGAGGCCTCGGGGAACGGGATGTTGTACACGTCTCCCTGTACGACCTCGTCCAGGCGCGTGCGGGAGAGCTTCACCATCTCCGGGGTCAGGTCGAGGCCCGTGATGTGGCCGACCTTCCCGCGGAACGCGTTGCCGACAACCCCGCTGCCGCAGCACACGTCGAGCACCTTGGCGTCGGGCGCGACCTTGCAGTGGGCGGCGTGCTCCGACAGGATCGCGTCGTCCGTGATCCAGCGCGCCGAGGCGTGCCAGTTGGACGAGCGGATGCCGAACTGCTCGCGGTACACGTCGCGGGAGAAGTCGAGATCGACGCGCTGGTAGCGAGCGCGCTCGCTGGCGCGACGGGCGGCGGCGCGGGCACGGGAGGCCTCGACCGCGCGGCCGACGATGGCGGCGGCCTCGGCGGGGTGGCTGGAGAGCCAGGCCGAGAGCGCCTGCGCGACCACGTGCTCCACCACCGCGGTCGCCGCCGGCGTGGTCAGGACGGCCTTGGTCTGCCCCTCGAACTCGGGCTCGGCCATGCGCACGGAGAGCACGGCGGTGAGGCCCTCGCGCAGGTCGTAGCCGGCGATGGACTCGGCGCCGTCGAGCAGGTGCGCGCTGGCGGCGTGGGCGTTGATGGACTGGGTGAGCGCGGCGCGCAGGCCCTCCACGTGGGTGCCGCCCTGGGGCGTGTGCACGCCGTTCACGTAGGCCTGCACGTCCTCCGCGTAGGCGTGCGTCCATTGCAACGCGACGTCGACCTGGATCCCCTTCCCTTCGCCACGCAGGTGCGCGGGCTCGGCGTGCACGGCCTCGCGCGCGCGGTTGAGCCAGGTGACGAAGCCCGCCACGCCCGAGGCGTAGGCCCACGACTCGGTGACCCCGGCCAGCCGGTTCTCGTAGCGGATGGAGAGCCCCTCGTTGAGGAACGCCTGTGCGTGCAGCCAGGCGCAGAGCCGCTCGTGGGGCACGATGGAGTCGGGGAAGATGACGGGATCCGGCGCGAAGTGGATGCGCGTTCCGTGGCCCTCGGAGTGGGCCGCGAGGCGCACGAGCGGCTCCACGACCTCGCCCCGCTCGAAGCGGGCCCGCCAGGCGCCGCCGTCCCGCTCGACCGAGAGGACCAGCCATGCGGAGAGCGCGTTGACGCAGGACACGCCCACGCCGTGCAGGCCGCCGGCCGCGTGGTAGGCGCCGGTGCCGAACTTGCCGCCCGCGTGCAGCGTCGTGAGCACCACCTCGGCGGCGGAGCGCCCGCTGGGAAGATCGTCGACGGGGATGCCGCGGCCGTTGTCCTCGACCTCTACCGATCCGTCGTCATGCACGGTCACATCGATGGCGGTGCAGTGGCCCGCGAGCGCCTCGTCGACCGCGTTCTGGACCACCTCGACCACGAGGTTGAACACGCCGCCGGGGCCGGTGGAGCCGATGTACATCGCGGGGCGGCGCCGGACGGGCTCCAGGCCTTCGAGCACGGTGATGGAGGAGGCGTCATATCGTTGGGTCACGAGGCGCTCCCCTTGAGGCCCGCGAGCGCCGCGGTGAGCCGGCCCTCGTGGTGCTTGCGCGAGCGCACCATCGTGTCGAACCAGCTCGCGATGTCCATGAAGCCCTCGGCGCGCGCGGTGCGGGCCATGTCCGGGAGCACGTCGGCGGCGTCGTGCTGCTGCACCGCCACGGCGGCGCGCACGTTCTGCGCGGTCTCACCGAGCGGGAGGCCCACGAGGGGCTCGCCGGCGCGCATGAGGAAGTCGAGGTGGCCGTGCGCGTTGACCGCCTGCGACTCCGCCAGCTCGCGGAAGGTGCGCGCCACGTCGGGGTAGCCCTCGATCTCGGCGATGCGGCCGAAGTACTCCCACATGCGGACGGCCTGCGCGTCGACGGCGAAGGCAGCGCGCAGGTTCTCGTGGGTTCGCGTGTCGCGCAGCTCGGGGTTCGGCGCGTGCTGCCCGGCGTGCGGCGCGGCGCTGGCGTGCGGAGCGGAGGGTGGCGCGTCGGGGATCTTGGGCGCGTTCATGGTCTCGCGGGGAAAGCGGGGCCGTAGCGTACAGCGTGCGGGCAGCGCCGTCCCCGATCAAATCCGGTCGGCACCGCGCGGCGGCGACCGTGCGGCGGTCGGGGCCGGATATCTTCCACGCCCATGCGCCTGAACCCCACCCCCGTCGAGAAGCTCTGCGACGCACAGGGGCGCCCGTCCTTCCTCTGGGACAACGACCTGACGCTGGCCGAGCTGCGCGAGCGCCTGGAGAGCGACGACCTCGACGTGGCCGCCTACTGGCTCGGCACCACGATGCGGTAGGCGAAGCCCGACGATGCGCTCACGCTCGCCTCCCCCGAGCGGATGCGGGCCCTCTGGCCCCGGGTGGAGCGCTACCTGGGGCTCCCGCCGTGGAGGTGGCGCCGGGCATCCTGGTCGATTCGAAGCACGAGATCCTCGTCAACAAGCTGACCGCGCTCGTCGGCCGGTCCGCGATCCGCGATCTGGTCGACGTGGGCGCCCTGCTCGACGACGGGGGCGACCTGGATCTCGCCATCACCCAGGCCGGCGAGAAGGACGGTGGCTTCAGCCCGCCTTCCCTCGCGTGGCTGCTCGGCGAGCTCCCGGTCGAGGCCCTCGCGCGCTCCTACGGGCTCGATCCCGGGCCGCTCGTAGAGGTACGCGACCGCCTCGTCGAGCGCCTGCTCCGTGGGCATGCGCCGTAGCGGCGTGGGGGTTCATCCCGAGCCCTGGCACACATCCTGCATTGCTCCATGGCACACCTGGAGCGCCCCGTGCGTCTGTTTCCCCTCGCGTTCATCCTCCTGGCCGCTTGTGTCACCGCCCCCACCCTCGACGAGGTCGTCCTCGATTTCCAGACCGCCCACGACATCGTCGACGCCGAGGATTGCGGCGTCATGGATCTGCGTGAGTGCGACGCCGACGATGAAGCCTCCGCCGCCGCGAACCAGTGTTTCGCCGACGCGCTCGTCGCATGTTCCCCCGCCGTCCTCGAGATCGTCTCCGCGAACGGCGACGGCGGCGAGACCCACGAGGTGCTCGTGATCCACACCGACGGCGCGGACGAGTGCGCCGTGCAGCGGTTCGCCACCTACCCGAACCTCTACAAGAGCGACGTCGAGGAGCAGACCTGCGCCGGCGCCGTCGTGTCGACCGAGGTGTGCGAGGCGCCCGCGGCGGAGAGCTGCGAGGCGGCGTGTGGCGCCGGGGGCGAGGACATCGACTGCGGCTGACGGGCGCACCCCGGCCGTGCCCGCCGCCTGAAGCAGCCGCCTATGTATACTGCCGAATCGCCGGTGTATTTCCAATGGCTGCTCCCCTTCTTCGCGCCCTCCTCACCACGGGCCTGGGCGCGCTCGTCGGCGGCTGCTTCCCGACAGACGCCGGCGACACGGCTGCGCCCGTGGACAGCGAAGCGGACGCGGACACCGATACGGACTCGGACTCGGACACGGACACGGACACGGACACCGACACCGACACCGACACCGACACCGACACCGACACCGACACCGACACCGACACGGACACGGACACGGACACCGACATCGGCTTGGACTCGGGCGCCGACACGGACATCGAGCCCCGCACCGACAGCGACGGCGACGGCTCCCCCGACGCCTTGGACTGCGACGACACCGACCCCGCAGTCCACCCGTCCGCGGTCGACGACCCGTGCGACGGAATCGACATGGACTGCGCGGTCGCCGCCGACGGCACGGGCGGAGTGGTGTTCACCGACCTCGCGGGCACCGTCACGGACCTGACCGCGGTGCTCGGAGCCGGCACGGCGGGAGCTCCGGTCAGCTACAGCGTCGCGAGCGCGGGGGAGCTCTCCTTCTGCGAGGGCACCTGGTACGTCCTCCTCACCGTGGACGCCGAGCCCGTCACGCTCGCGGGGGTCGGTAGCGCGACCTCCATCCTCTCCGCGGGCACCGCCGGTAGCGTCGTGACGTTCAACACCTCGGGGAGCGTCACGCTGACCGACCTCACGGCGACGGGCGCGACCACCTCCGCCCTCTACGCCGGCTCCGGTGCGGACGTGGATCTCGTCCTCGACAACGTCGCCATCGTCGGGAACGAGGGTACGCTCGGCGGGGGCCTGTACCATGCCGTGGGGACGCTCCGGGCGGGCGCAACGTCTGTCACCCGGAACACCGCCGAGTACGGCGGGGGGCTCTACCTCGGCTCGGTGGACGCCACGATCGCCGACAGTGACATCTCGTCGAACGAAGCGTGGAACTTTCCGACGTTCGCGAACGCCGCCGGCGCGGGGGTGTACATCGCCTCGGGCTCCCTCACGATGACGGACACGACGCTGGACGGCAACCGCACGACGCTCGGGCGAGGCTACGGCGCGGCCGTATACGCCGACGCGCCCCTCGTCCTGGAGCGGTGCGAGGTGACGAACAACTCGGTCCACGACGAGTGGAGCTACGGCGGCGGCTGGGGCGCCATCTACGTGTCCGACGACACGAGCATCGTCGACACGTGGATCGCGGACAACGAGGCGCGCTCCTGGGAGCCCACCAACACGACCGCGGGGATCCACCAGGGCGCCGGCACGCTCGTCATGGACTGCACCGGCGACGGCGGCGTGGTCCGCAATCTGTCGGACGCGACCGCCGGGACCGGCGGCGCGCGCATCGACGGCACGTTCACCTCGATCGGGTGTGACTGGGGCGAGGGCGCCGACGACAACGGGCTTTACGACATCGCGGTCTACGGCGTGTACACCGGGTACAACTATGGCACCGGTGCCAGCTTCACTTGTGACGGGGCGTCGAACACCTGCTACTGAATCAGGGTCGTGACGCGCGTACGCTTCCGCGCACGCGTCGCGCCCCCCCCGCGCCCTACCGGCGCTGGTACGTCACCGCCTGTAGCGCGGTGGGCCGCGTGGCCTCCGTGCGCATGTCGCCGCTCGCCGGTTCGCCGAGGGCGAGGGTGACGCCGTCGGCGGAGAGCGAGGCGACGTTGTAGATGGTGCCGCCCGCCTCGGGCTGCCAGAAGCCCCAGCACGTCGTGCCCGACACGTCGACCGGGACCCCCACGGCGAACGGCCCGCAGCCCGAGCCGGCGTTCCAGGCGTCGACGATGTCCTGGGTGTGGAGCGTGAAGATCGCCGACTCGCGCACCTCGTCGAGGGCGTAGCCGATGGCGAGCTCGGACCCGAGGGTCCAGGAGCGGTCGAGGGTCTCCGCGGAGGTCACGGACGCGACCGTACACGTCGCGTCGCCCGGGTACTGCGTGTAGTGGTACGACACCTCGCCGCTGGAGATGTCGAGCAGGTTCACCGAGTAGTAGCCGCCGCCCGAGTTGTAGCACCCGGTCGTCCAGGCGCCGACGATGTCCTCGAGGGCGAGGCCGTCGGTGTTGGTGTCCGTGTCGGTGTCCGTGTCGGTGTCGGTATCCGTGTCGGTCTCGGCGGTGTCGGCCTTGTCCGCGTCAGCGGTGCAGGCGGCAAGAAGCAGGGCGAGCAGGGTCATGGGAGCCTCGAAAGGCGGACAGGATGCCACATCCTGGTCGGCACGCAAACACACGCCGCAGAGGGGGCGCCCCCGCCCCAGCGGCCAACGGCACCGGAGCCAACTGGAGCTGAAGGGCTCCCGATCCCGGAAGGTCACCAGCTCCGCTCGACCCGTCCGACGACCTGGAGCGTTGGGTCTCGCACGAACGCGACGACGGGCACAGCGAGCCCCAGGTCGGCCTCCCAGCCGTGACCCAAATCCAGGCGCCCGAGGCCGCGGACGTGGATCGGGCTCTCGCTGTTCATCACCTCTCCCTCCAGCACCAGCTTCCACCGCTCGGTGAGCGGCTGGAGCATCCCGAGGCCTACGCCCGCGTCGATGCGCTGATCCGTGGACTGGAAGCCCCACGGGGACCAGCGGAGCCCGATACGGACGTGCCAGACGAACCGCGGGGACGCACCTTCGTATACCATCGACACGCTCGTCATCGGGACCGTGGCGTCCGGCACGGTGCCCCACCACCCGACCGGGCCGTGGCCGCCGCCGCGGTCGCCCGTGGGAAGGATGGTTCGGAGGCCCATCGCGTGCGTCACGGCGCCGCCGAAGAGGCCACGGGCGTCGATCACGGTGTTGCCGAGCCCCGCTCCGGCCCACTGGTCGCTCACGCCGGCGGTGCCGGCCACCTCGACCGCCAACCCGAAGGACCGCCACGCATAGCCGCCGCGGAGCGTCAGCTCTACGATGGACGCGCCGTCGAAGTCCTGGACGAACGCCAGTCGGGTCGAGACGCTCGGGGGGCCCGCGGGGATGGAGACCCGGAAGGCGGCCGTGCCGTGGCGGGGCATGGCCTCCCGGGGCGTGCGCAACGTGGGGAGCGCCGACTCGTCGACGAGCTCCTGCGCAGGCAGGACGGAGGAGAACAGGGCGGCACACAGGAGGATCACGAGCCGCTCCGGGCGCCGGTGTCCCGGTCGTTGCACACCTCGTAGGCGTCCCTGAAGTCGGTCTGGAGGGCGGCGCAAGCGGCCGCGTCGGCGACGGGCGGGCCGTCGCCGGGGAGGGTGTGGAAGAGCACGGTCGGGAGCCCTCCGTCCTGGAACCGGCGCTCGTTGCTCTGCTCCTCCGTCCAGGGCCCGATCTGCCAGGTGTAGTCGGTGTCGCCGCGCAGGCCGTCGCGTGCGCAGAGGAGCGCGGTGGATCCGGAGGCGGCGAGCACGAACGGCACCTCGGCACCGCTCTCATCCCGGAGGTGCACGCCGCGCGCGAAGCCGTCCGTGTCGACCGGGGCTTCGCGCGCCGGGTTCGATCGGAAGCGGAGAGGCTCGGCGGCATCCCACTCCATGTCCTCCCGGCAGGGGGCCGAGCCGGCGTTGCCCAGGTGGGTGTCGTCGGCGAGGAGCACGGCCGCGAGCCCGGGCACCGCGAGCCGCGAGGCCCAGCGCGGCGACGCGCGGCGCGCGTCCGGACGCCACGTGTACAGGGCACCGAGGAGCGCGGGCAACACGAGCAGATCCTCGAGGTCCGCCACGTGATCGGGCCGGAACCACGCGCCCAGCGGCGCCCAGACCTGCAACACGATGTAGAAGCCACCGGCGAGGCCGATGGCGGCAGCCTTCGCGCGCCGCGGGCCAACGATGCGCGCGAGGAGCGCCGCGATCAGGACCGGCGCCACCACGAGCCACCCGACGTCGGACAACTTGCCCGTGAGCCACCCGGGCGCGTGCCCCCGGAGGCCGAAGTCGTTCAGCAGGATGAGCGCGGCGGCGGCGAGCGCGAGCGGATGGGCGGGGGCGGAGCGGACGGGATCGGGCATCGCGGCCGAGGATACGCCAGAACGGGGATCGGCGTACGCGACGTCCCCCGCCCCGCTCCCTACATGTTGTCGAGCACCGCGCCCATCAGGCCGAACCCGACGCCCAGGAACATGCTCAGCACGACCATGCCGATGACCATCACGACGCTGAACACGCTCAGGCCGATCCCGATCTGGGCGAGCTTCTTGCCGCCCTGCGTGGGATCCGCGTTGACCTGGGTGAGGGCGACGACTCCCAGCACGAGCCCGATCAGGTTGAACGGGAAGCCGTAGCAACAGAAACACGCCGTCAGGCACGAGAGGGCGCCGAGGATGACGGAGGCGATGGCCAGGGGGTTCGGAGGCGGGGTCTGTTCTTCCATCGGTTCCTCGGGGGCGGAACGGTACCCCGCTGGCGGCCCGTGCGCGACCGTGCACGACGAACCGGCCGCGCCAGGTCATCCGAAGGGCGCCGGCGCCGCGCCGGCGGTTCCGCCCGCCCCGGACGGGGCGACGCGAACGGAGCGCGTGAGCGCGACCCCGAAGGACGACCGACGCCACGCGTCCGCGCGTGGCGGGGCGCCCCGCTCACTCCCCACCGCTCACCGACGCATCACACCTGCGCGAGGTGCTCGGACGCGCGGACGTTCGTGAGCGTGATGCCCTCGCTCGCCGGGTGCAAACCCTGGAACTGCTCGGTGCCGGGCACGAGGTGCGCGCCCGCGGAGCTGTAGGCCGCGCGCCAGTCGCGGGTGGCGTCGGGGTCGAAGTAGGCGAAGTGCTCGGGGTAGTGCTTGAACCCCATGACCGGGCCGGGCTGGTAGCTGTCGTAGATGCGCTTGTAGGCCTGGCGCATCACGGAGTCGGGCAGGTTGTTGTAGTTGAGGAACTCGTCCCGCTCCAACGCCTGCTCGACCGCGAGCCAGTTGAGGTGCTCGGTCTCCGACTTGATGTGCCCGTCCTGCAGGCCCTGCTGGTACACGGTCGTGCCGGGCATGGCGGAGAGGTACTTCACGCGGGTGATGTGGCGGTGCTCCTCAGCCCACTTGCACATGTGGTCGAGGCTCTCCTCGGTCTCGCCGGGCAGGCCGACGATGGTGAGGCCGCCGTAGCGCACGCCGGCGTCCCAGCTCTGCTTCATCGCGCGGATGACGATGTTCTCGGTGGAGCCCTTGCGGGCCTCCTTGAGCGCGTCGGGCGTGAGCGTCTCGACGCCGTAGAGCGCGATGTCACAGCCGGACTTCTTCATCGCGGTGAGCCGCTCGGGATCCACGTCGGCGTTGCGGGTCAGGCAGGTCCAGCCGATGTCGTGCTGGCCGATGACCTCGCAATACTCGAGGGTCTGCTTCTTGTGGGCCGTGAACGTCAGGTCTACGAAGAAGATGAAGTCGGTGTTGTAGGTCTTCTTGTAGAAGGCCAGCTCCTCGTTGAGCTTCTCGGGCGACTTCACGCGCTCTTGCGGGGTCGTGCGGTAGCAGAACGAGCAGTCCATCTTGCAGCCGCGCGAGTAGCTCGCGATGATCTGCGGCTGGAGCCCCATCGGGGACTTGGACTGCGGCCAGAGGTCGAGCCGCATCTTGGGGAGCGAGTTGAGGTTCGCCATCTGCCCGCGGGGCAGGTTCTTGTGCACCTGGCCGAGCTGATCGCGGTACCAGATGCCCTTGATGTCCGGCAGGCGCAGCGCCCAGGCACCGGCGGTGAAGGCCTCCATCACCTCGAGGATGGTGATCTCCCCCTCGGAGATGACGGCCACGTCGGCCTTGGTCTCGCGCATGAACACGTGCGGCACGGACGTGACGAGGGAGCCGCCGAGGATGACGGGCATCTTCGGGCGATCTTCCTTTACCTTTGCGATGAGGGACTCGAGGAAGGGGTAGCAGTCCTCGTAGGTGGCGAGGCCCAGCACGTCGGTCCCGTCGATCACCTGCTCGTAGGCGGAGCGAAGCGGATCGAGGTCGTACCGCACGTCGACGATGCGGACGGGGTACCCGGCGTTGTGCAGCACGGTCGCGATGTAGGACACGCCCTCGTAGGGCGAGGTGAGGAAGAACTCCCAGCCGCGCGGCATGGAGAACGGGGAGGGCCCGACCACCAACGTGACCCGCGGCAAGCGCGTATCTGTCGCGACGGGCGTGCGATCCTGGCCCGCCATCTGGTCCATGTACTTCTGGTCGACGGAGCCGCCCGCGGTGGTGTAGAGCGCGGGGTCGAGCGAGGGGGTGTACGCCATCGAAGGGCTCCGGACGCACCGCGGGGACGATGCAACGCGGCCACACTACCGGAGAACCGCGCGGGGCGTCAACAGTTGGTGGACTTGGTGAGGGTCACGAACAGGCGAACTGGAGCGGACAGCTCTCCAGGACGAGCACCTCCCCCGGGCACTCCTCGTTGGCGTCCTCGCACTCGGCGAGGTTGCCCTCGTCCATGCATCCGGACGAGGTCTCCATCAGGTCCGTGCAGAACGCGGGGTCCCCCTCGGGGGCCTCGGGGCAGGCCGCGAGGAGGAGGAGCGGGAGGAGGGCGAGGAGGCGGAAGGGCATCGGGGCTCCGGTGATCGAAGCTCTACCCTACGCTCAGAAGATCTCGATCGGCTTCTGCCGCACCCCGAGGTAGTCCTGCGGGTTGGTCCGCGTCGCGTCCATCCACGTGCGGAGCGCCTGCTCCATCTCGTAGGTTTCCCGGGCGCTGGACGAGCTGATGTCGCTCTGCTCGTCGGGATCGGCGGACACGTCGAAGAGCTGCTTGCCGCCGTCTTCCAGATCGAGGACGAGCTTCTTGTCCCCCATCCGCTTCATGCGTTGGTGGACGAAGAGGCGGTAGTCGGTCTCGGCGAAGATGGCGCGGTCGTCGGGCTTGCCGCGCAGGATCGGGAGGATGGACCGGCCGTCCACGCCGGCGGGCCCGGGGATGCCGAGGGCGTCGAACACGGTGGGGAACAGGTCGATGGTGCGGACCGGCGCGGACACGTCGTTGCGGCGGGCGTAGCCGGGGAACCGCATCAGCACGGGCACGTGGAGCTGGTGCTCGCAGAGGGTGGCGCCGTGGTCGAGGTAGCCGTGCTCGAGGAACTCGTCGCCGTGGTCGGCGAAGATGACGATGATCGACTTGTCGAGCAGCCCCATCACGCGCAGCTGGGCGAGGAACGACCCGAGCCGCTCGTCCGCCATCTTGACCTTCTTGTCGTACACCTTGGTGAGGAAGGCGACGTCCTCCTTGCTGACCGCCGAGGAGAGATCGGGCGTCTGGCCGGGCTCCTGGATCGTGGCGAGGCCCTGCTCGCGGAGCTTGCCCTGCTCCTCGATCGACCCGTCCATCGTGCCCTTGTAGTCGGGCACCGCGTCGCGCGGGGAGATGCCGAGCAGCGGGTGCTGGCCGTGCGAGTCGTAGCCGTGGAGGAACAGGAAGAACTGCTTGTCGAGGTTCTTCGAGAGCCAATCGAGGGCCGGCGGGACGCTGTATTCGTACCCGGCGAACGGCTTGTCATCGACGTAGGTGGTGAAGTCGCGGCCGAACCCGTAGCTGGCCTGCACGCCGGCCCCGCCGGTGAACCCCGCCGCGGTGAACTTGTTGCGGATGAGGTGGTCGGGGAAGGTCTCGATGCCGGGCGAGAGCGAGGTCGGCACCATCTGGTCGGCCGAGAGCATCTTGAGCTTGTTGGTGACGCCGTGCACCGAGGGCCACCGCCCGGTCCAGATGGACATGTGCGACGGCAGGGTCCACGGGGCCACGCTCGTGGCGTTGGAGAAGACGACCGCCTCCTCGGCGAACTGGTCGAGGTTGGGTGTGAGCCCGTCGGGATTGCCGCCGAAGCCGGTGCGGTCGTACCGCAACGCGTCCATGCTGATGAAGATGACGTTCAGCTCGCCCGCGCGGCCCTTCAGATCGTAGGCGCTGTCGTCCATCGCGGCGTCGGAGACCAGCGGCTTGACCGCGTCGCGAATGGAGCGGGGGCCGGTCGCCTCGCCGCCGGTGGGCGAGCGGAGAAGCAGGAAGGCCACGAGCGCGATGTTCGCGAGGACCACGAACACGACGATGACGCGGAGCTGTTTCATGGCGGCGAGCGTACCCGATCGGGCGTGGAGGGGCGACGGGGGGCGGTCGGGCGACCGACGCGGGGCGGGCCGTCCGGGCGACCAACGTGGGGCGCGGTGCCACGGCGCCGCCCTCCCCGAGCGGAGGGCGGCACCGCCCGCGCCCCGGAGACTTCCCCGCCTTTACCTTTGCCCCCGCGCGGAGCATGCTCTCGCGCCCGGCCGCCGTGGCCAGACTCCCGAGGCCCCTGCGTGCCAAACAGAACCGCCGCCTCGACGCGCGGGCCCCTCGACGCCACCGTCGCGGACGCGCCGCACACCTCGGCGCCTGACCGTAGCTCCCGGACCGACCTCCCGGTCCTCACCCCCCGCTACCTCGATCTCGGCGTGCTGGGCACCGGCGGAATGGCCGTCGTCCACCGCGTCCAGGACCAGCTCCTCGACCGACGCGTGGCGATGAAGGTGCTCGCGACGCGGCTGGCATCGGATCCGACCACGCGCGCGCGTTTCCTCCGAGAGGCGCGCCTCCTGGCCGCGTTGCGCCATCCGGGCATCGTGCCGGTACACGACCTCGGCGAGCTGCCCGACGGGCGGCCCTTCTTCACGATGGACGAGGTGCGCGGCCGGTCGCTCGGCGAGGTGCTGAATGAAGGGAGCGCCTCGTTGACGGGGCGGATCACGGTGCTCGGACGTGTCTGCGCCTGCGTGGCCTACGCGCACACGATGGGTGTCCTGCACCGCGATCTGAAGCCGGGCAACGTGATGCTCGGCGAGGAGGGCGAGGTGCGCGTGGTGGACTGGGGGATCGCGCGGGCGGGCGCGGTGGGGGTCCACGGGGGGACGGACAGCGCGGCGATGCCCGCCGAGCACGCGCCGGAGGATCACACCCGCTTCGGCGCGATCACCGGGACGCCCGCGTA
The DNA here is from genome assembly GCA_040386535.1 of Myxococcota bacterium. Lineage (GTDB taxonomy): Bacteria > Myxococcota_A > UBA796 > UBA796 > SXON01 > CAJBVW01. The sequence goes on along the minus strand of JAZKFH010000015.1, from coordinate 310,944 downwards.
CATGGCGCCGGAGCAGGCCGCCGGGGACCCGGCGGCGGTCGGTCCCCACAGCGACGTGTACGCCCTGGGCGCGCTGCTCTACACGCTGCTGGCCGGGCGCCCGCCGTACCGGGGGCGTGATCCGCGCCAGGTGCTCGCGGGGCCGCCGCCGTCCGTGCGGGACGTGGCCGGGGAGGCTGTCCCCGACGCGCTCGTGGAGCTGTGCGAGCGGGCGATGGCGCGGAAGCCGGATGACCGGCCCACGGCCGCCGGGTTCGAGGAGGCCGTCGAGGCCTGGCTGGCGGGCGCGCAGAGGGTGGCCAACGCCCGCGCTTCCCTCGCAGCGGCGGCCGAGCGGGTGCCGGACGCGGAGGCCGCTCGCGCGGTGGCCGACCAGGCACGGCGCGCCTGGATGGCCCGCGACGCCGTCCATCCGCTCGGCGCGACTGACAAGGTGAACGCCGCCCACTGGGAGGCCGACAACGAAGCGGTGGACGTCGACGTGCGGGCGACCCTGCTGGAAGAGGAGGTGGTGCGCGCGCTCCGCGGCGCGCTGGCCGAGGCGCCGGACCTCCCGGAGGCACGCGAGGCGCTCGCGGACCGGCTCCTGGTCGCGCTCCGCGCCGCCGAGGACCACTACGACACCGACGCGGCGGGGGCCATCGCGGAGGAGCTGCGCGAGCAGGTGGCCGCCCTCGCGCCGACCGGGCCCGCGCGGGCCCGCCTCGAGACCGGGCTCGACGGGGGCGGCACGCTCACGCTCACGACGGATCCGCCCGGTGCGGAGGTGTGGGCCGCGCGGTTCGAGGAGCGCCATCGCCGGTTGGTGGAGGTGCCCGCGGGCACGCTGGGGGCGACGCCGCTCCGCGACGTGGCGCTGCCGATGGGGAGCTGGATGCTCACCGTGCGGGCGCCGGGATGCGCGGACGTGCGGCTCCCAGTGCACCTGCGTCGCGGCGAGCGCTGGGCGCGGGTCGCCCCCGGCGAGGCCGCCCCACGGACGCTGCGCCTGCCGCGGATCGGGGAGCTCGGCCCCGACGACTGCTACGTGCCGGCCGGGTGGTTCGTGGAGCGGCGTCCGGACGCCGCGGCGGCGTGGCCCGCGCTGCGGGGCTGGACAGAGGCCTTCGTGATGCGGCGCTTTCCGGTGACGAACCGCGAGTACCTCGCGTTCGTGAACGACCTCTGGGCCACCGGTCGGCGCGAGGAGGCCCTGGCGCACGTCCCGTGCAGGGTCAACGGCGGCCCGGTCGTCGGCTACGCGCTCGACGGGGATCGGTTCGTGCTCTGCCCCGACCCCGCAGGGGATGTCTGGGACCCCGACAGCGGGGTCATGCTCGTTCGCCCACGCGACGGGACGGACCTCGGAGCGTGGCTCGCGACGCGCACGGGGCTCCCGTGGCGGCTCCCGACCTACGCGGAGTGGACCCACGCCGCGCGGGGCGCGGACGGGCGCCACTTCCCCATGGGCGACCACATGGATCCGGCCTGGGCGTTCGTGAAGGGCAGCTACCCGGCCCCCCCGGGGTACCTGCCGGTGGACACGTTCGCGACGGACGTGTCGCCGTTCGGGGTGCGGGGGCTCACGGGCGGCACGGTCGACTTCGTCGAAGATCGGGGCCCGGACGGGCCCGCCTACGCGATGCGCGGCGGGGCCGGGACGTGGGTGCCGACGGCGTCCCGGCTCTTCGGGGCACACCGCCCGGAGTCGGCGGAGGCGCGCTCGGTCTGGCACGGTTTCCGCCTTGCGCGGAGCATCGCATGACCCGCGACGCCGGCTGGCACGCGCTCCTGGCGCCGCTCGCACTGGTGGACGCGCCTCCGCGCGCGGAGCGCTGGCAGTGTGAGCGCGCCACCGTCGGCGGGCGCGTCGACGTTGAGGTCGCGGGCGCGGACCTCTCGGCCTGGCTCGCCGAGACGCGCACGCTGGCGCGGCTCCAGCACCCGGCGATCCCGCCGCTCCACGAGGTGGGCGTGCTCCCCGACGGGCGGATCGCGCGGATCCGCGCCGCGGTGACGGGGGCGCGCTGGGCCGAGGCCGCCCCGACGCGCGAGGAGCGGCCCCGCGCCGACGCCCTGATCCGCGCCGCGGAGGCGCTCGCGCACGCCCACGCCCGGGGCGTGCCCCACGGGCGCTTCGGCGAGGAGGCGCTGGTCCTCGGCGAGGGCGGGCAGGTGTGGGTGGTGGGTTGGTCGGCCACGGCGGCGGCACCCGCCGACGGCCCGGTGGGCGGGCGCGACGTAGCGGCCATGCTGTCGCTGGTCGACGCGTGGCTCGTTCCCACCGCGCTCGGCGACGCCGATGTGCGCCGAACGCTCACGACGGCGAGCGCGATCGCCGCGCGCCTCCGAGCCTGGCTGGATGGCGCCGACCGCCGCGCGCGCGCGCTCGGGTGGGTGGCGCGGGCCGATGCCGTGTTCGCCGAGGCCGCCGCCGCCGCCCACGCCCACGCCCACGCCGCCCGCGTCGGCCGCGTCGCCGTGGCCGCCGTGCGGACCTGGGAGCCCGAGGAGACCCGGCTCCCGGCATGGGCCCTCGAGGACGCGGCGGAGGCGCTCCGCCGGACGAGCCGGGACCGCGTCGCGGCGGGGCAGCGCGCCCTCCACGCCGCCCTCGAGCAGGACCCCACCCTGCCGGAGGCCCACGCCACCATGGCCCGCATCTGGAGCGTTCTGGCCGCCGAAGCGCACCGAGCGGGCGCCCCCGCGGCGGAGGCGCGCGCCGAGCTGGCCCTCCGCGAGCACGTCCACCGGCTCGCGCCCTCGCACCCGCTCCGCGCGCACGGCGATCGTTTCCTCCGCGGCACGGGCGCGCTCACCCTCGTCACCGATCCGCCGGGCGCCCTCGTCAGGGTGGAACGCTACGAGGAGGTCGACCATCGCCTCGTGCTCCGCGATGCCGGCACCCTCGGCCACACGCCGCTCCATGCCGTCGAGCTCGCGCCCGGCAGCTACCGCCTCCGCATCGAGACGCAGGGCCGCGTGCCCGCCCTGTACCCCGTGCTCATCGAGCGGCAGCAGCACTGGGACGGCGTTCCGCCCGGCGGCACCGCCCCGCTCCCCATCCGACTGCTGCACACCGACGCGCTGGGCCCGGACGATCGCTACGTCCCGGCGGGCTGGTTCGCGGCCGGCGCGAGAGAGAGCAACGCGGGGGTGTGGCCCCGCCCCCTGTGGTGCGACGGCTTCGTGATCCGCCGCTTCCCGGTGACGGCCGGCGAGCTGGCGGAGTGGCTCGACGCCCTCCTCGACGCCGGCGAGGAGGGCCGGGCCCTCGCTCACTCCCCGCGGTCAGCCGGGCTGGTCGGCGCCGGCCCCCACGTCTATCCGCGCGGAACGGACGGGCGCTTCCGCCCCGCGCTCCCGCCGGCAGAGGCCGACCGGCCGGCGCTCCACGTCTCGTTCGCCACCGCGTCTGCGTACGCCAACGCGCGACGCGCGGAGGACGGGCTGCGGTGGCGCCTCCCGATGGACCTGGAGTGGGAGAAGGCCGCGCGCGGCGTGGACGGGCGCGCGTTCCCATGGGGGCGGCGCCGGACGACGCGCTGGGCGAACCTCGAGATGGATGGCCGGGCCGCAGCGCCGGCGTCCGTCGACAGCTTCCCGCTCGACGAGAGCCCGTACGGGGTGCGCGGCGTGTCGGGGAACGCCGCCGATTGGGTCGCGGACCCCTTCGAGCTCCTCGGCCCGGAGCTGCCCGACCACCGCGTCGCCGTGGTCGACCCCACGCCCGACCACGCTTCGGCCGTGTTCGGCATCTGCCGCGGTGCCGCCTTCAGCGGCCGCGATCCCCATGTCGCGTCCCGCGAGCAACCGAACACCGCCCGGTCCAGGCTCGACCTCGGCTTCCGCCTCGCCCGCTCCCTGACCTGACCGCCCCCTACCCCGCGATCACTTCGATCATCGCGATGCCGATTCGCATCTGCCGCGCGTCCGGTCGCCGCTCGATGAGCGCCTCGGCGTCGGGCACGCCCCCCTCCAGGAGCTGCCGCCGCGCGCGGAACAGGTGCGTGTGGACCAGGTTCGGATCGACCCGCAGGAGATGGCAGAGCTCGTCCGTGTAGAACCAGCCACGCTCCGCGGGTGGGAGCTCCCCCGCCTGCTCGTCGGCGAGGCGGCGGCGGGCGAGCGTCAGGAGCGTGTAGGCATGCGCCCGGGCGCGCGGGGTGAAGGACTGGCCCCCCCAGAAGACCGTGAGCTCGACGTGCTCCTCGTCGCGGCTCACCACGAAGCGCAGGGTCAGCGCGGTCTCCGGTCGCGAGTCGCGCGAGTGGAGCGTCGCGATGACCGCGCTCGGCAGTGACAGCCGCCAGTGCCGCCCTCCCGCCTCGACGACCTCCCCGTCCCGCGCGGGGATCTCGTCCTCCTCGCGGCGGCAGCACCACCCGCTCGAATCGTCGTAGACGAGCACCGAGCCCTCGCCGTCCGGCAGGCTGATCACGCCGTCCTCCGCCTCCACGGCCGCGCCCCCGTCGAGCGGAACGGCCGCGGCGTGTGGCGGAGCCACCGAGGCGAGCCGCCACGCGCAGCCCGGCCCGGCGAGCTCGACGCGGCTCCCGACGCTCAGCGCCACGTCGACCCCGGGGAGCACCGGGACGCCGTCCACCGTGGTGCCGTTCCGACTTCCGAGATCACGTAGGAACCAAGCTGATTCGTGGTAGAAGAGCTCGGCGTGCCGGGTCGACACCCGGGGCGCGTCGACGCGCAGGTCGGCCTCGGGCGAGCGACCGACGAGGTGGCGCGCGCGCAGGGTCACGAGGCGGCCGGTATCGATGTGTTCGAGGCGTGCGATGCCGAGTTGTTAACCCGTTGGTCGGAAAATAGCGGAGCGTCGGTCGCTTGGGGGGGACGACGGCGGCTGGGCCAGGCGGGTACTGCAAGCGGTTGCAATGCCGGGAGGCTGGCGCGAGCTCGACCGAATGGTGTACACGAACGCCACACAAAGCGTGCGCACCCGCGCGCCATAAGAGGTTCGATGAAAACGCCCCCCCCTGCGAGCATCCCTGTTTTCCTTCCGCAGCACGATCTCCTCTTCAACCGCGCCGAAAACGTCGTCAAGCGCCGCGCGCTCTACAGTTGGGACTACAGCGTCGTCGGATCCCTTCCCATGCTGGCGATCCAAGGCATCGAGCAGACCGGCCTCCTCGACATCTACGACGTGCTGCACGGGTCGTACGTCGGCCTGCCGGAGGAAGAGCACCCGGACATAGACTGGGCCCTCAAGAAGGTCGAACACGCCTCCGACGTCCTGTACGACGTCCTGGAGCAGATTCCGAAGTGCGAATGGAACCAGGCGTTCATTGCCATGGGGGCGGCGGCCGCCTTGGAGGCTCCCCACCTGGTCGTCACCTGGAGGAAGCTCGGCGAGTTGGGGGAGGCACGAGAAGATAGGGCCGCCTTCCTGCCGCGGCCCGAGGATCTGAAGCAAACCCTGGTCGAGGCGGTCGAGCACCTCTTCGAGACGATCACCGATACGATCAATGCCTCCGACAGCATCGTTTCCCAAGTTTCGAGTTTCCTCGGACGCCGCACGCCTGCCCAGCCGCGCGAACTGAACGCAGGCCGGCACAACCCTCTTCCGGCGCGGCTCCGCGGCGTCGCGGCCATCGTCCGGAGCGCGCTCGAGTTCGTGACGAACGTCGACGCCAAGCCCGTGCCGCTGCGCAAATGCGCGGACTACTCGCTCCTCTCCGCGGAGCTGAAGGTTTCGGAGGCAGGCCTCAAAGGGGTCACCCACGACATCGATTTTGCCCGTGCACGCCTGGCCGGGGCCAATCCCCTGCTCCTTCGCCGCGTCCGCACGGCGGAGGACCTCCCCAGCGGATTTCCTGTCACCGATCGGCACCTGCAAGATGCGTTGGTCAAGCTCAGGCTGCCCGACGCGTACGTTCGCGGACTGACCCTGGCAGGTGCCGCGGAGGCGGGCCAGCTCTACGTCGTCGACTTCGCCATGCTCGACGGCATTCCCCTCCGCGCAAAGGGCCCGGAGCGGGACTTCTTCGGGCGGACGCTGTCCGACGAACCGAGGCAGCGCTTCCTGCCCGTTCCCTTCGGCCTGTTCTTCCAGGCGCGCTCGGAGCACGGGGGAAACCTGCTCCCCATCGCGTTGCAAGCGGGACGGGACCCCGCCGTCTTCGAGATCTTCACGCCGTCGGACGAGGAGGCGTGGAACAACGCCAAAGCCTGCTTCGAGTGTGCGGACTTCCACCATCACGAGCTGTTCACCCACCTGTACGGCGTACACTTCGCGCTCGAACCGCTGGTCGTCACCACGCGTCGTCAGCTGTCGGTGCGTCACCCCATCTCGGTGTTGCTCGCGCCGAGCTTCGAGTCCGTGCTCTGGAACAACTTCCTGGGACGGCAGTGGCTGGCCAACGAGGACGGGCTCCTCGACCAACTGATGGCGGTGGGCCTGAAAGATGGCACGTTCCGGTTGCTGGAGCGCGCCGCCGAACAAGCCACGCTGTGGGACGCGAATCTGCCACGGCGCATGGAAAGACAAGGGCTCGATGACACCAACGCGCTCCCGGACTACCCGTTCCGGGACGACGGGATGCTCCATTGGGAAGCCCTGGACACCTTCGTGAAGGGGTACCTCGGGTTGTACTACGGGGAGGACGCCGCCACTGGAGACGCCGCGGTCGTAGCGGACCACGAGGTGCAGGCGTGGTTCCAGGAGCTGCGCGCACCGAGCCCCCACGGGGGCGCCGTTCGGGGGTTGCCGGAGACGCTCGATACGTTGGACACGCTCTGCGAGATGATCACGACGGTGCTGTTCCTGTGTGGTCCGCTGCACAGCGCGGTCAACTACTCCCAATACGAACAGATGGGCTCGGTCGCCGAGAAGCCGTGCGCCATCTACGCGGATCCGGCGCGGCTGAAGGACGTCACCCTGTTGGAGCTCCTTCCTCCGTCGGAGACGGCGCTCACGCAGATGCGAGCGCTCCACCTGCTCGCGTCCCTCCAGGGGGACACCTGGTCCCAGGTGGACCTCTCCTGGTACCCGGACCCCAAGGCGTGGTCGCTGGTGGCGGCGCTGCGGCAGAGGATGAGCGCGATCGAGGTGGAGATCCTCGAGCGCAACACGACCCGGCGCCCGGGATATTTCCACCTGCTCCCGTCGAAGGTCGCGGTGGCCGGGAACGTGTGATCAGCGCGCTTCGAACGCGGGGGAGAAGGCCCGGGACCACGCCGCCGGCGCGCTGATCGCGAGCGCCGCGACGGCGCGGGCCGCCGCGTCCGTGTCCCCCTCGCCCACGATCGCGGCCCCCCGCGCCGCGATCGCCGCGCGGAGGTGCTGGTGGTTCCCCCGGAAGCACGCCGCGGCCTCGGTGGCGAGCCTGACGGCGTCGGCGCGGCGCCCCTCCGCCGCGGCGAGCGCCCCCGAGAGCTGACGGTGCTCGGCGACGGCCACCGGGGCGGACGTGCGCGCCAACTTGGAGAGCGCTTCCCGCACGACAGCGCGCGCGCTGGCATCGGTGCCATGCGACGCCGCGAGGCGCGCCGCTTCGATGTTGCCGCGCACCGACCACGCGCGGCTGGCGACGGACGGCACCCACGCGATGCCCGAGGCCATCATGCGCGGCCAACGCTCCATGAGGCCCCGCGCGGCCCCCTCCAGGTCACCCTGGTAGAGTGACAGCCGCGCCGCGTTCTCCATCTGCCCGTAGTGGAGGTAGAAGAAGCCTTCCTTCGTGTTCTCCTGGTCGACCCGCTCGAGCAGGACGTGCGCGCGATCGGGCTGGTCGTCCGACATGCGCAGGACGGCCTCCTGCAGCCGCACGACCTGCGCGCCGTGCAGGTTGCCGAGCTCCCAGTACCGATGTTGGGCGCTGTCGATGAGCAGGCGGAGGCGTGGCAGCTCTCCGAGGTGGATGAGGGTCTCGCCTTGCAGGCTGCGCGCGAGCATCCCGAGCCACGCCGACCCTTCGCAGGTCTGGAGCCGCTCGATGCAGCGGTCGAAGAGGGGCGCCGCCGGGGCGAACTCGCCGCTCGTGAGCCAGCGCGTGGCCTCGACGATGTCGATGACCGCGAGGAGCTCGGGGTGCGGGTGCGTGGTGGCGATGCGCTTCGCGAGTTCGAGCGCGCGCTCGCTCTGGCGGGAGGAGAAAGGTTGGACCTGCGACCCGAGCCAGGCCATCGAGCGGGCGATTCGCACAGGATCGCCCGAACGCATCGCGTGGTGGGCCCCCTGGGCTGCAAACCACGCCCCGCGGATCCAATCGGACGAGGAGAGCGCCTGACAGGCCTCCCAACACAGCTCGACCGGGCTGACCCCGGTGGGTGGGAGCTCGGCCGGACCGGTCAGGGCGGGCGCGGGCGCGCGCCAGCCGAGCATCCGGAAGCTCGTCCACACCATCCCCGCCGCGGCCTGCCAGGGCCGCCGGGGCCACCCCACGCCGAGGGCCTCGGACACGCCGCGCAGCTGGGTGACACCCGCCTCGGTCTGTCCACAGAACATCTGCTGGATCGACGCCTTGTACCGCATTCGTAGCGGGTCCGGGTGCACCTCGGCGGCGTCCAGGTAGAGCAGGCTCGCCTCCGCGGACCGCCCGACCAGGGCGAGCGCGTTGGCCTGCGCTTCGAGGAGCGGCCCCCGGGTCACGTCCCCCGGGGGTGTGCACCGTAGCGCCTGGGCGAACAGCTCGGCGGCGCGCTCCAGGGACAGCGACGCCAGGGCCTCCTCCGCGGCGCGTCGGGCGTGCGGGAGCGCCTGTTCGACGCAGCCGGCCATCTCGTAACGAGCAGCCACCCAATCGGCCTCCGCGCCCTGCCGGGCGCCCGCGTCGGCGAGCGCGCGTTGAACGCGGCGTGCCTCTTCCGGCGCCAGGCGCGCTGCCACCACCTCACGGTAGCGGTCGTGCCGGACCTCGAGCGCGGGCCGCCCTCCGATCGGGCGGCGCAGGAGGAGCCGCGCGTCGACAAGGTCGTCCACCACGGCCCAAGCGGTGTCGCCGAGGTCGGTCGCGTCCCACAGGAGCTCGCGCAGCAGTGGGCGTTGCGCCGTCGCCACGGCGTAGAGCACCTCGAGGTGCGCGGAGGAGAGGGCGTCCAGGCGGCGTCCGATCACCTCCTTGAGGCCCGCGGGCGCCCCGTCGCGGCCCGCCCGCACGAGCTCCTCGACGAGCATCGGGCTCCCCACGGACTCCGCCGCGACCGTCGACGCCCACGCGTCCCCGTCGTTGCCCTCGTCGCCGAGGAGGTGCCGGCTGAGCGCGAGCGACTCGTCCGAGGTCAACCGCCCGACCTCCACGTCCCCGTGTGCGCGGGGGTCATCCGCGGTCCAGGCGTCCCAGACGCGCATGAACGGGCTGTCCTGGCGCTCGTCTGTCCGGCAGGCGCCGATGACCAGCACGGCTGGCGCGTCCAGGCCGCTGAGCACGTCGATGAGCAGGTGGGCCGAGGCCTCGTCCCCCCACTGGAGGTCGTCGATGAACAACACCACCGGCGCGCGGTCGTTCAGGCTCCCGAGCAGGTCCGCGAGCGCCCGGAACGCGCGACGGCGCACCTCGATCGGCTCCTCCACGAGACGGGTGGCGGGCCACGCGCTGACGGCGGGCACCTGGCGCAGGGCGGGGAAGACCTGCGCGAGCTCCTGGGTGTGGCGAGGGAGGACCGCGCGCGCCGCGTCCGCCGGCAAGCTGTCGAGGTGCCGGGCGAGCGCGTCGATCACGCCGTCGAGCGCCTTGAACGGGAGCGTCTCGTGCTCGTGGCAGCGCCCGGCGAGGGCGACGACGGGACCCTCGGCACGCAAATCGCGCAACGCGCGCCGCACGAGCGTGGACTTCCCTACGCCGCTCGGCCCGAGGACCATCCGGGTGCGACGGGCGCCCGCGCGCGCCTGGGTCATCGCGTCCACGAGCTGCTGACGCTCGGCGAGGCGGCCGACGAACAAGCGGGCCGGCATCCGCCTCGGCGCCTCTGGCACGACCTCGGCGGCGAAGGCCGCGAGCAGCTCCAGGTGGGAGGGCCGGTCCGCCGCCGACGGCGCGAGGAGCCGCGCACAAATCGCCCGCAGTCCGGCGTGGGCGGTCGGCGGGAGATCCGGGAGCGCGGCGTCCGTCTGGCAGGGCGCGGCGCCGTACAACACCTCGTGCAACATCACGCCGAGGGCGTACCAATCCGACGCGGGGCCATGGGGCTGGCCGCGCCACCGCTCGGGCGCCATGTACCGCGGCGTGCCGGCGGTGGAGTACCGGGAGCGGTCGTCTTCGAGACTGCGTGCCACGCCGAAGTCGAGCACGATGACCCGTCCATCCGGCTGAACGAGCACGTTGGACGGCTTCAGATCGCGGTGCATGAAGCCGGCCGCGTGGAGCGCGCCGATCCCGGTCACGAGCTGGTGGAACACCGCGCGGACCGCGTGCGGATCGAGCTCGTTCAACGTGGGCGGAGGGTTCGGGGGCCCCGCGTCGTAGCTGTCGGGTTGGGAGTTGGTTTCGGGCAGGCTCGCGGGTTCGTACGTGAGCACCGCGCCGCCCGCGTATTGGGGGCGCTTGAGCCACGTGAGCGGGTCCTCGCCCGACACGCGCTCCATCGTGAAGAACCAGGCGCCGTTGGGCGCCGCGTGCAGCTCCATCACCCGCACGAGGTTTGGATGGCGGATGTCCGCCAGGGCCCGGAACTCCTGCTTGAAGCGGGCCAGCGCGCCGGGCTCGACGCGACGTAGCACCTTCGCGGCGACCAACTCCTGCCGCAAGTGGTCGGTGACCGCGTAGACCAGGCCAAACTCGCCACTGCCCAACAACGATATTGGCTCGAAGCGATCCTGTCCGGCAAAGGCAGAGGTATCCATGCGGCGGACGGTACACGGTGGCGCGCGCCTGCGCAGCCGGATGGCGACAACCCGACCTGTGGCGGCGCAAGACCCCTTCGGCTAAGCGCGCCCGATGGCGATCCTCGAAAACGTGGTTGCGGGCCGACGGATCCTGCTGCGGACCCGCACGCTCATCGGGCGTTCGCCCGCGGCCGACCTGCAATTGGAACGCGCGGCGGTGTCGGGCGAGCACGCGTGCATCGTGTGGGTGGAGGGCGCGTGGTGGGTGCGGGACCTGGGCAGCCGCAACGGCACCTGGGTGGGCGGCGACCAACTCGCGCCCGGCCAGGAGCGTAGGCTCGAGCGCGGCGCGCGCATTCACTTCGCATCCCAGGATGATCCCTGGGTGCTCGAGGAGGATGCTCCGCCGTCGCTGGCCGCGTGCGCCGTGGTGGGAGGCGAGGTGCGGGTGGCCATCGGCAGCGTGTTGGCGCTGCCGTCCGAGCAGGATCCGATCGCGACGATCTACGCGCACGGGGCGGGCCCCGACGGGGTCGGGTTCTGGATCGCCGAGCTGCCCGACGGGGTCCAGCACGTCGAGGATCGCGACATCGTGGTCGTCGACGGGCGCGCGTGGCGGCTGGTCCTCCCCGGACCGACGGTCGGCACGGTGGACGCGCGGGTCGCGCAGCAGGAGGCGCCGCCCTGCCTGCGCTTCGTGGTGAGCCTCGACGAGGAGCACGTGGAGCTCTGGTTCGAGCAGGGCGCCGAGCGGGTGTCCCTCGGCGCGCGTGCGCACAACGAGCTGCTGCTGGTGCTGGCGCGCCGCCGCCTGGAGGACGAGGGCTCCCCGGAGAGCGAGCAGGGATGGATCTACCGGGACGAGCTCATGGCGGCGTTGCGCATCGACCTCCCACAGCTGAACCTGCTCGTGTTCCGCGCGCGCAAGGTGTTGGACCGCGCCCCGGGCGCGCTCGGAGCGGCGCTGATCGAGCGGCGATCGAGCACGGGCCAGCTGCGCATCGGCGTGGGGCGGATCGAGATCGAGCGGCCCTGGACGCGCTGACGCCGCGCCCTCGGGAACATCCCTCCTACTTCGACGGCAGCGTCACTTCCGACCCCGGCGGCACCACCATCACCTGCGCGCGCGTGCCGATGTCGGCCCAGAGCTCGTCGCGGAGCTGGATGCGCGTGGCCGTCGGATCGCTGCGCCACGCGGGGAGGAGCGCGGAGAAGCGGGCGATGTCGCCGTCGGCACGGGCGCTCTGCTCGGCGGCGCCGGAGAGGGCCTCCTGCTCGAGCTGCGCCGCGCGGCCGCGCACCTCGGGGAGCACCTTGGAGGCGTAGGAGTCCGCCGCGAGCCGCATGGTCTCCTGGTCGCCCTTGGCGCTCGACACGTCGTTGAACGCGTTCACGACCGCGGCGGGGGGCACCAGATCGCGCACGTCGACCGCGACGAGGCGCACGCCGGTGGCGAGCGCGTCGAGGGACTTCTGGGCGGCGTCCATGATCGCCTGCTGGAGCTCGGCGCGGCCGGTGGTGAGCAACGCGTCGACCGCGACATCGGCCACGCGCGCGTTGAGCGCCGACTCGACCTCGGCCGCGACGACCTTCTCGGGGTCGGCGTGCACGAGCGCGAAGAGCACGGGATCGGCGACGCTGAACTGCGCGACGATCTCGAGCTCGACGAGGTTCGTGTCCTCGGTGAGCAGGCGGCGGCGGGGCAGCTCGACGCGGCGCACCTCGGTGACGCGGATGCGCTCGGCGCGCTCGATCAGGGGGAGGCGGAAGCCGAGGCCGGCGCCGACCACGCGGTCGACCGCGCCGAAGCGGTAGACGACGGCGACCTCGGCGGGATCGACCATCATCACGCTCGACGCGAGCACGACCAGCCCCACGATCGCGGCGGCGACGGTGCCGGCGCGCTGGACCATCGGCCCGGCGATCACGGCGGCCCCCGGTCGAGCGCCTCGAAGAAGCCGCCGTCCGAGGGGAGGATGAGGACGGTGTCGCTCCGTACGACCTTCTCGTAGCTCTCCAGCGCCCCGAGCAGCTCGTAGAGCGCGGGATCGGCCCGGTAGGCCTCGGCGTAGCGCCGCGCCGCGTCCTCTGCGGCCTTGGCGTTCACGAAGGCGGCCTCGCGCTCGGCGTTGGCGAGGATCTCGGCGGCCTCGCGGTCGGCCTTGGCGCGGATGGTGGTGGCCTGCTCCTCGCCCTCGGAGCGGTAGGCGTTCGCGATGCGGAGCCGCTCGGCGCGCATGCGCTCGTAGATGGACTGTTCGTTCTGGAGGGGCAGGCCCACGTGGCGGAGCCGCACGTCGAGCACCTCGACGCCGAAACGTTCCGACGCGGTGGCGGCGACATCGGTGCGGACGGTGCCGGGGAGCAGGTCACCCGTGGAGGCGTCGATGGTCAGCACGTCGTTGAGCTCGACCTTGCCGATGGCGGCGGCGACCCGGCTGGTCACGAGGTCGCCCAGCTGCGCCTCGGCGGCGGCGGGGCTGCCGACGGCCTCGAGGAAGCGCTGCGGATCGGCCACGCGCCAGATGGCGAACGCCTCGACGACGAGGTTCTTCTTGTCGGCGGTCAACAGCTCGGTCGGGGCGACCTCGAGCACGCGCGCGCGCGCGTCGAACCGCACGACCTCGTGGAGCGGCCACGGGGCGCGCACGTAGAGGCCGGGCTCGACGAGCGTGCGCACCGGGGCGCCGAAGGAGGTGACCACGGCCACCTCGCGCGCATCCAGCGTGAACACGGAGGCGCCGGCCAGCACGAGCGGGACGAGGCCGATGGCGGCCAGACGAAGGCTACCCATGGGACGCTCCGGGTTCGGGCTTGGTGGCGGGGCGGGCGCCGGCCTTCGAGGCGGCGGGCTTGGGAGGCGCGGCGCGGGGAGCGGCCGGCTCGCCGCCCAGCCACACGCGGATCGAGCGCGGCACGAGCACCAGCGGCGTACCGTCGAGCGCCGCGGCGACCCGCTCGCGCCAGAGCCGCGTGCGCGTGAGCTTGGGGGAGGCCGCGCCGCCAGCGCTCACCCCGGCGATCCAGGCGGCCTCGCCCTCGGCATCCGCGGTGCGCCCCGCCGCGTCTCCCGCGGCGTGCTCGATGACGGCGGCGGCGTCGCCCCGCGCCTTCGGCACGACCTGCGCGGCGTACGCCTCGGCGCTGTTGACGAGCCCGCGCTTGTGCTCCTCGGCGGAGATGACGTCGAGGAACGCGGCCTGCACCGACGGCGGCACGGCCACCTTGGAGAGCTGGACCGCCTGCACGCGGAGGCCGAGGCCCACCCGATCGGCGCCGGCCTGCGTCGCGACGGCGACCCGCTCCTCGACCTCGCGCCGCCCGGTGGTGAGCACGCTGTCGAGCGGGAGGCGCGCCACGCTCGCGGCGACGGCGCCACGGCCGAGCGCGCGCAGGGCGGCTTCGGGCTCGTGGGCGCGCAGGGCGTACGCGAGCGGCCCGGACACGGTGTAGTAGAGGGTCACCTGCGCGGTCACCAGGGACTGGTCGCCGGTGAGCAGCGACGTGTCGGCGCCCGTGAGCTCGATGGCGCGGACGGACGCGACGTCGACCAGGGTGATGGTCTCGATGGGGGGCGGGAACCGCAGGAGCAGCCCGGCGGGGGCGGGCTCGGGGAGCGGCGCGCCGAAGCGCTCGATCACGGCGACGTGCCCGGCGGGGACCACGCGGAGGCCACCCGTGGCGAGCACGACGATGGCGATGAGCACGAGGCGGCGCGGCTGGGCGAACCACGCGGGAAGGGTGTCGAGCCCGCGCATCCCGCGCGGATCGGTGTCGCGGAGCGCCGCCACGAACACGGCGAGGGCCGCGAGCGCGACGAGGAGCGCGCTGGCGCGGAGCATCCACGGGCCCATGGGGTGGGCGACCGCGGAGAGGCCGATTCCCACGGCGCCGACGAGGAGAGCCGCGGAGGCGAGCGGGTCGGTGTCGAGGTCGGCGAGGTCCTCGCGGGGGACGAGCGCGCGGTCGAGCAGCCACACGATCACGGCGAGGATCGCGCCCCCGACGCTCGGCACATGCGACGCGGACAGGTCCCACCCCCCGCGCACCGCGAGCCCGAACACCACCGCGCCTGCGAGCCCCGCCACGACCCAGCGGACCGCCCGCCCGGCGCGGCCCGACACGAGCTCGGCGGCCGGCGCGCGCCCGAGGCGCACCACCGACACGAGCGCGATCCACGCGAGGAGCGCACCCACGTCGTCCCCCGTGACGAGCACGAGGCCGGCGCCGACGTTGAAGAGGAGCAGGCGCAGGCCGAGACGCGCCCACCGGATGGGCTGCGTGGCCTCCTGGAGGGCGCCGACCGGCGAGGCGTCCTCGGTGTCGCCGCCCGAGAAGAACGGGTAGGCGATGCCGAGCGCGATGAGCGCGCCGCCCATGAACCCGATGGGCGCGAGCGACTCGCCGTAGATGGCGAGCCCGAGGAGCGTGGCGAACACGACCTCGGCCATCGAGAGCAGCGAGGTCATGCCCGCGGGCACCTGCCGCATCGCGACGTTGAGCAGGTAGAACGGGATGTTCGTGCAGATGACCGCGAGGCCGAGCACCCAGGGCACCGCCGAGAGCGGCATGGCGAGGGTGCCGAACACGAGGGCCACGAGGCAGAGCAGGACCGCGGCGACCGACCACGCCACCGTCAGGAGCGGCAGGATCGGCGCCTCGCGGGTGCGGGCGGCGCGTGTGGCGACGAGGACCGCGCCGTACCCGAGGGCCGAGATGAACGCGAGCACGTCCCCCGCGAGGAAGCGGGGGTCGGCGTAGTGCGTGAACCGGAAGATCGACGCGCCGGAGAGCAGCGCCACGCCGAACACCGCGATGCCCGTGCCCGCCAGCGCGCGGGGCGACGGCTGCTCCTTGAACAGCCACCACGCGAGCGGGAACACCGCGAGCGGCGAGAGGCTGTGGAAGAAGATCGTGTTGGCGACCGTCGTGAGCGCGTAGCCGCCGACGAAGGTGGACGACGCGACGGCGAGCGCGACGCCGTAGAGCACGCCGAGCTTGAGCGTGGCGCGGTCCGGCACGAGAGAGGCGGCACCCGCGCCGCTCCGTACGCCGCCAGCCACGAGCGTCCACACCGCGAAGACGACCGCGACGAACACCGCCCGCCACGCCGCCACCGTGAGGATCGGGGCGGCCGCGCCGCGCGTGAACACCGCCATGAGCGCGAAGGCGAAGGTGGCGGCGACGATGAGGCCGTAGTCACGGCCCGGGCGCAACACGGAGGGGGGGCCGGAGGACATGGGCGCTCGCACCTTAGTGAAGGGCCCGGCGGATGTCCACCTCGCTCGCCGGAGGCCGGGTGGATCGGCGGGCCCTCGCTTCTGGGCGGATCGCGGGCCTGTCCCGCCCTACGTGCTACCCTCCCCCTCCCCCCGGCCCACCGGAGCCCGAATGTTGGCGTTGTCGTTCCTCCCGCTCCTGCTCTGGTCCACGCCGGCCCACGCGGAGCAGCACGGGCTCGTGGTGCGCCTGGACACCGGCGGCGCCTCGTTCACCGGCCCGGCCGTGGTCCTCCTCACGCCGACCGTCGGCGAGGCCACCCGGCTCGAGGTGAAGGACGACGGCGTCCCGCCCGACGTGGGCGGCAGCGACGGCGTCTGGTCGAGCTCGGCATGGCTCGAGGGCGACGCGTTCACCGTCGCGGTCGAGGTGGGCGGCAAGACGCTCCAGGGCGGCAGCGTGTCGTGGAACGCGGACGACGCCGCACGCGATCTGCAGGTGATGCTGAAGGGGGACACCGTGGTCGCGGAGGCGGGCGTGTCCGGCGGCGGCGTCGCCCCAACCGAGCCGTCCGCGGGCGACGGCGGCACGCCGGTCGAAGGGGGCACCCCGGCGTCCGGTCCGGGCGCAACGGGTGCGGGCGGTCCTGGGCAGGGCGGTTCTGGGCAGGGAGGCGCGGGCGCGGGCGGGCCCGGTGGCTCCAACGGCCCGAGCTTCGGCCCCACGGGCGGGCCCTCAGGCGGCCCGGCCTCGGGCACGCCACCGCTCGGCGACCGCACCGCCACCTCGTCGACCGACGGGACGCTCTACATCGGCTTCGGTCTCGGCGTGCTCGTGCTCGTGGGCGTGGCGTGGCTCTGGCTGCGCAACCGCCCCGCCGAGGGCGGGTCCCGCTCCGGCGGCCTCGTCGCCGTGCCCGAGCCCGGCCTGCTCGGCGCCGGCACCCCTTCCCTCTCCGACGGGCTCTCGCTCTGGCTCGTGCCCGAGGCCGACACCGACGCGCTCGTGCGGCCGCTGCTCGCGACGCTGGCCCGCCACCACCGCGTGTTGTTCGCGGCGCCGTCCTCCGTGGCCGCGCCCCCGGTCTTCGGCGGCCCCGTGTACCGCGCGACGAACATCCGCCCCTCCCACGTGGGCGACGCCGCCGAGCTGCTCCAGCGGGACGGCGGCGCGGTGGCCGTGTTGTTCGTCGGCACCCAGTCGGACGCCGCCACGCTCAAGGACTACGCCGACCTGCTCCCGACCGGCGTGGGCTCGATCTGCGTCCTCGCGCAGGACCCGGGCGTGCCCGCCCTCGCCCGCGTGACTGCGCACCGCGACAACGGCGCGTGGAGCGTCACGACCGGGGGGCGCACGCTGCGCCTCGTCGAGGGGCGTGACGGCGCGCTGGAAGAGCCCGCGGCATGACGCGCGGGGGCCGGAGCGGGGCCCATCGCGCCCGCCGATCCCTCCCGTTCCGCCTCGTCGCCTCGACCGTGGTGATCGTCGTCATCGCGACCATGCTCGAGCAGGGCGCGCGCTTCGTGGGCGCCGAGTTCCCCGAGTGGCGCCTCGCCGACGCGGCGGGGGTGGTGATGTCCGGCCACCCGACGCGGCTCTGGGCGCTCTCGCCGGGGCCCAAGCGGAACGCCGGGGTGACGGCCACCATCAACGCCCTCGGGATGCGCGGGCCGGCCCCCGCGGACCCGAAGCCCGCCGGCCGCCTCCGCGTGCTCGTGCTCGGCGACAGCACCTACTTCGGGCACGGTGTCGCGGACGAGGACACCTTCCCCGCCCAGCTCCAGGCGCGCCTCCGCGCCGGCTCGCCCGACGCGCCGGCGCTCGACGTCGAGGTGCTCAACGGCGGCGTGCCCGGCTACTCCACCGAACAGACGCGGATCCAGCTCGACGAGGTGGGCTGGGCGCTCGCGCCGGACCTGCTCGTGGTCGGCAACCTGTGGAGCGACAACAACGTCGACTCCTTTCGCGACGAGGATCTGCTCGCGACCGCGCGCGCCCGCGCGAACAACCCTCTGTACGCGAGCCACTTCTTCCGCCTCCTCGTGAGCGCGGTGGACGAGGCCCGCGGCGGCGACGGCGCGCGCCTCGTGACGTGGACGCGGCAGACGCAGTGGCCCGAGACGGGCCTCCGGCGGGTCTCGCTCCGTCGCTACGCGGAGAACCTCGACTTCTTCGCGAGGGAGGCCGCGACCCGCGGCGTCGGCGTGGCGATCTTCGCGCCGTGCAACATCGGCATCGTCGACGGGCGGTACGGGGACGGCGCCTCCTGGGACGTGTTCTTCGACGCCCAGCGGAAGGTCGCCGCGCACCACGGCATCCCGCTCATCGAGACCCTCCCCGCGCTCCGCGCCGCCGGCGCCCCCGACGCGCTCTTCCTCGACGTGATGCACCCCACCGCCGCGGGCCACGCCGTGTTCGCGCAGGCCGCGGACGAGGCCCTCCGCGCGGCGGGGTGGCCCACCGACCGCCTGCTCGCGAGCGGCGCCGCGTTCCCCGCGGAGACCCTGGTGGACAACCGCTTCAACACCGGCGATCCGAACCCGAGCTCGCCCCAACGGAACCTCTTCGGCGACGGGAGCACCCCGCCTCCGCCGAACGGGCACGAGCGCCCCGCCTCCAACGGCCAGCCCGCGATGAGCCCGGCGGCACCGGGCCCTTCCCGCGAGCGCGCCCCCACCGCCCAGACCGCCGCGCCGGAGCCCGTCCCGAACGGCCCCCGCTGGGCGCTCTCCGGGAGTGTCCGCGGCGGCGAGGCGCCCTACCAGGTCGAGGTGCGCGCGCCGGGCGGCGCTGTCGTCGCGAGCGTGCGCCTCGCGGCGGCCGGGCCGTTCGACGTGCGGGTGCGCGGAGATGTCGACGCCGTCGAGATCGAGGCGACCGACACGCGCGGGGCGACAGACACGAGGGCAGGCCTGCGGGGCGGGCCGGCGGTGGAGCTGATGGTGCCGTGAACGGGACGGCTGGGCAGCCGGCCGCCCGAGCGCGGCCGCTGCGGCGACGGGGGTGACTAGGGGTGCGCCGGCGGCTCTGCGCCGGTGCGATCCGGCGATGCGGGCGCGTCAGCGGCCGTGAAGCCGGCCATTCCTGCCGCCCTCCGCCGGAGCTCGATCGCCGCGGGGAGCTCCGCGTCCTGGAGCGCCATGAACAGGATCGCCTCGACCTGGAGGCCCTCCAGCTTGCGGTCGGGCCCGGCCTGCATGGCCTCGATGCTCCAGAGGCCGCCGAGATCGAGGTGGCCCTCGTCGGTCGGGCGCACGGTGGCGCGGAGCGAGCCGAAGTCGCCGCCGTCCCACATCGTGCCGACCAGCGCGCCGTAGTCGCCGGGGTTGACGAAGGGGCCGAGGCGACGGCCGAGGAAGAACCGGCTCTCGCCGAGGGTGGCGCGCTGGGCGGCCGAGAGGGAGCGGATCCACGGCCGCACGGCCTCGAGGAGCCCGTTCAGGACGGTGTAGTGGACGGCGCGGGGGTCCTCGCCGGCGTAGGCCTCGGCACGGGCGGCCTCCAGGCGCGCGGCGAACGCGGCGCTCTCCACCTCGGTGATGGCTTCGGGGGCGGCGAGGCGGGCCCCGAGCTCCGCGTACAGCGGCCCGAGGAGGGCCTGCTCCCGCGCGCCCACCTCGGCCCGGGCGGCCGCGATCGTCGCCTCGCGCTGATGCACGTCGACCGCGAGGGCGGCGAGAGCGTCGAGCTGCGGCGCGTCGAGCTCCATGGCGGCGAGCCACGCCAGGATCCGCGCCTGCTGGCCCATCGCGCGGGCCTCGGCGCCCAGCTCTCCCGCGTAGAGCAGCTGGTAGAGCTTCTCGCCTTCGGGGCCCGCGGCGGGCGGGGGCGACGCGGGATCGGCCGGGCGGGGATCCGCGGCGGTCGGGCGTGCGAGATCGGGGGCGGGCACGGTGCAGGCGGCGAGGAGGAGCGCGAGGATCACGGGGCCTCCGGCGCCGACAGTAGCAGAGACGCGCGCACGGCCGGCGCCATCGCGGCGCCCACCCGACGGTTGCCCTCGGCGGCGAGGTGGCCGTAGTCGTCGGGGAGCACCAGCGCGCCACCGTCGGGGCCACAACACGCCCGCACGTCGACGAGCGCGACGTCGTGGGCCTTGCCGTACGCGCGCGCCCAGGGGACCCCGACCCGATCCGCCCCGTCGCGCCCGGTCTGCCCGACGAGGTCGGCGTGGAACGGGAGGAACCCGATGAGCAGCTGCCCGCCCCACTCGGCGAGCGTGGCGCGCATCGCGTCGAACGCCGCGGCGCGCTCGGCATCGGAGACCCGCTCCACGCGCGGCTCGCCGGTCGGCCGGTCGGGGAGCAGCATCGGCTCCTCGGTGCCCGCCCACATCGACTGGCGGAGCAGCTGATACGCCCGCGAGTTGGAGGCGAGCAGGATGCGCGTGCGCGCGGCCAGGGTGGCGCCGCCGTCGAGCACCTCGCGGTCGGAGACGAGCACCTTGTTGAAGTCGTGCATCGGCACGAAGACGATGACGCGGTCGGGCGTGTAGGCCTTGACCACCTCGTCGAAGAACCACGCCGCCTGGGTCGTGGAGTACCCGGGTTGCCCGGCGTTGAGGACCTCGACCTTCCCGGCCACCTGCCCGGGGACCTCCGCGTCGAGCGCCGCCTGGAGGCCCTCCGCGACGGACTCGCCGTCGTTCACGCCCCAGCCGAAGACCGTGGAGTCTCCCATGACCGCCACGCGGGTGACGCCGGGGGTGCGCTCCTTGGGGAGCTTCGTCCGGAGCCCGTCGGCGTTGGTGGACACGGTGAAGTCGTGCCCGTCGCGCGGGCCGCGCAGGGACGAGGCCTGGAGGTTGGGCGTCATGCGCCAGCTGCCCGAGGCGCCGGACCGGTACGCGGGCGCGACGCCGGCGATGCGCAGGCCGACCTCGAGGAGGTAGAGCACCACGCACGCGAAGAGGATGCCGAGCAGCAGGCGGAAGCGGCGGCTGCGATGGCGACGTTCGGCGCGCATGGGTGGCGCCCGATAGCGCGCGCGGGCCCGCACCGGTAGCCGGCGGCCCCGGGGAACGGCGGCACCGGGTAGAAGGGCAGGTGACCCGCACCCTCCTCCTCGGCACCCTCCTCGCGGTCGCCGTCTTCGTGGCCTCGGCCTGGCCCACCCTCCCCTCCATGGTGGACGACGCGTACGTGTCGCTCCGCTACGCGCGTCACCTCGCGCTCGGGAACGGGCTCGTCTACAACGCCGGCCAGCCGCCGGTCGAAGGCTACACGAACCTCCTCTGGGTGCTCTGGATGGCCCCCGGGACGGTGCTGCCGGTCCACCCCTCGACGTGGGCGACGGGGTGGGGGCTGTTCTTCGGGGCGGTGGCGCTGGTGAACGCGACGGGGCTCGGCACCGCGCTCTGCGGGCGGGGATCCCCCTGGGCGCTGCTCCCCACCACGATCCTGGCGGCGCTGCCCGTGTTCGGGATCGCCGCCACCAACGGCCTGGAGACCGCGCTGTACGTCGCGCTCCTGCTCGGCGCGGCGTGGGCCACGATCGCGGGAACGCACCCGGCCCTCGCGGGGGTGGTGTGCGGCCTGCTCTACCTGGTGCGGCCCGAGGGGCTCGTTGCCGGCGGGGCCCTCGCGGCGATGCTCGCGGCGCGGACGTTCGTGGCGGACCCGCGGGACGTCCGGAGCCGCGTGGCGACGGCGATCGTGCCGCTCCTGGCCTTCACCGCGGTGGTCGTCCCCTACTTCGTCGCGCGTTCCGTCTACTTCGGCACCCTCGTCCCCAACACGTACGCGGCGCAGGCCCGCGAGCCGTTCCTCGACATGTTCGAGATGAACACGCCCTACTACCGGCGCTCCGTGGCGCTGTACGCCGGGGCGCTCGTCCTGTTCGTCGCCGCCGCGGTGCTCGGGCCGCGCCGGGCCCCCCGCTACGCGCTGCTCGCCGTCGCCGCAGGGCTCACCCTGCTCTCGATGCGCGTCTACAACTGGATGCCGGGCGCGCGCCTGTTCCTCGCGCCCATCGCGCTCGTGGTGTGCGCGGCGGCGCCGGTCGTGCAGGGCCTGGCGCCGTGGGCCCGTCGCCTCGCTGTCCCCGCCCTCGCCGCCTGGACCCTCTGGCTCACGCTCGGCCCCTCGCGCGCGGTCGAGGCCCGGTACGATCTGCGCAACACCGCGCTCCCCGACAACGAGGCCGAACGGATGGGCCGGCGCGTGGCCGCGGTGGCGCCCGAAGGCGCGTGGCTCCTCGCGCGTGACGCCGGCGTGGTGCCCTACTTCGCCGGCCCCCACGTGAACGTGGTCGACATCCACCCCTACTCGCTCACCGATCCGCGGCTCACGGGGAAGCGGTTCGATGTCGACTACGTGCTCGGGCACGAGCCGGCGTTCCTCGTCACCACGGCGACCACCCCCGAGGAGCTGCCCACCATCTACGCACCCGAGCGGACGCTGCTCCGCGACGCACGGGTGAAGGGGCGCTTCTCGCAGGCGGAGGTCGCGTGGCAGCACCACCGGCGCTGGTATGCGCTCTGGGTGCGCGACGACATGAAGAACGCCGTGAAGGACACTCTGAAGGACGTCGGGGAGAACGCCACGCTCGCCGCGCCGACGAAATAGAGCACGGCGATGCTCCTGGTCCTGCTCGCCGCCTGTGGAGGTTCGAAGGAACCGGAGGGGTTCACGGCCACGGAGCTCGCCACGGAGATGGCGGGCTACGTCTCCTGGTCCCACCCGACCGACTGGCCCGGCGTGGAGCCCTCGTGCGAGGGGGCCCACGGCGCCTACGTCCAGATCTGGCAGAACGTGGTGGCCGACGCCGATCGCGCGGCCGGCCGCCCCTGGTCTGAAGGCGCCCTGTTCGTGGCGTCGGGCTACCAGGACACGGCCGGCACGCCCAAGATGCTCGTGGCGATGCGCAAGGGGCCCGACGTGGTGAACCCCTGGTTCTGGGCCCACTTCGACGAGGACGCCACGCTCATCGACAGCGGGGATCTGCCCGCGTGTTCGGCGTGCCACGCACGAGGGGTCGACCGGGTGCGCCACACCGGGGAGGTGCCGCCGACCAACCTCGCCGAGTGCCGCGACGGGGACACCGCGGACTCGGGGCGCCGGGGAGAGACGGGGTTCGCCGAGGACACGGACGCGAAGTAGCGGAACGGGCGCGGGGGGCGGGCGCGCCGTGATAGCGCGAGCCCATGCTGTTCACGCTCTTGTCGGCCGCCTCGGCGGCTCCTGTCGACGTGGCGACTCCGGTCGAGGACGCCCGGGTGTGGGTTGGCGCCGCGGTGGGCGGTGGCCTGGGCGCGGACGACACACCCGAAGGTGGCGGTGGCGCGGGGCTCGAGGTGGGCGTGCGGCTCGGCCGCGAGCCGCGGCGCTCGCTGGCGCTGGTGGCCTACGTCCGCGAGGCGCTGATGAGCGCGCCCGTCCGCAACATCGGCAACCTCGGGGTCGTGGTGCAGTACCCGACCGGCACCGGCCCCCACGTGCACCTGGGCTTCAGCCACAGCCACGAGTCCCAGATCGAGGACTACCTGGCCCACCCCGTCGCCGTGACCGCGGGGGTGCACGCGTCCCTGACGCACCGCACGGGCTTCGAGGTCGGCGCCGGCTGGGACTTCGCGCCGCCGTTCCCGAAGAACCGGTACACCGCGGGCCTGCGGCCGACGGCCGCCATCAACGCGCTCGTGTTCCCGGACACCGGTGGCCCGCACGCCTACGTGCTGGCCGAGGTTGGCGTGCGCTTCGGGCTGGACCCGCTGTTCGTGCGCCGACCGGCGCCGTGACCAGCGCGACCGAGCGCTACTCCTCGGTATAGGACGAGATGTCGCGGCTCACCCGCGTCACCTCTACGTGGCCGTCGAGCAGGGCGAAGCCGTACACGTCGTCCGAGAAGTCGACCGTGGCGGTGCCCTCCTCGGTGATCTCGCCGGTGGCGGCGATGTCGAGCGTGTAGAAGGACAGGTCGAGCGCGGCGTCCCCCGAGAGCGTGCCGCCGTCGTTCGTGAGGTCGAACACGTAGGCGGTGTCGAGGTCGTAGCCGAGGAGCGAGAGCAGGCAGCCCGCGTCCCCCGTGGCGGTCTCGCCATACGCGTCGACCACGAGGGTCAGGGCCCCGGCGCAGCCGGCCGAGTAGGAGGTGCCGTCGTATTCGGCGGTCGCGTCGACCTGGAGGGTGCCGGTGTAGACGCCCGTATAGGCGCTCTGGACGAGCACGCCGCCGATGGTGTAGGCGAGGCGGTCCCCGTTGGGGAGCTCGGCCACCGCGGTGAGGGCGTGGGTGCCGACGTCGAGCCCGGCGTCCTCGATGGCGGCGCCGGCGATGAGCCAGGCCGCGTCGACGTTGCTCGACCACGCGATGTCGTCGAACGGGAGCACGTTGCCCTCGGCGTCCCGCACCTCGGCGGAGAAGGTCGACTCCTCGCCGTAGGGGAGGAAGGCGCCGCTCGCGGGGGCGGTCACGACGAGCGTGGCGCCGTCGTACTCGGAGTAGTCGGGCGCGGTGTCGACCTCTTCGGCGACGGTGTCGTCCTTGCCGACCTCCTCCCCTTCGGCTTCCTCGATCACGTACTGGCTGTCGCAGGCGAGGAAGGACAGGAGAAGAACGGAGGCGAGCATGGGCGTTCCGAGGAGGCGAGCAGCTTAGCACCGGGGCCGGCGTTCCGTGACGAATCCGAATAGCGGCGCCCGCGTAGCGCCGGGATAATCGTCCGGATGTCCGCGATGATCGATGTCCGCGCCCTGGCCCGTCAATACGGCTCCTTCCACGCGCTCGCGGGGGTGACCTTCACGGTGAACGCCGGCGAGATCGTCGGCTTTCTCGGCCCGAACGGCGCGGGAAAGACGACCACGATGAAGATCCTCACCGGGTTCCTGTCGCCCACCGGCGGCGAGGCGAAGGTGGCGGGGTTCGATGTGGTGACCGAGTCCCTCGAGGTGCGGCGGCGCATCGGGTACCTCCCCGAGTCGGCGCCGATCTACGCCGAGATGCGCGTGCTCGACTACCTCGACTTCATCGGGCGCGTGCGCGGCATGGCCCAGGCCGAGCGGGTCACGGCGATCGAGCGGGCGGCAGCCGAGTGCGACATCACCGACCGCCTCCATCAGCCCGTCGGGACCTTGTCGAAAGGGTACCGGCAGCGCGTCGGCCTCGCGCAGGCGCTGCTCCACCAGCCGCCGATCCTCATCCTGGACGAGCCGACGAGCGGCCTCGATCCCAACCAGATCCTGGCCATCCGCAACCTCATCCGTCGCATCGGGCGGTCGCGCACGGTCATCCTCTCGACCCACATCCTGCAGGAGGTCCAGGCCACCTGTGATCGCGTGTTGATCCTCAACCGCGGCCAGATCGTGGCGGACGCGCCCACCGAGGAGATCCAGGCGCGCCAGGCCGGCGGCGCGCTGGTGAAGGTCGTGTTCGGGGCGGGCACGGTGCGGCTCGGCACGCCGGCGCTCAAGGCGCTCGTGGCGGCGCTTCCGGGGGTCACGCGGGTGACCGAGCAGACCGCGGAGGACCCGACGCAGCAGTCCTTCGAGGTGCTCGCCGCGAACGACGTGCGCAAGGAGCTGTTCGACCTCGCTGTGGCGCAGGGGCTCCGCGTGTGGGAGCTCACGAAGGAGCGCTCGACGTTGGAGGAGGTCTTCCGCCGCCTCACGGGCTCAGCGGAGGAGCAGGACGGCGGCGAGAAGGGCGGCCAGGATCAGCCCACAGATCAGGTAGAGCGCGGTCACTGAAGCCGGCGTAGCGGCCGGGGGCGGACGCGCGGACGGCGGCGTGACGCGCGCTGGCACGGCGCCGACGGAGGAGACGGTCGAGACGCGCGCCGGCAACGTGCGCTGCGTGGGGAGCATCGGCGTCGCCTCGAGCGCGGGGATCGCGTCGGCGTCGAGCGTGGCCTCCTCGACCGCCACCCGGGGGACACGCGGGCTCGACGCTTCCGCGGCGCCGGATTGTTTCCAGCCCGCCAGCTTGCGGGTGCCGGCCATGGGCGCGAGATCCCCGCCGAGGAGCCGGAACACGGACGCGAACTCCGGGTAGCCGCCGATGAGCTCCCACGCGACCGAGGGTGCGGCAGAGGAGGCGTGCGCGCCCTCCTCCCGGCTCGCCGGCCGCACGCGCGCGGAGGCGGTGAACCGCCCGACGTAGATCGCCTCGCGGATTGCGTAGCGGGACAGGTTGTGGAGCACCGAGTCGCCCGGCGGCTGCACGTCGAAGGCGCGCACGGCGCGGGCGCTCGCGGGCACGAGAAACGGCGTCATGCACGCGGGGCAGACATTCTCCGCGCCCGAGATGCCCTCCAGGCCGGCGCCACACTCCGGACAGTCCACCCACATGGGCCCGATGGTACCGCAAGTGCGGGTGCCCGCGTGGCGCTCCGTGCGCGACGGACGGCGCGGTTAGGCTCGCGGCATGTCACTGGCGCCACTCGTGTTCGGGACCGCGGGCCACGTGGACCACGGCAAGACCTCGCTCGTCAAGGCGCTCACCGGGGTGGACCTGGATCGCCTGCCCGAGGAGAAGCAGCGGGGCATCACGATCGCGCTCGGCTTCACCCCGCTCTCCTTGCCGAGCGGCCGTGTCGCCGGCCTGGTCGACGTGCCGGGCCACGAGCGCCTCGTCCGCACGATGATCGCGGGCGCCAGCGGCCTGGACGCGGTGGTGTTGTGCGTGAGCGGGGTCGAGGGGGTGATGCCGCAGACGCGCGAGCACCTCGACATCCTCGGCCTGCTCGGGGTGCGCGCGGGCATCGTCGCGGTCACGATGGCCGATTTGGTCGACCCGGAGCTGCTCTCCTTGTGTGTCGAGGAGATCGGCGAGCAGGTGCGCGGCACCTTCCTCGAGGGCGCGCCGGTGCTCGCCACCAGCGCGGTGACGGGCATGGGCCTCGACGCGCTGGTCGCCGCGCTCGACGCGATCTCGCCGCCGCCCCGCGCGACCGACCGCCCCTTCCGCCTCCCGGTCGACCGCGCGTTCGCGCGCAAGGGCTTCGGCACGGTGGTGACCGGCACGGCGTGGTCGGGCCGCCTCGTGGACGGCGCCGAGATCGAGATCCAGCCGGGCGGGCGGCGTGCGCGCGTGCGCGGGGTGCAGGTGCACGGCGCCTCCGTCCCCGAGGTGCACGCGGGCGCGCGCACCGCGCTGAACCTCGCGGGGGTGGAGCTCCACGAGGTGGGCCGGGGAAGCTGGATCTGCGCGCCGGGCACGCTCCCCGCGCCGCTCGTCCTCGACGCCCGCTACACCCACCTCCCCGACGCGCCGCTGTTCGCGGAGGAGGCGCGCCTGACGATCCTGCTCGGCACGCGCGAGGTCGAGGCGCGCGTGGTCCCGCTCGACGCCGAGGGCCTCGTGCCCGGCGAGACCTGCCACGTGCAGCTCCGCCTCGGCGAGCCCCTCCCCTGCGTCGCGGGCGATCGCTTCGTCGCGCGCCGCGCCTCCCCCGCGGCCACGGTCGGCGGCGGCGTGATCCTCGATCCGTACGCCAACGTCGCCCGGCGCAAGGACGCCGCGCGCACGGCCGCCATGCTCGATCGGATCGAGGCGGGCGACGAGGAGGCGTGGCTCCTCCGGGCCGGTCCCGCGGGCCTCTCGGAGGCCGAGGTCGTCGCGCGCCTCGGCGCGCCGCACGGCGCCCGGATCGGCGAGCGCTGGTTCGCCACCGAGGTCGCCGACAGCCACCGCGCCGCGCTG
The DNA here is from genome assembly GCA_040386535.1 of Myxococcota bacterium. GTDB lineage: Bacteria > Myxococcota_A > UBA796 > UBA796 > SXON01 > CAJBVW01. Next base: position 283,331 of record JAZKFH010000015.1, on the reverse strand, counting down.
CGCGAGGCCGTCGACCGCTTCCACCGGGACCACCCGCTCTCCAGCGGCGCCAACCGCAAGGCCCTGCGCGCGGGCGTGCTCCTGGCCCTCGGCGAGCGCGACTACCTGGCCCTGCTCGACGCCGAGGTCGCGAGCGGCCGGCTGGCGGCGGATGGCGGGCGCGTGCGGGCGCCGGGCCATGTCGTGGTGCTCTCGGCGGCGCACGAAGCCTGGCGCGGGCGCGCGGTCGCCCACCTCGTCGCCGCGGGCCTCGAAGGGGCCGCCGATCTGCGCGAGGTCGCGCCCGACCCCGCCTACGACGCGCTCCTGTACCTGCTCCGCGAGCGCGGCGAGGCCGAGCCCATCGGGGACCGCGTGTGGTCGGGCGCGGTGCTCGCGGCGCTGGTGGAGCAGGTCCGGACGCACTTCCGCACCCACGCCACGCTCGATCCCGCCGGCTTCAAGGAGCTCACCGGGCTCTCCCGGCGCACCGCGATCCCGCTGCTCGAGTGGCTCGATGCGCAGGGTGTCACCCGCCGCGCCGGAGACGCCCGCGTGCCCGGGCGCGCCTTCGAGTAGACTCCGCGTCGGATGGACCTCGCGCGCCTCAAGTCCCTGCTCCCCCCCTCGCTCTCCGGGCAGGTGGACGTGGCGTGGCGACGCTTCGTGGCGCGCAACCGCGACGGCGACGTGAACGATTTCGTGGCCGCCCTCCACGCCGACGGCCACCTCGACGCCGACCAGCTCCGCGAGGTCCTCGCCTCGCTCGACGTGACGCTCACGCTCTCGGAGGGCGTGTCGAGCACGTCCACGCCCAGCCCCCATCGCCTCCTCGGCCTGCTCGGCAAGGGCGCCATGGGCGAGGTGTACATCGGCCGGGACGCCAACCTGCGGCGCAACGTGGCCATCAAGCGGATGGACGCGCGGCTGGCGAAGAGCCCGGTGCTCACGACGCGCTTCGCCCACGAGGTGCAGATCACCGCGCAGCTCGATCACCCCTCGATCATCCCCATCTACGGCCTCGAGCCGCAGGCGGACGGCGCCCACGCCTACTCGATGAAGCTCATCCGCGGGCGGACGCTCAAGCAGGTCCTCGGCGAGGTCCGGGCGCTCACGGAGAAGCGGAAGCGCATCCCGACGGAGCTCGCGCTGCCCGCGCGGCTCGACATCTTCCTCCAGGTCTGCAGCGCCGTGGCGCACGCGCACACCCGCGGCGTCATCCACCGCGACCTGAAGCCCGACAACATCATGGTGGGGGCCTTCCAGGAGGTCATCGTGATGGACTGGGGCATCGCCCGGCTCGTCGGCGGCAGCGAGGGCATCACTGAGGTGGACGCGCCGAGCGGACGCGCCGAGCGAACGCAGCTCGGGCTCGCCATCGGCACGCCGCGGTACATGTCGCCGGAGCAGGCGCAGGGGCGCAACGACTCGCTCGACGGGCGGAGCGACCAATACGCGCTCGGCCTCCTCCTCGCGGAGCTGGTGACGCTCAAGGTCGCGCGCGGCGGGAAGGGCGCGCCGCTGGTGCTCCAACGGGCGGCCGCGGGCGAGAAGGATCCCCTGGTCCCGCTGGATCCGCGCGAGAAGGTGCCGCGCGAGCTGGCCGCCATCGTGCGGCGCTCCACCCAGCTCGAGCCCGCCCGCCGCTACCCCGACGTGGCCGCGCTCGGCGAGGACGTGCGCCGCTACCTGCGCGACGAGGCCGTGCTCGCGGAGCCCGACACGCTCGCCCAGGGCCTGGCGCGCCGCATCAGTCACCACCGCCAGACAGCCCTCGCCGTGGGGCTCGGTCTCTCGCTGCTGGTCGTGTTGACGGGCGTGCTCGGCGTGCTCGCCGCGCTCGGCGTGCGCGAGGTCGCCCAGCAGGCGGCCGCCGAACGTGAGGCCCGCCTCGGGCTCCTGCTCGGCGCCACCTCGGGCCAGTCCCGCCGCATGGAGTCGTCGCTGCTCCGCTACGAGGGGCTGCTCCAGGGCCTCGCCACGGCCGCCGAGGCCCGTCTCGCCGATCCCGCGGTGCGCCGCCCGTACTTCCTGGCGGACACGTTCTCCCTGCCCGGCCGGGGCCCGCCCGACCTCGTCCCCTCCCCCTACTATGACGGCCGGATCAGCCTCCTCCACCCGGACGTCGTCCTGGCCCCCCCGGTGGCGCCCGAGGTGGTGGCCGATCGGGTGTCTCAGGTGGTGGCGCTCGGGCCGGTGTTCCGCGACGTGCACCGGCGGAGCACGGGGGAAGCCGCCGACTGGCAGGAGCGCCTCAAGGCCACGGGCGTCCCCATCGTGTGGTCGTACGTCGCGACGGAGGAGGGCTTCCTCGTCGGCTACCCCGGCAGCGGCGTCTACCCCCCCGAGTACGACCCCCGCGCGCAGACCTGGTACCAGGCCGCGGTCACGGCGGTCGGGCCCCACTGGCAGCCGGCGACGCTGGACGAGAGCGGCATGGGCCTGCTCGTCACGTGCACGCGCGCGCTCCGCTCGACCGAAGGTGCGCTCCTCGGCGTGGCCGCGGTCGACATCACCGTGGGCTACCTCATCGACACGTACCTCTCCCCCTCGGGCCTGCCCGGCAACGCGGAGGCGTGGTTGGTGGACAGTGAGGGCCGCGTGGTCGTGCGCTCCAGCCTGCGCGACCAGGCCCGCCACGTGCGGGACTGGAAGGCGCCGCCGTTCTCGCATCCCGACGTGCTCGCCGCCGTCGCCGGGAACCCCGAGGCGGGCCACCTCGAGGCGGACGGCACCCTGTGGGCGTGGAGCGCCTTGCCCACCCTGGGATGGACCTACCTGTTGAGCGGCGATCCGGCGGACCTGCTCGGGGAGTAGCGGCGCGTAGACCGAGCGGTGACACAGCCGTTCACGAAGGGCAGCTACGCTCCGATCACCTGCTCGGAGCCCGCATGTTCGATTCGGTCGGTCGCGTCACCTCCCGCTCGCCCGGCCGCCGCGCGGGCGCCCTGCTCCTCTCCCTCCTCTTCAACGGCGGCGCGCTCGGCGGCCTCACGTGGCTCGGCGCCCGCGCCGTCGAGGAGGTCGACGTGGTCGAGGCCTTCCTCGAGCGGCCGATTGAGCTGGTGCTCCCGCCCCGTGGTTCGCCCGGCCCCGCCGCCTTGCCGGCGGAGAAGACCCGCGCCCGGGCCCGCTCGACGGCGTCGGTCCCCGCTCCCGTCGTCCCCCCGCCGGACGTCGTCTCCACCCTGACCGATCCGCCGCCTTCGGTCCCGCTCCTCCCTTCCCCCGGCGGTTCGAGCGACGATGGCACAGTGGACGGCGCGCTCGACGGCGACGGGGACGGCGACGGCCCCGGCGGCGGTGGGGACGGAGAGGGCGACGGCGCGGGTGGCGGCGGGATCAAGGTCGTGCACTGGACCGAGGCGGCGGTGAAGGTGCGCGCCGACGTGCGCCCCTCGGACTACCCGGCGGCGGCCTCGGCGCTGAAGCTGCCCGACACCCGCTGCGTCGTCCGCATCAACATCGACGAGCGCGGCACCCCCTACGAGGTCGTGGCGAAGACGTGCCCGGAGGTGTTCCGCGTCGCCGCGCAGAACGTCGCGATGCGATATCGCTTCTACCCGGTACGCGAGGGCGGCCGCGCGGTGCGGGCGGGGTTCGATCTGACCCTGCACTTCAAGGGGGAGTAGGCGCCGCGTCGTACGGTGCGAGCGTGAAGCACACCCTCGCGCCCCGATCGACCTCCCCTTCGGCCCACACGCGCCCGCCGTGCCGCTCGACGATGCGCAGCACCGTCGCGAGGCCCACGCCTGTCCCCGGGAACTCCTCGTGGCCGTGCAGGCGGCTGAACGGCTTGAACAGCGCGCCCACGTAGGCCATCTCGAAGCCGGCGCCGTCGTCCTCGACACAGAAGGCGTCCCCCGCGCGCCGCAGGCCGATGTGGGCCGTGGGCCGCAGGTTGGTGAACTTCCAGGCGTTGCCGATCAGGTTCTCGAGCAGCAGCCGGACGAGGCGCGGGTCCCCCTGGGCGACGAGGGGCTCGTGAGCCGAGAAGGTCACGTTGCGATCGGGCTCGTGGCGGCGCAGCTCCTCGAGGATCTCTTCCGCGAGCGCCCGAAGATCGACCGGCTGGCGATGAAGCGGCGTGCGCGAGACGCGCGAGAGCTGGAGCAGATCGTCCATGAGCTGCGCCATCCGCTGGGCATTCGCACGGACGCGCCGCAGACAATGCCGCCCCGCCTCGTCGAGCTGCCCGGCGTGCTCGCGGAGGAGCAGGTTGCTGAAGCCGTCGATCGCGCGCAACGGGGTGCGCAGGTCGTGCGACACCGAGTGGCAGAACCCCTCGAGCTCCCGGTTCGACGCCTTGAGCTCCGCCTCCGCCGCCGCGTGCTGGGACACCTCTGCGGCGAGCTGGAGGTTGCGCTGCCGCAGATCGGCCTCGGCGATCTTGAGCCGCGTGATGTCGTGGATGATCCCCACGAGATGCGTGATCTCCCCCGAGGGCCCGCGGAGGGGAACCTTGGTCGTCGCGAGCCAGTGCACGTTGCCGGAGGCGTCCGTGATCGGCTCCTCCTCGATGGAGACCTTGCCCTCCGAGGCGAACATCTCGCGGTCCTTCCGTTGGAAGAACTCCGCCTGCTCGGCCGGGAAGTAATCGTGGTCGCTCTTCCCGATCATCTCGTCGCGCGGAAACCCGATCCAGTCCTCGTGCGCCCGGTTGAGCACGACGAACCGGAGGTCACGGTCCTTCACGAAGATGGGATCGCCCACGTGATCGATGACGGCGCGAAAGAACGCCTCCCGCGACTGAGCCCGGTCGCGCTCCACGACACGCCCGAGCAGCGTGCCGACCTGCACGAGCACCTCGAGCAGGCGCGGATCCGGGGCCGCGTGGGCGTGCGCGAAGAACTCGAGGACGCCCACGACCTCGTCACGCACGAGGATGGGGAAGCCGAAGCCCGCGTGCAGGCCGACCGCGGCGGCGGCGGCCCCGCGGGTCAAGTCGTCGTCGAGGGCCATGTCCGGGACGAACACCGGCGCTCCGATCGCGAGCACGCGGCCCGGGAGCCCCTCGTCCAGCCGCAGGTCGGGGGCGGCGGTGGCGGCGCAGAAGCTCTCGTACGCGGGATCGGCGAGGTAGCGCGCTGCGGACCGGACGAAGCGCGAGGGGAGGTCGCACACGACGTGGACCTGGCCCACCCTCCACTCCGCGGCGCGTGCCACGGCCGTGAGCGCGACGACGAGCGCCGCCTCGAGATCGGGCGCCTCGTTCGCCGCGGCCGCCACGACGCGGAGCAGCTCCACGAGCGCTCCCTGCCGCTGGTGTTCGGTCTCCGCACACCTCGGCGGATCGGCGTGGCGGATGACCGCGACCGCGCCCTCGGGCGCCCCGTCGGGCCCGCGCACGGGCCAGGCGCTCATGCGCAGGAGCAGCCCGTCGGGGACGTGCTGATTGCGCAGGAACACGTCCTGCTCGATCCGCTCGCCGCGCCGCGCCGCCGCCAGGAGCGGGAATTCGCTCTCCCGCATCGGCGTCTCCCGATCGGCCTGGAGCGCCCCGATCGTCTCGAACCAACACTGCTCCCCTTCGGGCGAACGGAGCCCCAACAACGAGGCGGCGGCATCGTTCACGAGCCCCAGCCCACCGTTCGCATCGACGGAGAGGAGGCCATCTCCCACGTGATCGAGGAGACGGGCTACGTCCTTTGGATTCACGGCCCTCCCGGCAGAACAGGAACCCGCGGCGGCCGATGGTTGCTCCACCTAAGCGCGCGGCGGCGAGCGATCGATCAGCTTGCGCGAGGGGCGGAAGCAGCTCCTCGTTCCGTCGCACCGTTCGGGCACAGCCGGCGCGTCGTCCGGCCCCCACGCCTGGCAGGTCTGGAGGCACGTGTAGGGCACCTCGTTCGAGCGGAACGTCGCGACCAGCTCCGCCTCCGTGAAGGCGTCCGTCCCGTACCAGCTCTTCCAACGGAGGGATCGGCAGAGTTGCATCACGAAGCTCCGGCGGCGCGCTCGAGCGCCTCACGAACGGCCCCGACGAGGATCGGCAGCTTGTAGCCCGTCATGGGGAGCGGGCGCGCCCCTTCGGTCGCGAGAGCGGAGGCGGCCGCGATGTGCGCCTCGTCCAGGGGGCCGCCGACCAGGGCCGCTTCCACCGCCTCGCGACGGAGGGGAAGCCCGGCGACCCCGCCCACGACCACACGCGCCAGCGTCACGACGCCCCCCACGACGGCGAGGCGCACCACGACCTCCGCGAGCGGCCACTCGGCGCGCGCACGTGCGATGGCGCGGACGTAGGCGGCGCGCTCCCCGGCGGGGGGCGTCGCGAGGCGCACGGCCACGATCAACGGGGCGGCCTTCCCGCCGAGGTGGGCGGCGTGGAGCGAGGCGAGCACCCCGCCGAGCGGGAGGGGCTCGGCCGCGCCGGCGACCTCGACGATGGCGTCGTACGCGAGCAGGGCGCACGCCAGGGTCGACGGGTGCGGCGCGATGCACGCGTGCTGGTCGAAGCACGAATGGTAGAGGTGGTCGCCTTCGCGCGCGAGGCAGGTGCTGCCGCCGCTCTGGAGGCAGGAGAACGCGGGGTTGCGGAAGTACCAGCAGCGCACGCGCTGCGCGAGGTTGCCGGCCACGGTCGCGACCGCCCGGATCTGCGGCGTGGCGAGCCCGCCGGCGGCTTGGGCCAGCCCCGGGGGCGTCGAGGGGTGCGCGGCGAGCGCCGCAATGGTGACCTTGGCGCCGATGCGCAGGCCCCCGTCACGCACCTCGACGGCATCGAGCCCCCCGAGGTCCCGCAGGTCGACCAGGGGCCCCTCGGAGCGCCCGCTCCGCCGCCGCTCCATCAGGTCGGTGCCCCCGGCGCGCAGCTCGCCCGACGCGTTCGCCGCCGCCGCCACGTCGGTCGGAAAGTGGATCACGAATTCACCCCCTGCATGACCCGGTCGGGTCGAATCGGCAGCTCGAGCGGCCTCCACCCGGTCGCCGCGAACACCGCGTTGGCGACCGAGGCCGCCGTCGGCACCGTCGCGAGCTCGGACAGGCCCACACCGAGGCCGTTGACGTGCTCGAAGCCGCGCTCCTCGAAGTGCACCTCGATGTCCGGGATGTCGCCGAGGCCCGGCAACCGGTAGTCCTCGAGGCCGAGCGTCAACGCGCGCCCGGTGCGCGCATCGAGGCGGCGCTCCTCGTAGAGCGCGAGGCCGAGCCCCTGGACGATGGCGCCTTCCACCTGGCTCTGGGCCAGCGCGGGGACCCAGATCCGGCCGACGCCGATCCCGATCCACACCCGACGCGCGGTGACCCGGCCGAGCCGCGTGTCCACCTCGACCTCGGTCATCTGCACCGCGCCCGGCAGGCGCTTTCCGAGCGCCACGTCAGGGCCCGCACCGAGCTGGAGCCCCTCGTCGTCGGGGCGCCGCCGCCCGATCGTCGTGATCGGCGGCGAGCTCGCCATCACGTCGCGCCAGGCGGTCACCCCGCCCTCGTGACGCACGCCGTCCGGCGCCGCGATCGGCCGGACGAGCCCCATCCCGCGCCGCGCCCAGGCGACGAGCTCCTCGCGGAGCTGCTGCGCGGCGTCCCGCGCCGCCGGCCCGACCGAGGCCGTGGTGCGGCTCCCCCCGGAGGGCACGCCGTGCACGTCGTCCGAGTTGCCCAGGCGCGCCACGATGTCGGCGGGCGCGAAGCCGAACACGTCCGCGACCGCGGTCGCCAGGACGGTGCGCGCGCCGTTCCCCATGTCCTGGGCGCCGCACGAGGCGACCAGCCGCCCGTCCGCCAGATCGAGCTGCACCTGGGTGCCCGGCGAGAACAGGTAGTACCAGGTGCCGACCGCCATCCCGACGCCGCGGCGGTAGCGGCCGGTGTCACGCGTCGCCGCGCGCCCGGTCCAGAGAGCGTGCTTCTCGGCCGTGTCGTAGAGCATCGACCGGATCGGACTCGGGTCCCAGCGCCGCCGGAGCGCGAAGGGGCTCTCGGTGCGGGCGACCGCGAGCGCGTCCATGGCGCTCTCGATCGCGAAGATCCCCTGGGGCCCGCCGGGGCCGCGGAACGCCTTGCCGGGCGGGGCGTGGGAGAGGATGTCGTAGTCCTCGAGCGACTTCGGCAGGTCCGGGTACAGCAGCCGCGCCATCAGGCCGTTCGTGGCGCCGACGGACACGCCGCCGTCGCCGAGGCCGGTGAGCACCATCCCCGCGGGCTCGCCCTCGGGGGTGGCGGCCAGCGCGAGGTCGATCTGCATGCCGGGGCGGTAGCCGCCGACGACCATCTCCTCGGCGCGATCGTTGACCATCCGGACCGGGGCCTTCGCCGCGCGCGCCAGCCGCACGGCCAGCTCGGTCTCGGGCGTGTACCCGAGCTTGGCGCCGAACGCGCCGCCGACGTGCTCGCACGACACGTGCACGTCGTCCCGCTTCAGGTCGAGCCGGTCCGCGAGGTCCTCCGCCATCGCGGAGCACCCCTGCGTCGAGATCCACACGTCGAGCGTCGTGTCGCTCGTCCACTCGGCCACGCACGCGTGGGGCTCGAGCGCCGTGTGCACCTGGGCCTGGGTCACGTACTGGGCCCGCACGACGGTGTTCGCCGGGTCGTCGACCGCCTTGCGCGCCCGCGCGGGCCGCGCGAGGATCGAGGTGTCGAGCGGGCCGCGACGGTTGCCCTCCCACGGGAGGCTGAACGCCACGCCCTCGAAGTGCAGCGGGAGGTCCTTGGTGGGCTTGTCGTAGACGAGGGCCGCGCCCGGTGCGAGCGCAGCCGCGATACCGACGGCGGGGACGCCGACCTCGTACGCCACGCGGATCAACCCGAGCGCGGCGTTGGCGTGCGCGGCGTCGATCGCGGCGACCGCCACGATCTCCTGGCCCGCGTAGCGGACCTTGGCGCCCAACTCCACCACCATCATGACGGCCTCGACGCCGGGCGCCGCGCGCGCGTCGTCCAGGTTGATCCCGCGCACGATCGCGTTGGCGAACGGCGAGCGGAGCGTGCGCCCCTCGAGCTGGCCCGGCCGCTTCACGTCCACGGTGTACACGGCGCGACCGGTCACCTTCTCGCGCGCCTCGTGCCGGGGCACGACCGTGCTGGGGCCGTCGTGCAGGCCCGCGCACGCGCCGATCACCGCGGCGCGGATGCTCGGATAGGCGCCGCAGCGGCACAGGTGGCCCGCGAGCGCGGCGGCCACCTCGTCCCCGGTGGGCGGCCGGGTCTGCTCCTTCCGCCAGCGGTCGTGGAAGGCCACCGCCTCCATCACGAAGCCCGGCGTGCAGAAGCCGCACTGCAGCGCGTCCTCCGCGATGAAGGCGCGCTGCACGGGGTGGAGCGCCTCCGCGGTGCTGATGAAGAGGGCGGGCGGCAGGAGCGCGCCGAGCCCCTCGATGGTCGTGACCGCGCGTTGCGCGAGCGCGGTCGCGGGGAGGAGGCACGAGGCGACGGGCGTGCCGTCCACGTGGATGGCGCAGGCGCCGCACGCGCCGTGCCCGCACGCCTCCTTCGTGCCCGTCAGGCCGAGGCGCTCGCGCACGACGTGCAGCGCCGTCTCGTCGGGCCCCACGACGAACGTCTCCGCCCGGCCGTTGACGACGGTGCGGACCGAGGTGGTCTCCGCCCCGACGGCGGAGGCCTCCGCGGAAACCGGCGAGGGGACCGGGGATGGCGCGGGAGAAGGCGATTCGGCGCGGGCATGATCGACGATCACGCCTCCGACCGCCGCGGCCCCGAGGGTTCCGCGAAGGAATCCCCGGCGAGAGAGAGGGCTGGACATGCCGCGAGTATGGCACGGCCGCGCTGCCCGGCCGCGCGTTGCCGACGCCCGCCGCACCCGTGGTACGATCGTGCACCGCATGCTTGCTGCCGCCCTTGCCTTCTTCCTCGCCCTCACCGGGCTGCTGATCCCCTACGCCGCCGGCGCGGACGGACCGCCCGCCGCGACGAGTGTCCAGCAGACCGGCATCCTAAAGGTCCGCAGCAACGTCGAGGGGGCGGAGGTCTGGTTGGACGGCGCCGTGCTCGGCGTCACGCCGCTGACGAAGTACCTCGCGGTCGGCCCGCACCAGCTTCGCGTCGTCGCCGACCAGCACGATCCGTTCGTGCGCCGCGTCGAGATCGTCGCGGACAAGACGCTCGACGTGCAGGCCGCGCTCACCCCGGGCGGCGGCACCGTCGAGTTCGCCGGGCCCCCGGGCGCGCGCCTCGTGATGGACGGCACGGATCGCGGGCCCCTCCCCATCCGGCTCCCGGCTCCGACCCCCGGCGCCCACGCCTGGCGCGTCGAAGCGCCGAAGTTCGAGCCCGCCGAGGGGACCGTCACCTTCGCGGCCGGAAAGAACGTGCTGGTCGACGTGCGGATGGAGTCCTCCCGCGGCGTCGTCGTGGTGGAGTCCACCCCCGCGGGCGCCACCGTGAAGCTCGACGACGCGGACGTGGGCGTGACCCCGCTGCGCCTCACCGGCATCGAGCCCGGGCGGCACGCCGTCCTGCTCACCCACCCCGACGCCGCCGGCGTGCTGCGTGTCATCGACACCACCGACGGCAGCCGCGGCGAGGTGCGCGCGTCGCTGCCGAAGACCGGCGCGACCCTCCAGATCGCCACGGGGAGCGCCGAGGCCCTCGTGTTCCTCGACGGCGTACGGGTCGCCGAGGGCGCCAACGTCAGCGTCGGGCCGCTCGAGAAGGGGCGGTGGAAGGTGCAGGTGCGCATCGGCCAGCGCCAGATCATCGACACGGTCGCCCTGCCCGCGCGCGGCACCGTGGCCCTGCGCGTCTCCGGCGATCTGCTGGTGGAGCGCAAGCCGCTGACGCAGCGGTGGGGCTTCTGGGCGGTCGTCGGCGGCGCCGCGGTGGCCGGTGGCGCCGCGACCGCGGCCGTGGCGGTCAGCACCGCGCCCGAACCTCCGCCTAGCGGCGACACCGTGGTGGAGCTCCCATGAACCGCGCCCGCCCCCTCCGGGCCCTGGCCCTCCTCGCCCTGTTCGCGTGCACGCCCAAGGACGATCGTACCGCGATCGTCGTGGAGATCGACGCCACGGACGTCGCGAGCGCGGCGGACACCTGGTGGCTCGTCCTCGACCCGACGACCCCCTTCGTCGAACGGGACGGCACGGTGCTCACCATCGTGGACGACAGCCGGCTCGGCGACTGGATCCTCGACGACGATGCGCTCGAGCTCCGCGTCTCCATCCCCGTGAACGACGGCGTGCCCGACAGCGTCGAGCTCCGCCCCGGCGGCAACGATCCCGACTTCGCCGTGCGCGCGCTCGGCTACCTCGGGCTCGATCGCACCGTCACCACCGAAATCGTGGGGCCGCTGACCTTCACGCCGGACGAGGTCGTGGCCGTGCGCCTGACGGCGGCGGCGCTCGAGTCGCCCATCGGCCCCTGCCAGGACGACATCGACAACGACAACGACGGGTGGCGCGACGCGGCCGATCCCGACTGCGCCGCCGGCCTGGAGGAGCTCGGCTTCGGTGACACCGTGTGCAACGACGGCACCGACAACGACGGCGAAGGTGACGTCGACGCCTCCGACCCCGACTGCACCGACGCGCTGGATGACGACGAGATCGAGCCCTGCGTCGACGGCGTGGACAACGACAGCGACGGCTGGACCGATGTGGACGATCCCGACTGCCACGACCTCGGCGACGAGGTGGGCCCCGGCACGACCGAGTGCAACGACCTCGACGACAACGATGGGGACGGCGGGGCCGACAGCGCCGACCGCCAGTGCGACTCCGCGTGGGACGACCGCGAGTCGATGCTCGGCTGTGAAGACGGCGACGACAACGACGGCGACGGCTGGCTCGACGAGGAGGACCCCGACTGCCTGACCGGCACCGAGGAGGTCGGCACCTCGGACTGGTTGTGCAACAACGGCCTGGACGACGATGGCGACGGCGATGTCGACGGGGACGACGGCTCGTGTGACGACGCGCTCGACGACTCGGAGCTGAACCTGTGCGAAGACGGCGCCGACAACGACGGCGACGGATGGACGGATCTGGACGATCCCTCCTGCGACGCGGGCGGCGACGACTCCGAGGGCAGCGGCTTCGAGGATCGGAGCGCGTGTTCGAACGGCCTGGATGACGACGGGGACGGCCGCGTGGACGCGGCGGACCCGGAGTGCACCGACGCCGAGGACGACTTCGAGGCGAGCGACTGCGCGGACGGCGTCGACAACGACGGCGACGGCTGGTCCGACGAGACCGATCCCGACTGCGCGGGCGGCACGGAGGAGGTCAGCTACGGCACCGCCGTCTGCAACGACGGCGAGGACCAGGACGCGGACGGCCTGTTCGACTCCGACGACCCCGACTGCGCCACGGCGACCGACACCGACGAGTCCAGCGCCTGCGCCGACGGCGTCGACAGCGACGGGGACGGCTGGACCGACGCGGACGATCCCGACTGCGCGGTCGGACGCGAGGAGCTCGGCTTCGGCGCGGGCCAGTGCAACGACGGCCTCGACAACGACAGCGACCTCTCGATCGACGCCCGCGACGCCGACTGCGTCACCGCGGCCTCCACGGCCGAGGCCGCCGAGTGCGACAACGGGCTGGACGAGGACGGGGACGGCTGGTTCGACGACGAGGATCCCGACTGCTCGGGCCCGTTCGAGACCGGGTACGGCACGAACGAGTGCAACAACGGCGACGACGACGACGCCGACGGCCTCGCGGACGCGGACGACCCTGATTGTGACGACGCGGGCGACACCGTGGAGGCGGACTACGCCTGCGGCAACGACGACGACGACGATCTGGACGGCTGGGCCGACCTGCTCGATCCGAGCTGCACGTCGTTGACCGACACCACGGAGACCGGCGCCACGAGCGCCTACCAGTGCAACAACAACCTCGACGACGACGGAGACGGCGACATCGACGCCGGGGACGAGGGCTGCGCTTCGGGCTTCGACACCGACGAGACCGACCCGATCACGGGCTGCAACGATCTGCTCGACAACGACGGCGACGAGTGGTTCGACGGGGACGACCCCGACTGCGCCACCGGCACGTCGGAGCGCTCCTTCGGCACGAACCAGTGCAACGACGGGCTCGACAACGACCGGGACGGCCGCCGCGATCGCCTGGATTCGGACTGCTTCGACGCGTTCGACACGTTCGAGAGCCCCGCGGCGGACGGCTGTGACGACGGCGCCGACGACGATCTGGACGGCTGGGCCGACGCCGACGATCCCGACTGCGCGACCGGCTCCGAGGAGCTCGGGTACGGCGCGACCGCCTGCAACGACGGCGCGGACGACGACAGTGACGGCGCCACCGACGCCGACGATCCGGGCTGCACGAACGCGACGGACCCCGACGAGGCCGACCCCGTCGGCACCTGCTACGACGGCGAGGACGACGACGGCGACGGCTGGGCCGACGCCGAAGATCCGGACTGCGCGAGCGGCGACGACGAGCTCGGCTTCGGGGACGCGGGCTGCAACGACGGCCTCGACGACGACGGAGACCTCTCGATCGACGGCGCGGACAGCGGCTGCGTGGACGCGGACGACGATGTCGAGGACGACACCGCGGACGATTGCGCGAACGGCGAGGACGACGACACCGACGGCTGGCGCGACGGCGAGGACGCGGACTGCCTCTCAGACGGCGATGAGCTCGGGCTCGGCACGCGCGCCTGCGACAACGGCGTGGACGATGATGGCGACGGGCGCGTGGACGCCGATGACGACGGCTGCACGGTCGGCTGGGACGACGACGAGGCCGCCACCGGCGACGACTGCGCCAACGACGCGGATGACGACGGCGACGGCTGGATGGACGACGAGGACCCGGACTGCGCCGCGCTCGGCGACGAGGCGGGCTTCGGCCGCGCCGCGTGCAACGACGGCGCGGACAACGACGGGGACTCCCTCGCGGACAGCGACGACATCGACTGTGACGACGCGACCTCGTGGGCGGAAGCGGGCGTGTCCTTCCCCGCGTGCGCGGACGGCGGCGACAACGACGGCGACGGCCTGGTCGACCTCGACGACCCCGGCTGCGCCGACGCGGACGACGATGTCGAGAACGACCCCATCGCCGCCTGCGATGACGGGATCGACACCGACCGCGACGGTTGGGTGGACGGCAGCGATCCCGACTGCATCGACGCCACCGCGGAGGCGGGCGCCACGGGCACGGCCGCGTGCAACAACGGCGACGACGACGACGACGACGGGCTCATCGACGCGAGCGACCCCGACTGCCTCGACGCCTGGGACAACGTCGAGAGCACGGTCAGCGCGAGCGGCCTGGACTGCTCGGACGGCGTCGACGGCGACAGCGACGGCTGGATCGACGGAGACGACCCTGACTGTGGCTGGCTCGGCGCCGAGGTCGGCACCGAGGACTTCGCGTGCAACGACAGCGCGGACAGTGACGGCGACACGCTGGTCGACGCCGACGATCCCGGCTGCGCGAGCGCGCTCGACGCCGACGAGTCCCACACGCCCGAATGTGACGACGGCCTCGACAACGACGGCGACGGCTGGACCGATCTCGCCGACCCAGCCTGCCCCGACGCCGCCACGCTCTTCGAGGACGACGGCGCGGGCGGTGGCGCGTGCAACAACGGCCTGGATGACGACGGCGACGGCCTGGTCGACGCCCGCGACTGGGGCTGCGACGCCTCGACCGATGGCGACGAGGTCGATCCGGCCACCGACTGCAACGACGGCGTCGACAACGACCTGGACGGATGGTCGGACCTGGCCGATCCCGACTGCCCCACCCCGGTGACGACCACCGGCGAGACCGGCGTCAGCGACACCCAGTGCAACGACGGGGTCGACAACGACTCGATCCAGGGCACCGACGGGGACGATCCCTCGTGCGGGTCGGCGTTCGACAACTCTGAGTATCGATAGGGCTCACGCGCGGCCTCAGGGGCCCGCCCAGAACCGCAGCCGGGGCCCCCGCCGGTGCCCCCCAAAGGGGGCCCCACCGGCGGACCCGGCTGCAAGGGCGGGCCACGTGGAGCAGCGGCGAGAACCCACGATGAGGAACTACCGGGGCGGCGGCGGCGGCGGCCCGCCCCCGCCGAGCAGCCCGGCGATCTCGGGGACCTCGCGGGCGTCCTTCCAGCTGGCGAAGCCGTCCTTCCAGACGAGGTGGCGGCCCTCGGGGTCGGCCTTCACGCGCTGCGCGATGTCGGCGGGCCCGCCCGTGGCGGTCGAGCCGTCGGGCGCGGCGTAGTGGAACACGGCCGCGGTGGGCACCGGGGGCGGGACCGGCGGGAGGAGCGAGCTGATCTCGGCCACGTCGGACCAGGACTTCCACCCCGGCCAGCCCGCGGCCCAGACGTTGTGCGTGCCGCCGCGGTTCTGCTGCACGAACGCCGCGACCTCGCGGGCGGTGTGTTCACCCTGGCCACCGGCGCCGTTGTAGTGGAACTTCACCTCCGCCTGGGGCGGCGGCGGCGGCGTGGACAAGCCTCCGTGCGGGTTGAACGTGCCGGGGCCCTGCTGGGCGCGCCCGAGCTGGTTGCCCATGGCGTTGCCCATGGCGAGGCCGAGGCCCGCGTCGAGCATCGGGTTGCCGCCGCCCGGGCGGCCCGCGGCCTGCTCCATCGCGTTGGCGGCCTGGAACTGCGTGTAGGCGTTCATGTCGCCCACCAGCGCCATGGAGGAGCGCTTGTCGAGCATCTTCTCGACTTCGGGCGGCACGGAGATGTTCTCCACCACAAAATCGGTCAGGGTGATGCCGTAGTTCTCCTGGAACCAGCCGTTGAGGCGCTGGCGGAGGGCGTCTCCCAGGTCCATGTACTGGGAGATGAGGTCGAGCGCGGGGATCTTGGACTCGCCGATGGTGTCGGCGAGGGCGCTCACGAGCTTGCGCTTGAGCTGGCCGTTGATCTCGTCCGTCGTGTACAGGCCGGCGGTGCCGACCAGCTCGCGGATGAACGCGGCGGGGTCGGTGATGCGGTAGGCGAAGACGCCGAACGCGCGGATGCGCACCGCGCCCAGGTCCTTGTCGCGGAGCATGAGCGGGTTGGCGGTGCCCCACTTCTGGTCGGTGAACTGCCGCGTGGAGATGAAGTAGACATCCCCCTTGTAGGGCATGTTCAGGCCGTACTTGATGCTCTCGAAGAAGCCGGTGATGGCCTTGGTGCGCGTCGAGAGCTCGTAGGTGCCCGGCCCGAACACGTCGGACAGGCGGCCTTCGGCGACGAACACCGCCGCTTGCCCTTCCCGCACCACGAGCTTTCCGCCGTCCTGGATCGCCTGGTTGAAGATCGGGAACCGGTAGACGAGCGTGTTCTTCGAGTCGTCCAGCCACTGGATGACGTCGAGGAACTGCGCCTTGGCGTGGCTGGAGAGAGTGTCCCAGAGACCCATGACTTTAACTCCGCAGGGGGGTGCAAGACATAACCACATACACACCGGCTGCCGCCGGGCAAGCGCCCCGTGGTCGCGACCGCGCGCGAGGGCATCTCAGCCGGCCGCGCGCGGGGTCAGGATCGGCTCCCCCGCCCCGGTGGGCTCGCCCGGCGCCTCGAAGAGCCCGATCCGGTTCCCCTCGGGATCCAGCACGATCGCGACCCGACCACCGCCCGGCGCAGGCCCCGGGCGAACCAGCGCCATCCCGCCGAGCGCCAGGGCCCGCCGCATCGCGGTCGTCAGGTCGGGTACGCCGACGAAGATCTCGGGCCCCGCGGTAGAGGGCTCGCCGCCCCGGAACACGCCGCGGAGCCCTCCGGGCGTGTGGAAGCCGAGGCCCGCCGCGCCGGGGTCCCCCACGATCCAGCCGAACAGCGCAGCGTAGAAGCACGCGGCGCGCGCCGGATCCTTCGCGTGGATGCGCAGCAGCACCACGTCCCCTTCCCCAACGGTCCGTACCATGGCCCCGATCTATACCTGCACACCCGTTCAGTCCAGCACGGATCCGATCACCAGGGATCCGATCAGCAGCGGTCCGATCAGCGCGGCGTCTTCGCACGGGGGGTGGCTTCGAGCTTCTCGAGCAGCGGCCCGGCCAGGAACACGCCCATGGTGCGGAGCTGCTCGGGCGCGTCCCGGTCGTTGAGCACCAGGAAGTACAGGGGCGCGGCCTCGCGATCGCGGCCGCGGCGCCGCAACAGATCGGCCAGCTGGTAGGTGATGCGCACCTTCTCGGCGTACGGCAGCTCCCCGCGCAGTGCGGCGGTGAAGTGGAGGATCACCTCGTCCTGCAAGGCGGGCTCGATCTCGTGGGCGATTCGGCGGAACCGCGTGACCGCCTCGCGCTCGGCGGCGGTCATCGGCCCGGCGGCCTCGAAGTTCGCGAGCAGGCCGTCGCGCTCGGCGCCCCATCCGCCGCGATGGGCGATGCGCGCGAGGTTGTAGAGGACCTTCTTCCGGTCGGCGGTGGCGAGCGGCTTCTTGAGCTCCTCCCACCCCGCGTCGAGCAGCGCGCGCGCGGCGATCGGGCCCTCCAGCCCCGCGTAGTAGCCGACGGCCTGGTCCCGCGCGGTCCAGCTGGCGTCGAGGAGGAGGTCCCCCAGGAACCGGCGGTCCTTGCCGAGCGCCGCGTAGAGCGCGGCCGCCACGCGGTACCGCTCCCAGGGCGCGGGCGCGGCGGGGTCGACCACGCCCTTCACGGCCTCGGGGAGCGCCGCCTTCACGCGGTCGCGGTCGGCCGGCACGAGGGCGAGCAGGTCGGAGCCGTAGAGGGACAAGAGGTTGTCGGAGCAGGTGGCGAGGTGGTAGGCGCGCCACTGTTCGCCGCTCGAATACGACGCGAGGTCGGAGTCGAACCCGCCGGACGCGTTCGCGGCCACCTTCGTGTAGACGGTAACGGTGCCGACGCCGACGGGGCACGGGCCCTCGCGGGCCTCGACCTGGATGGCGAGGGCGGGGCCCGCGAGGAGGAGGAGGAGCATCATGTGCCGAACAACGCGCCGAGGAGGCCCCTCGATTCCCCGCGCCGGCGAACGACCAGCACCGGGCGCGCGCTCCGGCCCGCGAGGCGCTCGGCCGTGCTCCCGAGAAAGGCGACGGCGAGGGGGCTCAAGCCCCGCGTGCCGACCGCGATGAGCGCGACCTCCGGGGGCTCGGAGGCCACCGCGAGGAGCACGTCCGCGGGGGCCGCGCCGGCACGCGCGACGATCGCCGGCATCGGGAGGTCCCGCGCCGTGACAGCCGCGCGCACGTTCGCCTCGAGCGCTGCCGCGTCGCGTTCGTCCCCCTCGGGATCGAGCGCGACCACGCAGACCACGCTGTCGAACAGGCCTCCGACGAACGCGAGGGTGTCGAGCGCGGAGGCGGACAGGTCCATGCCGACGGCGACCCGCCCGAAACCGAGCGACGCGCCCACGGGCACGATGAGCACGGGACATCCGGCGGCGCGCAACAAGGCGCGCCCGTGCGGGCCCCACGCGGAGGCCCCCTCCTCGGCGGCGCTCCGGCCCACCACGAGCAGGTCGGCGTCGAGCTCGGCGAGCACGGTGGCGGCGGCCTCGTCGACCGCGCCGCGCACGACGCGCACGGCGGCGGGCACCCCGAGCCGGGCGGCGCAGGCGTCGACGGCGGGCGGGGTGTCCGTCCGGTCGCGCGCGAGCACGTGGAGCAGCGTCACGTCACACGCGCGGCGGGCCGCGAGGGCGGAGACCGCGCCGAGCACGGCGTCGTCGCGGTCATCGAGGGCGAGCGTGGCGACCACGCGCAGCGGGCCGTGCGTCATCGCCCGCCCTCCCCGCCGCCCGACATCGGCGTGTCCCCGCCGGGCTGCCGCCGGCCCAGCCGGGCGACACGTCCGACGATTTCCCGCAAGCGATCGAGCTGGTCGTAGGTGCGCTGCAGGCGAGAGGAGACGGGGTCCGGCAGCGTAGGGTCGAGCAACAACATCTCCACGTTCCCCATCGCAGCGGTGAGCGGCTGCGCCATCTCGTGCACGGCCGCGGAGAGCGCGGCGACCCCGGCGGAGCGCCGCTCGACGGCCTCGACCTGCATCGCGGCGTCCTCCAGGCGCTTTCCGAGCGCGATGTACTCCCGACGATCCTCGAACACGCCGACCGAGGCGAACACGGCGCCGTCGGGCGTGTGGAGGAGCGAGGCGGTGAGCCGCACGGGGATGAGCTCGAGGTTGCGCGCGCGCAAGGTCACGTCGAAGCGCTCCTGCGCGGCCGTGCCGGCCTCGGCCTCCCTCCCCCGCAGACGCCGCGCCACCCGCCGCGCATCCTCGGGGTGGTGGTACAGGTCGGTCACGTGCAGATGGCCGTGCGCCTCGTTCGCGCCGTAGCCGAGCACGCTCTCCGCCGCGGGGTTGAACAGGAGGATGCGGCCCTGCAGATCCGCCACGATCGCCGGGGACGGGATGATCGCGACGAGTCTCTCGAGCAGATCGGTGCCAGGCAACGGCATGAGGTCGACTAACCCACCCGATCGGAGCCCGACGCGCCCGCGTCGGAAGAGGCCCAGGCCGCCAACGCGGCGCCGCGCACCGCCGCGACGGGGATCCCCTCGGCCAGCGCGAGGCGAGCGCAGTCCTCGTGCTCAGGGGCGGCGTGCACCACGCGCCCGTCCCGCTCGGCGACCTTCACGCGGACCGGCCCCCAGGGCGTGTCCACCGACACGAGGCGCCGGGCGGCGACCTCGCGCGGGTGCACCGACCACCGGTAGCCGAGCGTGCCGGCGTAGCGGATCAGCGCCTCGCCCACGGCGAAGCGGTCTCCGACGGACGCGAGGGCCGTCACGGCGAGGCCCGGGCGCCCCTTCTTCATCGTCACCGGCGCCACGTACGCGTCGACCGCGCCGGCGGCGAACAGGGCCTCGATCAGGCCCGGCACGGACTCGCCGGTCAGGTCGTCCACCTGTGCGCGCAGCTCGACGATCTCGGCCTCGGCGCCCGCGTCCCCCGTGCCGAGGACGGCCCGGACGACGTTGGCGTGGGTGGCGGGATCCCGCGTGCCGGCGCCGTAGCCGACGAGCTCCACCCGCATCGCCGGCATGTGGCCGGGGGTCGCGAGCGCCGCCACGAGGGCCGCGCCGGTGGGCGTGACGAGCTCGCCCGCGTACGGGAACGGCACCACCGGGAAGCCGCGCAACACCTCGACCGTAGCGGGCACCGGCACCGGCAGGAGCCCGTGCGCCGTGCGGACGCGCCCGTGCCCCATCGGCAGCGGCGAGGCGACGATCGTGTCGACGTCGAGGCACTCCATCGCGGCGCACGCGGCGACGATGTCCACGATCGAGTCGACCGCGCCCACCTCGTGGAAGGCGACATCGTCCACGGCGGTGCCGTGCACGCGGGCCTCGGCCTCGGCGAGCACGGCGAACGTCGCGAGCGAACGTGCACGCACCCGGGGCCGGAGCCGCGCCTGCTCGAGCATGCGGCGGATCGTCCGCCACGTGCGCGGGGGCTGGCCCACCCAGGGATCGGGGGCCGCTCCGCCGTCTCCGTCACCCGTGGGCGCGTGATCGTGATCGGATCCGTGAGCGTGCCCGTGACCATGGTCGTGGGAATGCCCGTGATCGTGCCCGTCTCCCGACCCCGACTCCTCCGGCGCGCCGGTCGGCTCCACCACGAACCGCGTGGCCGCGTAGGCGCCGCGGTGCACCTTCTCGATCCGCGCGTCCCAGCCCCACACGGGGAGCGCGCGCACCTGGGCGAGCACGTCCTCCAGCGGGGCGCCGGCGTGGAGCAGGGCGGCGACCGTCATGTCGCCGGCGATGCCCGCGAAGCAGTCGAGGAAGAGGACGCGCCCCACCTAGCGCAACCGCTCGAGCTGGTTGATGAGCGAGGCCTGGTAGGCGGCGCCGAAGCCGTTGTCGATGTTGACGACCGTGACGCCGGGGGAGCACGCGTTGAGCATCGTGAGCAGCGCGGCGATGCCGCCGAAGCTGGCGCCGTAGCCGACGCTCGTCGGCACCGCGATCACCGGCACGCGCACGAGGCCCGCCACGAGGCCCGGCAGCGCGCCGTCCATCCCCGCGACCACGATGATGACGCGCATGCCGCGCAGCAGGTCGACCTGGGCGAGCACCCGGTGGACCCCGGCCACCCCCACGTCCGCGATGCGCACGACGTGGTTTCCGAGGGCCTCCGCGACGACCGCGGCCTCCTCGCCGACCGGAAAGTCGCTCGTGCCGGCGCTCACGACGGCGATGCGGCCCACGAGCTCGGGCTCCGGCCCCAGACGCGAGACGAGGACCCGCGCGTCGGCCGACCACGCGAAGGCCACGTCGGGGAAGGTCGCGATGACGGACGCGGCCTTGTCGGCCTCGATGCGGGTCACGAGGCCGTCCTGCCCGCGCTCGTGCAGCGCCTGGAGGATGCCGGCGATCTGGGCCGCGGTCTTGCCGGCCCCGTAGATGACCTCGGGCACCCCGGTGCGGAGCGCCCGATGCACGTCCACCGTGGCGTAGGCGAGCGTGACGGCCGGGACGGAGAGGCGCTCGATCGCGACCTCCACATCGGTACGCCCGTCCCGAACGGCGTCCAAAAGTTCCAGTACAGCCACGCGGTCCACGGCAATCCCCTCGGCGTCATATACCCTGTGTGTCGCGTGATGCTGCCGCTCCTCGCCCTCTTTGCCCCCGTCGCGTCCGCCGGGGATCTGGCGCTCTACGATCGGGCGCTGCAGCTCATCGATGACCACTACCTCCGCCCGGAGACGCTCAGCCCCGACCAGATGCTGGCCGGCGCCGCGGATCATCTGGAGAGCCGGGTCGAGTGGCTGCTGACCGACACGTCCCGGGGCGTGGTCTCCCTGCGGGACGGCCACGGGGAGTGGCAGGCCACCGTCAGCCTCGACGGCGGGGAGCTCGGCCCGGCATTGGCGAGGTTGGAGGACGCGGTTCGGAGCGCGGGCCTCCCCCTCGACCCGGAGATCGACCTGCGCGTGGAGATCCTGCGAGGCGCGGTCAAGTCGCTCGATCGGCACTCCGTGGTGCTCCACGCGGACGGCCTGGAGCGCTTCGACGAGCGCCTGTCGGGCACCCTCTCCGGCGTCGGCGCGACGATCAGCCTCGGGGAGGACGGTCTGTTCGTGCGGGACCTGGTCGCCGGCGGCCCGGCCGCCCGCGGTGGGCTGCAAGCGAACGACCGGCTGCTCACGATCGACGGGGTCTCCACCGTCGGCATGATCCCCGCGGATGCGACGGACAGGATCCGCGGCCCCGTCGGCACCACCGTGACGCTCGGCGTGCTCCGCGGCGCCACCCGCGTCGCGCTCGGCCTGCGGCGAGAGGAGCTGACGATCCGCAACGTCGAGGCCTCCCGCGGCCCGCGCGGCATCGGCGTCGTCACCATCGGGCACTTCTCCGAGCAGACCCGGACCTACCTCGCGGAGGCCCTCGCGGAGCTCGCGGCGACCGGCGGGCTCGAGCAGGGGCTCATCATCGACCTGCGCGGCAACACCGGCGGCTCGCTGCTCCAGTCGGCCCAGGCCGCTGACACGTTCCTGCAAGCGGGGCTCATCGTGAGCACGGTGGGCAGGGGCGGGGCGCCGGTGCGCGGGCTGGTGCCGCGGCTCGAAGCCCACCCCGAGAGCCCCGGCTACACGATGCCCATCGCGGTCCTCATGGACCACTCGACCGCGTCCGGGTCGGAGATCCTCGCCGGGGCGCTCGCGAAGCTCGACCGCGCGGTGCTCGTCGGCGCGACCTCGTTCGGCAAGGGCACCGTCCAGAAGGTCTACCAGGTCGATCCCGAGATCAAGCTGAAGCTCACGGTCGCCGAGTACCTGCTCGACGGCGGCACCCGCGTCGCCGACATCGGCCTCGTCCCGGACATCGCGCTCGAAGCCGTGCGGTTCGACGAGGGGGGCGCGTGGTACCCCTCCCCCGTCCGCGAGCGGCGGCGCCTCCGGCCCGGCACGCCCATCCTCCGCCACACCTCGGGGGACGACAGCGCCCTCGAGGTCGCCGCCGCCGTGGTGGCAGCCGCCTCCGGAAACACGCGCCAGGACCTGCTCGCCGCGGCCCGCACGCTCGAACCGAGCCTCGCGGCCGCCGAGGGTGCCAAGGTCGCCGCCGCGTTCCAGGAGCGAGGGATCGACTGGCGGGCGGCCCCCGCGCCGCCGGATGGTGAGCCCGTGGTCGAGGTGCGCTGGAGCGCCTCCACCCAACCCGCGGCCGGGCAGACGACACAGCTCGTCGCGACCGTCACCAACCGCGGGCCCACGTTGTACCGCGCGGCCGTGCGCCTCGAGTCGGTCAACCCGACCTGGGATGACCTCGTGCTGCCCCTCGGCCGGCTGGAGCGCGGCGCGTCCCGCACCGGCACCGTCACCGTGTCGCTCGATCGGGGCCACGCCACCCGCACGGACCGCGTGGGGGTGCTGCTCGAGGCGGACGGCATCTCGTCGCGCACGCTCCTCCCCCATGAGATCACCATCGCGGGCGCGCCCCTCCCCGCCCTCGCCGTCACCGCGCGGGCCCTCCCGAGCGGCACGCCGAACGAGCTGCGCATCGCGCTCGACGTGGAGAACCGCACCGACCGGCTCCTCCCCGCGCTCGAAGCGAGGGTCGCCTTCCCGAACGTCGATGGCATCGAGCTCGTCGACGCGGTGAGCGAGTCGGTGTCCGCCGCCGCCCGGGGCACCGCGCGCCTCGAGCTGCGCCTCCGGCTCGATCCGTCATGGGACGGCGACACCCTCCCGCTCGACGTCACGGTGAGCGGCGAGCGGCAACGCCTCGCGACCTGGGAGCTCGCGCTCCCCCGCAACGGCGGGGCCCTGCGCCTGGAGGCCCCGACCCTGATCGTCGCCGATCCGCCGACCGTGCTCCCGGTGGGGTCCACCCACCTCCGCGTCCGCGCGAGCGACGACCGCGGGCTCGACCACGTGGTCGTCTACGCCGGCCCGGAGACGATGAACCGCCAGCGCGCGACGCCCACGGTCGACCACGACCGCGAGAAGATCGCGTGGCGGGCCGCCACCGGGCGCCGCGCCGATCTCGACCTCGTCCTGCCGGTCGTGGCCGGGACGAACCGCTACGTGATCGTCGCCGAGGACCGCGCGGGCCTGCGTACCCAGCGCGACCTGTACATCCTCGGGGACGACAGCGGGCCCGCCGTCACGGCCGTTCCGGACTGACGCCGGGCGGCGCGCTCAGAAGCGGGCGAGCCCCACCGCGACATCGTCCGCGCCGACCGCCGCGTACATGACGTACCCGTTGCTCACCCACACCGAGACGTCGGTGACGGCGAAGGGCGCGGCGAGGTCGATCTGGGTGTAGCCCGCGGAGGCCGAGCCCCACGCCATGTGGGCCTCGCCGCCCGCGGTGACGTAGGCCACGTAGAGGTCCCCGCCGGTGTCCTCGAAGACATCGACCTCGAGCGGCACCGATCCCGCCACGATCGTCTCCGCGCCGAGCGCATCGAGCAGCACGACGCTGTCCGTCGTGGCGTCCGCGATGACGAGCACGCGCTCGGCCCAGTCGACCGGGATGTCGAGGTCGAGCGGCGCGTACGCCGTCGTGTACTCGGCGCCCGTGAACACGGGATCCTCGGAGGCGAGGTCGAACGTGTAGTCCCACACGCCGCCGCGCTCCGAGGTGAAGATGTGCCCGGCGGCGGGGTCGTGCAGGTCGATGGCGCAGTCCGCGGCGCCGACGCCCGGCGTCTCCACGTCCGCCGAGAAGCCCCCCGAGAAGGTGGACGGGACGCGCACGTACTGGAGCACCTCGGTGTCGTCGTCACACGCCACGGCGTGGAGGGCGCCGTCCGCGTCGAGGGCGATCGAGATGTCGTCGTACGCGGCGAGGCCGTCGGCGCCGTTCGCGTTGGCGGCGAACCGGGAGCCGGTCGTCAGGTCGTAGCGGACCAGGCGCAACGCGCGGCTGTCGACGTAGTCGAGGCCGATGACGCCGTACAGGTAGTCGTCCCGCGCGATGAACCCCTGCCCCGCGCCGATCGAGTACTCGGAGGAGTCGGTCGTGCTCGCGCTCCACGCGGCCACGCCGTCCCGCCCGTCGCCCGGGTCCGCGCTCTCCCACAACAGGGCCACGGCGCTGTCGTGGTAGTGCGAGGAGCCGGTGTCGATCTCGCGCGCCGCGATGGACAGGTACACCCGGTCGGTCGACTCGTCGAACACGGGCGTATGCGGGCCGACCCAGGTGAAGCCCGCGACCGCGTCGAGCGAGAAGGTGTCGATCCCGCCGTCACAATCGGCATCATCGCCGTCCCCGAGGGTCTCCAGGCCGCCGGGGTAGATCTCCGGGTCGCCGTCATCACAGTCGGCTCCGCCGCCGCGTGGATCCGAGAAGCCGTCCAGGTCCTGGTCGAAGTCGTCGTCTCCGCGACAGTCGGAGTCCTCGGCGTCGTACCACTCGTCCACGGCGGTCGGGTTGATGCCGGCGTCGAGGTCGTCACAGTCGCCGTTGGGGAGGTTGCCGGTGCCGGTCGCGTAGGTGGTGGGCTGGTACTCGGCGTACCGATCCAGCGGGACGAAGCCGTCCCCGTCCTGATCCCAGTCGTCCTCGCCGCCGCAGTCGGCGTCGATGCCGTCGTACCACTCGTCCACGGCGTCGGGCGAGATGACGGGCAGCAGATCGTCGCAGTCCCCGCCGGGCAGCGACCCGGTGCCGGTGGCGTAGGTGGTCGCGAGGCCGACGTAGGCGTCGTCCACGAACCCGTCCCCGTCCTGATCGTAGTCGTCCGCGCCGTCACAATCCTGGTCCTGCCCGTCGTACCAGGTGTCGGGCTGCTGCGGGCTCACCCGGGGCGCGGTGTCGTCACAGTCGTTGCCGGGCAAGGCGCCGGTTCCCGCCACGCCCTCGGTCGCCTTGCCGACATCCGCGTTCGCCACGTAGCCGTCAAGATCCTGGTCGTAGTCGTCGCCCCCGTCGCAGCGCTGATCGATGCCGTCGTACCAGATCTCCGGCAGCGCGGGAGAGATGGTGGGATCGAGATCGTCGCAGTCGGACGCGGCGGGCACCCCGTCAGCATCGTCGTCGACCTCCTTCTGGCGGGCTTCGAAGTCGGCGTCTCCCACCCAGGAACACGCCCCGAGGCCGAGGAGGAGGAGCAAGGCGGGGGCCTGCAGGCAGGGACGGAGACTCATCACGGGCGGCGCCTCGAAGCGGCGGTCACGATACCACGGCCGGCGCGCCCAGCCAGAGCAGCCATTCGCGGTTGCCCGCCTTGGCGCCGGGCACGGGGCTCTCCAGCGTGGCCAGCACCTTGAAATCGCAACGTTCTGCCGCCGCCGACACCGCCGCCAACGCCGCCACGATCGCGTCCTCGTCCTCCACGAGGCCCCCCTTGCCGATGGCCGAGGCGGCGACCTCGAACTGCGGCTTCACGAGCAGGACGGCCTCGCCGGTCGGCGCCACGAGCCGGCGGATCGTCGGGAGCACGAGGGTGAGGGAGATGAACGAGAGGTCCCCGACGAGCAGGGAGATGGGCTCGGGAAAGCTGTCGATGCGCCGTGCGTTCGTCCGCTCCATCACGACGACACGCGGGTCCTGGCGCAGCTTCCATGCGAGCTGGCCGTACCCCACGTCGACCGCGTACACCCGCGCCGCGCCACGTTGGAGCAGGCAGTCGGTGAAGCCACCAGTGGAGGCGCCGAGGTCGACACACGCGCGACCGGTCGGATCGACGGGCCAGGTGTCGAAGGCCGCTTCGAGCTTGAGCCCCCCGCGCGAGACGTAGCGGAGGGGGGCCGAACGCAGGCGGACCGCCTGGTCGGGGCGCACCGGCGCGGCCGGCTTGTCGCACGGCACCTCGTCGACGAGCACCTCGCCGGCGGCCACGAGGCCCCGGGCGCGTTGCTGGGTCTCCGCGAGGCCGCGCGACACCAGCGCGTCGTCGAGGCGCTCTCGTCGCGACGGCGGCACGTTCAGATGGACCGCTCGACCGTGAACCGGGCGAGGCCACGCAACGCGTCGGCCTGCGCGAGCCCGGCGATGACGGTCGCCGCCCGATCCGCGTGGGCGACGGCCGCCTGCCGGGTCGCCTCGACGCCGAGCAGCTTCACGAAGCTCGGCGGACCTCCATCGTCGGCGTCCTGGTCGGCGTCGAGCACGTCGTCGTGCACCTGGAACGCGAGGCCCACGGCGTCCCCGTAGGCATCGAGCGCGTCCAGGTGGGTCGCGCCGCCGCAGAGCCCGCCCATACGCACCGCGCAGCGGATCAACGCGCCGGTCTTGTTGCGATGCAGCCGGAGAAGGGGCTCCAGCTCACGCACCGGCCCGTCCATCCCGATGTCGAAGGCCTGGCCCGCGATCATCCCGCCGGCGCCGCCCGCGCGCGCGAGCTCGCAGACCAGCCGCATCCCCAGCGCGGGCGCGTACCCGGCGCTCCCGAGCACGGTGAAGGCCTCGGTCAACAGCGCGTCCCCGACGAGCACGGCCACGTTCTCGCCGTAGACCACGTGCACCGTGGGCCGGCCCCGCCGGACATCGTCGTCGTCCATACACGGCAGATCGTCGTGTACGAGCGAGTAGGTGTGGAGCAGCTCCACGGCGACGGCTGCCGGGACCGCGGCTTGCCAGTCTCCCCCGACGGCCTCGCAGGCCGCGAGCGCCAGCAGCGGGCGCACGCGCTTGCCGCCGGTCTGGAGCGGGTAGAGGCAGGCCTCGCGCAGCGTCGCGGGCAGGGCGTCGGAGAACGTGCGCAGGAGCGCCGCCTCGAAGACGGCGAGGCGCGGGGCGGCCCACTCGGCGAGGATGTCGTTCACGGGCGTGCTCCGACGGCGGCAAGGTCGGCGTCGACCTTGGCGATGTTCTCGGCGATCTGCGCGGCGTACATGTTGTCCGGGAAGCGCTCGTTGATGGCCGCCAGGGCGCTCCGGGCCGCGCGCAGGGACGCGATCCGCTCGCCGCCGGGCGCCAGCTGCCGGGCCTCGAGGAACATGTGCCCGGCGCGCTCGCGCTCCGTGCGCGCCCAGCCGTCGACCGCCTCCTTGCGGAGCGTGGAGGCCTCGGGCGTCGTGACGCCTTGGAGCAGGGAGACGGCGTCGAGGTAGCGGGCCTCGGCCAGGGCGGCGCGCGCGGTCGCGACGGTGGGCGCCGGATCTACCGGCGGCGTCAGCGGCGGGAGGGGCGGCTGCACGCCCGGGAGCGGCGGGTTCGGGGTCCCGAGGGTCTCCTCCTCGATGGGCACGCCGATGGGCTCCATGCCCATGGACGCGGGGCGCGCGCGCTCCTCGATCTTGAGCACGGCGTCGAGGTAGTCGTAGACCTTGCGCTGGGCGATCGCGTCCTTGTTGCGCATGGTCTGCATCAGCTCGCGCGCGGCCATCAGTCGGTCGCGGCGATCGGTGTCCTGCGCCTCGGCGACCAGCACGTTCACGCGCTCCTCGAGCGGGACGAAGCTGACCGCGGGAGGGCCGGCGGAGGTGGCGAGCACGGTCCCGTCCCCACCGGCGACGGGCGCCGGGGTCGGCACGGCCGCGCATCCGATCATCAACGGGATCCAGTACAGAATCGACATGGCCTACCTCCTATCGCGTCACAGGCCGTCCCATACGCTCCGCTCCGTCGTGCCGGGGTTCGCGGGCTCGGTCCCCTCCTCCAGATCCCCCGGCAACAGATCGAGGCCCGGCCCGTCCGCCGAGGGCGGAGGCGGCGTGCTCCCGCCGGCGACCGCGTCCGCCACCGAGGGCGACTCCGTGAAGGGGGCGAAGCGCCGCTCGGACCCCGACGTCACCAGCGTCGTGGGGCCGTCGCCGGGCGCGCGCGCGAGCCCGGTGCCGGCCTCGACCGGGACCCGCACGAGCCCGTCGGACGGCAGGTACTCGGTGCCGCCGGCGCCGCCCAACATGCCGGTCTGCTCGAGGCCCCGCACGGTCGCGAGCCACACCGGGAGCGCGCCGTTGGCGCCTTGCACCTTGAAGCTGCCGCGTCGCATCGAAGTGTTGTCGTCGTAGCCGACGTAGGTCGCGACGGTGTAGCCGTCCCCCCAGGCGTATCCGCCGTTCCGGGCGCGCGGCGCGAACCCGAGGAACGCGGCGTTGCGGTAGTCGTTGGTCGTGCCGGTCTTCCCCGCGAGCGGCACCGCGAGGTCGTTCACCCGCACCGCGTCCGCCGCGCGCCGGCCCGTGCCGACCCGCACGACGTTGCGGAGGATGTCGCCCGTCAGCTCGCCGCTGCGGGCGTCGATCACGCGCTCCGCCTTCGGGAGGGCGCGGTAGAGCACGTTGCCCGCGGCGTCGCGGATCTCGGCCACGAGCGCGGCCGCGGGCGGGGACGCCGGCAGGTCGAACGACGACCGCAAGCCCGGCACGGCCCCCTCGTCGTAGCCCTGGCCCACGAACGACCAGCGCTCGCCGCGGAGCATGCCCTGGTAGAGCGCCGCGGCGTCGGTCAACGTGAGGTCGGCCGCGCCGAGCGGGAGCGAGAGGACGTCGGGCAGGTCGGCGTCTACGCCGAGCGCGGCGACCATCCGCGTGACGTACCGGATCCCGACGAGCGTGCGGTAGTCGGGATGCGACGCGAGCACCTCCGGGTCCCACGGGTCGCGCCCCGAGAACGTCGCGACATGGCGGTCCACGGCGGCTCGCAGATCCCGCAGCGTCGACCGGTGCACCCGGCCCTCGACGAGGAAGTCGGCGTCGGCGTCGAGGGGCTCGACGACCATCTCCCACCCGTCGGGCGCGTCGCCACACGCCAACGCGCCGGAGACCGGATCGCGGCCGACGGCGCCGACCTCGGACAGGCAGTCCTCGACGGCCTCCTCGAGCGCGAGGAAGTTGTCCTGCAACGTGGCGAGCCGCGCGCTCCGCTCGGGAGACGCCGCGGTGCGGGCGACCCGGGCGCGTTCGGCCGCGAAGCCGTAGCCATGGTGGAGCGAGCGGAGCGGGGCGGCGTCCTCCGGGTGGGGGCCGAACGCGAGGCCGGAGAGCACGTCGCGCCGCGCGGCGGAGAACGCGAGCTCCTCGAAGCGCTCGGGCGAGGAGCGGAGCCCCTCTTCATCCCGCATGCGGACGCGGAACGCCTCGTCCGACTCGTCCGGCCGCTTCGCCAGGCCCACGAGGCCCGCGAGGCGGCGCACCTGCTCGGCGTTGAGCGGATCGGTGATGTGCGCGAGGAGCCATACGCTGGAGAGGTTCTCCGAGCGCGCGCCGGCCATCGACATCGTCACGAACGCGTCGCTCGGGTGGTCGGGGCGCGGGTAGTACCACACGTCGCGGAAGGGAAAGACGGAGCGGCGGTTGTCGAGCACGTCCGTCGGCAGCCAGCCGAGCTGGAGCGCCGCGAGGTACACCACCGGCTTCCACGTGCTCCCGAACTGGCGCTGGGCGGACGAGGCGCGGTTGAAGTTGCGGTTGTCGTTGCCGCCGACGAGCGCGCGCACCTGGCCGTCTTCGAGGACGACCGCGGCGCCCTGGAGGCGCGGCCGGAGCTCCAGATCGCAGAACCCCGCCTCGCGCACGCTGGCGAGCACGATCGCGCCGACGGGGAGCGCCTCGACGAGTGCGGTGCGGGCGGTGTCGTCGGCCTTCGCCGTCGCGCTTCCCGTGCGGGCGCGCGTCAGCACGGACGCGATCCGGTCCACACCGGCCTTGTCGACCGTGCACGGGTGCCCCCCCACGTCGAGCGACAGGGTGTCGGTCACGACGCTGGCGACCCGCGCCGCATAGAAGCCGTGCACCAGCAATGCCGCGTCGGGATCGTGCGGGACGGGGGTCTTGTCGGGCAGGCGCAGCGCGCTCGCGCCGGTCTTCTCGAGGATGGGGCCGATCTCGGTGAGGTGGTGCCAGAGCCCCCAGGTCGCCTCGCGCTGCACCGTGGCGTCGACCGTCGTGATGATCTGGATGCCCGCCGTGGACGGGTTGTCGATCTCGAGACGCTCGAACAGCTCGATGAACGCGGGCTCCTCGAGGCGCCGCTGCACCTCGTCGAGGAGCACGGAGCGGTCGTACTGGAACGTGCCGCGGCGGAACACGAGGGGCTCGGCGACCAGCGCGTCGCGCTCCCCGGCGGTCAGGTAGCCGTCCTCCTCCATCCGGCGCAGGACGTAGGCCGTGCGCACCTCGGCGGCCTCCCGCGCGGCCTGGCGCCGCTCCTCCGTGGCCCCGACGAAGGGGTTGTAGCGCGAGGGAGCCTTCACGAGCCCGGCGATGAACGCGCACTGCTTGACAGAGAGGTCCGCCACCTCCTTGTCGAAGAAGTACCGCGCCGCGATCCCCAGCCCGCGCCCGTTGGCCGAGACGTGGAACTGGTTCGCGTAGAACTCGAGGATGTCCTCCTTCGAGAAGTGCGACTCGAGCCGGAGCGCGTTGACGAGCTCGCCCCACTTGCTCCGCAAGCTGCGGTCCGGCCGGTAGAACAGGTTCTTCGCGGTCTGTTGGGTGAGCGTCGAGCCGCCGGCCACCACGCTCCCGGCCTTGGCGTTGTGCCACATCGCCCGGACGATGTGTTTCGGGCTCACGCCCTCGTGGTTCCAGAAGTCCCCGTCCTCCGACGCCACGATGGCGTTCACGTAGGCCTTGGGGATCTCCGCGAAGGGCACGTAGGCGCGGTGCTCGAGATCGAAGAAGACGCCGATCCGCGTCGCGCCGTCACGGTAGTAGACGGGCGACTCCTGCGCGATGATCGCCTGGATGGCCTCCCGCGTGAACTCCGGGCCCGGATCCGCGACCACGTGCTCCTGGTAGCCCCAGCCGCCCGCGCAGGACACCGCGCCGACGGCGAGCGCGCCGCCGAGGGCGAGCCGCTTCATGAGTGGGCTCATCGGGACGCCTCCTGGAGCAGCGCGAACGCGCGCGTGTAGCTGGTGTCCGTCGTGAACCGCTCGGCCGTGGCGCGGCAGAGATCGCGCAGATCGCGGCCTCCGGCTTCGGCGGCGGCGAGCCCCGCCCGGAAGCCGGCGGCATCGGTGCTCACCATCCACGGGAACGGCAGGACCTCGGCCGCCCCGTTGCCCGGCGTCGTGAGCGCAGGAATGCCCGAGGCCAGCGCTTCGAGGCACGCGTTGGCGAAGGGGTCGTAGCGGGTCGGGAGGATCATGACGTCGGCTGCCTGCAACAATCGTTCCGGATCGGACCACGGGCCGAGGAAACGTACGCACGCGGGCGCCTTCCAGGGCCGATCCTTCCCGGCCACCCACAACGTCCACCCCGGCGGAAGCGCCTCGATCGCGACGTCGAGGCCCTTGCGTTGGAAGCCGGTCCCCAGGAACAACGCCGTCGGTCCCTGGACGCCGAGTTCCGACCGGAGGGCCGCGCGCACGCCCGCATCGGGACGGAACCTGTCGAGATCGACGCCGTTGTAGACGACCTCCACCCGCTCGGCGCCGTAGTCCTCCGTCAACCCGCGGGCGCCCAGCGCCGAGTTGGCGATGCAGATGCGCGCGGTGCGGACGGCGGCGCGGTCCATCCGCATCTCCACCCAGTCGACCGGCGAGATCCACCGCCGGAGTGGGTGCATCCGTCGCAACGCGTCCACATGGGACCCGCCGCCGGCACGGAAGAGCTGGTGACCCGGCGTGCGCCCGAAGCCCATGACCGCGTCGTAACGGGCGGCGCGCACTGCCCGGGACGCGGAGGCCCACAACGACAGGAGCTTCGCCGGGCGGAGCATGGGCAGGTGCACGAACCGGACGCCGGGCTCGGCGCGCAGGTCGGGCCGCACCTCGTTGCAGAGCACGTGCACGTCGTGACCCTGCGCCACCAGCCACCGCGCGAACCCCACGAGGTACCGCTCGGTGCCGCCATGCGTCGTGAAGCGCCGATGAACGAGCGCGACCTTCACGTGGTGCCGCCCGGGCTCACAGCCGCACCCGCGCCCACTTGAGCAGCGTGTAGACGGCGCCCAGCGCGGCGACGACGAGGCCCGGCACGCCGTCGAGAAACCCGCGGCGCACGACGTAGGCGCGGACGAAGCTCCACGGCGGGCGGACCAGGATGTCCAGCCAGGATCCGCGCCGGGCCGCGATCGTGCTGTAGCGGTCGATCGTGGCGAGGTGCTCCGCGAGCGAACGGTAGGGGTGATGGTCCAGGTCCCCGTCGAGATCGAGGACGGTGCCCGCGACGATCAGCACGTCGTGGGGATCCTCGCCGCCCCAGCGCGCGCGTTCCCGGCGGGCGAGACGGATCCGCCGGTCCGGGTACCACGAGCCGTGGGCGAGACGATGCCCGAGCCAGTGGTTGCGGCGCGCCACGCGGAAGCCATCGGCGGCGGGGGCGCTGAGGGCGGCCACAATCGCGGCCCGGAGCGTGTCGGTCACGCGTTCGTCGGCGTCGAGGGCGAGGATCCAGTCACCCCGGGCCTCCGCGAGGGCCCGGTTCTTCTGCGCCACGTGCCCCGGCCAATCGGTCTGGATCACGCGCGCCCCCAGCGCCCGCGCACGCGCCACCGTGTCGTCGGTGCTGCCCGAGTCGAGGACGACACACTCGTCGGCGAAGGCCACCGAACGGATGGCGTCCTCGATCCGGTCGGCCTCGTCCCGGGCGATGATGACGGCGGAGAGCATCTCGGACGCCTCGCTATCATCGGTGGCATCGATTCCACCAATCCGCGATTCGTCGGCAACGCCCGATCGGTCAGATTCTGTCCGCCTCGGGGTTGGCCGGTGGAATACAGGGCGGCACGCGCCGTGCAACGTGCCGGGCGAACGGCGGGTACATGCTCCTCTCCTTGTTGATCCTCCCGGGCTGCTCCTTCTTCGCGAAGGACGAGCTCTCGTCCCTCCGTGCGTCGGTGCTCGACTCCCCGGGAACCACGCTCACACTCGCCACGGTCGACGCGGCGCCCGACGTGCCGCCCCTGCGCCCCGGCGAGCTGCAGCCGCCCCCCGTCGCCACCGGCAGCGGGCTCGGGATCCTCGGCGTCGCCCCCCAGGGAGAAGAGGTCGATCCGTCGCAGGTCGCCGTGGTGTTCGACCGGCCGATGGTGGCGCTCGACGCGATTGACGCGACGAGCGGCGCCGTGCCGATCCGGTGTACCCCCGAGATCGCCGGGCGCCTGCGCTGGGCCGGCACGTCCACCGCGGTGCTCGTCCCCGAGGGCAACCGGTTCCAGACCGGTACCGCGTACACGTGCAAGGTCCCGTCGGGCACGTCCGCGGTGGACGGGACGGACCTCGAGAGCACGGTGGAATGGTCGTTCTCGACGATCCGGCCGGCGCTCGAGCGCAGCCGCCCGTCCGCCGGGGAATCCGCCTGGGATCCGGTCGACCCCATCGTGTTGCGGTTCAACCAGCCGGTCGATCCGGCCACCCTCGCCGGCAGCGTCCACCTCCGTACGGACGCGGGCGTGAACGTGGCGGTCCGCCTCGCACGCGGCGAGGGCAAACAGAACCGCCCCGACGTCGTGTTGGCGCGGGCGCTCCTTGTGCCGGACATGGGCTACACGCTCACGCTCGACGAGGGGCTGCGCGGCGCCGGCGGCCCGCTCGGGATGCTCTCCGAGCAGGTGGTCGCCTTCCGCACCTACCCACCGCTCAACCTCGAGGCCGCGGCGCCCGAGGGGCAGAACGTCTCGCCCGTCGAGGGCCTCCGCATCGACTTCACGACCGAGGTCGACGCCGCGGAGGTCAACAAGAAGGTCCGCGTCTCGCCCACCCCGCCGGACGGCTGGAAGCCCGCCGAGAGCTACACGAGCGACACGTGGAGCTATTGGACCCGCTTCGCCCCGCGCACGACCTACACCGTCACGGTCGACCCGGGCATCGTCGACACCCACGGGCAGAAGCTCGCCAAGGGGCACAGCTGGTCGTTCACCACCGGCGATCTCCCCGCGCTGATGGACGCGCCGGAGGGCTTCCAGGTCTACCCGGCCTCCAACCCGCTCACGCTTCCGATCCGCTACCGCAACGTCAGCGGGGTCGACGTGCGGGTGGAGGCCGTGGATCCGCTCTCGCTCGTGCTCTCCCCCGACCGGTGGGAGCGCTGGCGCGACGCCACGGGCGGCACGTCGCTCCCCATCGCCCCGTCGGGCGCCGTCAACAAGATCCAGGTCGGATCGGTCGATCTCGCGCCCTTCTTGTCCGCGGGCGGGCACGGCCTCGTCCGCGTCCGGGCGACCGCGCCCGAGGTGCGCAACTGGAACGATGAGCCATCCCCCTCCGTGGCGCTGCTCCAGGTCACCGACCTCGGCACCACCCTCAAGCTCGCGCCCGACGGCGTGACAACGTGGGTCACGCGCCTGTCCGACGGCAAGCCGGTCGCCGACGCGATCGTGCGCGTCGTGAGCGGCGGCAGCATCAAGTGGACCGGGCAGACCGACAAGGACGGCCTCGCGGTGGCCGCCGGCGACCACGTCCCGGACGACTGGTCCTCCTGGCAGGATCCCCTCTGGGTGATCGTCCAGCACGGGGACGACACGGCGATCACCAACCACCAGTGGGACCAGGGGCTCGACGGGTGGAGCCACGGCGTGTCGTCGGGCTTCGACGCCGACCAGGCGCCGGTGCACTTCTCGTCCTTCACCGATCGCGGCGTCTACCGCCCCGGGGACACCGCCCACGTCCAGCTCTCGTTGCGCGAGGAGTCGCTGGCCGGGCTGGCCGTGCCCGCCCGCCGCGAGCTCACCTGGGAGTTCAAGGACCCGAACGGCCAGCAGGTGGCCGCGGGCAAGGGCGTCGCGGACGACTTCGGCGCCTGGGCCCTCGATCTCGCCCTCCCGGCGGACGGCGCGGTCGGCGATCACGCGCTCCTGGTGAGCCGAGGCGAGGATCGCACCTGGATCAACGTCCCGATGCGCGCGTACCGGGCGCCCGCGTTCCGCGCGGACGTCAAGGCGCCGACCGAGGCGCTCGCCGGTGGCTCCATCGGCGCGACGGCCGAGGCCCGGTACCTGTTCGGCACACCGATGAAGGGCGCGAAGGTGTCCTGGTCCATCGGGCGCGAGCCGCTCACGATCGCGCCCGAGGGCTGGGAGGACTTCAGCTTCGACGTGATCCCCGACTATTCGGACTGGTCCGAGCGCCCCGGCTACGAGAGCGTCTCGAGCGGCGAGGGCACGCTCGACGCGGAGGGCCGCTTCCCCATCGTCCAGGCGCTCTCTCCGGACGCGGTGAAGCGCCCGTGGTCCTACCAGGTCGAGGCCACCGTCACCGACACCGATCGCCAACAGCTCTCGAACCGCGCGACGGTCGCGGTGCACGTGGCCGACGCCTACGTCGGCGTGCGCTCCCCCGCGGGCCTCGGCAAGGTCAACGAGCCCGTGGCCGTGCAGGTCGTGAGGGTCACGCCCGAAGGCGAGGCGCGCCCTGGCACGGCGGTGAAGGTCACCGCGGCCCGCCGCACCTGGGACGTCGTCCGCGAAAAGGCGATGGACGGCACGTGGCGCTGGGTGAACACGGCGAAGGACGAGCCGGTCGGCGCCGGGACGGTGACCACCGCCGCGCAAGCCGCCTCGTGGTCGTTCACGCCCAAGGACGGCGGCTACTACGTCATCCGCGCGGAGGCCGGCGGCGGCAAGCCCGGCACCACCGTCGCGGAGACCGGGGTGTACGTCCTCGGTGGCGAGGTCTCGTGGGCGCGTAGCGACACCCGCACGCTCGAGCTCGTGGCGGACAAACGCAGCTACGCCCCGGGCGACATCGCCAAGGTGCTCGTCAAGGCGCCGAAGCCCGGGATGCAGGCGCTCGTCACGGTGGAACGCCAGGGCATCTGGTCGCGCCGCGTGATCACGCTGAAGACGACGGCCGAGGCCATCGAGATCCCGATCACCGCGGCCATGATGCCCAACGCGTTCGTGACCGTGCTCGCGGTGGAAGGCGCCCCCCCCGCCAACGCGCCCGACGCCGGCAAGCCCGGCATCTGGTACGGCGTGGCCCCACTCACCGTGGAGGCCTCCGGGCAGAAGATCGCCGTGGCCCTCACGACGGACCGCGAGGCCTACCAGCCGCAGGACACCGTGCGCATCCACCTCGAGGCGCAGCGGGACGGGCAGGCCCTCGCCAACGCGCGGGTCACGCTCTGGGCGGTCGACTACGGGGTCCTCTCGCTCACCGCCTACGAGACCCCCGATCAACACGGCGAGTTCTACCAGGCCCAGCCTCTCGGGGTCCTCACCGCCGACAACCGCATCTCCGTCTATGATCGCGCGCACTACCTCGCGAAGGGCGCCGAGGCGGGCGGTGGCGGCGGTACCTCCGATGCCGACGTGCGGCGCAAGTTCGAGACCACCCCGCTGTGGCAACCCAACCTCCGCACGAACAAGAGCGGTGTGCTCGACCACACGTTCGTGCTCCCCGACAACCTGACCACGTTCAAGATCATGGCCGTGGTGGATGACGGGAAGGCCGCCTTCGGCTCCGGCGAGCAGGAGGTGCGGGTGAACCGCCCGCTCATCGCCCGCCCGGCGCTGCCCAGGTTCTTCCGCCAGGGGGACCGCGCGTTCGCGGGCGTCGTCGTGCACAACAACACGTCGGCCCCGGTGGAGGTCGTGGTGAACGCCACGGTCACCGGCGCCAAGCTCGCCGGCGCCCCGCGCACCGTCACCGTCGTCGCCGACGGCGCGCTCGAGGTCCCCTTCGCGCTCACCGACTTCGACGGTCCGGCCGTCAAGCTGCGGTTCGACGCCTCGGGGGGCGCAAACAAGGACGCCGTCGAGATCACCGTGCCCGTGTCGAGCCCGCTGCCGCAAGAGGTCGTGGCGTCCAGCGGCTCCACCACCGACACCGCGAAGGAGGCCGTGGCCGTCCCGAAGGGCGCCGTGCCCCAGGCTGGCGGGCTCACCGTCAACGTGAGCGCGTCCGCGCTCGTCGGCATGGGCAGCTCGGTCGACTACCTGCTCGAGTACCCGCACGGGTGCCTGGAGCAGGTCGGCAGCCGCACGCGCGTCGCCTTGCTCGCCCGCACGCTCGGCCCGAAGGCGGGGATGACGACGCCTCCGGAGAAGCTCGACGAGTACGTGCGCGTCGGCCTCGCGAAGATGGAGTCGTTCCGCACCGCCAGCGGCGGCTTCGGCTACTGGCCGGGTGACGACGCGACCGGCCCCGCCTCCGCCTACGCGCTGGAGATCCTCACGGAGGCGAAGGCCGCGGGCCACCCGGTGGATGACGCGAACCTGGAGCGCCTCGCGGTCTTCGTGCGCGAGTTCCTCGGCGGCAGCCACGTGCCGCGCTGGTGGTCGCCCGAGATGACACGCACTGCGCAGGCCCGCGCCGCGCTCGCGATGGCGCGCGCCGGCCGCGGGGACGCCGGCTTCAACGCGCGCCTCTGGGACGATCGCGCGGGGCTCCCGCAGTTCGGCAAGGCCGAGCTGCTCGAGACGCTGGCCCGCACCACCGGGGATGACACGCGCACCCGCGGGCTCACCCAGGAGCTCGAGGCCGCGCTGAAGATCGAGTCGACCAGCGCCGCGCTGATCGACCGGGACACCGATCGCTGGTCGGCCCTCTGGTACGGCGACGATCTCGGCACCTCCGCGCTCGTCCGCGCGTGGATGCAGGCGGCGCCTACGCATCCGATGCTCGGCCGCCTCGTGCACCACCTGGTCGACGCCCGCAAGCAGGGTCGCTGGGCGAACACCTACACCACCGCCGCGGCGCTCCAGGCGCTCCGTGACTACACCGCGCGCTACGAGACCGGCCCGGTCACCGCCCGCGTGACCCTGGCCGGGCAGCCCCTGGTCGAGAAGCCGCTCGGCGAGGGCGGGCAGGCCTCGGCCTTCCTGCCGATGCTCGGCCTGAAGCCCGGAGAGCTGGCGTTCACGGGCTCGGGGGGGCGCCTCTACTACGAGAGCCGCCTCGCGTACGCCCTCCCCTCGCTGCCCCCCCGGGACGAGGGCTTCACGCTCACCCGCACCTACGAGGTGCTGGAGGGCTCGGGCAGCGGCGCCCAGGTCAGCCCGGGCGCGGTCGTGCGCGTAACGTTGCGCGCGGTCACCCCTGTCGACCGCTACAACGTCGCCCTGGTCGACTGGTTGCCGGCAGGCCTCGAGCCCATCGACACCACGTTCGCCACGAGCGTGCGCGCCATGGGCGAGTCGGACACGGGCGGCGGCTGGAACCCCGTCGACACGGGGATCTACGCCGAGGACACCCATGAGTGGACCTCCAGCTGGGTCTTCAACCGTCGCGAGCTGCGCGACGATCGTGTGGCGCTCTACGCCGACCACATGCCGGCCGGGATCCACGTGCAGACCTACCTCGCGCGCGCCACCACCCCGGGCGACTACGCGCACCCCGCCGCCACCGTCGAGCAGATGTACGCGCCCGACACCTTCGGGCGCACCGAGGCGGGCCGGTTCGTGGTCGGGTTCCCCGTGGCGTCGAGGTAGGCGTGCGGCGGTCCGGCCTCCTGCTCGCGGCCGCCGCCGTCATCGTGCTCGGAGCGCTGCTCCGCCCCCTGCCGGCCGACCTGCTCGTGCCGGTCGGCGGGACCGACGTGCTCGACCGAGACGGCGTGCGGCTCGTCTACCGGGCCGCGCCCGAACGCGCGCCGGGCCAGCCGCTCGCTCTTGCCGGCTTCGGGGATGACCTCGTGGCCGCCACGCTCGCCGCGGAGGACCACCGGTACCGGTGGCACCTCGGGGTGGATCCGATCGGCGTCGCCCGCGCCGCATGGAACAACGCCCGCGCCGGCCAGGTGGTGGAGGGCGGCTCGACCATCACGCAGCAGCTCGCCCGGAACCTCGTCCCCCGGGGGCCCGGCTTCGCGGGCAAGGCGGGCGAGGCCCTCCTCGCCGTGCGCCTGGAGGCCTGGCACAACAAGGACCGCCTGCTCGCGGAGTACCTCTCCCGCGTCTACTACGGCAACGCCGCCATCGGCGCCGACGCCGCGTCTCGCCTCTACTTCGACCGGCCGCCGCACGCGCTCTCCCTCGCGCAGGCCGCCACCCTCGCGGCGATCCCACGCCGCCCGGCGGATCTCGACCCGCTGCGGTTCCCCCTGCGGGCAAGGGCCGCACGGGACGGCGTCCTGCGTCGAATGGCGAGCCACGGCCTCGCCGACGCGGCCCGTGTCGCCGAGGCCGTGGCCGAACCGCTGACGCTCACGCCGCCGCCCGCCGTGGGCGAGGCGCCGCACCTCGTTCGCCGGGTCTACGCGGCCACGGCGGCGAAGCCGGTGCCCCGCATCCGCACAACGATCGATCTCGGGCTCCAGCACGAAGCCGAGGCTGCCGTGCGCGACGTGCTCGCCGACCTCGCGCCCAAGCGCGCGCACCACGCCGCCGTGCTCGTCGTGCACAACCCCACCCGCGAGGTGCTCGCGTACGTGGGCTCTGGAGACTGGCGCGCCGCCGACGGGCAGGTGGACGGCGTACAGGCGCCCCGGAGCCCGGGCAGCGCGCTCAAGCCGTTCCTCTACGGCCTCGCCCTCGAAGAGGGCGCGACCCTCGCGGATGTCGTCGCGGACACGCCCGGCACCTGGTCCACCACGCACGGCAGCTGGCATCCGGAGAACTACGATCGCGGCAGTGCCGGGCCCGTGACCCTCCGTGCCGCCCTCGCCCGCAGCCTGAACGTCCCCGCCGTTCGGCTCGCCGAGCGCGTCGGCGTGGCGGACCTCCATCAGCGCCTCGTGCGCCTCGGCTTCACGACGCTCCCGGAGCGCCCCGCGCACTACGGGCTCTCGCTGGCGCTCGGCGGCGGCGAGGTGCGCCTCGACGAGCTCGCCGCCGCGTACGCAACCCTCGCCTCCGACGGGCGTTGGCGCCCGCTCCGCTACACGCTCGACGCGCCGCGCGCCGCGCCGCGCCAGGTCCTCACCCCCGCCTCCGCCTTCCTCCTGGCAGACGCGCTGGACGACGCGGACGCGCGCGCCCCCGCCTTCGGCCGCGACTCCGTCCTGGAGCCGCCCTTCCCGATGGCCGCGAAGACCGGCACGAGCACGGGGTGGCGTGACAACTGGGCGATCGGCGTCACGCCCGCGATCACCGTGGCCGTGTGGGTCGGCAACTTCGACGGCAGCCCGATGGTCGACATCAGCGGGGTCACCGGGGCCGGCCCCATCCTCGAGCGGGTGATGGCCGCGGCGATGGAGGCCCGCCCCACCACACCGTTCACGCCCGCCCCGTCCCTCACGCAACACGCGATCTGCCCGCTCTCCGGCATGGCCCGCGGTCTGTCATGCCCCGACACCCGGGACGAGTGGCTCCCCAAGGCCAGCGCATCGCTCGCGTGCGATTGGCACGGTCCCGACGGCGTAGTCGTCCCCTCGTCGCTCTCGGCGTGGGCGAGCCGTGCCGGCGTACGCGTGCGCCCCGATGCCGGCCCCGTCGCCGTCGCCGCCCCGTCGAACGGGGCCACCTACTGGCTCGACCCCACGCGCCCCGCCGCCGATCAGGCCATCC
The DNA here is from genome assembly GCA_040386535.1 of Myxococcota bacterium. GTDB lineage: Bacteria > Myxococcota_A > UBA796 > UBA796 > SXON01 > CAJBVW01. The sequence goes on along the minus strand of JAZKFH010000015.1, from coordinate 242,284 downwards.
CGCTGGTCGCGGAGGCCCCTGCCGGGGCCCTGGCCGTCTGGGAGGTCGACGGCGCGTCCATCGCCACCGCCCCCCCGCCCTTCTCGGCGCGATGGGTGCCCGAACCTGGCGATCACCGCGTGACGGTCACGGTCGACGGGGTGAGGAGCGCCCCTGTGCGCGTCTGGGTCGGTGGCGGCCCTTGACCGGAATGCGTCCGCCCAATAGTAGTCCGGCACAGCGGCGACGTAGCCAAGTGGTCAGGCAATGGTTTGCAAAACCATTATACGCCGGTTCGAATCCGGCCGTCGCCTCCAACTCTTCCGCTTCTACCTGATGTCCTCCCCCTTCGCGCCGATGATCGGCCTGGGGGCGCTCCTCATCAGCGCGTGCAAGGACCCGCCCTCCCCGGCGGCGATCCCCTCCCCCACCGGCTCCACGGCGCCGTGGGTCGAGTGGCGCGCAGTGGACGCGCCCGTCCACGGGCCGGTCGTGCTCGTCGTCGATCGTCCTGGCGGCGCGATCGATCGCCTCGTGGCCGACGTCGACGTGACCACGTTCCTCAACGACCGGTTCCACCCGCTCTTCCGCGCCGAGCCCGCCGGGCCCGACGCCCAGCCCGTCGGCACGGTCCAGTTCTATGACGGCTGCGGTTGCCCGTTGACCCCGCCGCTCACCCCCGCGACCCCCGCCGCGTTCATCGCCGCAGCGAACGAGGTCATCGTCCGCCCCGACGCCCTCGCCTGCCAGGAAAGGCCGTTTCGCCTCGCATGTGACGCCCGGCCCCCAGTCTCTCCAGCGGAATGAGACGGGTTCGGGTTATGGGCTTCGGCCTCGGAGTTGCCGGCGGATGCTCGAACAGAAGATGCTGCAGTTGGCCCTCTACGGCGCGGCCTGGGTGTTGTGGCTCCTCGTCGGGCTGAGCGTGATCGTCCTGACGGTCGCGATCGAGCGGGTCATCTACATGACGCTCAACACCGCGCCGCGCGGTCCGTTCGAGGCCGCGATCGGCGGGTTCCTCGGTGGCGGCTCCCGGGATGAGCTGGAGAAGCGGCTGACCGGGATGCGCGGCCTCGAGCCCCGGGTCCTGCTCGCGGCCCTCACCGCCGCGAAGAAGGCGCCCGACGCCGCCGAGGACGCGATGGTGGGCACGCTCACCTTCGAGAAGCTCCGCCTCGAGCGCTTCCTCATCATCATCGGCACCGTCGCCTCGAACGCCCCGTTCATCGGGCTCTTCGGCACCGTGCTCGGCATCATCAAGGCCTTCAACGACCTCGCGCTCTCCACCGAAGAGAGCGCCGGGGCCGTCATGGCCGGCATCAGCGAGGCGCTGGTCGCCACCGCGGTGGGCCTCGTCGTCGCGATCCCCGCGGTCGTGCTCTACAACTACTTCAGCCGGCGCGTCCGCGAGTCCACGGGCCGCATGGAGAGCCTCGGCTCCCTGGTCCTGTCGCGCCTCCGGGCCGACGAGGCGGCGTAGTGGCCGGCAAGCTCGGCGGCGGCAGCGACGAGCCGATGACCGAGATCAACATCGTGCCGCTCGTCGACATCGTGCTGGTCGTGCTGATCATCTTCATGGTGACCGCGACCTACATCGTGTCGCCCAGCATCAAGGTCAACCTCCCCGAGGCCGCCACGGGCGAGAACGTGGAGCCCTCCTCGCTCGGCATCACCGTCGCGGCCGACGGCGCCTTGTACCTCGACGGCGCCCCCGTCACCGAGGACGCGCTGCGTGCGGCCGTCCGCGCCGCGAAGGCCGCCAGCCCCGACGTCGTCTGCCTGATCGCGGGCGACAAGGAGTCCCGCCACGGCGACGTGACACACGTCATCGACCTGGTGAAGCAGGAGGGCGTCGCCAAGTTCGCGATCAACATCGACCCGCTGGCGATGCCCGGCGCCGCCGCCGCGGCCGTCGCCCCATGAGCCTCTCCCCCTATCGTCCCGTGCCCGGCTGGCAGCGCGCGCTCCGGACGTCGGCGATCGGGGGGTCCATCGGCGTCCACGTGCTCGCGGCGCTCTTCCTCCTCTCCAATCCGGCGGCTGCGAAGAAGGCCTCCGAGTGGGTCGAGGTGGCCCTGAACGAGCCGAAGCCCCCGCCGCCCAAGCCGCCGGAGCCCAAGGTCGAGCCCGAGCCGCCCAAGCCGAAGCCGGTGCCAAAGGTGGTCAAGTTCGAGGACACCACCCCGACGCCGCCGCCTCCCAACTCGGCTCCGCCGCCCGAGCCGGCGCGGCGCGTGGTCCGCCAGGTCCAGGGCCTCACCGCCAACTCCTTCGCGCCCGGCGCGAGCACCGGCCTGTCCGTGCGCGCGGGGAACTCGACGGGCGTCGCCGCCGGCAAGGACTCGATGAACCTGAACGAGGCCTCGGGCCCGTTCGAGGCGCGCCCCTACACCGCCGTCACCAAGGCCCCGCGGCTCCAATGGAGCCCGATGATGGACGTGCCGGACGAGGCGCGCAAGGCCAACGTCAAGGGCATGGTCAAGGTCCTCCTCGACCTCGACGCCAAGGGCAAGGTCACGCGGGTCCACGTCACCCAGGGGCTCGGCTTCGGGGTCGACGAGGCGTGTGTCGCCGCGTACCGCAAATCCCAGTGGAAGCCGGCCGAGCAGGACGGCACCCCCGTCGCCGTGCTCGGCGTACCCGAGAGCTGCGCGGTCAACGAGATCTGATGGCGCCGCTCCTCCTCGCTCTCGCCCTCGTCGGGATGGCGCACGCGGCCGATCCGGGGTCTTCTACGGTCCCGCCGGAGCTTCCTCCCGACGCCCTCCCCGAGGAGCTGCCCCCGCTCGTCAAGGAGCCCGCGCTCGTCGCGTTCGTCGAGGCGCCCTACCCGGAGGCGGCGCGCGCGGCGCAGGTCGAGGGGAAGGTGCTCCTCGCGATCGAGATCGACGAGGCGGGCGCGGTCACCAACGTGGATGTCCTCCGCGGCACCGGCACCGACGTGGGGCTCGAGGCCGCGGCGGTCGAGGCCGCGCGCCAGTTCCGGTTCTCCCCCGCAGAGGACGCGACCGGCCCCGTCCCCGTCGTGGTCGAGTTCGAATACGGCTTCGTGCTCGACGCCGCCTCGCAGGAGGGCGCCGTCCCCGAGGCCCAGCCGACCGAGGTCGCGGAGCTCCCGGTGAACCTCGACGGCATGCTCGTCGAGATGGGCACGCGCCGCCCCCTCGCGGGGATCGTCGTGCGCATCGAGCCCGCGGGGGTCGAGGCCACCACCGACGCGGAGGGGCGCTACACCTTCCGCGGCGTGCCCGGCGGCGCGGTCACCCTCCGCGTGGTGCACCCCGGCTACGACACGCTCGAGCAGCCGGTGCAGGTGAGCCTGACCGAGCTCACGACGGTCAAGCTCTGGATCCGCAACAAGTCGTACAACAACGCCGGCGTCATCGGCGTCTACCGCCAGCCGAGCGCCGAGGTCAGCAAGCGCACCATCTCCATGGAGGAGATCCGGCGCGTCCCGGGCACGTTCGGGGATCCCATCCGCGTGGTCCAGACGCTCCCGGGCGCCGCGCGCACGCCGTTCGGGACCGGGTTCCTGGTCATCCGCGGGTCGAACCCTGAAGATTCCGGCGTCTACGTCGACGGCATCCGGATCCCCTACGTCTACCACATCGGAGGGTTCGAATCGGTCCTGAACCCCGACCTCGTGGGCGCCGTCGACTACCTCCCGGGCGGCTTCGGCCCCCGCTACGGACGCAGCACCGGCGGTGTGGTCGATGTGCGCACCACCACCGAGTTCCCCGAGCGCACCCGCGTCACGTGGTCCACCGATCTGCTCGACTCCGGCGCGCTCGTGACTGGCACCGTCGGCAAGAAGAAGCAGCACGGCTTCGGCGTGGCCGCGCGCCGCTCCTACGTCGACGCCATCCTGCCGCTGTTTCTCGACGAGGGCTTCATCGCGCGGCCCCAGTGGTGGGACTACCAGGCCAAGTACCAGTGGCAGGGGGACGGCCCGAACGAGTTCTCGCTCCTCCTCTTCGGCTTCCAGGACGTGCTGATCGTGTCGACTCCGCCGGGCTTCGCGCAGAGCACGGACCAGGACGGCCAGGGCGATCTCGGCACGACCTACTCCACGCACCGCATCCTCGCGCGGTGGGAACACACCTTCTCCGACACGCTCGCGTTCCACTTCATCCCGTCATTCGGCAACGACTACGCCAAGTTCAGCCTCGGGAACGCGTGGAAGCTCGAGCAGAGCCAATGGCTCGCCGAGATCCGCGCGGAGCTCCCGTGGACGCCCAACGAGCACGTGAAGATCGTGCCGGGCATCGACTTCATCGGCGGCATCGCGCCGTTCTCGATCGAGCTGCCGTTCGACCCCGCCCAGTTCGCGGAGACCGACCCCCTCGCCGAGCGCGAGCCGTACATCGTCGAGGACGTGCAGCCCGGGTGGGGGCCCGACCTGTACCTGCTCGCCGAGCTGCGCCCCCTCGCCGACACCGAGCGCCTCCTGCTCACGCCGGGCATCCGCTTCAACTTCCTGAGCATCCCGGGCGAGTACGACATCTTCGCGCTCGACCCGCGCTTCTCCGGGCGCTTCTCCGTGTTCCCCGGCGGGCGCGTCAAGGGCTCGGTCGGCATCTACCACCAGCCGCCACAGCCGTTCCAGAGCTACCGCGCGGACGACAAGCCCGTCGATCTCCAGTTCGAACGCTCGCTCTCCGGATCGCTCGGCTGGGAGCAGGACATCAGCCAGGCCATCCAGGTCGACGCCGAGGTCTTCTACAAGGCGATGGACAACCTCGTCGTCGGCAACCCCGACTTCGAGTCTCTGGACGACCAGTTCTTCGTCAACGGCGGGCGCGGCCGGGCCTATGGCCTCGAGGTCCTGTTGCGTCACGCGCCGATCGACAGGTTCTTCGGCTGGATCTCCTACACGTTGTCCCGCTCCGAGCGCCGCGACCAGCCCGACGAGGACTGGTACCTCTTCGACTACGACCAGACCCACATCCTCATCGGCACCGCCGGGTACAAGCTGCCCTGGGACATCGAGGTCTCGGCCAAGGCCGAGTACGTCACCGGGAACACGACCACGCCCTATTCCCTGGGCGTCTACGACATCGACCAGGACAGCTACCAGGCGTTTGCCACGGGCGCCGAGAACTCCGAGCGCCTCCCCCCGTATTGGGCGGTCAGCGGCCGAATTGACAAGCTGTTCACCTTCCGCCATTGGCAGTTGAGCCTCTACGTCGACCTCCTGAACGTCCTCCACGGGACAAATCCGGAGTTCGAACTGTACAATTACGACTACACCGAGAAGACCTACATCCAAGGCCTCCCCTTCATCCCCAGCCCCGGCTTCGAGGCGAGGTTCCAGTTTTGACGCTGATCTTCGCCTTCCTGATGCCGCTATTGGGGTGCACGACCACCGAGCTCTCGGAGAGCTGGCAAATCGATCGCCTCCGGGTGCTCGCTGTCGCCGCCGAGCCCGCCGAGCCGCGCCCCGGAGACCGCGTCACGTTCACCTCGCTCGTGGTGTCGCCGGTCGTGCCGGTGGCCTCCACCGTGTGGTTCGCCTGCCTCTCGGGCGGCGACGACTTCGGCTGCGCCATCGACCCGGCGCTGCTCGAGGGCCTGGAGACGGGCGGAGAGATCTCGGCCGACGATCTCGAGGCGCTCTACGCCGCCGGATTCATCGGCGCCGAACCGTTCCTTCCGCCCGTCTGGGAGGTCCCGGTCGACGCGCTGGACACGCTCGCCGCCGAGGACCGCGTGGAGGGCCTCACCGCGATCGTGAACGTGACAGCCATCCCCGAGGGAGAGGAGCTCGACGAGAGCGACCTCGAGCTGGCCTACAAGCGCGTTCCGGTCAGCGAGTCCCTCGCCCCCAACCACAACCCATCGATCGCGGCGATCTCGGTGGACGGCGTGGAGATCCAGGAAGGAACGGTGGCTTCCGTCGACCGCGGCCAGCCCTACACACTCGCCGTGTCGCTGCCCGAAGGGGCGGTGGAGACCTACCCGTTCGTGAACCAGGACGGCGTGGAGGAGACCCGCACCGAAGAGCCGTACCTGACGTGGTACGCCGAGGCCGGCGAGTTCGATCAGACCAACGATCTCTGGCCACATTTCGACGCGATCTACTACCCACCCGCGGACGGCGCCGCCGACGCGACGCTCTGGGTGGTGGTGCGCGACCGACGCGGCGGAATGGCATGGTCGTCCCTCGCGGTCCGCTTCCGCTGAGCGGCGCCGGGCGGTCGAGAGACCGTCCCCCGACGGCCGACAGATGGTCCCGGAGCGGCCCGCTCAGCCGCTGCGGGCCCCTCGGACACGATGCCGACGAGGGCGACGAACAGCCACACGTGGCCTCGCGTGACCTTCTACTACCCGACCGCAGGAACCGTGCTACAGTCCCGGGCCGCGAGGGTGCCTGCCCTCCTAAGCACGTTGCTGGAGCATCGGAGAAGCCTGAATGACCACGTTGCCGGTCCCCCGCCCGACACGACACAAGCTGTCCTCACAGCTGTACTCACAGCTGTGTTCCAAGCTGTCGATCATCCTCGGTCTCGTGGGGCTCATGGCCGCCGTGCCTGAAGCTGTCGCCGCCGACCACCCCGCCGAACAGGCGATGGAGGAGATCCAGGGCAAGAAAGTCCCCACGAGCCTCATCCAGAACAAGTTCTTCGTGAAGGCGAACCGGTTCGAGATCGCGCCGGTCCTCGGCTACGTCCCGAACAACGCGTTCGTCACGAGTGTGTACGGCGGGGCCGTCGCCGCCTACCACTTCAGTGACAGCTTCGCCGCCGAAGGCACGTTCCTCTACGCGCCCAACACCGGCGCGGGCGGCATGAAGGGGCTCACCCAGACCCTCGTCGGCATCGCGTACGAAGGGAACGAGAACACGACGTTCCGCCAGCCGCTCGATCGGCTGCAGCTCGGGGCGATCTTCTCCGCGCGTTGGTCGCCGGTCTACGGCAAGATCAACCTCATCGGTGAAGGCGTGCTCAACTTCGACGTGTACGGCACCGCCGGTGTCGGCCTCCTGTTGGTCACGAAGGACTTCGCGAGCATCAACCCGGACTACGCGGCCGGCGTGGAGGGCGCCGATCCGGCGATCCCGACCACCAGCCCGAAGACCGAGGCGTACCCCGCTTTGAACCTCGGGATCGGCCTGAACTTCTTCCTCACGCAGTCCATCGCGCTGAAGATCGACGCGCGCGGCGCCTTCTACATCGCGGATGAGCCGGACTACGGGAACAAGCTCCCCAATGGCGAGCCCGCCGAGCTGGAGACGCGTCTGTACAACACGTTCCTCACGACCGCCGGCGTCAGCATCTTCATTCCGCGGATGAAGCCGCGGATGTTCAACTTCTAAGGTCGGGAGAGCACACTTGATGTCCAGCTTCATGTTCAGCCTCCCGCTGCTCGCGCTCTCCCTCGGCACTGCTCGTGCCGAGGAGCCGACCGTCGCCCCCGCGCCCGTGACCGTCACCTCCGTGTCCTCCGACGCCCTGGTGCAGGACGAAGAAGACGAGGACCTGCCCGAGGACTCCGTGAAGTCCGAGCGCGACTCGGTCAAGAAGGGTGCTCCGGTCGACGCCGCGCCTTCGCTCCCCGGCGAAGACGACAAGCGCCGCAAGATCATCAAGACGATCCAGAAGAAGAACTTCATGAAGATCCACCGCTACGAAGCGGGGTTCGGCCTGGGTTTCGTCGCGAACGATCCGTTCCTCAACCGCTACATGGTCAACGGCATCTTCGACTACCACATGACCGAGGTGCTCGCGCTCGAGCTTCAGCTCGGGTACGCGCCGATCCTCGGCCAGGGTGGCGAGAACGATCCGGACTGGAAGCCGCTCTCCAAGCAGCTCCTGATCGAGAACAGCGTGTCCCCCGACATCTCGAAGCTCACCGCGAACGGCAGCCTCGCGATGGCGTTCTCGCCCATCTACGGCAAGGTCGCCGTCGGGCGGAAGATCATCGCGTTCGACATCTTCGGGTACTTCGGCCTCGGCGTCACCGCGACGCAGGACGACCTCGTCGCCCTCCAGAACACGGATGACTCCGCGGTCCTCACGCAGAACCAGGTGCACCCCACCACGATCGTGGGCGGCGGCGCCCGCATCGCGTTCAGCCAGGGCGTCACGGCCCGCGTCGAGGGCAAGTCGATGTCCTACATCGAGACCGTCAACTCCACCACGCTGGAGATGAAGAACAACTTCATCGTCCAGGCCAGCGTAGCCTTCTTTCTCCCGGGCATGAAGTGATGAAGTCGAACCTCCTTCCGCTCGCTCCCGCGCTCGCCCTCGCCCTGCTCTGGTCTCCGTCCGCACACGCGTTGTCGTGCGAAGAGATCATGAACATGGTGAACGTCAACGTGCCTGCGTCCATCGTGGTGCAGACCATCGACGACGCCGGGCAACAGTTCTCGTCGGACGACGTTCGCTGCCTCACCAACGAGGGCGCGCCGGCCGAGGTCATCGCCGCGGCGAAGGCCCTCATGCAGAAAGACACGCCTGACGAGGAGGCCGATCCCGTTCGCGGGGAGACCACCAAGGCGACCAAGTCGGGCGGCAAGGCCGAGGACGAGGAGTACCAGAACACCGAGGCGATCGGCGCCAAGAAGTCTGGCAGCAAGACCCTCCAGGACTCGCCCGACGAGAACGGCGAGAGCGAGGACGAGGGGCGTGACCCCGAGGGCCTCGAGAGCGCGGTCAAGGCGTACAACGCCAAGAAGCCGCTCACGGCGAGCTACGAGCTCCACCGGATGCTGCAGGAGAACCAGTACCCGGACAAGGAGAGCAAGATCCTGTACTACCTCGCACGGTCGCTCTACGACCTCGAGATGTACCACTCCTCCCAATACTACTTCATCGAAGTATTGAAGAAGGGGCCGTCCAACCCCTACTTCAAGTACGCGCTCCCCAAGCTGGTGAGCATCGCCAAGTACACGGGCGACGAGTCCGATCTCGCCCGCATCGTGGCGAAGATCCCGCCCGAGGAGTTTCCCCGCTCCGCGCGCAACCAGCTCTACTACCTGCTGGGTGTGCGGCTCTACGAGCAGGAGAAGCTCACCGAGGCGCGCAAGTACTTCGGCCAGGTCTCGGACAAGTCCGACCTGTACACGCGCTCGAAGTACTTCGAAGGCGTCATCTACAACAAGCAGGGCAAGCTGAAGAGCGCCGTGCGCTCCTTCACCGACGTGGCCCGCACCGAGGCCTCGGCCTCGACGCAGCAGGAGCTCGAAGAGCTCGATCGCCTCCGCGATCTGTCGCTGATGAACATCGCGCGCATCTACTACAGCATCGAGAACTTCAAGGACGCCAACACGTACTACGCGTACGTGGCGCGCGACTCCCGCTACTGGCCGCAGAGCCTGTTCGAGAGCGCGTGGGCGAACTTCATGCTCTCCGACCTGAACCTGACGCTCGGCCAGCTCCTCACCCTCGAGAGCCCGTTCTACAACAAGGACGAGTTCGTTCCCGAGGCCACGGTCCTCCGCGCGCTGACGTTCTTCAACCTCTGCGAGTACGACGACGTCGATCGCATCCTCCTCGACTTCGACGCGCGCTACCGCCCGATGCACGCCGAGATGAAGGACTTCCTCAAGCAGTACTCCACGGAGGAGGGCCGCAAGCTCGCCGACCAGGCGTACGATCGGTACTTCGGCCCCAAGGCCGCGGACACCGTGCTCCCGAAGTCGATGTTCACGCGCGTGCTGCGGGATCAAGAGCTCGCGGGCATCGTGACGCACCTCGAGGTCATGGAGCGCGAAGAGGCGCTCATCGACTCGCAGAAGTCCCAGTGGAAGGACGGCGTGGGCGAACAGCTCCACAAGGTCATCTCCGAGGACCGCGAGCGTCTGAAGCGTCGCGCTGGTCTGGCGCTCCTCCAGGAGATGGTCACCATGACCACCTACGTCGGGGACCTGCTGACCCAGGCGGAGATCATCCGGTTCGAGGTCATCGACGCCAAGCGCGGCATCCTCAACTACATGATGTCCACCCCCGACCTGTCGGACCTCTCGAAGGACGTGGACATCAACTACGGCACTTCGGCCAACAAGATCTACTGGCCGTTCAACGGCGAATTCTGGCAGGACGAGCTCGGGTACTATCGGTACACCGAGCAGGGGTCCTGCAAGTAGCCCTCTCCTCCCCTTCATCCTGGGCGGCCTCGGCGCGCCCCTGACCTGCGGTCGACCCGTCGGTTGTGGACAAGGAGTCCGATTCATGGAACGCATGTTTTCTCCTCGCGTCGGCCTCGCGCTGAGCCTCCTCCTGGGAGCAAGTGCCCTCGAGGCGACCCTCGCACCCACCGCAGCCTACGCCCAGAGCCGCGACCAGAAGGCCGAGCGCCGTGTCCTCAAGGCCACGGACGTCGACGCTGCCTCCCAGCAGTCGGAGGCCCTGCGGGCCGCCGCCCGCCAGGCGCGCCTCGAGTCGATCTCCCGGTTGAAGGAGATCATCTCCAACACCACGGCGTCGGGTGACCAGAAGGCGGAGATGCTCCTCCGCCTCGCGGACCTCTACTTCGAGGAGGGCCGTGAGCTCTACCTCACGGAGATGGGCGTCTTCCAGAAGGCGGTTGACGAAGAGTTCAACAAGCCCAACGGGAACACCGACAACATCAAGCAGGCCGACTACGTCAAGGAGTCGCGCGGCTGGCAGGACAAGAGCATCAAGCTCTACAAGCAGATCCTCGCCAGCTACCCGCAGTACCAACGCGCCGACGAGGCGACGTTCTACCTCGGGCAGGCGCTCTCCGACACCGGACAGACCGACCCGGCGAACGCCGAGTTCACCAAGCTGGTGAAGACCTACCCCGAGAGCCGGTTCGTCCCCGACGCCTACGTGCTCATCGGCGAGTACTGGTTCGACAAGAACGAGGCCTACAAGGCGCTCAACGCCTACCAGAAGGCCGCGGCGTACAAGGATCACGAGAAGTACGCCTTCGCGAACTACAAGCTCGCGTGGTGCTACTACAACGTGGGTGACTACCCGACCGCCATCGACAAGATGAAGGCGGTCGTGTCGTACTCCATGAGCGAGGGCGCCGTCGGAGCCGACGGCAAGCCGGTCATGAAGACCCTCCAGCTCCAGGATGAAGCGCTCAAGGATCTCGTCCGCTTCTTCGCCGACGCCGGCGAGATGGACGAGGCCTACGAGTACTTCAACAAGCTCGGCAAGAAAGAGCTCATCCGCGACATGCTCAAGCGTCTCGCGTCGACCTACTTCGAGCAGGGCAAGTTCGAGTCGTCCATCCAGACGTACCGCCGCTTGATCGCGGAGGATCCGGCCGGCCCCGCCGCCCCGGACTTCCAGAACGAGATCATCCAGGCCTACACGAAGATGGGCAAGAAGGAGGACACGCTCGCCGAGATCGACCGTCTCCTCAAGAACTACGGCAAGCAGAGCTCCTGGGCGCGCACCAACGCGTCGAACCAGGACGCCGTCAAGACCGCCGAAGAGTTCATCGAGAAGGGCCTCCGTACGGTAGCCATCAACTACCACAACGAAGCCAAGAAGCTCAAGACCGGCTCCCAGGCCGCCGCGACCTACGCGCTCGCGGAGAAGGCCTACGAGGTCTACATCCAGGAGTTCCCGGACTCCAAGTACAGCTACGAGGTGCGGTACTCGTACTCCGAGCTGCTGTACACGATCAAGAAGTTCGACTCCGCGTACGACCAGTACATGAAGGTCGTCAGCATCGACACGAAGGGCCAGCACTCGCGCTTCTGCGCCGAGTCCGCCATCTTCGCCGCCGAGGAGATGATCAAGCGCGAGGCCAAGAACGCCGGCACCGGCGGTCCCGACCCCGGGAAGAAGACCGACGCGATCCCCCTCTCCGATTGGGAGCAGAAGCAGCTCAAGGCGCTGGACCAGTTCCGCGAGCTCTTCCCCACCGATCCGAAGGCGCGCCAGATCATCTACAAATCGGCGTACCTCCTCTACAACAAGAATCAGTTCAAGGAAGCGTCCGAGCGCTTCAACGTCGTCATCTCCATGGACCCCAAGTCCAAGGAAGCCGAGCAGGCGGCCAACCTCATCCTCGACAGCTTCGCGCTGGTCGAGGACTGGGACAACCTGAAGAAGAACAGCAAGTTCTACTACGACCAGGCCGGGCTCGGCTCCGACTCCTTCAAGAAGGAGGTCTACGGCATCTACGAGAACTCCTCGCTGAAGTTCATCGAGATCAACTTCAAGAAGACCTCGGACAAGAAGCAGGGCGCGGCCGACTACTGGGCCTTCTACCAGGAGTTCCCGTCCTCGCAGAACGCCGACCTCGCGTTGAACAACGCCGCGGTCTACTACCGTGATCTCGGCAACGTGACCGACTCGATGAAGGTCCGTCACGTCATCGTCGACAAGTTCCCCAAGTCCAAGTTCTACAAGGACCAGGTCGCCGCGTTGGGCTTCGACTACGAGTCGATCGCCAACTTTGGCGAGGCCGCGAACTGGTACGAGAAGTTGTTCACGCTCGACCGGGCGCATCCGGGCGCGTCCGACGCGCTCTACTCGGCGGCGTTGTTCCGCAACTCGCTCGGGCAGTGGGAGCAGGCGGTCAAGAACTACCAGATGTACATCACGGAGTTCAAGGACAAGCCCAACCTCAACGGCATCAAGCTCGACATCGCGCGCATCTACGAAGAGCACGAGAAGTGGGCCGAGGCCTCCAAGGTCTACCTCGAGTTCTACACGCCGAAGCCGGCCGCGAAGGGCCAGCCCCCGCAGGTCATGGGCTCGCTCGACGAACTCATGTACGCCCGCCTCCACTACGGCCTCCTGATGGACAAGCTCGGCCAGGGCGCCAAGGTCGGCACCCATTGGAAGGAGACCGTCGCGTTCTTCGAGGCCCAGAAGAAGGCCGGCGCGACCTTCGAGCTCTCCGTCGAGTACGTGGCGCAGATCATGTACATCCTCGCCGAGCCCCAGTACCAGTCGTACATGGCGATGAAGATCAGCGGCCCCGGCGACAAGAAGCTGAACCAGAAGCAGACCGACAAGCTCCTGACCGACCAGCTCGTGTCCAAGGTCAAGGCGATGAGCGAGGTCGAGAAGACCTACGCCGGCATCATCGGCACCGGCGCCGGTGAGTGGGGTCTCGCGGCCCTGGCCCGCCTCGGGTCGGCCTACGAGAACCTCAGCGAGTCGCTCAAGGGCTCCTGGATCCCGACCTACCTCACGGCGGACCAGAAGGAGCTCTACACGATGGCGCTCGAGGACAAGGCGTACCCGCAGATCGAGAAGGCGGCCGCGGCCTACTCGGCGGCGCTCGAGAAGTCCTACGAGCTCAACCTGTACAACGACAACACCGCGAACGCGACCCGTCGCCTGGGCGTCCTGCGCCCCGACGACTTCCCGGGCCTGTTCGAGAAGATCCCGGAGCCCCGTTACTCGGCGCCCTCGACCTTCGCCGGTACCATCGAATCCGAGCCCTAAGAGAACACGATGCGCATCCTCCCCATCATTGTCCTCCTCGCCGCGGGCTGCGGTCCGAAGACTGTCGTGACCGACCCGACGGAGCAGACCGTAAACCCCAAGCAGGCCTTCACCGAAGGTGTGGCCCTGCTCAAGGCCACGTCGGTCGACTACGCGGCGGCTCAGGCCAAGTTCGAGGCCGCCACCACGGCGGATCCGGCGTTCGCCAAGGCCTGGTACAACGCGGGCTACTGTGCCGAGCGCACCGGTGACCTCGCGAAGGCCGAGTCCTACTACCGCAAGGCTCTCGAGCTGCAGCCGACATACAACTCGGCGCTCTTCAACCTCGGCCTCGTGCTCGGTCAGACCGGCAAGAGCCCCGAGGCGATCGAGCTCTACAAGGGCTTCATCGAGAAGAACCCGACCGACCTGCAGGCGCGCGCCAACCTGGTCGACGTGTTGACGAACGCCAAGCTGTACGACGAGTCGATCGCGCAAGCCCAGGAGATCCTGGCGCGTGATCCGAAGAACGTCGGCGCCTACCGGAACCTGTCCAGCGCCTACTACGCGCAGGGCAACTTCGAGATGAGCCTGCTCTGCGCGCAGAAGGCCAAGACGTTGAACGACGCCGACCCCGGCATCTACAACAACATGGGCGTCATCCAGCTGCAGAAGGGCAACGAGGCCGCCGCGATCGAGGAGTTCAAGACCGCGATCAAGGTCGACCCCGGCAACATGCAGGCGAACCTGAACCTCGGCTACATCGCCCTGGACTCGGGTGACTACGTGCTCGCTAAGACCTGCTTCGAGGCCGTGGTCAAGCAGTACCCCGGCAACGCCGACGCGCAGATGGGCTACGCCATCTCGCTCCGTGGCGTGCAGGACTACGACGCCGCCACGAAGATCTACGACACGTTGCTCGCGAAGGACCCGGGCAACCGCGTCCTCGCCTACAACGCGACGATGCTGTACCAGAAGTACACGAAGAACTTCGACAAGGCGAAGAAGGTCCTCGAGGACTTCCAGAAGGGCTCGGGGGCCACGTTGTCCCCGAACGACGAGTTCTTCGTCTGGCTCGCGTCGGTCGAGAAGGACCGCGAGATCGAGCGCGCGCGCAAGGCCAAGGAAGCCGAAGAGAAGCGGATCGCCGACGAGCGCAAGGACCGGCAGGAGAAGCAGCTCAAGAAGATGGCGGACGACATCGCGAAGATGAAGGCCGATCTCAAGAACGAGTGCCTCCTCGCCACGGAAGCCGGCCAGATGGCGCAGATGGTCATCGAGCAGGCCGAGCCGGTCATCACCGAGAAGGATCTCGGCATGGTGGGCGACATGGAGACCTTCGTGACGGACTCGATCGCCCAGCTCGAAGTCGCCAAGGCCGAGTGCGGCACTGCCGCGCCGGCTCCCGCCGAGGGCGCCACGCCCCCCGCCGACGGCACTCCCGCGGGCGCTGGCACGGCTCCTGCGCCCGCTCCCGAGGCTCCCCCGGCCCCCGCGCCCCAGTAGCCCCGGACCGTGACCGACAGGCCCCGCCGCGAGCATGCTCGCAGCGGGGCTTTCGGTTTTTGGTTCCCCTCCCCTCGCCCGCGCCGCCCGGGAGACGCCGATGACAGCCGTTCGCCACTTCACCCAATGGTTTCGGGTTGATGCCCGTGTTCCGGGGTCCACCACGGTTCCATGCGAGCGGCAGAGGAACATCCGCTAGACAGAAGTTTGACCGGAACCCCGGCAACGTCCTATTGTCCTATGCTTCCGGGCACGCGAGAATGTGCCCGCAGCGCCCCAGCCCTCGTCCGGCTTCGCAACCTCATCGGGAGCCTTCCATGACTCGTACTCTCCTCTCTCGCCTCGTCCTCGTCAGCGCCTTCGCGGGCGTCTTCTCCGGCGCCGCCTTCGCGCAGGAAGAAGAAGCCGAGGGCCGCAAGGTCTCCTACAAGCAGAAGACCGAGATCGACTTCGAAGGTCTCGACGTGAACGGCGAGCTCGTGAAGCCGTCCAGCGCGCTCGTGCTCGACCGCAAGAAGGCGAGCTTCAACCCCCTCATCAAGCTGCGTGAGGACTTCAACGCCGAGATGGAGCAATCCGTCGACGAAGTGAAGTAGCCTCCAGGCAGCCTTCGCATCCCACTCACGGGGCTCCCGCCCCGTCCAGCGCCCGCTCCACAAGGGCGCGCAACCTCAGGGGCCGTACCTACGGCCACAAGGGATTCCCATGGCCGGTTCGTCCCCCGGTTCGCTCGTCCTCACCTTCGAGATCTTCAATGGTGGCGAGTTCCTCCGTCGCGAGGAGCTCTCTGCCGAGAGCGTGACCATCGGCAAGGGCCCCGCCGCGATGCTGCGCATCGAGGACCCCTCGCTGCAGGACCTGCACGCCGTGCTCAACGTCAACGAAGACGGCACCGTCCAGCTGCTCGACCTCGTGGGCGACCAGAGCACCCAGGTGAACGGCGCTTCGGTGAGCAACGTCGTGCTCTCCAACGGGGACACGCTCGGCTTCGGCGCGGTGCGCGTCGTCGTCCGCATCACCGACTCCGCCGCGTTCGCGGATGACGAGGCCACCCGCGTGGACTCCCCCGCCATGCAAGCCGACTCCGGTTTGGATGCCGCCTCCGAGGCCCCCGAGGCCCAGGTGTTCGCGGGCGATGACGAGCCCGCGGAAGACGTGATGGCCTTCGTGATGCGTGCCAGCGCCTCGGCGACCGACGCTGCGTCCGACCGCTCGCGCGGCCGTCACCTCGAGGTGGCCCAGGTCTTCGGCGATGCCGTCCTCGACATCAAGCACTTCGGCGCCGCCGGCAGCGTCGTCGTCGGATCGGCCACGCTCCCCATCGTCGGCCTCGACGAGCGCGCGTCGGCCAAGAACGGCTTCTTCGTCCCGGTCGAGTTCCTCCCGGCCGACAACTACGTCCTCTTCCAGAACCTCGGCGGGCAGTGGGTCTGCAACGCCAGCGACAAGTGGGCCGGCTTCGTCGACATCGGCGAGACCCGCCGCACGTTCGCCGAGCTCGTCGCCGACGGCAAGGCGAAGAAGTCGGGCAGCACCATCACCGTGCAGATCCCGGAAGACGCCCGCCTCGTCGTCGACCTCGGGAACACGATCTTCGTCGCCCACCAGGCGTACCCGGGCAAGAAGGCCGTCGGCAAATTCGGCACCGACATCGACTACCCCTTCCTCGGCATCATCGCGTTCATGACGTTCGTGACGTTCATGTTCGGCGTCGCGATCGCCGTCATGCCGCCGCCGCCCGACAGCTCGAACAACCTCCTCGACGACCACATGGTCGAGCTCCTCCTCGAGAAGAAGGAAGAGATCAAGGACGAGAAGAAGCGCGACGACAACCCGGACGCGGGCGAGGGCGCCAAGGCCAAGAAGGAAGAGGGCAAGGTCGGCAAGAAAGACGCGAAGATGGACAAGGCGAAGGGCGACAAGGTCCAGATGCAGAAGCAGCAGCTGGACAAGGAAGTCGCCGAGAACGCCGGTGTCCTCGGCGCCCTCCGCGACGACTCCGCGCTCGACAGCATGCTCGGCGCCACCGGCCTCAACGCCGACATGATGAGCGGCATCGGCGGCCTCATCGGCGCCAAGGGCACGCAGATTGGCTCCGGCGGCCTCGGCGCCCGTGGGTCCGGGCTCGGCGGCGGCGGCACGGCCGAAGGGCTCGGCGGGCTCGGCACCAAGGGCCGTGGGTCGGGGGCCTCGGGCTACGGCTCGGGCGGCGGCAACTTCGGCACCAAGGGTGACGGCGGCATCGGCACCGTCGGTGGCGACCCCATCATCCTCGGCGCGCTCGACAAGTCGCTCATCGACGCGGTCATTAAGCGCAACATGAGCCAGATCCGCTACTGCTACCAGCGCGAGCTGACCAAGAACCCCTCGCTGGGTGGCAAGATCACGGTGAAGTTCGTCATCGCCAAGGATGGAACGGTGTCGTCCGCGACCACCAAGACCACCACGATGAACAACCCCGCCGTCGAGTCCTGCATCAACGGCCGGTTCATGCGGTTCCAGTTCCCCGAGCCGAAGGGCGGCGGCATCGTCATCGTGTCGTACCCCTTCATCTTCTCGCCCGGGTAGCGAGCCCGCCTCACGGCGGTCAGGTTCAATCGAGCGGCGCCTTCGGGCGCCGTTCGTCGTTTTTGCGACAGGTTTCCGGGGTCCCAAGTTGTGGTGCACCCAAACGAGGCTGGACCTGACAACCCCTAGACGTTTGGATTGCGAGTCCTAGACGAACCCGCGGCCACGGGCGCTGTCAGTACAGGGAGAGACGAAGAGTCTCCTTCCCACAATCCCTTCTCGCAAATGTTGCGGGAGCCACGCCGCTGTCACCACCCTGGTGATTGGAGTCCTCATGTCTGACGCCACCTTCCAAACCGACGCCGCCGGCCACGGCCCCGTGGACGACACCCTGGCTACCCACGTCCTCGACATGCTCCTGGGTGGCACGGACAGCGCCGACCCCTCCGCCGATCGTGGCAAGGAGAAGGTGCTCGAGGTGGCCCAGGTGTTCGGCGACGCGGTGGTCGATCTCAAGCACTTCGCGCCCGGCCGCGCGGTGAAGGTGGGCGCCACCCTCGTCCGCACCCTGCGTGGCACCCACATGCAGGAGGACTTCTTCGTCCCCACCGCGCTGCTCGCGGCCGCCACCCATCCGCTGTTCGAGGCCGAGGGGCGCGGCTGGGTGTGTGTCGTGCAGCCGGATTGGGACGGGTTCGTGGAGGGCCCCGCCGGGCGCCGCTCCCTCCCCGCGCTGGCGGCCCTCGTCACCCCCGGCGTGGACGGCCTCGTGCGCCTCCCCATGGGCCCGGAGGACCGCGCCGTCGTGATCGTGGGCGGCACCACCTTCGTGGCGCGCCCGGTCCACCCGAGCAAGCGCGTCCCCATCTACGGGGGCGACGGCATCGACTACCCGCTCCTCGGCATCTCCGGCTTCATCGGTTTTGCCGCCATGATGCTCGGGGTGGCGCTCTCGGTGCTCCCGAGCACCTCCCGCGCATCCTCCATGACCGACACCGACCGGCTCGTGCAGATCCTGCTCGAGCAGAAGGAGACGCCCCCGCCCGTCCAGGTGGCGCAAGAGGTCGCGCCGAAGGCGGCTCCCAAGGGCCCCGAGGGCGCGCGCGGGCGGCCCGACTCGCAGGCGGCGAAGGACCGCGACCCGCTCTCCAAGAAGGACCGCGACGAGACCGCGGCGCGCACCGCCGGGCTCCTCGCCGCGCTCGAGAACAACGCCGAGCTCGACTCCATGCTCAGTGACGCCGGGCTCCCCGGCGACGTGTCCACGGGGATCGACGCGATGATCGGGCCCCGCGCCACCCAGCTCGGGAACAACGGCCTCGGGCAACGCGGCATCGGCTTCGGTGGGAACGGGACCGCGGAGTCCATGGGTGGCATCGGGCCCATCGGCCGCGGGAAGCCCGGCGGGCACGGGTTGGCGCCGACGGGGGACATCGGGAAGTCCGAGGGACGAATCTCCACCCCGGACACCACCATCGTGATGGGGAGCCTCGACCGCTCGCAGATCGACGAGGTGGTGAAGCGCGGGATGAGCCAGATCCGCTACTGCTACCAGCGCGAGCTCACCAAGAACCCGGCGCTCGGCGGCAAGGTCACCGTGAAATTCACCATCGCCGGTGATGGCACCGTGTCTTCGGCCGTGACCAAGAGCTCGACCCTCGGCAACCCGGCGGTGGAGTCGTGCATCAACGGGCGCTTCCTCCGCTTCGGGTTCCCCGCGCCGAAGAACGCCGGCCTCGTGATCGTGTCGTACCCCTTCCTGTTCTCCCCCGGCTAGCGCACCCAGCGGGCCCGGTTCTCACCGGGCCCGCTTTCCGTTTTGGTGTGCCTCGTGCTACTGTGGTGGCCCTCTCTGCCGGAGTCGTTGATGATGGTCTTGGCGCTTTCCGCCTCCCTGCTCTCCTCGCCGCTGATCATCTCCTCCGCGTTCGCGCAGGACGAGGATGAAGGCGACTTCCTCGACGAAAGCAGCACCAAGGAGAAGAAGCTGAGCCGCGCCGCCAAGGCCGCGCAGGACGACGCAGGCACGATCCGCGAGATCAACCGCGGCTTCTACGGCAAGGCCTCCGCGGGCGTCAGCGCCTACCTGCTCAACTTCTCCCGCTCGGTCGACGCGGGCACGAACGTGACGCTGGCCGTCGGCCAGGACTTCGTCGACACGGAGAAGCAGTCGATGGCGTGGGAGGTCGCGATCGGCCAGGGCGTGCACAACGGCACGGCCTGGTACGAGCAGGCGACGTACGGCTGCCAGACCCTGGGCACGGGCTCCGAGCCCTGCACCGAAGGCGACCTGCGCACCTACACGGTGCAGGCGAACTACGAGATCTCGTTCTACCCGGTGCGCCGCTTCGGCATCGGCGCCCGCGTCGGCGCCGGCGTTCTCTACAGCCCGCTCCTCATCGAGCCCGCCGCCTACGCGGACGAGGTGCTCGGCGACTTCCAAGGCGACCCCGGGCTGCACAACAGCCCGAAGCCCATCGTCTTCGCGGGGCCCACCTTCGAGTACTACACGAAGTTGTCCCACTTCTCGATCGGCGTGGACGTCGACATCGTGTACGGTATCGGTTGGGACCTCGGGCTGAACGGAACGGGGTCGCTCAAGTACACCTTCTAAGACGACACGCGCGCACCGAGACGCGAGGAGCCTTTCATGACCGCCTCCCTGCTCCTGCTCGTCGCGTGTGTCGGCCTCGATGTCCTCCCCGGCCAGAGCACGGACGCCGCCGCGGATGACAGCGGAGGCGGAACGTCCACGGTCGGCGGGCTCGAGATCGACGCCACCGCCATCGATTTTGGCGCGGTGGCCGTCGGCGAGACGCTCGACCGCGAGCTCGTGCTGACGAACACGGGGACCACCCCCCTCCCCGTCGAGCTGAGCCTCGCGGGGGACGCGTTCGAGATCTCCGCGGCGTTCGTGCGGGTCGAGACCGACTCCATCGCCACCCTGACCTTCGCGCCGCGCACCGAGGGCCCCTACGATGGGGTGCTCTCCATCATCGTCGACGGGGGCGACACCCTGGACATCCCCCTCTCCGGCATCGGTGGGGACGACGTCGATACGGACACGGACACCGATACCGACACGGATGAACCCACCGGCCCCGGCCCGAACATCAGCGTCACGCCCGCCCGCTACGACTTCGGCCGCGTCGACATCGACGACACGACCACCACCACGTTCACCGTGAGCAACACGGGGGACGACGATCTGCTCATCAGCGACGTGGTGACCAGCGCCGGTGTGTGGACCACGGGCGGCACGCTGAACCCGCCGCAGGTGCTCTCCCCGGGCTCCAACCGGCTGCTCGAGGTGTCGTTCACGCCCGGCGCCGAGACCACCTTCACCGGCACCGTCACGCTGCGCTCGGACGACGCGGACACCCCGAACCTCGAGATCGCCGTCGAGGGCGAGGGCGTCGACCTCTGCGACATCTGCAGCCCGCTCATCGACGTCGACACCGGCGCCGACCCCTACGCGATCACCGACTTCTTCTCGCTCTTCGGCAGCACCGACACGCGCACCATCACCATCCAGAACCTCGGCGATGAGGATCTCACGGTGAGCAGCGTCGTGGCCAACAACGACTTCATCGCCACGTGCGGCAGCTTCAGCATCGGCGGCTGGCGGTCGGCGACCACGCTCGCGCCCTACGCGACCGCCTCGTTCACGATCTCCTACAGCGCCACCGAGAGCTGTCTCGAGGTCGCACAGGCGGGGCTCGACGCCAACGTGGTGCACATCCTCTCGAACGACCCGAGCCAGAACGACTGGGTCATCGAGCTCTCGGGCGCCGGCCTGTCCGGATAGCGAGCCCTGGCCGCCGATCCGCACCGTCCCGCCTTGCTGTCGCCCTCTCGCCACGTTAGACGCGGGGGCCCACTCCGGAGTGGTTCCGGGCGGGCTTCACGAACGTACGACGTCCGCCGCTTCCGGCGTCCGTCCTATGCGAGGTATCTCATGGCGAACGAACAGATTGGCCTCCTCGGCCGCAAGCTGGGCATGACCCAGATCTTCGACGATGCCGGCATCGTCTCCGCGGTCACCGTGCTGGAAGTCCAGCCGAACACCGTGATCCAGGTCAAGTCCTCGGCCTCGAAGGACGGCTACGCCGCCCTCCAGCTCGGCTACGGGTCCCGCAAGGAGTCCCGCGTCACCAAGGCCGAGATCGGCCATGTCGCGAAGGTCGGCGCTCGCCCCTTCCGCATCGTCCGCGAGATCCGCGTGAGCGACGCCGTCGCCGCGACGCACACCGCCGGCTCCCAGATCAGCATCAGCGCGCTGTTCGCGGTCAAGCAGAAGGTCGACGTGACCGGTAACTCGAAGGGCCGCGGCTTCGCCGGCGTCTTCAAGCGCCACAACTTCTCCGGCTTCAAGCGCAGCCACGGTGTGCACGAGTACTACCGGCACGGCGGCTCGATCGGCACGCGCCTCACCCCCGGTATGACGTTCAAGGGCGTCAAGATGCCGGGTCGCATGGGCGGCTGCAAGACCACCGTGCAGAACCTGGTCGTCGTCCGCATCGACGAGGAGCGCAACCTCGTCTTCGTGCGCGGCGGCGTCCCCGGGCCCGACGGCTCGTACATGGTCCTCCGCCAGGCGGTGAAGGGCAAGACCCCCCGCAAGCGCAAGTAGGCTCGTCGCCCGTTCCAAACGGGCGCCCAACGAAGAAGCCCCGCCGATCACTCGGCGGGGCTTCTCTCGTTCTGGGCTCGTGGAACACCGCGCCCCTTCACCGGTCCCGTCAGAGCGGGAGGCGCACCAGGTCGTCCGCGACGCGGAAACGGGCGCCAGTGGCGGCGCGCACCTGGTCGACCGTCAGGTCCTCCGCGATCTCGCGGAGCACCAGGCCCCCCTCGAACGAGAACACGCCGTAGTCGGTGATGAGCAGGTGCACGCAGCGCAGGCCGGTGAGCGGCAACGTGCACTGTTCGAGCAGCTTCGGCTCCCCCTTGGCCACGTGCTCCATCGTCACCACGACGCGCTTGGCGCCGCTGACGAGGTCCATCGCGCCGCCCATGCCCTTGACCATCTTGCCCGGGATCATCCAGTTCGCCAGGTCGCCCGTGGCGCTCACCTGCATGGCCCCGAGGATGGTCAGATCGATGTGGCCGCCGCGGATCATCGCGAAGCTGTCCGCGCTCGAGAAGTAGCTGGCGCCGGGGAGCGCGGTCACCGTCTGCTTGCCGGCGTTGATGAGGTCGGGATCGACCTCCGCGTCGGTGGGGAACGGGCCCATGCCGAGCAGGCCGTTCTCGCTGTGCAGCACGATGTCCATGCCCGCGGGGATGTGGTTCGCCACGAGCGTCGGGATGCCGATGCCGAGGTTGACGTAGAAGCCGTCCCGAAGCTCGCGGGCGGCCCGCTTGACGATGGCGTCACGTGACAACGGCATGGCTCAAGCCTCCCGGGTGGTGCGGCGCTCGATCCGCTTCTCGTAGCGTTCCCCGACGATCACGCGCTGCACGTAGATGCCGGGCACGTGGACCGCGTCCGGATCGATGGCGCCGGGCTCGACGAGCTCCTCGACCTCCGCGATCGTCACCCGCGCGGCGGTCGCCATCATCGCGTTGAAGTTGCGCGCCGTCTTGTCGAACACGAGGTTGCCGAGCCGGTCGGCGCGCTGCGCCTTGACGATGGCGAAGTCGGCGAGGAGCGCGCGCTCCATCACGTAGGGCCGCCCGTCGAACCAGCGCGTGTCCTTTCCTTCCGCGGCGAGCGTGCCGTAGCCGGTGGCCGTGAAGAAGGCGGGGATCCCCGCGCCCCCGGCCCGGATGCGCTCGGCGAGGGTGCCCTGCGGACAAAGCTCGACCTCGAGCTCGCCCGAGAGGTACTGCCGCTCGAACTCCTTGTTCTCCCCGACGTAGCTCGAGATCATCTTCTTGATCTGGCGTGTCTGCAGGAGGATGCCGAGCCCGAAGTCGTCGACACCGCAGTTGTTGGAGACGACCGTGAGCCCGCCGACGCCGCGGTCGCGCAGGGCCAGGATCAGGTTCTCGGGGATGCCACAGAGCCCGAACCCGCCCGCCATGAGCGTGGCGCCGTGCGGGATGTCGGCGACGGCGTGGGCCGCCGACACGAACACCTTGTCCATTCCACCTCCGAAGGGGAACCCTGTATTCCGCAGGCGCGTGTTCTGGCTTGCCGCAATCTCGGCCGTCTCACGGGTTCGGCGGATTCATTCCTTGGAATGAGGGGTGGACACCGGCCCACCCCCGAGCCTACCCTCTATGAGTTACCGCATACGCCACCGCTCGTTCGAGGTCCTATGTCACGCGCCGGCCTCTCGTTGGTCTCCGTTCTCGCCCTCGTAGCCTGCAAGGTCGACAACGAGGTCAACACCGAGCGCGGCCGCTACGACGACATCCCGGTGATGGTCGTCGATCCGGGCTTCCTCGACTTCGGCGGGCTCGGCACGGGTGAATCGACCGTTCAGAGCTTCGAGATCCGGAACGAGGGCGGCATCCCCCTCGAGATCACCGAGGTGCGGATCGAGGGCGCGGCCGGCTTCACGCTCCTGACCACGGCCACGGGCGACATCGAGCCCGGCGGGTCGCTCACGGTCGACGTGATGTACGAGCCCACCAACCTGACCGACGCGGCGACGGTGCGGATCTTCGGGGACGATGCGTCGAACCCCGAGGACCAGGTGACCCTGGGAGGCAGCTGGCTGCTCCCCATCCTCGCCATTGAGCCGGACCCCTACGAGTTCGGCGCGGTTCCCTTCGGCTGCCTCACCGGCAAGACGCTGATGCTCTCCAACATCGGCAGCGACACGCTCGTCATCGACAGCATCGTGCCGATGAGCGAGGCCGGCGGCTACTCCCTCCCGGCGCTCCCGAACATGCCCGTCGAGATCGCCCCGGGCGACCGCCTCCCGCTCCAGCTCCTCTACGAGGCCACCAGCGCCGGCCTGCAGACCAACCAGGTGTGGGTCAGCAGCAACGACCCCTCCGGGGCCAAGGTCGCCACGCAGTCCGGATGGGGCGTCGTCGGAGACTGCATCGAGATCGAGGTCCCGGAGGGGGAGCGCGTCGCGGTCGACCTCGCCTTCACCGTCGAGGCCGGGCTCGCCGACATCGCCTTCGCGCTCGACACGACCAGCTCGATGTCCGGCCTCGCCCTCGCGATGGCGACCGAGTTCAGCAACATCGTCACCGACCTCGACTTCATCTTCTCCGACGCCACCTACGGCGTCGCCACGTATGACGACTACGCGGAGTCGCCGTACGGTGGCGAGGGCACCGACCTCCCGTTCATCCTCCGGCAGCAGCAGACCGAAGTCCCCTCGGTCGTGCAGTCCGCGCTCGAGAACGAAGTGGAGATCCACTATGGGGACGACACCCCGGAGAGCACGATGGAGGCTCTCTACCAGGGGCTCACCGGCGTGGGCTTCGATCACGACTGTGACGGCCTGCTCGACCCGTTGACCGACGTGCCCCCCTTCGAGGCCGCTGCCACCGATCTGTTCGGCGGCGCTGGCGGCGAGGCCATCGACACGTCCACGGTGGGCGGCGGCACCATCGGCGGGTTCGGGTTCCGCGAGAACATGCTCCCGATCATCATCTACGCGACCGACGCCCCCCTGCGGGACGCGGACAGCGGCGAGTACTCCACGCCTCGCTCGGCTTGCCACACCGCCGGCCAGACCGACGTGGTGAACGCCGCGAACGCGATCAACGCCAAGCTCGTCGGTATCGGCGTGAACGTGCTCACCTACGAGACCGCCTTCGGCCAGATGGAGTCGCTCGCGCACGCGACCGAGTCCTACGCCGACCTGAACGGCGACGGTGTGGACGAGCCCGCGGTCATCACGTGGTCGGGCACCAGCGCGCAGTTCCGCGAAAACGTCGTGGCGACGGTCACCCAGCTCATCGCGGCCATGAACTACGAGAAGATCTCGCTGGTCGCCTCGGACGACTCGCTCGGCTTCGTCAGCGGCATCGCGCCCGAGGCGTTCTACGACGTGCAGAGCGGCGAGGAGGTCACCTTCACCGTCACGCTCGACGGCGTGTTGCCCGCGCAGGACTATCCGCAGGCCAACCAGCTCACGTTCTTCCTCATCGGGGACGACGAGACCCTGCTGCACACCTACACCGTCACCGTCGTCACGCCGACCAACTGATCATGCTCCTCCTCCTGGTCGTCGGGTGCACGGGCGACACCCTGATGCGAGGCACCAACCTCGCCTCTTTCTTCCCCACCGACGGCGAGCGCCGCGCCGAGTACGTCAACGCGGCCGCGGGGGACATTCCCTGGACCCTCATCGTCGAGAAGCTCGAGCCCACCGAGACGATCGACGGCGCCGAGCTCGTGACCTTCGAGTGGAGCCGGGACGACACCGGTGAGCTGCTCGGGGCCGTGAAGTGGTCGTCATCGTCCGCGGAGGGCATCGCCATCCACGCCTGGTCAGGGCCCGACGGCGCGTTCGTCGTGTTCGACGAACCCGTGCAGGTCGCGGACGACGCGATGATCAGCGGTGACACGCTGGACACGCCGGCCGGCGGCGTCAGCTTCACGTCCACGTTCGTGGGCTTCGAGGACTGCCCGGTCTCCTGGGGCGAGGACTTCGAGGGCTGCGCCCACCTCTCCATCGATGACGGAGACGGCGATCCGATGACGGGCCCGCTGTTCGCCGGCGACTACTGGTTGGCGAACGAGCAGGGGCCCGCGTGGATGATCACCACGGGCTACGCCGAGAAGTGGGACCTGGCGTACTTCAAGTGGGTCGCGGGGTAGCGGCTGAGCCCGCCACCCTGCTCCACTCGCCCTACTCCATCCGATAGTTAGGGCTCTCCCGCGTGATGATCACGTCGTGCACGTGGCTCTCGCGCAGCCCGGACGCCGTCATGCGGACGAAGCGCGCGTTCGCCTTCATCGCCTCGATGGTGCCGTTGCCGGTGTACCCCATCGCCGCCTTGAGGCCGCCGACCAGCTGGTACACCGTGTCGCCCACGGGGCCCTTGTACGGCACGCGCCCCACGATGCCCTCGGGGACGAGCTTCCTCGTCTCCGCCTCGGGATCGCCCACGTCGTCCTGGAAGTAGCGATCGGAGCTGCCCGCCTTCATGGCCTCGACCGAGCCCATGCCGCGGTAGTTCTTGTAGGAGCGGCCCTGGTAGAGCACGAGATCCCCGGGGGCCTCGTCCGTGCCGGCGAACAGGGAGCCGATCATCACGGCGTCCGCGCCCGCGGCGAACGCCTTGGCGACATCGCCGCTGTACTTGATGCCGCCGTCCGCGATGAGGGGGATGCCCCGCTTCGTGGCGACCTTGGCGCACTCGGCGATGGCGGTGAGCTGCGGAACGCCGACCCCCGCGACCACCCGGGTGGTGCAGATGGAGCCGGGCCCGATGCCGACCTTGATCGCGTCCGCGCCGGCGGCGATCACGGCCTCGGCGGCCTCGCCGGTGGCGATGTTCCCGACGATGATCGCGAGGTCCGGCCACGCGGCGCGGATGCCGCGGGCGGCCTTGAGCACGCCCTCGGACTGGCCGTGCGCAGTGTCGATCACGATGAGGTCGACGCCGGCCTCGACCAGGGCGGCGATGCGATCGTCCCGATCCACGCCCACGCCGACCGCCGCGCCGCAGCGGAGGCGGCCCCGGGCGTCCCGCGCGGCCAGCGGGTGGCGGATGTGGGCTTCGAGGTCCTTGAAGGTGATGAGGCCGGAGAGTGAGCCGTCATCGTCGACCACGAGGAGCTTCTCCACGCGGTGCTCCTGCATCAGGTCACGCGCGGTCTCCAGATCCGTGCCGGGCGGGCAGGTGACGAGGCCCTCCTTCGTCATCGCGTCGGCCACCGGGCGGTCCAGGTTGCGCTCGTAGCGCAGGTCGCGGTTGGTGAGGATGCCCACCACCTGCTTGCCGACCACGATGGGGAGGCCGTTGATGCCGCGCTCGCGCATCAGCGTCCGCGCCTCGCGGAGCGAGTTGCCCGGCCCGAGCGTGACGGGGTCGAGGATGACCCCGGTCATCGCCTTCTTGACCTTCCGCACCTCGCGCGCCTGGGCGAGCGGGGAGAGGTTCTTGTGGAGGATCCCGATCGCGCCGAGCCGGGCCATGGCGATGCCCATCGGGGCCTCGGTGACCGTGTCCATCGCGGAGGACAGGAGCGGCACGTTGAGCGTGATGTCCCGACAGAGCCGGGTGCGCACGTCCGCGTCGCGGGGGAGGAGCATGCTGTGCCCAGGGAGCAGGAGCACGTCGTCGAAGGTCAACGCCAGGGGGGTGTCGTCGAGCAGCATGGACGCGTCTAACCGCGGGGAGCCGCGCGCGGGAGGGGCAACCCTGCTGCGGAGGCGGCTACGCCGTTGACAAGCGCGTGTCCAGCCCGTAAAACCGGCGCCCCAGGCCACCGAGTCGCTGGTCCCACTCCCGGAGCTTCCTATGCGCGTCCTCCCCCTCCTCCTCCTCCTTGCCTGCGGCAAGCAGATCGGCACCTACTCGGTGGAGGCGCCTGCGGCGGCTTCCTCCGGGGAGCAGAAGGCGGCGCTGAAGGCCGAGGCCGACAGCCTCTGGAACGAGCGTGGCGACAAGGCGAAGCTCCAGGCCGCGCTGGTGAAGTACGAGCAGGCCTACGCGATGGACGCGACCGATCGGGACGTGGCCCACCGCCTCGTCCGCGGCTGGTACTTCCTGGGCGACGGCCACGAGACGGAGAAGGACGCCAAGCTCTCGGCGTGGTCCACGTCCATCGAGTGGGGCAAGAAGTGCCTCGCCATCAACAACGAGTTCACCGCCCTGTTGACCAAGGGCGACGAGGACGAGGCCTCCGCGGCCCGCGCGTTCACCACCGCGGACGTGCCCTGCCTCTACTGGACCTCCTCCGCGCTCGGCAAGTGGGCCAAGCTCACCGGCCTGACGACGACCCTCAAGCACCTCCCCACCGTCAAGGCCTACATGACGCGCGTGGGCGAGCTCGACTCGACCTTCTACTACAGCGGCCCGGACCGCTACTGGGGCGTGTTCTACGCCGCGCTCCCCAGCTTTGCCGGGCAGGACCTCGAGAAGTCGAAGCAGTACTTCGACAAGGCGATCGCCGCGCAGCCGAACTTCTTCGGGAACCACGTGTTGTTCGCGGAGAACTGGGCCACCAAGACCCAGAACAAGGCCGAGTTCGAGAAGGCGCTGAACGGCGTGCTCGCGCAGCCCACCACGCTCATCGCGGACATCCAGCCCGAGCTGGAGTCCGAGCATCGCAAGGCGAAGATGCTGCTCGAAAACGCGGGCAACTACTTTGCGGACTAACTTCGTCACCAGCGCGGACGGCACGCGCCTGCGGCTCGCCCATTGGGGCGATGGGCCGCGGGACGTGCTGATCGTACCCGGGCTGGCCGAACACGCGGGCCGCTACGAGCACGTCGGCGCCGCGTTCGCCGCGGCCGGCTGGTCCGCCACGGTGCTGGAGCTCCGGGGCCACGGCCACTCGGGCGGCAAACGCGGCCACATCAACCGCTGGTCCGACTACACCGCCGACGTCCAGGCCGCCGTGGTCGGGCTCCGGCCCGGCTGGTCGATGCTCGCGCACTCGATGGGCGGCCTCGTCGCGCTCGACGCGATCCATGGCGCCGGGGTGCTGCCGAGCCGGCTCGCCCTCTCGAACCCGCTCCTCGGCGTGGCGGTCGCGCTCCCGGGGTGGAAGACCGGCGCCGCGCGGATCCTCTCCCACCTCATCCCCTCGCTCGCGATGAAGAACGAGATCAATCCCGACGCGCTCTCCCGCGACCCCGCGATCGGCGCCGCCTACCTCGCGGACCCGCTGGTGTTCCAGACCGGCACGCCCCGGTTCTACACCGAGATGGTGGCGGCGATCGCCCGCGTGAACGCCGTTACGACGTGGAACATCCCGCTGTCCGTGTACGTCGGCGGGCAGGACCACGTCACCGATCCGCGCGCGAACGAGGCCTTCGCCACCCGTACGCACGCCCGGCTGACGCGTTACCCGGAGCTCCGTCACGAGCTCTTCAACGAGATCGGAAAGGCCGAGATCATCGACGAGGTCGTCGCGTGGCTCGGCGAGGAGGCCTCCTGCGCGACCGCCTGATCGAGCTCCTGAAGGAGCGCTCCTACCGCCGCATGCGCGTCGTGCTCGCCTCGGGCCGGGAGAGCGACTTCTACGTCGACGGCAAGCAGACGACGCTCCACGCCGAAGGCGCGTGGCTCGTGGGAAACCTCGTCCTCGAGGCGCTCCACCCCGACGTCAAGGGCGTCGGCGGCATGGTCATCGGCGCCGATCCGATCGCCTCGGCCACCGCGGCCGTCTCGTGGTCGCGCGGCCGCCCCGTGCACGCCTTCCTGGTGCGCAAGGAGTCGAAGGGGCACGGCACGGGCAAGTACGTCGAGGGCCGCGGCAACCTGCCGGACGGCACGCCGGTGTGCATCGTGGAGGACACCACGACCACCGGCGCGTCGATGCTTCAGGCGGTCGATCGGGTCGAGGCCGAGGGCCTTCGGGTCGTCCAATGCCTCACCATCGTCGACCGGGAGGAGGGCGCCGTCGAGGCGCTGGCCGCGCGCGGCCTCACCCTCACCCGACTGGTGCGGCGGCACGAGCTCGAGGCGTGATCTTCGCCCTCCTCGTCGCCTGCCATGCTCGACAGGCGGTGGGCGACTCCATCACGGCCGACGTCCCCGCCCCTCCCGGGTACGACGCGACCTTGCGGGCGGGCACGCGCGAGCTTCGCCTGTACAGCGACGGGCTCACCACGTCGCTGCTCCTGCGCGCCGTGTGGCTCGCCCCCGACGTTCGCCGCGCGATGGAGGCCCAGCGCGCCCACGTGCTGCTCCTGGAGCCGGAGGTGCGCGCCGAGCGCCTCGCTGCCTCGCTCGCGGAGGCCGACACGGCCTACGTCTTCGTGTTCTCGGCCGACTCCCAGTTCCGCGAGGACCTGCGCTTCGGCTTCGGCGAGGACGAGCCGTGGCGCTTGCGCCTGTTCGCCGGCGGCCGGCCCTGCACACCCGAGACGGTCGTAGAGATCGAGCCCACCCCGCTCGAGCTCGACCTGTACCGCCACCACAACCGGTGGAGCAGCCTCTGGAGCGCCCGCTTCTCGAAAGACTGCGGGCAAGGCCCCCTCGTCCTCCAGGTCACCGGGCCGCACGGCACGGGCGAGCTGGGTTGGCCCTCGGAATCCGCCGAGTGACATACACGAGGCCCGGTTCCGCAACCATACTTCTTGCGGTGAAACCGTGAACCTGCTGCTCCTCCTGTCCGCCGCCCACGCCCTCACCCTCGACGAGACCGTTCGCCGCGCCGCCGAGGTCGACCCGCTCGCCGTCGTCGCCGAGCTCACCTCGCGCCAGGCGCGCCTCGACGCGGCCGAGGCCTGGGTCCAGCTCGGGCCAACCCCGAGCTTCACCGCGGCGCGTACGTTCTCCGCCGGCACGACCGCCGACACGAACCGCCTGCGCGTGAGCCTCGACGTGCTGGCGCCGGAGGTCTGGCTCGACGCGGGATCCGCCTCGGCCATGGCCCGATCGCTGCGCCACGAGGCCGTCGCCACCTCGCTCGACGCGCAGTACGCCGCCGCGACGCTGTTCTACACGGTGCTCGCGGCCGAGGCCGCCCTCACCGCCGCGCAAGAGGGCGAACGGTTCGCCCAGGCCACCGCCGACGCGACCGCGGCCCGCGTCACCGCCGGGCTCGAGAGCGAGCTCGCCGGCCGCTCGGCACGGCTCGGGCTGCTCGAAGCCCAGGCCTACACGGCGCAGTCCGAAGCCGACGTGGTCATCGCCCGCGCCGGCCTCTCCCGCGCGCTGCAGCAGGACGTGGACGCCCTCGAGATCCCCTCCGGCGCGCTCGCCATCCCTGACGCCGCGACGGACTCGCCGTGGATCGACGCGGCCGAGGCCCAGCTCTCGATGGCGAAGTGGGATCACGCCTCCGCGGTTGCCGCCATCTTCCCCACCGGCTCCATCGACGCGGACTCGACCCTCGGCACGATCGAGGACTGGTCGCTCAGCCTGGGCGTGACCTGGGAGTTCGACGGCCTCGCCGGTCCCTTCATCCGCGCCCGCCGCGCCGCCCTCGAGCAGAAGATCGAGGTCATCCAGCTCGACGCGGTCGAGCGCGACCTCGCCCTCGGCCTCACCACCGCGCGCGAGCAGGCCCGCGCCGCCGACCGCGTCGCGGAGGCCGCCCGTGCCCGCGAGGAGCTCGCCGACGAGTCGCTCCAGGTTGGACAGACGCGGCTCTCGGTCGGCCTCGCGAGCTCGTTGGAAGTCCTGCGCCTTCAGGACGACGCCGCGGACGCGCGCGCCGACCGCGTCAACGCCGAGCTCGATGCCGCGACGGCCCGGCTCGAGGCCCGTCGCGTGGCCGGGCTCGCCTGGTAGCGCGGCCGACGCGCGCGTCCGGGTTTCGTCGGCTGCTCCCGGTGTTCGCCCCGGCCTCGGGGTAAGATGCACGAAAGCCCGGACCCGAGCGACCGGGTGGGCCTGGGACAGGCATCGTGGGCGTCTTGCAGCCGGGCGACGAGATCGACATCTGGGTGGTGGATCGCGCGCTCGGCCAGGGCGGAATGGGCTCCGTCTACCGCTGCCACAATCGTGAGGCGAAGCGCATCCTCGCGGCGGTGAAGGTGTTGGACGCCGCGTTCGTGCGCCTGCCGAGCGCGAAGGCGCGGTTCGTCCGCGAGGCCGAGATCCTCTTCAGCCTGGACCATCCCGGCATCGTAAAGGTGCGCAACGTGCGCATGGATGTCGCGATGCCCTACCTGGAGATGGAGTTCATCGACGGGGTGAACCTGGAGACGCGCGCGCGCGAGGGAGCCCTCTCGGCGGCCGAGGCGGTCCCGCTGTTCGTGCAGGTGGCCGACGCGTTGGCCTACCTGCACGGCCGCGGCATCCGCCACCGTGACGTGAAGCCCTCGAACCTCGTGATCCAGGCGAACGGCGTCGTGAAGCTGGTCGACTTCGGCATCGCGACCGAGGCGGACGGCGCCACGATCACCGAGCGCGGGCAGACCTTTGGCTCGGTGTCCTACGTGCCGCCCGAGTGGCTCGATCCCGAGCGCATCGATCCGGTGCAGTGGGACATCTACTCGGCGGGGGTGGTGTTCTACGAGCTGCTCACGGGGCGCCAGGCGTTCCCGATGACCGCCGCGGGCAGCGTGCAGCAGCAGGTCGTGCGGCTCATGAGCGTCAAGCAGCACCACCCGCCGCTGGACCCCGGTCCCCAGCACCCCGCGCGCCTGCGCGCCCTCGTCCGCGACATGACGCACGCGTTCCCCGAGGCCCGCATCGCGGACGCGGAGCAGGTGCGCCGCCGCCTCGCCGCGATCGACTTCGCCGAGATCGATCTCACCGCCGTGGCCGCCTCGATGGACGCGTCGGCGCCGACGTGGTTCAGCGATGCCGCGGACGGCGACCGCGCGGTGGCCGGCGTGACGATGGTCCCCGGCAACGACGCACCGCGCCCGCTGGGCGCTCCGTCCCCGGAAGTGCAACGCGCCGCCCCGGTGCCGCCCCCCGCCGCCCCCGCGCCCCTCCGTCCGTCGACCGCGCCGCGCATCGCCGTCGCCACGCTCGGCCTCGCCGCCCTGGTGGCCGCGGGCTCCTGGGCCTACGCCCGCGTGTCGGTGCCGCCCACGCGGCAGGTGCGGGTGGACATCACGGGGCTCGCTGACGACGCCCCGGTGGCGGTCACGCTCGCGGGGTTCCCCCCCGCCGAGGTCATCGGGCGCCACCTCGTGTTCGAGGCCGTGCCGACCGGTCCCCAGCCGCTCCGCGCCGCAATCGGAGAGGAGTGCACCCCCGGCGGTGACGCCCCCGCCTGGTGCGGCCACCACGCCGCCACCCTCGACGTGGTCGGCGCGCACGAGCCGCTGATCCACGCCCTGGCGCTCGCCCCGCCACCGCCTCGCGTCGTGACCCTGGTGGTGCCCGGCATCCCCGAAGGCGCCGCGCCTGTCGCCCGCGTGGATGGCGGCGAGGCGGTCGTGGGAACGTCTGCCGGGCTCCTCCTCGCGGCGGTCACGCCGGGCCGGCACCGGCTCACCGTCGCCATCGGTTCCTGCACGGACGCCGACCTCGGCTGCGCGACGGACGGCGTCGCCACCCCCTGCACGCCCGGCTGCTCCTCCTGGAGCGGCGAGCTCGTCGTGCCCGCCGGCGAGGGCGACCACCGCGCCGAGATCGCCGTGCCCGCCCCCATCGAGGCCCCGACCACGCGTGGCGCGAGCGCCCGGCGGTCGGGCGGAATCGTGACCGTGAGCGCGTTCGCGCGCTGGCTCTCCACCCACCCGGAGTGGACGGGTGACAGCGCACGGGCCGCCGGGAAGGCCGATGCGGGCTACCTCTCCGGGTGGTCGGGCGCCGAAGCCCCGGCTGGGAAGGGCGCCAGGGCGGTCGTCGACATGAGCTGGGCCGCGGCCTCCGCGTACTGTGCCGGGCGCGGCGGGCTCCTCGCGGTAGACGCCCCGCCCCTCACCTGGACCGATTCCGCCACCCAGCCCTGGCACGAGTACCGCGCGTCCGACGGCCGCCCCGCGTGGCGCCGGGACGACGGCGCGGCTTCGACCGCGGTGGAGCCTCACCAGTCGTCCGGCGCGATCGGCTTCCGCTGCGCGAGGTGACGCGAGGTGACGCGAGGCGCGCCGATTTGCACGCCCGCCCCGGTGCCGGCGCTCGCGCTCGTGCTTAGTTTGGCGGACCCCATCGCAAAGGAGCCTACGATGAGCACCGTCACGACGCTGTCCCTTCCCCCCCTCCCCTACGCCGACACCGCGCTCGACCCGGTCATCTCGGCCAACACCATCTCTTTCCACTACGGCAAGCACCACAAGGCCTACGTCGACAACGGGAACAAGCTCCTCGCCGGCACGGACCTCGAGGGCCGCCCGATGGCGGAGATCATCAAGGCCACGTACGGCAAGGCCGACAAGGCCGGCATCTTCAACAACGTGGCCCAGGTGTGGAACCACGACTTCTACTGGCTCTCCATGCGCCCGGGTGGCGGCGGCAGCCCCAAGGGCCGCGTGGCCGACCTCATCAACAGCTCCTTCGGCAGCTACGACGGGTTCAAGACCGAGCTCTCCCAGGCCGCGATGACGCAGTTCGGCAGCGGGTGGGCCTGGCTCGTGTCCGAGGGCGGCAAGCTCAAGGTCACCAAGACCCCGAACGCCGAGAACCCGCTGGTTCACAACCAGACCCCGCTCCTCACCATCGACGTGTGGGAGCACGCCTACTACCTCGACTACCAGAACCGTCGCGCCGACTACGTCGCGGCGTGGCTCGACAAGCTGGCCAACTGGGACTTCGCCGAAAAGAACCTCGGCTGATCGGTAGCCCCGGAGCGATCCGGGGCCCATCCCTGTTCGGAGCATCGCCGAAGCGCGGCCCGCGCCGCGCTCGCGTGGATCGTGCCCCCCGAAACCGAGACGGAGTCCCCATGTCCGACCATCGCCCCTCGCGCCGTGACCTCCTCGCCGGCACCCTCGCCGGCGCGGCCGTCGGCGTGCTCGCGACAAGCTCCTTCTCGGCCTTCGCCGCGGATCCGGCCCCCACGGGCCCGCTGGTCCTGCCGCCGCTCCCCTACGCGGACACCGCGCTCGCGCCGGTGATCTCGCAGAACACCCTCTCGTTCCACCACGGCAAACACCACAAGGCCTACGTCGACAACGGGAACAAGGCCCTCGCGGGCTCTCCCCTCGCGAACAAGCCGATCACCGAGATCCTCCGGGCCACCTACGGCAAGCCCGACCAGTCCGCGATCTACAACAACGTCGCGCAGGCCTGGAATCACGATTTCTACTGGCAGAGCATGCGCCCGAACGGCGGCGGCGCCCCCACCGGCCGCATCGCCGACAAGATCAAGAGTGATCTCGGCGGGTATGACGCGTTCAAGGCAGCCTTCTCGAAGTCGGCCACCGGGCGGTTCGGCAGCGGCTGGGCCTGGCTGGTGTCCAACAAGGGCAAGCTCGAGGTGATCGACACGCCGAACGCCGACAATCCGCTCACGCTCGGCCTGACCCCGCTCGTCGTGATCGACGTCTGGGAGCACGCCTACTACCTCGACTACCAGAACCGGCGTGCCGACCACGTGACCGCGTGGCTCGACAAGCTCGTCAACTGGGACTTCGCGGAGAAGAACCTGGGGTAGTCGGTGGGCTCGCGGTGAGCAGATTGCCTGCCTGGCGAGGAATACGATGTCCGCACGCGACCGCAGGGGCAGCAAGGCCGGCGCCCCGGCCCCCAAGCCCGACGTGCCCTGGTTGAAGGACCGCCCCGACCTCCACCGCGCGGAGGAGGACACGGACCTCCTCTCGACCCCCGAGGGCGCACCAATGCCTGCGCCGGAGAAGGGTGGGCCCCAACCGGGCGCCCCCCAAAAGGATGCGGATCAGCGCGTACCCGGCTCGGAGCGCCGCGAGCCGGCGCCGCAGTCCGGCGTGCCCGGCGCGCAGGGTGACGCCACGAAGGCGCGCCGCCGCCCCTCGTAGGACCACGAGCCCACGATCTGACCGCGGTTGTTGATGTCGCTCGCACCCGCGCTCGCCTCCTCGGGTGTCGGCAGCTCGGTCATCGTCCCGTCCCGCCACACGAACGCGCGCGGCCGCCCGTCGATGGCGCGCGCGCTCGAGCCGATCACGTGCCCGCTGTCGTTGATGTCGACCGCGGAGGCGTGCGCGCCCCCGAGCGTGCCGAGGTCGGTCAGGACGCCCGCCCGGTAGACGAACGCGTGCACCTCGACCTCGGGGGCGCTCTCCTGCTCGCCGAAGGCCGCGAGGGTCGCCTCGAAGTCCGGCGCCTGGTCTGGCCGGAGCCCGGCCTCGATGACGCCGGGGCGCGCGGCCGTGAGCGTGCCGTAGCCCGCGGCGTCTCCCGCCTCGTTGATGGCCGACACGATGACGATGTCGCCCCCGAGGCCGAAGGTGGCGGTCAACCCGCCGGGCGACCACCGGTAGCCCACGAGCCGCGCCTCGTCCCCGAGCGGCGCGCTCCCGACTACCTGGCCCTTGTCGTTCAGGTCGAAGGCCGACGACCACGTCGCCTCCGCGGGGCCGACCTCGGTGCGCTGCCCGTCACGCCAGACGAACGCGCGGTGCCCGGTCGGCGTCGTGGACATGGCGAGCACCTCGCCGCGCTCGTTCACGTCGATCGCGTAGCTGAAGCCGCCGCCGAGGGTGCCGAGATCGATGGCCTTTCCGCCGTCCCACAACACCGCGTGGGTCTCGCCGTCGAGCGCCTGCGAGAAGCCCGCCACCTGCCCACGCTCGTTCACCGCGATGGCGAAGCTGGCCTCGCCCCCCTCGAGCACGCCGAGGTCCTGCGCCGGGCCGGTGCCCGACCAGATGACCGCGCGCGTGCGCCCCTGGTCGTCCTGCGCCCCGCCCACGACCTGCCCCCGCTCGTTGATGTCCCACGCGAAGCTGTGGCGCCCCCCGAGCGTGCCGAGGTCGCGCATCTTCCCGTTCTCCCACACGAACGCGTGCTGCTCCGGGCCCGCGAGGCTCGACACGCCGGCGACCTGCCCGCGCTCGTTGATGGCCGCGGCCGCGGTCGATCGCCCCCCGAGCGTCCCCAGCTCGACCACTTCATAGTCGGCCGCGCTGGCGGCGAGGATCCAGAGAAACATCGCTCCTCCCCGGATCCCACGGGATCCCGCAGAGAAGCTACGCACGTCCGCGGAGACGACCTCGGTCGCGACCGCGGTCTACAATCGGGCGGCCCTCACAGGCGCCGACGGAGCACCGTGTCCCGGATCCAGCGCGGATCGGCGCCGGGGTAGTCGAGCGTGAAATGCAGGCCGCGGCTCTCGCGCCGCCGCAACGCGCTGTCGATCACCAGATCCGCCACCGTCGCGAGGTTGCGCAGCTCGAGCAGCGGTGCGGTCAGGGTGAAGTCCCAGTAGTAGTCGTAGATCTCCTCCTGCACGGCCTCGATCCGGGCGCGTGCCCGCAACAGGCGCCGCGTGGTGCGCACGATCCCGACGTAGTTCCACATGAAGCGGCGGATCTCGTCCCACGTCTGGGTGATGACCACCTGCTCGTCGCTGTCGACCGCGCGGCCTGGATCCCACGGTGGGATCTCGCCGCCCCCCGGCACGTCGGGGAGCCGCAACACCGCGGTCGCGACCGCGTGTTTGGCGAAGACGAGGGCCTCGAGGAGCGAGTTGGACGCGAGCCGGTTGGCGCCGTGCAGGCCGGTGGACGCGCACTCGCCGATGGCGAACAGGTTGGAGATGCTGGTCTCGCCGGACAGGTCGGTCTGCACGCCGCCGCAGAAGTAGTGGGCGGCGGGCACCACGGGGATGGGGTGGGTCGCCATATCGATGCCCAGCTCCAGGCACCTCGCGAAGATGTTCGGGAACTTGTGCTGGAGCTCGGTGCGACCGAGGTGGGTCATGTCGAGGTACACACAATCGTCGCCACGGCGCTTGAGCTCGGCGTCGATCGCGCGGGCCACGATGTCGCGCGGCGCGAGCTCGGCGCGCTCGTCGTACCGCGGCATGAACCGCTCGCCGGTCTTGAGCACGAGCTTGCCGCCTTCGCCGCGGAGCGCCTCGGAGATGAGGAAGCCCTTGGCGTGCGGGTGGAACAGGATGGTCGGGTGGAACTGGACGAATTCCATGTTGGCGATGCGCGCGCCCGCGCGCCAGGCCATCGCGACGCCGTCCCCCGAGGCGATGTCGGGGTTGGAGGTGTACAGGTACACCTTGCCGGCGCCGCCCGTGCAGAGGGCCACGATCCGCGCGGAGACCGCCAGCACCTCGCCCTTCTTCGCGTCGAGGAGGTAGGCGCCGACGACGCGATCGGGCTCCTCGGGCACATCGCCGTGGCGACGCGCGAGGGAGTTGTGGGTGACCAGGTCGACCGCGTGGTGGTGCTCGAGGATCTCGATGTTGGGCTCGGCGTCACACGCGGCGAGCAGCGCGCGGACGATCTCGGCGCCGGTCAGATCGTCCGCGTGGAGGATGCGGCGGGCGCTGTGGCCGCCCTCACGATGCAGGTCGTACTCGGCGGGATGCTGGTCGCGGCGCGAGAACTGCACGCCGCGCTCGATGAGGTCGCGGATCCGCTCGGGCGCCTCGCGCACGGTCTGCTCGACGGCGTCGCGTCGGCAGAGCCCCGCGCCCGCGACGAGCGTGTCGGACACGTGCGCCTCGACGTTGTCCTCGGCGCTCCACACCGCCGCGATGCCGCCTTGCGCGTACCGGGTGTTGGACTCCTCCCGGTCGGTCTTGCTCACCACGAGGACGCGGCCGCGGCTGGCCGCCTCGAGGGCGAACATGAGCCCGGCCACGCCGGCGCCGAGCACGAGAAAATCGACGTGATGGGGAGAGGAGTCCATCCCGTTGATCTACCCTGCCGGCATGGCGTACACCCCCCGCTCCGTTCGTGCTCCTCGGCTGGCGGGGCTACCGCTCCGCGCGTTTTCCGGCCTCGTCGGACTCCCCGGGGTCGGCGCGATCGCCCGCGCGCAGATGTTGGAGCAGGCCGGCGTCCCTCGATTGCGCGCTGCCGACGTCGCCGGCGCCTCGCCCAACCGCCCCGCCTGGCTCGACGCCGCCTCGTTCGACGGGTCCGTGCTCGACGCCCCGTCCATGCTCGACGAGGCGCCCACCGATCCGGGCCGCCCGACGACCGCCGGCTACGCCCACCCCGCGATCGCCGACTACACCGCCGCCTACCGCGCGGGCACGACCGATCCGGTCTCCGTCGCGCGGGCGGTGCTCGCGGCGCGCGCGCGGGTCGATCTCGGGGCCGAGCCGCTCCGCGCGTTCATCGCGATGGACGAGGCCGATCTGCTCGCCCAGGCCGAGGCCTCCGCGGCCCGCCTCCGCGCGGGCACGCCCCGGAGCTGGCTCGAGGGGGTGCCCGTTGCCGTGAAGGACGAGCTGGACCAGGCGCCCTACCCCACCACCGTCGGCACCTCCTTCCTCGGCAAGGCGCCCGCCGGCGCGGACGCCACGGTGGTGGCGCGCCTGCGCGCGGCCGGGGCGCTGCTCGTCGGCAAGACGAACATGCACGAGCTCGGCATGGGCGTCACCGGCATCAACCCCCACCACGGCGCCGCGCGGAACCCCTACGACACCGGGCGGGCCACCGGCGGCTCGTCCAGCGGCTCGGCGGCGGCCGCCGCGGCGGGCTTCTGCCCGGTCGCCCTCGGCGCGGACGGGGGCGGCTCGATCCGCATCCCCTCGTCGTTGTGCGGCATGGTCGGGCTCAAGGCCACCTTCGGCCGGGTGAGCGAGCACGGCGCCGCGCCGCTCTGTTGGAGCGTGGCGCACGTCGGCCCGATCGGCGCCCACGCGGTCGACGTGGCCGCGATCTACGGCCTGATCGCGGGCGCCGACCCCCACGATCCCGGCAGCTCCGGCCACCCCGGCGTCCGCCTCCCCGGCGCCCGCGACCTGTCCGGCCTGCGCGTCGGCGTGCTCGACGCCTGGTTCGACCACGCCGAGCCCGCCGTGGTCGAGGCCTGCCGCGTGCTCCTCGACAACCTGGGCGTCACGCTGGTGCGCATCGATCTGCCGGACCCCGACCTCGTCCGCATCGCGCACCTCGTCGTCATCGTCTCGGAGATGGCGGCGTCGCAGCTCCCCCATGGGGCCGCGCCCTACGGCCCCGACACGGCGCTGAACCTCGCGCTCGCGCAGGGCCTCACCGCGTCCGACTACGCCCACGCCCTGCGCATGCGCGGCCACCTCGCGGCGGGCTGGCGCGCGGCGTTCGAGCAGGTCGACCTCGTCGCGACCCCCACCACCGGGTGCACCGCCCCTCCCATCCGGCCCGACGCGCTGGGCGGCGAGTCCGACATCGAGCTGCTCGACCGGCTCATGCGGTTCGCGCACGCGCCGAACCTGTTCGGCTTCCCCGCCATCAGCATCCCCGCCGGCTACGACGCCGCGGGCCTGCCCATCGGCCTCCAGCTCATCGGCCGGCCCTGGGCGGAAGCCCTGCTCC
The DNA here is from genome assembly GCA_040386535.1 of Myxococcota bacterium. GTDB lineage: Bacteria > Myxococcota_A > UBA796 > UBA796 > SXON01 > CAJBVW01. The sequence continues at coordinate 202,023 of JAZKFH010000015.1, read as the reverse complement.
TCGCCATGGCCGTGCGCGCCGCCCCGCACGTCGAGCGCCGCCGCCCAAAGGTGCTCGCGGATCTGCTCGGCTGACCCCGCGCCGACCGGTCAGCTCCGCAGCCCCCACAGGTCTTGCGGCTCCTCGATCCCGCGCAGCTGGTAGGGCCCGAGCGGCTCCACCTCGTCCGGCACGTGCTGGGCCACCGCGGTGGTCGTGAGCACCAGCCGCCCGAGGGACTGACAGAGGCCCTCCACCCGCGAGGCTTGGTTCACGGCCGGCCCGATGACCGTGAAATCGAGCCGGTCGGGCGCGCCGATGTTCCCGTAGATGACCGCCCCCACGTGCAGCGCGATGCCGTAGCGCACGGGCGCGCCGCCCTCGGCCTGCACCTCCCGATCGAGCGACGCCATGGCCTCGCACGCGCGGCGCGCCGCCTGGATGGCGCGGCGGCACGCGTCTTCGGGGGTGGCCCCGGCGACGATCGGGAAGATGGCGAGCATGCCGTCCCCGATGAACTTGAGCACCTCCCCGCCGTGGCTCTGCACCGCGCCCGCCATGCGCTCGAAGTACGCGTTGAGCAGCGCGATCACCGCCTCCGGCGGTCCCGCCTCGGCGCGCGCGGTGAAGCCGCGCAGATCGCAGTTCCACACCACGGCGTCCAGCTTCTCGCCGCTCCCGCGCACGATCGTGCCCGCCAGCACCCGCTGCCCAGCCGTCCGGCCGATGTACGTGTCGAGGATCGTGCTCGCGAGCCCCTGCTGGACGCGGAGCTCGCACAACACGGCGAGCAGATGCCCAAGGTCGTTCAGGCCGAGGATCTGGGCGTCGGAGAAGCCCTCCGGGCGGTCCGTACACCAGGAGATGATCGCGCCGCTGTGGTGGTCCCCGAACAGGAGCGGCATCACGTAGTAGTCGGTGCCGCCGCTCGCCGAGAGCTCCAGCAGGATGGGGAAGTCCCGCGCGGCCTCGGGCCCCACGAGCCGCCGCCGGAGCGGGGTCCGCGTCTCCGCCACCACGGCGAGCGGGCTGTCCTGGTAGCCGCCCAGCTCCCAGCCGACGTAGCGGGGGCGCTCGACCAGGGTGACCTCCCGCCCGCGCCACCACTGCACCGACACGGCCAGCAGCTGGGGGTGGAGGATCGACACGTGGAGCCCCGACCGCACGAGGGGGAGCCCCTGAGCCTGGAGCTGCTCCATGAGCCCGCCGAACAGCTCCTCGAGGCGTGGCAGGAACCGCCCCTGCTCGAGGAGCCAGCGCCGAACGGCGGTGAAGCTCGCGTCCGCGTGTTCCCCGCCCGTCGCCCCCGCGTCCATTCCGACCCCCGGCGGCCAGAGACGTACGCCAGTCCCCCAGGGGGCGCCACACGCACCCACCTTTCCCTTGACGTCACCCCGTTTCCGAGCGACCAGAGGCCCCCATGACGAACCCCGTCCGCCTCGAGACCACGACCCGCGCCGAAGCCGGCGTGGTGTGGGGCCTCGCGTGGCCGGTGAGCGTCGGCATGCTCGGGCTCATGGGCATGTCGGTCGTCGACACGCTGATGGTCGGCCGCCTCGGCGCCGAGCCCATGGCCGCCGTCGCGCTCGGCACTTCCTGGTACTTCGCGCTCGCCGTCGTCGCGCTCGGCGCCCTCCGCGCGCTCGATCCGGTCATCGCCCAAGCGCACGGCGCGCGCGACACCGCGGGGGTCGGGCGCGGGATCGTGCGCGGCTGCGTCATGGCGATGGTCATGGCGCCCGTCCTCATCGCGCTCCAGCTCCAGACCGTGCCGGGCCTGCGCCTCCTCGGCCAGCCCGAGGCCCTGCTCGCGGGTGCCGGCGTCTGGTGCCACACCGCCGCGTGGGGCGTGCCGGGGATGATGGTGTTCAGCGCCATCCGGCAGTCCCTCCAGGGGCTCGGCGTCCAGCGGCCGGTCACCATCGCGATCATCGCTGCGAACGTGGTCAACCTCGTGGCCAACGGCGTGCTCATCTACGGCTTCGAGCTCGGCATCTACGGCGCCGCGCTCGCGACGGCCGCGAGCCAATACGTGCTCGCCGGGCTCACGGTGTGGCTCGCCCGCAAGACGCTCGCGCCGTACCTCGTAGGCTGGCGGGACGCGCTCTCCGTCCCCGCGCTCCTCGGCCTGTTCGCGATCGGCCTCCCCCTCGGCGTCCAGATGGCGATGGAGGCCTGGGCCTTCCACTTCGCCGGCCTGATGATGGGGTGGCTCGGGCCCACGTCCATCGCGGCCAACGCGGTCGTGTTCAACCTCGCCACCGTCTCGTTCATGGTGCCGATGGGCATCTCCGCGGCCGCCGCCACCCGCGTCGGAAACCTCGTCGGCGCCGGCCTCCCCTGGGCGTTCGCGGGCCGCATCGCGATCCTCCTCGGCGGCGGCATCATGGGCGGCTCCGCGCTCGCGTTCGCGCTGCTCCCCGACGTGCTCGCCCGCGTGTACACCGACGATCCCGCGGTCATCGCGCTCGTCGTGACGCTCCTCCCCATCGCGGCCGCGTTCCAGCTGTTCGACGGGCTCCAGGTCGTCGCGTTCGGCGTGCTCCGCGGCGCTGGCGATCTGCGGCTCCCCGCGCTCGCCAACCTCCTCGGCTACTGGGCGTTCGGCCTCCCGCTCGGCTGGTGGCTCGCCTTCCGCGCCGGCTGGGGCGCCCCCGGGATCTTCGCCGGGCTGGCGCTCGGGCTCGCCGCCGTGGCGATGCTCCTGCTCGCGCGCGTGGCGTGGATGGCGCGAACGGGCGCCGTGCGGGTGGAGATGGCATGAACGAAAGGATCGGCGAACGCCAGATCTGAACGATCACCGGGGATCATTCGAAGATCGCCGTTGACATGCCAACAGACCGGGATCATGCTGCGGGGCATGGCTGACGGTTCAACCTCGATCCCGCATCCCCGCCCCTTCCTCAAGTGGGTCGGCGGCAAGCGGCAACTCCTCCCCGCGCTCCTGCCCCACACCCCCGCTCGGTTCGGTCGGTACCACGAGCCGTTCGTCGGGGGCGGCGCGTTGTTCTTCCACCTGCGGCCGGCGCGCGCCGTGTTGGCGGACACCAACGCGCGGCTGATCCGCACGTGGATCGGCGTGCGCGACCACGTGGAGGACGTGATCACGCTGCTCCGCGGCTTCCCGCACGACCGCACCTTTTTCGAGGGCCTCCGCGCCGAGGCGGTCGACGCGAAGAGCGACGCCGAGGTCGCCGCGTGGTTCATCTACCTGAACCGCACGGGCTTCAACGGCCTGTACCGTGTGAACCGCCAGAACCGGTTCAACGTGCCGTTCGGCTCCTACACGAATCCCACCATCTGCGACGCCGACACGCTCCGCGCCGCGTCCATCGCCCTGTCGCAGACCGATCTGTTGGTCGAGGACTTCGGCGCCGTGCTCACGCGCGCCGAGCCGGGGGACTTCGTCTACTTCGACCCCCCTTACATCCCTCTTTCGGCCACCTCGAGCTTCACCGCGTACACCGCGGGCGGCTTCGGGATGCCCGAGCAGGCGCGCCTGCGCGACACGGCGCGGGCCCTCAAGGCGCGGGGCGTCCACGTGGTGCTGTCCAACTCGTCCGCGCCGGCCGTACACGAGCTGTATGCGGACGGCTTCCTCCGCACGCCCGTGTCCGCGGCGCGCGCGATCAACTGTGATGCGAGCAAGCGCGGCGCCGTGACGGAGCTGATCCTGGCGTGAGGGGCGGCGCGCGCTCGGCCACTCCGTACGTGTCATACTCCGAGCACCCAGGCCACGGATGACGCGCGCTACGCTGACCCTCCTCCTTCTCGCCGGCTGCTCCCCCCTCTCCGTCGACTTCGTCGGGGACAAGGTTCCTGACACGGACGACACCGGTCCGGACGAGCAGGCGCCCGACATCGAGGTGAGCCCGCTCGAGCTCGATCTCGGCGCCACGTCGCCCGGCGTGGCCGTCTCGGGCGTGTTCGTGGTGCGCAATCTCGGGAGCGGCCCGCTCGAAGCGATGCTCGACGTCAGCGGCTCCGACTTCCACGTCGACATGAGTGTCGTGACGATGCCGGCCGAGGGGGAGGCCGTGTTCACCGTCACCTTCGACGGGGCGATCGGCGGGCCCGCGTCGGCCACGGTCGCCATCACCTCGAACGACCCGGACGAGCCGTCGGTCGAGGTCGCCCTCTCCGCGCTGGTCGTGGCGGGGGTGGACGCCGATGGCGACGGCTGGGGCGTGGATGACGACTGTGACGATGACAACGCCTCGGTGAACCCCGGCTCCGACGAGGTCTGGTACGACGGCCTCGATCAGGACTGTGACGGGCGCTCCGACTACGATCAGGACGGGGACGGGTACCTCGCCAACGTCGAGGGTGGGGACGACTGTGACGACACCGACGCCGCGGTGAGCCCGGGCCAGCTCGAGGCCCCCGACAACGGCGCGGACGACGACTGCGACGGCCTCGTCGACGAGACGCTCGAGACGATCGACAACGACGGCGACGGCCTCTCCGAGGCGGACGGCGACTGCAACGACGACGACGCGACCGTGTTCCCCGGCGCCGACGACACCTGGTACGACGGCCTGGACCAGGACTGTGACGGCGCGTCCGACTACGACCAGGACGCCGACGGTGTGGACGACGCGGCGTACGGCGGCACCGACTGCAACGATCTCGACGCCACCGTGCTTCCCGGCGCGATCGAGGGCTGGTACGACGGGGTCGACCAGGACTGCGACGCGCGCTCCGACTACGACCAGGACACCGACGGGTACGACGACATCGCCTACGGCGGCACCGATTGCGCCGACACAGACGAGGCCATCCACACCGGAGCGGCCGACAGCTGGTACGACGGCGTCGATCAGGACTGTGACGGCGCGTCCGACTACGACCAGGACGCCGACGGCACCGACGCGAGCGCCCACGGCGGCGACGACTGCGACGATCTCGACCCCGCCGTCAACCCCGCCGCCGTCGAGGTGTGCGACGGCCTCGACAACGAGTGTGACGGCACGGTGGATGACGGCGTCACGACCACCTTCTACGCGGACACGGACGCCGACGGCTACGGCGCGGCCTCCGTCTCGACCGTCGGGTGTTCGGCGCCCGCCGGCTACGTGGCCGACGCCACCGATTGCAACGACGCCGCCGCCGCGATCTACCCGGGCCGCCCCGAGGTCTGCGACGACCTCGACCAGGACTGCGACGGCGTCGCGGACGACGGCCTCGCCAGCACCTCCTGGTACGCCGACGCGGACGGCGACACCTACGGCGACGTGGACGTCGAGGTCGAGGACTGTGCCGCGCCCTCCGGCTACGTCACGCTCATCGACGATTGTGACGACACGAACGCCACGGTGAACCCGGGCGCCGCCGAGGTGGACTGGGACGCGCTCGACAACGACTGCGACGGCATCCAGGACCCCATGGAGGTCGAGTACGAGAGCGTGTGGACCGTGTACGGCACCAGCGCGAGCGACGCGATCGGCAGCGGCGGCGTGACCGCGATGGAAGACCTCGACGGCGACGGTGACGGCGAGCTGCTCATCTGCGCGCCGAGCCGCGGGTCGGGAGGCTACGCGGATCTGGGCGTGGTCGCGTTCCACGACGTCGACACCGCCGCCGACCCCGCGAACCTCACCGACGGCTACCTGCGGGTCTACGGCTACGACGCGGACGACTGGTTCGGCTCCGCGGTCGTCTCGATCGGGGATCCCGACGGCGGCGGCGCCGCGGAGATCGCGGTCGGCCTCTACCAGAACGACGCGAACGCCACGGACGACGGCAGCGTCTACATCTTCGACGTCGATAGCGAGAGCGGCACCGAGTACGGCGCCGAGCTCGCCGAAGGCGCCATCTACGGGCGCTCGTCGAACGGTTGGTACGGCTACAGCCTCGCGGTCGGTGACTTCGACGGGGACGGCGATCCCGACATCGCCGGCGGCGCTCCGGGTGAGGAGAGCGCGAAGGGCCGCGTGTACGTCACGTTCTACAGCGACAACTACATGACGGACTACATCGACGACGACACGTCGAGCTTCTACGTGCGGGGCGTCACCGCCGCCGACAACCTCGGCTATTCCGTCGCGCTCGGCGATCTGACGAACGACGGCTACGACGACCTCGTCTCGTGCGCGCCGAACGACGACGACAACGGCACCGGGTCTGGCACCTGCTGGCTCATCAACGGCTCGGCCATCCGCAGCGCGCGCGGCACGTTGGGGACCACGATCACCAGCGTGGACGACGCGGAGATCCGGGGCCCCTCGGCCGGCAGCCAGCTCGGGCTCACCCCGGCCTCCATCGCCCTCGGCGACCTCGACGACGACGGCATCCTCGACCTCGCCCTCGGCATGCCCGGGTACAGCGGCGGGGACGGCGCCGTGCTGGTGTACCGCGGCGGCACGATCTCGGGCGCGGAAACCTTGGCGACCGCGAGCTGGGTCGTCAACGGCGACGGCGCGCTCGGCACGGGGCTCTCGATGGCCGACGTGACGGGGGACGGCACGACCGATCTGCTCGCGGGCGCCACCACCGCGGGCGCCAGCGGCCAGGGCGTCGTGTACCTGTTCGCGGGCGGCCAGCCCACGGGCACGTGGACCCTCCCCATCGACCAGCACGCCAGCTTCACCGGCGGCAACGCGGGCGACGCGTTCGGCGCGACGATCAGCGGCCTGTACGACCTCGACGGAGACGGCACGCTCGACTGGGCCGCCTCCGCGACCGGTAACGACGAGGGCGCCTCGGGCGGCGGCAAGGTCTACGTGCTGCCCGCCTACTGATCCGCGCAGCTGCGCAAAGACGCGCGGAACCGCGCCCTGGTGGTGGTATCCTCACGCCATGGAAGACCGTCGCGCCTTTCTTCGTCTCGCTGTGTTCGGGCTCGCCTCCACCGCCGTCGGCAGCGCCGCCGCGGTAGCAGCGTCCCCAGCCCCCTCTTCCGTCGCCACCGGCACCGCCGCAGGCCTCTTCGGGGGTTCTGGCTCTTCTGCCGATACCGCCTCGCAGAGTCCGTGGTGGCTGATCCAGCCGTTGCAGGCCGGCAGCGCGCTGGGCCTCGGCTGGCATGTGGCCCGGCTGTACCCCGCGGTGCAGGGGGCGGTCACGCTCAACCTGCTCCATGAGGACGGGCGCGCCGCGCGCATCGACCTGTCGTTGCGCCACGGCGCCCCGCGCGGGCCCGCGTCGAGCGCCTACGTCGACTTCATCGTGATGGATGGAGGCGACGGCAACTCCCCGATGGACGAGTCGCTCGGCCGCGCCGTCGCCCGCCTCGCGGCGATCGTGTCGGACAACGAGGATGGGAACGTCGACGCCCTCGCCGTGCTCGAGCCGCACGACGAGCGGGTGTGGCGCCACGCCGACGCCCTGGCCCAGGCCGCCACGCGGATGGTGCCGGGATGACCGTGGAGCCGAACGGCCTGACCACCGAGCTCGGCGCCCGCCGCGCGTCGTTCGTGGTCGACGAGTCCATCTACGCCCTCGACACGATCCAGGGCGCCGCCTACCTGTTCCTCGATCGCTGCTACGTGTTCCTCGACCGCCCCGCCGATCAGCGCGTGGCCGTGGTGCTCAAGGCCAAGGGCGAGGCCGACGAGGCCACGCTCGAGGCGCTCGCGGGCGAGTTCTCCAACGAGCTGCTCAACCAGGCCCTCCGCAAGGCCGTGGGCGCCTCGAACGCGAAGATCCGCGAGTTCATCCTGGCGAAGGCGTTCTTCTCGGTCGACGCGCCCTCCTCGATCGACAAGCTGCTCGCCGAGCTCGACGCCGAGGAGATGGAGCCGCTCGAGATCCCGGTCCCGTGGGAGAAGTCGGATGGCTGAGCCCGCGCCGGTCGTCACCGTCCGCTTCCACCGGTCCCTCTACGCGTCGTCCTCGATCGCGCGGGCCGCCGAGCGCTTCGCGGCGTTCGGCCCGGCCGTGGTCGAGGTCGATGCCGACGTGCTCGTGACCTTCTCCGAGGTCCCCGAGCGCCTCCGCGATCGCCTGCCGGACGAGTTCGGCAACCACGCCCTGTTCCAGTCCATCGTCGACGCGCGCGCCGAAGCCCCCACCGGCACCCAGGCGGCCCGATGAGCGGCCACCTCACGACACCGCTGCGCGTCGATCCGAGCGCGCTCGCGCCCGAGGTCGGCTTCTTCCGCTACGGCGTGGTCGGCGGCAAGGTGCTCCTCACGAACGAGGGCGGCGAGTTCCACTTCCTGCCGAAGGAGCGCTTCGACACGTTCCTCCGCGGCAAGATCGACGGCGAGGAGCGCACCGATCTGGAGCGCAAGGGCTTCTTCAAGACCGGGCTCGACATCGACCGCATGGCGGCGCGCATCCGCCGCAAGAAGGGCTTCCTCGGCGGCGGCCCGCACCTGCACATCGTGGTCACGACGCTCCGCTGCAACCACGCGTGCAAGTACTGCCACGCGTCGCGCACCGACATGGACCGCGTCGACACCGACATGTCGCTCGCCACCGCGCGCGAGGTCGTCGAGTTCGCGTTCAGCACCCCCTCGCGCGTGCTCAACTTCGAGTTCCAGGGCGGCGAGCCCACGGCCAACTTCGCGGCGCTCAAGTTCATCGTCGAGCACGCGAAGGAGAAGAACCGGTACGAGAACCGCGATCTGATCTTCTCGCTGGTCACCAACCTCACCCTGATGGACGAGGAGAAGATGGCCTTTCTCGTCGACAACGGCGTGATGGTCTGCACCTCGCTCGACGGGCCCGAGGATCTCCACAACGCCAACCGCGGCTGGATCGGCAAGAGCTCCAGCTACCAGACGGTCAGCAGCTGGATGGAGCGGTTCAACCAGGCGTGGATCGACAAGGGGCTCGATCCGAACCTGTTCCACGTCGACGCGCTGATGACCTGCACGCGCGCCTCGTTGGGCCGCGGCCGCGAGATCGTCGACGAGTACGTGAAGCGTGGCATCAAGAGCATCCACCTCCGCCCGCTGAACCCGTTCGGCTTCGCGGTGAACACGTGGAAGCAGATCGGCTACACGATGGAGGAGTTCCTCACCTTCTACCGGGACACGCTCGACTACATCCTCGAGCTGAACCAGAAGGGCATCTTCATCCAGGAGCGCCAGGCGGCGATGTTCCTGACGAAGATGCTCACGCCGGACGATCCGAACTACACCGACTGCCGCTCCCCCAGCGGCTCCGGCAGCGCGCAGCTCGCCTACAACTTCGACGGCTCCATCTACACCTGCGACGAAGGCCGCATGGTGGCGCACATGGGGAACGACTTCTTCAAGCTCGGGCACGTGTCCGGGTCGAGCTACGCCGACATCGCCGCGCACCCCACGGTTCGCGCGCTCGCCGTCGCGAGCATCCAGGAAGCGCTGCCCGCCTGCGCCGACTGCGTCTACAAGCCCACGTGTGGCATCCAGCCGCTGCACAACTACATGTTCGACGGCGATCTGTTCGGCCAGCGCCCGCGCTCGCGCAAGTGCCAGGAGTTCTATGGCGAGCAGGCCGACCTGTTCCGCCGCCTCGCCGAGGACACCGACGGTCGCGTCGAGAAGATCTTCCGCCGCTGGACCATCCAGCGCTCCCGCCCCGGCACCGTCCCCTACCCGGACGGCCCCTCCCTGACCCTCCCCCACCCGACCGAGGGGTCCGCATGAGCCTCCCGAGCAAGCCCGGCTTCCCCGGCGTCAAGCCGTCCGCCGCCGCCACGAACGACGACTTCCCCAGCCTCCCCAAGGCCGCGGAGCAGCTCCTCCTGCCCGACGAGGCCCGCGCCGCGCGCCAGGAGGGGGACGACATCGCGCAGAGCCTGCTCCTCCTCAACGCCACGGCGGGCGATCTCGAGCTCGATCCGAGCTCCCTCGACCGGCGGGGCCTCGAGCCCATCCGCTACGAGGCGCTCCTGGCGCAGCACTGCTCGCACGGGTCTCACGGCTCGCACGGGTCCCACGGCTCGCACGGGTCCCACGGCTCGCACGGGTCCCACGGCTCGCACGGATCCCACGGCTCGCACGGATCGCATGGCTCCCACGGCTCGCACGGCTCCCACGGCCAGTGGTGACGGGGTGCGCGCGCGAGCCGATCGGTGGCGCGCCGCGCTGATCCTGACGATCACGCGGCGCTGCAACCTGCGCTGCGCGTATTGCCCCACCGTGAAGGACGGTGTCCCCGACCTGTCGGTGGACGACGCCCGGCGTGCGATCGACCTGTTCGTCTCCCGCTACGGCGGCGGCGACATCAAGCTGTTCGGCGGCGAGCCGCTGCTGCGCCCCGACATTGTCGAAGCGGTCGTGACACATGTATCGAATGTATCGGATGTGTCGGTCTACCTCTCGACGAACGGCACCCGGTTCGACGCCGGGATCCTCGATCTGTTGCGGGCGCACCCGCGCGTGACGCTCACCCTCTCGATGGACGGCGCGCCGCGCGACCACGACGGCCTGCGCCGCCCCCTCCCCGGCGAGGCGCCTTCGTACGCGCAGATCGAGCGCTGGCTGCCCGAGCTGCTTCGCCTGCCGCGCTTCGTCGTGACACAGACCGTGGCCCCCTCGACAGCCGGCCGCGCCGCGACCAACTTCCGCGCGCTCCGGGCGATGGGGATCGGGCGGTTCAACCTGCTCCCCGGCTACTACCTGCCGTGGAGCGCCCCGCAGCTCGCCGCGTTGGAGGAGAGCTTCTCCGCGATCGCGACCGAGTTCGAGAGCGCCTGGGCGGCGGGCGAGCGCCTGTACCTGCGCAACCTGTTCGTGTCCGCGCCGACCCCCTTCTTCAACACGGGCTTCGTCGTCGACTCCGACCGCACGATCCACCCGTCGAATCTCGTGCTCGCCGAGGCCGTGGGCGATCGCACCGCCGTCGGCACGCTCGACGATCCGCCCTCCGCCGAGGTGCTCGAAGCGGCCGCAGCGCGCGTCCCTTCGCTCCTGCGCGAGGTCTACACCCCCGACGTGCTCGCCAGCACCGCCGCGGTCGACGCGGTGCTCACCCGCCTGTGCGATCGGCTCTACCCCGCGTACTTCCGGGCGCGCGCCGCACGGATGACACATGCGGGGGCCGCGTGAGCTCAGAGCACGAGGCAATCTTGGGGCAGGGGGCTCCGCCCCCCGCAACGCCCCCCGAGGCCGTGGTGTCGGACACCCAGGCTCCCGCTCCCCACGTGTCCGAGACCCCCTGGATCGGCCCCGCCGGCCAACGCATGCGCCGGCTCGAGCTGCACATCACGTACACGTGCCCCGAGCGATGCACGTTCTGCTCCGAAGATCACCGGATGAAGGAGTTCAATCCTTTCCCGGTCACCTTCGGGCGCATCACGCGCATCCTCAAGGAGCAGGCGTCGCGCGGGGTGGAGTCGGTTCACTTCACGGGCGGCGAGCCCACGATCCACCCGCGGTTCGTCGACGCGTTGAAGCTCGCCAAGGCCCTCGGCCTGCGCACGAGCATCGGCACCATCGGCACCCGCCTCGCGGACCCGCGCTTCGCCGAGGCGGCCATGCCGTACCTCGACGAGGCCTTGTTCTCCGTGCACGGCCCCGACGCCGCGACGCACGACGCCTGCGCCGGCCGCGTCGGCTCGTTCGACCGTGTCACGCGCGCCATCGCCAACGCGAAGGCCGTCAAGCCCGGCTTCCGCCCCTACATCAACAGCGTCCTGACCCGCGAGAACGTGGCCCGGCTCGTCGAGACCGCCGCGCTCGCCCACGATGTCGACGCCGCGCTGCTCATCATCTCGAACCTGACCCCCGAGGGCCTGGGCGCGGACCGCTACGGCACGCTCCCGGTGCGCCTCGACGAGATCGCCGCCCTCGCGCCGCAGGTGGTGCGCGCCGCGGCCCCCGCCATCGTGCGCTTCTTCGGAGTGCCGATGTGCGCGCTCGGGAGCGTGCGCATGACGAGCAACGACCTCTATTGGAACCCCCGCGTGACCGTCGAGTGGGTGCGCCACCCCGAGAGCGTGTCGCTCGACGGCCTCTACAATTGGGCGCCCGATCGCGGCCGCCGCCATGCCGAGCCGTGTGGCACCTGCGCCTACAACGGCGTGTGTGCCGGCGTGTTCGGCGCCTACCTCGACCGCTTCGGCCCCACCGAGCTGACCCCCCTGGAGGCCGCATGAACGAGCCGCGCAACGAACCGGCACCGACCGGCGAGCCCCGCCCCCTCGCAGACTCGCGTCAAGACGCCGCCGACATGTGGCGCGACACACGCAAGAACGTCGAGATCAACGTCGGCAAGATCTGCAACAACAAGTGTGTCTTCTGCCTGGACGGGCTCCCGGCCACGGAGATGCGCCGCTACATGCCCTACCCGGACATGCAGGCCGAGATCCAACGTTGGTTCGACGCCGGCAACCGCTCGGTCGGCTTCCTCGGCGGCGAGCCCACGACCTACCCCTGGATCCTCGACGCGATCCGTTTCGCGCGGGACCTTGGCTACACGCGCATCGCGTTGGCGACCAACGGGACCAAGTTCTTCCGCCACGAATACGTCGACAAGGTGCTCGACGCCGGGCTCACCCGCGTGACGATGAGCATGCACGGCCACACGCCCGCGCTCGAGGACGCCCTGACGCGTGTGCCCGGCAACTTCGAGAAGAAGAAGTCTGGCCTGCTGTACCTGCTCAAGAAGCGCGACGAGGGCTTCCTGCGCGACAACGTGTCGGTGAACATCGTCGTGAACGCGTGGAACTACAAGCACCTGCCGGCCATCCTCAAGTTCTTCTACGAGCTCGGGATGGACGACGTGCGCGCCAACTTCGTACGCGCCGAGGGCTACGCCGAGACCAACACGTCGCTCATCCCCACCTACACCGAGGTGGTCCCATACGTCGTCAAGGCGATCCTGCTCAACGAGTACCGGTACAAGCGCACCTTCACGCTCGGCGGCTTCCCGCTGTGTGTGTTGCCGCTCACGCTGGTTTCCAGCAAGACCATGGCCCGCCGCTACGTCGGCGAGTTCCGCGACCTCGACACCGACTGCTCGATCCGCACGCTCACCGCCGAGGGCCTGCCCGAGGGCATCGCCACGGTGGAGGGCGGCCGCGCCCGCTTCAACTGGCAGGAGCGCAAGCGCCACGACCTGAAGCGCCACGTGAAGGCCTGCGAGACCTGCGCCTACACGCACGTGTGCGAGGGGACCTGGAAGGAGTACCTGGGGATCCACGGCGAAGGGGAGCTTCGGCCGATTCCGGGGTAAAGCGGCCTTCTCGGAGACCGGAGGCCGGAGAATCAGGATGGCAGGAAACAAGGAAGGCAGGAAGTAGGAAAAGAGAATCGGAAGGCGAAGACCCGGAGTCCTCCTCCCCTTCCTGCTTTCCTTTATTCCTGCTTT
>JAZKFH010000015.1:0-188699 GCA_040386535.1 Myxococcota bacterium | reverse complement strand
AGGAAGGCAGGAAACAAGGAAGGCAGGAAGTAGGAAAAGAGAGAATCCGAAGGCGAAGACCCGGAGTCCTCCTCCCCTTCCTGCTTTCCTTTATTCCTGCTTTCCTGCTTGCTCTGTTCCGAAGACCGGAGCCCGGAGAATCAGGAAGGCAGGAAACAAGGAAGGCAGGAAGTAGGAAAAGAGAGAATCCGAAGGCGCTCCCCTCCTGCCTTCCTCTATTCCTGCCTTCCTGATTTCTTCCTTCCGGAATCAGTTCCTGGCTACTTGTTCGCCTCGGCCGTCTTCGCCGCATCCAGCTCGAACGCCCAGTCCGCGAGCGCCACCGGCGCCAGCGTCGACTCCGCGAGCGCGTCGCGCCAGAGCACCTGGAGCGTGGCGAACTGCATGTCGACCACGCTGGCGGGGATCTCGAAGATCACGGTGAACTTGGACGTGTCCCCCGGGAGCAGCACGTCGCGCGGCACCTTGCGCGCCGCGTTGGCGAACTCCTTGCCGCCCGGCTCGCGCACGCCGATCTTCTTCGGCTCTACGATGCCGACGCCGGCGCCGTTGTAGGTGCAGGCGAACGCCGCCGCGGTCTCCTTGGTCTCCTGCTTCACGTTGTTCAGCTTGCAGGTGAAGGGGCCGGTCGTGAAATCGTTGGCCGACGCCGGGAGCTGGAACTCGGGCGCCTTGAGCGGCGTGCCCGTGTTGGAGCCGACGTAGAAGCCCTTGGGCTGGAGCGTGACACGGTCGACGTGCAGGCCCGCGTCCGCCTCGACCCGGAAGGTGTGCGAGCGCGTGTCGTTCGGGGGGATGACCATCGGCCCGCCGAAAAGGCCGCCCGCCTTGACCGGCATCGCACCCTGCGGGAGCACCAGGGAGGCCTCGTTCTTCTTGAACAAGAGGAGCCGGTCGCCGGTGGTGTTGGTGATCTTCGCGTCGATGAGCACGAACTCGGCCTGGGCGTGCGCCGCCACCAGGGCGAACGACAACACGTCGCTCGTGGGCGCGCTGGCCCCCTTGAAGTGGTTCTCGTGCTTGGGGTCGTCGGGCTTGCGCGCCGCCATGGCGACGAGGGCGAACACGGGGAGGGCCAGGGCGACGAGGCGGCGAGACATGGGGCTCCTACGGCGAGAGGCTGGTATCGCGCGATAGGATGGCGGTCATGCCCTGGCTCGACCTCCGGACCGGCTACCGCTGCAACAACCGCTGCCGCTTCTGCGACCAGGGCGCCCGTCGGGACACGATCGCCGATGCCACGCTCCCCGAGCTGACGGAGATCCTGCGTCGCGAGCGCACCACCGGCGTCGATGCCGTGTGGCTCGCCGGGGGGGAGATCACCCTGCGGGCCGACCTGCCCGCGCTGATCGAGGCCGCGCGCGTGGCCGGCTTCGCGCGGGTCGGGCTCCAGACCAACGGCAGGATCCTGGCGGCTGCCGGGGCCGCCGAGCGCCTGCGCGCCGCGGGCCTCACCGACGCGGTGGTGGCCCTGCACGCCTCCACCCCCGCGCTCCACGACTGGCTCACCCAGGCCGACGGCTCCCACAAACAGGCCTCCGTAGGGCTCCGGCGCCTCGTGGCCGCGGGCGTCGCCACGCGGGTCAACACCGTCCTCACGCGCTCGGGCACCGGCGAGATCGGCGCCCTCGCGGCGCTCGTGCCGCGGCTCGGCGCGGACGGCCAGCGCTGGATCCTGGCGCGCGCGGACGGGCAGGCTGCGGCCGACTGGCGGATGCTCGTGCCACGCCTCGCGCTGGTGCGCGGCCCTCTCCAGGACGCCCTGGCCCTGGCGTGGAGCCTCCGCCGGGAGGCCGAGACCGTGGGGCTGCCGCTCTGCGTGCTCGGCTCCAAACGTGCGGCCGCGGCCGACCGGCTCGACGCCCCGGCCACCCGGCGCGCCTTCCCCGTCGGGATGGACGAGCCCGCGGTGACCCATCGCTACGGCCCCCCCTGCGTCGCGTGCCCCGTCCGCGCCGCGTGCCCCGGCCTCGCGGCCACCTACGCGGATCGGTTCGGTTGGGACGAGATCTTGGCGCCCGCGACGCTCGCCGATCCCTCCCCCGCCGACCTGCCACCCGCGTCCCACGAAGGCCCGCCCCCGCCCCGCGAGGGCCGCCCCCCGTCGACCAACGTGCCGTGGGTGCGCGCATGGCGCGGCGGCGACCCGGTGCCCGACCTTCCGCGGCCAGGCCCCGATCCCGCCGTCCTCCACGTCGAGGCCCCCTGCGTCCTGGCGTGCCCCGGCTGCGCCACCCGCGAGGCGTACGGCGACGCGTGGCCTTCCGAACCCGAGCGCACCTTGCGCCAACGCGTCGTTCGCGCGGCCTCCGACGGCGCGCGCGGCATCGTCTTCGCGGGCGCCTCCCCCTGGAGCCACCCCGGCCTGCCCGCGGTCGTCCGGGAGGCCCGCCGGCTCGGCTTCGCCACCATAGAGGTCTGGGGGCCGATCGAGCCGCTCGACACCTTGACCACCGCGGCGGCCGAGCGGCTCGCCGGCCTCACCCGCATCCGCGCCCCGCGGCTGGGCCCCGAGGCCGGCGCCGACGCACCGGCGCGCTTCGAGTTGGCGTCGGCGCGGCTCCAAGCGCTGCTCCCCGCCTGCGTCGTAGAGCTGTACACGCCCACTGATACATCGCCCGACACGACGAATGTATCACTGTATCAGGCGGCCGGACCGCGCGCGGTATGGGGGTCGTGCCAACGGATCCCGGCGGATCCCGCCGTCTAAACCGCCGCCCGCTGCCACGCCTCGAGCGCCCGCATCCCGTCCAACAACGCCGCTCCCACCGCTGTCGGCCGGGCGACCGCCAGCGCGTCCAACCCCTCGCGGTTGGCCTGCATCACCTGGCGCAGCCGCTCGGGATCCCCCGCCGGATGCCCCTTCGCGAGCAGCTCCAGGTGCATCTGCGCCACGGGCAGGAAGGCGTGGACCGCCAGGAGCACGCCGAGGAGCGGGCGCGGATCGGGCCGCACGGGCGAGGCCACGAGCACACCGTCGTCGTGGAGCAGGGGATCGCTCCACAGCAGCAGGTTCAGCTTGTTGTGCTGCACCTCGTGGATGAGCGCCTCGGCGAGCACGCCTGGCTTCGGGTGCAGGGTCAGGTACACGACGCCGATGGCCTCGCGGTAGCTCGCGGACAGGCTCAGCTCGGGCTCGAACCCCACCGGCACCACGGCCGCCAGCACCTGGGCGTGCTCGGCCGCCAGGTCCGGCAGCGCCAGCGCGATCAACGCGCGTGCCTCGTTCAGCGCCGATACCCACGCCTCCGCCGTCTTCCCGCCCAGGGAGAGGGCGTTGCCCGACTTGTCGGGATGCGCCTCCTCCAACGCGAGGGGGTTGTTGTCGGCCAGCGCGAGCCAGCCACCGCCGGCGAGCGGGAGGAAGGCGCGCTCCCCGCCCTCGTCCCACGGCACACCCGCCGCGACCTCGACCTCGCCGTCGGAGAACAACGCGCCGATCAGCGGCGGATCGAACGTGCGCGCGACCCCCTTGGGCGCCGAGAGCAGCCGCGGCACCACGTTCGGCCACCACATCCCCTCGCGGCCCAACACGCGCCGCCGGGAGAGCTCGAGCAGCAGCTGCGGGATGGCCTCGTCGAGCCGCCCCCCGCACAACGGCGCCCCGATCTGCGGGAGGGCGATGGCGCCGAGGAGATCGGCGGGGCGCGCACGCAGCAGATCCGCGAGCGGCTCCCGCACGCCCGCCCAAGCCGACGCCAACCAACTCGGCAGCGGGCCGGGCTCGAGCAGGAGACGGGCCGCCCGGGCCAGATACCGCGAGCGCGCACGTGTGAGCCAGACGACGCCTGGATCAGGGAGGGTGTAGGGAGCGGTGGGTCGCATGCTACCTTGCTCCTTATGCCGATCGAGGCCAGCACGGCTCTACACGACGCGTCCCGCACGTTCGACCACGAGCGGGTCGCCAACGAGATCAAGCACTGGGTGCGGCTCACGGCCGCATGCAACAGCAAGTGTGTGTTCTGCCTGGACGCCGAGGCGCAGGACGGGCGGTTCATGCCGTTCGCGGACATCCAGACCGAGATCCGCCGCGGGCGCGAGGAGAAGGACGCGACGAGGCTCGTGGTCAGCGGCGGGGAAGGCTCGATCCACCCGCGTTTCCACGACGCGATCCGCTACGGCAAGCAGGTCGGGTACCGCTGGGTCCAGACCGTGACCAACGGCCAGAAGCTGGCGGACCGCGCCTTCTTCCTCACCGCGATGGAGGCCGGGCTCGACGAGATCACGTTCTCGCTGCACGGCCACACGCCCGCGCTGCACGACCGCCTCACGCGCACGAAGAACGGCTTCGAGAACCTGATGAAGGCGATGATGCGCGCCGTGCGGGACGGCCGCTGCGTCGTGAACGTAGACGTGTGCATCAACAAGCAGAACGTCGAGCACCTCGAGGCCATCGTGGCGCTGTGCGCGCGCGTGGGCGTCAAGGAATTCGACCTGCTCCACGTCATCCCGCAGGGCGTCGCCTGGGACAACCGCGCGGACCTGTTCTACGACCCCGAGGAGCACCGCGACGCGCTCCGCCGCGTGTTCCGCCTCGCCCGCTCCTCCCAATTCCACATCTGGACGAACCGCTTCCCCATCTCCCACCTCGAGGACATGGAGGAGCTGATCCAGGACCCCCACAAGATGCTCGACGAGGTGGGCGGGCGCCGCACCCAGTTCCGCCGCTACCTCGACGAGGGCACGGCGATCGACTGTCGCGACAAGGAGCGCTGCCCACACTGCTTCATCGAGCCGTTCTGCTCGGCCCTCGACAAACACGTGGCCGATCACAACGCCGCCCGGTTCGACGTGTGGTGGATCGGGGATTCGACGCTCGTGGGGCAGGGGGGCAAGCCCCCCCGCAACGCCCCCCCCGCCGCCGCGGATCTTCCTGGTGGCGCGCGGCTCCTGGGCGTCTCGGACATCCCCGCCGATCCCGCCGGTCCGCTGTACCTCCGCTCCGACCGATACACGCCCGATGTATCGGATCTGCCGCCCGGCTCCCGCGTCGTGGCGACGCTCCCCGAGCACCTCCCGCTCCTCAAGGAGGCGCTCGCCGGCGTCTCCACCGAGGTCGAGGTGCACCTCGATCGCGCGATGTGTCAGGCCCTCCAGGCGCTTCCGGCGATCCCGCCCACGTGGATCCTCCACGCGCCGACCCGCGCCACCGCCGAGCTCTCCGCCACGCTCGATCCCGACTGGCGCGCGTTCTTCGCGTCGCTCCCGCCCGGCACCCGCGCGCAGAACCTCCCCGCGTGCCTCGCCCCGGGCGCGCTGCTGGAGCGTCCCCTGCGCCTGCTCGACGCCGGGCTGTTCCACGACGACGGCCGGCGCGCCATCGAGCCCTTCGTCGACCGACACATCGGCGAGACGTATCGGGTCAAGTCCTCCCGGTGCCGCGCGTGCCCGGCCGACAAGAGCTGCGAGGGCGCGCACATCCAGTCGATCCGCGCCCACGGCTTCCGCCAGTTGATCCCCCTCGAAGGGGATGCTTCGGCCGTCGTGAGCCGGCTCGAATGTATCAGCGATGTGTCACCGCGCCTGCGCGACGGGGCGCCTCCCCTCCCCCCGTCGCCCCGCGTCCCCGTCCCGGGCAACGAGCCGGTGCCGTTCATCGATCTGCACGCCGGCCGGCGGTCCTGAATGGCGAACCTCGGCTACCTCCAGCTCACGCGTGACTGCAAGCAGCACTGCCGCTTCTGCTCGAACCCGCCGAGCGGCGTCGAGCTCGAAGAGGCCGAGCTCCGCGGCATGATCGACGACCTCGTGGGCCGCGACTACGACGGTGTCATCCTCACCGGCGGGGAGCCCACCATCGCCCCGCTGCTGCTCCCCGCGATCCGCTACGCGAAGGAGCGGGGCCTTTTCATCCGGATGATCACGAACGGGCAGCGCATCGCGGATCCCGCGTTCCTCGAGGAGCTGGTCGAGGCGGGGCTCACCCACGCGCACCTCTCGCTGCACTCGTGCCGCCCCGAGGTGCACGACTTCCTCACGCAGACCCCGCAGTCCTGGGCGCTGATCGACGCCGCGCTGACCAACATCGGCCGCATCGGCATCACCGCCGACATCAACACGGTGATCAACGCCTACAACAGCGACCACCTGCACGAGACCGTGATGTGGGTGTGCGACCGCCACCCGTACGTGCGCCACTTCGTGTGGAACAACATGGACCCGAACATGAACCGCGCGGAGCGTCACCCCGACGTGATCCCGAAGCTGGTCGAGTTCGAGGTGTCGCTGCGGCTGGCGATGGAGTACCTCACCGCCACCGGCCGCACGTTCCGCGCGGAGCGGGTGCCCCTCTGCTACATGCCGGACTTTCCCGAGTCCTCCACGGAGACCCGCAAGATCGTCAAGGAGGAGGAGCGCTGCATCCGCTTCCTCGACAAGAAGGGGTTCGTGCTCCAGAAGCAGTTCCTGCACGGCAAGGCGCCGGCGTGTGACGCGTGTGCGCTCGATCCGGTGTGCGCCGGCCTGTACAGCATGGGCTACCACTACGATCCCGCCGAGCTGTTCCCGCTCACCGGCAGCGTGATCGACGTGATGCGCCGGGTCCTGCGCCGCGAGCCGGAGCCCGAGCTGGTCGCGCGGGTCGAGGCCCGCCGCGGCATGCGCAGCGACGAACAGCCGGACGACCACGGCCTGCGCGCAAAAGGTGGGGGAACCGTCCCGCCGCAGGCCGGCGCGCCGGTCGTGCCCCTCGCCGCCTCCGCCGCCGTCATCAAGGGAGTGAGACTTGGCTGATCCGAATCGTCGTCACGCGCAGAACGCGGACGGCCCCTGGTTCGTCGACGTGCGCTGCATCAGCTGTGACACATGCACGGATGTATCACCCGAGATCTTCGGGCGGGACACCAACCGAAAGGCCTACGTGCGCGAGCACCGCCCCGATGAGGAGGCGCTGTTCCGCTCGGCGCTGGAGAGCTGCCCCGTCGAGGCCGTCGGGGACGCGGACGATCCGAGCAGCCTGCTCGTCCGCGGCTGATCCGAGCGGCAAGGGCACGCGCGGCAGCCTGCTGGCCGTTAGAAGCGCGGCGGAGCCACCGATGCCGAGCCCGCTCACCACCACCGCCACCGCCTTGTTCACCTTCGCCATGACGCTTCCTGGCGCCACGGAGGACTTCCCCTGGGGCGAACGCGTGGTCAAGGTGAACAAGAAGGTGTTCGTGTTCCTCGGCAAGGTGGAGGACACGAGCGGCGGCTTCGGCCTGTCGGTGAAGCTGCCCACGTCCGCCGAGTCGGCCCTGGGCTACCCGTTCGCGAAGCCCACCGGCTACGGCCTGGGCAAGAGCGGCTGGGTGAGCGCCACCTTCGCGCCGGTCGACCAGCCCGACCTCGCGATGTTGCGGGCCTGGGTAGAGGAGAGCTACCGCGCCGTGGCGCCGAAGAAGCTCGTCAAGCAGCTGGACGCGACGCCGTAAAGCGCAGCGCGGCCGCTTCGAGCCCGACGCCCAGCGCCAGCGGCACGACGTTCGCGACGGTGAGCAGCCCCGCGACGAGCAGCGCGCCCATCCCGGTGGCGGCGGCCACGTCGAACGCCCAGATGGCCGCGAGCGCCAGCACGAAGAGCGCGACGAGCCCAACGGCGACCGCGGCGAGGCGGTCCGCCCACCAGCCCCGCGTGCCGCCGCGCCGCGCGAGCAGCTCGCTCACCGCCCACACACACGCCACGGGGACGCTGGCGAGCGCCCCGTTCAGGGCGGCCACGACGAGGGCCTGCCGCCAGCCGCTCTGAAGGGCCACCAGCGTCGCGATCGCGGCGAGAAACGGCGTGTAGCCGAGGAGCCACGCCACGGCAGGGCGGGTGGCGGCCAGGGTGAGGAGGTCGTTCACGGGGCGGTGCTTATCGTGCCGGCCGGCGCTTGTTCGCCCGGGCACCGCCAGAACCCGATCATGTCGCCTTCCAGCGTCAAATCCAGGTCGATCCTGCCGTCGAGCCGAGTGATACGCCACTCGACACATCCGGATGTATCACAGCCGCCCGCCGCCCTGCAGTCGAGCCCCACGTACCGGAGGCCCCCCTCCGGCGCCGGCTGATCCGACCAGCGCGCGGGGCCGATCGTCTGCATCACGGCCGCGAAGGCTTCGGCACGCTGCGCGCGACCATCGTATTGCACACGCATGTCAGCCGGGATGTCCGGCACGGTCTCACGCAGGAACTGCCACTCCTGGGTCTGCACCCACGGGCGCACCGGCAGGTACGGAAGAAACGTGAGCAGCGCCATGGGGAGCGCCCAGCGTGGCAACGCCGCCACGCCGATGCCCGCCAGCGCGATCCACGGCGCCTGGCCCGCGAGCTGGAGCCGCACGGCGTCCACGAGGGGGAACACCTTGGTGGTGAACGGGATCGTGGTCACGACGACCCACAGCAGCAGCAGCCCGAGCAGCGCGAGCCGGCGGCCCCGGAGCAACACGCCGATCCCCACCAGGGCGAGCCCCGCGGCGACAGGCGGACTGAAGCCCGTGTGCCAGAACAGCTGGAAGGCCTTGGCTGCCACGGGCTCGCCGAAGCGCGGCAGCAGCACCTCGAGGCCCGGCAGCTCCGTCAGGCCGCCCGGGGAGCCGCCGAGGCTCCGGAGGCGCGTTCCCACCAGCCACGCGAGCGCCAGGGCCGGGAGGGCGAGGGGCATGACGCGCTGAAGAAGCGTGCGGTCGTCGGCGGGGCCCCGGGACACGACCCCGGACGCCGCGAGCAGGACGGGCACCACGACGAAGG
This sequence comes from Myxococcota bacterium, assembly GCA_040386535.1. Lineage (GTDB taxonomy): Bacteria > Myxococcota_A > UBA796 > UBA796 > SXON01 > CAJBVW01. Next base: position 179,995 of record JAZKFH010000015.1, on the reverse strand, counting down.
GCAGCGCGTCGGGCCGGACGTTCACCGCGATGCCCGCCGCGAGCGCGGCGACGACGCCGACACGCGCCCCGCCGCCGCGCGCGAAGCTCCCGGCGGCCAGCACGGAGAGCAGCCCGAACGTGAGGGGCGCGACGTGCATCGTCTCGGTGGCGGAGACCCCGATGTGTGTCGGCAGCAGCGCGAACAGGAGCCCCGCGGAGAGTCCGGCCCACGTCCCCGCCTCGCGGCGCACGATCGCCGCGAGCAGCGGGGCCGCGAGCACGGCGAACCCGAGGTCGACGAGGAACACGCTGTCGGGCCAGCCCGGGGCGAGGCCCATGATCGCGCCCCACCCCTGCCCGTAGGGAGGGTCGACCACCGACCCGCGCGCCAGCACCAGCTTCTCGTAGCCGGCGAGCGCGCCGTTCGTGACGCCCCGGGGCGCCGCCCAGAGCCGCGCCAGCAGCGAGGCGGCGGTCACGCCGACGAGCATCCGGTCCAGGCGCAGGAGGGGCAGCGCCAGGAGGGCGAGCAGGCCGAGCGCGAGGTGGATCGGGGTCCAGCGCATCGGGCTCTGCACCTCCACGAGGCCCGGCGAGCCCCCGCCCGCCTCCGTGGTCCGCCCCTCCCGCCGCGTGCGGAGCGTGGGCTTGCGCGCCGCGAGCCGCTCGCAGAGCGCGTCCATCCCGGTCGTATCGTTCACGCCGGAGAGGTCTGCGCGCGGGAAGATCGTGAGCGCGCCGACGTCGCAGAGGCCGCCCGCGCCAGTCGTCATCTCCGCGAGGGCCACTCGCCCGTCTGGGAGGCGCAACGCGTACCGTTCGAACTCGGGGTGTACCTCGACCCCGGCCACGATCGTGTCGCCGAGGGGATCTCCGGTCGTCGCCAGCGCGCCCGCGCCGCCCTCGGGCACCCCAGCGAACGCATGCACCACGAAGAGGAGGCCCAAGAACATGATGGTGCCCGCTATACTGATCCCGTTGCCTACGCAGCGCCAGAGGTGCCCCATCCGCGCGCTCCCCAGTTCCCTCGTCCTCCTCGCCGTCTCCAGCTCGGTGTTCCTCGCCGCCTGCGGGGACGTCGTCGTCTCGAAGTACACCGAGCCCCCGGTCGTCGCGATCGAGAACCCGCTCGACGGCACGATCATCGACGCCGGCGTGCCGGTGATGCTCGCCGGCCGCGTCATCGACGAGTCGTACGAAGAGACGCTCGACCTCATCGACGTGAACTGGTCCGTCAACGGCGGCAGCGTCTGCGACACCGCCGTCTTCGACACCCTGGGCCTGTCCACGTGCGAATACGTGTTCACCCCCGGCGCGGCGACCGTCAGCATCATCGCCACCGATCCAGGCGGCCAGACCGCGTCTGCCAGCATCGAGCTGATGGTCGAGGCGGGCAACGCCCCGGTGGTCGAGATCCTCACCCCCGCCACGGGCGACCGGGTGAACGACGGCGACATCGTCCTGTTCTCCGCCACCGTGGCCGATGTCGAGGACGCCCCCGCCGATCTCGTCATCTCCTGGGAGAGCGATCTGGACGGCGTGCTGAACACCACCGGCGCGGCCTCGTCCGGAGACGTCGAGTTCGCCACCGACGCGCTCTCCGTCGGAACGCACGCGATCCAGTTGAGCGTCACCGACGCGGACGGGAACACCGGCGTGGACCGCCTGACCCTGTTCGTGAACGGCCCCCCCGAGGCGCCGGTCGTCGCGATCACGCCCGATCCGGCCGGCTCGGACGACACGCTGCGCGCCACGATCGTGACGGAGTCGCCCGATCCCAACGGGGACACGATCGCCTACACCTACGCCTGGTACCGGAACGGCGCGCTCACGACCCACACGGGGAACACCGTGCCCGCCACGGACACCGTGCGCGGCGACGTGTGGGAGGTCAACGCCACCCCGTCCGACGGGTTCGACACCGGGCCCTTCGGCGTCGACGACATCGTGATCGGCAACGCGCCGCCGAGCGTCTCGTCCGTCACGATCACCCCCACCACCGCCTACACGAACGACACGTTGACCGCGGTGCCCGCGGGCTTCGGCGACTCGGACGGGGACGCCGAGGGCTACCGCTACCAGTGGGCGCTCAACGGCACCGAGATCTCCGGCGCCACCGACGCGACGCTCGGCGGCACCTACTTCGTGAAGGGTGACCAGCTCACCGTCACCGTCACCCCGTGGGACGGCACGGTCGTCGGCGCCACGGCCACGTCGGGCGTGCGCGAGATCCAGAACAGCGTGCCGACGGCCCCTGTCGTCGCTGTCTCCCCCGAGTACCCCGAGGACGACGACACCCTCACGTGCTCCGTCGTCTCGAACAGCACCGACGCCGACGGCGACGCGATCTCCTACGCCTACACGTGGGAGAACAACGGCACGGCCACGGGCAGCACCACGTCGTCCGTCAGCGCGAGCGACACGAGCAACGCCGACGTGTGGGAGTGCACCGTCGTCCCCAACGACGGCACGGTCGACGGCCCCTCCGCCTCCGACTCGGTGGAGGTGAACGACTACACCGCCCCCGACTCTCCGGTGCTCACGTCGATCGACCCGTTCCGCAACGAGGACACGGTCACCCTCATCGGCACGAGCGAGGCGTACGCGTCGGTGACGCTGTACTGGACCAGCTCGACCGGGAGCGGCAGCGACACCACGACCGCCAACGGCGCCGGCGTGTTCACCTTCTCGCAGACCCTCAGCCGCGCGGTGACCTACACGTTCTACGCCACCGCGGCGGACAGCGAAGGCAACACCAGCGGCGTGTCGAACACGGTCTCGACCGAAGCCTGCGACCCGTGGGACGAGTACGAGGACAGCTCCGGGTACGGCGACACCTGCACGAACCCGATCATCGACTGGTCCACCCTCTCGGACGGCGGCACCACCACGCTCTCCGTCTCGGGCAACCTCATCGCGACCGGGGATGACGACTGGTACCTGGTCCAGACGAGCGACGGCGCCACGTCCGGCATCAACTACTACAACTTCCACGTCGAGCTGGTGGACGGCTCGGGCGACTACGCGTTCGCCGTGTACGACGGCGGCTGCACCGAGGGCTACCTCGACTGCGGCTCGGGATCGGCCACCGACCCCGAAGGCACCGGGTACACCGAGTACCAGCAGTTCGCGCAGGACCAGGGAGACGGCCACACCGCCCCCGCCGAGACCCGCGCGTGCGCCGACGGCAGCGTCGACTCGTACAACAACTGCGAAGACCTCTCGAGCGACTACTACATCCACGTGATCCGGCTCTCGGCCTTCTCCTGCGCGAACTACGAGCTCGAGATCACGAACGGCGTGTGGTAGTCGGGTGACGACGCGCGGTCGGCCCCGAGGTCGGCGTGGCGTCACACGGCAGCGTCACGCCGCGCGGTCGTCCCACCCGCGCGGGTGCGCCTGGATCCAGCGCCACGCGGAGCCGATGATGGCGCCGAGGTCCTGGTGGCGCGGACGCCAGCCGAGCTCGGTCCGGATGCGATCCGAGCTGGCCACGAGCACCGCCGGATCCCCCGAGCGGCGCGGCCCCACGGTGACCGGGATCGCGTGCCCGGTCACGGCGCGCGCGGCGTCGACGACCTCCTGCACGGAGTACCCCTCGCCGCCGCAGCCCAGGTTGTAGACCCGGCTGCCACCCGCCACCGCGTCGAGCGCGGCGACGTGGGCGTCCGCGAGGTCGAGCACGTGCACGTAGTCGCGCACGCCGGTCCCGTCCCGCGTGGGGTAGTCCTGGCCGTACACGGCGATGGGCTCGCCGACCCCGATCGCGAGGCGCAGCAGCTTCGGGATGAGGTGGGTCTCCGGCTCGTGGTCCTCACCCGCGCGGGCCGAGGCGCCGGCGGCGTTGAAGTAGCGCAGGCACACCGAGCGCAGGCTGTAGGCGCCGTCGTACCAGCGGAGGATGTCCTCGAACGCGAGCTTGGTGGCGCCGTACGGGCTCGTGGGGCGCGTGGCGTCCTCCTCGCGGACCGGCTGGCGCTCGGGCTCGCCGTACACCGACGCGGAGGAGGAGAACACGATGCGAAGCACCCCCTCGGCCAGCATCGCGTCGAGCATCGCGAGGCCGGCGGTCACGTTGTTGCGGTAGTACGCGGCGGGGTCCTTCACCGACACGCCGACGAGCGAGACGGCGGCCATGTGCACCACCGCGTCGATGCCCTCGGCGCGGAGCGTGCGCCGCAGCGTAGCGACGTCCCCGATGTCGCCCTCGACGAGCCGGGCGCCCGGCGGCACGGCGGCGCGGTGCCCGGTGAGCAGGTTGTCGTAGACGACCACATGGTCGCCGCGGGCCACGAGCTGCTCCGCGACCACGCTGCCGATGTAGCCGGCGCCGCCGGTGACGAGGACCCGCACGCCCACCTCCTGGTCGGCCGCTCTATCTCCGCGCGTTCCGATGCGCCGGAGCGCCGCCCGGCGGGATCCGGCCGCATCCGGGCGGGCGACCCGGGCGGTTCGCGGGATAGCAGGTGGAATGCGCGTCTTCCCGCTCCTCGCCCTGCTCGCCGGCTGCTACGACAGCGCCACCACCACCATCACGCTCGACGTGAAGGCGGGCACCGCCCAGGTCGTGCAGCAGCTGCACAACGCGTGGCCCGACGGGGTGGGCTGCGAGGCGGACGCGTCCGTGGAGGCGTGTGTGGCGGGGATCCGCAAGGCGGTCGACGAGGCGCGCGCCGAGCTGGTGACGAACGGCGCCACGGTGCGGACGGCCGGGGTGGTCCTGGCCGACGGGGAGCTCGATCTGCTCTACGCCTACGACGCGGCGGTCGGCAGCAAGGCGGTGACGGAGCAGGGCCTCGCGCTGGTGTACCTGGAGGACCGCTCCGCGGGCCAGGTGGAGAAGGGCCGGCCGGGCAAGAAGCGCGTGGCGCTGTTCACCCTGCCGCTGGCCGACGGCACGACCGCCACCACGGTGGACGGGCGGTATCGCCTCCTCTCCACCCTCGTGGGCGACGCGCCGCTCTCCGCCCACGTGTTCCGCGGCCGGCACGCCACGATCACGTCGGAGTGGACCTACGTGCAGGAAGAGGGCGGCAAGGGGAGCCCCGGCGCGTGGCTGCGGGAGCGCCCCGGCCTCGAAGACGCGATCCGGGCGAGCGGGTTGGTGGTCGAGCCGCCCGTCTGACGGCGGACGCGGTACCTTCTGCGCATGTCGCTCCTCCTGCTGGTCGCCTTTGCCGCCGCCGAGACGGTGTCCCTCCGCTTCGACCCCACCGCCGCGGCCGCCACCACGCCGCTGCACTGCACCGGGGACCGTGAGCAGCGCCGCGGCCCGCAGAGCTCGACCGTCCACACGGACCTGCGTGTCACCCCGGAGCTCCTGAAGTCCGGGAAGTCGTGGGCCGTCGGCACGCGCGCGCTCGAGGTGATCGAGGTCACCCAGGATCCGCCGCCGCCGCAGGGCGCCCCCTCGCTGGATGCCCTCTTCGCGCGCGTCGAGCCGGTGATGCCGCGCTACCTCGTCGACAAGAAGGGCCGCTGGAAGGGCGTCGACGCCTACGATCCGGGCGCTATCGAGGCCGTGTTCACCGGGCTGCTGACCGAGGCGGGCCTCCCCGCCGGGCAGATCGAGCGGATGCGCCCCATGCTGGCCGACAGCCTCGGCCCGGAGGCGCTCGCGCTGCGCCTGCGCGAGGACTGGTACGCCCACTTCGGCCACTGGCTCGGCCGGGAGCTGACGGTGGGCCGCTCGGAGCTCGGCGAGGCCGGCAAGAAGGAGCCCTTCCCCGAGGGCACGGCCCTGACGTGGAGCGCGTCCCGGATGGTGCCGTGCGCCGATGGCGGCGCCCCCGCCTGCGTCGAGCTGCGGCTCGAGGCGCGGCTCCCCGAGGCGACCGTGCGCGAGGACACCCTCGCGAAGATGACCGCGACCGCGCAGGCGGCGGGGATCGGGCTCGGCGAGATCACGTTCGACAGCGGCTCGTCGATCACCACCTGGATCGCGGTCGTCGACCCGGAGACCCTGGCCGCCACGCGCACCTCGCGCCGCCGCGTCACCGACGCCCAGCTCTCGCTGCGGGGCCGCCAGATGGGGATGGGGACGGTGGACGTGCTCGCGTGTGTCGCGGAGTGAGGGCCCGACGAGGCGTGTAGCAGGCGCCTCGCGGTTCTGCACAAGCGGGGGCGTAGCCGCGGGATGATTCGTGCAGCCTCGCGGTTGTGTCCGCGCCGCGCGGGGCGCAAGATGGGACATCCCGAGGATCCCGTGCCCCGATCCCTGCCTCTCGCCTCCCTCATCGCGACGATAGCCTTGCTCGGCGCGCCGGACGCCGCCGCCTTCTGCGGCACCTACGTGTCGAGCTACGACGAGGCCCCGCAGAACGCCGCCAGCGAGGTCGCCATCGTGCGGCAGGGCTCGCGCACCACGCTCACGGTCGCCAACGACGTGACGGGGGACACGCGCGGCTTCGCCATGGTGGTGCCCGTGCCCGAGGTGCTCGCCGAGGACGCGATCCATGTCGTGGACCCGACGGTGTTCGACCTGTTGCGGGGCTACTCGAACCCCCGGCAGGTCCGCTACGAGTGCGAGGACTTCGACTACGAGAGCGATACGGACACGGACGCGGACACCGACGCGGACTCGGATGCTGACACGGCCGACACGGACGTGGAGGTCGAGGCCCAGTACATCGTCAGCGAGTACGACATCTCAATCCTCTCCGCGACCGAGTCCGGCAGCCTCGTGGCGTGGCTCCAGACCAACGGCTACGCCGTTCCCGACGAATCCGAGCGCCTGCTCGGCGAGTACATCGAGGGCGGCGCGTACTTCTTCGCGGCCCAGGTGCGCGAGGACGCTGGCGTCGAGCCGGGCGACGTGCTCTCCCCGTTGCAGTTCAGCTACGAGTCGGCGCCGTTCGGCCTGCCGATCCGCATCGGCACGCTCAACTCGCCGGGCACGCAGGACCTGCGCATCTACGCGATCTCCGACTACGAGCAGGGCCGCACCGCGATCGCCAACTACGCCGAGGCCGCGGTCGACTCCGACTGCATGTTCCAGCCGGAGGACGGCGAGGACCTCACCGCGTACTACGACCGGCAGCTGGACGAGGCGTACGCGGCCCAGGCGGGCGCGAGCTGGGTCACGGAGTACTCGTGGGGCAACGGGAACTGTGACCCGTGCACCGGCGTCATCCCCGACGACAACGCCATGTTCACCCTCGGGTACCAAGCCGACTACCACGTCGGCATGTACTACTGGTTCACGCGCCTGCGCATGCGCTACACGCCCGAGACGGCGACGCAGGACCTCGTGCTGTATCAAACGAACATGCACGACACGACGCAGATGCGCTTCATCGACTACGCCGAGGACCTCGAGGAGTACTTCCCGATCTGCAACGTCGGGATGGTCGAGGACGGCGGGACCTGCGACGACGACGGGGGCCCCGACGACGAGGACGACGACGAGACGCCGTTCGGCGAGGAGGACCCGACCGGGGCAGACCCGTTGAAGGCCGGGACCGGGTGCGGCTGCGCGACGCCGGGCGGCGCGTCCGGTGCGCTCGCGGGGCTGCTGATCGCCGGGCTGGCGGTGGCGCGGCGGCGGTCGGGCGTTCGTTCGTGACACCGCTCGCGCTCCTGCTCGCGCTGGGCGCGTGCACGCTGGAGCCCTCCGACGCGTCCACCCACAACGTGGTGATCCGGCTCACGCCCGGAGCCGACGTCGCCGATCCGCCCTCGGGGACCCTGCCGGTGATCGAAGCGGGGAGCAGCGTGGCCCCGGTGCTCGACGCGCCCGATCGCGCGCTCGGTCGGCTGGGCTTCACGGGCACGCTCCAGGCGACGGTCAGCCAGGGCGTGCACCACGTCTACGTGATGGGCAACCTCGACAGCCACCCGGGGTGTGAGGAGCCCGAGGAGCCGCAGTCCAGCTGCTCGCCCTCCGGCTGGATCGGCGACACGCTCGTGGAGGTGTTCGGCCCCGACTGGGGCCCGGACGACGCCGAGACGGACTCCCCTGTCGTGGAGATCCCCGAGGGCGAGATCGTCGAGGTGGCGCTCACCGTCCGGCCGTCGTGCGAGTGCGACGACTGAACACGACGGTGGAGCGCTACCCCTCCGCCCACCGCAGCGCGCCTTCGGGATCGGCCTGGAGCCGCGCCAGCACCGCCGCGGGCACGACCCCCGCGCGGAGCCGCAACACGTCGGCATCCTGGCCGAGCGCCACTCCCAGCGGCTCGTAGGCGCTGGCCGGGAGCGAGCGCTCGCCACACTCCACCTTGGAGAGGTGCGGCGCGCTGACGCCCACCCGATCGGCGAGCTCCTGCTGCGACCAGTTGCGCGAGACCCGCTGGGCACGGAGCCACGGGCCGAAGGCCGCGTTCGCGTCCATCGACGCGGGGGGGGCGTTGCGGGGGGCTCCCCCCCGCCCCAGGACCTCACCCTCGATGTCCACGGAGGTGCGGACGGGGGCCTCGCCGTGCTCGACCACGGCCCACGCGGAGTGGTTGTGGATGGACTCGACGTTCTCGACGGACACGCGGAGCCACGTGGCCCGGGGGCGCAGCTTGACCGTGACCTCGCGGAGCAGATCCTCGACGAACACGGGGTTGTCGTAGGCCTGCTCGGTCACGAACTTCTCGTCCTCGCGCTTGAGGAGCGCGTAGAGCGGCGCGGAGGCACAGGCCTCGACGGCCTCGACCACGTCCTCGATCCAGACGAAGTCGTCGCTGCGGAGCTCGACGGTGACGATGCCGCGCTGGTTGTGCGCGCCGCGCTCGCTCACCGCCTTGGAGCAGGGGCAGAGCGTCGTGACCGGCACGCGCACTTCGAGCACGAAGTCGAAGCGATCGCCGTCGCGACTGGCGTGGAACGCGGCGCGGTACTCCATCAGCGATTCGGCGCCGCTCACGGGCGCCTTGCGGCTCATGAAGTAGGGGAACCGCACGTCGAGCTGGGCCTTGTCGGCGCCGAGGCGGCGCTGGATCTCGGCGAGCACGCCCGGGAGGTTCTTGAGCGAGAGCTCGCCACGAACGCCGTTGAGCACCTCGACAAAACGGCTCATGTGCGTGCCCTTCTGGCTCGCGGGGAGCGCGACCGTGGCGTCGAACGTCGCGACGGTGGGCTGCATCTTGTTGCTGCGGTCCCACACCGTGATGGGCCACGACAGCCCGCGGATGCCCACGCGGTCGATGTCGACCCCGCGCTCGTCGACGTGGCTGGCGTGATCGGGCAGGTGCTCGCGGGCGGGCGACTCGGACGTAGGTGCAGCGTGCATGGGGGCGGGTTAGCCGCACTCTCCAATCTCGTCAACCTCTACTTGCCAAGGATGGCAACCTGCTCACCTGCACCCGACGACTCGAATGGGACGCGATGCACCGCATCCCGAGGCACGAGAGCAAGTGCGCCGCGTTCCACGGGCACCGCTACGCGGCCGAGATCACCTGCCTCGCGGAGCTGGACGATCGCGGGCGCGTGATCGACTTCGGCGTGGTCAAGGAGCGCGTGGGCGCCTGGATCGACACGAACTGGGACCATACCGCGATCCTGATGCGGAGCGACACGGACCCGGCGATCGCCGTGCTCGCCACGTCCAACGCCGCGCACGGGCGCCCGGTCTACTGGATGGACCTGCCGCCCACCGCGGAGACGCTCGCGGCCGAGCTCGCGGCGGTGGCGCAACGCCTCCTGGGGGACACGGGCGTGCAGGTCGTGCGGATCCGCCTGTGGGAGACGCCGAACGGCAGCGCCGAATGGACCGCGCCGGGCTGGACCGGAGCGGGCTGATGGCGTGGACCGGAAAGGTGCTCGGTGGCGTGCTCGGCGGCATGATGGGCGGGCCGCTCGGCGTCGGCGTGGGCGCCGCGATCGGGCACTACCTCGCGGATGGCGAGGGCGCGGCGAAGGGCAGCGAGCTGGTCGTGCACCGGCTCCGCTGGCGGCACCACGCGTTCGGGCCGTCGGGCCCCGGCGTCCGGGTGACCCCGGTGTGGCGCGCCCGGCGGCACCTGGGCCGCGACGTGTCGGTGTGGGTGGACGCGGGGCGGCACCGCTCATCTGCCACCGTGGTTCCCGACACCGACGACGAGGTGTGCGAGCTGCCCGAGTGCCTGATCCCCTACGCGGGGTTCGAGGGCGCCGTGCGGGTGCGCATCGAGTCGGTCCGCTCGCGCGCGGACGTGGCCGACTTCGACGTGGAGCTCCCCTCCCCCTTCCGGCGCCTCGGATCGAGCGGCCCGGCGCGGGTGGTCATGGCGCTCGTCGGGGCCGCGCGGGCGGGCGGGCGAACTCTCACGCGAGAGGACGTGCGGTTCATTCGCGAGAGCTTCACCGCCGCGTACCCGCTCGACGCCGACGGGCTGGACTGGCTGCGGCGCTGGTTGCGCGAGCTGCGGGACGCGGACCTGGAGCGCCTCGCGCCCGAGAAGGTGGCCAAGCGCCTGCTCCGGCACGTCGAGGGCGACGATGTCGACGACGTCGTGCTGTGGGTGATGCGCGGCACGCGTGACGTGTGGCCCGGCGCGCCCGCGCAGGGGTGGGTGGCCCAGCTCGGAGATGCGCTGGGCATCGACGCGACCGGCATCGGGGAGCTGTGGGGCGAGCTCGATGCCGACGCCGACGAGGACGCCCGCGCCGACGCCCGCGTGCTGCTCGGCGTCGAGGACGACGCGACCCCGGAGGAGGTGCGGACGGCCTGGAGGGCGCTGGTCCAGACATGGCACCCCGACCGTGCGCAGGGCGAGGCCGCCGTGGCCGAGGCGACACGACGCGTGGCCGACATCAACGCGGCGTGGCGGATCCTGCGCGGAGGCTGAGTCGTTGGGCCCTGCCCAGGGTATGGAGGCGCCAGCCGGGATCCTGCCATGCGCGCTCGTTCTCCCCTCACCTTCCTGTTCGTCGGCACCCTCGCCTCCTCGCTCGCCTGCATGACCGCCCCCACCTGCACCGACGACGAGGAGCTGGTCGGCGACGAGTGCATGCCGCTCGAGGTCGAGGCTGACGCGGACACCGACGCGGACTCGGACGCCGATTCGGACGCGGACTCGGACAGCGATACCGACGCGGACACCGACGCGGATTCGGACAGCGATACCGACACCGACACGGATTCTGACACCGACTCGGACACGGACTCAGACACGGACTCGGACACCGACTCGGACACCGATGCCGACACGGACGTCACGGTGGAGGAGCTCCAGAAGGGCCTCGCCGCCGGGGTCGTGACGCTGCGCGGCGTGATCGTGACCGGCGGGCCCTCGGTGGACGGCGACTCCTTCTTCGTGCAGGACGTGGGCGGCGGGCTCTGGAGCGGGGTCCGCGTCTACACCGACACGTGGGTGGCCCCCGTGAGCGAGGGGGACGTCGTGACCGTGACCGGCACGATCACCGAGTACTACGAGGAGACCGAGCTGGAGGTGGCCCGCGCCGCCGACATCATGGTCACCGGCAGCGCGGCGCCGTCGTTCATCGAGCTCGCCGCGTCGCCGCCCGACTGGGAGCCCTACGAGGGCGTGCTGGTGCGGCTCAGCAACCTCTCGCTCACCTCGACGGCCGACAGCGCCGGCGAGTGCACGACCAGCTGGCCGATCCTGATGGACGATTTTCTGTACGACTACGACGCGTACTACACCAACGGCACGCGTTTCCGCTCGGCCAGCGGCCTGGTCCGCTACTCGTTCGACAGCTGGAAGCTCGAGCCCCGCGACGCGGACGACCTGTTCTTCTGACCCCGGCCTTCCGACCCTGGAGCCCCGCATGTCCACCCACGAAGCCACGCTCACCTGGTCCCGCACCACCCCCGACTTCGCCTACGACACCTACGACCGTTCGCACACGATCGTGTACGGGTCGGGCGTCACGGTGCCCGCGTCGGGCGCGGTCGAGTTCAAGGGTGACCCCACGAAGATGAACCCCGAGGAGAGCCTGGTCGGCGCGTTGTCGAGCTGCCACATGCTCACGTTCCTCGCCATCGCCGCGCGCAAGCGGCTCGTGGTCGATCGCTACGACGACGCCGCGGAGGGTTTTCTGGAGAAGAACGCCGAGGGCCGCCTCGCGGTGACCCGCGTCATCCTCCGGCCCAAGGTGCGCTTCGCGGACGGCGTGAACGTAGACGCGGCGGCGCTCGCCGAGCTGCACCACAAGTCGCACGAGAACTGTTTCATCGCGCAGTCGGTCAAGACGGTGGTGACGGTCGAGCCGGAGTAGGCGCGGCGGTCAGGTCCCCTCGGGGACCACCCGCACGACTTCGGCCTCGACCGCGCCCCGCGCGAGCCGCACGTCGATGCGCGCGCCTGGGATCAGCTCGGCCGCGTCGGTGACCGCGACACCCTTGTGCGTGACGATGGCGTAGCCGCGCACCAGCACCGACAGCGGCGAGAGCACCTCGAGATGTCGGGCGGCCGAGGCGAGCCGGGCCCGCCGGAGCAAGAGTCCGCGGAGCGCCGCCTCGCGCAGGCGTTCGTCCAGCTCGTCGAGGCGCATGCGGCCGCGCTCGACGCGCTGGCGCGGGTGGAGGAGGCGGACGCGGGACACCCGGTCGCGCTGGTGGGCCACGCGGCGCTTCATCGCGAGGCGAAGGCGATGGGAGAGGCTGTCGATCAGCGCGGCGAGCTCGTCGCGCACGGGGGTCACGAGCTCGGCGGCGTGGGACGGGGTGGCGGCGCGCACGTCGGCGGCGAGGTCGGCCAGCGACACGTCGACCTCGTGGCCCACCGCGGAGACGACGGGGATGCGGCTCGCGACGACGGCGCGCACCACGGCCTCCTCGTTGAAGCAGAAGAGGTCCTCAGCCGAGCCGCCGCCGCGCCCGACGATGATCACGTCGCTGCGGCCGTGTTGGTTCAACAGGCCGATGGCGCGGGCGATGTCGAGCCCGGCGCCCTCCCCCTGCACGCGGCACGGCGCGAGGAAGATCGGCATCGCCGGAAACCGCTGGCGGACGACGCGCACGATGTCGTGGAGCGCGGCGCCCGAGGGGCTCGTGGCGAGGCCGATCGCGCGCGGCACCCGCGGAATTCCCCGCTTGCGCGCGGCGTCGAACAGGCCCTCGGCCGCGAGGCGCGCGCGGAGCTCCTCGAGCTTGCGCGCGAGATCCCCCTCGCCCGCGGCCTGCATCGCGCGCACGACCAGCGAGTAGCTGCCGCGCGGCGGGTACACGTCGATCGAGCCGCGCGCGATGACGCGGTCCCCGTCGCGAGGCGGGCGGCGCACGCGCACGTTCGCGTTGCGGAACATCGCCGCGTTGAGCACGGCGTCGCCATCCTTGAGGCAGAAGTACCAGTGGCCGGAGCCGTGGGCCTTGAAGCCGCTGATCTCCCCCTCGACCTCGATGTCGTCGAAGCTGCCGCCGAGGAGGGCAGAGATCTCGCCGGTGAGCTCGGAGACGGTGAAACGTTCCACGGCGGCGGTGTAACCCGGGGAGGGTGCCGGTCGGGCGCGGTCAGTGCACCGCTTGCCCTGCCAGCTCCTGCGCCAACGCCTGGATGACGGGATCCGCCTCGTCCACGTCCGCGGCCGGCGCGAGCTGCCCGATCAGCGCCGGATCCTCGCGCACCACGGCCCAGATCGCCGCGAGGGAGCGCGCGCGGAAGAGGACCGGCGCCAGGGGATGGTCGACGTCGGCGAGCTTGCCGAGGAGGCCGGCCTCGATGGAGGTGCGGTCGACCCGCGTGTACGTCGGCGCGCCGCCGGCCACCGGCTCCAGTTGCCATTCGATGACCCGCAGCCGCGTGAGGTCGACGTGGCCGGCCCGGTGGAGGGTTGCCACCGCGGTGACGAAGGCGCGCTCGGGCTCCGAGAGCGTGGGGAGCGGCGCCGTGACACGGTCCATCGGGAGGTCGTCGTGCCGATCCAGGCCACCCCGGATGCGCAGGCCCGCCCCGGTGGCCTCCGCGTCCACGCACACGTTCGTCGTCTCCGCAGCCGTGTCCAGCTCGTCCTCGTAGCGCCACGCGCCACGGGCCCGGACCCGTTCGAGGATGAGGGCGAGCCCCCCGTACGTCACGGCCGCGCCGACGCCCGCGATGAGGAGGCCCACGGCGAGGCACACGACGATCAGCGGGATGCCGGCGTGGCCCTCCAGGAGGGGGCCGATGGTGATGAATACGCCGAAACCGAGGACGCCCAGCCCGATGGGGACGACGAACAACTCGCCGAGTGGCTCGCGGGTGCAGGCCCACCCGGCCGCGCGCGCGTCCGACGGCTGGCCGCAGAGCGGGCAGCGCGCGGGAGGCGTGCCGGGCACGGGGTCTGGGAGGCCACACCCGACGCAGCGGGCCAGCAGCGCCGCGGGAACGTTGGCGGGACGTCGGCCGCGGAGCGTCTCGACGGCGAGGGCGAGCAACCACGCCGCGGCGCCGCCGAACAGACACCCCGAAGATCCCCGGATGAGCCAGCGGGCGACGGGCGGGCCTTCGACCTCGGCGCCGAGGCCCGCCACGAACAGGGTCCCCATGCACACGCCGGCGAGCCCGGGAACCGCGGCCACGAGGACCCGCGCCCACCGCTCCGGCCCCATCACGCCCGCCGCCCCTCGCGCACCCCCACCGCCACCACCCCCGCCAACACCCCGACCGCGAGCCACAACGCCACCCCCGGCACGCCCGGATCGAACCGGAACACGACTGTGTGCTCCCCCTCGGACAGCGGCACGGCGCGGACAGTCACGTCGGCGCGCAGGATCTCGGTCGCGACGCCGTCCACGGTGGCGGTCCAGCGCGGATACCACGTGTCCGCGAGCACGAGGGTGCCGGGGCCGGAGGCACGCACGGTGACCTCGCGATCGGCGTAGGCGACCACCGTGGCGGGCGGGGGGAGGCTCGCGCCGGGCGTCGCCATCGCCGCGCCACGGGTCTCGGTGTCGGTGCCTTCCCCGGCCCCGCGCGTCACATCGATCCCGGGCTGGGGGGGGTCCGGGGGGTGCCCCGCACCCACCGGCGGGGCGTTGAGCCTGTGAAGCAATCCCCCCGTCCCGCCGGGCACGGCTCCCGGCGCAGAGAACCGCGTCCCGGGACCCGTCCCGGTCCCCCCCAAGGGGGCCCCACCGGGCCACCCGGGCCGCACCGCGCCGGAAGCCGCCCCCGTCGGGCTCTCCGGTTTCTCCCCAGACTCCCCAAGGGGGGATTGCTTCACAGGCTCGTTGCGGGGCGGCGCCCCGCCCCCAGGAGACCCCTCGTCCGACGCGACCGGGCGGGCCGCACACCCGCGGTCCTCGCCGACGCCCTCGACCACGACCTCGTCGAGGGGATCGGTGGTGGCGACGCGGGTGAAGGCGTCGTCGACGGAGGCGGACGAGCGCGCACAGGTCACGACGCGGACCCGGGGGAGCGCGCCGGGGTCGAGGTACACGTTGACGGGGCCGCGCACGAGCTGGGTGAGGCCGGGGAGCTCGTGGGTGGTGGCGATCCAGCGCACTCCGAGCCGCCGGGCGATGCCGATGTTCGCGAGGTAACGGCGCACCTTGACGGGGCCGCGATCGCCTACGTCGAGGCCCGCGAGGGCGAGCATCGCTTCGTTGCGGACGAGGAGGAGCGGGCTGGGCAGGACTACGTCGCTCGTGCCCCAGAGCAGGCCGAGGCTGGCGGTGCCGAGCGCGGTGTCGAGCGCGGGCGCGACCCGACGATCGAGCACGGTGAGGCGGGGGCCGCCGGGCTCGGTCATGCCCTCGCCGAGCCAGGCGGGGCGCACCTCGACCTCGGCGGCGGGCACGCGCGGGTGGTAGTCGTGGCCGAAGCGCCAGAGCTCGAAAGCGACGAGCGCGCCCCAGAGCCACGGGCGCCGCACGGCGAACGACGCGGCGAGCAGCAGCAGGACGGGGATCCACACGCGCGGCGACGTGGGCGCCGTGCTGGCGCGCAGATCCGTGAGGATGCGGCGGACCTTGTTGGGCACCTGGGCGGCGTCTTCGAGCTCGGGGGCCGGGAGCGCGGCGCGGGCGAGCGGACCGGGATCGAAGCCCTCGGGCGGCGGCGGCAACCGGGTCTGGGCGAGGAAGAAGCCCTCGCCGATGCCCAGGATGGGGGCCTCGAACGTATGGAGGCCGGCGTAGGCGAGGCCCGTGAGGAGCGGGAACGCCGCGGCCGCCATGCGCAGGCGGGTCACGACGATCGCGGGCCGGCGCGCGGTGCGGAGCCGCTCGACCCCGTGGGCGGCGAGGACGGCCGCCACGAGCGTCAACAGGAGCGCGAAGCGGGCGGGGAAGCGGAAGCCGTCGAAGCCGGGGAGGAGGCGCACGAGGTCCCAGGCGGGGCCTCCGAGCATCAGCACGGTCGCGACGATACCGGCCACGACCCACCCCTTGGAGCGCCGGGCGCCCGCGAGCGCGAGGCACACCACGGGGATCCCGAGGTAGAAACACATCTCCCAGTGGTTCACCCCCCCGCCCCAGTACCCGGTGCCGCGGTGGTAGTAGGTCTGGTCGATGTCGGCGGGGCGGTCGAACCCGAACGCGTACGGGAGCACGGCGCCGACGAGCTCCTGGACCGGCATGGCACCGATGCGTGCGAACGCCGCCGCGACGCCCCCGTCGCGACCGGAGAACCGCACGAGCTCGAGCGTGGCGAGCAGCTGCGGCGCCGCGATGACGCCGCCGAGACCGGCCGCGGCGCCCCAGGCGAGGAGCGCGCGGCCGCGCAGGGTCGCGAGCGCGTGGACGGCGAGGCCGAGCCCCACGAACGCGGCGATCTGCGGGTGGCCGGCGAGCCCCATCATCCCGATGGAGAGGGCCACGAGCCACCAGCGCCCCCGCCCATCCGCGCGCGGGGTGGCGCCGAGGAGCGCCCACCCGACCCAGGCCGCCGCGTTCTGCATGCCCAGGTAGAGCGTGTGCGAGACGAGGAACCCCGACCAGGCGTAGGCGAGGCCGCCGACGAGCGGCGCGGCGCCGCGCAGCCCGCGCGCCCGCAGGAACGCCCAGACGCCCATGGCCGCGAGCACCTGGTGGCCGAGCACGCTCCAGTTCAGCGCGAGCGCGTCGGGTAGGAGCACGAACAGCAGCATGGTGGGCGGGTAGAGGAAGCCCCCCTCCCCTTCCGCGAGCAGCGGGAAGCCGTTGCCGGCGCCGGCGGCCCACCACGGCACCTCCCCGCTGGCCCACACGCCCGCGGCCCAGGCACGCCACGGGTAGTGGTGGTGGCGGAAGTCGTGGTGCCAGAACACGCCGCTGCCCGTGGCCGCGTCGGGCGCGAACAGGATCGCGAACACGACGAAGAGGGCGAGGGCGACGAGGGCCGGGCGGCGGGTCGACCAGGGTGATCCGGAGCTCACTCCTGGTATCCGAGCGCCTTCAACATCTCGCTGGTGGAGGCCTCGACCTCCCCCACCTGCTCGCGGAGCTGCGCCGCGTTCGCCTTGCCGCTGGTGATCGCGGCGGGCTGATCGGCGGAGATGTCGACGAGCTCGCCCGGATCGAGCCCCAGATCGTAGAGCTCGGCGCCGTCGTCCCGCTCGATGAACTTGAAGCCGCGCGGATCGCGGACCCCGTAGAGCTGGCCGGCGCGGAGGGAGCCCGTGGAGCGGCCGAGCAGGTGCACGGGGGTGGCGGGCACGTCGGCGCCGCGCGCGAGCGAGAGGAGCGGCAGGGAGTTGGTGCCGGAGAGGAGGGGGACGCCGGAGAATTCGAGGAGGGTGTTGGCGACATCGCCGACGTTGACCTGGCGGGCCACGCGCGTGCCGGGCGGGAAGTTCGGCTCCAGGCCGGGCACCGGGCCGGCCCACGCGATGAGCGGCACACGCAGCACCTCGTCGTACAGGCCGTGGTGGTTGAACTTGATGCCGTGCTCGCCCAGGCTCTCGCCGTGGTCGGCCACCACGAGGACCAGCACGTTCTCGAGGCCGACGGTGCTCTTCAACCCCTCGAGGAGCACGCCGACCTGGGTGTCGGTGTACTCGACCTCCTGGCGGTAGAGATCCCGCAGCGCGGTCTCCTCGGCGGCCGTGTAGACGTAGCCGGGCTCCTGCGCGAGGATCGCGCGGTGGTCGACACCCCCTGGAGCGCCCGCCCCACCGGAAACAGCGGCCCCGCGGGCCTCGTAGGGCGCGTGCGGCTCGAACAGGTGCACCCACAAGAAGAACGGCCCCTCGCCGGCGCCGACCCAGCCGAGCGCGTTGGTGATGGTGGTGGGCGCGGCGCGCTCCAGCAGCCACGGGAAGGCCGCGGGGTCGCCGAAGCGCAGCAGCAGCGGCAACCCGAGGCGGGCGACGCGGGCGCGGGCGATGCCGCGGACGGCGGGCGAGAACTCGTCGTCGTAGACCTGGAAGCCCTGGCCGAGGCCGGTCGTGCTGCCGGCGGCGAACGACGAGACGAACGCGCCGGTGCGGTAGCCGCTGATGGCGAGCTGCTCGGTGACGGTGAGGTACCCGTTCCTGAGCGGGATGCCGTTCGCGATGACCTTGTGCTCGACCGGGTGGCGCCCGGTGAGCATCGAGGCGTGTGAGGGGGCCGTTTCGGGCGTGGGCGTGATCGCGTCCTCGAAGAGCACGCCCTCCCGCGCGAGCTTGTCGAGCACGGGCGTGTTCGCGACGCTTCCGTAGGCGCCGACATGGTCGCGGCGCAGCGTGTCGATGGTGACGAGCACCACGCTGCGGGAGCCCTCGGACGGCGTCCGGGTGGGGCCGGGCGGCGGCCCGCTGATCCCCGCGGCGACGACCGCGAAGAAGAGCCCGAGCGCCGGCGCGTACACCCGCCACCCGATGACCGGCCCGGCGCCGATGCTCTCGCGACGCAGCCAGTAGCCGGCGTTGAACCAGAAGGTCGACGCGACGATGGCCGCGAGCGCGATCATGCCGGCCGCGGGCACGCGGCGGTCCTGGAGGACCCACAACTCCCGCGCGAGCGGCGCGAGGAAGAACAACGCGAGGAACAACACCGTGAGCGCGGCGCCCGCGCGCAGCCGCTTCCAGTGGAGGATGCGCCGGCCCGGCACCGCCACGATCACGCCGGCGACCAGGCCGAGCCCGAAGGCGAGCGCGGCGTCGAGCGCCACGGTGGTCGCGACGAGCGCGGCGGCGGCGCCCGCGCCGAGCACGATCTTGGCGCCCATCACGAGGCCCAGGCCCTCGATGCCGCCCGCGAGCGCACCGGTGGCGGCGCCGATCGTCGCGACGCGGAACACGACGCTCGGCTCGGGGGTGTCGGGGAAGTCGAGCTCGTCCTTCATTGCGCGGGTCCATCCGTGTAGCCGAGGGCCTGGAGCATGGCGGCGGTCTCCGGATCGAGCTCCGGGCTGGTGACCGACGCGCCGGCCACCCGCGCGTCGAGGAGCGCCGACATGGCCTCGGACACCTCGTTGGGCGCGAGGTTCACGGTCTCGCCGGGATCGGTTGCGAGATCGTAGAGCTCGGCCCCGCCGCCCTCGTGCCGGATGAGCTTGCGCCCCTGGCCGCGCAGCGCGTGGTCGGTCGGCGGGTCGGCCACGAGGCGCCCGGCGACGGTGCTCGAATACACCGGCCGCTCACGACAGTCGCCGCCGCGGAGCTCGGCCACCCGCGAGAGGCCCTCGCGCTCGAACGGATCGGTGAGGCCGACCAGATCGAGCACGGTGGGCGCCAGATCCACGCCGCCGACCTGGCAGGGCACACGCGCGCCCGCCTTCGCGATGGGAGGGAACCGCACGATCCACGGCACGCGCAGCGAGGGGTCGTGCAGGTTGTCGCCGTGGTCGAACAGGTAGCCGTGCTCGGTGAGGGACTCGCCGTGGTCGGCGGTGACCATCACGATGGTCTCGTCGAGGCGGGGGCCGAGCGCATCGAGGAGACGGCCCACCGCGGTGTCGACCGCGACCAGCTCGTTGTCGTAGGCGCGCGTGAGCCACTCGGGGCTGGTGATGCGACGGTCGGGGGCGGGCCAATACGGCGGGAGCGGCAGCGCGGGGGCGTCTGTGGGGGCGGGCCCGAGGGCCGCGTTGGTGGGCTGATCGTAGGGGCCGTGCGCGTCGTACAGGTGCACGAAGGCAAAGAACTGGGTGTCGCGGTGCTGCTCGAGCCAGGGCACGGCGCGCGCGAGCACCCCGGCGGCGGGCCGCTCGCGCAACGCGTGCTCCTTGAGCGCCACCTGGTTGTACGCCTTGACGAGCCCGAGGTTCTGGAGGCCCGCGACAGCGCCGAAGTCGTCGTCGTAGACGTTCATCCCCTGCGCCCAGCCGTACTTTCCGTGGAGGGGAAAGCCGGCCACGAAGCCGGCCGTCAGGTAGCCCTCGGTCTGGAGCGTGCGCCAGAGCAGCTCGGGGCGGTCGCCCAGGTTGGTGCCGTTGCTGACCACGCCGGTGACCAGCGGCGGCCGCCCGGTGAACATCGCGAGGTGGCTCGGCTCCGTGATGGGCGCGGCGGCGATCGCCTGGTCGAACACGACGCCCTCGCGGGCAAGGCGCGCGAGGACCGGGGTGTCGATCGTGTGGCCGTAAGGAGAGAGGTGGTCCGGCCGCGTCGTGTCCAGGCTGATCACGAGCACCTTCGGCCGCGGGCCCGCGCGCCCCTGGGCCCCACCGGCCCGGACGAAGGTCAGCCCGGCGCCGCCGACGAGCAGGCCGAGGAGGAGGAAGCGGAGCGGGCGCTGCACCCGGACCAACCACCGGTCGGCGGCGAGGCCGACCAGCAGCGCCACGACGAGCACGGCGCCGAGGCCGCCCCACACGCGCGGGTCGCGCACGAAGTTGTTGAGCACCACCTCGAAGCGGTAGTTGACCGCCGCGTGCAGCCCGAGCAGGCCGGCGAGCACGAGCCCGTAGCTGCGGCGGCCCACGATCCACGCGGCGCCGGCGAGAGCGAGGCCGAAGGTGGCGCCGAGGCCGATCGAGGCGGCGAGCCACGTGGTGAGGTCCGCCAGGCCGAGGCCCTGCCGGGGCGTGGCGCGCAGGGCGACCTCCGCCGAGCCGGCGGCGGCGCCGAAGAGGAGGCCGAACCGGGCGAGCGGACGGAGGGGCGGACGCATCAAAGCCCCTCCTAATCGGGTGATGCCGCGCGAGGGCCACCCGCGCGGTGCCCGGGCGAAGTCTCTCGGCGGGGGCGCGGCGCCCCCCGTTACCGGTTAGCCCGCCGCACGATGGACACTCCAACTACAAATACGGGCCTCGCCGAGTCGAGCACCGCCACCGAGCAGCTCGCCACCGAGGCGGCGCGGCGCCGCACGTTCGCGATCATCTCCCACCCGGACGCCGGGAAGACCACGCTCACGGAGAAGCTGCTGCTCTACGGCGGCGCGATCCACATGGCGGGCGCGGTCAAGTCGCGCAAGGCCAGCCGGCACGCGGTCTCCGACTGGATGGCGATGGAGAAGGAGCGCGGCATCTCGATCACGTCGTCCGTTCTCCAGTTCGACTACCGGGGCAAGCGGCTGAACCTGCTCGACACGCCGGGCCACGCCGACTTCTCCGAGGACACCTACCGCGTGCTCGCGGCGGTCGACTGCGCGGTCATGCTCATCGACAACGCGAAGGGCGTCGAGGAGCGCACGCGCAAGTTGTTCGACGTGTGTCGCCTGCGCGGCATCCCCGTCCTCACGCTCATCAACAAGTGTGACCGCGAGGGCATCGAGCCCCTGCAGCTCCTGGACGACGTGGGCGCCGCCCTCGGCATCCAGTGCGCCGCGGTGAACTGGCCGGTCGGCAGCGGCAAGGAGTTCATCGGCGTGGCCGAGCGCAGCACGGGGGACGTGTTGCGGTTCACCGGCGGAAACCGCGGCGTCGATCTTGTCGACCAGCAGCGCGTCCGCCCCGAGGATCTCCCCGAGAACCTCGCGCTCCAGCTGATCGACGAGCTCGATCTTCTCAACGGCGCCGGGGAAACCTACGACCAGGCCAAGTTCCTCGCGGGCAAGCAGACCCCGGTGTTCTTCGGCTCCGCCATGACCAACTTCGGCGTCCAGCCCTTCCTCGAAGCCATGGTGGACATGGCCCCCGGCCCCCGCCCGCGCGCCTGCACGGGCACGCCGCGGATGCCGGAGGATCCGAGCTTCACGGGCTTCATCTTCAAGATCCAGGCGAACATGAACCCGCGGCACCGGGACCGCGTGGCGTTCCTGCGCGTGCAGTCCGGGCGGTTCGAGCGCGGGATGGACGTGAAGGTGCAGCGCACCGGCGACACCGTGCGGCTCTCCAAACCCCACAGCTTCCTCGCCCAGGAGCGCGTGCTGGTGGAGGAGGCGTGGCCCGGCGACGTCGTGGGTCTGTTCGATCCCGGCCAGCTCCGCATCGGCGACACGCTCTACGTCGGCGAGCCCATCGCCTACGAAGGCATCCCCCGCTTCGCGCCCGAACACTTCGGCCGCGTGAAGCTCAAGGACCCTCTGAAGCGCAAGCACCTCGTCGCGGGGCTCACCCAGCTCTCGCAAGAGGGCGCGATCCAGCTGTTCATCCGCCCCGACATCGGCGAGCAGGATCCGTACCTGGGCGCGGTCGGGCAGCTCCAGTTCGAGGTGCTCCTGTCCCGCCTGGAGACCGAGTACAACGTCAAGGCCGTGCTCGACCCGAGCCCCTTCCGCTTCGCCCGCTGGATCGGCGGCGATCCCAAGGGCCTCGCGTGGATGATGGCGCGCCGCGACTACAACGTGGTCGAGGACCGCCACGGGCGGCCCGTCGTGCTCTCCGAGAGCATCTGGCCGCTGCAGTACGCCTTGCGCGAGAACCCGGGCATGGTGCTGTACGAGGTCGAGCCGCTATAGTTCCGGACGAGGGAGGATCGGCATGAGCGAGCCCGCCGGCTCGAAGCTCCGCACGCGACCTGTGTGGATCGCCGTCGGCGCCCTGTTGCTGCTGCTGACCTTCGGGCTCTGGCTCGCCGCGAGCGTGAAGAAGAGCCCGCTGACGCGCACGTTCGGGGGCCGCAAGGTGCCGCAGGTGCTCGCCGGGCGTGACCTCGGCGAGCCGGACGAGCGCCGCGTCACCCGCCAGGAGGACGACGACGTGGTCGTCCGCTGCCAGTTCGACGGGGAGGGTTCGCCCGGCACCCTCGTGGCGATGGGCGTGGGCGACGGCGACGTGCGCAAGAGCGGCAGCGACCTGTCCCTGCGCCTCCCCGCGGGGGCGTGGAGCATCTACTGGCGGCTGGACGAGTCCGCCGCCGTGCAGCTCGGCCGCCTCGACGCCGAGCCCGGGGACGTGGAGACCTGCACCCTCGGCGCCGAGGGCTGGCGCGTGACCGGGTCCGTCCAGAACCTCGACGGCAAGCCGATCGCGGGCACCAGCGTGTACGTATGTGGCCAGCGGGTCTACACCTCCGAGGGCGGTGCCTTCGTGGGGTACGCGGGCGCGGCCTCGTGCAGCGTGCGCGCGCTCTACCAGGACGGGATCCTCACCCGCCGCAGCGAGCCGATCGTCGTGACCGCGTTCGACGCGCGTGGGCTCGAGCTGGTGGTGGATGACGCGCCGATCGCCGGGATGGGCATCGCCTTCCGCATGCTGCGCGACCGCGGCGCCCGGGTGAACATGATCCACCCGGGCACTCCCGCGGAGGAGGCCGGGCTGGAGGTCGGCGACATCATCACGTCGGTCGACGGCGAGTCAACCGCCGGGCTGACGGACGACGCGTTCATCACCCTCGGCACCGGGCGCGAGGGCAGCCGCGTAGTGCTCGAGGTCGAGCGCGACGGGGAGACGCGCTCGTTCTCGTTCCTCCGCGAGCGGCTGGACGCGGTCGACACGGGTTGACCCGGCGCTGAGTTCCGGGGCTACGTCCCCGCGATCTCGCCGCCGTTCGGGTGCAGGAACTGCCCCGTCATGTAGGACGCGTCCTCCGAGGCGAGGAACACGTAGCAGGGCGCGACCTCGGCGGGCTCCCCGGGCCGCTTGAGCAGCGTGTCCTTGCCGAAGTCCGGGATCGCCTCGGGCGGGAACGTCGACGGGATGAGCGGCGTCCAGATGGGGCCCGGCGCCACGCCGTTCACGCGGATGCCGCGGTCGGCGACCATGCGCGCGAGCGACCGGGTGAACGACACGATCGCGCCCTTGGTGGCCGAGTAGTCGAGCAGGTGCTCACTGCCGCGCCACGCCGTGATCGAGGTGGTGTTGATGATCGCGGAGCCGCACTCCATGTGGGGAAGCGCCGCCTTCGTCAGGTAGAACATCGAGAAGATGTTGGTGCGGAACGTGCGCTCGATCTGCTCGGTCGGGATGTCCTCGGGCGTGTCGACCACGTGCTGCTCGGCCGCGTTGTTCACGAGGACGTCGAGGTGGCCGAGCTCGCCCATCACGCGGTCCACGACCTGCTGGCAGAAGGCGGGATCGCCGAGATCCCCCGCGATCGTGATGCAGCGGCGGCCCTCCCCCGTCACCATCCGCCGCGTCTCGTTCGCGTCGTCATGGGACTGGCGGTACACGATCGCCACGTCGGCGCCCTCCTCCGCGAACATCACGGACACGGCGCGCCCGATGCCGCTGTCCCCGCCGGTGACGATCGCCACCTTCCCCTCGAGCTTGCCACTGGCCCGGCGCTTGCGACGCGCCACGGGCTCCGGATGCATCAAGCTCTCCTTGCCGGGCGGCGCCTGCTTCTGGGGCGGGCGCTCGAGGACCTTTGTTTCGGCCATGCTTCCTCCACGCGAGCAAAGGTAGTGCCGCCGCGCCACGCGGGTACTGCGGGTACAAGTCGCCGATCGCCTCGGGCCGGGCTATCGTCGCGCGCCCTCGCAGGGCCCCCCCTCTCGGCCCGGCTCCAAGCCGCGGAGATCCGCCTCCCATGTGGTTCCTTTCCCTCTTCGTCCTCGCGCTGACGGGCTCGTCGTCAGAGGCGTCCGCCGGCCAGCTCACCAGCCAGCTCCAGTCCGCCCCGGAGATGGTGTGGCTCGGCCTCGACTTCTCCCGCGTCCGCATCTTCACGCCGGAGACCTTCGACGACCCCGAGGAGCGCGTGTTCTGGGATCCGGGCGGCGGCCTCGGCGACGTGGTGACGCGCTTCAAGAAGCCCAAGGACGCGTGGGACCTGCTCATCGCCGATTGGAACGCGATGGCGGTGAACAGCCACGTCGAGGACATCGAGAAGGCGCTTCAGCGCGAGATCCTGGTCGACCTCCCCACGCCCTCCGGCCAGACCCAGCGCAAGGGCGACGCGTTCTTCGAGTCCATCTACGACGCCAAGAACACGCCGGTCGAGCTGAACCAGACCGTCATCACGGACATGGTCAAGAAGTACAAGGTCAAGACCAAGAAGGGCATCGGGCTGGTGTTCGTGATGGACCGCTTCTCGGGCCCCGACAAGGAGGTCTGCGCGTGGCCGACCTTCATCCAGCTCGAGAAGAAGACCGTCATCTCGACCGAGCGCGTGTGCAAGAAGCCCGGCGGCAGCGGCTACCGCAACTACTGGTTCAGCATCGTGCCGTCCTACATCAAGGACATGACCAAGGCGATCAAGAAGGACGACTTCTAGAAGCGTTCGGGGGAATGCGAGCCACGCGTCCTCCTGGGGCGGGGCTCCGCCCCGCAACGCCCGGAGACACGGATCGTCCGACCCGACCGCGCCCCTCTACGCTGCCGTCTCTATGCGGCCGGCTGCAGGCGGTAGACACACTCCGCGACACACGCCGGCTTCTTCGCGCCCTCGATCTCGATGGTCGCGAGGAAGATCGCCTCGTACCAGCCGCCGGCCTCCTTGACCTCGCCCAGGGCCAGGGAGAGGCGGTAACGGTCCCCCTCCTTGAGCGGCGAGGGGAAGCGGACCTTGTTCGCGCCGTAGTTGATGATCATCGCGAAGCCGCCGAGCTCGAGCACGTCGAAGAAGTGCCCGGCGACCAGCGCCAGCGTGAGGTAGCCGTGCGCGATGGGCGCGCCGTAGGGCGACTCCTTGGCGATGCGCTCGCGATCGACGTGGATCCACTGGTGGTCCCCGGTGGCGCCCGCGAACGCGACGATGCGCTCGTAGGTCATCGTGGTCCACTCCGAGCTTCCGAGCTGGGTTCCGCTCAAGGAGAGGAGCCCTTCCTTGCCGTCGATCAACGTCGCCATGTATGCCTCCAGGCCGGCCTGTTTAGCGCGGCGCGCGGCCCGTGTCGCGCTCGCGGCGGCCCCCTCCCCGCCCGTGACTGAACGAAGCTGTTACACACCAACACAACGCGGTTGACATCGTCGCTTTCCGTCCGAATCGGCGTGCGCGTTGGTTCGACGCCGACATCGACCCACACTATATGCCAGACGCATGTTCGCGTGGATTCCTGCCACGCGGACGCACCCCCTGCCACTCGCTTCCATTGGGAGATGCCATGCCCTCGCTCCGCTGTCTCCCCCTGCTCGTGCTGCTGGGGTGTGTTGCCGAGGGGGACACGCCCTCGGTCGAGGTGTCTCCCGCCTCGCTCGACCTCGGCGACGTGGCGCTCGGCGGCGTGGCGACCGCTGAGGTCACCATCATCAACCAGGGCCCCGGCATCGCGACGTTCAAGGGGATCACCCTCGCGAACGGCTCCATCCGCGCGTGGTCCCTGGCCAGCGTCGACACCGCCGATTTGTTCGCCGGCGCCACCTCGGTGGTGGAGGTCACCTTCGCGCCGCTGGTCGAAGGGGCCAGCTCGACCCAGCTCGAGATCCGCTCGGACGACCCCGACGAGCCCGTGATCGTGGTGCCGCTGAGCGCGACGGGCGTGGACGGCCTGGTAGACACGGACACCGGCGGCGAGGTGGACTCGGCGCCCCCCACGGACCCGACCGTGGACGACGACGGCGACGGCCTCACGGAGGAGCAGGGCGACTGTGACGATGCCGACGCCGCCGTGCACCCCGGCGTGGCCGAGACCTGCGACGGGGTCGACCAGGACTGCTCCGGCGCCGCGGACGACCTCGACCTGGACGGCGACGGCCATTCCCCCTGCGACGCCGCCGGGGACTGTGACGACACCGATCCCGCAGCCTTCCCGCTCCTCGTCGCGCCAGACGCGGACCAGGTGGCGGACGGCACCGCGGCGGCGCCCTTCGCCACGATCGCCGCCGCGCTCGACAACCTGGACGCCCGGTGCCGCACCGTGGTGCTCCTCCCCGGCACGCACATGGCGAACGTCACGCTGGACGAGGGCGCGCTCACGCTGCGCGGCGCCGTGGACGACGCGTCCGACGTGGAGATCACCCCGCCGCCCGGCGCACGCGCCTTCTCCGTCGGCACCGAGGGCCGGCTGACCCTCGAGACGCTGACGCTGTCGGGAGCCCGCGGCACCCTCGGAGACGGCGGCGCCCTCTACGTGTACGGCGGATCGGCCTCGCTCACGCACGTGCGCCTCGTCGACAACGCCACCACCCAGGACGGCGGCGCGATCGCGATCGAGAACGGCACCGTGGCGTTGAACGGGTGCGCGCTGGAGGGCAACTCCGCGGTCAACGACGGCGGCGCGGTGTACGCCTGGAACGGGACCCTCACCGACGTCGGGAGCTGGTGGGGGTGGAACGACGCCAAGGCCGGCGGCGCCGTGCTCGCGCAGCAGTCCACCCTCCTGGTCGACAACGCGTCGTTCGTCGCGAACGCCAGCGAAGAGGCGGGCGGCGCCGTGCTCGTGCGGGGCGGGAGCGCCGACATCGAAGGCGCCACGTTCCGCGACAACGCCGCCGGCGAGCAGGGCGGGGCCATCTACATCGACGACGACACGACCGGCACCCTCCGCAACCTGCTCGTGGTCGGCAACGCGGCCGACGACGAGGGCGGCGGCCTCGCGGTGACCGGGGTCCCGCTCGGGCTCGTGGTCGCCAACAACACGATCGTCGGCAACGACGCGGGCGGCTACGGCGGCGGGCTCTACGTCCGCACCGACTTTGGCGCCTCGCTCTACGTCGGCTCGAACATCGTGGCGTGGTCGGGCGGCTCCAACGGCGTGTGGACCTCCTACGACTCCGGCGCCTCCGTCGCGTACACGCTCGCCTACGGCAACGCTGGCGAGGACCTGGAGCTCGGCGCCTACTCGGACGACAACGGCAACCGCGTCGACGACCCGCTCTTCACCACCTGGTCGGACGACGGCGACGCCACGAACGACCTGCTCACGCTCGATCCCGCCTCCCCCGCGGTCGACAGCGGCCCGGAGGACGGCGCGGGCCCGCGCGACTACCGCACGTGGGCGGATCCAGACGGCTCGCGCAACGACCGCGGCTACACCGGGGGCCCCGGCGCGGGGTGACGGATGGGATAGGGGCGGGCATGGACCTGCTCCTGCCGACCATGGCCGCGCACCTCGCGCGTTGGGAGGCGCGGCCCTTCCACGACACCGTGGCGCTCGGGCCCGCTCCCGGGGACAAGCGGGACGTGTACACGCGACGGATCGGGCACGAGCCCCAAGGCGCCCCCGCCGCGGACGGCCCCTATCGCCGCGCGGCCGACGCGATCCTCGGGTACCGGATCTTCCCGGACAGCGTCATCGCCGGTGTGCTGCGCCGCGCGCCGGTCCACGTGGGGGACACCGTCGGCATCCGCTACCGCGGCCTCGGCCTGGTGCACCTGTTCTTCGCGGCGCGTGTGGTCGCGGTGTTCGACGGCCCCGACGCGGGCGGCTGGCGCGCCGGGTTCACCTACCGAACGTTGCGCGGGCACCCCGAGCTGGGCGAAGAGACCTTCGCGGTCACCCGGCGCGCCACCGGCGAGGTCGAGGTGTCCCTGACCGCGTGGAGCCGGCCCGGCACGTGGCTCGCGCGACTCCTTCCCTTCGTGGTGCGTTTTCTCCAGGTGCGCGGGTCGCGCGCGGCGCTGACGAACCTCGCCGCGGTCGCCGCCAATCGGTGACCACGGCGTGACACCCCCTACTCTCCCGACCTGGTCTCCGACCTACTCTCCGACGTCCCGCCACTCGCCGGCCTTCTTGAGGCGCTCCTCGGCCTCCGCTGGGGAGAGCTGGCCCACCGCCGGCGGATAGTCCTGGAACAACGGGGTCACATCCGTCGCCCGGACCTTGCGGCGCATCGCGAGGAAGTGCAGGTATTGCTCCGGCCACTGGTAGACCCACCCCTGGAAGCGGTCCACGAACGCCTGGTAGCTCTTCTCCACCGTGCCTTGCCAACCCAAGGCCTCGGTGATGACCACGCGGTGGCGCGCCTCGCCGGGGGCCCGGTACACGTAGGTGGGGAGCAGCGCGGCGCCGGTCTTCTTCCAGATCTGTGCGGGTTGCACCGAGAGGTTGGCGCGGCGCCCGAGAAAGTCGACCTCGACCCACTTCTTGCCGCCGCCGCCGTCGAACGCGAGACCCAGCACCTCGTTGCGGGCCAGGCACTCGAACGCGGGGCGCAGGAACCGGAAGACGTTGATGTGATTGACCGGGAGGCGCTTCTCCAGCTCCCACCGACGCGCCAGGATCTTGCGCCACAGCGGCGTGGTGCGCGTGTCCGCGAGGATCTCCGCCCACACCGGCGGCGGCGCGGAGAGCTGGTTCATCGGATACCCGACGTGGCCGAGGGCCGGCATGATCATCTGGTTGGCGCCGAAGTGCCCGATGAGCACGATGGCGCCCTTGCCGCGGGCGCGCGCCGCGTCGAGGTGCTCGCGCCCCTCGATGACACACGTGCTGTCGATCGTGCTCGGATCCAACCAGGGGTACTTGAGCACCTCGAGCTCGTTGAACATCGTGAGGCGGTACGCATCGGCGAGGATCTCGTCCGCCGGGCGCGGCATCGGCCGCCCCGCGTAGATGCGCATCAGCTCGTCGCGCATGTCCGCGTCCCCGAGCCGCCGCACGACGCGGCCACCCACGCCCGCCGCCCGCACCAACGCGCCGCGCGGCACCCGGTTCACCAGCGCCTGGCCCGGGTAGTACAGGAACAAGCCTCCGAGATCCTTGACGAGCAGGGAGGCCTTCATCGCTCGTCCCGCGTCGCGTCGACCGGCACCAGCACCACCGCCTTCTTGTCGACCTTCCCGTTCGGCAGCGTCGGGATGGCCCGCCAGAACTCGACGATGCGCGGCACCTTGTAGGAGGCCAGGCGCTCCCGGCACCAGCGCTGCAACGCGCGCACGGTGAGCGTCGAGCCCGGCGCCACCTGCACGATCGCGCGGGCCACCTCGCCGCGCAGCCGCTCCTCCGCGCGCACGACCACGACGTTGCGCACGTCGGGGTGCACCGCCAGGACCTGCTCGATCTCGAGCGGGAACACGCGAATGCCGCCGATCTTGAGCATCTCGCTGCGGCGCCCGGAGAAGTACACGAACCCGTCGGAGTCGACGTACACCAGATCCCGCGTGGCGTACCACCCGTCGTGGAACTGGGCGGCGGTCTCCTCGGGCTGGTTCACGTAGCCGAGCGCCAGGGCGTCCCCCTTCATCCACAGCTCGCCCACCTCGCCGACGGGGGCATCGGCGCCGTCCTCGCCCACCACGCGCATCGTGTAGCCGGGGATGGGCTTGCCGGTGGAGCCCGGGCGCCGCGGCCCGTCCGCGAGCATGCCGAGGCCGACCCCGGTGGTCTCCGTGCTCCCCCACACCGGCAGGAACCGCGCCGTGAACGCCCCCTCCATGCGCTCCAACGTGGCGGGCGACACGTAGGCGCCGCCGGCCTCGAGCACGCGGAGGGAGCCGAGATCGAGCTGGGACCCCTCCTGGAAGTCCAACAACATCTCGTAGAAGCTCGGGACCGCCATCATCCACGTGACGCGGAACCGCTGGATGGTCTCGGCGATGTGGCGGGGGCTCAACGAGTCGACGACGACGAACGCGCCGCCGTAGAGGATCGAGCGGTGGAACAGCTCGTGCGGGTGCGCGAACACGGAGAACATGCCCAGGTACACATCGTCCGCGGCGAACCCGAGCCCCTCCGCGGTCGCGACGGCGTTGACGAGGATGTTGCGCGACGTCGTGATCGCGCCCTTGGACCGCCCGGTAGAGCCGCTCGTGTAGTTGTAGTAGCAGGGCGTGTCCGCGGTCACGACGAACGCCGGGCGCTTCCCCGCGGCGGACGCCCCGGGATCGAGCTCGTCCACCCGCATCGCCCACCGCACCCGCGTGCGCAGCCGATCCGCCAGCGCCTGGTGCGCGGGCTCCCACACCAGCCCGGTGACCTCGGCCACCTCGAACAGATCCTCGATCTGCTCGGGTTGGAGCTTGAAGTTCACCGGGACGAAGATGGCCCCGACGCGGGCGCACGCGAGGAACCCGACGACCACCTCGGGCCGCTTGTCGAGCACGAACGCCACGACCGCGCCGGCCCCGATGCCGGCGGCCTCCCAGGCCACGGCCACGCGGTCGACCTCGGCGTCGAGCTCGCTCCAGGTCAAGCTGCGGTGCTCGCCGAGGAGGGCGGGGCGGTCGGGGTGCGTGGCGGCGGTGCGGCGGAGCACCTCACCGAGCGGCAATCCTGAGAGCTCGGCGAGCATGGGGACCTCCTGCGGGGGGGACTGCTATGTCCCGAGCAGGCGCCCCGTCAACCGGTACCCGCCTCGGACCCCGCGATCACCCGCGCGCGGTCCGGGCGGGGGATCCGCCGCAGCGCGCTCAAGCACTCCTTCGCCTCCGCCACGAGCGGCGCCCCGGGGGCCTCGAGCGGGGCCCCGCCGTACCGGGCCAGGTAGGTGAGCTCCGCGATGCGCTCGAAGGGCGCGGCGGCATCGCCCACGTGGGCGCGGAGCCACGCTGCGGCGGCGGCCGGGGGCAGCTCGGGCGGCAGGGCCCAGCCCCGGCGACGCACGATCGTGCGGGCCTCGGCGCAGATCCGGGCGAGCGGATCGCGCCGGCCGCCGCGCCGGAGCGGGGCGCCGATGCGGGACACGACCGTGCGGAGCAGGACCAGCGCCGTGATCAGGCTCCCGACCACCACCACCATGCCCACGAACCCCGTGCGGATGGGGCTCTGCTGCGCATCGTCCCCCGAGAACAACACCCGCTTGCCGATCGCGCCGTACGCCTCGAACTGCGCGTTCATGTCGTACTCGATCGCCTCGCGGTACCAGGCGGCGACCAGGATGTCGATGCGGGCGCCGAGCGCGTTCACGTCGACCGCGGGCATGCTGCTGGCCGGGGTCGGATCGAGCGTGGCCCAGCCGGCGTCGGTGCGCACCTCGACCCAGGCGTGGGCGTTGCCGCGCCGCACGACGACCCGGCCGTCGTTCCCGAGCTCGTCCGAGTAGAAGCCCGTGGCGAGCCGCGCCGGGATGTCGCGCGAGCGGAGCAGCATGACGAGGGCGCTCGCGAAGTACTCGCAGTGGCCGGCGTGTTCGTCGAAGAGGAACCACGCCACGGGGTCGCCGTCGGGCGTGGGCGGTGTCTCGACGTAGGTGTAGGTGGCCTCGAGCCAGTCGGAGAGGGCGCGCGCGACCACGGCGGGATCGGACTCGTCGGGGGCGATGGTCCACGCGAGCGGGCGGATGCGCGGATCGACCTCGGGGAGCTGGAGCCACGGGCGCACGTCGGTCGTGTCGACCGCGACGAGGGGCACGGTCCGCGAGAAGGCGCGGTACTTCGCCACGCGGCTGGTGAAGCGGGCCGTGAACAGGCTCCCCGGCTCCGCGCGCGCGCCGATCCCCTCGATGCGCACCAGATCGCTGATGCCGAACAACACGTCGCTCCCGATGGGCGTGAGCTCGACCTCCGCCCGCAGGCTCCACGCCGTGTCGGCCGCCCGCTCCACCGGGGTGCCGACCCCCCAGCGCGTCCCGTCGAAGCGATCGAAGGCGCGCCCGCGCACGTGGAACGGGCCGGGCACGGGAAACCCCGCCGGGTCGGTCACGCGCAGGCGCATCACCTCGGCGCCGTCGTCACTGGTGAGGCCCTCCACGCCGAGCGTCACGTCGTCGGGAAAACGCTCGCCGAGGCTCTGGCCGTGCGCCGCGAAGCCGCCGTCGAGCCGGGGGAGCACGACGAACAGGGTCGCGGTCAGCGCGGCGGCGCCGAGGCCCACCAGCGCTTCGAGCCCGCGCGGCGCGCCCTCGCCGGTGTCCAGGAGCTCCGCGCGCAGCAGCGCGATCGGCAGCAGCGCCGCGTACCCGCAGAACAGCGGCGCGAGCAGGATGGTCTCGGTCGACACCGCACCGAGCAGCAAGAGCAGCGTGGCGAGGAGCAGCGCGACGCGCAGATCGTCCCCGGTGCGGCCGGTCCAGGTGCGATGCGCGAGCAGCCACGCCACGAGGATGGCGAACGCGAAGGTGGGGGGCCCGAGGAGCGCGGTGACGCCGGTGATCGCCAGGATCACGCCGTGCACCGCCGCCCATGCGTTCGGCCCCATTCGCGGCGCCGGCGCGATGATCGCCAGGACCGCGATCACGGCGATCAACAGGCTGGGCGTCCCCGAGAGCGCGAGCGAGCCGAGGCCGGCGACCACGACGCCGCCCAGCGCCCAGCCGCCGGGCCGTTTCGGACGCTCGTCCTTCATCCCTGGCTCCGGGGGGGCAGCAGCGCCAGCGTCGTGAGGAGGCGCCGACGTTGCGCCGCGCCGGTGCGCGGGGCGATGCGCTCCTCGCCGATCTCCAGGCCGACCGCGTCCCCGCGCCGCGTGTGCAGCAGCACCTCGCCGCAGGCCCGGCGGATCGCGCCCTCGCCCTCGGCGCCGAGCCGCACCACCACCTCGCCCCCGCCCTCCGCGCTCCGCAGCGTCACCATCGGCACGCTGGACCGCGCGCTGGTCGGCCAGTGGATGCGGCGCACCGGATCCCCCGGGGCGTAGGCCCGCATCCCCACCAGCTCGCCGACCCCCTCCCGGCTCGCGCGCACCGCCGCCGCCTCTCCGAGGCCCATGCCCCCGTCCGCCGCGTTGCCGCGCTCCGGCTTCGGGTACACCAGCAGCACGCCGGGCACCTCGAGGTCACGCCAGCGCCGGATGAGGCCGAACGGAAACCGGGACGCGATACGCACACACGAGAAGCGCGCCTCGCCACGCGTCGGAAAGGTCCAAGCGGCGTGCTCCTCGACGGTGTCCCCCGGCGCCACGCGGCCGAACCGCACCCGCGCGCGGCCGCCGTCGCGCTCCTCGACCTCCACCAGCCAGGCGCCCCCGAAGCGGCGCGGGTTCTCGAGCACGAGGCGGCCCACGGCGGGCTCGCCGGCGAACAGCTCGGCGGGGAGCGTCCGGCGGACGATCAGGGCGCGCAGGTTCCACTCGGCGAGCACGTTGTTGACGATGAGCACCGCGAGGAGCGAGGCCAGCACGACGTACACGAGGTTGTTGCCCGTGTTGGCGGCGCCGATCGTCAGGCCCGCGAGCACGAGCAGGTACCACACCCCCGCGAGGGTCGGCCGGACGGCGTTCCAGCGGTCACGGCCCAGCATCGGGGCTCGAAACGACGGGAGGCTCGCCATCAGACGGGCGGCGTCAACCCGGCGAGCAGGCCGCGGATCGCGGCGGCGCCGGCGTCCTCTCCCGTCTCGGCGCGCGGGAGCACGCGGTGCGCGAGCACCGGCACGGCGAGCGATCGGATGTCCTCCGGCACCACGAAGTCCCGCCCGCGCAGCCGCGCGAGCGCACGGGCGGCGCGGAGGAGCGCCTCGGCCCCGCGGATGGACACGCCGCGCGCGAGGGCGGGCGAGGATCGTGTGGCCGCCACGAGATCGAGCACGTAGTCCTCGAGCTCGGCGTGCACGCGCACCGCGGCCACCTCGGCGCGGAGCGCGGCGAGGGCGCCAGCGGTGATGGGCCGGTCATCCTCGTAGAAGCGAGCCTCGCCGCGGAGGATGGCGCGCTCGGCCTCGCGCGAGGGGTAGCCCATCGACGTGCGGACGAGGAACCGGTCGAGCTGCGAGTCCGGCAGGGGCCACGTTCCCTGGTACTCGTGCGGGTTCTGCGTCGCGATGACCAGGAACGGATCGGGGAGCGCGAGGGTCTCGCCGTCCACGCTCACCTGCCCCTCGTTCATCGCCTCGAGCAGCGCCGACTGGGTGCGCGGCGTGGTGCGGTTGATCTCGTCCGCCAGCACCACGTTCGCGAAGATCGGCCCCGGCCGGAACGTGAACGCCCCGGTACGCGGATCCAGGATCGTGGCGCCGAGGATGTCGGAGGGGAGCAGATCGGAGGTGAACTGCACGCGCTTGAAGCGCCCGCCGAGGGCGCGCGCGATGGTGAGCCCGAGCGTGGTCTTGCCGACGCCGGGCACGTCCTCCAGCAGGAGGTGGCCGCCGGCCAGCACACACACGAGCGCGAGCTCGATCACCTCCGACTTGCCGACGACCCGCCGTTCGATGAGCGCGCGGAGCGCCCCGAGCGCGTCGGCGCCGGGGAGCGGGGCGGTCATGCGTCCGACGAGTCGAGCGTGCCCACCGTCGTCATCTCGTACTGGCAGCCGGGCTCGAGCGTGTCCTCTTCCGAGTTCACGATCTCGAAGTACTCGGTGCCCTTCCAGCTGTCCGGGCCGTCCACGCACGCGTCGCCCTCGGCGGGGTCGATCTCGGCGGAGCCGAACAGCTGCCACTTCACGTTGCCGTCCTGCTCGGTGTCCTCACCGATGGTGACGGTCGAGTAGGTCAGCGTGCAGCCGCTGGTGCTGCCGAGCGCGAACACGTCCTCCCCGATGTAGAGCGTGGCCGACGAGCCCTCGAACGCCACGGCGTAGGAGAAGGACTCCTGGTAGCCCTCGGTCGCTTCGGGGTGGCACTCGTCCACCAGGCCGTCGTCGTCGATGTTCTCGGCGGTGACGGTGACGTTGTAGAAGACCGCGTCTTCCGGGACCTTGGAGTTCGTACAGGCGATCAGCGACAGGATCAGCAACACGGGCGAGCTCCGCGAGGCCGCACCATACACCGTCACGCATCCCATGGCGAGCGCGTCGGGAGGTGGCCGTTGACACCCCCTCTACCGGCGCCTACATTGCGCCGCCGTCGGTCCCCCCGGCGCAGCTACTTCCTCTTTTGCCCGATCGGAGGCCGTGTGGCCGAGTCCGTCCCCCTCTTCGTCTGCCGCCCCTCCGATCTCGCCGCGCTGCGGGCCCACCTCGACGCGGCGCGCGGCGGTCAGTCCCGCACCGTCGTGCTCGAGGCTCCTCTCGGCGGCGGCAAGCGCGCGGCCGTCGGCGAGCTCGTGCGGAACCTCCCGAACGACGAGGACGTGCTGGTCGTCCGCGCCGCCCTCACGGACGAGGAAGACGGGCTCCGCACCCTCCTCCGCCTGTACGCCGCCCTCTACGGCGCCTTGTACCGGGACCCCGTCCTGCGCGGCAAGGTCGAGATGATCCTCAACGCCCAGATGCCGCAGCACAGCAAGCGCGTGCAGCAGTGGTACCAGGCGTTCATCGAGGGCCTCAAGAAGAGCGTGCCCGCCGAGGGCGAGCAGAGCTTCCAGGTCACTCTCCCCCGCGACAACCCGGTGATCGGGTTCGCCGAGATCATGAGCGGCATCAGCCGCAAGATGACCGTCGTGTTCGACGTGCAGAACGCGTTCAACAGCCACTCCGTGTCGACCTTCGCGGCGATCGAGGGCCTGCACGACGCGCGCAAGGGCAACGGCAAGCTGCTCATGGTGCTCGGCATCGAGCCGGTGACCGACGCCGCCAAGGCCTGGATGCCCGCGCCCCTGCTCGACTTCCTCGAGCGCCGCGCCGGTGAGATCCACCGCATGACCATCGCGCCCTGGGGCGCCGACGAGGTCAGCGCGTACCTCACCAGCAAGGACCTCACCGCCGCCGCCCCCGGCCGCATCGCCGAGATCGTGGCCGGCCGCCCCGCCTACGTGGCCGAGCTGGTCGACGTGCTGGTCGAGCGCGATCTGCTGAACGACAGCCTCGAGGGCGCCACGCTCCAGAGCCTCGCGCCCCTCGCCGCCGACGCGGAAGAGCTCGACGAGCCCGAAGCCGCCGTGGAGGGCAAGCGCCGCCAGGTCGGCGCGGCCGACGCGCCCCGGGTGCAGTTCCTCGCCTCGTTGCTCGGCCTCTCCTTCCCCTCCGGCCTCGTGGCCGACATGGACGGCCTGGATCGTGACAGCGTCGACGATCTGCTCGACGCCTGCCCCGACCTCCTCACCGAGCTCCAGTTCAGCAAGGGCCTCGGCACCTGGGTCTACCAGTTCAAGAAGGGCATCTGGCGCCAGGCCATCCTCGACGCGCACCAGACCGACGAGGATCACGATCTCGCCCGTCGCGTCGCCGGCTTCCTCGAGAAGTTCCTCGTGCCCCGCGGCTACGAGTTCGTCGTCAAGACGTTCCGCATGTTCGCCGAGCACGGCGCCCCCCAGCGCGCGATGATCCTCCGCAGCGTCGCGCTCGGGAACGACCGTCCGGACGTGTGGGCCATGACCCAGGACACGATCAAGTACTTCGAGGCCGTGCCCTGGCCCGACCCGATGCGCCGCACGGTCTACATGAACCTGGTGGACCGCATGGTCCAGGCGGGCGAGGTCGACCCGACCGAGAAGCTCATCACCGAGGCGATGGCGTGGGCCGCCGAGAAGAAGGACCGCCCGATGGAGGCGTGGACCCTTTTTGCCGGCAGCCGCCTCGACTACCGCCGCCAGGACCTGTACCGGGCCCGTGACCGCGCGAAGGACGCGCTGAAGATGTACGCGGCGCTCGACGACAAGATGAAGCTCGCCGAGCTCCAGAACCACCTCGCGATGATCGAGTTCACCGACGGCAACGTCAACGCGTCCCTCGATCACCTCCGGCAGGCGCTCGAGTCGGCCAACGTGCCGCCCGTGCAGGCCAACGCGGAGTTCATCCGCGGCCTCATCGCCAAGAAGGCGAAGAAGCTGCCCGAGGCGTCCGAGCACTTCCGCAAGTCCAACGAGCTCGCCGGGGCCGTCGGGCTCGCGCCGCTCGCGCTCGAGGCGGGCTTCCACTACGGCGAGTCGCTCCTGATGAGCCAGCAGACCGGCAAGGCCGCCGACGTGCTCCAGCGCGTCGCGCAGATCGCGCAGGCCCTGCAGAACAAGCAGCGCGAGCGCGCCACCGTGGCCCTCCTCGCGCAGGCCCAGGGCATGCTGCGCAACTACGAGTCGGCCCTCCAGATGGCCAGCCGCACGCTCCAGCTCTCCCAGGAGCTGAAGTTCGACCGCTTCGTCCCGCTCGACATCTACAACGTCGCGTACTTCCAGCTCCAGCTCGGCCACGCGACCGAGGCGCTGTCGCTCTTCGCGAAGGCCCGCGAGCGCGCCAACAACGAGGACGTCGCGTTCCTCCGCGAGCTGACCTTCCACATGGGCCTCGCCAGCCTGCGCATCGGCGAGAAGACCAGCGCGACCACCAGCTTCCGCGAGGCCCTGACCCACGCGCAGAAGACCAAGGACTTCCGCAAGGTCATGCAGGCGAGCGAACACCTCGCCGGCCTGGATCTCGAGCGGGGAGACAAGGCCTCCGCCGCGCGCCTCCTCACCGAGGCCATCAAGGCCGCCGAGGCCGCCAACCTCCGCGAGGAGCGCAAGGGCCTGCGCCGCAAGCTCGACGAGATCGAGGGGTAGCCGACCCCGACCGTCAAAGAAGGAGGCCCTCGTCGCGAGACGGGGGCCTTCGTCGTTCTGGGCGCGTCCCCCGTCGCGGACGCCGGGGGCCGGTCCCTTCCGGGCTTCGGCTTCGCCTCGGTCGGCGCCCCGAGCGGCGCCGGACCCGCCGCCGAGCCGGCGGCCCTCCAGGCACCTCGCGCCTGCCAACCCGCTACTTCCCGGGTGCCGGCCGCGGATGGAGCGTGAGCTCCTGCAGGACCATGTGCTCGCCAAGCGTGACGAGCTGGACGGTGCCCTGCCCGCGCCCTTCGTTCACGGTGACGGTCAGATCCGCGCCAGGGCGCACGCCCGCGAAGTCGGCCACGCCGCGGTCGTCCGCGCGGGCCTCGAGCGCGAGGTAGCTCTCGACCCGGTAGCGGTGTCGCAGCCGCCACGGCTGGTTCAGCGCGTCCCACGTCTTGCCCGGCGGGCACCAGAGCGGCGTCGGCGGGCCGGGACGGGCCGGGGGATTCAACGTGACGCTCACCCTCGCGCCCGCGGCGGGTTGACCGCCTTCGTCGATGACGACGATCCGCACCGTCACGCCGTCGGGGCAGCCGTCGTCATCGTCGTGGTAGTTCCAGGTCTCCCGGCGCCACGGGCAGCGGTCGTGGCCGCGCCGCACGGCATCTCCGTCGAGATCGAGGGCGGCGGCGGGGGCGAGCGCCACGAGGAGCCACATGGGGACGGCAGAACCCTACCGCGCGCCGAGCTCGCGCTCGGCCTCGATCCAATTGTCGAACGCGGTGCCGCCGCGCGTGTTGTGGATCTCCTGGGCGCGGCGCGCGATGGCGTCGTGCGGGACCGTGGCGGGCGGCGCCGGCATGTGGATCATCGGGCGCTCGTCGACCTCGAGGCCGGCGAGGGTCACGAGGGCGGCGGCGGGGGCGACGACGGCGGGGGCGACGGGCGCCACCACGGCGGGGGCGACGGGGGGCGCCACGGCGGGGGGCGTCACGGCGGGGCTCGCGACAGCGTGCGAAACCACCGGCGCGGCCACGCCGGAGCTCGCGGCGGGCGCGGGCGTGATCGTCCGAGGACGGGCGGTGGACGGGCTCTTCTTCTTCTCGGCCATGGGGGACTCCAGCAGAACGGCCCGATACCCCGGCCCTCTCCGTGCTGCAAACCGGGCGGAAGCGCGATAGATCGCCTGCCAACAGTGTTCCGGAGGCGCCGCGTGCGATTTCACGAGAACGTCATGGGCGTCTACTTCGACGACCTCGACGCGTTTCAGATCCTTCACAATGCGCGGTACCTGCTCCTGTTCGAGCGCACCATCGGCTCGTTCTGGCGGCACCACGGCTGGGGCGCCGTGCTCGACCCGACCAACAACCCGGACCAGTACCACATGGTGCGCGCCAACACCGTGGAGTACCTCCGGCCGGTCCGCGGCGTGAGTGATGTGCGGGTGCGCATCTGGGTCGAGAAGCTCGGCCGCACCAGCCTCACGTTCGGTATGCGCGTCCTCGCGATGGATCACGACGAGGACCACGCCACGGGCACGCGCACCGTGGTCCGCGTCGATCCGATCAGCTTCAAGCCCCTCCCGTGGACCGAGGCGTTCCGCGAGAAGCTCGCGCCCTACCGTGCCGACCTCGGCGCCCCCGCCGGCCCGGTTCCTGCTGGGAAGGGGTCGTGACCGCCGCGAGCCCCAAGTCGTGCGTGTACCGGGTCGAGATCGAGTCCAACGGCCGGCGCAAGGTGTGGGCCGTGGTGGCGCCCGACTTCGTCGAGGCCGCGCGCAAGGCGGCGGCGGCGGCGTCCGCGCCGGGAGACCGCGTGTTGGCGGTGCACCCGGTGGGCGAGCTGCTCTGATCCGCTTGCCACGCGGGCCCGCGAGGAGTTGAATCCCGCGGATGTCCCTCCCCTTCGAGATCGGCGCGGTGCTCGCGGCCATCGGCACCTACGAGGCCGCCCGCTACACCACGTTCCGCGCGCTCAAGCGGCGGTGGCAGCGCTCCATCGGTGACTTCTTGCGCCGCCACCACGTGCAGCTGGAGCACTTCCGCTTCATCGACCGCGTGTGGGTGCGCCAGACCCTGCTCCAGGACCCGGAGATCGACCGGCTCGCCGCGGATCGGGCGGCCACCTCGGGCGAGACGCTCTACGAGGTCCGCGCGCGCATCGAGGCGTGGCTCGACGAGATCGTCCCCTTCTTCAACCTGTTCTCCTACTACAAGATCGGCGCCGCCGCGGCCCGCGCCGCCGTCCGCGTCTGCTACGAGCCGGTGTTCGACAACGACGCCCTGGTCCGCGCCCGCGCGGCCATCCCGCCTGGGACCGTCACGGTCTACGTCGCCAACCACCGCAGCAACGCCGACTACGTCGTGCTCTCCGTGGGGACGCTCCGCCAGGTGGCCCTGTCCTACGCGGTCGGCGAGTGGGCGCGGGTGTGGCCGCTCGACGCCCTGTTCCGCTCGTTCGGCAGCTACTTCGTGCGCCGCGGCGAGAAGGACCCGCTCTACCACCAGGTCCTCGCGCGCTACCTCCAGCTGGTGGCGAGCCGCGGCCTCACCACCGCCTTCTTTCTCGAAGGGGGCCTCTCGCGGGACGGCGCGCTCCGGCCGCCGCGCATCGGCCTGCTCGACTACCTCGTCGGCATCTTGCGGGCCGAGCCCGGCCGTCGTATCGCGTTCGTGCCCGTCGGCATCAACTACGACCGCGTGCTCGAAGATCGCCACCTCCTGGGCGAGAAGGGCCCCCCCGGCATCGTGCAGAAGCTCGCCTCCCTCGGCGGCCTGCTGCTCCGCGCGCCCGTGATGGTGGGCGCGTTCTTCGGCCGCGCCGCGCTCCGCTCCCACCGCAAGTACGGGTACGCCGCCGTCAGCTTCGGGGCCCCGCTGTTTCTCGAAGACCTGATGCCCGGCGCCGCCGCCGTGGCCGCCCTGCCCGACACCGAACGCCGCCCCCACATCGCCGCGCTCGCCGACCTCCTGCTGGGCGAGGTCGGCGCTACCGTGCCCGTCACGCCGGTCGCCGTGGTCGCCACCGCGCTGCTCGCCGGGGCGCGGGACCGGTCGGCGCTCCGGCGGCACGTCGGCGAGCTGCTCCACACCTGGCGCGCGGCCGGCCGCCCCATCGCCCAGGGCCGCGCGTTCCAGGGCCTGCCCACCCCCGCGGACAGCCGCACCAACCCCCATCTCGCCGCCTTCGACGCCGACATCGGCTCCTCCGAGGAGGCCGAGCGCACGGTCGACCTCGCGCTCCGCCTGCTCAAGCGGCGCGGGCTCGTGAAGCTCGACGCGGGCGCCTTCACCCTCTCGGCCGACGCCCCTCCCCTGCTCGCCTACTACGCCCGCTCGCTCGAGCCGCCGAAGCGGCTGGCGGCCGCGTGGTCTCCCGGCGACCCGGCGCGAACCGCGAGTTAGCAGCTTCGTTCGCGCGCTATTCGCTCGCCGCGCGTCGCACGCCGCGGCTGGCACGGCGCGTGCAGTGGTCGGGCGCGTGGCCCCCACCCCCCGACCGTTTCCACCCCCACTTCGCGCCTGTCTGGCGCCACGGGCCGCCGCGTACGCGTCGCGGGGCGCCGCCGTGGGTCGACACGCGCCCCGCGTCCGCATCGACGGCCACACCCACCGCCCGGACGCGTGCGGGCGCCCGCACACAGGCTGCGCCTCCGCACACATCCGTCATTTGACGGGGGGCGCGGCGCCGAGCGGGCGCGGGCCTCGGTCCGTCGCGCCCTCGCTTCTACCGGAGACACAATGCTCACCAAGTCACAAGCACGAACGTTCTTCATCGGGTTCACGGTGTTGTTCTCCGGGGTGTTCCTCGGGCTCACCGTCGACACCATCCGCCAGGTCCCCGCGCGGTCCAACGAAGACCAGATGACCGCCGACGTGGTCAAGGGAAAGGAGATCTGGGAGGCCAACAACTGCATGGGCTGCCACACGCTCCTGGGCGAAGGCGGCTACTACGCGCCCGAGCTCACCAAGGTGGTCGAGCGCCGCGGGGAGGCCTGGATCCGGATCTTCATCCGGGATCCCGAGGCGATGTACCCGGGGCGCCGCCGGATGGTGAAGTACGACTTCAGCGAGGAGGAGATCACCCAGGTGATCGCGTTCCTCGGTTGGATTGGCAAGATCGACACCAACGGATTTCCTCGCAAGCCGGACATGACCACCGCCGGCCTGGTGAGCGAGGCGAACGCCGCGACAACCCCGACCACGGCGGACACCACGCCGACCGCCACCCCGGCCGACACGACCGCCGGGGCCACCGCGGTGTCACCTCCGCCCGCCTTCTTCACGCAGGTGTGCCAAGCCTGCCACGCGGTCGGCGGCACCGGCGGCGCCGTCGGCCCCGCGCTCGACGGCGTCGCGACGCGCTACACGCCGGAGAAGCTCGACGCCTGGCTCAAGGATCCCCAGTCCGTCAAGCCCGGCACCGCCATGCCCAACCTCGCCCTCCCCGACGCGACCCGCGCCGAGCTCGTCACCTGGTTGATGCAGCTCGACTGACGATCCGCACGCCTTCGGCTCGGCCCTTCGGGCCTACCACTTCGAATCTCCCACCCAAACTTCAGGAGGATCCCATGCGGTTCCGCTCCCAGAAGGTCTCCTATCTGTTCTTTGCCACGTGCATGCTGCTGCTCGGTCTGCAGATCGTGTACGGCTTCATCATGGCGTTCGCCCACATGGGGTTCGACGGGCTCCACGAGTGGATCCCGTTCAACACCGCCCGCGCCACGCACACCAACCTGCTGGTCGTCTGGCTGCTGGCGGGCTTCATGGGCTCCGCCTACTACATCATCCCCGAGGAGGCCGAACGCGAGCTGTTCAGCGTGCCCGCGGCGATCGTGCAGTGGGCCAGCCTCGTGATCGTGAGCGTCGTAGCGGTGATCGGCTTCCACTTCAACTGGTGGGAGGGCCGCAAGTTCCTCGAAATCCCGCGCCCGCTCGACTACCTGGTCGTCGCGAACGTGCTGTTGTTCGTCGGCAACGTCGGCATCACCGCGCTCAAGGGCCGGCGCTTCACCACCACCGGGGTGGTGCTGCTCGCGGGGCTCGTGTCCGCCGCGTTGTTGTACCTGCCGGGCATGATCACCTTCGACTCCCAGGTGAACGACTCCTACTTCCGTTGGTGGGTGGTTCACTTGTGGGTGGAGGGTGTCTGGGAGCTCATCATGGGCGCCATCCTCGCCTTCCTCCTCATCAAGCTCACCGGTGTAGACCGTGAGGTGGTCGAGAAGTGGCTCTACGTCATCGTCGGGCTCACGTTCATCTCCGGCATCCTCGGCACCGGCCACCACTACTATTGGATCGGCGCCCCCG
The DNA here is from genome assembly GCA_040386535.1 of Myxococcota bacterium. Classification (GTDB taxonomy): domain Bacteria; phylum Myxococcota_A; class UBA796; order UBA796; family SXON01; genus CAJBVW01. The sequence continues at coordinate 136,535 of JAZKFH010000015.1, read as the reverse complement.
AGTATTGGTTGGCGTTGGGCGGCATCTTCGGCGCGCTCGAGCCGCTCGCCTTCCTCGGCATGGCGATCTTCACGGTGTCGATGGCACGCAAGGGTGGCAAGACCCCGGACAACCGCATCGCCCTCAATTGGACCGTGGGGTGCGGCATCGTCTCGTGTGTCGGCGCGGGCTTCCTCGGCTTCGCCCACACGCTCCCCCAGGTCAACATCTGGACGCACGGCACGCTCGTGACCGCGATGCACGGCCACCTCGCCTTCTGGGGCGCCTACGCCATGCTCAACCTCGGCATCATCGCGTATGCCATGCCGCAGATGACCGGACGCAAGCTGTACAAGCACTGGACCGCCGAGTGGGCGTTCTGGAGCTCCAACGTCGGCATGCTCGCGATGACCGCCGCGTTCGCGGTGGCCGGCATCTCCCAGGTGTACCTCGAGCGCCGCATGGGCATGGACTTTCTCGCCGCGCAGGAGGCCATCCAGGTCCACTTCTACGGGCTCGCGCTCGCGGCGACGCTCTTCGCCACCGGCATCGGCCTCTACATCTGGAACTTCATTGCCCACGGGCTCCCGAAGGACGAGATGTTGCTGGCCCCCGGGACGACGGACGAAGCGGCGGCGGCCAAGTGACCCCCGCCATGCAAGAGGTGCCCCCCGATCTGCCCTGGTACCGCCCCGTGGGCCACGAGTGCATGCTGTTCGAGCAGGCCTATCGAAGCAACCTCCCGTTGCTCCTGAAGGGCCCCACGGGGTGTGGCAAGAGCCGCCTCGTGGAGCACATGGCGGCCCGGCTCGGCCGCCCGCTGGTGACCGTGTCGTGCCACGACGAGACCTCCGCGGTCGATCTGTTGGGCCGCTACCTCGTGCGCGGGGACGAGACGGTGTGGCAGGACGGGCCGGTCACCCGCGCGGTGCGCGAGGGCGCGATCCTGTACCTGGACGAGGTCGCCGAGGCCCGCCCCGACGTGATCGTGGTGCTCCACCCCCTCACCGACCATCGCCGCCGCCTGTTCGTGGAGCGGCACGACGAGGTGATCGACGCGGCGCCCGGGTTCGGCCTCGTGGTGAGCTTCAACCCCGGCTACCAGCGCGGGCTCAAGGAGCTCAAGCCCTCGACCCGCCAGCGCTTCGTCGCGCTGCACTTCGACTACCCCGCGGCCAACGTGGAGATCGAGGTGGTCGAGGGCGAGACCGGCATCGACCCGGCGACCGCGAAGCGCCTCGTGGCGCTCGCCGGCAAGATGCGGGGCCTCCGCGAGCTCGGGCTCTCCGAGGTGCCGTCCACGCGGCTCCTCATCGACGCCGCGCGGCTCATCGCGGCCGGGGTGCCGCCGCGCCTCGCGTGCCAGGCGGCGGTGGTCGAGCCGCTCACGGACGATCGGGATGTCGCCCGGGGCCTCACCGATCTCGTCGCGTTGGTGTTCTGATGGGCCCGACGCGTCCGCCGGCCACGCGGCGATGAGTTGGTTCGACGCGCCCCCCAAGCTCGACTTCGATTGGGAGGGGCGCGTGTTCGGCGTGCTCCTCTCGCTCTGGAAGCGGGTGCGTCCCGACCCGAACCCACCCGCCCGCGCCGAGGCCGCGCGCCTCGCGGACGAGCTCGCCGCCCTCACCGTGCTCGCCCGCGCCCTCGCGCAGGAGACCGTGCGGCTCGTCCCCGCGCGTCTCGACGGCGGGGTGCGCGCGAACGACCTGTTGCTGCCGGAGTCGCTCGATCTGGGCGGCACCGCCGAAGAGAACCGCGACGCGCTCATCCTCCGCGTCGCGGTGGGCGCCACCATCCGCCGGCTCGGGCTCGACACGCTCGCCCCAGACGCGGCTACCGGGCCGGGCGCGCGCGCCCTCGCGAGCCTCGACGCGGCCCGCCGCGCCACCGACGTGCTCGTAGCCGAGCTCCCCATGTTCGCCGCGCTGCACGTGCGCACGGCGGCGCTGGAACGTGAACGTCGGGAGGCGCTCCCACTGAGCCCCGCCTGGGCCGCCCTCTACGCCGCGGCGCTCGACCTCTCGGTGCCTTGGGCGGTCGGCGTCGACACCGCGCCGCCGCTGGGCGATCCCGGGCCGCCGCTCCGGATGTGGGGAGAGCTGGTCCGCAGCGTCGGCGGCGCCGGCGCGCCCGCCACCACCCCGCACGAGACCCCGGCCACCCCCTCCACCGGCACCGAGCGCAAGGCGCGCCCCTCCGACGAGGTCGAGCGCACGCTGGTCGACGAGGCCAAGGCCAAGGAGAAGGTGATCACGCACACCTTCGAGAAGATGGAGACCCTCGAGGAGCACAACGGGCAGGTGCTCAAGATGGACGGGGCCGACGAGCTCGACGAACACCTCGAGGCGCTCGACGAGGTGGATCTGAAGCATGTCATCCGCGGGGGGGAGCGCGCGAAGTCGCTGTTCAAGGCGGAGATCGGGCTCGACGCGGACGTGCCCGACGTGGCCGACATCCGCTCCGACGAGCGTGGCATCCCCTACGACGAGTGGGACCGCCGGGCGGGCCGCTACAAGCCGGGTTGGTGCACCGTGTACCCGACGCCGATGGGCCGCGGCGAGCCCGCGTGGGCGGCCGCCACGCTCCCCCGGCACCGGGCGCTGGTGGAGGATCTGTACCGGCGCCTCGTGATCCACCGCACCCGGCGCACCCCGGAGCGTGCCCAGCGGGACGGCGAGGAGCTCGATCTGGACGCGCTCGTGGACGACCTCGCCAATCGCCGCGCGGGGTTCGGCCCCTCGGAGCGTGTGTACCTGCGCAAGCTGCGGCGCCAACGGAGCTTCGCGACCACCGTGCTCCTCGACGTGTCCCTCTCCACCGACGCGTGGGTGGCCGATCGGCGGGTGTTGGATGTGGCACGGGAGGCGGTGCTCGTGTTGGGCGAGGTGGCACACCGCTTCGGGGATCCGCTCCAGGTGCTCGCCTTCGCGTCCCACACCCGCAACCGGTGCCGCGTGTGGACCGTGCGGGACTGGCACGAGCCTTGGGAGGTCGGCAAGGCCCGCCTCGGGGCCCTGCACCCCCAGGGTTACACCCGGATCGGCCCGGCGCTGCGCCACGCGATGGCCGAGCTCACCAAGGCCGACGCCGACCGCCACCTGCTGCTGCTCATCTCCGACGGGAAACCCACCGACTACGACCGCTACGAGGGCCGCTACGGCGTGGCCGACGTGCGGCAGGCGCTCCGCGAGGGGGAGGCCCGCGGCGTCGTCACCCACGCGCTCGCCGTCGACGCGGTGGCCGGCGACCACCTCCCCCCGATGCTCGGCCCCGGCGCCTGGCACATCCTCCCCGATCCGCGGCGCCTCCCCGAGGTGCTCACCACCGTGTACGGCCGCCTCACCGGGCGGTGACACCCGGACACGGTGGCGTGGATCGTGCATAGGTCCCCTCTCCCTGGGACGTGTGTCCCACCCCGGAGCAACCCGATGCCCATGTCCCGCCTGGCGCCCCCCGTGGCCCGCCCGCCCGCCGATCCCGCGGCCTCCTTTCGCGCCTGCCACGAGCGCATCCGCATGTTCACCGCGGGCCTCCACCGGATCGCCACGCTGCCCGACCTCTCCGATCCGCGGGTGCCCGCCGCCGCCGCCCAGGCCCGCCGCTACTTCGCCGAGGGCCTGCCGCTCCACGCGGACGACGAGGACCTCTCGCTCGCGCCGCGGCTGCGCCTCGTGGCACCGGAGTGCGGGCCGCTGCTGGACGAGCTCGAACGCGACCACCGCCAGATCGATGCGTGCCTCGCCACGCTCCTGCCCCTGCTCGGCACGCTCGCCGAGGAAGGGACGGTTCCGCACACCACGTTCCGTGTCGCCGTGAGCTTCCTCTCCAGCCTCCTGCTCCCCCACATCGCCCGCGAGGAGGACGAGCTCTTTCCGCTGTGCGCGCGGCTCTCGCCCGAGGATCGCTTCGAGATCACGCAAGAGCTCCTCGAACGGCGCGCCCCGATGGGGAGGGCGTGATGCCCGAGCACACCCTCCTCTGCGCTCCCAGCCGCCCCGTGGAGCTCCGCGCGCTGTTTCCGCGTGAGCACGGCCTCTGGTGCTGGGCCGGCGCGCCGCTCCTCGGGGCGGCCCTGCTCGCTCCCACCGTCGCCACCGGCCTCGGCGTCGTCGCCATCCTCGCGATGTTCGGCGCGGGCAACGCGGCGCGCAAGAGCGCGTTCGTCGAGGCGGGGTGGGCCACCGCGGTGGGCTGCCTCGCCGGCGTCGGCGTGCTGGCGCTCGTCCCCTCCCCCGGCGTATGGATCCTCACGCTGGCGGCGCTGGTCACCGGCGGAGGCCTCGCCCTGGCGATCGCCGACGGGGCCACGGGCCGCAAGGTGCCCGCGGTCACCCTCTTCGAGCTCGCGGCCATCGCCGGGTTCGCCGGCGCCGCGGCGGGCCTCACCCTCGCGGGCGGCGGACCGTTCGCCACCACGGCCTTGGTAGCGCTCTCCATCGCCACCTGGGAGGTGATCGGACTCTGGTGGGTGCGCGGCCAGCTCTCGCGCGTGCTGCCGGGCCGCACGCCCTGGGCCGCCGGCCCGCTGACCATCGGCGCCCTGGCCACCCTCGGGGGCGCGGTCGCCCTCCTGGCCGGGCACGCCGAAGTGGCCCTCGTCCCCCTCGTCTACACGCTCCGGATCGCCTCGACCCGGCCGGCGGCGGTGCCCCGGGACGCCCGTCGCATCGGGCTCGGCGAGGCCGCGTGGGCGGTCGGCGCCACGGTGCTCGCGGTCGGCGGGGTGGTGTCGTGAGCGCGCCGGCCCCGGCGACACCACCGCCGACCCCGCCAACGACCCCGCCGACGCGGAAGGCGCTCGAGTCCTGGCGGCTGTTCTTCCCGACCACCGCCGCGCTCGCCATCCTCGGCCTCGTCGCGTGGGGGACGCAACTCGCGGGCACGCCGCTCGGGCTCCTCCCCGCCGACCACGCGGGGTTCATGCTCTGGGGCGTGTTCGGATCGGGCATCCTCGGCTTCCTGCTCACCGCCTACCCGCGCCAGAACGACGCCACGATGCCGAGCGCGCCGCTGTTGTGGGGGCTCCTCGCAACGCAGGTCGTCTCGGCGGGCCTGCTCCTGTTCGGGCGCGCCGTGCTCCCGCCGGAGCCGCGCGCCGTCCTCGTGGCGCTCCCCTGGGTCCTGGCGCTCGGGTGGGCGGTTCCCATCGCGAGCGCCTCGCTGAAGCGGCGCTGGGACGACACCACCGCCGCCCTGCCCGCGGCGCTCCTCGCCGCGATCGTCGGGAGCGTCCTGCACACGCTCGACCCGATCCCGTTGCTCGCGGGCGTGCGCGGCGTCCCGTTCGGCATCGGGCCGTTCGTGACGCTGGTGGCGCTCGCCGTGCTCGACCGCGTGCTGCCCTTCTTCTCGGCTCGCGCGGTCACGGTCGCGGGGGATGGCGAGTACACCGGCAAGCGGACGCGCTGGTTCCTCGGGCCCCTCGCGGCGCTGTTGTGGGCCAAGGCGCTGTTCCCCGCCTGCGCCGCGTGGTTCGCCGCCGGGCTCCTCGTCGTGTTCGTGCGGCAGTGGTGGGGCTGGCGCCCCTGGCCCGCCGCGCGCACGCCGATGGTCGGCGTGATTCACCTCGGCCTCGGATGGATGGCGCTCGCCTGGCTCGCCGACCTGGTGGGGGCGCCGCCGACCGTCGGCACCCACGCCCTGCTCGTAGGCGGCATCGTCACGCTCCTGTTCGGCATCTCCATGCGCGTGGTGCGCGGCCACAGCGGCCTGCCCGTGCTGCTCGGCCGCGCGGGCGCCGTCGTGATCGTCCTCGCCCAGCTCGCGGCGGCGCTGCGGGTGTGGGTCGGCTGGGCCGGCGGCACGATGCCGCTGTACGTAGCGAGCGCGGCGCTGCTCGTCGCGGCGTTCGTCGTGTGGCTGGGGCGGTTCGGACCGGTGGCGATGCGGCGCTGAGGCGATGAGGCGGTGAGGCGGGGGAGGCGGTGCGCCTACGACCCGTCTCCCCCGGCGAGGCGTCCGAGCGCCGCCACCAGCGCCTCCCGCCCCTCGCGCCCCTCGGAGCGCGCGACCACGCGGCCCTCGCCGTCCACCAGGGTGATGACGGAGGTGTGGGCGTAGCCGCCCTCGGGGAGGGGCCGGTAGCGCACGCCGAGCGTGGCCGCGACGAGACGAACGTCGCCCTCGGGCACGGCGCCGAGGGTCCAGCGCGCGTCGAGGCCGTGTTTGTCCACCACGGTGGCCATGGCGGCGGGATTGTCGTGCGCCGGGTCCATCGAGACGAGGACCACCCGCACCCCGCCGAGGAGCGCGGCGGGGAGCTCGGCCTCGATGGACTGGATCTCCGTGATCAACATCGGGCAGGCCATCGGGCAGGACGTGTAGAACATGGAGAGGAGCACGGGGTGCCCGCGCTGGGCGTCGAGCGCCACGGTGCGGCCGGCTTGATCGACGAGATCGAGGTCGAGCGCGTAGACGGAGCCGCCCGTCGGAGCCGCCTCCGCCACCGCGGGGGGGAGCGCCTCGACCGGGGCCGGCGCCTCGACGAGAGCGGGCGCCTCGGGAGCACATGCGACGAGCGTGACGAGGAGGGAGAACAGGGTCATGGGGCACTCCATGCGCAGCGGAAGCCGACGGTACGGACGGTGGCGCGCGCCTCGAGCGAGGAGCGGAGCGCGACACGCATGAAGCTCGCGTAGTCGGCGGGATCGGTGGCGCTCGCGGCGCCCGCGCCACAGAAGCGCAGGTCGTCGCCGGAGTTGTCGTCGCGGGCATCGACGCTCACGAGGCTCGCGTTGAAGTCCTCGACCCACTCCCACACGAGGCCGTGCAGGTCACGCACACCCCATCGGTTGGGCGCGCGTTCCCCCACGGGAGGAAGGCGCGCGGGGGTCGGGACGGCGTACCAGGCGAGGAGCTGTTGGACGAACGCCGGGTCCTGGCGGGCGTCGAAGCTCGTTCCCGACGCCGCGGCCGCGAGCTCCCACTCGGCTTCGGTGGGCAACCGGCCGCCCGACGCCGAACAATAGGCCCGGGCGGCAAACCATGACACCCGCGTGACCGGCCCGGCGGGCTCGACCGTGGCGCCCGGCGCGTCCGCAAACGCCCAGTCGCCGAGGTAGCCCTCGTCCGCGAAGAGCGGGTCGATCGTGTCCCGGCCCCACTTGGGGACGCGTGTCACGAACACGGCATAGTCGGCGTTCGTGACAGGGGTCGTTGCCAGGAAGAAACGTGCCACGGGAACGGCCGCTTCTTCGGGCGTGGGGGCGTAGGTGGGGCGGTACACGCCGGGGCCGACGGGCACGCGCGCCGCGGGGGCGGCCAGCGCCCACCCCACGAGGACCCACGCACCCAACGCCCAGGCGCCGCCCATCAGTGCGCCGCGCCCGGGGGCCGCGGGGTCGTGGCGCGCACCTTCTGCACCTCGGCGGCGGTGACGACGCCGCCGTCGTTGCCCCAGGAGTTGAGCGCGTAGGTGAGGATATTGGCGACCTCGTCGTCGTTCAGTTGGCTCATCGGCGGCATCACGGAGGTGTAGGCCTTCCCGTTGACCGTCACCGGGCCGGAGAGCCCGTTGACGACCACGCCGATGGCGCGCGACTTGTCCGCGAGGAGGAAGTCGGACCCGGCGAGCGGCGGGAACACGCCCTCGATGCCCGTGCCGGCGGCCTGGTGACAGGTGGAGCAGGTGCCCGCGAACAGCGCGCCGCCCGCCTTGATCTGGCCGTCCTTGGAGAGCGTGCCGGCGGCCGAGGCCGTCGTGGCGTCGGCGATGTGCGCCCCGCCGGTGCTCGCGCCCGCGACGCCCGGCGCCTTGTCGGCGAGGTAGGCGGTGCCGACCTCCTTGCCCGAGTAGAGCGCCTTGTCCTCGTCACCCGTGACGGTGAGGAGCCCCAGCGCACCCTTGTTGAAGGCGCGGAAGATCGAGTGGTCGACCAGCACGTAGGTGCCCGGCACGTCCACCACGAACTCCACGATGCTGGCGCCGCCGGCCGGGATGAGCGTGGTCTGCACGTTCTCCTGGAACCGCGTGCCGCCCTCGGTGTAGACCTTGTCGAAGATCTCGCCGATGACGTGGAAGCTCGACACGAGGTTGGGGCCGCCGTTGCCGATGTACAGGCGCACGCTCTCGCCGGTCTTGGCGGTGAGCGCCTTGTCGCCGGTGAGCGCGTTCTCCGAGCCGTTGAACAGCACGTACGTCGCGTTCTCCTCGATCGCCTTCTGCATGTCGAAGGGTTGGACGCCCTTCTCGCGGTACTTGCCGACCGTGTAGAAGTCGCCCTGCATCACGTAGTACTCGCGATCGACCTTCGGGAGGCCCTCGGGCGGCTCGACCAGGATGAGGCCGTACATGCCGTTGGCGATGTGCATGCCGACCGGCGCGGTGGCGCAGTGGTAGACGTAGAGGCCGGCGTTGAGCGCCTTGAAGCTGAACTGGGAGGCCTGCCCGGGCGCGGTGAACGACGAGGCGGCGCCGCCGCCCGGCCCGGTGACGGCGTGCAGGTCGATGTTGTGCGGCATCTTGTTGTCGGGGTGGTTGTTCAGGTGGAACTCCACCGTGTCGCCCTGGCGCACGCGGATGAAGCTCCCCGGCACGTCGCCGCCGAACGTCCAGAACACGTAGTCGACGCCCTCGGAGATCGGCTTGGTGACCTCCTTGACCTCGAGGTTGACCACCAGCTTCGCGGGCTCCTTGCGCGTGATGGGCGGCGGCACGTTCGGGGCCTGGGTGAGCACCGCCGGGATCGCCTCGCCGACGGGGGTGAGCGCGCGGGCCTCGGTGGAGGGCATGGCGGCGAGCCCGTTGGTGGTCGCCTCGTCCGGCGCGGCCGGCGTCGGCTGACACGCGACGAGGACGAGCGCGAGGGGGAGCGTACGGAAGAGGTTCCTGGTCATTCAATCTCCGGTCGGTCGCTCCGTAAGCAACGGCTGTGCCAGAGCGTCGCGAAGGCATCCTCCCGCTACGAACGACGATTTCGGGGGCCAGGACACACACGGGGTGTGCCATCCAACCCATCCGCCGAACGGAGGTGGCCGCGGAAGCTGGAGCAGATCGACCTTGGGCCTGAAAAAACGAGGTGGCCCGCGTCTTGCAGATTGCGGGCTCTCCGGAGTTCCCCATGATCACGGCTTCCACCCGGGTGTCCGACGCCCTCGCCCGGCGGCCCTCCCTCCGGGAGGTCCTCCCCGCGCTCCACCCCGCGTTCGCCCGACTCAACCACCCGGTGCTCGGCCGCATCCTCCCCCGGCTCACCACCGTGGCCGACGCCGCGCGGATCGTGGGGATCGACGTGGACACCCTCGTCGCGATCATGAACCTCCCCGAAGGGCGCCCCATCCCCGTCGCGGAGCCCGTCGCGCGCCCGCCGCCCACGCCCGCGCCCGGCTGGTTCGACGCCACCCGCATTACCGTGCTCGACGCGCGCCCGCTCCTCGACGCCGGGGAGGACCCATTGGCGAGCATCCTCCTCGCGCTCCGGAGCCTCCCTGCCGGCGGCCAGCTCACCGTGATGGCGCCGTTCGAGCCGGTGCCGCTCGTAGGCCTGCTCGCGCGCCAGGGGTGGGCCAGCTGGACACGGTGGGAGGGCGAGGCGTGCCTCGTCTCGTTCGCCCATGGGCACGGCGCCAGCGAGGTGAGCGGCGAGGCGGCCGGAGAGGCCGTGGACAGCACCGACGCGGCGCCCGAGCGCGAAGGAGAGGGCTGGCGCATCGACGTCTCCAGGCTCCCGCCCCCCGAGCCCATGCGCCGAGTGCTCGCCGCGCTCGACGCGGGGGCGCTGCCGCTGCGCGTGATCCACGCCCGCGAACCCGCCCTGCTCTACCCGAAGCTCGTGGAGCGCGGGCTCACCTGGGACGTGCGTCCGCGAGGGGGCGGCGTCGAGATCCATGTCCGCCGCCCCTGACAGCGCCCCCGTCGCTGCGATCGGCACCCTCGTCCCCCTCCGGCTCGTGGCCATCCCGATGGTCGCGGGCCTGGGCGCCGAGGTCGTGGGCTGGGCGGTCATCGCGGGAGCCGCCCCGCTGAACGCGGGCTGGTACGGCTGGCCGTCCCTCCTGGTCGGCGTGCACCTCGTCGCGATCGGCGGGCTGGTGTTGCCGGTGGTCGGGGCGGGGTGGCAGCTCGCTCCGGTCGTGGTGGCCCGTCCCCTTCCGCCCGGGTTGGCCCGGCTCGCCGGCCACGTCGGCCCCGCCGCGGTCCTCGGCGCGCTGCTCCTCTGGATCGGCATGGCCGGCGCCCGATGGGTGGGCGCGATCGGCGCGCTGCTCGTCATCGGCGCGCTGATCACGCGGTCGGCGGGCCTCGTCCCGCTGCTCTGGCGGGGGCTGTCCGGCGCACGCGGCCGCGTCGGCATCCGGCTCTGGCTGCTCGCCGCGGAGGGGTGCCTGTGGGGTGGGCTGGGCTACGCCACGGTCCTGTACGCGGGCCGGCTCGGACACCCCGTGCTCGCCGACCCGATCGGGGGGGTGGGCCACCACGTCGCGCTCCTCGCGGTGGGGTGGATCGGCGGCTGGGTGATCGGACTCGGCGCGCTGTTGCTGCCCATGTTCGCGCTCGGGCGCGAGCCCCCCGCCGGCGCGTTCGTCCTCGCGGGCCTCGCCTGGTTCGGCGGGCTGATGGTGGGCTCGGTGATGCTCTGGGCCGCGGGCGCGGCGCTCGCCGCCGGGCTCCTGCTCCACGCGCTGATCGGCGGTGCCCGCGCCAAGGCGACTCTCCAGACCCGGGGGCCGGGCCTCACCCAGGCGGGGCTGGCGCTGGTGGGGCTGCTGGGCGTCGCCATCGGGGCGGCCACGGGCGCGCTCACGGGCCCGGCGCTGGTCGCGGGGGTGGCGGCGGCGTGGCTGCTCCCGCTCCAGCACGGCGTGGCGCTCCGGGTGGTCCCGTTCCTGCTCTGGGCGCACTTGTTGGCGGGGCGGCCCGGCCCGGCGCCCGCGACGTTGACGAGCACGCCCGCGGGATGGGCGCAGGTCGCGGCGACGGCGGTGGGCGGGGCGCTGCTTGTCGGCGGGCTCGCCGCCGCGCTCGAAGGCGTGGCCCGCGCGGGCGCGGCGCTGCTCGCGGTGGGCGCGGCGCTGCACATGGTCACGGTGATGGGCGCGGGGGCCCGCGCGGCCCTGGCGTGGCGGGCGGCGGTGGCGCTCCCTGGCACACGAGCTGGCACACGAGCATGACGGAGGCACGATGAGCATCTTCGACACCGTGAAGGCCCTGTTCTTCGGGACCGACGCGCCCGAGACCACCGCGATCTACGGCGGGGAGGGCGACGCCGGGCGGGTGGTCGCGGCGCTCCGGGGCGTGATCGATCCCGAGCTCGGGAAGGACATCGTGCACCTCGGCATGATCCGTGGCGTGAGCGTGCTCGCCGGTGTGGCCCGGATCCGCCTCACGCCCACCACCGCGGGGTGCCCGCTCACCGGATGGCTCACGACGGCGTGCGAGCGAGCGGTCGCGTCGATCGGCTTTCAGGGCACCGTTGAGCTCGTGTTCGAGCCGCCGTGGTCCCCCGCGGACATCGAGGCGGCGGACATCGAGCAGGCCTGAGCGCTACCTCGATGCCGCCGAGGCGAGATCCCTCGGCACGTCGAGGGTGCCCCCCGCCTCGAGCGCACGGGTGCCCGGCGGCGCGGCGCGGAGCGCCACCTCCAGCGGGCGGACGGGCAGCCCGAGGGCGCGCCGGATCGAGCCCGTGAGGTCGGCGACGACGCGCACGCGGGCGTCGAAGGCGCCGATCATCGCGCCGGTGGCGGCCTCGTCGTCATAGTCGGTCCCGGCGACGACGAGATCGACGGGGCCGGCCCAGAGCACGAGCGCCGCGAGGTCGGCAGGGGCGAGAAAACGATGGAGGGCCTGGGAGAGCAGGGCCACGCGCACGCCGCCACGCTCGATCGTCAGCGCGAGGGGCGGCGTGGAGGGGCGACCGAGCGTGAACGCGACCCGCGACGCGGCGCGTGTCGGGGCACGGACGGCCGACCACAGCTTGCGGAGCGCCTCGGGCGCCGTGGCGTAGGGGATGGGGGTGAAGGGCCGGGCCTGGAGGAGGAAGCCGTGGAACGACGTGGGCCAGGTCTCACCGAGCACGGTGCCCGGGAGGCCGAGCCAGGCGAGCACCGGAGGCGCGGCGGCGAGTGCGATCCCGCCCGTGCCCTTGCCACGCGCGACGGCGCCGGCCACGCGCTCACGCTCGGTCCACGTGACCACGAGCGGATCGTCGACGCGCACCGGGGCGTCGACGGCGAGGGTCGCGCCGCCGATCTGGACGCGGAGCCCGCTGTGGCCGAGGTGATCGAGGCGGATGCTCATGCAGGCCGCTCGTTGCAAGCCGCATGCCTGCTACAGGATGCCGGCCGCGGTCGCCCGGGCGATGGCCTGGGAGCGGCTCCGGACCTTCAACTTGCGGCGCACGCTCTCCATGTGGGAGCGCACGGTGCTCGGCTGGAGGCCGATCCGCTCTGCCACCGCCACGTCGGTGAGGCCACGTGACACCCAATGGAGGATCTCGCGTTCCCGGGGCGTCAGCGGCTGAAGGTCGTGGGCGGCCACCGCGCGCGGCTGGACCACGAGGACGAACTGCTCGCCCATCTCCGAGCGCGCCACATGCCCGACGATCCCGTTCGTCGTGACGTTCCCGACCTCGTGGTAGCCGCCGGCGGCGGGGTCGGCCGCCGTGCAGTCGGTCTGGAGGAGCTCACAACACTGACGCTCCACGCACGGCCCGAGCACGGCGCGCGCCGGATCGTTGGCGTGGAGGATCCGCCCGTTCGCGTCGGTGAGCAGCACGAGGGCTGGCAGCATGGTTCACCTCTCGGGCCGGTCCCTATAAGCGAAGACCCCGGCGCGGGAGTTCGGACGAGCTCCGGATACATCGAAACAATCGATGTATCGCTCATGACGAATCGATTCGTCCGATTCATCCCCGGATCGTATCTAAGGGCCGACTGGAGTCACCGTGGATCTGCTCGGCATCGGCTCGCCCGCAATGTGGGCCGGCTTTCTACTGTTCGTCGTGTTCATGCTCACTCTCGATCTGGGGGTGTTCCACCGCAAGTCTCACACGGTGTCGTTCCGGGAGGCGCTCGGCTGGAGCGTCGTCTGGGTGGTGTGCGCGTTCGGGTTCGCCGGGCTGGTCGACCACTGGTACGGCTCGCAGAAGGCGATCGAATTCCTCACCGGCTACGCCATCGAAAAATCGCTCGCGGTCGACAACCTGTTCGTGTTCGTGGCCGTGTTCGGCGCCTTCGCGGTCCCCGCGGCCTACCAGCACCGCGTGCTGTTCTGGGGCGTGTTCGGCGCGCTCGTGATGCGCGCGATCTTCATCTTCGCGGGCGCGGCGCTCATCACCCGCTTCCACTGGGTGATCTACATCTTCGGCGGCTTCCTGGTCTTCACGGGCCTCAAGATGCTCTGGCAGCGCGACGCGCCGGAGGCCGACGTGACGCAGAACCGCATCCTCACCCTCCTGCGCCGCTGGATTCCGAGCACCGACGGCTACCGGGGCGACCACTTCTTCACGGTCGAGGGCGGCCGCCGCCTCGCGACACCCCTGTTCTTCGTGCTCGTGCTCATCGAGCTCGCCGACCTCGTGTTCGCGGTCGACTCGATCCCCGCCATCTTCGCGGTCACGACCGACCCGTTCATCGTCTTCACCTCGAACATCTTCGCCATCCTCGGCCTCCGCTCGATGTACTTCCTCCTCGCCGACATCGTGCCGCGCTTCGTGTACCTCAAGACCGGCCTGGCCCTGGTGCTGGTGTTCGTCGGCGTGAAGATGTCGATCGTCGAGTGGTTCAAGATCCCCACGCCGGTGTCGCTCGGCGTGGTCGCCACGCTCGTGGTCGGCTCGATCGTGGCCTCCCTGCTCGCGACGCGGGCCTCCACGACCACGCCGCGCCGCAACGCCTCGTGAGCGCCCACCCCCGTCAGCGCTGCCGCAGCACCGACCCCGCCGCTTCCATCAGCGCCACCACCGCGGGGTGGCGCACACGCCGCTCCACCGAGATGGCGTAGTAGCGCTCGCGCACCGCCGGGACCGCGCCCACCCGCTCCACGCCGTACAAGGCCTCCACGGCGGGGAGCACGGCCTCGCTCACGAAGAAGGCGCCGGCCCCGGAGGCGCCGAAGGTCTTCATCAGCGCGCTGTCGTCGAGCTCGGCGACGATGTCCGGGCGCAAGCCGTTCTCCTCGAACCACACGTCGAGGGAGCGGCGCACCGCCGCCTGCTCGGTGGGGAGGAGCAGCGGCGCGCCGTCGAGCGAGGCGGGGAAGCTGGGGCGCAGGCGCGCGGCGAGCGCGGGCTCGGCCACACACACGACCGGGGACTCGCCGAGGCCGTGGTGCCACGCCTTGACCTTGATCGCGGGGTGCATCGGCGTGTCGGTGAGCACGAAATCGAGCCGGTGGACGGCCACCTCGGCGAGCAGGCGGTCGGTGCGGTCCTCGTGCACCACGAGCCGGGGGCGCTGGGGCAGCAGGAGCACCGGCGCGAGCAGGCGGTGCGCGAGCATCTTCGGCACGGCCTCGGCCACGCCGACGGTCACGACGGGGTGGTCCACCCCGCCCTGGGCGAGCACCGCCGCGAGCTCGCGCCCGAGGGAGAAGATCTCGTCGGCATACCGGAACACGACCCGCCCGGTGTCGGTGAGCTCGAGCGTGCGCCCCGCGCGGGTGAACAGCGGGGTGCCGACCTGCTCCGCGAGGGTCCGCAGCTGGCCGGACACGGTGGGCTGCGAGAGGCCGAGCCGCTTGGCCGCGCGCGCAACCCCGCCCTCCTTCACCACCGCCCAGAACAGCCGCAGGTGGTGGTAGTTCAGGTCGAGCGGCACGGGCATCCGGGGGGGCTATCCGCTCGGATGGGTGCGGCGCCTACTCCGCCTCGGCGATCGCCCCGCCGCGGCTCACCGGGCACCAGCTCGCCACGAGCCCGTCGAGGTAGCGGGTCTCGGTGTCGCCCCCGAAGGTCTTCGCGCGGCCCTGCCACTCCTTCTTCTCGCGGGTGCAGTCGTTGGAGCCGACACGCACCAGATCGGTCCACGCCATCAGCGCGCGGGCCTTGGTCACGTTCGACAGATCGCCGCCGAGCGCGGCCCCGAGCGTGCTGGTCCACCGCTGCGTGCGGTCCTTGCCGGTGAGCGGATCGCGCCACGCCAGGTCGAGCACGAGCGGGTCGCTCTTGCCGTAGCCGCCCTCGGCCACCTTCAGGTCCTGGAGGAACACCTGCGTGCTGCCCGCGAAGAAGCTGACGGGCTGCACGTCGGCCTTGGTCGTGCTCATCTCCTCGCCGTAGAAGCGGCTCATGCCGAGCGAGTCCGGCAGGTCGAGGGCGAAGCGCACGTCGTCGGCCACCACGTTCACCAGCGCATCGAAGCCGCTCCCGAACACCCGGTCGACCACCTTCTCGCTGCCCAGGAACACGTAGGCGCCACGGCCCTTCTCGGTGAGCTGCTGGAGCACGCGGTCGTCCACGTCGTCGCCCACGCCGATGGCGGCGAGGCGCACGCGGCTCTCGTCGAAGGCGCGCGCGATCTCGCTCACGCGGGCGGCGTCGAGGTCACCGGCGGTGATCCGCGCGTCGGTGACGACCAACACGCGCGCGTCGCGTCCCTTCAGATCGCGGCTGCGCACCAGCGCATAGGCGGCCTCCAGCCCGGCGTCGAGGTTGGTGCTGCCGCGCGGGGTCACGTCCTCGAACAGGAGGCGCAGATCGTCGAGGTCGTCCGTGCCGACCTGGAAGCCCTTCCGCACGACGTCGACCTTGTCGTCGAACAACACGACGTTCACGCGGTCGCCGACGTGCAGGCGGTCGACCATGCGGGTCAGGCCGCGCTTCACGAGCGTCATGCGCTCGCCCTCCATGGAGCCCGAGCGGTCGAGCAGCACGGTCAGGTCGAGCGGGCGGCGCTGGGGGCTGGCGCCGGTGACGGTGAGGGCCAGCGCCACGCCGTCGGCGGTGCGGACGGCGGAGGCGCCGACGCCGAACGTGGCAGCCTTCGTGATGGTGGGGGCCTCGAAGGTGAAGTAGTTCAGGAGCTCGTGGGGGCGCAGCTCGGAGGAGGCGACCGCGCGGCCCTCGGATACGGACCAGAGCACGCGCTGGGCGCTGGCGAGGCTCATCGTGTCGTCGTTCGAGAGGTACACCTTGCCGCCGAACTCGGTGGTCGCGCGGGGGGCCTCGGGCCGCTTCGTCTCGCTCTTGTCGCCGTCTTCGCGGCGGGTCTTCATGCGGCCCTGCCGGTCCTCGAGGCTCTGTTCCTGCGTGAAGTCGTCCACGCCCATGTAGCCCCCGGTCGTGGTCGTGGGCGCGGGCGCGGGCTCGGAGACGGGGTCGCTCGGCCCCCGGGCCCCCTGCTTCATGCGGGCGGGCGCCTTCTGGGGGGACGCCGGAGCCGGCATGCCGGTGTCAGCCTTCTCCTTCCGGGGCGCGGGGGCCGGGGCGCTCGTTGCAGTGGCGGACGGCCCGTCCTGCGAGCAAGCGGCGAGGAGCAGGGCGAGCGGAATCCAGCGCTTCATGGGGAACCTCGGGCGCGAGAACGACCGGCGGAGGGAGCGCTTACAGGGCTGGACGAATTCGAGCGAGAACGCGCGAAGTTCAAATCACGTGGCTCCGGGGCGTTGCGGGGGCGGAGCCCCTGCCCCAAGAATCCTCCCCGCCCCAAGATCCCTACGGCGCCACATCGAACGCGAACTCCGCCACGTACGGCGCGTCCGGCGCGTCTTCGCGCACGAACTGCACCCACACCTTGTGCGGGCCGGCGTTGGGGAACGTGTAGTGGAACGGCAGCTCGGGCCCGAGGTAGATGTGGGGCATCTCGTGGCCCGGCGCGACGTTCTCCATGTCGGGGAACCACGCGTGCGTGTGGCTGACCCACTCGAGGTCGGCGGTCGCGACGGCGGCGTGCGCGTCGGCCCCGAGCCACTGGACCAGATCGGTCACGTCGGTGCCGTCGGCCGTGCGGACGGTCGTGGTCCACGAGGCCTCGTACCCGGCGGAGGGCGGGACATCCCACCGCATCGTGACGACGAGGTCGCCCACGGTGCGCTCCAGCGAGTAGTCGAGCGCGGGCGTGGCGGCCTGGGTGGGCGCGCCGCCGACGGTCATCCAGTCGGTGCTGGTCAGGTACTTGTTCTGGTGCGCGTAGTCGAACACGAGGCGGTAGTCGCCCGCGGCGGGGAACGTGACCGGAAAGTGCCAGGTGGAGCTGCGGAGATCCTCGGCGGTGAGCGCGAGGGAGTCCTCGTGGTGCAGGTGCTGGAACGACGCCAGGTCCGTGCTGATGAGCAGCGTGTGGACGAAACGCTCGTGCGCCGCCTGCAGATCCTCGATGGGGCAGCCGCGCTGGTCGCGGACGCGCAGGGTGAACTCGGTCTCGACGCCCGCCTCGGCGGGGCCCGGATCGGTCTCCCACTCGACCGCGTAGGCGGACACGGCCTCGGGCGTGTCACAGGCCCCGGGCGCCGTGTCGTCCGGCACCTCCCCCGTACATCCGACCAGCCACACCCCGAGCAACAGTCCGCGCACGCCGCCTCCGACCGCGCGTCCATGTCCGCGCGGCTTCAGGTGGTTAGCCGATCCGGGCAGGATCCCGCACATCTCGATGCTCCTCTCGTTGCACTTCCAGATGCTGCTGCAGATGCTCGTCCCGGTCTCCTTCGGGCACGGCGCCTCGTTCGGCGCCACGGCGGTGAGCGTGTTGCCCGCCGATCCCGCCGAGATCTGGGTGCTCACGGACGGGTGGGGCCTCGCCCACACGACGGACGGCGGCGCGTCCTGGGGCTGGTTGTGCGAGGAGGCGCTGGGCGGCGCCGATCTGTACGGTGTGCTCGCCACCGGGCCCGGCACCGCGGTCGTCGCCACGCGCAGCGGCCTGCGGACGGTCGCGGCGGACTGCACGACCACCCTCCAGCCCGGCGTGCCCGAGGGCACCTACTTCCCTGCCGTCACCGGCTACGGCGCGCGCTGGCTCGCGCTCGGCATCGCGGGGGACGCGGGTGGCGTATGGTCGTGCGATGCCGACGGATGCGCCGCCACCGAGCTGATGGCGCCCGGCCTGTTCCCCAAGTCCGCCCTGACGGACGGCACGCGGGCGTGGGTGACCGTCGTGTACGTCGACACGTTGGCGAGCGAGCTCTGGCGCTCGGATGACGGCGTGGCGTGGACCCTGGCGCACGCCTGGCCCGACGGCGACACGGACCCCCGTGTGCTCCGCGCGGAGGGCGACCGCCTGCTCGTGTGGCGGCGCACCCGCACCGCGGACGACACACCCGAGCTCCTCGTGAGTGACGACGGCGGGACGACGTTCACGTCCACCTTCGAGACCGGCTGGTACACCGACTCCACCCCCGGCCTGCTCACGCTCGACGGGGCGCTGCTCCTCGGCTCCGTGCAGGGCGCGCGCACCTGGCGCTCCGAGGACGACGGCGGCACCTGGGCCGAGGTGAGCGCCGACGTGCCCGCCGTGCGCTGCGGGGGCACCGTCGGCGGCGTCGGCTACGCGTGTGGCGACCACCTGCAGGACGGCTTCGACCTCTCGAGCACGACGGACGGCCACACCTGGACGCCCCTGGCGTGCCTCGAGGACACGTTGCCCGCCGCGTGCGCCTCGGCCACGTGTGACCCCCTGCTCTCCGCGTGGCAGGTGGCCGGCTCCTACGGCGGCGGCCAGTGCGACACGATCATCGTGCCGCCGGTCGTCGAGGAAGAGGCGACGACGTGCGGGTGCGGCGGGTCGGGCGCGGAGACGGGCGTGGCGGGGCTGTTGATGGGACTCGCGGGGCTGCGGCGCCGCCGGGCGCCTCAAGGCCCGAAGGCTCAGGGCCCGAAGAAGGCGTAGACCTCGCCGCCGAACGCGCCGCCGGTGTCGGAGTAGGGCGCGGCCACGACCACATCGCTGCGGCCATCCCCGTCGAGGTCGCCGCCGCCCGCCACCGCGCGCCCGGCCTCGTCGCCCGGGGCGTGCCCGTGCCAGGCGTGGGACGCGTCGCGCAGGTCGAACACGCCCGGCACGAACGGCCCGCGCACGAGGTAGGCGGCGCCCGCTTCCTCCTCGCCGTCCATCGCGCTCACGTCGCGCCCGTAGGCCCCGATCAGCACGTCGCGCCAGCCGTCCCCGTCGGTGTCCCCGGCGCCCGCGGTGGCGGCGCCCGCGAAGTTCAGGATCGCCTCGCCCTCGAAGCGGATCGTCGCCGCGCCGATCGAGTTGGTCCCGGGGAGCCCCGGCCCCGACACCACCCACACGGCCCCCGGCCCCTCCATCTCGCCCGACACGAGCACGTCCGCGAGCCCGTCGCCGTCGAGGTCGCCCGCCGCGGCCACGGCGTCGCCCACGAACTGGAGCGGCACCTCTCCGATCCACAGCTGGTCGGCGTCCTGGAGGGGATGGTCGCCCTCGCCCACCGGCCCGAAGAAGATCGCCGCCACCCCCGCGTCGTTGCCGCCGAGCTCGTTGCCGTTCGCGCCGAGGACCAGGTCGTCGAGGCCGTCCCCGTTCATGTCGCCCGCGCCGCACGCCACGCTGCCGACGCCGTCGCCCGCCGCGGGGGCGCCGTGCCGCAGGGCCGAGGGCCCCTCGCCCGTGAAGGTGGCCCACGCGTCGCCCACGCTCCACGTGCCCGGCTCCATCGGGCCGCGCACGAGGTAGGCGCGCCCGGCGCCGCTCCCGCCCGCGTCGTTGGCGGGAGCGCCCACGAGCAGGTCGCCGCCGCCGTCCCCGTCGATGTCGCCGAGCAGGACCACGGCCGTGCCGGCGTAGTCGCTGGCCGACTCGCCGAGGAATTGCAGCTCCGCGTCGGCGAGCGAGCCGCCCACGTGGGGCCCGGCGAGCACGTACACCTTGCCGGCGAGGGGGCCGACCTCGCCGTTGGCGATCGCGGCGACGAGCAGATCGGGCACGCCGTCCCCCGTCACGTCGCGCCCGCCGTCGACCGCCTGCCCCGCGTAGTCGCGCGCGCCCTCGGGAGCCCAGCACGTCTCGAGCGCCGCGAAGTCGTGCGAGCCCGGCGCCAGCGGTCCCCGCCACACGCAGGTGCGCCCGGGGAACGAGGCGCCCACCACGACCGCGTCGTACCCGTCGCCGTCGTCATCCCCGGCGTACGCCACCGCGTTGCCGACGGCATCCGACGACGCCCCGTAGAGGATCGCGTCGGCATCCGCCACCGAGCCCACGGCCGGGCCGGCGCCCGTGTCGTCCGGGGCCGTGTCGTCTGGATCGGTGTCGGGGCCGGTGTCCCCGGTGTCGTCCGGCTTCGGCGCGTCGTCGGCGGCGGTGCACGCGAGCAGGAGCAGCAGCATGACGCGCGTCGTAGCCGGCGGGGGCGCGGCTGTCCGGTCCGGGATGGGAGCGCCTACCGGACGGTCAGCGCCGCGAGCTTGGGAATCGCGTCCACCGCGAGCGCCACATACGCGGCGTCCCGCTCCACGCCCACCGCCGACACGCCGAGGTGCGCGGCCGCGGCCAGCGTGGAGCCACTGCCGGCAAATGGATCGAGCACGATCCCGGTCCCGACGGGCAACGCGGCGCGCACGAGCTGGCGGAGGAAGCGCTGGGGCTTGAGCGAGGGGTGCGGCGCGATCGTGCGCTCGGCGCCGCGGGCGGGCGCGCACGGGATCACGTCGCGGAACGGCTCCTCGGCCGAGCGCCGCCGCAGCCCGCCGGTGCCCCAGCGGCGCAGGTTCTCGGCCACCGTGCCCTCCATCGGCTTGCGGAACAGCCCCCACGGCTCCCACGCCGAGCGCGGCATCACGCTCACGTCGGGGAACTCCTCGTGCGCGCCCTTCGGTCGATCGCCGCCCCGCAGCGTCGTCACCAGCCGGATGATCTCGCCGCGCTTCTCGAACCCCACCTCGGCGATGGCCGCGAACGTCGACGTCGAGACCAGCGGGTTCGACGCGAGGAACACGTGCCCGCCCGGCACCAACACGCGGAGCCACTCCCGGGCCGACTTCACGAAGAACGCGCTCAGCGCCTTGATCTCCTTGGGCCCGAGCACGGTGAACCGCGGCACCGGCGCGCGCTGCACCCCGTCGAGCGTGGGCGGGATGCGCCACACCCCGCCCTTCCCACCGCGCAGCTTGTCGTGGTCGGTGTCGGCATACTCGACCAGCCCGTACGGCGGGTCGGTCACGATGGCGTGCACGCTCCGATCCGGCACGGTGGCGAGCCACGCGAGGGCGTCGGCATGCACCAGCGCCACCCCGGGGGCCACGACGCGCGCGGTCGGCCCGGCGACGCGCAGCACGGCGGGCGGGGGGGCCGCGGGGTCGGGGAGCTGCACGGACACCTTCGGAGGTGCTCCGGCGGGTATCGCGGCGCGTCGTCGCCGGCGCGCGTGCGGTGTAAGGTCCGCGCCGGGCCGTCCGGGCTACGCTCACCGGGTCCCGGAGACTCCGTGCGCCGCGCCCTCTTCCTCCTCGCCGCGCTCGTGATCGTGGGCCTCCTCGCCGTCGCCTACACGATGCGCCCGCCGGCACCGGAGCCCCTCGCCCCCGTCGCGACGGCGGACGCCCCGAAGAAGGCGAAGAAGGCGAAGAAGGCCCGCGCCGCCGGCCCGCCGGCCGAGAAGGCGTGCCTCCCGCCCCCGACCGACGTCGGCCCCGAGGACATGGTCGCCTCCGCCGGCCTCGACCCCGGCGACGTGCGCACGGTGATGCGCGCCGCGTCCCAGACCTCCCTCGCCTGTTTCGGCGACTCCCCCTCGGTCGTCGTGCGCCTCTCCATCCTCGTGGCGTGCACGGGACGCGTCGCCAAGGTGGACGTGGAGGACGACGGCGGCGCCACACCCGAGGTGCAGGCCTGCGTCCAGGAAGCGCTGCGGAACGCGGAGTTCCCGGCGCACGCGCTGCCGGACGGCGACCGGTTCGAGTATCCGCTGAGGTACTCGGCGCCGGGGTGAAGGCGCCGGGCTGATGGCGGCGGGTGAGGCGGCGCAGCCGTTCCACGAACGCCCTGAAAGATGGTGCCCCCGAGCGGAATTGAACCGCTGACCCCAGGTTTAGGAAACCTGTGCTCTATCCAGCTGAGCTACGGGAGCATGAATTACGAGCGTAGTACGCCCACGGCGCCGAAGCAATCGGGGCGCCCGGTACCTACCCCGCGGTGATGCTGACCGCGATCGAGGTCTGCCCGGTGCTGTCCGTGCAGGAGAGCGACATGCGGTTGCCGCCGTTCTTGAGCGACATGGCGACCGTGCCGGACATGTCGACCTCGGACTCCACGTTCCAGCCGGCGCCCGTGGCCCAGCTCTTCACGGACGCGCAGACCTCCTTGGGGGGCGTGGCGCCCATCGCCAGGAGGGACTCGGTGCCCGCGGTGGTGGTGCAGCCGATGACGTTGAAGCCGCTCGGGAGCGACATGCCGTCGGACTTGAAGCGGCCGCAGAGGCCGTCGGTGGTGCCGCCGCTGATGACGGCAGCGCCGCTCGGCGCGGCCTCGGCGCCGGCCTCGTACGCGTCGATGTCGGGGGTGGCGCTGCCCTCGTTCATGCCCTCCTCGAAGCCGCGCATCACCTCTTCCATGTCGGCGCCGCCGCAGCAGCAACAGGAGCCGGCGGCCACGAACATACCGGCGGCGACAGGGAGCATGAACTTCATGAGGATACCCGGGAGGAGGCACGCGAACGCGGCCGATGGCGGCCGAGCGGAC
The DNA here is from genome assembly GCA_040386535.1 of Myxococcota bacterium. GTDB lineage: Bacteria > Myxococcota_A > UBA796 > UBA796 > SXON01 > CAJBVW01. Next base: position 113,984 of record JAZKFH010000015.1, on the reverse strand, counting down.
GTGCGGGCCCATGCTATACCAGCCCGAGCGGGCTTGCCATTGCGCCACCTCTTGCTGCTCCTCGGCGCCTGCACCGGCGCCCCGTCCGACACCGTCGACAGCGATCCTCCGGACACCGCGCCTGGCGCCCCGGTGGACGTGCCGTGGTCGGCCACCCGGGCGCCCCTCGCCGAGTCCTCCCCGGCGGGCCGGGCGTGGCGGCGCGGCATCGTGCACCTGCACTCCCCTTACTCCCACGACGCGTGTGACGGGGACCCGATGCCGGACGGCGCGCCCGACGAGGCCTGCCTCGCGAACCTGCGCCGAGGGCTGTGCGCGAACGCGATGGACTTCGCGATGATCACCGACCATCCGGCGCACGCCGCGGCGCAGGCGTTCGCCGACACCCTGCTCTCGCGGGAGGGGGACGAGGTCGTGGGCGGCGTCGCCAACCGCATCCTCTGTGACGACGGGCACCGCGTGCTCACCCTCCCGGGCATCGAGGACGAGCTGATGCCGATCGGGCTCGATCGCCCGGTCGCCGACACACCCGAAGAGCGCGAGCGGCTCTACAACGGGTCCGACGCGGAGGCGCTGGCGGCGGAGATTGCGGCGGGCGCCACCGTTCTGCAGGCCCACACCGAGGGCAAGACGCTCGAGTTGTTGCTGGAGCGGCAGGCGAACGGCCTCGCCGGGGTCGAGATCTTCAACCTGCACGCGATGGTCGATCCCACGAAGCGCGAGGAGGACCTCGGCCTCGAACCGTTCGGCTACCTCGACGCCATCGGCCCCTTCATGAGCGGCGACACCGACGCGGTGCCGGATCTCGCGTTCCTCGGCTTCTTCGAGGAGCAGAGCATCTCGCTGGAGCGGTGGGACGCCCTCTCCCGGGTGGCGCCCACCGTCGGCACCGCGGGAACGGACGCGCACGAGAACACGCTGCCGAACCTGCTCTCGGACGGCGAGCGCGTCGACTCCTACCGGCGCATGATCAGCTGGTTCAGCAACATCGCGCTGGTCGACGGCGACTCGCCGGAAGAGGTCCAGGCCGCCATCGCTGCCGGGCGTCTCTTCGTCGCGTTCGAGGTGCTCGGCACGCCCGCGGGGTTCCACGTCGGCTACGGCGGCGCCGAGATGGGCGGCGGCGGCGCGCTCGGCGGCACGCTCGAGGTCACGTGCCCGACCCTCGCGGCCACGTCGCCGCGGAGCGGGGCGGATCCCGCGATCACCGTCACCGTCTACAAGGACGGGGCGCCGTGGCAGACGGGGTGCGGCAGCTTCCCCGTCACCGAGGCGGGCGTGTACCGGGCGCGTGTCGACATCGTGCCGCACCACCTCGTCGGCTTTCTCGACGATCAGGCGGCCAGCCTCGTCCGCACCTATCCCTGGTTGTATTCGAACAGCTTCCGCCTCGGTTTGTAGGCCGACACCCTCAACTGTCCAGTACGGACGCAGCTTTCCCCCATGGTTGACGTAGGGCTGCCGCGGTGGTACCGTTCGCGCTGATCGGGAGTCCGCATGCGCGTGTCCGCGCCCTTCTTCAGTGCCCGGAGCGGCGTCCGGAACGGCCTTGGAACAGGCCTGCGGACGTGGGCCGTGCTGGCCGCCCTGATCCTGCCCGGTTGCAACGGCTGCCGGAAGGAGCCGCCCGACACCGACACCGATCCCATCGGCGTCGACCCCGTGGCCGACCCCCACGACATCGGCTCCTGGCTCTCGATGGGCGTGATGCCCGACGGGCGGCCCGCGATCAGCTTCTACGACCGCACGTCGGACGCCCTCGGCTTCGCCATCGGCACCCTGAACGACGGCGCGGTCACCTGGGCGATCGAGCAGGTCGACAGCTACCCCGACGCGACCGGCCTGAACCCCGGTGACGCCGGCAAGTACAGCGCCATGGCCGTCGCGACGGACGGCACGGTGTGGGTCGTGTACCAGGACTCGAGCAACGGCGTCCTGAAGTACGCCACGCGCGCGCCGACCGGCGCCTGGGCCATCGGCAACGCCGACACGGGCGGCGGCCCCAGCTTCGACTCCGGGTACTGGGCGTCGATCGCGATCGACCCGTCCGGCAACCCCGTCGCCGCCCACTACGACGCCGCGAAGGGCGCCCTCCGCGTCGCGAGGTGGACCGGCACGGCCTTCACCGCCGCCGTCGTCTACGAGGGCACCGACTCCACCTCGACCGACACCGCGGTGGACGCGGTGCCCGGGAACGCGGGCGAGTACACCCAGATCGTCATCGCGGCGGACGGGACCGAGTACATCGCCTTCTACGACCGTGCCTGGGGCGCGCTGCGCCTCGCGAGCGGCAACGTCGGCGGGTACTCGATCGAGGTCGTGGATGAGACAGGCGATGTCGGCCAGTGGCCCGACCTGCTGGTGGACGGCGCGAGCATCGCGATGAGCTACCACGACGTGACCAACGGCGATCTCAAGCTCGCCACGGGTCGCGCCGGCGGGCCCTGGGATCTGGAGACCGTCGACACGGGTGACCACGTGGGTGCCGACAGCGCGATCTACGGAAGCGGCAGCGCCCCGGGCATCGTGTACTTCGACGGCGCCAACAACGACATGAAGCTGGCCCGCGAGAGCAGCGGCAGCTGGGCCCTGGAAACCGTGGGCGTCACGGGCGCGGCGGTGGGCTTCCACAACGAGACCGTCGAGATCGAGGGCGTCCGATACGTCGCGAGCTACGACTACACGAATCGCACCGTCTGGTTCTCGGCCCTCCCCTAGCTTCCGGGGTCCCTCCTGCCGCCGTTCTTCTTCCTCCTCCTCGGCACGCTCGCCCAGGCCTGGGCGGGAGTCGTGCGCGTCGACATCCTCGACATCGGCCAGGGCGACGCGATCCTCATCCGGACGCCGGCCGACAAGACGATCCTCATCGACGCGGGGGACGGCAACGTGAACGTCCCCAAGCTCCTCACGGGGCTCGGCGTCACCACGCTCGACCTCGTCATCGCGACCCATCCGCACGCCGACCACATCGGCGGGATGGACGAGGTGCTCGACGCGTTCCCGGTCCGCAACTTCATCGACAACGGCCTGCCGCACACCACGCGCACCTACGAGGGCGTGATGTCGCGGATCGAGGTCAAGGAGATCCCGTACCGGAGCGGGCTCGTCGGCATGTCGTTCAAGCTCGACGACGGCGCGGTGCTCGAGGTGCTGTTTCCTCCGAGCACGCCGCTCAAGGACACGCGCTCCGACCTGAACTCGAATTCCGTCGTGACCCGCCTCACGCACGGAAACGACTGCTTCCTCTTCACGGGGGACTCCGAGGAGCCCACCGAGCGCGCCCTCGTGGCCGCGGGCCTCGGCCAGTGCGACGTGTTGAAGGTGGCGCACCACGGCAGCAACCACTCCTCCACCGACACGTTCCTCGCCGCCGTCAAGCCGGACATCGCCGTCATCAGCGTCGGCACCGGCAACCGCTACGGGCACCCGGGCGAGGAGACGATGGACCGCCTGGAGAAGACGGGCGCGGCCATCTACCGCACCGATCTGAACGGGCAGATCACGTTGCTGTCGGACGGCAAGAAGATCGAGGTGGAGACGAAGGGCGCCTCCAAGCTCAAGGCCGTCGCCACCACCACGCCCACGGGTGCGCGGCCGGCGCCCGCTGGTGCACACCCCGCTCCCTCGGCCGCCGCGATCGGGCGGGGTGACGAGGAGCGGGGAGCCGCGGAGAGCCACCCCGCGCGCCCGACACACGATCTGACCCCCGCCGCGGTCGACAACATGCCCGCCGAGGCGTGCGCGTTCCCCGCCAGCAATTCCAGCGAGGTGTTCCACGAGGCGAGCTGCGGCAACGCCGCGCGGATCTCCCCGTCGAACCTCGTCTGTTATGAGACGAAGGAACAGGCCGTGGCCGCCGGCCGTCGGCCGGCCGGCTGCTGCAAACCGTGAAGGGAGGCTGGATGATCATCGTCGACCGCATCGAGAAGGACACCGCCGTGGTGGAGATCGCCGGCCGCACGGTCGACGTGCCGCTCACCGAGCTCCCGCCCGGCGTCAAGGAGGGCGATCGCCTCGCCTTCACGGTGTTGCCCCCCGCCAGCACGGACGACGCGGAGCAGCGCCTCGCGCGCCTGCGCGCCCGCACCTCCCAGGGGCCCGGCAGCTTCGATCTCTAGCCTCTCCGCCCCGAGGCTCCCCCGAGCGTTTTCCGAGGTTCTCATGCGCAAGCTCCTGGTCTGCCTGCTCTTCGTCTTCGCGATCGCGCTGCCGGCGGACGCCGCGGTCGACGTCAACACGGCCGACGCCTCCGAGCTCGAGACCCTCCCCGGCATCGGGCCCTCCAAGGCCGCCGCGATCATCCAGTACCGCACCGAGCACGGCCCGTTCACCGCGGTGGACGACCTGGACAATGTGCCCGGCATCGGCGCCTCCACGTTGGCGAGCCTCCGCGAGCAGGTGACCGTCGGCAAGGGCGGGAAGCCGGCGGCGGGCGGCGGGGCGGCCCCGAGCGAGACCAAGACGAGCGGTGCGAGCGTCGTGACGCTCGCGACGACCAGCGCGCCGGCCCCGAGCGGTACCTGCTCGATCAACATCAACACCGCCGACGCGATCGCGCTGGAGGATCTCCCCGGCATCGGCGCCTCGAAGGCCGCCGCCATCCTCCAACATCGCGTGGACAACGGGCCCTATGCCAGCTGTGACGCGCTGGACGACGTGTCCGGCATCGGCCCCTCCACGATCGCGGGCCTCAAGGACTGTTGCCGGGTGAAGTAGAGGCGCTCGGGCTTCGGCGTTGCGGATAGAATGGGTCATGCTCCTCCTCCTCGCGCTCGCCTGCTCGCCCGACTCCAAGGACACCGCGGAGGTCGACCCGGTCGACACCGATCTCCCCGACGCCGACACGGCCGACACCGACGGGGACGACACCGGCGGCGAGACGGACACCGACACCGAGCCCGGCCCTTCCTGCGCCGAAGTGCCGCCCCCGCCCGACACGAAGGACACGGGGAACGCGCCGCGGGCCGCCGCGACCCTCACCGGCACCGTCACCTGGACCCTCGGGTTCGACGCCGAGGCCGAGGCCCTCGGCTTCGTCGACTGCACCTACACCCGCGCCTACACCCAGACCGAGGTGGGCGACCAGGGCTACATCTGCCCCGAGTGCTCCCTCATCACGACGGGAAGCGCGGTGATGACGGAGGGCTACGAGGACTGCTACCTGCAGATCTCGACGTCGGAGGCCGACCGGGTGGAGCACCTGGGGCTCGGCGAGGTCGAGGGCGAGACCCACCTCTTCCGCGCCGGCAACGAGAACGTATCCCTGGCCGACATGGGCGCGATCGTCGGGGACGCGGGCGCGTTCGCGGTGGCCTGGGAGGACGAGACGCCGCTCGACGATGGCGGCAGCATGATCCTCGCGGCCAGCGGCGAGCTGACCGTGGCGGAGTCACCCGACGTGCTGCTCGCGGACGTGACCGGCGCGCGCACCGAGCCCTACGCGTGCGGCTGGACCCTGAACAACCCCGGCGGGCCCAACAGCGGATGGACCGTCGCGAACGGCGAGCGTTTCCCCAACGTGCGCCTGGACGACCAGTGCGGGGACGCGGTCGATCTGTGGGACTTCCTCGGTCACTACCTGGTGATCGACTCGTCCTCCCCCGACTGCGGGCCGTGCCAGGCGATGGCCGAGGGCGCCGAGGCCTTCAAGGCGCGGATGGAGGCCGAGTGCGCCCCCGTCGAGATGATCACGCTCCTGAACGAGTCGCTCGGCGCCATCAACAAGCCGGCGGCCCCCGACGTGCTGGTGGACTGGGCGGAGACCTTCGGCCTCACCTCCCCCGTGCTCGCTGACAAGGGCGCGGGCTACGCCCTCTTTCCCGACTACCTCGGCATCGAGTCCGGCATGAGCTACCCCGCGGTCATCCTCGTGGACCCCGACGGCAACGTGCTCTACGGGTCGACCGGTTTTGGCGACTGGGCCGAGTTCGAGGCGGTCCTCCTCGCGGACTGGGAAGCGCGCGGGAACTAGGAAAAACGCGCTTGGCGCCGACGGCAGAGCGCGGCCGCGGCGAGGAGGCCGAGCAGGGCGATCCCCGGCGGGGACGTCGTCGTCGCGCAGCCGCAGTCGTCCGCGACGATCTCGATGCCACCCTCGGGATCGTCGTCGGGATCGGTGCCGTCACACGCCTCGTCGCTGCCCGAGCAGTCGTTGTCGAGGCCGTCGCCGCACACCTCGGTGCGGGAGGGCGCCACCGCGCCCGTCGTGTCGTCACAGTCGGCGCCGCCGGCCTCGATCGCGGGCTCGCCGTCCTCGTCCACGTCGACCAGATCGGCGCCGTCACAGTCCTGGTCGATGCCGTCGTACGGGACCTCGTCGCTCGCGGCCACCCGGTCCGGATCGGTGTCGTCACAGTCCGTGCCGCCCCACGCGGCGGCGATGGCGCCGTCATCATCCGCATCCGCGTCCTCCGACGTGATGCGCATCAGGTACCAGTACTCCTCGCCCTCGGCGCGGAAGTCCGCGGGGACCCGCTCCTCGACCCGGTAGGCCTCGGTGACCTCCCCGAACCACGGCGACTCGCTCCCGCCTTCGTCGTAGAAGTACGTGAACCCATCGGGCACGTAGGCGCCGAACGCGTAGGTCTGGTCGGGCTCGAGCAGCCAGGCCACCGGGCCGGTAGTGGCCCAGTCGCCGCCGGCCACGGGCACCTGCTCGACGAGGCGGTAGCTCCCCCCGTCGCGCTGGTAGAGCACGAGCACCAGCGGCTCGTCCGCCCCTCCGTCCGAACCGAACTCGAACGTGGTCACGACGGCGGCCTCGCTCACCTCGATGGCGACGAGCTTCATCATGTCGCCGAGGTCGTTCTCGACGTCGTCCCCGCCGATCGTGTCCGTGGAGGCGAGGGCAAGGGGGAGAGTCATCAGGAGCAGCATGCGCCAGCGTAAGACGAGCGGCGGGCGCTCGCGCTAGCGTTGGTCAGCGCGCCTGGATGAATTCGTCGAGCGTCTCGGCCTGCTTGGCCATGCTGTTGATCAACAGGTTGAGCGCGGCGTTCTCCGGCATGTCCCCCACGAGGCGCGCGACGACCCAGGTGGACTGGATGCTGCGCGAACCTTCGCCGTCGGGCAGCACCACGCGGAGGTAGTACTGCTGGTCGACCTCGACGAAGGTGGAGGTCACGACCGCCGGATCGCGCAGCCACGTGCGCTCGGCGTAGACCCTGCCGAGCGAGGTGTCGATCCACCGGTACTGCACGCGGCTGTGGGTCTCCACCTGCATCAGCGTGTAGTCGAACGAGGCGTGCACCTCGGCCTCGAGCCAGTCGCACTCCCCGGACGCGAAACACTCCGCGTCACCGTCGTACTCTCGCTCGAACGAGACGTACGAGTCGTAGATCAGCATGGGATCTTCGAGCACGATCGCATCGACCAGCGTGGAGAGCGACACCTCGCTGACGTGGCCGACCGCCGCTCCGGCGAGCTCCTCCAGGTCGCGCTCCCCCTCTCCCAGGGCCTCGATGGACTCCGCCGTGAGGTTGTTGACCGTGTAGCCCTCGAGGGTCTCGTCGATCCGCTCCTGGAGCCAGACATCGAGGTTGACCGCCCCGACTTCGAGCGGCGCCGGATCCTCGCCGGGCACGTTCGTGTAGAGGTAGCCCACGAGCTCATTCAGCTCGGCTGGCGCGTCAGGGGGCGCTTTGCAGCCGAGGAGGCCGAGAAGGACGAGGCAGGAAGACCGCATTCCTCTAGCGTAGTCCGCGTTGCCCAGGAGGTGCAACGGCAAACCGTGACACTGCGCGGCTACCGCTTCGACGGTTCCGACTTGCCACGGGCGAGCGAGGGCGCCCGCTTGGGATCGGAGAAGCGACAGGCGCGTGGCGTGGAGGAGCGGACCTTCGCGGCGGACTCCGCCCGCGGCGCGGCTTCCCGCACGAACGGGATGGCGATCTGCAGGCCGAGGTGGTCGCTCACGCGCATCCACTCGTTGGCGATCTCGACCCGGCGGACGCGCGTGCCCGGATGGCGCGCCAGGAAGGCCTCGTTGACCCCCACGCGATCGTAGGCGGCGCCCACGTCCCACGTGTCGTCGTCTCGGCGGCGGTCGAAGCCGCCCGCGAAGGTCCCGAGGAACGCCTCGCCCTGGGCCGGGCCGAGCGTCGCCAACATCGGCGGCGGCGCGGACACCAGGACGATGTCCGGCGCGGCGACCGAGGTTGCGCCCGCGCCGTTCAGCGCGGCGTCACGCTCACCCTCCGCGGCGGGGAGCACCGCCACCAACAGGGCATCCTCGACGCGGGGATCGTCGACGCGCGCCCAGGGCCACGCCAGGTCGATCCCCGTGCGCTCGCGGAATTGCGCGACGGTCTCGGAGTCGATGTCGCGGGCGCGGGTCACGCGGCGCTCGTCCCGCTCCCGGCGGGGCACGAAGCCGGCCAGGAGGTTCAAATCGCCCGTGATGAGCGTGGCGCCCTCGGGCCGGCCCAGATCTTCCGCAAGGTCGGCGAACTGGCCCGCGCGGCCGCTCCGCCCCTCTCCCGCGCCGCGCTCGGGCCGCCGCTTGTAGCTCGCCTGCGTGTGGCTCCACACCAGGTGCGTGTCGTCGATGTGGAGCCCCGCCCACCCCTTCCGGAAGCCGAACACGCGCCCGAGCACCCCCTCTGCGAACGAGGTGGGGCGGGCCCGGTAGCGCCGACCCGCCTCGCCGCTCACCTGGTGCACGGTGCCCTCGGGGCGCTGGCGCAGCCCCATCGCGAGGCCCCCCGGCGGGCGTCCCGCCTCGATCGGCGCCCATCGGTACCCGTCCAGGCTCGCGGTCCCGATCTGGGTGTAGAAGCACCACTCGGGGGCCCAGGACTCGAACGAGCGCGTCAGGCGGGCCTCGGACAGCAGCAGGATGTCGACGTCCGCGCCCTCGGTGCGCAGGTAGTCCGCGAACAGCTGGTCCCGCTCCTTGCGCTTCGTGCCCGTGATGATGAACTTCAGGTTCTGGGCGAGCACCGTCACTTCTCCGTCCGGATCCTTCAACGAAGGCTCGGCGGGGCAGTGGGCGGCGAGGGCGTACGGGACGAGGAGCGTGAGCATCGTTGTCCGGGAACTGACTCAGTGTAGCGCCGGCATGGACGCTTGTGCGCCCCCCACCGGCGTGGGCGGAGCCCCCTGAACCCCGAGTCCCCGCCATTCGTCCCATGACGTCGCGCTGTGCAGCCTCACAAACGAAAGGGGTGAAGACGCAACATTTTGCATCTTCACCCCTGTTCCCCGATCATTCGTCGGAGCGCCTTCCCTGCGGGGGAAGCGTGATTATCGAGCGCCCCCTATCGAGCGCTATTCGCGCTCGAACACAGCGGCAGCCCCCATCCCCCCGCCGATGCACATGCTCACGACGCCGTAGCGCGCGTTGCGGCGCGGCATCTCGTGCAGGAGCGAGGCGACGAGCTTGGCGCCGGAGCAGCCGAGGGGGTGGCCGAGGGCGATGGCCCCGCCGTTCACGTTGACCTTGGCCGGGTCGAAGCCGAGCTCGCGCACGCAGTAGACGGCCTGGGCGGCGAACGCCTCGTTGAGCTCGACCAGATCGATGTCGGCGACGGTCAGGCCCGCCTTGGCGAGGGCCTTGGGGATCGCCGCCACGGGGCCGATGCCCATGATCTCGGGGGGCACGCCGGCCACCTGGTAGGAGCGCAGCACGCCGAGGATGGGAAGGCCGAGGCGCTCCGCCACTTCCCGCGCCATGATGATGGTGGCGGCCGCGCCGTCGCTCGTCTGGGACGAGTTGCCGGCCGTGGCCGTGCCGCCCACCTTGAACGCCGGCTTGAGCTTCGAGAGCCCCTCGAACGACGTGTCGCCGCGCGGCCCCTCGTCGACCGAGAAGGTCAGGTCCTTCCAGCCGCCGTCGGTCGAGACGCGGGTCTGGATGGGGATGATCTCGTCGACGAAGCGGCCCTCCCGGATGGCGGCGAGCGCCTTCTGGTGGGAGGCGACCGCGAAACGGTCCTGCTCCTCGCGGGTCACGCCGAAGCGCTCCGCGACGTTCTCCGCGGTGATGCCCATCGGGGTGTAGGCCTCGGGGCGGGTCTCCATGAGGCCCGGGTGCGGCGACGGCTTCTGGCCGCCCATCGCGATCTGGCTCATGCTCTCGACGCCGCCGGTGAGCGCGACGTCCTGCCACCCGGCGCTGATCGCCGAAGCGGCCTGCGCGAGGGACTGGAGGCCGGAGCTGCAGAAGCGGTTCACGGTGACGGCCGACACGCTGTCGGGCAGGCCGGCGATGAACGACGCGATGCGCGCGACGTTCATGCCCTGCTCGGCCTCGGGCATGGCGGAGCCCATGACCACGTCGTCGATGAGGGCGGGATCGAGCCCCGGCACCTTCGCGAGCGCTCCGCGCATGACCTGGCCCAGCAGCTCGTCCGGACGGGTGTCCTTGAGGCTGCCGCGCCCGCTCTTCCCGACCGCGGAACGAACCGCGGCGACGACGACGACTTCACGCTGACGCATGGGATCTCCTGTTGCCGGACGGACCGGCTGCCGAAGGGCTAGTTGCGGAGGGGCTTGCCCTTCTCGAGCATGTGCTGGATGCGGGCCACGGTCTCGGCGTTGCCGCAGAGCGAGAGGAACGCCTCGCGCTCGAGATCGAGGATGTCCTGCTCGGTGCGGACCGCGTTGTTCGGGATGTCGCCGCCGGTCAGCACCCACGCGAGCTTCTTCGACACCACGATGTCGTAGGGGGTGATGAACCCGCCCTCGCGCATCTGGTAGAGGAACAGCTCGATCGCCGCGCGACCGGACGCGCCCGGGAGCTTGAACGTCTTCTGGCGGGGCGCCTTGTAGCCCGCCTGGACGAGGCCCAGGGCGAGGCGCTTCGCGTCCCCGATCTGGCGGTCGGCGTCGAGCGTGAGGCGGTCGGAGGGCCGCAGGAACCCGGCGTCGCGGGCCTCCTCGCCGCTCGTGGCGACCTTCGCCATCGCGATGTGTTCGAACGCCTTCTGCACGAACGGGTTCGGGTCGTACGCCACGCCCGCGGGGATGTCGCCCATGTAGCGGGCCAACATCTCCTTGCAGCCGCCGCCGGCGGGGATGAGGCCCACGCCCACCTCGACGAGGCCGGCGTAGAGCTCGCCCGCGCCCTGGGTGGCCGCGGAGTGCATGGTGACCTCGACGCCGCCGCCGAGGGTCAGGCCCCAGGGCGCGGTGACGACGGGCTTGTCGCTGTACTTGGCGCGCATGAGCAGGTTCTGCAGGCCGGTGACGCTGTCGCCGATGGACTTCCAGTCCTGCTGCATCGCGCCCATCAGGATCATCAGGATGTTGGCACCCGCGCAGAACGCGTTGCCGCCCTGGTTCCCGACGACCAGCGCGTCGAACTTCCCGGCGTCGAGCAGGTCGAGCGCCTTCTCGTACATGGGGAAGATCTGATCGTCCAACGCGTTCATCTTGCTGTGGAACTCGAGGCAGGCCACGCCGTCCCCGAGGTCGAGGATGGACGCCGACACGTTCCGCGCCACTTCGCCGCCGCGCGCCCGCACGTCGTCGAGGAGGAGCTGCCCGTTGCTCTGCGGGACGCGCTTTACGCCGCCCGTGTAGAAGGTCCGCTCCTTCTCGCCGGTGGCGGCGCGCTCGTAGAAGGACGTGCGCCCGCTGGCGAGCATGTCCTTGACCCACTTCGGCACCACGCGGCCCTCGGCCTCCATGCGGGCCACGGACTCGGGCACGCCGATGGCGTCCCAGCTCTCGAAGGGGCCCATGTCCCAGGCGAAGCCCCAGCGCATGCCGCGGTCGATGTTGACGATGTCGTCCGCGATCTCGCCCACGCGGTTGGCCGCGTAGATGAGGGTGTCGGCGGTCACGTCCCACACGAACTTCGCGGCGGCGTCGGTGCCCTTGAGGATGATCTTGAGGCTCTCGGCGGGGCTCTCCGCCTTGCGGGCCGCGCCGAGGCTGTCGAAGCGCGCCTTGGTCTGCGAGCGGTACTCGCGGGTGCCGAGGTCGAACACGAGGATCTCGCTCGTGCCGTCTTCCTTCTTCACCTTCTTGTAGAAGCCCGCGCCGGACTTCTCGCCGAGCGCGCCGCGGTCGATGAGGGCCGAGAGGTAGTCGGGCACCACGAACGTGTCGCGCTGCTCGTCGTTCGGGCACCCGGCGTGGATGCCCTCGATGACGTGCTTGAGCGTGTCCAGGCCGACGAGATCGCCGGTGCGGAACACGGCGGAGGCGGGGCGGCCCGTGGGCTTGCCCCAGATCATGTCGACCTGCTCGACGGTGAAGCCGCCGGCCACCATGTGCCGGAAGATCGAGGTGATGCCGAACGTGCCGATGCGGTTCGCGATGAACGCCGGCGTGTCCTTGCCGTAGACGATGCCCTTGCCGAGCACGCGCTCGCCGAAGTCGTGCCACGTGGCGACAACGTCCGCCTTGGTCTCCGGGCCCGTGACGAGCTCGAGGAGCCGCATGTAGCGCACGGGGTTGAAGAAGTGCGTCACGAGGAAGTGCTGGCGCAGCTCCTCGGGCATGCCGTCCGTCATCGCCGCGATGGGGATGCCGGAGGTGTTCGAGGAGACGATGCTGCCGGGCTTGCGGTTGGCCGCGACCCAGGCGAACACCTTCTTCTTGATCGGGAGGACCTCCGCGACCACCTCGATGATCACGTCACACTCGGCGAGGCGGGCCTTGTCGGCCTCGTACTCGCACGGGCTGATCCGCGACACGTCCGCGGCGCGGTAGAGCGCGGCGGGCTTGAGCTTGGGTAGGTTGGCGATGCCCGCCTTCGCGACGGCGCGGGGATCATTTCCTTCCTTGGGGGGGATGTCGTACAGCAGGCTGTCGATGCCCGCGTTGGCGAGGTGAGCCGCGATGCCCTGCCCCATCACGCCAGCCCCGAGGACGGCGACCTTCTTGATGGCCATTCGGACGCTCCTGAATGAATCCTCATTCAGCTATGCTCCGCGCGCCCCCACGGCAAGCATCCACGGCCTCTACCGCGCACGTTCTTCGACGGGCGGACGGAGGAGAGCCGGCCCGCCTGCCTACAACCCTGCTTGCAACAACGTGTCTTCCACCCAGTAGACACCCATGTTGTCGCGGTCGAGCCCGTCGGCATGCAGGCGCAGGTAGTCCGCGAGCAGGGGGTCCTGGCGCAGCCAGTCCACGATCTCGGCGGGCGCCCCCGCGCGTGACGGCGAGCCGTCCGGGTTCATGGCCGCCACGGCCTGCTTGAGCTGGAGCCAGCGGTCCTTGCCGCCGCGGATCATGAACCGGCGGAACTCCGGCCAGCGCTCGGAGAGCACCACCCACGACCACTGCGCCTCGGAGAGCTCGCGCATCGCGCGCGACTCCAGGGTGTAGTCGGAGAGCATCAGCACCCGCGCCGAGAGCCGCTCGAGGAAGCGCGGGATGCCGAGTTGGCGATGCGACGCCGCCACGGTGAGCGCGTTGATCGCCTCCTCCCCGAAGGCCCGCCGCACCACGATCTCGTTGGCGCCGATGTAGCGGCGCAACAGGCTGCCGATGCGGCGGATGTCGACCTTCGGCACGGTGACGGTGAAGTCGACCATCTCGTCGAGGATGCGGGTCGCGGCGAGCGTGGAGATCTCTCCCTCGCGCGAGCGGATGGACGCGAGGCCGGCCTCGCGGCCCATCGACACGACGACCGCGATGTCGGCGCCGCCGCCGAGCAGCAGGCGCACGCCGTCGAGGAAGGCCAGGCGCACCGGCGCCGGGAGCTGGTCGAGGTCGGCCACGAACACGACGAGGCGGCCACGCTGGTTCTGCTTGACCAGCTCGACGAGCTGGACCAGCCCACGCCGCATGCGGTCGACGGGATCGGCGTCGTTGGGGGTCAGCGCCGAGCCCGCGCTCTCGGGCACGGTGCCGTCGAAGCGCATGCGGTTCATCTGGCTGACGATGTCGCGCGCGCGGTCGATCAGGCTGGGGTTGTTCGTACCGCCGGTGCGCGCGATGGTCGCCACGAGCCCGGCCAGCAGGTTGCCCTGCTTGGCGTACACCCAGGGGTTGTACCAGGCGGTCACCCCGAACACCTCGGGCGCGATGTCGCCGCCGAGGGCCTCGCGCTCGATCTCCACGAAGTGCATGCACCGCCGCATGAACTCGGTCTTGCCGGAGCCGGGCGCGCCCTGCACGTGGGCCACGGTGCCCGCGCCCTGGCGGACGAGCGTGCGCAAAAAGGAGCGGGCGAGGCGGTCGAACCCGAGGGCGTCTTCGTTCGGGGCCCGCCCGCGCATGTCGCGGGGCGTCAGGGACTCGGAGATGGGCATGGCCCGATGCTACCCGATTTCCTCTCGAACGGCTTTCACGCCGCGCTTACCACGCTAGCGCGAGGTCTCGTCGACCAGCTCGACATCGCCCCGCTCGTCTACCGAGAGGGGCAACACGCCGAACGGCGTGTCGACGTCCATGAGCGCGTCGAGCTCGAGCGTGATCTGGTCGCCGCTCGCGACGGAGCCGAGCGCGTTCGCGGCGTCCTCGAAGTCGACGGTGAGCGGGATCGTGACCTTCTTCACCGAGGCGCCGGGCACCTCGTCGACCACCGCCATCGTGCCCCCGCCGAGCCGGACGCCGGCGACCTTCATCGTGAAGTCGAGGTTGGAGAAGTCGAGCGTCGACCCGAGATCGTTGTCGATGTTCACGTCGAGCCCGAGCCCGACGCCGGTACCCGACGCGGACTCGACGCGCAGCTGCCCGAGGTCGAACTTCGGCAGGCGGAGCGCCGGGAACGACCCTTCCTCGTCGAACTCGATCGCGACGGGGCCGAGGTCGGTGTCGAAGCCGAAGTTCCCCTGGAGGCCGAACCCGATGTAGTCGAGCCCTCGCGTGGCGGTGGCGGCGTCGAAGATGTTGGCGAAGTCGATCCCGATGGGGAGCGCGAGCTCGCTGGTGCCCTCGGCGCCGATCTGCAGGCCGTCCGGATCGTCGCCCGAGAGCACCTCCACGCCCTCGAAGCCGAGCGCGTAGCTGAAGCTCGAGAGCGGAATGTCGATCGGGTTGGGGTTGTCGATGTCGAACACGAAGTCGACGTTGATGCGCTCGAAATCGATGCTCGTGAGATCCAGGCGTTGGAACTTCACCGTCGGCACGAACGCGGAGAAGTCGCCGCTGGTGCAACCGAGGAGGAGAGCGAGGATCATTGGAACAACTCCTGTGCGGGCAATGCCGCTTGGACGCCCAGGGCGCCGAGAGATTCAAGGACGGCCGGCTCGTCGGCCGGCAGCACCACGACCGCCCGCGTCTGGGAAGGCGTGAGCCACGCGGCCAGCAACGCGTCGACCGGCTCGGTGGGGGCGGCGCCGGTGGTCACGTCCGACGTGGTGGTGCCCGTGCTCCCCACGAGGGGCCGCGCGAGCGAGGGCCAGGGGTGCATGGCGAGCAGCTCGTCCCCGAGCGCGTTCGCGGCGGGGACGGTGGCCTCGGGCGCGAAGACCCGGGTGGCCTGCCAGAGGGGGAGCCACGCACCGTCGAGCACCTGGGTGACGCGGGGGGCGATGTCGAAGCCGGGCGGGAGCGGGAGCGCGACGAGGCGGCGAGGCTGGCGGCGGCGCGCGGCCACGGAGGCGTCGGGGCCGGCGAGCAGCGCGTCGACCGTGGGGGCGGGAACCGCGTCCGCCGCGGTGGGGTGGCCCGCCACGAGGCAACGTTTGCCCTCCGCGGTGACCACGAGCACTTTGGCGGCCGGGAGCGGCAAGCGCACCGAGGGCACGGGTGAGACGGACAGCCGCGGGGGCAACGAGCCGAACAGGGCGGGATCGACGGGCGCGCCGGCGGGGATGCCCACGACGGCTACGCTGCGGACGTACCGGACCTCTTGAAACGCCGCGACCTCCTGCGCCGTAAGGGTCGGGAGCACGGAGAGGCGACCCTCGGGGGCGTGGCCGTAGGGGTGCCCCGTGTAGATCCAGGTGTCCCACGCGCGCTCTGCCAGCGCCCGGCAATCGAGGTCGGCGAGCGCCTGGGCCGCGTTGAGGCGCGCGGCGGCGATCCGCTCCGGCGAAGGGGGGGCGGCGAGCGCCAGGGCCAGGGCGGGCACGCTCTCCGCGGACACGGAGAAGACGATGACCTCGGGGCCGACCTCGACGGTCGCGCCGGCCGACGCCGCGATGGCGTGGGCCGTGACCCAGGCGAGGCCCTCCCGCCCGGGCGGATCGTGGGCGCTGCCGGCGCGGAGGGCCACCCGGACGGCCTCGCCGGCGGGCAGCGGGAGGGTCTGCACCGGGCCCTCTGCGGCGACGAGCGCGGGCGTCTCCGCGGGCGGACGGAAGGCGCAGGCCGCGAGCAGGAACCACATGCCTCCGGCCTAACCGGCGGGCGGCAGCCCGGCGGGGGCCCGGCGGGGAGGCGTCGTGAGCCGTAGCCAGCGGAAGGCCGGATAGTTGGCTGACACCCTACGATCCCGGCCGGCCGCACCAGACGTAGGCGAACGACTCTCCGGGCGTGGTATGCTGAACGTGCGTCTCACCCGTGCCGAAACCGGGAGTTTGCATGAACGATGTGCCCCAGATCGACTTTTCAGTCCCCACCCGTGACCTAGTGAGGCTCCTCAAAGTTCCCCCCGACACCGTTGCCTCTCTGCCGGAGAGCATTCTCTGGCGCGTGTTCATGGAGCTCCGCCGTCGCGGCGAGCCTCAGGCCGCGAGCTACTTCGTCAACGGCCTCCGCACCCTCCACCGGCGCCGCACCCTGGGTGGCGCCGAGTTGTCCATCACCGACAACGAGCCCGACGAGCACCGCCTCGCCGAGGACCCGTACCTGGCCGAGCTCTGGAAGTCGTACAAGCGCTGCTTGTGCGCCAACCGCACCGGCCCCGCCGCGCAGATCCTGCGCGAGGTCGAGCAGCAGGTGCAGGCGTCGTAGCCTCCCCGGGGGCGGCCCGCGCCGTCCCCGGATGGCCGCCGGTGGTGTTCCGCGATGCGCCGGAGCGCCTCCGGACTGGCTCGGGAGGCCGCGTCGCGCTAGGGGGCCGGCCTGCCGGAGTTCCCGATGCGTTTGGACTGGGCCGACATTCGCGCGCGCGGTGAGCGTGGCGAGGGCATCTCGGACGACGAGGCCCGCGCCATCCTCGCGCTGACCGATCCCGACGAGCTCGAGGCGCTCTGGGCCACCGCCCAGGCCGTGCGGCACGAGCACAAGGGCAACTTCGTCAACACGTGCGGCATCTCGAACGCCAAGAGTGGGCGGTGTGCCGAGGCGTGCTCGTTCTGCAGCCAGTCGGCGCACTACACGACCGACGCGCCGAAGTACCAGATGAAGGACGCGGGCACGATGGTCGCCGAGGCGCGCGAGGCCTGGAACAATGGCGTGCGCGAGTTCTCCCTGGTCGCGAGCGGCCGGGCGATGACGAACCGCAAGGAGCTCGACGCCGTCAAGGAGGCTGTCGCCACGATCCGCGCGGAGACGGGGATGCAGACCTGCGCCTCCCTCGGCCTCATGTCGAAGGACGGCCTCGCCGAGCTGCAGTCCGCCGGCCTCCAGAGCGTGCACCACAACCTCGAGACCGCGCGGTCGTTCCACGCGAACATCGTGCAGACCCACACCTACGACGACGAGGTCGACACGATCAAGGCCGCCAAGTCGCTGGGCATGTACACGTGCTCCGGCGGCATCTTCGGCATGGGCGAGTCGTGGGAGCAGCGCGTCGAGCTGGCGATGGAGCTCCGCGATCTCGACGTCGACAGCGTCCCGCTGAACTTCCTGAACCCGCGCCCAGGCACGCCGCTGGGCGACAAACACGACCTGACCCCCGAGGACTGCCTCCGGATCATCGCGCTCTACCGCCTGGTCCTCCCCACGAAGGACCTCATCGTGTGCGGCGGCCGCGCCGTGAACATGGGCGCTCGCCAGTCCGAGATCTTCCGCGCCGGCGCGAACGGCGTCATGCTCGGGAACTACCTCACCACGGCCGGCCGCCCCGCGGACATGGATCTGGACATGCTCGAGGCCGAGGGCCTCGTCATCCGCCCGCCCCCGCACAAGCCGCACCCGCCGAGCCTCCGCCCGGCCGTCCGCGTCGAGGGCACCGACAGCAACGGCGTCGCTTGAGCGATCGCGCCTCCAGCGGCGCCGGGCCCGCCAGCCGCTACACCGTCCTCGCGGAGCGGGTCGACGCGGCGCGCAAGGAGGGGCTCCTCCGCCGCCTCCGGCTGGTCGAGCCGACCGACGGCGCCGAGGCCCGGGTCGACGGTCGCGTCGTCACGCTGTTCTGCAGCAACGACTACCTCGGGCTCGCCGGGCACCCCGAGATCGCCGCCGCCTACACCGGCGGCGGGGCCGGCGCGTCCCGCCTCATCAGCGGCAACCGCCCCGCGCACCTCGCGTTGGAGGAGGCCCTGGGTGAGCTCTACGGGCGCCCCGCCACCCTCTTCGGCAGCGGGTTCACGGCCAACCTCGCGCTGCTCACGACGCTCCTCACCGCCGAGGACACGGTGGCGTCCGACGCGCTGAACCACGCGTCGATCATCGACGGCGTGCGGCTCTCCGGCGCGAAGAAGGTCATCCTCGAGCACGGGCGCCCCGACATCCCCGCGGGCACCCGCCTCGCCGTGGTCGAGGGCCTCTACTCGATGGACGGCGACGTGCTCGACCTGCCCCGCTACTTCGGGGGCGACCACTGGCTCGCGGTCGACGAGTCACACACGTTCGGCTGCCTCGGCCCGGGCGGGCGCGGCGCGGCGCTTGCGAAGGGCGTCGTCCCCGACTTCCTCATGGGCACGCTCGGCAAGGCGCTCGGCGTCGTCGGGGCCTTCGTCGTCGGGCCCCCGGAGCTGCGCGAGCTCCTGGTGAGCTTCGGCCGCACGTTCGTCTACACCACCGGCCTCCCCGAGCCCGTGGCCCGCGCCGCGCTCGTCGGGCTGCGCCTCGCAAACGCCGAGCGGCGCGAGCGCCTCGCCCACAACACGCGCCGGCTCCGCATGGGCCTCTGGCAGATCGGCGCCGCCGCGCTCGGCGAGGCGCACGTGGTGCCCGTCGTCACGGGTGAACGCACGATGGCGGTCGCCGAGCAGCTGCTCGACAAGGGCTACTACGTGGCCGGGATCCGCTGGCCGACGGTGCCGCGGGGCCGGGAGCGCGTGCGGATCACGGTGAGCGCGGCGCACACCGAGGCCCAGATCGACGGGCTGATCGACGCGCTCGACGGAGCGCTGCGGGCCTGATCAGCCGACCGTCGCGGACGCGGCGACCGTCGCGACGAGGTGTGTCGCGAGCGCGGCGGCCCCCTTGGAGAGATCGGGGACGGCGGTGTGCTCCCAGAGGTCGGCGCGGCGCGCCTGGCCGAGCACGTAGAGGCTGGCGTGCGCGGCGCCGTCGGCCCCGATCGCGGCGCCGGTGGCGTCGGTGCGGAGGCCGAGGCGATCGGGGTCCTGGAGGAGGAGCCCGCGCTGCAGGAGCCCACGGATCAGCGGCCCGCCGCTCCGGGCGAGGTCGGTGTCGGGTCCGGTGGTGTTCACGACGCGGTCGTAGCGAGCGATCTCGACGTCCGCGGCGTGCCGCCTCCGGACGCTGACCTCGACCCCCGCCGGGGATGGGGACGCCCCGACGATCCGCCCCGCGACGACCTCGAGGGCGCCGCTGGCGCGGAGGAGGCCAACGTGGCGGAGCACGCTCTCGGGCGCCCGGTGGCGGTGCACCTCCCAGTACGGACGCAGGTGCCGCAGGAACCGGCGGCGCTCCACCGGGCTGAGGCTGGCCCAGAGCATGGACGTGGACCCGCGGAGCCCGTCGATGACGCCCTGCCACGCCTGGCCACGTGCGGATGCCCCGCGCGCCGCGATGTGGACGATGCGCACCATCTCCTCGAGCGACGCGCCCAACGGGATCGTCACGGGCGCGGCCGCGGGGAGCCGGCCCGCCACGAGGTGGGGCTGCGGGAGCAGGCCGCGGCGCGAGAGGGCCCGGATGGGCCCGTGGTGGCCCCGCTCGCGGAGGGACACGAGCACATCCAACGCGGTCAGGCCGGTGCCGACGAGCAGGATGCGCTCTTCCGGGGCCACGGCGTCGAGCGCGCCGCGGCGCCACGGATCGGACACGTAGCGAGGGCTCGCGACGATGGCCGCGAGGCCCGTCGGATCGGCGGGCGCGGGGTTGCCGGTGGCGAGGACGACCACGTCGGCGTCCAGGGCCCTCCCATCGTCGAGGCGAATCGTCCAGCGGGCGCCGCCGTCCACCGCTTCGATCGACGTCACGCGCGCGTGCACGACGCGGATCGTGGGCGCGGCGACGCGCGCGAACGTGTCGGCCACGTAGGCCCCGTACACGGCGCGCGGCAGGAAGCAGGTCGGCGTGGCGCGCTCCCCGTGCGCGTTCGCCCAGGTGAGGAAGTCGTCCGGCGCGTCGGGGAACAGGCTCATCTTCGCGGCCGGGACATTCAGGAGGTGTGCCGGTTCGGTCGCGTACGCCACGCCGGGCCCGACGGCGTTGGGCTCGACGAGCGTGACATCCAGGCCTCCGGCGCGCGCCAGCTGGATCGCCAACGCGGAGCCGCTGAAGCCGCCGCCGAGGATGGCGACGCGCCGGCGCGCGCGGGCGGCGCCGCTGGAGCGGGGAGGAGACGAGGACGGGGACGCGTCGAGCACGGAGACCTCACGGACGTGCCACGACGAAGCAAGGCGCGGGCCAGGACCCGCGTTCATCGGAGAACCGGCCCGCGGGGGACACATTGCGCCACACCGGGCGTGGGCACGCCGCGCGCGACCCGTGGCGGGTCACGGAACTCCGTGAAATCCCCCCGGACGTCACGGCCGCCGTGTCGGTCTTGCTCCGCCCTTTCGCCCACGCGCCCAGGGTGGTGGACGCGATAGCCTGCCGGATGGTCGCCTCTCGCACACGCCGCGTGCTCGTCACGGGATTCGGTCGGTTCCTCGACGTGATCGACAACCCGTCCGGCCGCATCGCGCGCGCGGTGGACGGGCGGATCGCTGACGGGGTCGCCGTGACCGGGCTGGAGCTGCCCGTGAGCTTCGTGGAGGGCCCGGCCCTCGCGATCCGCGCGGCGTTGGCGCTCGATCCGATCGCGGTCATCGGGCTCGGCGTCGACCAGCGCACGACCACCGTGGACGTCGAGACGCGCGGCTACAACCGCGGCGCGGGCCTCGACGTCGACGATCGCACCCTCGCGGTGCTCGAGCCCGGTGGCCCCCCGCTCGTGTACAGCAACCTCGACGCCGCCACGTTCGCCGGGGTCATCGGCGGCCGCGTCGATGACGACGCCGGGCGCTACGTCTGCAATGCCTGGCTCTACACCGTGGGCCGAGCGCTCATGCCCGCCCGCCAGGTGATCTTCGTGCACGTGCCCGACAGCGGGCTCGATCCGGAGCGGCTGCTCGCGGGGATCGGGACGCTGTTCGGCGATCCGGCGAACGCCTAGCCGAGGAGGCCCAACACGGCGCCCGTCGGGTCCTCCACGATCGCGACCGTGCCGATGCCCTCGATCTCGACGGGCGCGAGCACCACCCGCCCCTCGAACGTGGTCACCTTCGCGATGGCCGCCGCGAGGTCCGCCACGCTCACGTACGGCATCCAGAACGGGGGCGCCGCGAGCGCCGACCGGAGGATCGAGGCGCGGGCCTCTCCACCGGCCTTGAGCGCCCACCCCGCCCCGAGCGGCCCCATGTCGGCCACGCCGACGGTGTAGCCGAGCGCCCTCGCGTAGAAGCCGCGCACGGCGTCATCATCGGTGAGGAGTTCGTCCCACACGATCGCGCCCACGCCTGCCGCAGGACGGGGCGCTTCTCCACGGACCAGCCCGAAGGCGGCGCCGCCTGGGTCCCCGAGCACGGCGAAGCGCCCTCCGTCCGGCGCGTCGGCCGGAGGGTGCAAGGGCATCCCGCCGTGCGCCATCCCCTTCCCCACCGCGGCGTCGACATCGGCCACCGCCACATAGGGGAGCCAGTGCGAGGGCCATCCCAGCGTGGCGTCGAGCGCGACGATCCCGGCGATGGCAGCGCCCTCGCGCAGGAAGCGGCCGTTGCGGCACGTCCAGCCGAACACCTCCGCGTAGAACCCCGCCGCGCGCGCGGGGTCCGTACACATCAGGTCGTGCCAGACGAACGCGCCGTCGGTCATCCCCGCGCCCGCGGCCGGATCAGGACGCGCGGCTGCGGTAGCTGTCGATCAGCACGTCGGCGACGTTGCCGCGGATGATGCGCACGTCGGGGCGCTCGCCGCTGACGAGCTGCTCGCGGAGCTTCGTGCCCGAGATGCTGTACGGCGCCACGCCGGGGTGGTTCTCGGTCAGGTCCACGCGGCCGATAGACTCGTAGAAGGCGGCGAAGCCGACCTTGACCGGCTTGGTGTGCAGGGCGCCCGTGAGGTTCGAGAAGATCTCCTGCGCGTCGAAGTCGCCCCAGATGGCCTTGCCATCGGCGTAGGGCGCATCGGCGTGCTTGCGGCCGATCACGATGTGCGAGAACCCGTGGTTCTGGCGGTAGATGCTGTGCATGACGGCCTCGGAGGGGCCGCCGTAGAACATCTTCTGGTCGAGGCAGACGAGCTCGAACACGTCGTTCAGCTCGTAGCCGACGCTGTCCCAGAGGGCGCGGTCGGAGTCGCCCTCACCGAGGAGGCGCTGGTCGCGCAGGATGCGGTAGGTGCGGACGCGGGTGGACGCGTCCACATCGTCACCCTTGAGCTGGCCGACGAGCGGGTTGAGCACGGCGCCGGCGTAGAGGCCCGAGCGCGTGAGCTGCTCGACGCCGTACACCAGGGCGTACTCGTGCGCGCGGTGCAGGGGGTTGCGGGTCTGGAAGGCCATCGCGGCCTCCCACTTCTTGTCCGCGATGAGGGCGCGGGTGCGCGCGGGCGAGAGCAGCAGGTCGGCGTACTCGGCGTGGCGACCCGCCGGGAGCACCGAGATCTCGCCGCCCACGAGGGTGCCGCGCGTATCGTCGGTCACGATGCGGGCGCCCGGGTGGTCGAGGCGCGAGGTGCCGTACACCTTCTCGACGAAGCGCTGCTTGTCCCACACGAACCGGCTCGACACCTTGATCGTGCCGATGAGCTGGCCGCGAGCGTCGAGCAGGGACGCGTACTCGCCGATGGTGAGGCGCTCGGCCTCCTCCTCGGTGACGGGAAGCGCGAACGGGATGGTCCAGGCGTAGGCCTGGCCGCCGCGGACGACGTTCTTGAAGTCGAGGACGTGGTTGAAC
Organism: Myxococcota bacterium; assembly: GCA_040386535.1. Taxonomy (GTDB): domain Bacteria; phylum Myxococcota_A; class UBA796; order UBA796; family SXON01; genus CAJBVW01. The sequence continues at coordinate 90,897 of JAZKFH010000015.1, read as the reverse complement.
TCGGCCTCGTCCATGAAGCCGGTCAGCGGGGAGAGCGTGCCGTCGGCGATGCGGTAGACGACCGACAGATCGGCGTCGGTGACCGAGATGCTCGGGAGCGACACGGACTCCGCGATCAACGCCTTCTTGTGGCGCCAGGTGAGGATGCGATCGACCGGGGCCGCGAGACCGCCGTGGACGGGGACGAGGGACATGTTGCGCTCCTGACCTGCGGATGAACCGACGGCGCGCGGAGAGGGGCTCCACGCGCGGGGGCATCGGCCTAAGCCGCGCGTTAGCCCCGCGCCATGCACACCCCCTCGGAATGGGCAGCGCTCGATCTCCGCCACGTGTGGCACCCGTTCACCCAGTACGACGAGTGGGTCGATCAGCCGATGATCGTGGTGGATCGGGCCGAGGGGGTCGAGCTCATCGACGTCGAGGGGCGGCGGTATCTCGACGGCACGAGCTCCCTCTGGTGCAACGTGCACGGCCATCGCCACCCGAAGATCGACGCCGCGATCCGTGCCCAGCTCGATCGGGTCGCGCATACGACCCAGCTCGGCCTCGCCGGCACCACCGCCATCACGCTCGCCGCGCGCCTCGCCGCGCTCACGGGCTTCGATCGCGTGTTCTACAGCGACTCGGGGTCCACCGCGGTGGAGGTGGCGCTCAAGATGGCCTTCCAGGCCCAGCAGCAGCGCGGAAACACGCGGCGCACGCGGTTCGCAGCGCTCACCGAGGCCTACCACGGCGACACCATCGGCTCCGTCAGCGTAGGCGGCATCCCGCTGTTCCACGGCATCTACAAGCCCATGTTGTTCGACGCCGTGCGGATCCCCTCCCCCGACCGCGCGGGCGAGGGCGAAGCCGCGCTGCTCGTCGAGGCCGAGGCCCTCTTCCGCGAGCACGGCGACACGATCGCCGCCTTCGTGTTCGAGCCCCTGGTCCAGGGAGCGGCGGGCATGCGCACACATTCGCCGGCCTTCCTCGAGGCCTTGTGCCGCATGGCGCGCGACGCGGGCGCGCTGCTCGTCGCGGACGAGGTCGCCACCGGCTTCGGCCGCACCGGCACCATGTTCGCCATCGACCAGACGGCCGTGCGTCCCGACCTGTTGTGCGTCGCGAAGGGCCTCACCGGCGGCTACCTCCCGCTCGCCGCCACGCTCACGACGGAGGCGGTGTTCGCGTCCTTCCGCGGCCCCTACACCGAGTGGAAGACGCTCTTCCACGGCCACACCTACACGGGCAACGCGCTCGCCTGCGCCGCCGCGCTCGCCTCCCTCGATCTGTTCGACGAGGACCACGTCATCGCGGGCCTCGCCCCCAGGATCGAGGCGTTGCGGGACGCGATGGCGGCGCTCACCCACCCGGCGGTCACCGAGGTGCGCCAGATCGGGCTCATGGCCGCGATCGGGCTCGCCGGCGGCCCGGCCGAGGCGCGGCTCGCCCACCGCGTGACCCTCGCCTGCCGCGACGAGGGCGTCATCGTGCGGTGCCTGGGCGACGCCGTCGTGATCATGCCGCCGCTCGTGATGGGGCCCGACGATCTACGGCGCATCGTGGCGGCGGTGGAGACGGCGATCCACCGCGTCGTGGGGGCGCGGGCCGGAACGTAGCAAAGGCCCCCGGAGTGGCGGTCAGCAGGGCGAACGCAGGGGTGTTGAAAGGGCCCTGACCTTGCGCGGACGTCGCCCTCCCGGTAGTGTCCGGGCATGCTGTTGCTGTCGCTCCACCTCCTCGCTCCGGCCGCCTCGGCGCTCGACGTGGACACGTTCTCCTTCTCCAGCTCCGCCTTCGACGCGCAGGGCGGAATGCAGGTCGAGTCTCCCACCCTCGGCTGGCCCGGCGCCGCGTACGGCGGCCTCGGCCTCGTGTACGCGCACGACCCGCTCGTGCAGACCTTCGCCGACGGCACGACCGAGTCTGTCGTCACCGACTCGTTCGCGACGCGCCTCGCCTTCGGCTACACGCTCCTCGGCAAGGTCCGGTTCGGCCTCGATCTGCCGCTCTACCCCTACGTGGGCGGCGGTCCGGACGCCTCGTTCAACGGCATCTCCAGCGGCGATGCGCGCCTGCGCGGCGTGATCGGCATTCCGCTCGGAGAGGACTCCAAGGTCCACCTCGCCGTCGTCCCCATGCTCTCCATCCCCACCGGTGAGCCGAGCGCCTACACGGGCTCCGGCGGCGTGGGCGGTGGGCTCGCGGCCGCCGCGGGGGTGCACTTCACCGACGCGCTCAGCCTCGTCGGGAACGTCGGCTTCCGCGCGAACAAGACCTCCACGCTCGGCGAGCAGGAGATCGGCTCCGGCCTGGATCTCGCCCTGGGTGGCAACTACGCCATCACCCCCGCGCTGGCTGTGGGGCTTGAGCTCGACGGCACGGTCGACGTGATCGGCGGCCTCAGCCCATGGACCGACAACCCCTTCGAGCTCCACGCCTACGGGCGCTACGGCAAGCCGTCGGGCATCCAGGCGATGCTTGGCCTCGGCACCGGCCTGGTGGGCGGCGTCGGCGCGCCGGACGTGCGTGTCATCGCCGGCATCGGCTACCGGGCCGCGGGCAAGGCGCCCATCTACGACATCGACGAGGACGGCCTCTACGACGATGTCGACGCCTGTGTCGACGTCCCCGAGGACAAGGACGGCTTCGAGGACAGCGACGGCTGCCCCGAGAACGACAACGACAAGGACGGCATCGCGGACAAGGTCGACAGCTGCCCGAACGAGGCCGAAGACGCGGACGGCTTCGAGGACGCCGACGGCTGCCCCGATCCCGACAACGACAAGGACGGCGTTCTCGACGGGGACGACGAGTGCCCGCTCGAGCCCGGCACCGTGGGCGACAAGGGCTGCCCCGATCGCGACGCCGACACGCTCATCGACAAGGTCGACGCCTGCCCCGACGAGGCCGGCCCCGTGAACACCAAGGGCTGCCCGGATCGTGACAGCGACCGCGTGCCCGACAAGCGCGACAAGTGTCCCGACGAGCCCGCCGATCCCCGCATCGATCCCGAGCGCTCCGACGGCTGCCCCAAGCGGGTGTTCGTCACGGTCGACCGCATCGAGATCCTCGACAAGATCTACTTCGACACGAACAAGACCACGATCAAGAAGCAGTCCTACGAGCTGCTGGAGGAGATCGCGGCCGTGCTGAACGGCAACGTCGACATCCGTCGGGTCGAGGTCGCCGGGCATACGGACAACGTCGGCAACGACGCGTCGAACCTGAAGCTCTCGCAGGGCCGCTCCGAGGCGGTGGTCAAGCACCTCACGACCATCGGCAAGGTCGACCCCGAGCGCCTCAAGGGCATGGGCTACGGCGAGACCAAGCCCCTCGAGACCAACGCCACCGAGGCCGGCCGTGGCAACAACCGCCGCGTCGAGTTCGTCATCAAGGCGTTCGACGGCACCTTCGGTCCGCTCGGCGCCGCGCCGGTGCCCCGTCCGGTGGTGGCGCCGTCGGGTGCGTCGGAGACTCCTGCGGCGCCCGCTCCTGTTGTTGCGCCCGCGCCGGCACCTGCGCCGGTGGTCGCGCCGCCTGCGCCTGCGCCTGCGCCCGCGGATCCGAATGATCCGTTCGGGTTGAACAAGGAGTAGGAGTTCCGGCTTCCGATTTGGCGTAGCAGCCGTCTGGGGAGCCGGAGTCCGGAGAATCAGGAAAGCAGGAATAGAGGAAGCCAGGAGTGAGGAACAAAGACTCGGTTCTCCAGTCCGCCTTCTTCGGTTCCTTCCTTTCCTACTTCCTGCCTTCCTTGTTTCCTGCCTTCCTGATTGTTCCGGATCCGGACTCCGGAGAATCAGGAAAGCAGGAATAGAGGAAAGCAGGAAGGGGAAAACCGGATCTGGATTTCCGGGGTTCGGGACTCCTTTCCTGCCTTCCTTGTTTCCTGCCTTCCCGATTGGATCGGACTCCGGAGAATCAGGAAAGCAGGAATAGAGGAAAGCAGGAGGGGGAAAACCGGACCTGGATTTCCGGGGTTCGGGATTCCTTTCCTGCCTTCCTGATTGTTCCGGATCCGGACTCCGGAGACTCAGGAAAGCAGGAATAGAGGAAAGCAGGAAGGGGAAAACCTCCGCGCGCATATAGAGATACGGGTTGCCCCGGAAGCTCCTCGTCCAACGCGGACAACCCGCTACGACGCCGCTTCCTCGCGAAAGAACCGCTCCCCGCGCTCCGCCATCTGCACGAGCATCGGCGCCGGCGTGTAGCGCTCGCCCAGCTCGGTCGCGAGGCCGCGCAGCTCTTCGACCAACGCGGGGAGCCCCTGGCGGTCCATCCACGCGAGCGGCCCGCCGGTGTTCGGCGCGAAGCCGACGCCGAAGATAGCGCCGACCTCGGCGTCGCGCCAGTTGCGGACGATCCCCTCGTCGAGTGCCCGGGCCACCTCGGCGGCCTGGATCAGCATCAGGCGGCGCGCGAGGTAGTCCACCCCGGTCTTGGCGGGCGTCCCCGTCGCCAGATCGCGCAGGCCCGGCCAGATCCGCCGCTCGCCCTCGTACTCGTAGAAGCCCTTGCCACCCGCCTTCCCGGTGCGGCCGTGCTCCTTGACCATGCGACGCACCAGCTCGACGCCGGCGAGGTCGAGCTTCTTCCCGGTCACGACGCCGCGCGACTCGAACGCGTGGAGCCCGAGGGTCAGCGTGACCTCGTCGAACTCCTTGAGCGGGGAGACGACCATCCCGGTCTTGCGGCCGGCCCACTCGACCAGCACCGGATCGTGGCCCTCGGCGACGAGCTGGCATCCTTCCAGGATGTAGCTGGCGAACAGGCGCGTGGTGAAGAAGCCATATCCGTCGTTCACGACGATGTTCGTCTTCTTGATGCGCGAACCGAACGCGAGCGCGCGGGCGACGGTCTCCTCGCTCGTCTCCTTCCCCACGATGATCTCCAACAGCGGCATCTTCTCGACCGGCGAGAAGAAGTGCATGCCGACGAAGTTCGCGGGGCGCTTCGAGGCCTTGGCGAGGATCGAGATGGGAATGGCCGAGGTGTTGGACGCGAACACCGCGTCTTCTCCCAGAAGCGCCTCGACCTCGGCGGTGACCCGCGCCTTGACCGCCACGTCCTCCACGACCGCCTCGATGACCAGATCGGTGCCGACGAGGTCCTGGAGATCGAGCGTGTAGGTGATGCGCCCCAGGATCGCGGCGCGTTCGGCCTCGGGCAGGTGCTTGAGCGCGGCAGCCTGCCCCTCGCAGTGGGCCCGCGCGCCGACCAGCGCCTCCTCGCGGATGTCCTTGAGCACCACGGTGTACCCGCGTTGCGCGCACACGAAGCCGAGGCCCGCGCCCATCATGCCGGCGCCGAGGATCGCCACTTTCTGGAACCGCGCCTCCGCGATGCGGGGGAGGCCCTCCTGCCGCTCGACCGCGTTCTTGTGGTACCAGAACGTGCGGATCATGTCCTTCGCCTGGTCCGACACAACCAGCTTGGCGAAGTGGCGCCCCTCGATCGCCACGCCGGTGTCGAAGTTCACGGCCAGTCCGTCGGACACCGCGCGGATCGCCGCCTCGGCGGCCGGGTAGTTGCCCGCCGTCTTCTTCGCCAGCATCGCCGAGGCGATGAGCAGCAGGTTGCGCGCCTCTTCGGTGCCAGGCTGCACGCCGGGGGGCTTCCCGCCACGATCCCAGGGCTGCTTCGCCCCGGGGTTGGCGAGGATCCAGGCGCGGGCCGCCTCGAACACCCCTTCGACCGTCGGCGCGAGCGTGTCGACCAGGCCCACCTTCTTCGCCTTGGCGGCCCGCAGGATCTGCGCCTGCGCGATGATCTCCAACGCGGCTTGGATCCCGATGATCCGGGGCAACCGCTGCGTCCCGCCGCCGCCGGGGATGACACCCAGGTTCACCTCGGGCAGGCCGATCTGCACGTTCGGCGCGTCGAGCGCCACGCGGTGGTGGCACGCCAGCGCCACCTCGCAGCCCCCGCCGAGCGCGGAGCCGGTGAGCGCGGCCACGACAGGCACGCCGCAGGTCTCCAAACGCCTGAGCAACGCGTTGAGCCCCGCGGTGACGGCCCGCACCTCCGCGGCGTCACGCAGGGCGTAGATCATGTCGAGGTCGGCGCCCACGCAGAAGTCCCGGTGGCCCGACGCGAGGATGATCCCCTTGCGGCCGGGCACGGCGAGCGCCTCGTCGAGCCCCGCGCTCAAACCCTCGGCAAACCCGCGGTTGATCTTGTTGACCTTCCCCGGCATCGCGAGGGTCAGGGTCACGATGCCGTCGTCGTTGGTGATCGTGTACATGGTCACACCCGCTCGATGATGGTGGCGATGCCCATTCCGCCGCCCACGCAGAGGGTGACGAGGCCCGTGGAGAGCCCGCGATCCTCGAGCGCGTCGAGGACCGTGCCGAGCAACATGGCGCCGGTCGCGCCAAGGGGGTGGCCCAGCGCGATCGATCCGCCGTGCACGTTGATCTTTTCGCTCGGCACCTTGAAGTGGCGCTGCCACGCGAGCGGCACCGCGGCGAACGCCTCGTTGACCTCGAACAGGTCGATGTCGCCGATGGTCATGCCCGCCTTGCGCAGCACCTTCTCGGTCGCCGGGACCGGCCCGTCGAGCATCAGCACCGGCTCGTCGCCCACCACCGCCACCGCACGGATGCGCGCGCGCGCCCGCAAGCCCAGCGACTCGCCCTTCGCGCGGCGCCCGACGATCATCGCCGTCGCCCCGTCCACGATCCCGCTGGAATTGCCCGCGTGGTGGATGTGCCGGATGCGCTCCAGGTGCGGGTACACGTTCTTGGTCAGCGCGTCGAGCCCGAATTGTTCGCCCATCATCTGGAAGCTCGGCGTGAGCTTGGTGAGCCCAGCCATCGTCGCGTCCCGACGCGGGAACTCGTCGACGCCGAGGATGACCTCCCCGTTCTCGTCCGTCACCGGCACCACGCTGCGGCGGAACGCGCCCGCGTCCATCGCGGCCACGGCCTTGCGCTGGCTGTCGAGCGCAAACGCATCCGCCTCGTCACGCGTGACGCCACGGAGCGTCGCGAGCAGGTCGGCGCTGATGCCCTGCGGCACCGCCCCCACGGAGAAGACCACCTGCGGATCGAAGAGCGCCCCCCCGTCGCTTCCCATCTTCACGCGCGACATGCTCTCCACCCCGCCCGCGATCACGAGATCATGGAACCCCGACGCCACCATCGCCGCCGCGTGGTTCACCGCCTCGAGCCCCGACGCGCAGAACCGGTTGAGCGTCACGCCCGGCGCGTCGGTCGAGTACCCCGACGTGAGCACGGCCGTCCGCGCGATACACGCGCCCTGGTCGCCCACCTGGGTCACGCAGCCGACCACCACGTCGTCCACCTGCGAGGTGTCCAGCCCGTTTCGGTCCCGCAGCGCCACGAGCGCGGTGCTGAGCAGATCGAGGGGCTTGACCCCACACAGGGCCCCCCCTTCCTTGCCGCGGCCGCGCGGCGTGCGCACGGCGTCGAAGATCCAGGCATCGGGCTGGGGCATCGGGACAACCTCCGGAGGGCGAAATGTAGCGCATCCGACGGTCGGCTGAATGGTCATTCAGATCAGGGCGCCCTTGGCCCCCCTGCGCGCTCGGCCACGAGGGCCTCGGTCCCGCCGAAGCGGCGGGGACCGCCGGGCGCGGCGCCCGGCGCGCTCCGGTCGGCCGGGCGCGGCGGAGCGGTCCGGGCGCCGGCGAGGTCGGCCCCGGCGCCTTCCGGCGGGGCGTGAGGTCAGGCGCCCCCGCCGGTGCGCAACTCATCGGGTGACTCGGCACCCACGGCGTTTGTCACCCCAGAGGGTCGCAACTGTCGGGGTGAGAGGTCACCGTGCGCGTTCGTCACCACGGTGGTGACCGACGACGAGGGTGCCGGGTCACCCTCCCCGGTTGTCACCGCGGCGGAGGGTCGTCGACCGCGCGAGGTTCGGGGAATTTCAAGCGCGCGGCGGGCAGGTCGCCGGGGCCCGAAACCCCCGCGACGACAGGCCGGTGCGCAACTCACAGGGTGAGCGCTCGCCCCCGGCGATTGTCTCCACAGAGGTGTCCAAGTGTCAGGGTGAGGGGTCACCACGTGCGTTTGTCACCACGGCGGTGACCAACGACGAGGGTGCCGGGTCACCATCCCGGTTTGTCACCCGGCCGCGGCCCCCAGCCTCATGGGCAAGCGCACGACGGCGTCCTCCAGCGCCAACCGCAAACGGGTTGCGCGTACCTCCGCGGCGGGCGATGGGCCCGCCCCGAGGCGCGACACACCCCAACGGGTCAACTCCAACGCGGCGCCGATCTCCGACGGGCCGATGCCCGCGTGCAGGCCCAACTGCACGACCACGCGGCGGGCGGCGACGACGGGCGCGGCCCGCCCGATGAGCGTGGGCCCGACGCCCACCGCGCCCGCCGCGGCCTCCGCGAGCCGCCACGCGCCGAGCTCGCGCACACGCGCGATGGAAACGGGCTCCAGCGGTTCAGCCGGAAGCCCGACCGCAACATACGCGTCGCGACGGCGAAACCGGGGGAGCGCCTCGCGGATATTGTATCGCCACCCCTCGATGACACGCGCGCCCACGAGATCCGGGAAGCACGACCCGGACCAGAGCGCTGCCGGCGCGGCGAGCCCGTGGTGCTCGGATTGGGTCAGCACGTAGCGGAGGAGCTCGACCATGTGGGGGCGGCTGTTCACCGGCGTGATGTCCGCCGCGCGCACGGGCACCGGCGAAGCGCCGCGCAGCGCCAACACCAACGACTGGGCGAGCCGCCCCGCCACCTCGCGGGTGCACAGCACCACGACGTGCACGTGATCGTCGACGACACAGAACAACACCAGCGAGATGCCCGCGACGCGCACGATCACGCGGACGAGCGCACGGCGGATGCTCTCGTCCGGGGCAACGGGTTGGCGGCCGCGCGTCGCGAATGTCAGATGAAAGGTGCGCATGCGGCGAGGTGTTGCAAGGTGCAGGCCAACCCGCGCCCCTGGGTTTCTTGCGGCGTCGCGTCGACAACCGTCAGACGTCCGTCGGGACTCTCGTCATCCGAGCGCCGTCAAGCCCCGCGCCGGATATTTCGATGGCGCGGACCATCGACGAGTGGGGGTGGGGTACGTGCCTCGACTTCATCCTCGAAGGTCCAAGCCGGCCGCCATTTTCCCTTTCGTGGTACGAGCGCTGGCGGTAGGTGTCACCGACCCGCGCCGCGCCTGCGTGAGCGTCGAGGTGGATGGCCCGCGGTCGTCGGTCGGGGCGCGCGCGTCGTCGCTGCCCGCCGCACGGTCGTGCAGGTTGATCCGGACCCCTCACCCTGACAGTTGTGCACCTGTGGGGTGACGATCGCTCGGGGTGCGTAGGCACCCTCTGTGTTGCGCACCGGCCGTGTTCAGGTGGATGCCCGCCCTGCCGGGCTGGCACATCGCTCCGGCCCGCCCCATCACCCCCTCCGCAGCGTCGACGGCTGTGCCCCCACCACCCGCCTCCCCGACAAGCAGCTCCACATGCGCACCCCGGTCCCCGGGGAGTCCACCACGCTCCGGATCTCCAGGATCTCCAGGTGCGGCTCGATCGCCACCACCAGGTCACGCGCGGACCGGCGGGGCGGCCCCATGTTCCTGGGAGGGCCCTCCGTGCTCCCGACAAGGCTCAGCCACCGCCCACCCGGCGCGAGCAGGCTCGCCACGCGCGCGGCGAAGCGGTCCTGGTCCACCGCGGCGTCGAACACGTGGAAACATCCCCGGTCGAAGACGAGGTCGAAGAGGCCCGCCCCGAGCGGCTCATTGAGGAAGTCCACCGCCCGGACGTCCAGCCCGACGCCCGCCGAGGCCGCGCGCTCACGCGCCCGGGCGACCGCGAGGGGCGAGATGTCGACCGCCACGACGTCGTAGCCGTGCTGCGCGAGCCAGACCGCGTTCGTGCCCGTCCCGCAGCCAATCTCCAACACCCGGCCGACGGGGACGCCCCCGCCTTGCACGAGCTCGACGAGGAGCGGCTCGGGCAGCCCGGTATCCCAAGGCAAAAAACCGTCCGCGTAGTGTCCGTCCCATTGCTCACGTTCGCTCATGACTCACTCCCTGTTGTTCCAAAACAACGCTTTGCAGGACCGCATGCGCGCGCACGACCTCCGCGATGCTGGGGCCGCGCCGAAGCGCAGCCACCCCCCCCACGAGCGAGATCGCGCCCACGACGGCCACGAGCCACCACAGGCTCTCCATGCGGAGCTCCGTCGCCGCGAGCGCGATGCCGAAGGTCCCGACCGGCAAGAGGAGGACGAACAGGCGGAACCGCCAGACGGCGCTCGCGCGGCTCGCCAACGTGGAGATGGCCCAGCCGAGGTCCTCTCCGCTCATGCGGGGACCCGCCTCACCACCGATAGAACCCCTCCCCCGACTTCTGCCCCAACTTCCCGTGCTTGACCATCTCGCGCATGAGCACGGGCGGCTCGAACGCGGCGTTGCCGAGCTCCTTGGCGAGGTACTCGCCGATGGCGAGCCGCACGTCGAGGCCGACCATGTCGGTCAGGCGCAGGGGGCCGACGGGGTGCCGGTAGCCGAGGACCATGGCCTTGTCGATGTCTTCCGCGCTCGCGACGCCCTGCTCGACCATGCGGATGGCCTCCATGCCGAGGCACACGCCGAGGCGCGACGTGGCGAAGCCGGGGAAGTCGCGGACGGTGATGGTCTCCTTGCCGATGCGGGCGCCCCAGCGGAGCACCTGGTCGAGCACGGTGGGCGCGGTGCCGTCGTACACGACGACCTCGAGCAGCGCCATGATGTGCACGGGGTTGAAAAAGTGGGTGCCGATCACCCGGTTGGGCGCGCGGCCGCCCGCGGCGATGGCGGCGATGGAGAGCGAGGAGGTGTTGGTCGCCAGGATGGCGCCCTCGCGCACGATGGTGTCGAGCGCGTGGAAGAGCTGGCGCTTCATCTCCAGCTTCTCGGGGATGGCCTCGATGACGAGGTCACACTCGGCGAGATCTTCGAGGCGGGTCGCGCCGGAGAGCCGGGCAACGGCGGCGTCACGCTCGTCCGGGGTGACCTTTCCTTTCTCGACGCCCTTGTCCAGGTTGGACCTCACCTTGGCGAGCGCGGCGTCGACCCGCGCCACGTCGACGTCGTAGAGCGCCACGTCGCAGCCCGCGAGCGCGGACACGTGCGCGATGCCGTGGCCCATCGTGCCACTGCCGACGATGCCGATGCGTTGGATGTCGTTCACGAGAAACCCTCCGAGATGCCAGGAAGCGAGATGACAGAAGAAAGACTCAGGCCCGGTAGTAGCGCGCCACCATGACGGCGATGTCCAGCTCGGGCGCGCGGACGGCCTGCACCTCGAGGCCGGTCTCTTCACGGATGGCGTCGAGCGCCTCGGCGTCGTTCGGGTCGGCCATGGCGACGAGGAGGGTGGACTCCGTGCGCTTGACCGGCAGGACGAGGTACCGCTCCACGAGCGTGCGCCCGAGCAGGTTCAGGACGGTGTCGGGGATGCGGGTGCGGTGCAGGTCGATGCGGCCGGGGAGCGGATCCTCCGCGCCGTGGGGGCGGCCGCCGGTGCCGAAGGCCTCGCCGCCGAGCTCGGACTCGTCCGGGCCGAAATCGGCGAAGTCCTCGAAGCCCTTGAACTCGTCGCGCGCGTGGTCGGCGGAGCGGCGGCCGTCGGGGTCCGCGGGGGGCGTCATCACGTGGCCGCGACCGTCACCGGGGTCAGCGCGGGGGCGGTTCGGAGGGGTGAGCGCGGTCGCGGGGGTGCCCAGCGGACGGGGCGTGGAGACCGGCGCTGCCGACGCGGACGCCGGGGCCGGCTGGTACGGCTCGGGGCGCACCGTGTACGACGGTGCCGACGAGGACGAGGGTGCCGCGGCGGCGGGGGGGGCGTTGCGGGGGGGGCTTGCCCCCCCTGCCCCAAGAGACGCACCCGTGAACACCGGTGGACGTTTTTCGAGGAAGGCGGCCATCCCCTCCTTCGCGTCCGCCGCGGCGAACAGGCGCATCTGGAGCTCCCGCTCGAGCGCGAGGCCCGCTTCGAGCGGCAGATCCGCGCCGCCCACCACCGCGCGCTTGATGAGGCCCACGGCCCCCGCCGCGCGGAACGGCCGCGTGAACGTGGCGGCGTAGGCGAGCACGGCCTCCCACCAGCCATGTTCGGGGAGCACCTGGTGTACGAGCCCGATGGACAGGGCCTCCTCGACGGAGACGTTGCGCCCCTCGACCATCCACTGGAGCGCGCGCGCGCGGCCGAGGACGCGGGTGAGCCGCTGGGTACCGCCGGTGCCGGGCAACACGCCGAGCGACACTTCTGGCAAGCCGACGAGGTTGGGCTTGCCGCCGCTGGCGCGGCCGATGCGCAGGTCACACGCGAGCGCGATCTCCAGCCCGCCGCCGACGCAGTGGCCGTTGAGCGCGGCGATGACGAGCTTCGGCGTGTTCTCCAGGCGCAGGAGCGTCTCGTTGGCGTGCAGGCAGAAGGCGTACTTGTCGTCGGGGTCGAGCGTCTGGAGGTAGCCGATGTCGGCGCCCGCGCAGAAGAAGCGCTCGCCGGCGCCGCGGAGCACGATGACGTCGGTGCCCTTGTCCATCCGCAGGTCGAGCACGTGCGCGTCGAGCGCCTTGTGCATGGCGTGCGAGTAGCCGTTGGCCGGCGGGTTGTTGAGGGTCAGGATCGAGACGCGCCCGCGGTCCTCGCGGGTGACCAGGTTCGTCAGGTCCGCTGTGCTCATCGTTCGCTCCGGAAGCGGCCCGTCCTAACCCGAATCGCGGAGGATGACCTTCCCGTAGCGGACCTGCTCGGGAAGGTACCCGAGGCGCTCGTAGAAGCCGCGCGCCCCCTCGTTTACGGCGAGCACCTCGAGCTGCATCTGCTCACAACCCCGCGCCCGCCCCTCGGCCTCCATCCACCCCATCAGCGCGCGGCCCACTCCCGCGCCCCGGCGGTCCGAGCGGACGCCGATCTGGTCGAGCACCATCGTGACCGACGCGTGCTTGAAGGCCGACACCTCCCGCGTCTGCACCGAGCCGACCGCGTAGCCATCGAGCCCATCGGACTCGGCGAGCGCGACGATCACGTCCTCGCGCGCCAGAAGCGCGTCGAAGAACACGACAACGGCGGTGGGATCGGACGTGAGGTAGCGATGCGGCGCCCAGGCGACGTGGAGCGCCTGGACGTGGCTGTTCAACGTCGCGAGCGCCGCCGCGTCCGCCGGGCCCGCGCGGCGGATCACACCGCCTCGATCAACGTCGCGACGCCCTGCCCGACGCCCACGCACAGCGACGCCACGCCGTAGCGTTGGCCGCGCTCGCGGAGCGTGTACGCGAGCGTCGTGAGGATGCGCGCGCCGCTGGAGCCGAGCGGGTGGCCGAGCGCGATCGCGCCGCCCTTGACGTTCACCTTCATCGGGTCGAGCCCGAGCGTGCGGATGACCGCGAGCGACTGGGCGGCGAACGCCTCGTTCAGCTCGAACAGGTCGATGTCGGCGACGGTGAGGCCCGCCCGGGTCAGGAGCTTCTGGATCGCGGGCACGGGGCCGACGCCCATGATGCGCGGATCCACGCCCGCGCTCGCGACGCCGAGGATGCGCGCCACCGGGGTGAGGCCCAGGGCCGCCGCGCGGTCGGGCGACGCGACGATCATGGCGGCGGCGCCGTCGTTGAGCGTGGACGAGTTCCCGGCGGTCACGGAGCCGCCCTTGCGGAACACGGCCTTGAGCTTGCCGAGGGACTCGAGCGTCGCGTCGGCGCGGGGGCCCTCGTCGGCTTCGAGCGGGCCGAGCTTGGCGCGGGGAACGGGCACGATCTCGGTGGAGAAGTCCGCCGCGAGGGCGCGGCGGTGGGACTCGACGGCGAACGCGTCCTGATCGGCGCGGCTGATCTCGTAGCGCTCGACGAGGTTCTCGGCGGTCTCGCCCATGGCCTCGAGCGGAAAGAGGGCCTCCATCTTGGGGTTGGGGAAACGCCAGCCGAGCGAGGAGTCGTAGACCGTGAGGTTGCCCATCTTGGGGAAGTTCGCCCCGCGCGGCATCACGTACGGCGCGCGCGACATCGCCTCGACGCCGCCGGCGAGCACGACCTCGGCGTCACCACAGCGGATCATACGGGCAGCCTGGTTCACCGCTTCGAGGCCGGAGGCGCAGAGGCGGTTGACCGTGACGCCGGGCACGGACTGGGGCAGGCCCGCGAGCAGGAGCGCCATGCGGGCGACGTTGCGGTTGTCCTCGCCCGCCTGGTTGGCGCAGCCGAGGAACACCTCGTCGATGCAGGCGGGATCGATGCCGGAGCGCTGCACCACGGCCTGGAGCACGTGCGCGGCGAGGTCATCGGGCCGGACCTCGGCGAGGCCACCCCCGAAACGGCCGATGGGCGTGCGGAGCGGGAGGCAGAGGACGGGTGCGGACATGGCGGTCTCCGAAGGCGGGCCGCCTCTCTAACCGCCTACTCCGTGAGGACCCAGAACCCGTCGAGCCACACCTTGCCGAGCCCCTCGAACGTGACCCGCACGCTCAGCTCGCCCTCGGGGAGCGGGTCGGCTGCGCCGTCCCTGTCGAGGTCGACCAGCCAGGTCGTCTTGTCGACCTGCGCGTAGTAGGCGGCGTGGGTCTCGGCGGCGCCCGCGGCGAGGTCCCCCCGCTTGATGACCCGGGTGCTCACGACGATGTCGTCCGCCAACAACTCGAGCGTGGCGACGGCGTCGGCGGGAGCCGCCCCGGAGAGATCCTCGCCGGAGATGACCGGGAGGATGGTGGCGGCTGTGTCCCGCGGGACCGAGGCCGGGAGCGGCCCCACGTACATCGTGCCGACGCCGGCGGCCGCGTCGCGGATGACCGCGGCGCCCTGCGAGTAGGCGGACATCGACTCCAGGACGCCCGCGCCCGACTCCATCACGACGGTGCAGCTGCCGGAGGTGCAGGTGTCCTCGGCCTCGTAATAGGCCGCGCCCCCGCCATCGAGGAAGGCGAACGCCGCGCGGCTGGTGTAGCTGAAGGGGGGCCGCTCGTAGCCGGTCTGCACGTGGAAGCTGGTCGACGGCGCGTGGTGCCCCACGTCGTGATGGAAGTACCGCACGCCCTCGGGGCCGTAGTGGAGATCGACCAGCGCGGCGAGCTCGTCGTTCTGGCGGATCGGCACGAGCGTGTCGTAGGTGTTGTAGACCTGGAACATCGGCACGCGGAAGCCACCCTCGGAGACGAGCAGGGTGCCGTCCGCGCGCAGGTAGTTCGGGTAGTACGGGGTCGGCTGGCCGTCGCTGCCGTAGGCGGGGCCGCCGAGGATGTGGTCGAGGTAGGGCTGCTCGGAGGGCAGGTTGTACCAGGACGACGGGCTGACCGGGCCGCTGTCGGCGATGATGGCCGCGAACCGCGACGGCGTGTCCCGCCCGGCCGCGACGACGATGCCGGAGCCGCCGATCGACGTGCCCCATCCGTAGATGCGGTCGGGGTCGGCCAGCAGCCCGTCGAACCCGGTCTCCAGCGCGTCGAGGATGGTGTGGACGTGCTCGGTGCCGTGGTGCGCGGTGTCGACCGGGTCGTTCGCGCCGAGGCCGGTCCAGAGGTCACACCAGGTGTTCTCCGGCACGACCCAGATCCACTCGCGGTCGGCGACCTCGGACGCCACGAAGTGGTGCTCGGTCACCGCGTCGTTCACGACCTGCTCGATGCCGTCGGCCCCGCAGCGGGCGCCGAGCACCTCGTCGCCGTCCACGCCTTGGGCCGAGCCGTGCAGCCACATCAACACCGGGTGCTCGGCGCCGGCGTCGGTGAAGTCGGCCGGCCGGATGACGTGGAAGCGCGGATCCGCGCCGTCCCCGTCGCGGTAGCCGGTCGGGCTGTCGGCCGTCATCGCGTAGGTCACGATCTCGATGCCGATCTCGCCGTAGGTCCGGGTGTCCCGCTCGACCACGGTGAGCCAGGGGATGCCGGTGGTGCCGGTGTCGACATCGGTGTCCGCGTCGGTATCGGCGTCGGTGTCCGTGTCGGCATCCGCCGCGGTGTCGGGAACGGCGGTGTCGTCCGGAACCACATCGGAGGCGGTGAACCGGCACGCGGGGAGCACGAGGGAGAGGGTGGCGGCCGCGAGGAGCAGGGAGGGACGCCGCATCATGCCCGCACCTTAGAGCGGGGATCGGGGCACGTCAACGCGATCGATTCGTGGCGATCGCGCGCGGTCCGGTCTAATTGTCCTTCCGATGCGATCGCTCGTCCTCCTCCCGCTCGCGGCCTGCCTGCGCTTCCAGTCTCCGGCGGTGGACGGTGTCGACGACACGGGTGCCGACCCGCGTCCCCCCGTCCTCGTGGACCCCACCATCGTGTGGGGCGATCTGCACAACCATACCAACCTCTCTCACGACGGTTGCGAGGCGCCCGACAACCGGTGCCTGCCCGACGCGGAGCTGCCCGCCGAGGAGGCGTTTCCGCGCGCGATCGCCTACGGGCTCGGTTTTGCCGCGCTGACCGATCACGCCGAGTTCACGCGGTACCTTCGCCCGGACGATGGTATCGACATCGACATCTGGTCGCGGATGCAGGAGCTCGTCCGCGCCGCCGAGGGCACGTCCGCGTTCGGCATCCTCGGCTACGAGTGGACCTCCACCTGCGACGCCGATCCCGGCGAGATCTACCAGGCCACCCACCGCACCGTGCTCATCGAGGACGTCGAGGGCTGCGCCGAGTGGCGGATCCCGTCCTGCCACGGCACGGGAGTGGTGTCCTACGGGACCGAGCGGTACCAGTACTCGGAGCTCGAGCCCGCCGTGCAGCCCTCGGAGCTGCGCGCCCGGCTCCAGGCCGTGCCCGATCTCGACGGGTGCGGCCCCTCGCGGGCGATCGGCTTCTTCCACCACGTCGCGCAGGACCGCCCGGCGTGGGTCGACTGGGCGACCGAGGAGAGCTGGGTCGAGGGCGACACGGTGGTCGAGATCGCGTCGGAGCACGGCAGCTCCGAGTGTGACACCCGCGTCGCGACCGAGGGGTGCGACTGGCGCTACAGCACCGACCACCACGTGGACGACGGGTCGATCCAGTACATGCTCCAGATGGGGCACCGGCTCGGGTTCGTGGGCGGCACGGACAACCACATGGACGAGCCCGGGCGGGTGGCCGGCGGCCCCGGCCAGGTGCGGGATCTCCAGGCGAACCCGAAGTCGCCCCAACCCTGGCACGACCAGTACAGCAACGGCACCGTCACCGGCGCGATCGTGACGGGCTCGCGCTTCGATCGGGAAGAGCTCTTCGACATCCTGGAGGCGCGGCACACCGTCGTGGCGTCGTGGGCCGCGGAGAAGCTCGTCATCTACGCTTCCGGCGCCGACGGCGAGCGCTACCTGCCGGGAGACGACATTCCGGCGGACGCGATGCCGCTCGAGCTCACGGTCACGTTGGAGGATCCGCGGGTGACCCAGTGGACGCTGGACGTGGTCGACGCGTTTGGCCAGGTCACCACGGAGACCACCCTGACCATCCCCGCGGGCGAGCCCCGCTACGTGCGCATCCGCGCGATGCAGGGCGAGGCGGAGCACCGCGTGTTCGCCTCCCCCTTCTTCGCCGAGTAGCGAGCCGGGCGCCACACAAGCGATAGATGTGGCGGCCCATCTGCGGATCCTCAGCTTGTTGTTCCTCAGCCTCGCCACGTTCTCCGCGCCCGCCGAGGCCGCCCCCTCGGAAAGCGCCGCTGCCGACGGTGTCTACGCCGTCGTCTACGAGTACCGCGGCCCCTCCGGCTCCGGGGATCACACGGTCGCCGAGATCCTCGCGCTGGTCCGCGCCGCGCCGGCCGGGAAGCACGAGGTGCGCGGGCCCGGCGCGAACGACTGGACCGTGTGGAACCAGGTGCCGACGTTG
The DNA here is from genome assembly GCA_040386535.1 of Myxococcota bacterium. GTDB lineage: Bacteria > Myxococcota_A > UBA796 > UBA796 > SXON01 > CAJBVW01. The sequence continues at coordinate 73,157 of JAZKFH010000015.1, read as the reverse complement.
GCGCTCGCGTGGGTCAACGGTGCGCCAGCAGGGAAGCCCGCCGGTGAGCCGGTCGGGGCCAGCTCGCCCGCCGAGCCCACGCCCGTCGCGGTAGAGCCGCCCGCTCAGACCGTCGCGACCACCCCGAGCCCCACCACGGCTCCCCTTCCCCCGCCTCCCCTCGCCGTCGCCCCCGTTCTGAAGCCGGTCGTGACCGTGGGCGGGGACGTGCGGATCGATTTTACCGCCGCCAACCTCGAGCGCCTCGGGAGCGCGATCGACGGAGCGGCCTCCGCGGGCTTCAACGTCTCGCGCGCGCGCCCCATCCTCGACGTGGCGCTCGGGCGCTTCCTCTACGGGCGCCTGGCGGTCGAGTTCCGGCAGGACGACAGCACGTCGTCCTACACGAACACGGGCATCACCTTCGACGTGAAGGACTGGGCCGCCGGGTGGTCGGTGCAGGGGCGCGAGGTGTACCTCGGCGCCACGTTCGGCGCGGGCGGCGGGCTCCGCCACGACGTGCGGATCGGCCTGCAGGAGCCCGCGTTCGGCGCCCGGGACACCTACGAGGAGCGTTATCCGTTCGCCGGCGACGGGCGCGCCGACCTCGCGCGCCGCGAGGGGCTCGTCCCCGACGAGGATCTGGGCGTCGGCTGGCGCGGCGAGCTCGGCGATCGCTGGGCGTTCGACGTGCAGCTGCTCAACGGCAGCGGCGGCGCCACGCTCGACCAGAACAACGGGAAGGACGTGATCGCGCGGGTGGCCGCTGAGCCCATGGACGCGCTGGCCGTGTCGTTGTCGGGCCTCTACGGCGCCCGCGGGCTCGACGGTTCGGGGGAGCAGGGACAAGCGGAGCTCGCGGTGGAGCTGCGCGGCCCGACCCAGCGGCTGCTCATCGAGGGCCTCCTCGGCACCACCACCGAGGATCGCCTCGACACCTTCTACTCGGGGGCCTCGGCCACCGGTCTCTGGGCGTTTCCGATCGAGGGCGACCTGATCGAGGCGATCGAGCTCGTGGGCCGGTTCCAGTTCTTCGATCCGGTGGCCGGCTTCGACCTCCCCGACGCGCGCTGGTCGCCCGCCGCGGGGGGATGGCTCCGCTGGAAGGTCGCGCCCGAACACGTCGTGCGCCTCGGCGCCACCTGGGAGATGAACGTGCCGCAGGACAGCCTGTTGCCGGTCGAGCACGACGTGGTCGCCGAAGCCGCGTGGGTGTTCTGATGTCGCTCCGGGAGCGCGCCACCCTTCTCGCCCTGCCTCTGCTCACCGCGTGCGGCCTCTCGAAGATGCTCCCCGGTCCGCCGGTCCTCTCTCCCGCGGAGCGCGCCACCTTCGAGGCCGCCGCGCCCTCGGGCGCCCGCTACACCGCCGGCCCCCGCGTCGACACACCGGTGATCCCCCTCCAGGTCTGGGGCCTCCGGTACGGGCTCGACGTCGTGCTCGTCAGCACGCACCCCGGCTGGGACATGCACGAATACGCGCGCCTCGACCTCCCGTCGGGCCCGCTCTGGCTGGCGAAGGACGCCGACGCGAACGGCAACCAGGGCATCGTCGCCGATCTCCCCGACATCGAGGCCTGGATCCCCGAAGTGCCGGCGCCGCGCGTGTCCGGGCCGTTGGTGGTCACCGACAACTCCACCGCGGAGGTCGCCGACCTCCACTTCGCCTACACGAACCCCGCGGGCGAGCCCGTCGACGTGAGCTACCGCGGCCGCATCCCGACGAAGCCGAGCCAGCCACGCAACGGCAACACCATGGGCCACAGCCGCGCGGCGGTGGCCGCCCTGCTCGACCTGCACCTGTTCCGCATCGGCGGCGAGGCCTCGGTGACCATCGGCGGGAAGAAGTGGCCGCTGAAGCGCATGCTCGGGCTCGTGCCGCTGAAGATCCTCCTCGCGCAGACGCAGGGCGGGTTCGCGATCGCGGACTTCCGCATCACGCCGAGAGCGGGGGGCTTCGCGCTGGTGCGTCCGGGAAGCGGCGCGCCATGGCCCACCCAGGCGACCGAGGAGTGGACGGTCGCCGACGGCTGGGCGCGTCGCGACGGGCCCATCGTGTCGCTCCGCTACCACTTCGTCGACGGCGAGCTCGATCGCGCGCAGGTCTGGCAGGTCGGGGTCGACGTACCGGTGACCGACGTGGTGTTCCGCCCCGCCCTCCCCGATCTGCGCCGCCCGTTCGAGGGCACCGTCGAGTCCTCCTTCGCCGTCGACATCGCCGGCCAGCCCGGGCACGGCACGGGCCGCGTCCGGAGCACGTGGACCGGGCCCGACACCGTGTCCGTCACCATGATCCCCACCGAGCCGCGCTGGTTCGCCGATCGCCCGATGGAGACGACGATCCGCTACGAAGCCGACGGCGTCGCGGTGAAGGTCGAACGGATCGCCGACGGCGGTTAAGCGCCCGGATGCTCCAGATCGCCGACCGCACCTTCCAGAGCCGCCTCATCCTCGGCACCGGCAAGTACCCCGACTTCGCCACGATGCGCGCCTGCCACGAGGCCGCCGCCACCGAGATGGTCACCCTCGCGATCCGGCGGGTCGACCTCAACGCGCCGCGCGGGGAGAACATCCTCGACTTCATCGACCGGACGAAGATCCACCTCTTGCCGAACACGGCGGGCTGCTACACCGCGGAGGACGCGATCCTCACGTCGCGCCTCGCCCGCGAGCTGCTCGGCACGAACTGGATCAAGCTCGAGGTCATCGGCGATCCCGACACGTTGTTCCCCTGCGCCGAGGGCACGCTGGAGGCCGCGCGGGTGCTGGTGAAGGAGGGCTTCGTCGTCCTCCCCTACATCTCGGACGATCCGGTGCTCTGCAAGCGCCTCGCCGAGATCGGCTGCGCCGCGGTGATGCCGCTCGCCGCGCCGATCGGCTCCGGCCTCGGCATCCGCAACCCGACGAACCTCAGGATCATCGTCGAGCAGGCCAAGGTGCCCGTCATCGTCGATGCTGGGGTGGGCACCGCGTCGGACGCCGCGCTCGCGCTCGAGCTCGGGGCGGACGCCGTGCTGCTCAACACGGCGGTGGCGGGCGCGAAGGATCCCGTGCGGATGGCCCGCGCCATGCGCCTCGGGGTCGAGGCGGGCGAGCTCGCGCGCGGCGCCGGCCGCATCCCCCGCAAGCTCTACGCGTCGGCCAGCAGCCCGCTCGACGGCATCGTCGACCCGATCGCCTCGACCCCGTGATCGTCGGCATCACCTGCGGTGGCCCGGACCTCGTCGATCGCGTTCGCGCCGCGCTCGAAGCGGGCATCGACCGCGTGATCGTGCGGGAGAGCGTGCTCCCGCAGGGCCTCGACGCGCTGGCCGAGTCGTGGCCGTACCGGCTGGTGCTCCACACGCGGATGCCCGGGGCGGTCGCGCTCGCCCCGAACCTCCCGGTCGCGCTGCACTACGCGAGCGACGTTCGCCTCGCGGTGCGCACGAACCCGTTCAGCGTCAGCGCGCACGCGCCCGCGGAGGTGGACCACGCGCTGGGGATGGGCGCGACCTGGGCGCTGCTCTCCCCCATCTGGCGCTCCGCGTCCAAGCCCGGGGATCGACGCCGCCCGCTGGGCATGTCCGTGCTGCGCACCCCGGGCGCGGTGGCGCTGGGCGGCGTGTCAGCCGAGCGGGTGGGCCGCTGCCGCGCCGCGGGCGCGCGGGGCGTCGCCGGGATGGGCGGGATCTTCGGCGCCCGCGATGTCGCCGAGGCCGTCACGGCGTGGCGCGCGGCGTGGGGCGAGGTCGAGGCACCGAGAGGGCCCGGTCAGAAGGACCAGACGTCCTCGTCGTAGCAGGCGCCGTCGGCCACCGCGTCACACGAGGCGTCGTACAGGCAGGAGAGCTGGGCGTCCATCGCGTCACGCAGCTGCGTGTCGGTCCACTTCGCGTAGCTGTCCTTCTGCGTGTTGCAGGACTCCTCGCACTCCGGGCCGGACATGCGCTCGGTGCCGGGGTTGTCGCACTCCACCAGCTTGTCGCACACCTGCTCACAGGTGGGCTGACAACCGGCGAGCAGGAGCTGGACTCCGAGGAGGAGCAGCGCGCTACGGGTAGTTCTTGACGGGCGCACAGTAGTTCTTGTTGAGGTTGTCGCAGCTGGTCTCGGACACGCAGTCCATCCACAAGGCCGCCTGCTTCTCATTTTCCAGCGAGATGTCGTCATCCCCGCCCGCGCGTTCGTTCGGAGAGTAATCCCCGATGTCGCCGTTGCGGCGCAAGGCCTGCTCGCAGTGGGAAACACACTGAGAAATCATCTCCTGACGCCCGGATTCCCCGACCTTGCCGGGGATCTGGATGTCACACTCACCCGCGGCGTCGCCGAAGATCTTCTCGCAGGAGGTCTGGCAGTCGGGCCCACACCCGGTGGCGAGGAGTGCGGCGGAGAAGACGAGCAGCAGGGTGATCGCGCGCATGGACAGCCTCTCGGCCGCGGAGAGTAGTCGCCTACCGGCAGCCGTGCAACCAAACCGCGGAGGCGGTAGCCTGCGGGCGCCCCGATGCGCGTCCTGCACGTCACGCCCTGCTTCCCTCCCACGTGGGCCTACGGGGGCATTCCGCGCGCGGTGCACGGGCTCGCCCGGGCCCAGGTGCGGGCGGGGTTGGACGTTCGTGTCTGGACCACCGACGTGTACGACGCCACACACCGGGCGCCGGTGCCGGCGCGTCACGTGCTCGACGGCATCGACGTGGTCGTGTCCCGCGTGGCCTCCAACCGGCTCGCGTGGGCCCACCAGCTGTACCTCCCGACCAGCGCGCCGCCGCTCGAGGGCGTCGATGTCGTGCATCTGCACGCGCACCGGAACCTCCTGAACTTCCGGGCCTTCCGCGCCGCGCGCGCCGCCGGCCTCCCGGTCGTGATGACGCCGCACGGCACGCTCCCGCGCATCGAGCGGAAGATTGGCGTCAAGCGGCTCTGGGACGCGCTGTTCGACGGCGACGTGCCGCGGCGCGCCGACCGCGTGATCGCCACGAGCCGCGCGGAGGTGCGCCAGGTGCTGGCGGCGGGCGTCCACGGCGACCGCGTGGCGCGCATCCCGAACGGGCTCTGGCTCGAAGAATTCGACGATCTGCCCCCGCGCGGCACCTTCCGCGCCGCGCACGGGCTCGGCGCCGGGCCCCTCGTCGCCTACCTCGGCCAGATCACCCCACGAAAGGGGGTGGACACGCTGGCCGCCGCGTTTGCCGACGGCGCGATGGGCGACGCGCGCCTCGTGCTCGCGGGCCCGGCGCGCGGCATGGCGCTCCCGGCCGGCGTCTACCACGCGGGCACCCTGGAGGGCCCCGAGCGCCTCGCCCTGCTCGTCGACGCCGACGTGCTGGCCTACCCCTCGACCCACGAGGTGTTCGGACTGGTGCCCCTCGAAGGGCTCATGTGCGGCGCGCCGGTGGTCGTGGGCGGAGACTGCGGATGTGGCGAGCTCATCGCGGAGGCCGGCGCGGGGCTGCTCGTGGCCGGGGGAGACGTGGGCGCGCTCCGGGGTGCGCTCCGCACCTTGCTCTCGGACCGCGCGGCCGCCCGCGGCATGGTCGAGCGCGGCCGGCGCTACATCGCGCGCCACCTCGACTACGGGGAGGTCGCCGCGGCCCACCTGCGCGTCTACGAGGAGGTCCGCCCGTGACCCGTCGCCACGCCGCGCTCCTCGCCGCCCTGCTCGTCGCGATCATGGTGGCGTGGGCGCCCGCGCTGCACGCGCCCTTCACCTACGACGACCGCATCGAGGTCGTCGGCAACCGCACCATCCGCTGGCTCGACGACGTCGGCGCCATCGCGAGCTACAACACCAGCCGCCCGCTGCTCATCGTCACGTACGCGTTCAACTGGTGGCTGGGCGGGCTCGATCCGTTCGGGTACCACGTGCTCTCCGTGGCGATCCACGCGCTCAACGCGGTCCTGGCGTGCCGCCTCGCCGGCCGTCTGCTCACGCCGGCGCGCGCGGCCCTCGTCGCGGCGCTCTGGGCGCTGCACCCGATGACCACGGACGCCGTCACCTACGTCACCGGGCGCTCGGACGCGCTCGAGGCGACGTGGTGGCTCGTGGCCCTCACCGCGTGGATCGACCACCGCCGCGGCGCCCCCCGCGCGCGCCTCGTCGCCCTGATCGCGGTCGCGGCGGCGCTGCTCACCAAGGAGGTGGGCCTGCTCCTCCCCGTGGCGCTCCTGGCCGTCGACCGCTGGATCGCCGTCGCGCCGCGCTGGCGCGACCACCTGGTGTTCGCCGGGGCGGGCGCCGCCGCGGTGGCGCTCCGCCTGTGGATGTACGGCTGGCCGGCGTCGGAGGTGCCCCGCGCCGCGGGCGTGCAGCTGCTCTCCCAGGCGGAGGTGTGGGGGCGCTACGTCGCGCTGTGGCTCGCGCCCGTGGGGCAGTCGATCCTCCACGATCACCCGGGCGTCGGGCGGCTCGTGGGCGTCGCGGCGCTGCTCGCGTGGGGGAGCGTCGCGGCGCTGATCGTCCGGCAGGCGCGCGCGGCTCCGGCGGGTGCCTCGCCTTCCCCCGCCGCGATCCGGGCCTTTGCCCTCGTGGTGTGGGGCGCGTGGCTCCTTCCCTCCTCCGCGGTGCCCCTGCTCGAGACCATGGCGGAGCACCGCGCCTACTTCGCCGGCTACGCGCTGATCCTGGCGGGGGTGGCCTCCGTCCCGGCGGTCGCAGTGCGGCCGGCGTGGGCGCTCGTCCCGGTGCTCCTGCTCGCGACCGTGGCGCGGAACCGGGTGTGGGCGGACGAGGCCACGTTGTGGGAGGGCGCCGCCGCCCGGTACCCCGCGAGCGCACGCGCCTGGTACGGCTACGGAGACGCCCTGCGCCTCGCGCGCCGCTTCCGAGAGGCCGAGCCCGCCTACGTCCGCGCCGCGGAGCTCAACCCCGACGATCCGAACGCGCGCATCAATCTCGGGATCGTCCGTGCGGAGTCAGGTGACGACGCGGGCGCCCGGACCGCGTGGCAGGAGGTCCTGCGCGCCCACCCCGGGAACTGCGACGCATCGAACAACCTCGGGACGCTCGCCTCGCGCGCGGGGGACCTCGAAGCCGCGGCGTCCCGCTATGCATCCACGCTACGCGCCTGCCCGCGGGACCCGCAGGCCCACCTCAACCTCGCCAACCTCGCCTTCGGCCAGGCCGACGTCCGCAAGGCCGCCTACCACTACCGCGAGTACCTGGTCGTCGCGGAGGACGGCCCGGCGGCGCCCCTGGCCCGCGAGCGGCTGGCACGGATGGGGCTCGAGTAGCGGGGACCGTGGGGTTCAGGAGGGAAGCGGCCACTTCCGCTGCACGAAGATCTCCTGCAGCCGCCCGCGGATGCGCGTGCTCTCTTCCTTGGGGTTGATCAGCGCCTGCGCGAGGTGGGGCGCCGCGGCGTCCCCTTCCTGGGCGGCCATCGCCTCGATCGCGGCGTGGCGCACGCCCTCGTCGAAGTCGGTGAGGAAGCGGCGCGCGGCCTCGACCACGCGGACGCTGCGGCGCTCGGCGAGCGAGATCAGCAGGTTGCGCTTCTTCTCGGGCTTGAACTCCTGGTCCACCTGCTCGGCCGCGAGCAGCTCGAGGAGCAGCCCGACGGCCGCCTCGGAGCCCTCCACACGCTCGACGAGCCGCACCGCGTGGTGGAAGTTGGGGTTCTCGGTCGCCCAGCGACGGGCCACCGCGGCGCCGCGCGGCCCCTGCTCGGCGAGGAGCTCGAACACGAGGTCCTTCTCCTTCCGGTCCTTCAGGCCGTGCTCCAGCTGGAGCGCGAAGCGCGCGCACATCGCCAGGAGCGCCTCCTCCGAGCCGTTCTGGGCGAGCCAGTGCGCGGAGGCCTCACGGTCCTCGGCCTGGGCGTCACGGTTCGCCACGCGGCGGGCGTGTCGCTTGAGTTGCCCCGCGGGGCCCCCGAGAAGGAAGTCGAAAAAAGCCATGTACGTCTCCTCGGCGGGCGCACCCGTCGACGCGCCGGATGGCTATACACCCGACCTGCTCTAGGGAAGGGCCGACACGAAGCCGACGGCGAGACCGGCGTGCCAATCCGCCGACGCGGGCACGAATCCGCCCCCCGCATGGACCAGACCGAACCATCGGGATCCCACCTGCAACGCGACGTCCGCCTCGATCCGGGCGGGATTGCGTGCGGTCGCGAAGTCGGCCGAGGCCGCGCCGACGACCCGCACGAGGCCCGGCGTCCACGCGACCGAGCCGCGGAGCAGCGGGACGTCGTCCTGGTTCGCGAAGCGGAGGGGATTGCCGAGGACGGCCAGCCCGACGGCCAGCCGCGCCGCGACGGGCCCACGCCGCCAGCCCCCGGACACACCGAAGGTCACGTCGGTCTCGTCCGTGCCGATCTCGCCCTCGTCGCTCGCGTTGGGGAGCTTGGCCTCCCAGCCGGCGGTGAAGTCGAACTCGCCGGGGCGCAGCAGCGTGACGACGGTGCCCAGGCGGAGATCCCCGGGGCCGTGCACCGTTCCACCCGCCTTGCTCGCGTCCACGATCCAGCCCCACGACGCCTGGAACTCGAACGGTGCCAGCCGCACGCTGGCCCCGACGAAGGGACTCAGGCGGTCACGCGTACCGACGCGGAAGGGCGGCACATAGCCGATGGCACCGTCAACGCCGGTGACGGCGGCGAAGGAAGTCCTTGCGATCTCGTCACGATGAGGAAACAGTGCCTCCGGCTGCCAGCCGTCCTGTCCATGGACTGCCCCGCTTCGAAGGCACATCGCGACGACCGACCCCGCCAGCAGGCCCCTCCTGCACAACGTGTCAAGTTCGTGTTGACGGCGACCCGTTCCCATCCGTACACTGCCTCTCCGAACGGGTGCCCTCACACGGCGCCCGAACCCCGTCCACAGCCGGAGCCCGACGCATGACTCCAACCCTCCGCGCCTCCCTCGCCCTCCTGTTCCTCGCGGCGCTCCCCGCCTGCGTGGTGAAGCCGCCCGCCGAGGACAAGGACGATTCCGGCTCCGAATGCGCGGGTCCGACGGTCATCGGCTCTGCCGACCTGTCGATCACCCTCGGCACCCCCGCCACCCCCACCGCCACGGGCGAGGTGTGTGTCGACGGGGAGGAGGCGATCCTGAACTGGGCCGTCGAGTCCGTGCCGGTCGACTCCGGCATCGACACCGGTGACCTCGATGTCACCGACCCCGCGGCGCCCTCGTTCGTGCCCGACGTGGTCGGCACCTACGTCGTCTCGGTCACGGCCGCGGACTCGACCGGCGCGGTCTCCTCCGCCGACTACATCGTGATCACCGTCGCGTCCGGCAACGCCGCACCGATCGCCGACTGCGGCGCCAACCTCGTCGCCGGCGTCGATGAGCGCGTCGATCTCGACGGCTCCGCGTCCACCGACCCCGAGGGCGCCGAGCTCGTCTACAAGTGGTCGCTCTCGTCCGCGCCGTCCTGCTCCGGCCTCGGTGTGTCCGACGTGTTCAATGCGTTCACCGCGAGCCCGGCCGTGGTGCCCGACTGCGCCGGCGTCTTCGTGGTGGGCCTCACCGTGAGCGACGGCAGCAACTGGTCCGCCGCCGACTTCTGCAGCATCACGGTCGAGTCGACCAACGCGGTTCCCATCGCGGACGCCGGCGCGAGCAGCGCGCTCTCGCCTTGCACCGAGCAGAACTTCGAGCTCGACGGTTACGGCAGCTACGACCCCGAAGGCGCCGAGCTCACCTACGCGTGGTCGCTGCTCAGCGCCCCGACGGGCTCCGCCGCCTCGTTCGCGGAGGGACAGGAGGTCCTCGCCAACCCCCTCTTCGGTTGGGACATCGTCGGCACGTACACCTTCGAGCTGCGTGTCCACGACGGCGCCTTCGAGTCCGCCCCGGACATCGTCAGCTACACGTTCTCGGACGAGTCCGCGAACAACCGGCCCATCGCCAACGCCGGCGAGGACCAGACCATCACCGTCGCCGCCGAGTGCACCACGGCGTCGTACGTCTTCACCTGCGATGATTGCCCGTCGGAAGACGTGACTCTCGACGGCAGCGCGTCCGACGACCCGGTCGACGGCGACGACCTCGACTTCCTCTGGTCCGACGCCTCGGGCGAGCTCACCATCGTCTCGCGGTACAGCCCCGAGACCCAGGTGCTCACCCCGTCGTTCCCCGCTACCTACAACGTTGCGACGGTTCGGGACTGGGAAGTGGTCCTCAGCGTGAGCGACTGCGCCGACACCGACTCCGACACCGTCAACATCACCTACACCTGCACCGGCGAGTACAGCCCGTAGGAGCATCCGATGCGCACGACTCTCTTTCTGGCGATGTTCGCCGTGATGCCCGCCTGTACCAGCGGCGACAAGGACGCGGGGGATACCGACACCGACGTCGTCGGGACCGTCAACGGCAAGCCCGTGGCCGAGGCCGGTGAATCCATCACCCAGACAGCGGACACCCCGGTGTCCCTGAGCGGGGCCGCGTCGAGCGACCCCGACGGCGACGCCCTGACGTTCCACTGGGCCTTCGATCACGTGCCCGAGGCCTCCACGCTCCCCACGGGCGAGGCCCCCCTCAGCCCCAACCACACGGGCGAGTCCGGCACGGGCTTCATGCCCGACGCGGTCGGGACCTACGTGGTGAAGCTCACGGTGACCGACACGACCGGGCTCGAGTCCGACCCCGACTACGTCATCGTCACCATCGAAGACCCGGAGACGGTGCCCGTCGCCAACGCCGGTACCGACGCGTCGGCGGACGTCGGCACCCTCGTCGCGCTCGACGGCTCGCTCAGCTACGACCCGCGCGGCCGCACGCTTTCCTACTCGTGGTCCGTCGTCGACAAGCCGGCGTCCTCCACGGTCAGCGACATCTCCGGCGCCGACACCGTGGGCGGCTCGTTCACCCCCGACGTGAAGGGCGTGTACGTCCTCAACCTCGTGGTCAACAACGGGATCGCGCGCTCCGTCTCCGACGCCGTGACCGTGACCGCCATGGCCGACGACCACGCGCCCGTGTCCAACGCGGGCGACGACCAGCCCGCCGGCGAGGACTGCACCACGCTCGTCCTCGACTGCTCCCGCTCGGCCGATCCCGACGGTGACGCGCTGACCTACCTCTGGGAGGTCCAGTCCAAGCCGACCGGCTCCGCGGTCAACAACACGACCTTCTCCGATCGCACCGCCGTCACCCCCACGTTCTACCCGGACATTGCCGGTGAGTACGTGCTGTCCTGCGCGGTGAACGACGGCACCACGTGGGCCTCGCCCGACCTGGTGACGATCACGGCCGCCGAGCGCCGCAGCAACGAGCGCCCCACCATCACGGCGGGCACCGACACCACGGTGGACGGCGGCTCCGCGACGTGCGAGGAGAGCGGCTACACCTACGACTGCGACGATTGCTCCGACCAGACCGTATCCCTCGGCGCCACGGCCACGGTGACGGACGCCGACGGCGACCCGTACACCATCCTGTGGACCACCGACAACGCCGACGCGACCATCTCGGACCCGAACATCCTCAACCCCACGGTGACCCTCGAGGACTCCGCAGCGTCCGCCCCGGGCGAGTGCTCGGAGACCGAGTTCGACTTCGACCTCACGGTCGTGGACTGTACGGGCGCCTCGGTGACCGACTCCATCACGCTCACCGTGAGCTGCTGCGGTGTTGCCGAGGACACGTCGGCTCGCTGACGACTCACGCAGGGGTCGCCCGATGACCCCGCCGGTGACAGCTCCGCGCGCCCTGGGGTCAGGAGCGCTCGCTGTCCTCGCCATCGCCGCGTCGGACCTCCGCCCCTCGGTGGGAGAGCCGGTGCGGCTGTTCGCGTCCTGGGCAGGCGGTTGGCCCGCCCAGGTCGAATGGGAGGGCGTGGACGAGGACCTCGGGCTCGAGGCCAGGGTGACCCCACGCGCCGCGGGCCCCCTCGTGGTCACGGCCGGCGGGGTGTCGATCACCCTCGACGTGCAGCCCGCCGACGACAGCGGGCTCGTCCTGGTGCGGCCCGAGGTGCGGTCGCTCCCGACGATCGAGGCCACTTCGTGCCGCGACGACCGCTATCCGACGCTCGCCGGACCGTGGGTGGTGTGGTGCTCGACGACAGGCCGCGTGGATCGGGCGGACCACCTCGGTACGCGCGCCAGCGTCACGTTGTCGGCGGGCGCCGAGGCGCCGGGGATCGGGCCCGGGGCGGTGCTCGCCCCCGAGCTCGGCTTGTGGCGCCTGCCGGACACGAGTCCCGCGCCGGATCAGACCCGGGTGGCGCCTGGTACCGTGGGTCCGCCGTCGACCGACGGGGTTCACGGCGTGTTCGCCTGGTCCGACCACGTCGAGGCGTTCGCGCTCTCCGAGCGGATCCGTGATCGGACGGACGCCACGCCCCTCCCCGGCTCGCCGACGGCGCTCGCGTGGCCATGGGCGGCCTGGATCGAAGACGGCGGGCTGACGGGAGAGGATGTGTGGGCCCGCGCCGACAAGGGCGGGCGCACGCCCCTGGCGCGAACCGCGCGCAGCGAGCGGCACGTCACGGGGGATGGCCGCTGGTTGGCCTGGCTGGACGAGGAGGGCGTGTACGTGCAGGACATGACGAGCGGCGAGCGCCGTGTCTACGCCGCCGACACGGGGTTCGTGTACGGCCTCGGCCTGTGGGGCCCGGTGGCGTGCTGGGAGGACCGGGGCGCCTACCGCGCGGGGACCGGCGACATCGACGTGCGCTGCTCCGACGGTGTGGAGCTACGCCGCGCGGGCCACCAGCGCGCGCCGTCCCGGTGGGGACCGTGGTTGCTCTTTCGGGAGGATGCCCGCGTGCTCGTCGCGACCGTTCCCGAGCTCGTCCTGGATGACGACGATCCGCGCGCCGAGGGCGCCGGGCAGACGATCGCGGGCGGATGGCGCGGGGCGCACCGGGACGGCCCGGTGAGCTGGACGCTCGACTGGCCCGTCGGCGGGTGGATGATGGACCAGTGGGACGGGGCCGCGTGGGTGCCGGCGGGGCCCGTCGGGGTCGGCCGGATCACGCTGTCCCATCCCGGCGGCGACGCGGTGCGCCTGCGCCCGGCGGCGCCGTGAGCGAGCCCGCGCAGGTCGAGGCCGTCGGCACGTCAGCGCCCGGCCCCGCGCGCGGACGCGCCGGGCTCGCCGCGCTCCTCGCGGTCGCGCTCGCCGTCACGTTCGTGGCGCTCGACCCCGCGGGCACCGTCCGCCCCGAGGCCTTCCTCGCGCTCGCGCGTGGCGGTGTCCCCGCGCTCGTGGCGCTCGTGGCCGCGATGGGCGCCGGCGGGGCCCTGCTGCGCGCGACGGCGCCCGAGGCGCTCGACGCCCCCTCGGGCTGGCTCGCGGCGCTGGGCCTCGGCGTGGCCGTCCAGGGCGCGGGGATGGGGCTGTTCGCGCTGGCCGGCGCCATCGGGCCCATCGCCGCGGCGACCGTCGTGCTCGCGACCGCCGCCGGCTGGGCCGCCCGCCCCCGGATCCGCCTCCCCGAGGTCCCCGTTGCCGTGTGGGTGGTCGGCGTCGCGTTCCTCCTGCCCGGCCTCGTCGAGGCGCTCGCGCCCCCGACGGACACCGACGAGCTCTCCTACCACCTCGCGCTCCCGCGGCGGATGGTCGAGAGCGGCCACCTGCTGGGCGGGCTCCTGAACCCCGACGGCAGCCGCCCCCTGCCCGTCCACCTCGTGTTCGCGGCCCTCTACGCCCTCGGCGGCGAGGCCGCGCCCCGCCTCTGGCACCTCGCCATCACCGCCGTCCTCGCGCTCGGCGTACGCACGCTGGCGGAGGCCCGCTTCGGCCGCGGCCAGGGCGATCTGCCCGCGCTGTCCCTGCTCGGGTCGTGGAGCTGGCTCCGCGAGGCCGGACTCGCCTACAACAACCACGTCGTGGCCCTCTGGCTCCTCGTCGCCGCCGACGCGATGCTGGCGCGCCGCTGGGTCCTGATGGGCTGGATGTGCGGCTTCGCGCTCGCGGCCAAGTACACCGCGGCCCCGGTGGTCGGCGGGCTCGCGCTGATCGCCGCATGGGACGGGCTCCGCGCGCATCCCCGCCGCATCGTGCTCGCCGCGATCGCGACGCTCGCGCCCGTCGTCCCCTGGTGGGCCCGCAACGTGTACGAGGGGCTCCACCCGCTCTTCCCGTTCGCGGGATGGCCGACGTCCGACGTCCCCGGCGCCGCGTTCGTGTTCGTCTACCCCGAGAAGTACGGGCTCGGGCGGGATCTGCTCGCGACCGCGCTGCTCCCGTGGAACCTCCTGATGCGCGCGGAGACGGACTCGTTCGTGTTCCTCGGGCGCGTCTCGCTGTTGTGGGCGGCGCTCGCGGCGGCGGCGGTGGGGGCCTCGCGTCGCGACGGCGCGGTGCGGAGGCTCGCCTTCGTCGCGGCGCTTGGGTTCGTCGGCTGGGCCCTCGGCGCGCAGATCGTCCGCTACCTGCTACCGGTGGCCGCGATCGCCGCGCTCGCGGGCGGCGCCCTCCCTCGACGATGGCCAGCGTGGCTGCTCCTCGTGGTGTCGCTCCCCGCGAACCTCGCGCCGGCCTGGCAACGCACCGCCGAGCGGATGGCCGTGGCGACCGGCAACCAGACGAGGGACGCGTTCCTCTCGGACACCCTCCCCGCCTGGGAGGCCCTGCGGTTCCTGCGCGAGCACGTCCCGGCAGACGCGCCGGTCGCGATGTTGTTCGCGTGGCACGGCTACTACGTGCCGCAGCCCTGGATCCTGGGCTCCGTCGAGGACCACGTCCCCACCCGCTACTGGGTGTGGCAACACGGGGATGACGCGCTCACCGCCCTCGCGGACGGCGGCGTGCGCTACCTCCTCGTCGGCGACGTGCACTTCCTCAAGAAGAGCTACCCCTTCTTGAAGCCGGACGTGCTCGAAGCCCAGTTCAAAGCCCCCGAGACACAGCTGCGGGACCTGCTCCTGCGGGACGCCACCCGGCTGTACGCCGGCGCCCGTTGGGAGGTGTGGCGGCTGGATTCGCGATCCGTCGCGCCGGATGACCTTGACACCGTGCAGCCACCCCCATAAATCGGTGGGCGACCGAAGAGTCACCCGCGGGGGTGGCGGAATGGCAGACGCGCCAGGCTCAGGACCTGGTGGGGTAACTCCCGTAGGGGTTCAAGTCCCCTCTCCCGCACCACATTGCAAAAAGCCACGGTGCGTGGCATGAATCGTTCGGAACATGAGCCTCGTGGGTTAATAGCCCCGGCCCTCCACGGAACGAACATGTCACGCACCCTGCTTTCTGTCCTGTTCCTCTCCGCATGCAACCCGGGCTCCATCAAGCTCGCGGATGACACAGCTGGAGACGTGGCTGACGACACCGCGCCCGACGCGGACGACACCGCAGCCGACACGGACGACACCTCGGTCGACACGGACATCGAGCCGGTCATGGTGCCGGACTACACGGTGTGGAACGCCACGCGGCGCTTCGTGTTCGAGTCGGAGTACCTCGACTATTCGTGCGACGAGACGGTCGTCGAGACCGGCAGCGCGGTCCTCGAGGGCTCCAGCGACTACGAGGCGCTCCATGACCTCTGCGGCATCTGCGACTGGTTCTACGAAGTAGAGCCCGACCGCGAGAGCGCGTGTGACGGCTACCTCGGCCTCGGCACCGGCTGGCGCGGCGTGGTCCTCTCGGATGACGCCGCCGCCGTCTACTTCTTCCAGGAGAACGACGGCGGGCTCGAGGAGTCCGCGTCCGACGAGAGCGCCAGCTTCGACGGGACGACCATCACGTACGGCTACCAGTTCGAGTACTGGACCAGCTACCTCGTCGTCGACGTGACGGGCGCCATCACCTACCCGCTGATCGAGCAGGAATAGGCCCGGTGCAGCGCCGCTCGATCCACACCAGCGCCATCGGGGACTACGGCGTCGAGACCGTGGCCCTCCCGACCGGCCGCGTGGTCGACCTCGCGGTGCTCCGCCACCCCGGCGCCGCCGCCGTCGTGCCCCTCCACGCCGACGGCACGGTCACGCTCATCCGGCAGCACCGCCACGCCGCGGGCGGCACCATCTGGGAGATCCCCGCCGGCAAGCTCGACCCGGGCGAGTCCCCGGCGGTGTGCGCGGCCCGCGAGCTCGCGGAGGAGGTCGGCCTGGTCGGCACCCTCGTGCACCTGACCACGATCCACACCACGCCGGCGTTCACGGACGAGGTCATCCACCTCTACGTCGCGACGGGGCTGACCGACGTGCCGACCCAGCTCGATGAGGACGAGGTCATCGCGCCCGTCCGCATGCCCCTCGCGGAGGCGGTCGCCCTGATCGCACGCGGCGAGATGACGGACGCCAAGTCGATCGTCGCGCTCCTGATGGTCGAACGCGCCGGGGTCCCTTCGCGTTCCTGACATCCAGGTCGCGAGCGCGCGCGTGCACGCCGGCGGCAGCGGCCCCGACCACGGAGAAGCGTGCTTTGCAGCGCACGCTCCCAACCGCGTCGCAAAATGGCATGGTTCGTGCTTCTCGCATCGCATGGAGAGCCGCATGCTCCGATTCCCCTTCCCCCTCGTGCTGCTCCTCGCGAGCTGCTCCTCCTACGACCTCGGCATCTCCGCCGAGGAAGACGACGGCGCCCGAGACGACACCGGCGGCTCCTCCGCCGACGCGGACGTCGATGGCGACACGGATGACGACGACGACGGCCCGCCCGAAGAGGAGGACGACTTCCTCTCCCTCGCGCCCTCCGCGACCGACGCCTACGTGTTCGTCGCCAACCCGACGCGCGACACGGTCACGCGCATCTCGGTGCCGAGCCTCGAGGTGCTCACCACCGCCGTGGGCGAGGGCCCGTCCGTCATCCAGACCACCGCGGACTACTCACGCGCCGTGACGTTGAACGAGGGCGACGACTCCGTCAGCATCATCGAGGCCGCCACGCTCGACGTGGTGAACGTCGACATCCGGCCCAACTTCAACCGCCTCGCGCTCTCGGGCGACGCCGCCTGGGTCATGGCCTGGTACGACCCCGATCTCGACGAGGGCGGGGGCGACGGCGGCGTGCAGAGCTTCAACGAGGTGAGCTTCGTGCGGCTCGACGTGGGCGCACACACCCCCCTCGCTGTGGGATTCAACCCACGCGGCGTGCGGTGGAGCGAGGACGGCACCCTCGCGCTCGTCGTGAGCGACGCCTCGCTCGCGCTCATCGACCTGACCGCCGCCACCCTCGCGCCGACGCTCATCGAGATCGCGGACGACCCGGTGGACGCCCCCGAGGCCGAGGAGGTCGAGCTCTCGCCCGACGGCACCTACGCCTACGTGCGCCAGTTCGGGTCCAACGATCTGGTCGTGGTCGACCTCGTCACGCTCGCCGTCGACCGCGTCACCGTGGGCGACAACCCGACGGATCTCGACCTGTCGCCCGACGGCAATCAGCTCACCGTGGTGTCCCGCGGGGCGCAGGAGCTCTGGGTCCTCGAAGCGACCAACCCCTTCGCCGACGCGACGGTGGTGCCGTTCGAGTCCCCCTACGGGTCGTTGCTCTACACAGGTGACGGCACGCAGGCGATCCTCTACACGAACGCCTCGCTGCTCGCGTCGTTCGCCGTGTGGGACACCACCACCGGCACCATCACGGAGCGCAGCCTGGTCAAGCCCGTGCAGAGCTTCGGCGTGAGCCCGACCGGCGGGTCGCTGCTCGCGTTCCACACCCGCGAAGACGCCACCGACGCCGATCCCGACAGCCCCTTCGCCGGCGAGTGGGCGTTGACCCTCATCGATCTGGGCGACTTCCGCCAGAACCCCATGTTGCTCCCCGCCGAGCCCACCTCCTACACCACCAGCGACGACGGCCGGTACGGCTACTTCGTGATGGAGGGAAACAAGTGGCTGGAAGTGCTCGACTTTGAGACCCTCCTCTACGAGGAGGTGACGCTGAAGAGCCCGCCGGTGCACCTCGGCGTGCTCCCCGGCAGCGAGACCGCCTGGGTCAGCCAGGACCACGATCTCGGCCGCCTCTCCTTCTACGACCCCGATGCCGACACGCTCGACACCATCACCGGTTTCGAGCTGAACAGTGAGATCGAACATGACTAGGTCCCTCCTCCTCCTCGGCGTGCCGCTCCTGGCGCTGCTTTCCGGCTGCGAACCGTGGGATTTGCCCGGCAACAGCACCGGCTACCTCGACGCCTCGACCTGGGACCCCGCGGTGGTGCCCGCCGCCGACGGCGTGTACGTGCGCCTCCCCGCCGCCGGCGACCTGGTCCGTGTGAAGCCCGACGGGAGCTTCGCGGCCGTGGATCTCGCGGGCGCCTCCGCGGACCGCATGGTGCTCGCCCCCGACGACGAGACGATCCTCGCGTTCGTGTCGTGGCCGGTGTGTTCGGACGACGATCCCGGCATCGTCTACGTCGACGAGTGTCGCAACGAGGACCTCGACACGGCCTCCGAGCTGGTGCTCATTCGTGACGGCGCGGTCGAGCACGCGCTCGACGTGCCCTCCCAGTACAACGCCTTCGCCTTCAACGACGCCGGCACGCTGGCCGTCGCCTACCTGGACTTCTCGGCGGGCGCCTCCATCGACGTGTCCGGCGTGCTCAACCTCACCGAGGCCGTGTTCGTCGACATCGCGTCGGGCGAGACCCACGCCGTGCCGGTCGGGTTCGCCCCCGAGAACGTGCTGTTCAGCGCCGACGGGGAGAACGCCCTGGTCCTCTCGCGCAGCAAGGTCGCCGTCGTCTCGCTCGTGGGCGAGGACGCGTGGACCCGCACCGTCGTCTACCCGCTCACGCTCGACGTCGACCAGGAGGTCGACCCCGACAACGCGGTCCTCATCTCCGACGACGGCGGGGACACCGACTACGCCCTGGTGAGCGTGTCCGGCCAGAGCGAGCTGTACGTGCTCGACCTGACGAACGAGAGCATCGACATCGTCGAGCTCGACGGCGTTCCGGCCGACCTGCTCGTCGACGAGGCGACCAACCACACCCTGATCGTGTACGCCAACCGCTCCACGCTCGATGTGCTCGAGCACGAGCTGTTCGAGCTCGCGAGCTACCCACTCGACGAGCCGTGCACGCGTCTGTCGGGCGGCGACGGCCAGGTGGTCCTCTACAACGACCGCGGCAACACGCACGACGTGTACCTCTTCGACACGATCGCGGGCACGCTGCACGAGGAGCGCGCCGAGAACCCGGTCATGGAGCTGCGCCTGACCGCAGATGCCGCCTGGGGCGTCGCGACGATGAACACCGAACGCTCGACCGGAAACGACGTGTCGGGCTTCTACGACCAGTACTACGGGCTGGGCCTGTTCGATCTCGGCGCGGAGCCCCGCGATCCGGTCGCCCTGCTGCTCGAAGGCGAGCCGGTCGGCTTCGCGCTCACGACGGACGACGCCGCCAACTACGCCCTGGTGCTGATGGAGGGCGTGGACGGCCTCCAGAAGATCGACGTGGCCGCCGCCACGGCGAGCGAGATCGTGCTCGAGGAGCCCCCCGTCGGCATCGACGCGATGCCCGGCGGCCTGTTCGTGGTGACCCACCCCAACGCCCTCGGCCTCGTCACCTTCGTGGACGCCGCCACCGAGACCCTCACCACCGCCGCCGGCTTCGCGTCGACGGGCCTGCTCGATCGCCCCCGGCTGCCCCGCCGCGGCGTGGAGGAGTGATCATGCTCTCGACCCTTCTCTCCCTCCTCTGCGCGGCCGTGTCGCCCGCCGCCGCCGCCACGCACGAGGTCAGCTTCGAGCTGGGCTGGCTCGGCGCCAACGATCCGGCGTGGGACACCTTCTCCGCGGCGGACTCCCTGAACTCGTTCGGGTTGCGGGCCGGCTTCGCCGTCCATCCGAACGTGGCCGTCATCGCGGGGTGGCAACACGCAACCCACGGCGCCGACGTGTACTCGGAATCGGACGGGGATGACTACAACAGCCAGCAGGACTCCTTCCAGACCGCGATGTACACGGACCAGATCACCGTGGGCTCGAAGGCGGACGTGAAGGTCTTCAAGTGGTTGCACCCCTACGTGACCGCCCAGGTGGTCGGCATGCGCGGGCTCGCCCGCCTCGACGACGACCGCAATGACGACGAGAACCTCACCCAGATCCAGCGCGCCGGCCTCACCGGCGGGTTCCTGGCCGGCGGCGGCCTGGACTTCCTCATCCCGGTCCGCGACAACGTGTCCATCGCGCCCTACGTCGAGGTCGGGTACGGCTGGCTCGCGCCGATGGCCTTCCAGGATCTCGGCACGGTGCAGTTCTCAGGCTTCTCCGGGCGCGCGGGCGTCGGCGTGCGGTTCTGATGCGCGCCTCCCTGGGAATCGTCGCGCTCGCCCTGCTCGGCGCCTGCGACAACGACATGAGCCTCAACCCCAGGACGGATGGGGCCAGCGACGACACCGGCTGGGCGGGCGAGGCGCCCCCCTCGGACACGGCGGACGACGGCGACAGCGAGCCGCCCGCCGAGGAGGAAGACGACTTCCTGCGCCTCGCGCCCGCTGCGACCGACGCCTACGTGTTCATCGCCAACCCGACGCGCGGCACGGTCACCCGCGTGTCCGTGCCCTCGCTCGCGGCCCTTACCGCCGAGGTCGGCGCCCTGCCCGCTGTCGTCGCGACCGCCGCGGACTACTCCTACGCGGTCACGCTCAACGAGGGCAGCGACGACATCAGCATCGTGGACGCGCCGACCATGGCCGTCGCCAACGTGGACGTGCGCCCGAACCTCAACCGCCTCGCCCTCTCGGATGACGGCAAGTGGGCGATGGCCTGGTACGACCCCGACGCCGAGAGCGAGGACCCCGCCGACGGCGTGCTCTCCTTCAACGAGGTGAGCCTCGTGAACCTCGCGACGGGCATCCACACGCCCATGGCGGTGGGCTTCAACCCCCACGGCGTGAAGTGGAGCGTCGACGGCACGCTCGCGGTCGTCGTGAGCGACGCGTCGCTCGCGCTGGTCGACCTCACCGCGGGGACGCTCGCCCCCCGGTTCGTCCCCATCGAGGAGGACCCCATGGACGCGCCGGTCGCGGAGGAGGTGGAGCTCTCCCCCGACGGCGCGTTCGCGTTCGTGCGGCAGTTCGGCGCCACCGATCTCGTGGTGGTGGATCTGGTGGCCGGGGCCGTCGATCGCGTGCCCATCGGCGAGAACCCGACCGACATGGACCTGTCTCCCGACGGCGAGCGCATCTCCGTGGTGGCCCGCGGCGCCCGCGAGGTCTGGACCTTCGACGCGCGCGACCCCTGGAGCCCGCCGGTGATCGCGCCGATGGCGAGCGCGTACGGCTCGGTGCTCTTCGCCGACGACGACACCGCGATCCTCTACACGAACGCCTCTCTCCTCACGACGTATGGCGTGTGGGACGTGGAGACGGGCACGATCACGGAGCGCAGCCTGGTGAAGCCCGTGGCGTCGATGGGCGTGAGCCCGACCGGCGGCTCCTTGCTGGTGTTCCACACCGAGGCCGACGCCGAAGGCGCCGACGGCACGAGCCCCTTCTACGGTGAATGGGCGCTGACCCTCATCGATCTGGACGACTTCCGCACGAACCCGCTGGTGCTCGACGCGGAGCCGACCAACTTCGCCACCTCCGACGACGGGCGGTGGGGCTTCTTCGTGCTCGACGGGCTCGACTACCTCGAGGTGCTGAACTTCGAGTCGCTGCTGTACGACGAGATCAAGCTCCCGAGCGCGCCGGTGCACCTCGGCGTGCTCCCCGGCGGCAACACGGCGTGGGTGAGCCAGGAGCACGATCTCGGGCGGATCAGCTTCTACGAGCCGGCTTCCGCCTCGCTGGACACCATCACGGGCTTCGAGCTCAACAGCGGCATCGACCACTAGGCCCGCGGGCGGCGCCTATGCCGCCTTCCGCATCGCCGACTTTGACCGCACGCTCAACATCCAGAACCCGAGCAGCGTCACGATGACGCTGCCGTACTGGGCGGGCGTGAGGCCGGCGAGGCGGCCGCCCTCGTCAACGGGGGAGGAGCGGCCGAAGTCGAGGAAGAAGCGGAAGGGACCGTACAAGACGGCGATCCAGGCGACGTAGAAGCCGTGGAAGCGGGGCTTGCGGTCGAGCAGGGTGAAGAGCAGGAAGACTGCGCCGGACCACAGGGCCTCGTACAGGCCGAGGTCGTGACAGGCGATGGTGGGGTTGCCGCCCGGGCACATGCCGTACACCCCGAGCCAGAAGTTGGTCTGCGCGCCGGGGTGGTCGTGGGCGGAGAAGCAGCCCATGCGGCCGAAGAACCAGCCGATGGCGAAGCCGAACGCCAGCCCGTCCAGGTAGGGCCAGGGGTTGACCTTCTCCCGGTAGAAGAACCAGATGCACAACGGCACACACATCGCGAAGCCGCCGAAGCTCGAGAGCCCCTCCCACACGCGGAAGATCAGCATCGGATCCGTGAGCAGATCCTGCGGGTGGTACAGCAACACGTCGCCGAGGTGACCGCCGACGAAGGTGCCGAAGATGAGCCAGCCCACGAGGCGGTTGATCCGGTCGGACGCCTTCGGATCCCCGGTGAACTCCGCGGACTTTTTCTGGGCGACGTTGCCGCCGATGAGAAAGCCGATGGCGACGAGGATGCCGAAGCCGTGGATGGCGACGGGGCCGACATCGAAGGCGAAGGGCTCGAACGCGGGGATGAGCGGGTGCATGGCGAGCCTCGACAGGGGGGCGAACGGGGGCAACGGCCTTAACGCTCCGCACGGTTCGAGGAGGGGCGGCGCGGCCCTCTCGGCCACGCGCCCGGCCCGGATCCTGTATGATTCGCGTCCCCTGGCCCCGGGAGCCCTGGTCGATGGCCCTGATCAACTTCGCCCGACGCGAAATCGAAGTGAAGATCGTCTTCTACGGACCGGCACTCTCCGGCAAGACGACGAACGTCGAGGTCCTCCACCGCCTCATGCCCGCCGGCCAGCGCGGCGAGCTGCATTCGTTGCGCACCGAGCAGGACCGCACGCTCTTCTTCGACTACGCGCCGATGCGCTTCGGGGAGATCGCCGGATTCACCGCTCGTTTCAAGCTCTTCACCGTACCGGGGCAGGTCTACTACAAAGAGACGCGCCGCGTGGTGCTCCAGGGCGCGGACGCCGTGGTGTTCGTGGCGGACTCGACCCCGGCGCGCGCCGCGGCCAACCTCGAGGCGCTGGTCGACCTCGAGGACAACTTGCGTGCGCAAGGGCTCGATCTCTCCAGCATCCCGCTGGTGGTCCAGCTCAACAAACGGGACGTCGAAGGCGCGATGTCCGTCGAGGGGATGACCGCCGAGCTCAACCCCTTCGGCGTGCCCGTGATCGAGGCCGTGGCCTCCGAGGGCCGTGGCGTGCTCGACACGTTGCGCCGCATCACCGACATCGCCGGCCAGCGCATCCGCGAGAACCTCTCCGGCCAGAGCAACGCCATGCCGCTCACCGCCGTCGAGCGCGCCGCGCCGGAGGACGAGCGGCAGGTCGTGCGCGACCACATGGACGCGATTCGTGCCGTGCGCCCCGGCGAGGACGAGGCCGTTGCCCGCCTGCGCGCCGCGGGCAAGCTCGACGCGGGCCAGGTCGACGCCGTGCTCTCCGAGCTCGTGGTCCGCAGCGAGGACGTGACGCCGCCCGAGCCCATCGACGCGATGGACGGCCCGTTCGACGAGCTGCCCGTGCCGCGGGATCCGATGCCCCGGCTCTCCCAGGGGCCCGTGTTGCACGGCCCGGGCGCCGCCGGCCTCGCGGCGCTCATGGGCGAGCGCGTGCCCGCCTACCCGCCTCCCGCGCACCTCGTCGGCGAGGTGACCCCCGTGAACGGCCACGCGCCGGCGCTCCCCGAGGGCGCCCCCTTCGACGCCGCGATCGTCGCGCCCGGCGCCGTCGTGGTGGACGTGCGGTCCGGCGGCGTGGACCCCGACGGCCTCGCGCGCATCGAGATCGTGGCCGACTGGCGCGGCGAGCGGCGCACCCACGTGGTGACGCTGCGGATGGGGAGCGGCTCGGCCGCCACGAACGCGCGCGGTGACCTCCCCTCCACGGCAACCGCGTCCACCGACGGCGCCACCGCCGAGGTCGCCGGCCCGCCGCCGCGCGGTGCGCTGAAGTGGGCCGTGTTCGGAAGCGCCGCGGTCTTCGCGGCGGTCGGCGGGATGGCGCTCGGCGTGGGCCTCGGCTGGCTGGCGTTCGGGAGCTGACGAGCCGAGGCATGGCGGGCGCGGAGCCCGAGCGGTAGAGGCGTGCGGATGTGGACCTCCCGAACGGGCCGCCGCTGGGAGCTCACCCCGGCCGCCGCCCCCGTGATCGACGCGCTGCGCGCCTCCCTCGGCATCCTGCCCCTCACCGCGCGGGTGCTCGCCGCCCGCGGCCACGACGTCGGCACCGCCGCGGCGTTCCTCTCCCCGCTCGACGGGCCGCTCCACGATCCGGAGCTGCTCCTCGGCCTGCCGCGCGCCGTCGAGCGCATCGAACGGGCCATCGCCGCTTCCGAGCACATCCGCCTCGTGACGGACTACGACGTGGACGGCACCACCTCGTGCCTCATCCTCCACGCCGCGCTCGATCGCCGCATCCAGGCCGCCGGCAGCGGCGCCGTCGTGAGCTACCACGTGCCCGACCGCTTCCGCGAGGGCTACGGGCTCTCGGCGCTGGCCGTCGAGACCGCCGCCGCGGACGGCGTCACCCTACTCGTCACCGCCGACATCGGCGTGCGCGACCACGTGACCGTGGCCCAGGCGCGCGCCGCCGGCCTCGACGTGCTCGTGGTCGACCACCACCTCCCCGCCGGCGAGGCCGTCCCCGCCGATGCCTACGCGGTCATCTGCCCGCCGCAGAAGGGGTGCCCCTACCCCAACAAGGCCCTCGCTGCGTGCGGCGTGTCACTCAAGCTCGCGACCGCGCTGCTCGCCCGGGATCCGCGCCGCGACGAGGTCTTGCGCTCGCTCTTCAAGCTCGCGGCCATCGGCACGGTCGCCGACGTGGTGGACCTCTCGACGCCCGAGAACCGCGGCATCGTCGCGCGTGGCCTCGCGGCGCTCAACACGGACCGCCACGGCCCCGGCCTCGCCGCACTCCTCGAGGTGGCCGGCGCGGCCCCGGGCAAGCTCGACGCGGGCGCGCTCGGGTTCCGCATCGGCCCGCGCATCAACGCCGCCGGGCGCCTGAAAGACGCGAACGCCGTCGTGCGGCTGCTCCGCGAGCGCGACCCCGCCGCCGCAAAGGCCCAGGCCCATGCGCTCGACGGGCTCAACCGCGAGCGCCAAGGCATCCAGGAGGAGCTCGTGACCGCCGCGCTCACCCTCGTGCCGGATCCGGTGCCGGGCTTCGTGGTGGTGTGGGGAGAGGAGGAGGAGGGCTGGCATCGCGGCGTGGTCGGCATCGTGGCGGCGAAGGTGCGCGACCGGGTGCACCGTCCCGTCGCCGTGGTTGCCGTGCTCGGCGCGCTCTCGACGGGGAGCGTGCGTTCGGTGGCGGCGGTGCACGCCGTGCGCGCGCTCGACGCCGTCCAGGACCTCCTCGTGCGCTACGGCGGGCACGCCGCCGCCGCCGGCTTCACCGTCCCCACCGACAAGCTCCCCGAGCTCGCGGCGCGCCTCGCCGTCTTCGTCGACACGAACGCGGGCGCCGAAGATCTCGTGCCCGTCGAGCCGGTCGACGCGACCACCCCTGGCTCCGGCGTCACCCTCGCGCTCCTCGCCGAGCTCGGGCACCTCGAGCCGTGCGGCAAAGGAAACGGCGCCGCGCGCATCGTGGTCGAGGGCGCGATCACGGGCATCCGCATCATCAAGGACCGCCACATCTTCTTCCAGATCGACGGCGCCGACGCCGTGTGGTGGGGCGGCGCGGACCAGCGCGATCTCCTCGTCGGGGCGCGCGCGGTGCTCGGCACGGTCGGGCTCAACGAGTGGAACGGGCGGACGAACGCGCGGATCACGGTCGAGGACATCGCCTAGTCCGCTTCCGAGTTCCCCTCCCCCACCGCCGCGATCCGGCGCCGCACGATCTCCCGGGCCTCGCGTTGCGGCCGGGTGTAGGACGCGAGGATCCGCTCCACCTCCGTCGTGAGCGCGGCCTCGTTCATCGGCGGCAGGCGCGACACCTCCCGCGAGACCGCGTTCGCGTGGCAGAACGCAACGAAGCGCCCCGCCCGGCCGCACGCGCGCATGGCGTCCGCACCGGTCAACTCCTGGGCGTCCACCGCCGTGAACCAGCACTCCTCGCGCAGGACCGTCGAGGCGACCTCGGGGCACGCGGCGTCGGCCGTGGCAGGGGCCGCACGGACCGAGGCGATCCGGCAGTCGTCGCGCAGCGCCACGTCCACGATCCGCGCGCAGTCGAGGTCGCGGAAGGCGAGGCGGTCGGAGGGGCCGGTCGGGTCGGGGCCGGCGCAGGCGAGCAGCGCCAGCAACATCAGGCCTCGGAGAAGCGGAACGACTGGACCACCACCGACGGCGCCGCGGCCGAGACAAACGTGGGCATGGGCAGCGCCAGCAGGCACGCGCGCAAGGCGGCGTCGTTCGCGAACGTGGAGCGTGTCACCTCGCGCTTCCCGACCACCCCGTCCGCGCCGATCGTCAGGCGCAGGTCGAGCGCGCCCCGGGCATCGACGGGGAGCAGGTCGGTGCACACCCGCACGCCGGATTCGCTCCGGAAGAAGCCCTGGAGCAAGTCCGCCGAGAGCGGCCCGGTCACCGTGGGCGGGTCGATGTGCATGACCCGCAAGGCGTCCTTCTTGGCGGTGCCGTAGGTCCCCGTCCCGAACCCGCCCACCGGAATCTCACCCAGCCGCGGCCCATACGTCGGCCCCCCGTTCTGCACGCCCTCGCCGCGCATCCCGAGGCCCGGCATCACCGCCGGCGGGGGAGTCCCGAGCAGATCGCTGATCTCGATGTCCGCTGGCACCTCGGGCGCCGCGACGGGGGCAGGAGCGGCCTCGACCGGCACCTCTGGCGCGGTCCCGCAAGCCACGACCATCATCAGCAGACCGAACATCCACGCCTCTCGCTCGCCCCATCCTACCCCGCGCCCGCCGAACAGAGGGGCATGGCCCCGCTCCCCCCGACGGCTTAGATGGCCCGCCTTTCCGGAGTCCCGATGACCACCAGCGTCTCTCCCGAGCTCGCCGCGGCGAAGACCCTCTTCGCGACCTTCCCCGCCCGCCACGCCATCGCCCGCCGCCGCCTCGGCCGCGCGATCACGCTCGCGGAGAAGATCCTCTTCGCCCACCTCGCGGACCCCGAGAACGCCCAGTTCGTGCGCGGCAAGTCGTTCCTCGACCTGAACCCGGATCGCGTCGCCATGCAGGACGCAACGGCGCAGATGGCGCTCCTCCAGTTCATGCTCGCCGGCAAGGAGACCACCGCGGTCCCCTCGACCGTGCACTGTGACCACCTCATCCGCGCCCACGTCGGCGCCGGCGAGGACATGAAGGTGGCCCTCTCGGAGAACTTCGAGGTCTACGAGTTCCTCCGCACCGTGTCGCAACGCTACGGCATCGGCTTCTGGAAGCCGGGCGCCGGCATCATCCACCAGGTCATCCTGGAGAACTACGCGTTGCCGGGCACGCTGATGATCGGCACGGACAGCCACACGCCGAACGCCGGCGGCCTCGGCATGCTGGCGGTGGGCGTCGGCGGCGCGGACGCGGTCGACGCGATGGTCGGCCTCCCTTGGGAGGTGCTCTGCCCCAAGGTCATCGGGGTCAAGCTCACCGGCAAGCTCAACGGCTGGACCTCCCCGAAGGATGTCATCCTCAAGCTCGCGGGCCTGCTCACCGTCAAGGGCGGCACCAACGCGATCATCGAGTACTTCGGCCCCGGCACCGAGAGCCTCTCGTGCACCGGCAAGGCGACGATCTGCAACATGGGTGCCGAGCTCGGCGCGACCACGTCGGTCTTCCCCTACGACTCCCGCATGGCGACGTACCTGCGCACCACTACCCGCGGCGCCGAGGCCGACCTGTGTGACGCGAACGCCGCTTCCCTCCGGGCCGACCCCGAGGTGGAGGCCGATCCCGCCACGTACTTCGACCGCGTCGTCGAGATCGATCTCGACACGCTCGAGCCGCACCTCGTCGGCCCCCACACCCCCGATCTGGCGCGCCCCATCTCCGAGATGCGCGCCGCCGTCGAGAAGGAGGGCTACCCCGCCCACATCTCGAGCGCGCTCATCGGCTCGTGCACCAACTCCTCCTACGAGGACATCGGCCGCAGCGCGCACCTCGCCCGCCAGGCCGCGGCCGCGGGCCTCAAGATCGCCACGCCCTTCCTCATCTCGCCGGGATCGGACCAGATCTACGCCACGATCCAGCGCGACGGGCAGATGGCGGCCCTCAACGACGTAGGCGGCACCGTGCTCGCCAACGCCTGCGGCCCCTGCATCGGCCAGTGGAAGCGCGACGACATCAAGAAGGGCGAGAGCAA
This sequence comes from Myxococcota bacterium, assembly GCA_040386535.1. Lineage (GTDB taxonomy): Bacteria > Myxococcota_A > UBA796 > UBA796 > SXON01 > CAJBVW01. The sequence continues at coordinate 44,961 of JAZKFH010000015.1, read as the reverse complement.
CTCCATCGTCTCCTCCTTCAACCGCAACTTCCCCGCCCGCAACGACGGCAACACCGCCACCCTCTCGTTCATCGGCAGCCCCGAGATCGTGACGGCGCTCGCCTTCGCCGGGGATTTGCGCTTCAACCCGCTCACCGACACGATCACCCGCGACGGCGTCACCTTCAAGTTCGAGGCCCCCGAGGCCGAAGAGCTCCCCGCCCAGGGCTTCGCCGCCGGCTTCGACGGCTTCATCGCCCCCTCCGAGGCGGGCAAGAGCGTCGACGTCGCCATCGCCCCCGCGTCCGATCGCCTCGAGCGCCTCACGCCCTTCGCGGCGTGGGACGGCCACGACATCGGCGGGCTCGTGGTCCTGCTCAAGGCCAAGGGCAAGTGCACGACCGACCACATCTCGGCCGCCGGCCCCTGGCTCAAGTACCGCGGCCACCTCACCAACATCTCGGGCAACCTCTTCCTCACCGCCAACAACGCCTTCACCGGCGAGATGGGCAAGGGGAAGGACATGGTCTCGGGTGAGGCCAGCGTCGCCTACCCCGACCTCGCCAAGCGTTACCGCGCCGCGGGCCAGGGCTGGGTCGCCATCGGCGACGAGAACTACGGCGAGGGCAGCTCCCGCGAGCACGCCGCCATGGAGCCGCGCCTGATGGGCGCCCGCGCGGTCGTCGCGCGCAGCTTCGCCCGCATCCACGAGACCAACCTCAAGAAGCAGGGCCTGCTCCCGCTCACCTTCGCGAACCCCGCGGACTACGAGAAGGTGCGCGAGGACGACATCGTCGCCATCGAGGGCATCGCCGGCATCCCCCAGGGCAAGGCGCCCACGCTGGTGCTCACGCATGCCGACGGAACGGTCGACCGCATCGCCGTCAAGACCACGCAGTCCCCCGAGCAGTTCGCCTGGTTCGTCGCGGGCAGCGCGCTCAACCTGATCCGGTCCAACGCCGCCGCGGCCAAGGCCTAGGTCCGGCTCTGGGCGGCCCGGCGCCCCGTCCTCGATCGGACGGGGTGCCGTCGGCCCCTTGCGGGCTCCGCCTCCGGCGTCGGTTGGCGCGTCCGCCCCTGGCGGGGCGCCGAACCGCGCGGCCGCTGACGCGCCCACGCGCCCTCCAGGCGCCTGCCGCGGGAAACCCGGCACCTTGCGGGCGCCACCGCGGTTAGCCTTTTGGAATGCACCTCGTTCGCCGAAATGCGACCTGGGACGACCTGTGCGCGCTTCCCGAGCAGTCCGTCGGCGAGCTCCTCGGCGGCGACCTCTACGCGAGCGACAACCCCAGCCCCATCGCGCACGCGCGCATCGCCGTCGCGGCAGCGCTGCTGGAGGCTGGTCGGCGGAGCGACGGGCGGTGGTGCATCCTGATGCGACCCGAGCACCATCTCTCTCACGACGTGCTCGTGTCGGACCTGGGCGGATGGCGACGCGACCGAACTCCGCGGCTCCCCGAGGCCTGGTCCGACGCGCCGCCGCCCGATTGGGCGTGCGAGATCCTCGAGCCCACGAGCGTCGCGGTCGACCGTGGCCGGAAGCTTCCCCTCTACGCGCGCGCTGGCGTCGGCCACGTCTGGCTCGTCGACCCCGTCGCCCGCAAGCTCGAAGTCTACCGCCTCCACGAGGAGCACTGGCTCCTCGTCGCGACCCACGGCGGCGACGAGCCGGTTCGCGCCGAGCCCTTCCAAGAGCTCGAGATCGACATCACCGAATGGTGGCTCGATCCCGAACCGCCGCCCGCTCCCTGACCCTCAACGCCCCGCGAGCGGCGCGCAGCTCACCGTGAGGCGGAAGGGGCCGGTCTTGCCGTGTTTTGCCTCCACCGCGATGAGGTAGTCGCGCGCCTTGAAGGTGTTCAGGCGCACCACGTCGCCGCCCTTCTTGTTCTCGCCCTCACACTCGGGGATGAGGTGGTTCACGCCGGGGCAGGTGCCCTGGTAGTCCCACGCGAGCAGGGCGAGGTCGAGGTCGACACAGTCGGACTGCAGCTTGACCGTGATGTCCTGGTTGGCGGGCGCGTCGAGCCGGAAGACGCGCTCGGGGCCCGAGCGGTCGTCCCCCGCGGGGAAGCAGAAGATGCCGGCGTAGAAGTCGTCGTTCCAGTTGGACTCGCCGCCGACGGTGGTGCCCTCGATCACGTCGCCACACTTGAGGGTCGACGTGAGGCACGCCTTCGGCTCGGGGCTCGAGACCGCGGCGTCACACGGGAGGGCGGGCGTGGTGACCTCCTCCTTCGCGGAGACGACGGCGCGGCGCACCTTCTCGACGGCCACCTGGGCTTCCCGGCAGCCGAGCGCGAGGAACAGAGCGATCATTTCTTGAATTCCGAACGAAGCAGCCCGTAGAGGAGGCCGCCGTCCGCCTCACTACGCTCGTGTCGGATGCTTCCTTCACGTACGAAGCCCAGCTTCTCCAACAATCGGATGCCGCTCGCATCCGACGCGCGCACCCGCGCCTCGACACGGTCCAGATCGGGGAAGTGATCGAACAACCACCCGAGCAACGCGCCGACCGCCTCCCGCGCGAGGCCCTTCCCGGACGCGGCGGGATGGATGACCCAGCCGAGCTCCATCGTGGGGGGCGACATCCACACCTGGTGGAAAGCCACGCCGCCGACGAGCTGGTTCTCGAAGGAGATGCCGAGGTCGGTGCGCGGCGGGCGGCCGTAGCGGGCGATGGTGTCGACCAGGTACCGCGCGGCGTCCGCCGGGCCCGCGCCACCGAGCCAGGAGCCGTAGTCGGCCGCCGACTGCGCCTGCGCGTAGGCCCGCAGCGCGGCGATGTCGGTCGCGGTGAACGGGCGGATCACGAGCCGCTCGGTGCGGAGCGTGGGCGGCAGCCAGGTGGACGTGTCCATGGGCTACGCGGCCTCGACCGGGCCGCCGGCGGCCTTCCAGCGGGTGATCCCGCCGGGGAGGATCCAGGCGTCCTCGATGCCTCGCTCGCGGAAGAAGGTCACGGCCAGCGTGGCGCCGGCCTCGTCATCCGACCACGCGACCACGAGCTGATCGTCGGAGAGCTCGGACACGCGGTTCGACACCTCCGAGAGCGGCATGTGGAGGGAGCCCGGAATGGACTCTCCCGCGCGTCGCTCGCGCACGTCGACGATGACGACGTTGCGGCCCTGCCCCTGCGCGCCCCGCACCGCCGCCGCGTCCATCCGGATCGTGGCGGGATCGAGCGTGGTGAGGACGGTCGGCACCTTGGAGGGCTGGTAGGAATTGGCGAGATCGCCGGGATCCTGCGTGGCGCCGTACTTCTCGCGGGCCTTCGCGTCCTCGCGATCCTGGAAGGCACGGGCCGCGCGGGTCGCGACGGTGAACGGGAGATTGACGAGTCGCCTGAACATCTCGCCAGCTTAGCGCGACCGACCGGCGCTCGGGAGGAGGCGAAGGCGAGAGCTCCGGCTTTGCCGCGCGAAGACCTCCGGCTTTGCCGCGCGAAGACAGCGGCGGACGGGTTAGGCGAGCCGGGATGCTGCTCCTCCTCATCCCCATGGCGCTCGCCGGCAAGTGGGACGGCGCCGAGACCGACATCCACGCCGAGCGCCTGATCCCCGCGGCACCCGAGGCCGTGTTCTCCCACCTGCTCGATCTGGGGCACCTGCGCGCCATCTTCCCGACCGGTTGTGTCGGGCGTTGGGAGCCGGGCGAGCGCACGTTCGGCGAGGGCGCGAACGCGATCGTCCGCTACGACATCGCCGCGATGCACCGCAAGCTCGCGATGACGCTCGTGCGCGCCGAGGCGCCGCGGATCATCGACCTCGATCACCTCGGTCCGCGCGGGTTCGTCACGAGGTGGACCCTCACCGAGGGCGCCGGCGGCACCAACGTGCGCCTGGAGACGCCGCTCAACGCGCCGCCCGCGCCGTTCCGCGGCTACTTCCAGAACGTGGTCCGCCCCGAGTGGATCGCCTGCTACACGCGCACGCTGGAGAACCTCGCGGGCGTGTTCGAGCCGTGATCTGGCTGGTCGCGACGGCGCTCGCCTCGCCCGACGCCCCCGAGCCCGCCCCGGAGCCCGCCAACGGGCGCGCCGCCGGAGACGCGGCGGACACCGCGCGCGACTGGGCCGGCGCCCTCTCGGCGTGGACCGCGTGCGCGGAGGCCGATCCGCGCGGGCGCGGCGGGCGCTACTGTGCCGTCCGCGCCGCCACCCTGGCGCCCCAGGCCGCGGACGCGTTCGCCGGCTGGAGCGCGCTGGAGAACGTCCGTCGTGACTACCGAACGCTCGGACAGGAGGCCGCCATCGCCCGCGTGGAGGCGGCGCTCACCGACCATCCCGGGAGCCCCGCCGCGGCGTCGATGCGGGTGTGGTTGGCGAACGAGCGGGCGAAACGGGGCGAAACCGACGCGGTGGCCCGGATCGGCGCCGACCTCTCCGCGGACCCTACGGCCACGGACACCCAGCGCGCGTTCGTGGCGGGGCGCCTCGCTTCCGATCGTGACGAGGGCAAACGCAGCGTGGCGGCGGGCATCGGCGGCGCCCTCGGGGTCGCCTACGCGGTCGCCGCCCTGCGCGGGCCCGGCCCTTGGCGCTGGCGCTCCGCCGGGCTCGCCGCAGTGGTGCTCGGCGCCGTCCCGACGATCTTCGCGGCCCTGTACGAGGAAGGCCTGGCGACAGGCTTCGCCGCATCCGGGGCCGTCGTGACCGCGGCCGTGCTGCTGGCGGGCCGGGCGCCCCGCTGGGTGTCCGTCGTCGGCACGCTGGGCGCCTACGCCGCGGTGGCGTGGGCGAACGGCTGGTACCCTTCGTTGGGGTTCTAGCGCTTGCCGACGATCCGCCGCATCCGCCTCGGGCACGCGCCCAACTGCTCGTCGCTCGGCAACGTGCTCAACGCGCTGGTGTGGACGCAGGTCGCGGTCGCGGCGTTGTGGGTCGCGGCCGAGGCGTGGCCCGCGCGGCGCCGGCGGCCCGAGCCCGGCGGCGGGGAGACCCGCGCGGTCGAGGATCCGCCGGCGCTCGTGACCGTCGACGAAGAGGCGGGAGCCTCCCCACACGCCCTCGCCGCCGGACCCATCGAGGCGCACGTGCAGGTCACGCGCGCCTGCGGCCTGCCCTGCCCGTCCTGCCACATCGACCCGACCGCCGACGGCGCGCACGTGCCGATCGACGCGCTGGACACGCGGTTCGCCGGGCTCGCCGCCCGGGGGGTCTTCCGCGTGGCCATCGGCGGGGGCGAGGCGCTCCGGCACCCCGATCTGCCCGCGATCGCGGCGGCGGCGGCGCGCCATGGGCTCACGATCGGCCTCACGACCTCGGGGGTCGGGCTCTCGGAGCGCCGCGCTGGCGAGCTCGCGGGCTTCGCGCAGGTGAACGTGTCGCTCGACGGCGTGGGCGCCACGTTCGCGGCGGCGCGCGGCTACGACGGCGCGGACGGCGCGCTCAAGGCGATCCGGATCCTCGCGGGCGTCGGCGCGCACGTAGGGGTCAACGTGGTGCTCGACCGCGACACGTTCGATCACCTCGAGGAGACCGTGCTGGCCGCGGTCGCGGCGGGCGCGCGCGACATCCAGCTGCTGCGCCTGAAGCCCGCCGGGCGCGCCACCGCCGCCTACCTCGACCGCCGCCTCACCCCGGCGCAGGGCTGGGACCTCTGGCCGCGCGCGCGCGCGCTCGTGGAGGCCCACCCCGGCGTCACCTTCCGCGTCGACTGCTCGCTCGTGCCCTTCCTCGCCGCGCACGGCGTGGACGCGGAGCGGATGCGCGCGTTCGCGTTCCTCGGCTGCCACGGCGGCGACGCCCTCGTGAGCGTCGATCCCGCTGGTGCCGAGCACCCGTGCAGCTTCGTGAGCGGCCCCGTCACGCCCGAGTGGCGCGCGGGCGTCACCCGCGGGCCGTGCGCCGGCTGCGACTACCGCGACCTGTGCCGGGGCGGCTGTCATGCGGTCGCCGCGCACCTCACCGGGGATCTGTTCGCGCCGGATCCGGAGTGCCCGATGGTGCTCGCGGCGGGCGCGGGTGAAACGGGGGTCGGCGCGTGACGCGGCCGGCCGCCGAGGCGCTCGACCCCCGCACCTCCGCGATCACGTCGTTCCTCGTGGCCGCGCTGCTCGGCTACGCGCTGCAGCGGCTCTACGGCGCCATCGGCGAGCCCGACCCGCGGATCCTCGGGCCGAGCGCGCACATCGCCTACTACTGGCGCCTCGCGACGGCGCTCTGGTGGGGCGTGCTCGCGGCCATCGGCGGGTGGCGCTTCCCCGCGGCGGGGGCCCTCGCGGCGCGGGCGCTCCCGGGGGTCCTGATCGCGATCGTGATCGCCGCCTTCCTCGTGCCCTGACTACCGCCACCGGCGCGGAAACAGCGGCGCGCGGAGCAGCAGCACCAGGAGCACGATCCCCGCGAGCGCCGCGGGCGCGACCCCGCCGTACAGGGGCACCACCGCACGCTCCGTGAGGCCTCGGGTCACCACCTCTACGACGAGCAGGAGCGCCGCCGCGACCAGAGTGGGCGCGGCCCCCAGGTAGAGGCCGAGGGTGGCGCCCAGGGCCCCCGCAGCGGCCCCGTTGAGGAGGTCGACGGGGAGGTTGCGCACGGGCGCCGGTCGGGCACGAACGGGCGCCGCTGAGATGGTGTCGGGCCACCCCTCGCCGTCCCGGATCCACCCGCCCGCGCCCCGCTCCCAGGCCCCTGGCACCGCGGAAGGCTCGGCCACCACGCGGTTCGCGACCCCGCCGCTGGCCGCGCCCGCGATCGCGCCGACGAGCAGGACCAACCGCGGCGTGACGCCCAACGTGCCGAGGCCCAACAGCACGCCCTGCCGACGGAGGCGCACGACGGCGACGGCCACCCCACACAACGCGAGGACGGCGGCGGCCTGCGCCCACAGCAGCGGCACGCGGGCGCCGACGGTGAGGAGGAGCGTCCCGAGCGGCTCGTCGGCGGCCTCGACCGCGACGACCACGGAGAACAGCACCGCGCCGGCCCCATGCGCGGCAAACACGGCGCCGCCCACGGCGCGCGCGAGCAGCAACATCGCTCGCCTCATCCGGGCCCCGGCGCGGTCGTTCTACGCATCCACCCACCCCCGCCACGCAAGAACGCACCACGCCAGCGCGACCGCGAACGTGGCCGCCGCCGCGCCGGGGAGGCCCACGGCGCCCACCCACTGGTCGGCCACGCGCACCACGCCCCACAACGTCACCACCTGGGCGCCCACGATGGCCAGAACAGGCCAGCGTCGGTCGAGCGCGAGCGGCACCGTGGCGAGCCCCAGCGGCAGCAGGCAGAGCGGCAACAGCGTGCGCTTCCACAAGATCCAGCGCTCGTAGGCGTCCCTGCCGAGCGCGGCGCTCACGGTGAGCTGGCGCCGGAGGTCCGGCGTGGTGCGCTCGGCGGCGTGCACCTTCCCGGCGGTGCCGGTCATCGGGACGGGCATCTCCAGCGTCGCGAAGCGGGCGCGACTCAGGCCGTCGGTGCTCCGCACCTCGCCAGAGCCGAGCGCCACCACCACGCCGGTGAGCGCGGGCCGGATCTCCCAGGTGCGGGCAAACCCGAGCCACTCGCCGCCCGCGAAGTGGAGCACGCCGCCCTCGACCGCCGCCGCCCAGCCGCCGAGCTGCACGACGCGCCCCTCGACAGGGACCACGCGCACCGCCGCGGCGATCCGCGCGTCCCGAATCCACGCGCGCGCGCCGGGCTCGACCGCGTGCGTGATCGCGAGCCACGTCGCCATCACGACCACGAGGAACAGGGCAATCGGCGCCGCGACCGCCCGTCCCCCGACACCCAGGGTTCGCAGGCCGAGCCACGCGCGCTCCTCCGCCATCCCCCCGAGGCCCGCGGCCACCCCGCCGAGCGCGCCGAGCGGCACCGCGACGGCCGCGCCGACGCCGAGGGCGCCGGCCCCCATCCGGAGCAGCAGGTCGGGGTCGGGCACGACAGCGCTCGTGAGCAGGGCCTGGCCGAGCCCGCCGACGGCCACGACGATCCACACCAGCGCCCCGACGGTCGCCGCGCGCCCCAGGACGGGCACGAGCACGAGACGCGCGAGCGCCACCCGTGGGGACCCTCGCCGCGAGGGCTCCGGCGCGCCGCTGGAATGCGTTCGCGCGGCACGTACGGGAGGCAAGGCGGCGATTGGGGGATCTTTTGCTTGGATGGAGTCCCGACTTCGGGTTAAGCGGCCCACGCTCGATCGCCCAGCGCGTCCGTGCGGGCTCTTTCGAATCCGCTCGGTTGGTCCGACCCCAAGCTCCCACGGCCCTCTGCCGGCAGGGAGCTGCGGTGGGCGGGACGAGCGCAGCGAGGATGTATGGAGTTCAATGTCGGCGACAAGGCGGTCTACCCTGCTCATGGCGTGGGGATCATCCGAGACGTGGTGACACAGGAGATGGACGGTGAAAAAGTCACTGTCTACGTCCTGAAGATCCTCGACAACGGGATGACGATCCGGGTGCCTGTGCAGAACGCCCGCTCGATCGGCATGCGCGGCGTGATCTCGCGCGAGCACGTCGACAAGGTCTACGAGATCCTCCGTGATCGCGACGTTCCCACGGACAACCAGACGTGGAACCGCCGCTACCGCGACTACATGAGCAAGATCAAGACCGGCGATCCGCTCGAAGTGGCGAAGGTCCTCCGCGATCTCGCGCTCCTCAAGAGCGAGAAGGCCCTCTCCTTCGGCGAGCGCAAGATGTTCGACCAGGCCCGCAGCCTGCTCGTGCAGGAGATCTCGGTCGCCAAGGACACCGACGAGAAGCTCGTCGGAGAAGAGATCGACGCGCTCTTCGCGCTCAAGGCAGAGTAGAGCGTCGCGGGCAGCGGCCCGCGCGGATAGACGGCGCCCCATGCCCGCACCGATCCGCCTCTACAATACGCTTCACCGCACGATCGAGCCGCTCGAAACCCGCGAACCGGGCAAGGTCGGCCTCTACGTCTGCGGGATGACCGTCTACGACTTCTGCCACATCGGGCATGCCCGCGCGATGTTGGCGTTCGATTTCGTCGTCCGGCACCTCACCCACCGGGGGTACGAGGTCAACTTCGTCCGCAACCACACGGACGTCGACGACAAGATCATCGCCCGCGCCAAGGAGCGCGGCACCGATCCCCTCGCGCTCTCCGCGTTCTTCGTGAACGCGCTCGAGGAGGACCTCGCCGCCCTCGGCCTCGTCACGCCGACGCGTACGCCGAAGGTCAGCGAGCACATCCCCGACATCCTCGCCCTCATCGGCAGCCTCGTCGAGAAGGGGCACGCCTACAAGGCCGACAACGGGGACGTGTACTTCGCCGTCGAGAGCTACCCCGCGTACGGGCACCTCTCGGGCAAGAAGCTCGACGACCAGCGCGCCGGCGAGCGTGTCGCCGTCGAGACCAGCAAGCGCCACCCCGGTGACTTCGCGCTCTGGAAGGCCGCCTCCGGCGATCCCGCCGAGCCGGGCTGGGACAGCGCGTGGGGCAAGGGCCGCCCGGGCTGGCACATCGAGTGCTCCGCCATGGCGCGGCACTACCTGGGCGACACGTTCGACATCCACGGCGGCGGCATCGATCTGGTGTTCCCGCACCACGAGAACGAGATCGCCCAGTCCGAGTGCGCCACGGGCCACGGCCCCTACGCCCGCTACTGGATGCACAACGGCCACCTGACGCTCGACAAAGAGAAGATGTCGAAGTCGCTCGGGAACATCGTGCGCATCCGCGACATCCTGCGCGAGGTCCCCGGCGAGGCCCTCCGCCTGTTGTTCGGAGAGACCCACTACCGCTCGCCGCTCCCCTACTCGACCGAGGGGCTGGTGCGCGCGCTCGGGGCGCTCGACCGCATCTACAGCGCCAAGGAGGCGGCGATCGAGATCGCCGCCAAGGGCACCGCCACGCCGATCGCGGAGGTGGGGGACGCCGGGCAGGAGCTCTACGCCCTCGCCATCGCCTTCCCCGCGCAGTTCGACGCCACGATGGACGACGACTTCAACACGTCCGAGGCCATCGCCCACCTGTTCGACCTCGTCCGCGCGGTCAACCGCTTCGGCAACGACAAGAAGGCGCGGGCCAAGGGCGCGCTCGTGATGGCGCCCGTCCTCACGGCGTTCGCCCTCGCGGCCGACGTGCTCGGCATCGCCGCGATGGAGCCGCAGGCCTTCTTCGACGAGGTCAAGCAGAAGCGCCTTGCCGCCGCCGGCAAGTCGCCCGACACCGTCGAGGCGCTCATCGCCGCCCGCGCGGCCGCCCGCGCCGCGAAGGACTGGGCCGAGGCCGACCGCCTCCGCGCCGAGCTCGACAACGAGGGCATCGTGGTGATGGACAACCCCACCGGCTCCACGTGGCGGATGCGCGTCGAGTGAGGATCGTCCTCGCCAGCCGGAACGCCCACAAGATCGTGGAGATGCGCCGCATCGCCCCCCACGTCGAGTGGGTGGTGATGCCGGACGAGCTCCCCGATCCGCCGGAGACCGGGGACACGTTCGTCGCGAACGCGCTGCAGAAGGCGCGCTTCGTCTTCGAGCACACCGGTCAGCTCGCGCTCGCCGACGACTCCGGGCTCGAGGTCGACGCGCTGGGCGGCCGCCCCGGCGTGTGGAGCAAGCGCTACAGCGCCGAGGGCACGGACGCCGCGAACAACACCAAGCTCCTGGCCGAGCTCGGCGCGCGGACCGACCGTACCGCACGCTTCCGCTGCGTGCTCGCGCTCGTGGGCCCCGGCATCGAGCGCACCGCGGCGGGCGCGTGTGAGGGCGCCATCGCACTGGCGCCGAGCGGCGGTGGCGGGTTCGGCTACGACCCCCTGTTCGTCCCGGTCGGGAGCCTCCGCGCGATGGCCGAGCTCGCCCCCGAGGAGAAGGACGCCATCAGCCACCGCGGCGCGGCGATGGCCTTTCTCCCGACGCTGCTCGCGGGGCTGTAGCTTCTACCGGGAGCTGTCGTCCGACTGGCGGTCGCGCATCATCCGGAAGAGCTCCCAGAGTCCGAACACCACGGCCAACCCGAAGAGGATCTGGACCGTGAGGGCGCCCTGGGCGGCGATGTTGCCCGCGGTGCCGGGCGCGATCACGTCCAGGAACGGGAGCACGAGCGCGCGGTCGGTGTGCTGGCCGTTCTGCCAGCCCACGTAGACGGCGGCCGCGGCGAAGAGGACGGGGGTGATGAACCGCATCGCCGCCCCCTATCTTCGCGTGTCGCGCTTGACGCTCGCTGCCTGACGGACGTCCGTCGGCCCTGACGGACGTCCGTCGGTCGGCCCGCCACCTGCGACGGTCCAATGTATTGATTTTGCTTGCCTCACGCCGAGCCGAAAGGCGGCGCGCTTCTTGAGGAGGGCCGGGGCCTCCCTGGTGCCCGTTGCCCTCCCTCGCCCGATTCCTGCCCCTCGCGGCCGCCCTGCTCTCCGCGTGTACGGACCCCGCCTCCACCTCCGACGCCCTGACCCGCACGTGTGTCGTCGCGTCGGCCGAAACGTCCGCCGACGCGTCCCCGTCGTCCGCCGGCCCCGAGGACGTGCCGTGCCTGCCCCGCGGCGAGCTCGGCCTGACCTACGAGATCTACGTGCGGTCGTTCCAGGACTCCGACGGGGACGGGATCGGGGACCTCGAGGGCGTCCGCCTGCGCCTCGATCACCTCGAAGCCATGGGCGTGCGCACGGTCTGGCTCATGCCGCTGTTCCCCAGCGTCGGCCCCGCCGGCTACGACGTGACCGACTTCAAGGTGCTCAGGCCCGAGAACGGCGATCTGGACATGCTCGAGGCGCTGATCCACGACGCGCACGCGCGCGGCATCCGCGTCCTGGTCGACCTGCCGTTCAACCACGTGGCGCGCACCCACCCCTGGTTCCAGCCGGCCGAGGCCGGCGAGGGCCCCGCGCGCGACCTGTTCCTCTTCGCCGACACCCAGTGGGACACGTACCGATGGTTCCCCGCCACGGGCGGCGGTTTCTACTATGGCTTCTTCGGCGCGGAGCTCCCGGATCTCGACTGGACCAACCCGGAGGTGCAGGACCGCATGTTCGAGGTGCTCGAGCGCTGGCTCGACGCGGGTGTCGACGGCTACCGCCTCGACGCCGTGACCACGCTCGTCGAGGACGCGACCGGCATCACCGGGACCGTCGCGACCCACTCGTTGCTCGCCGACATCTACGCGCTCGCCCGCGCGCAGAAGCCCACCGCGCTGATGCTCGCCGAAGCGTCCGAGGAGGAGGTGTCCGTGAACGCGAGCTACCTCGGCAGTGACGACGCGCCGGAGAGCGACCGCGTGCTCGACTTCCCCCGGCGGCCCGCGCTCCTCGCGGCGCTGGCGGCGGGCGTGCCCGAGCCGCTGCTCGCGGTGCTCCACGACCAGGCCGACGCGGGCGCCCTCGGCCGCACGGCGCCGTTCCTCTCGTCCCACGACCTCGCGCGGCTGCCTGCGGCGGTGCCGAGCGCGGCGGCGCGCCGGATGCTCCAGGTGCTCCAGCTCACCCTCCCCGGCGACCCAGTGCTCTACTACGGCGAGGAGCTGGACCTCGCCGACGACTCCTCGGGCACCGGCCCGGACTACGCGCAGCGCGCCCCGATGCCGTGGGACGACTCCCCGAACGCCGGCTTCACCACCGGGGTCCCCTGGTACTACCCGGACTACGGCTACATCACCGGCAAGAACGTCGCCGCCGCCGAGGCCGATCCCACCAGCCTGCTGACGCTCGTGCGCGACCTCGCGTGTGTGCGCGACGCCTTGGACGGCGCGGCCTGGGAGCCCGTCGCCACCGATCGGCCCTCCGTGTTGGCCTATGCGCGGTCCACCCCGGACGGCCGGGTGCTCGTGCTGGCGAACCTCGCCGACACATCGGTCGGCGAGGTGCGGGTGGACGCGCGCGGGGCGTTCCGCGCCCTGACGGACGACTTGCGCGGGATCCACGCGTCCGACGGGCTGGTCGTCCCCGACCTCGGCCCCTACGGCTACGCCCTGTACGCGGACGAAATCGCGGAGCGCTGCGGCGTGGCGGGGCCGGTCGAGGGGGTGCGGCGATGACGACGGGCGCACACCCCCGCGATTCCGATTGACGAGGCCGCGCCTTTGGGTGCACTAGGTGGCAACCCGCGCGGAGGTCTCGTGTTCCTTCTCCTCTCCACCGTCGTCCTGGCCGGCACCGTCGAAGTGTGGGACTACCCGCGCTTCCCCCAGAACGAGTGGATCGCCGGGACCGGCGGCTGGGTGACCGGCTACGAGGCCGACCCCTGGTACGGCTACCGCGACGGGGCCGGCAGCAGCTGGGCCTTCTCGTACACGGACGACTGGGGCGGCACCTGGGGCAGCGGCGAGGCGCTCGACAACTTCCTCACCAACCCCGCCGAGGCCGTGGGCGACGGCCTCTTCACCGCCACCTTCTACGCCGGCGATGACGACGCGATCGGCCTCGTCATCGGGCAGGAGGGCCAGGAGGACTACTACCTGTTCGTCCTCTGCGGCGCGGTGGACGGCGAGGATCCCCTCTGCCCCGTCACGCTCGCCGGCGGGGTCGGCAGCGCGATCCTGCGCATCTCGAACGGCGTTGTCACCGTGCTCGACGAGACCCCGGCGTCATTCGAGCAGGGCGTCACCGGCGACTTGACGTTCGGCATCAACGACGGCCTGATCACGGCCACCTACGCCGCCCAACGCATCTCGCTGGAGGCCGAGGACACCACCTTCCCCGCAATGGGCTCCGTCGGCTTCTGGGCCTACGACGCCGGCACCGGCGAGACCGGCGCCTCGTCGATCGGCTTCACCGAGCCGGTGCTCTCCGCGATGGACGACGATGATGACGACGTCATCGACGACAAGGACAACTGCGAGTTCGCGCCCAACTCCACGCAGGAGGACGCCGATGGTGACGGCCTCGGCGACGCGTGCGACGAGGAGGGGGACGCGGACACCGATACGGACACGGACACCGATACGGATTCCGACACCGATACGGACACCGACACCGATGCGGACACCGACGCGCCCGGCGTGGACGACCCCGTGACCATCAAGACGGACGATTGCGGATGTGACGGCGGCGCCGGGCCGGTGACAGGCCTCGGCGTGCTCCTCGCGCTCGGTCTCGCGCGGCGGCGGCGCGGCCGTTAGCTCCGAGCGGCCGTCCGCGACCTGCGCCGTACCGCCAGGACCGCCGCGAGCGCTGCCAGCGGGGCCCACGAGCCTGTCGTAGGGGCCGCTGCACAGCTGGCCGCGAGCCACCCCTCGGGGCGCTCGGCCACGCCGTCGCAGTTCCCGTCCAACCCGTCCATCCGCTCCTCGGCGCCCGGTCGGGTGTGGGCGTTGCCGTCGTCGCAGTCCCCGTCCTCCTCGGTCCAGCCGTCCCCGTCGTCGTCGAAGGCCACGGTCTCGTCGTCCACCAGCCCGTCGCAGTCGTTGTCGAAGCCGTCGCGGGCCTCGGTGGCCCCGGGGAACACGGCCGCGCGCAGATCGTCGCAGTCGCCGTCCTGCTCGGCGAAGCCGTCGCCGTCGTCGTCCATGGCGACGGTGTGGTCGTCTCGCACCCCGTTGCAATCGTTGTCGGCGTCGTCCGCGCGCTCGGGTGCCCCCGGGAAGGTGCCCGGGGCGGCGTCGTCGCAGTCGCCGTCCTCCTCGGCCCAGCCGTCATGGTCGTCGTCGAAGCGGGGGGTGCCGTTGTCGGCCCGCCAGTCGCAGTCCTGATCCACGCCGTCCGCGACCTCCTGGGCATTGGGGAAGACCCCCGGCGCCGCGTCGTCGCAGTCCCCGTCCGCCTCGGTCCACCCATCACCGTCGTCGTCGAAACGCACGGTGCGGTCGTCCACCACTCCGTTGCAGTCGTTGTCCACCCCGTCGGCCAGCTCCGGCGCGCGCGGCCAGGCCAGCCGGTTGGCGTCGTTGCAGTCTCCGGCGTCCTCGGAGAAGGAGTCGCCGTCGTCATCGAACGCCGCGGTCCCCTCGTCGCCGTCGTGGTGGGGCGCCGTGGTGCCCTCGTCCGTCTCGCCGTCGCAGTCGTCGTCCTGGCCGTCGGGCATCTCGGGCGCGCCGGGGAAGGCGAAGGCGTCGCCGTCGTCGCAGTCGCCGGCCGCCTCCGACCATCCGTCCCGATCGTCGTCGTACACGGCGCTCTGTTCGTCCACGACCCAGTCGCAGTCGTTGTCCACGCCGTCCACCACCTCGGCGGCGCCGGGGTGCAGCGCGGGCACGTCGTCGTCACAGTCGCCGTCGCACGTACGGTAGCCGTCGGCGTCGCGGTCGTAGTCCTCGTCCACGCCGCCCTGGCAGTCATTGTCGAGCGCGTCACACAGCTCCATCGCGCCGGGGTGGACGCCCGCGTCTTTGTCGTCACAATCCCCGTCGTCGTCGGTGTAGCCGGACGGGCAGCCACCGCACGAGGTGATCTGTTGGGAGGAGTCTCCGTACCCATCCCCGTCGTCGTCCGCGTAGCAGGTTTGCATGCCCCCGCCGTCCGAGCCGCCCGAGGATCCGTTGACGAGGCAGATGTAATAATCCCAGTCCCACCCCGAGCCGGGATCGGTGTGGGTGGCGCCGGGCACCTCGTTGTGACCAATGATGTGGTCGCGATCCTTGGGGATGCCGTGCCGGTCGCAGATGTCGGCCGTGAGCGCCGCCGAGGCGCGGTACAACTCCTCCGTGTACCAACGCTCGGGCGCGTCCACGTAGCCCTCGTGCTCGATGCCGACGCTGGCCCAATTGTAGGTCGAGTTGCCCGCGTGCCAGGCCACGTCCGACTCGTCGACCGACTGGGTGATGTGCCCGTCGCTGGAGCGCACGGTGTAGTGGGCTGTCACCGACGACGAGCAGTTCTGGAACCAGGAGATCGTGCCGCTGTACGAGCCCTGGGTGGTGTGGATGACCACGTAGCGGGCGTCCCCGGCGCCGCGGCTCGCGCTGGAGTAGTTCGAGCCGCACGCGGGCGCGGACTGGTCGATGAGCCCCGACCCCATCACCACCACCCGGTCGCTCCGCCACGGCAGAGCGGTCGGGTCGATGACGAGTGTCTCGCCGGTGGGCGCCTGCGCCGCGAGGCCCCACTGGATCGTGTCGTAGACACGCGCGGCGAAGTCCTCGGCCACCACGGGGTCGGGCGCGCCGGAGTAGGCCGCGACCACTGGGTAGAAGGCCTCGAGCGAGCCCTCGGCGTGTGCACCGCCGTGTGCATCGGCGGCGGCGTCGGCCTCCGCGCGCAACAATGCGGCCGCGCCGATGATGCTCGCGGCGGCGGACACCCGCAGCGCCTCCTCCGACGCTCCGGAGAGCGCGGCGGCGACGGAGAGCGAGGGGAATGCCCCCGCCTCGCGCAGGTTCATCACGCCCACGCCGCGCTCGCGGTTGGGCTCCCCGCCGCGCTGATCGAAGCGGCTCACCTCGTGCGAGACGGCGATCAAGACCTCGACGGGCACGTCGTAGGTTTCGGCGGCGGCGGCGAACGCGTCGTCCAGCCGGGCCGCGGGTGCCTGCTCGGGAGCCGTGCACGCGGAGAGGAGGAAGACGAGCATCGGCCCCCATCCCAGCAAGATCCGTGCCGCGCGGTTCCCGGCGTGGGCGGCGGTCCTTCCGCGGGGTGGGGCGCGTGTGCAGCGGCGGGGGGTGCCGGGGTGGGACAGGGGGGTCGCGCCCCCCGGCGTTCAGAACCGCGCGGGACAGTGCCCCCCGACCGCGAGCCACTCGTCCACGTACGCCGCGCGCTCCGCGAAGAACGCACGGAGCTCGGCCACCGACGCCTGGTGGTCGGCCATCGAACCAATCTTGTTTGGATCCTCCGCGACCGCGTCGGCGATCTGGAGCTCCCACTCGTCCAGCCGCGCCTCCAGCACTTCGGGTACGTAGGCGGCGCGTGACAGGATGAGCTCCTCCACGAAGCGCTCGCACCAGTGCGGATCGGCCAGGACCCGCTCCACGAGGGCCTCCTTCTGCCAGCCCGGGTGCTCGTAGGTGATGGGGTCCGAGGAGGCGACGTTGCCCCAGACCAGCTCGCCGGAGGTGTAGCGGGCGTCGCCAAAGGAGATGTCGAGGTCGTATGGCAGGTAGACGAAGCCGCGGCTGGGATGGTCGTACAGGTAGTAATTGATCTCGACGCCCGCCCAGTAGTTGTCCATGGCCGGCAACATCGCCTCCATCGACCACTCGGCCACGGCCTGGTCGAGGTCCATGAGCGCGGCGATCTCCTCGACGGTCGTGGTGGCCTGGAGCGCCACGAGGTTGGTCGTGTCCGCCACGTCCTCGTTGGTCTTCAGCTCGGTGCCGCCCTGGTAGAGATTGCCATCGTCCTCCTCGAAGTGGCGCTCGAGGTACTCCTTGTCGATACGCTCGACGTTGGCGTACAAGCCCTGGTACTCCCCGTTCACATACACCCTGGCGTTGTTGACACAAGAATAGGGCAGCCCCCGCTCCTCGAACAACGGGAACGCGATCCGCTCGTGCATCAGCGTCCGGTCGTACCAGGGCGCGTCGAACATGAGCTTGCGCTGCCCGTGGAAGCGTCCGCTCGAGTCCTCCTCGTTGAACGACACCACGAACTGGAGCTTCTCACAACTCCAGGACCAATTGCCCTTGAGGCGTGCCATCGCGGCGACGGTCTCCCCGTCGTAGGTGAACGAGACCGGGTGGTATTCCTGGCTGCCCGCGGCGCAGTCCGCATACACGCTCTCCAGCTCCTCCGTGGTGAATTGGAGCTCGAACGTCGGCACGAGGTCCTCGTCGTAGAGCGCGGAGCACGCCTTCGGCCAGCTCTCCTCGACGTCGGTGTCCCCCGTGTCGATGTCGGTGTCTGCCGTGTCCGTGTCTGCCGTGTCCGTGTCCACCGTGTCGGTGTCGTCGGTGTCCCCCGTCTCGTCGGTGTCGTCCGTGTCCGTCCCGGCCGAGTCGGTCGTGACGGCGCTGTCGGAGTCATCCGAGTCCAACTCGATGGGAGGGGCGACACAGGCGAAAGCGAGGAGCAGCATGACCCATGGTACCCCGGAACCTACGCGGCTACGCGGCTACGCGCTCCGCCGCGAGGAGCGCCTGCGCGACGGGGAGGATCACGCTGGCGACACACACCGCGGCGTCCGCGCCCTCCTGCTCCGGCGACGGGACGCCGTGCGCCGCGAGCCGCTCCGTCCACTCCAGCGGGTGCGGCCGGGGGTCACCGAGGCGGGCGAACACCGCGCCGACGGCCTCGCGCACCTCGTCGCCCCCGACCTCGATCGCCCATTGCAGGGTGGCCCACGCCAGCTCGGCGTGCTCCGTCTCGTCGCGCACGATCCGCGCGAGGACCGCACGAACGGCGGGATCGGTCGCGCGTCCCAGGGCCTGCTCGGCGAGCCAGGCCGCGAGCGTCTCGCCGATGGCGCCGTCACGGGCGGTCCACGCCGCGAGCTCAGCGAGATCCGCGGCGATCGGGGCCTGGCCCCCCATCTCCATCCGCGCGGGCCCCAGGGGCTCGCCCAGGTACACACTCGCCAGGGTGAAACAGTCGAGCGCGTGACGGAGCTCCTGTGCCGCGGCGCGCTGCGCCCGAGCGATCAGCGTCGGCGGCGCACCGTGCGCGAGCAGGTCGAGCGCGAAGCGGTGGAACCCCGCCACGGACGAGTGCTCGGCGCGGGCGTTCTCCCGCCAGTACCGACCGATCTCCGCACGCTCTGCCGCGGTGAGCCCGGTGACGTCGGGCCGATCGGCGCCGTCCGCCCACCCGGCGACCGGGATCGTGTCGGCCTCGACGGGCCTGCCGGACTCGTCCAGGTACGGCCGGCCGTAGCCGCAGCAGGTGAAGCATTGGTAGTCGTAGGTGCAATCGCGCCCGACTTGCTCGATCAGCTCGGGGGACTGAGCGCCGCAATGGATGTCGTCGCTGGTGAGGAGGAGCTCGAGCGCGGCGTCCCCCGACGGGGGGCAAACGTCGGGATCGACGGGGGTCCCCGTGTCGGCGCCCGTGTCCTCGCCGGTGTCCGCGGGCAGGTCGTCGAGGCTGACGGTGACGGGGTCCGGATCGTTCGAACCGCACTTGTCGAAGACGTAGCAGCCCGAGGCGCCGGTGAGGCTCAAACCAAGAGAGACGAGCAGGGAGACTCGGAGCGCGCGGGTGGCGTCGGGCGAGAGCGGGCGGATCATGCGAAGTCCTCGGGGTACAGGAGGGTAGCCGCTCGCGAGCGGAGCAGCGTGCCCGATTTCTGGAGATCCCGATGTCCGTTCGCTTCCCTGTCGCCCTCCTCGCCGTGCTCCTCCCTCTCGCGACGGGCTGCCAGGCCGAGCCGTCGAAGGACACTGGGACCGATCCCGGGACCGACCGCGGGACCGACGACTCCGCAAGCGGCGGAGATGTCGACGGGGACGGGTATGTCGCCCCCGCGGACTGCGACGACGCGGACGCGACGATCCACCCCGATGCGACCGACCTGTGTGGGGACGGCGTCGACAGCGACTGCAGCGGCCTCGACACCCGCTGCGGCTTCGCGGGGGAGCACGACCTGGGGGCCGCCGACGCCAAGGTGTACGTGCCCCATCCGAACTCTGACGGAGGCCGGCTCATCGAAGTCGGCGACATGACGGGTGACAGCATCGACGATCTGCTCGTCCCCACCCTCGACTACGAAGCGGAGTCGGGTGGCGCCTGGGTCATCGCGGGTCCGGTCCACGGCGTGGCCGCGGCGGACACCGTCGGGTTCTTCCTCGAGGGGTCCGGGGTCACGCTCGGCGCCGGCCGATCGACCGGTGTCGGGGACGTGAACGGCGACGGCATCGCGGACGCCGGCATCGGGGCGCCGCACGCCGGCACCGGAGGAGACGGCCTGTACGTCGTCCTCGGGCCCATCACCGGGGACAGCCGCCTGGAGGACGCCGACATCCACCTGTACGGGTACACCGAGACCTTGGCCGGCCACGGCTCCGACCTCGCGGACGTCGACGGGGACGGCATCGCCGACGCTGTCGTCGGGGCCTACGCCGAGAACCGCGGGGGGCGGACGTCGGGCGCCGTGTACGTCGAGTACGGGCCCCTCGCGTCGGGCGCGATCGATCTCACCAGCCGGGCCGACGCCGTGCTCGCTGGCGTCGAGGGCGACTACGCCGGGCGGATCCTCCGTGCGGGGGGCGATCACGACGGCGACGGCATCGGCGACATCCTCATCCAGGCCCCCTTCTCGTCCGTCTCCGCCCCCAGCGCGGGGACCATCTACGTCGTCTACGGCCCGCCCTCGGGCGAGATGGATCTCGCGGATGCCGACGGCCGGCTGTTTGGCGAGAACCCCAGCGAGACCGCGGGCACGTTTCTCGAGCAGGGAGACGTCGACGGGGATGGGCACGCCGACGCGCTTGTCGGGACGTCCAGCGCGATGGGGGGCGGCGTGGTGCAGGTGGTCTACGGGCCCGCGTCCGGGGACATCGGCCTCGGCGCGGCGGACATCATCGTGCGCGGGGACGGGTCGGAGCAATACATCGGGTCCAGCGTCGCCGTGGACGACCTCGACGGGGACGGCAAGGGAGATCTGCTTGTCGGGGCGGCCTTCGACACGACCCGCGCGACGGGGGCGGGCGCCGCCTACCTGTTCTGGGGGCTTGGCTCCGGGGCGTACGCGGTCATGGACGCGGGCGCCTCCTTCATCGGCGAGGCGGAGTACGACCTGGCCGGGCAGGGTGTCGCCCTGGGAGACATCGACGGGGACGGGTTCAGCGAGGTGATCGTCGGGGCCCCCGGAGACGACATGGGGGGGATCGCGGCGGGGGCGATCTACGCGTACTACACAGGAGAGTGAGGCGCGGCGAGGACCGCCGCGTCAGAACCGTCGCTGCACCAACGTGCGGAGGTACACCTCAGCCGCCGACGTGATGTCGAGGAGCCCAGGCACCTCGGCGGCCTGGATGCGGCGGCAGTGGGGGATGTCTTGCTCCCACAACGCGCGCGTCATCTCGCGCGCGAACCCGGCGTCCGCGACGACGGCCGCCAGCTCGTAGTGGAAGAAGAAGCTCGAGTGGTTCATGTTGGCGGTGCCGACCACCGCCACGTCGTCCACCACCGCCACCTTCGCGTGGTTCATGTGGTGCTGGTACTCGTAGACCGCGATGCCGGCCTCGATCATCTCCGGGTACCAGAGCCGCGCGGAGTAGAGGTAGTCGCGCGAGTCGTTGTCCTGGTAGGGGAACACGAACGTGACGGCGACGCCGCGGCGGGCCGCCGCCGTGAGGGCGCCGAGCGCCTCGGGGTTGGAGAAGTACGGGCTCATCACGTGGATGTGCCGCCGCGCGCCGTGGAACAGCGCGATCATCGTCGCGTGGTAGTAACGCCGCGCCCCGGGCGTCGTGTCCACGATGCGTACGGACAGGCCGTCCGGACGTGGCGGGATGGGCGGGAACGCCACGTCGGCGACGCCCGCGTCCGACCCGAAGGTCTCGCCCCCCTCCCCCACCCACCGCTCCCGGAAGTAGCGCTGCAGGTCGGTCACGACGGGCCCCGCGATCCGCACGGACACGTCGTGCCACTTGACCCACTCCTCGTCCTTGTCGGGCACCGCCGGATCGAAGGCGCGCTCGTACGCGTACTCCCGGCCGACGTTCTGGCCGCCGAGCACGGCGACCCGCCCGTCCACCACCAGCAGCTTGCGATGGTCGACCCGCATCATCGTGAACGCGGGCAGGCGCCCCTCCAGCGCGCGATACGCCGCGGGCAGCTGGCGCCGGATGCCGGGCAGCTCCTCGACCCGGGCCGAGCTGTTGTCGAGCACGGTGACGTTGGGCTCGGCCACGAGCTCGGCGATCAAGGCGTCGATGTCGGTGCGCCGGCGCTCCTCCGCGAGGGTCTCCTCCAGCACGGCGAGCTCGGCGATGCGCACCTTGCGCGGGACGCGGCGGAACACCTTCAACCAGGCGATCTGCTGGAGCACGAAGGCCGGGACCGCCCGCGTCATCTCCATGCCGAGGAGCAGGCGCACCTGGACGCCTTCGCGCGCCTTCGCGAGGATGCACGCCTGGATGCGGCGGGTCATCGGATCGTCGAAGTAGAGCATCGTCTCGAGGTGGAGCGTGTGCCGGGCGGACGCGATCGCGGCCTCCCACGCGGCGAGCAGCGCCGGCCCGTCGACCAGGAGCGACACCTGGTTCCCCGGGTGGGTCCGCGGAGGGCTCTCCCCGATCGCGAACAGGTACGGCTCCTCGGGGCTGCCGAGGCGTTGTGCCTTCCAGTCGGCCCAGTAGCCGCGCCCCTTCGCGTCGACGCCGCCGAGGGGCGTGGAGTCGCGACTGCTCCATGCACGGCATAGGGGCGCTGTTTCGTCGGCGCCATCTGTCGGCTCGACCTGGAACCAGAGGTCCGGGTCGCGCTCGCCCTCGTGGAGCGGCAAACTGACGCGCCCCTCGCGGTCCGTCACCGCGCGACCTAGAATCACGTCGCCGGGGAGGTGCGTGTCCCGTGCGGTGACGACGAGGCCCTCGGGCGCCGACACGAAGTCGGCCGCCTCTTCGGACCAGTACACGAAGCGGAGGAAGGCCTCGCGCCCGAAGCGCAGCTCGAACGGCGCTGCGGAGGTGCCCTGCACGCCGCGCGGACGCCGGTGCCCGAGCCGGGTCACCCACGGGTCTGGCGGGGTCCACGCGCCCGGCGTGCCCGCGCGCACGCGCTTGCCGGCCGTCGTGAGCGCGTCTCCCTCGAGGCTCGCCTCGATCTCCACCGTGTCGAGGTTCTCCACGTCGAGCGCGGCGCGTCCACGCCGCACCACGGCCTCGTCGACGACGGTCCGGAGGTCACGTGCCCGCGCGCGCACCTTGGTGCCGTTCGGGAGCGGCACGTACTCGCCCGCGATCGGGCTCCAGGTAGACAGGCGCAGGTGCAGCATCCCCCAGCAGATAACCGCCTCCGACGTTCAGCTCCCGATGCCGCCACCCCGCCGCCGATGACGCAACAAGTCGCGACCAAATCGGGGACGTGTTCACGTCGCGTCGTGGAAGATGATCCCCAACGTGTGCCGGTGGCCCGAGCGCAGCCGGCTGACCCCATGGCGGAGGTTCACCCGGTAGCTCCCACGCGTGCCCTGCACCGGGCGGTGATGGACGGCGAACACCACGGCATCGCCGCGGCCGAGGGGCACGACGTCGGGGCGGGACTGCATGCGGGGGCGCTGCTCCGTGAGCACGAATTCACCCCCGGTGAAGTCCTCGCCCGGCGCGGAGAGCACGATGGCCACCTGGAGCGGGAAGACGTGTTCGCCGTAGAGGTCCTGGTGGAGGCAGTTGTAGTCGCCCTCCCCGTAGCGGAGCACGAGCGGCGTAGGGCGGAGCTGGCCGGCCTGGTGACAGCGGTCGAGGAACGCGGCGTGGGTGTCGGGGTATTCCGTGTCAATGCCCATGGTCCGGTTCCACCGGTTGGCGACCGGTGCCAGGCGCGGGTAGAGCGCGGTGCGCAGGCCCTCGACGAGGTCGGGCAGGGGGTAGGCGAAATACTTGTACTCGCCCCGCCCATAGCCGTGGTGCCCCATCACCACACGGCTGCGGAACCGGCCCACGTCGTACAGCCCGGTCACCGCCGCGCACTCCTCCGCGGACAGGAGTCCCTCGAACACGGCCCACCCCTGGGCGTCGAGCTCCCTCTCCGCTCGCGCCCAATCCAACCTGTCGACCCTCTCTGGGCCCACGCCGCCCGCCCACATGTCGCCGGTTTCGCTCATGGGAGGAATCTCGCACCGGCGGCGGGGGGCGGCACTCCGGTTCTTGCGGTCGAATCGAAGTGGGGCGGGGCGCTTGGGACGGCCGCCGCCCTGGTCAGCGCGGGTCGCTCACGACGCCCGCGAACAGGATCGCCCCGCCACCATTCTCGCGGACCAGCCAGAGGAACGGCCGGTCGACGATCACCGGGCCGAACGGCGGCTCCGACCAGGAGTCCTCGAACGCGGCGTAGGTCGCGGCGGCCGCCTCCATCCCCTTCTCGCCCACGGAGACAAAACCCATCTGCTCCACCGCCGTCAGCGTCAACGCGGGGCTGATGCCCTCGTAGGCGCCGCCGAACGCCGCCTCCATGCCGAGGGTCCGGAGGGCGGGCGTGATCTGGGGCTTCCCGTTCACCTCGAACTTCGGCATCTCGATCACGCACTCTTCGCAGGACACCTCCGCGGCGATCGCCGCCGCGAGCGCGGCACCGTCGAGCCCGGCGAGCACCTCGTCGAAGCGGCCCTCGTCGGGAAGCACGACGGTCATCGTCAGCCCGGTGCCTTCGTCCGCGAACGGGACCTCGACGAGCAGGAAGCCCTCGCCCAGGGCCCCCGTCATGTTCACCATGCCGTGCATCGTCGGCACGGAGACCTCGGACCCGTCGGCGAGGTGGAACGGCGCGTCCGTGGTGCTCTCTTCGGCGAAGGGGAACTCCCAGCTCGCGTTGAAGTACAGGGCGTTGGCGAGGAGCATCCGGGAGTCGGCGATGACGTTGGCGGACACGAGGTCCTTGATGCGGTCGCCGGTGCGCGCGGCGATCCAGCCGTTGATGTCGGCGGCGACCCCCTCCGGGTCGGCCGCGAAGTCCATCTGCTGCACCCCGGTGCCGTACCAGCTCGAGAGCGTGTCGAGCCAGGGGGCGCCGAGCTCGTAGCCGGTGGTGACGAAGATCTGGTTGGTCGAGGTGAGGGTCACGGGCGGGTCGGACGCGGCGTCGTCGTGCGCCGCCACGGCGAGATCCGCGGCGCCGAAGGCCTCGTTCAACGCGGCGTCCTCCAGCGACCACCCGAAGGTGTCGGCGATCGCCGTCTTCGCGTCGCCAGAGGCGCCGGCGTGCACCTGCGCCATCACGACCTGGAGGCTCCACGGGGAGATCACCTGGTTGCCGGGCGCCTGCGCGTGCACGACGCGGAGCAGGTCGAGCGAGAAGGCGGCGTTCTCGGCGGCGAGCAGCGGGAGGTTCTCGGTGGAGGGCGAGAGCTCGCGGGAGGTCGAGCCGGTGAGCAGCGTGCCCGACAGCACGGGGTCCCCCTGCGCAGCCCCGGTGTCGTCGGGAGAGCCGGTGCACGCGAGGACGAGAGAGAGCGGGAGCAGGAACATCTTCATGGGAAACTCCGAAGGCGTGACCGACGAAGAAGCAAGGGCCGTGCCACCCAGGAGGTACGCGGTATCCCGCGGGCGAAGCGGCCCATCCGCGATCGGGGCGCCGCGGTCAACCCCCATCCGTCGAGGTGACCACGATCGAGTCCGTGCCGACAATCGCGCCCCGCAGATCGGTGGCAACGAGGGACACGGCGTTGGGGCCAGCCACGAGCGGCACGGTCACCTGCCAGTTCGAGTCGTCGACCCACGTGAGCTCCAGGGACACGCCGTCGAGCGTGACCTGGCGCACGTCGAGCCAGGCCTCTCCCTCGAGCACGACCTCCGTCGAGGCGATCGAGAAGTCGGCGCCTCCTTCCGTCGTGACGCGAAAGTCCAGCGACGGATACAGCGCCATCACCGCGTCCGGCGCGCCGTACATCACCCAATCGGCCCGATCGGCGATGAATTGGCAGTTGCCAGCCATGTCCTGCGCGGGCAACAGGGCGCCGAGCTGGTCACACCAGGGCGCCAGGTACGCGCCGTTGTACGCCCGCCCGACGATGTCCTGGAGGTGGCCGTAGTAGGACCGTTGGTTGGCCGGATCCTCGAGGAGCCGCGCCAAATCGCCGTTGCCCACCACCGCCATCGACGCGCTCCCGTAGAAGTCCAGGTCGTGTGGGAAGTACAACACCCGCTGGTCCTCGGGCCGGACGTAGAACCGCGCGTTGTGTTGGCTCCCGTCGCCGCCATAGTTGTCGATCGCGCCGGAGAGCGTGGCGAAGGCGAACGCACGCAGCCACTGTTCCACGTCGATCACCTCGGCCGCCTGTGCCAGGAACTCGGGCCCCGAGAGCGCGAAGGTCTGGCCGAGATCGAGGAGGCGGTCGTAGTCGTCCTCGCGCTCGTTGTTCTGGATGAGGAAGTTCCAGCGATACGCCTCCGGATCGTCGCCAAGATCGGTGATGGGCGTGCCGATCACGTAGTCGGGCTGGGGCAGCTTGAGCCCCTCGGCGGTCCCGTCGTCGGTCGTCAGCGGGTAGTAGACGAGCTCGTACTCGAAAAGGGTCCCGCTCGCCCCGTCCGCGAATTGGGAGGCGAGCACCAGGTTGCTGAACCGGTCGATCTGCAGCTCGGCGGGCCCGGTGTGCTCCGACAGTGGCGTCAGCGCCTGCGTCAGATCGTTGTACTCCCCGGAGACCGCGCCCGCGTGTGTCATCACGAGGTTCATCAGCACCTCGCGCTGGCCGTAGCCCACGCCCTCGGACCGATCGATGAGCACGCTGGAGTGGCTGCCCCGGAAGGGCTGCTCGCTGTGGAACGACACGCCGTAGCCCAGGCGCGCCACCTCGGGCCGGCCGCGCTCGCTGCCCTTGGCCCGCACGCCCACGTCGTAGAACACCTCGGCCTCGTCGTAGACGACCGTGGCCCCGACCAGATCGTCGCTCATCAGGTTCACGTCCTCGTGCAGCCAGTCCGAGTCGGCCTGGGTCAGGAGGATGCGGAAGTTGTGCAGGCCGTTGGTGGCCGCCAGATCGTCGTCGACCTTGTAGAGCGCCCGGGAGTCGGCTCCCGCGGCGGGGAAGGTCGAGCGGGAGCCAGCGCCGTCCTCCGCCTCGACGTAGAATTGTACGATCGTCCCCGCCGGCTGGCCCTCGATCCGGGCCTCCCAGCGCCCCGCCTCTCCCTCGGTCATCGCCTGGTCGACGAAGGCCGCGCCCTCGACCGAGGAGCGCAGCGTGACCCCCTCCACGCCGTCGGGATCGTCCACCGAGACCGCGATCAGCACGGGCTCGTAGGGAGCGGGCACGGCCACGTCCTGACGGAGGTCGGCGAAGGTCGGGCCCTGGTCGGCCACCCAAGTCGAGTTGGGCGCGCCCGGCGTCCCCGACTGGTCCGGCTGCTCCACCCGCGTCGTCCGCGGAAGACGGTTGAAGTACAGCCGAGTGTTGACCTGGTTGCTGCCCGAGATCCACCGGGCTCGGAAGGAGACCTCGTACTCCCGGGTGCTGATCGCCTGGAGCAAGGTGGACTCGGCGTGGTTGTGCATGTGCCCGGCGGCCCCCGTGGCGACGAGGCGCAGCACGGGGTTCGCGGCGGCGTCGGGGTCGGGCACGATCTCGCTGTGACGGTGGTTCCCCAGCAGGCGCCACGACGCGCTGCCGCCGTCGAAGCTCCCGTTCTGGATCAGCTCGACACGCGTCCCGTCGGGATCCTGGATCACGCTCACGTCATCGATCAGCACCTCCCCGGCGTCGAGCAGGCCCACCACGAGCTCCTGCCACGTGCCATCCGGGCCTACGGCGCTCGGGTCGGCCTCGCCGCGGTAGCGGTAGGAAACCCACTCCGAGCGAGCGCCCTCGCTGCTGGCCGCCCAGGCCTCGGCCGCCGTGTTGTCGGCCCGCGGGTCGCGCAGCTCCAGGCTCGCCCCTCCGCCATCGGCC
Organism: Myxococcota bacterium; assembly: GCA_040386535.1. Classification (GTDB taxonomy): domain Bacteria; phylum Myxococcota_A; class UBA796; order UBA796; family SXON01; genus CAJBVW01. The sequence goes on along the minus strand of JAZKFH010000015.1, from coordinate 17,655 downwards.
GCCGCGGGCCAGCGCCCCCCGTCGAAGTACCGCACCTCGTCCGCCGGGTTGCCACGCGCGTCGAGCAGCAGGATGCGGTCGCTCTTGTTGTCCAACTTGCCAGAAAAGTTCCCCACCACGTCGATGGCGGGGTGCTCGGCGCGGAGGGACGCCGAGTCTCCCGCGACGAGCAGGTAGGAATCCGGCAACAGGACGGTGCCCGCCGGGAGCTCGTAGGCCACGGCGTCCACCAGCTGCCAGCCGCCGAGGTCCACCGCCTCCGCCCCCCGATTGTAGAGCTCGATCCACTCCTCCGACCGCTCGGTGACAGGCTCGCCCTCCCGCGACACGGGCGCGCGGTGGTACTGGATCTCGTTGATCACCACGTCCTCGACCACGACGATGACGTTCGGCTCGCCCGGCGTGGCCTCGCGTGGAGAGCGCCAGGCGCCGCCGTCCTCCGCGCGGCCGCGGACCCCACCCTGCACCCGCACCGCGTCGAGCAGCGCGCTCCGGTCGGCGGTGTAGAGGAACAACACGTCGCCGGCTTCGACGGGAAAGCCGACGTCGTCGAGCGCCAGGAGCTCACCAGATGCCAGCTCCTCCGCCGGGAACACGTACTCGCCGCCCGCCGAGGCGAGCACGAGGCCGCTGGTGTCCTGGGCGCTCGCGCTCACGTCGAGCAGCTCGACCCAGAACGGCGAGTCCGCCGCGGGCGCGACCTCGTTCAGGACCACCGTGGGGGCGCCGCTCTCGGCGGAGATCCGGGCCGTCAGCGCGCACCCGAAGGTCATGTCCGGGTCGTCGGGCTCGGCCTGGTGGACCTCGACCGCCAGCACGTTCACGCCCCGCACCAGCGCATCGCCGGAGATGGCGGCGTAGAGCGCGGTGGCATCCGCGACCGCGGTCGTGGCGAGGGTGGTCGCGTCCACCGGGCCGGCCGGCATGTTCTCCCGGAGCACCTCGACGCCGTTCAGGGAGACGACGGCGCCGTCATCGAGGAGGCACTCGAGGGAGAGCGCGGCCGAGGCCGGGGACGCGTCCAAGGAGAACGTCGTGCGGAAGGTGATCGTGGTGGGGATCGCGGAAAGCTCGGTGGTTCCGCGCGACCCGAGCAGCGGCTCCCGGGAGCGGAGGAGCACGTAGGTGTTCTCGGTGTTGGTCACCGAGGTGTCGGCGAAGGTGTCGGCCCAGACGAACCGGGTCGCGTCGCCGAAGGAGCCGCCGACGGCATACCCCCAGGGGTCCGAGGCGCGGTCGGCCTCGACCGCCGGGAGGGCCCAGGAGGCGGCGGCGTTGGCATCCTCGATCAGGATCCAGAGCTCCTCCTCGGCGGGCGGCGGATCGGGGGGCGTCGGGCCGGGGCTGCCGTCGGTGGGCCCGAGGACCCACTCGAAGGTGGACGCGTCCGTGCCGACGATGTCGGCGGGCAGCTCGACCTCGGCGATGGTCATCTGTGGGCCGCCGTAGTCCCAGGGAGCCTCCCAGGCCGCGAGGTACAGGTGATCCTCGGGGGTGACCGACAGATCGAAGCCCTCCACGGTCACCCAGTTGCCGTCGGAGTCCTCGCCGACGAGCCGAAGATCGCTCCCATCGGCCCGGCCGAGGTAGAGCCCGAAGTAGTTGTCCGCCGTGACCTGGGCGAACGCCACGACGTCCTCCTGGGCCGCCCCCGCATAGAAGATGGCGTCGGCACGTTCCCACGCGCTGTCGTCGTAGTCGGGCCCCGCCCAATCGTCGGCGGGGTAGCTCCCCGACACGTCGTAGGTCCAGGTGGCGTCGAGCGCCACGGGCTCCAGCGTGGTCGTGGGCGCCAGCGGATCGAGGGCGTTGGGCTGGCCGGGCGTCCCGCCGAGCTCCGCGCTGGCCGTCCAATTCTCGGCGTGGTCGCTGGCCGAATCCGGGTCTCCCTTGGCCAGGGAGAGCCCTGAGCCATCGGCCTCGACGGGCCAGGGATCGTCGTCGCCGTACGCGACGGTGTCGATCAGCCGGCCGCCGTTGTTGCGCAGATCGATCCGCTCACCCCCGTCGGCGAGCGTGCCGGCGTAGGGCCCCAGTGCGTCCGTGAGGCGGGCGGGATCGGCGGCCACCACGAGGTACCCACCAGCGGCAAGGACACTGCCCTCGCCAAAGGTGTAGGTCACGCCGCCTTCGAGCAGCCAGCCCGACAGGTCCATGTCGAGGGCCATGGGGTTGTAGAGCTCGATCCACTCGACGTCCTCGTCAGAACGCGGGTGGTAGAGGATCTCGGAGAAGGTGATCGAGCCCGGCGCCGCCGTCTCCTGACGCAGCCAGGGGAGGGTCTCCCCGGGAACCGTCTCGATGTCGCCGCCGGTCTCGGCGTCCGTCTCGGTGTCCGTCCCGGGGTCGGGGACCTCGGGCTCCTTCGGATCGTCGGTACATCCGGCGAACAGGGCGGCGAGGGCGACCGCGGCGGACGCTGTCCGGATCCTTGCGTGATGGCTGTGCACGTGGATGCGCCTTCCTGGGAGAGGGGGGCGTAATCCGGATGCGTCCGGCCGGGCGGGCGGAGTCCCCTCCCCCGCTCATGGGGCCGTGCCCCGGCCGGCCGCTTCCTGACGGTCGCGCTTCGCCGGGAATCGTTATTTGTTGTTCCGGCCCGATCCCCGGCGTGGGATGGTGGTGACCGCGATTCACAAGCCCCCTCGGCCGAGCGCGAGTTGCTATGCGCTGGTACCCGTCCGCATTGCCGCCCGCCGCCGCGAGGTGCTCATGACCGAATCCGCAGTCGTCTATTCGCGCGCCCCCGATGCCGAGGGGGCCGCCGCTGAGCTGGCCGCGAAGATCGCCGCAAAGCTCCCCGGGGCCCCGCCGGACGCGCTCGTCCTGTTCGCCGCGCCCACGTACGACCAGGCGAAGTTGCTCCGGTCCCTGCATGCGGCCTGCCGCCCCCACGCCCTGGTCGGCTCCTCCTCGGCGGGGGAGTTCACCAATGACACGCGCGGCGAAGGCCTCTCTTGCGCGCTCGCGCTCCGTTCGACCGACATGCAATTCGCGGCGGGTATCGGCCGCGGGCTCAGCCAGAGCCGCGCCGACGCCGCTGCCGAGCTCGTCTCGAGCTTCAAGGGCCTGTCCGGCCAGGACCACCTGTCCCACACGGCCCTGGTGCTTACGGACGCCCTCGCCGGGTACGCCGACGACCTCGTCGACCAGCTCACCCTCGCGACCTCCGGGAAGTACCAGTTCTTCGGCGGCGGCGCCGGCGACAACGCGCAGTTCCGCAGGACCTCCGTGTTCTTCGGCACCGAGGTGGTCAACGACGCGGTCGTGGGGCTCGAAATCCTCTCCAACAAGCCGCTCGGTATCGGCGTCGGCCACGGATGGGAGCCCGCGTCCAAGCCGATGCGCGTCACCGCTTCGGAAGGGTTGCGGCTGATCAGCCTCAACGGAATGCCGGCGGCGCAGGCCTTCGAGGACCACGCGGAGGCGACCGGCCAACCCTTGGATCACGCCGCGGCGATCCCGTTCTTCCTCCACAACATCCTCGGCATCGAGACGGCGGGGGGCCACCGTCTCCGCGTCCCGCTGGCCATCCACGACGACGGTTCGGTGACCTGCGCCTCGGAGATCCCCCGCGGCGCGGTGGTCCACATCATGCGCACCACGCCGGAGTCCGCCGTCGGGGCCGCGGCGCGCGCAACCAAGGCCGCCCTGGCCGGACTCGAAGGCCAGAAGCCCGGTGTCGCTCTTTTCTTCGATTGTGTGGCGACCCGGCTGCGCATGGGCGAGGTCTTCGGGTTGGAGCTTCGCGCGCTGGCCGATCAGCTGGGAGACGCGAGCTTCGTCGGCTGCAACACCCACGGCCAGGTGGCGCGAGCACCAGGTCAATTCGGTGGATTCCACAATTGCACCGCGGTGGTGTGTGTCCTCCCCGAATGAGGCAGAGATCCGTACCATGACATCCGCCGCACTCGAACTCGCCTGCAAGCTCGCCGAGCCCGGAGCGCGTCTGGAGGCTGCCACGGCCCTCGCGCGCGCGTTGGGTGCCGAATCCCTCCTGGTGTTCGTCCACGACGACGAGGTGGACGCGCTGCTCCCGGCGCCGGGATTCTCCCAGACGCTGCCGGGCGGCCGCGGTTGGGCGGCCTTCCTCGGGCGGTGCCGCGAGTCCGGACGACACAGCGGCGAGGTCGCCTACCCGCGTCGCGACAGCCTCGCCACGGCGACGGCGCTCTCGCTGGACGGCCGTTTCGTCCTGGTCCTCCTGGGTGGAGAGCCCCAACTTCCAGAAGCGGAGGCGCTTGCGCTCCCGCTCCTCGCGGCCCTGTTGCACGCGGAGGCGCTCGCCGCGGACGCGCGCGGAAACCTCGCCGTCGAGCGCGCAGCCGCTCGCCATGCGACGAACCTGGCCGAGGCGCTGGACAAGGCGCGACGAGACCTCGAGGCGGCGTTCGCCGAGTCCGCGCGTCTCAACGTCGCGCTCGCGCTGGCCGCGACGGAGCGCACCGCGCTCCTCTCGAGCGAGCAGGCCGCCAATCGATCGAAGGACGAGTTCCTCGCGATGCTGGGCCACGAGCTCCGCAATCCGCTGGCGCCCATCGTCACGGCGCTCGAATTGATCCGGCAGCGGGGCGACCATGGGCTGGAGCGCGAGCATGGGGTCATCCGGCGGCAAGTGACACACCTGATCCGCCTCGTCGACGATCTGCTCGACGTCTCCCGCATCACCGGCGGCAAGGTGGCGCTGAAGAAGGAGAGCGTGGTGCTCGCGGAGGTGGTCGCCCAGGCGGTCGAGATGGCCAGCGTCCTGCTGGAAGCGCGCCGCCACCGGTTCACGCTCCAACTGCCGCCCGCCGGCTCCCGCGTGCACGCGGACGAGGGGCGGCTGGCGCAGATCCTGTCGAACCTGCTCACGAACGCCGCGCGGTACACGCCGCCCGGCGGCGAGATCTCGCTCTCCGCCGCCTATGAAGGCGACTCCCTCGTGCTGCGCGTTCGGGACAACGGCAACGGCATCGAGCCGGCGCACCTGAAGAGCATCTTCGAGCTGTTCGTCCAGGGGCCGCGGGCCCTCGATCGGGCCGAGGGAGGGCTCGGGTTGGGGCTGTGCATCGTCAAGAACCTGGTCGCGCTCCACGGCGGGCACGTGGAGGCGCGGAGCGCGGGGCCGGGCTCCGGCAGCGAGTTCATCGTCGAGCTGCCCGTGGGTCCCCGCCCGCCCGCAACCGACGGCGTGGGCGGCCTTCAGGCGGAGGACGCCGTGGCGAAGCGCACGGGCCTGCGCGTCCTGGTGGTGGACGACAACGAGGACGCGGCGGAGCTGCTCGGCGACATCTTGCAGTTCGCGGGGTTCGAGGTGTCCGTCTGTCACGACGGGCCCGCCGCCCTCGAGCTCACCACGCGCCTCCGGCCGGACATCGCCATCCTCGACATCGGCCTGCCGGTGATGGATGGAATCGAGCTGGCGCGACGCCTGCGTCAGCGTCCAGAACTGGAACACCTGCGGTTGATCGCCGCCACTGGCTACGGGCAGGAGTCGGATCGCGTCCAACTCAAGGCGGCGGGGTTCGAGCATCACCTCGTGAAACCCATCGACTTCGACGAGTTGTTGAAGCTGCTGTAGCCACCCGTCACGGATGCTATCCTTGCCCCCGCGGGGGGAACAGATGCGTGCGTATGTGCTTGGCTTTCAGGAGGTCGACCGGGCCGACATCGGCGCGGTCGGGGGAAAAGGCGCGAACCTGGGCGAGCTCTCCCGGCTCGAAGGGCTCCGCGTGCCGGATGGCTTCTGCGTCTCGACCGAAGTCTTCGAGCGGGTCATCGGCGCGGCGCCGGCGATCGGCGCCCTGCTCGATCGGTCGGCGCTGCTGCAGGCGGAAGACCGCGAGGCGATCCGGGAGCTTGCCGCGGAGATCCGCGGGGTCATCCGAACGATCGCCATCCCTGCAGAAGTCGAGGACGCGATCACCCGCTCCGTCGCAAGGCTCGGGGAGCACGACGCCTACGCCGTGCGGTCCAGCGCGACGGCGGAAGATTTGCCGGGGGCCTCCTTCGCGGGCCAGCACGACACGTATCTGAACGTGATCGGCACGCCCGCGATCCTGGAGCACATCCGCAGGTGTTGGTCCTCGCTCTTCACCGAGAGGGCGGTCGCCTACCGCCTCCAACACGGCTTCGACCAGCGGAAGGTCCACATGGCGGTGGTGGTGCAGAAGATGCTCGCTCCGCAGGCGGCGGGCACCTTGTTCACGGCCGATCCCGTCACGGGAAACCGGAAGGTGGCCTCGATCGAGGCTGTCTTCGGCCTGGGCGAGGCCCTGGTCTCCGGCCTGGTGAACGCCGATGGGTACAAGGTGCGAGACGACCGGGTCATCGAGAGGGCCAAGCAGCAGGACCGGCACGTGCTGACCGATGCGCAGATCGTGCGGCTCGCGCGCCTGGGCCGGCAGATCGAAGGGCATTTCGGCCAGCCCCAGGACATCGAATGGTGCCTGGTCGCGGATGAGTTCCACATCGTCCAGAGCCGGCCGATCACGACCCTGTACCCCATCCCCGAAGCCGAGGATCCAGGTAACCACGTCTATGTCTCGGTCGGCCATCAGCAGATGATGACCGACCCCCTGAAGCCCTTGGGGCTGTCCTTGTTCCAGTTGACCGCGCTGCGGCCCATGTATGCGGCGGGTGGCAGGTTGTTCGTCGACATCACGAAACAATTGGCTTCATCGGCCACCCGGAACATGCTCCTGAACGGCCTGGGCCGCTCCGATCCGCTGATCGAGGACGCCGTGACGACGCTCCTCGAGCGGGGAGACTTCGTCGAAGCTTCGCCCGAGGACTCGAAAGCGCAGGGTTCAGCCAAACGAGGAACGTGGCCTCCGGGGCCCCAGACACAAATCGAGGACGATCCGGCCATTGTCGCCGACCTGATCGCGCGCAGGGAGGCGTCGATCGACGCACTCAAGCGTGACATCCGCACGAGATCCGGGATCGATCTGTTGGATTTCATCCTGGAAGACATTCAGCGCTTGAAGCAGAGCTTGACCGAGCCGCTGAGCTTCGGCGCGATCATGGCCGGCATGAACGCCGCCACCTGGATCAACGACCAGATGATGGCGTGGTTGGGTGAGAAGAACGCCGCGGACACACTCTCCCAGTCCGTGCCGAACAACGTCACCTCACAGATGGGGCTGGCGCTCCTGGACGTCGCGGACGTGATGCGTCCGCATCCGGAGGTAGTTGCCTACCTCCGGCAACCAACGGAGGACGGCTTTCTGGAGGGCCTGCTCCCGTTGGCTGGGGGAACCGAAGCGTACGATGCCATTCGTGCGTATCTCGACCGGTATGGCATGCGCTGCGTCGGGGAGATCGACGTGACGAGGACACGTTGGGGCGAAGCTCCCACGACCCTGGCTCCCTTGATCCTGAGCAACATCAAGAACTTCGAGCCGGGGGCCGCCAGCCGGAGGTTCGAGCGAGGGCGGCAGGAGGCCTCGGAGAAGGAACAGTCGCTGCTCGAACGTTTGAAGCAGCTGCCAGATGGGGAGCAGAAGGCCGGGGAAACCCAACGGATGATCCACCGGCTCCGGACCTTCATCGGCTACCGGGAGTATCCGAAGTACGACATCGTGAACCGGTATTTTCTCTACAAGCAGGCGCTGTTGGAAGAAGCGGGGCGGCTCGTGCGCGCCAACGTGCTCCACGAGCGAGAAGACATCTACTTCCTCACGTTCCAGGAGCTGCGCGAAGTGGTGCGCACGCACGAGCTGGACGGCCAGCTCGTCGACAAGCGGAAGGCCGAGCACGATCGCCACCGGAGGCTGACGCCACCGCGGGTCCTCACCTCCGATGGGGAGAGCGTGGCAGGGGTGTACAAACGAACCGATCTCCCCGCCGACGCCCTGGTCGGTCTCGCCGTCTCCGCGGGCGTCGTCGAGGGGCGGGCCCGCGTCCTTGCGAACATGGGCGACGCCGAATTGGAAGCGGGGGACATCCTTGTGACCCCCTTCACCGACCCGAGCTGGACGCCCGTGTTCGTGTCCATCAAGGGGCTGGTGACCGAGGTGGGTGGGTTGATGACCCACGGCGCGGTCATCGCCCGGGAATACGGGTTGCCGGCGGTTGTCGGCGTGGAGAACGCGACCCGGAAGATCAAGGACGGGCAGCGCATCCGCGTGCACGGGACCGACGGATACGTGGAGATCCTGGGGTGATGCAGGCGTCGTCCGGCGCGTGATCAGCCGCCCGTGTCGAAGAACTCCTGGTCCTCCATGCGGGGGCGGGATCGGAGCTGCAGGGCGCCAGGCTGCGGCGCGAGCCCCGTGAGCCCGTCCCACGGCAGGGACGCCGCGATCTCGAGGAACCGCTCGCCGGCGGTGCCGACGACCGTGGCGCTCGCGGAGACGGAGGACCCGCCGCTGAAGCCCGCGGTCTCGAGGCCGGACACCAGCGCGGTCTCGAAGACCTCCTGTGGATTGTCCTCGAGGCTCGTGTAGGCCGCGACGCGGGCGGCGCGGTGGACGACGTGACGGAAGCTCGCTTCCCGCGAGTAGTAGTAGGAGTAGTCGACCACCCCGGTGATGAACGCGAGGAAGACGGGGAGCACGAGCGCGAACTCGATGGCCGCAGCGCCGCCGCGGTCACGATGTTTCAGCAGGACCGGTGTAACGTTCATGGCTGCTCCTCCATCCGCATGGCGACGACCGCGTGGAGCGACGGGAGCGTCGGCACCAACCCGACGAGCGCGGAGAACGGCACGGTCACCTCGCACGTGAGCATCTCCTGCGGCGCGGCGCCCCCGGTGTTCGCGACCACGAGGGCGGCGCTCTCGCTGATTCCTGCTTCGGTGAGCGCGTCGGCGCCCGCGGCCTCGGCGGCGTCGGCGGGGCTGTCGGCCTGATCCGTGGCCACGCCCGTCCGCGCGCACACCTTGGCCGCGGCCTGGACCTTGTATTCCTGCGTGAAGTACCAACCCCAGTCCATCACGCCCCCGCCGAGCGCGACGAAGACCGGCAGGACGAGCGCGAACTCGGTCGCGTAGGTGCCCTTTCGACCAAACCACCGGCGCCGCGGGTTCATTGGACCACCATGGCGGCAGGCTGGTACACCACGCCGGCGTCCACACCGCCGCCGCCCGACGTGCCGTAGTTCATCGAGACGTTGTTGTTGATCCGCAGCTTCACCGTCTTGTTGCTGCCGCCCGCGCGAACGTCGTACACGACGCCCCAGGCGAACCCGACGAGCTCGTAACTCTGAACATAGTTGATGCTGCCGCAGGGCACATCGCCCTGGTCGAACACCAGGATGGGGCCCTCGAGCGTCCGTCCGTAGGCGCTCTGTGCCACCGCACTGCCGGTGACTCGTTGGGGGAGAGCTCCCAGCGTCACCGGGTCCCAGCGCGTCGTGGACCTCCCGATCACGTTGCCGATCTCCTGGAGTCCCGAAGCGATCTCGCCATTGTTCACGTTCACGGGGTCCCCCACCCGGGCCGAACCCTGAGACTCACAGTTGTTGAGGTAGCCCCGGATCTGGGTCGCCGAGGGGTTTGCGAACAGGGTGCCCCACGCCGAGTCGTCCTCACCAGCCGCGCTGAATTGGAAGTCGATGCTCGCCAACGTCCCCGCCGGGTGCGCCTGCAAGGCGCAGAGCGGGACGGAGAACGGCAGGAAACAATTTACCGACCCGGGCATCGTCGTGCTCGGCATGACGGACGTAGCGGTCGCGCTCGTGTTGAGCTCGTCGATGCCGAACGCCACCTGCCCGAAGAACGCCGAGAGGCCCTCGACCCGGGCGGTCACCCGGAGGGCGTTCACGATCTCCGCGGACGTGCTCGCCGTGAACGTGTCACCGTTCCAGATGCCGGTGACCACGTCCGCTTCCGTGAGCACGACCGGGGCGCCGTTCGCCTGGTTGGCAGCCGCCGCCGCCATCGCGCTGTCCCGCGCGCTGTCCAAGCCGGCATCCGTGCCGTCGAGGTAGGCGGCGCCGGCATGGACGGCCGCGTCCGCAGCGGCCTCGAGCTGGTAGTGGACCGTGCGGGCGTACCCGATGTCCACCACCAGGGCGGCGAAGCCGGCGAGCGTCAGCAGGAGCATCGTGGAGGCGAGGGCGTTTCCTCGGCGACTTCGAAACATTCCGACACCCTGGAGACAGAGCGGGAATAAACCGCGGCTCCCAGGAAGCTACTGCACGGTAAGGGCTCGGTAATCGCGAGCGGAGGACGGGCGCCTCCGACGCGGCGGCGTCGTGTCCGCCGGCGCCGGTCATGTCAGGCGGCCACGAAGCCGCCGTCGACCGGCAGGGCCGTGCCCGAGCAGTAGCTCGCGTCGGAAGACGCGAGAAAAGCGATCGCGGACGCGATCTCCTCGTTGGTGCCGTATCGGCCGAGCGGGATGAGGCGGGCGAAGCCCTCGTGCACGGCGTCGGGCGCGTTCGGTGACGCTTGGGCCTCGATCGACCGCATCATCCGGTTCTCGATGGGGCCCGGGCAGACGGCGTTGACACGGACGCCGCTCGGGCCGTACTCGACCGCCGCGGTCTTCACGAGGCCGAGCACGGCATGTTTCGACGCGACGTACGGGCCCAGGCCCGCGGAGCCGATGAGGCCGGCGATCGACGCGGTGGCGACCAGGTTGCCTCGGGTCGCGAGCAGGTGGGGCACCCCGTACTTGATGCCGAGCATGACGCCGCGGACGTTGACGGCGAGCACCCGATCGAAGTCGACCTGCTCGGTCTCGACGAGCGGGTGGACCTGCCCTTCGGTGCCCGCGTTCGCGACGTAGATGTCGAGGCCTCCGAGCGCTTCCACCGCGCGTGCGATGAAGGCCCGCGTGTCCGCCTCGTCGCTCACGTCGGCCACGGCCCAGCCGGCTCCGAGCTCGCTGGCGACCTCGGCCACAGCGGGGTCGCGGTCCACGAGGAACACACGGGCCCCCTCGGCGACCAACCGTCGAGCGGTCGCGGCGCCAATCCCTCCGGCAGCTCCGGTGATGAGGGCGCGCTTTTCCTGGAATCGGGTCATCGGGGGGCTCCTTGCGTCGTGGCGAGCACGGTGCGCGCTCGCCCAGGACTTCGTGCTCAAAGCAAGGCGCATGCCATCTGGTGCCGGTCCGAACGCCGAGGCCCATCTCGAGCACGTCGGCGGTGGCGGCGCCGTAGTGGAGCGCGTCGTCCCGGTGGAGGAACGAACGCCGTGAGGGGCGTCGTCGAGGCGGGCCTGTGTGCTTTTGCACGCCCCTTCGTGTGGGCCAACCCATGGGCTCCGCGGGTTTCACTGGGTCAGGCAGGCGATCACCCGATAGGTCGTCTCGGTGCACCGCGTCCCCCCTGTCCTCGCCCGCCTGGTCGCGCTCGCGGGCTTCCTGGTCGCGGCGGCGGTGGCCCTCCTCCTCGGCCTCAACCTGTTCCTGAACACGGGGCTCGAGACGCTGCTCAACCGGCAGCCCGAGCGCCTGCAGATGAACTGGTCGTACGCGTGGACGTGGAACGCGCGCGACGTGTACGTCGAGGGCTTCGAGCTCCGCGTTCAGGGCCCGCTCGATCAGTGGTGGCTCACGGTCGACCGCGCCACGCTCACGGTCGGCCTCCGCGCCCTGCTCGAGCGCCGCTTCCAGGCCGACGACGTTCACGGCGACGGCGTCGTGTTGCACTACCGCAGCCGCGTGGACCAGCCCGCGATCCCGGGGCGCTCCCCGCCCACCTACGTCGAGGGCGTGACCGCGCCCATCCCGGGCCTGGAGAACCCGCCGCTCTCCCCCCCGGAGGAGATCTACCCGCCACCGGTCGCGCCCTGGCTGATCGCCCTGGACGGCGTGGAGGTCGAGAACATCCGCGAGATGTGGCTGGGGGACTACCGCTTCCTCGGCACGGCCCAGCTCGGCGGGGAGATCATCGTGATGCCGGGCGCCTCGCTGGATCTCTCCACCGTGACCGCCGAGGTGCTCGAGGGCGAGATCTACGTGGACGGCATCCCGCTCGTCTCCGACCTGACCCTGGAGGTGGAGGGCGGGCTCGAGGGGGTCGACCCGGTCACGGACGCCGGCACGGGCATGCTCCGCCGCCTCGACGCCACGATCCGCCTGGGCGGGCACGTGGACGATCTGCGCTATGTCGACATCTTCCTGCGCGACGCCCCGTGGGTGGGCATCGAGGGCGGGAGCGGGCGCCTCGACGCCTTCCTCGACGTCCAGGACGGGGTGCTCGGCCCCGCTTCGTTCGCGCGCGCCGTCGTCGCCGACCTCTCCGTGCGCGTCGGCACCTACGTCGCCCTCGGCGACGGGGGCGTCCAGATCACGCTCGACCGCCTGGCACATTTCGCTCTCGTCCTGGAGACCTTCTCCGTGCGGCAGGGCAGCGGCGCCCCGCTGATCCGCGGCCGCGGGTTCCGCCTCGACGCAACCACGGCTGCGTTACGACTCGACGAGCCGCCGTCCGGCTTCACCGCCGTCGCGACGCTCCCCCGTTCGGACGTGCCCAACCTCAAGAGCTTCGACCGCTACCTCCCCGACATCGGGCTGCGCGTCACGGGCGGTCGGGCGGTCGTCTCCGGCCAGGCGCGCATCGAGGAGGACGGAAACCACGTCTCCGGCGGCTTCACGATCGACGTGCCCGAGGCCCGGCTCTCCTACACCCGCATCCCCATCTCCGGCCGGGCGCGCATCGTCGGGCGCGTCGTGAGCGGCCTGCTCGACGAGGGGCGCTACGACATCGGCGGCACCTCGTTCGCCGTGGACCACGTCTCTGTCGACGGCAAGGACCCGAACTGGTCGGCGCGGCTGGACGTGCGGCAGGGGCGCGTCTCGACCGAGGAGGACACCTACCTCACCACCCGCTCGGACTTCTCCTGCTCCGACTCGTCGCCCTTCCTGCGCATCGCGGTGGGGGAGCGGAAGGTGGCGCCGTGGATCGACGAGCTCGTCCGCCTCAAGAACCTCGAGGGCGAGGTGCGCGCGTCCGTGGGCGATACGACGCTCTCGGTCGACCACCTGCACATCCACGCCCCCGAGGCCGAGCTCCACCTCCACCTCAGGCAGGCCCGCTCCCGCACGGACGCGTACCTGTTCGCCCGCCTCGGCATCTTCGGCGTCGCCACCCACCTTGCGGGCGAGCGCTACGACGTCCAGACCATCGACGCGAAGCGCTGGTTCTACGCCCGGCTCGCCCAGAGCGGCGTCCGCGAGGCGATGGTGTCGAACAAGGGCGTCGTGACGAAGGCCGAGGACATCCAGACCGACGACCGCATGGGCATGCGGCTCTTCGGCAAGAACCTCCGCCAGTTCTCCGCGAAGGAGACCGCCGCCGCCAAGGCCAAGCGAGCGGCGAAGCGAGAGGCGGCGGCCGCGGAGAAGGAGAAGCGGAAAGCGGCGAAGGGGAAGAAGTAGGGGGTGGCCCTCCCTCTCAGCCGGCGTGCAGCTGGGCGACGGCGGCCTTGCGCGCGGTCGCGAGCTTCAGCTCCGCCAACACCATGTCCCCGAGCTCGTTCTTGAACCCGAGCATGGATCGGTGCGGCTCGTTCGCCGTCGTGAGCGGCTTGTATTCGTCGAGCCCCTCGAGCACCCGAGCGAGCGCGGCCCGGTAGCCCTCCAGAGCGCCGGCCGCGACCGAGGCGTCGGGCACCGCGACATCCGCCCGGTACCGGACCACGTCGGCCAGCGCGTCGATCTTCGGCGTCGGCACGGCCTGCACGCCGCCCTTCGCCACGCCCTGTGTCTTCGCGACGGTCCAGGTGGCAACGTCCACCAGCACCGGCTTCGGCAGCCACGCGGTCTCCGCCGCGTGCTCGTAGGTGAGGTCCAGGGTCTTCCCGAGCGCGGCAACGGGGCTCCGGGCCATGAGCACGAGCGCCTCGTCGTAGCGGCCCTCGTCGAACGTGGTGCGCACGGCGGCGCTCTTTCCGAGCAGGGTATCCCGTGGGCGACCGTGCGCTCGTACGCGTTCCCCACGACCGCCGGCTCCGCGTTCGGTTGGGAAGGCGACGGCGGCGTACGTGACCTCGCGCGCGGCATCGGGCTGCTCCGCCAGACCTGCACGGAGGCGGTCCACTGGGGGTGCGCCGCCCTGGCGAGGGCGCACGAGGACGGCGTCGGTGTCGACCGCGATCCCGTGGCGGCGGCCGGGCTGCGCGCGCAATCGTGTCGGAAGCTCGGGTATTCCGAGTCGATCTGCAGGGATGTTCCCTACCGGCCGGAGCGGTTCACCGCCCGGGTCACGCGCGGCGCGCCGGGGGTGGGCCCGCGGCCGGGTGACACTTGCGAATTGGTCGTCTCTGGACTGCACGAAGGCCCCCTCTGCCGTGGCTACTTCGCCTGCGGCGGCGTCGGCCTCTACGGCTCCGAGGCCGGCCCCTCCTGGATCGTGTGCGACATCGGCGCGGATGGGCAGCTGGTTCGGATGCTGGACGAACACGAGGGCGACGGCGACGGAACGATCGACGTCGATATCGACGCGGGACGCATCCGGCACGAGGCCGACGGGGAGGTCCTGGAGTTGAGCATCTCGGGGCATCGGTTCGGGCGCTGACGGCGGCTGGCTGACCCTCCACGCGCCGGTGCTACCCTGGACGCTCACGTCGCCAGGACCGCATGCGCCCGACCCTCGTGCACTCCGATCCCCCGCCGCCCTCGATGCCAGCGATGTTGTGGAAGCGCTGGGGGTCGGCCTGCGCCGTCGTCAGCTGCGTCGTCTACCTCGCGCTCGCCTTCACCCTCCGCGGCGGGGTGCCCTTCATCCGGTTCCCCGCGTTCGCCTTCCCCGACACGGGCGGCGTGATGGCGTTGCCGCTCTTCCTCGCGGACGGCGAGCGGGCCGACGCCACCGACTTCGTCGACTTTGCCGGAGTGGGCCCGGAGGCGGTGGACATCGAGCACGAGGGGCTGCCGAGCGTCGTCGCGCACAGCTTCCACGAGCTGCAGCGCTGGATCGGGGCGCACCCCGGCGGCGGCGGGGACGTCGAGGTCGTGGTGGGCCTCCGGGTGCTCAGGCGGGCGCCGGACGGCACGATCACCCGCGAGGACCGGGTGGATGGCCGGGGCACCGCGCGCCGGCGTGCCCCATGACGCGCGATCGTGCGGGACGATTCGGCGTGGGGCTGGGCCTGCTCATGGCCTGGGCCAGCTTCGGCAAGGTGTTGTGGGTGGACGGGATGCCCTACGCCCCCTACGGCCTCGACGCGGTGCCGATGAACGCGGCCGTGGTCGCGGGGGCGACCCTCGTGTTCCTGGCTGCGTTCGTCGCCTTCCAGCGCCGCCGCGCCGAGGATGTCGCCAGCGTCGTTATCGTCCTGCTCTTCGCGCTCGGCACCCAGGTGATGGCGTGGCAGGCGCCGCCGCGCATGGGGGTCAACGGCGCCACCATGCTCCCGGGCGCGGCGCTCCTGGCCTGGTGGCTGGCGCGGCGCACCGTGCGGCGCGGCCCGGAACGCGAGCGGCGCGGCATCGAGGCCGCCTGCGGCATCGTCGCGGCCTGCTACACCGTCGCGGTCGTCTCCAAGCTCTACACGTCCGGGCCGGGCTGGGCGAGCGCGGGAAACATCGCCATGCAGATCACCACGCAGGCCCACTTCGCCCCCGAACCCCTCCACGCGGCACGCCTCGCCGCGGCCGCCTCCCCGACGCTCTGCGCGGCCCTCGGCATCGGCACCCTCCTGATCGAGGGCGGAGCGCTGCTCTTCGTCGTCCCCGCCGCCCGCGTGCCCCTCTCCGTGCTGATCGTGGCAATACACCTCGGCATCTCCCTGCTCATGGGGCTGCACCACTACGACTGGATGTTCACCGCGGTGGGGTGGGCGCTGATCTCGGGGACGGGGCGGGTGTCGGCGAACCCCGCGTAGCCGAGGTCCGCCAGGAGCCGGGCGCCCACGATGGGCGCGCGATCGAAACCGCGCCGGTGCGCGATCTCGACCGTGCGCGGCGCGTCAGTCGTCGTGCCCGCGACCGTGACCGATACAATGTCCGCGACCGAGCCCGCGGTGGTCGTGGTCTTCGTTGTCGCACCCGCCGCAATCGTCGTCGTCGTCGTCGTCGTCGTCGCCGTCATCGTCGTCGTCGTCGTCGCAGCGGCCGTGGTCGTCATCGTCGTCGTCCCAACGGTCGTCGTCGTCGTCGTCGTCGTCGTCCCAACGATCGTCGTCGTCGTCGTCGTCCCAACGGTCGTCGTCATCGTCGTCGCAGTCGTCGTCGTCAGAGTCAGAGTCACTGTCGGCGTCGGAGTCCGCGTCACTGTCCGCGTCGGAATCCGCGTCACTGTCCGCGTCCGAATCCGCGTCACTGTCGGCGTCACTGTCCGCGTCGGAATCGGCGTCACTGTCGGCGTCACTGTCCGCGTCCGAATCCGCGTCACTGTCGGCGTCGGAGTCCGCGTCACTGTCCGCGTCGGAGTCGGCGTCACTGTCCGCGTCCGAATCCGCGTCACTGTCGGCGTCACTGTCGGAGTCACTGTCGGCGTCACTGTCCGCGTCGGAATCCGCGTCACTGTCCGCGTCGGAATCCGCGTCGGAATCCGTGTCACTGTCCGCGTCGGAATCCGCGTCCGAATCGGCGTCAGCGTCAGCATCGGCATCGGCATCAGCATCAGCGTCGGCGTCCGCATCCGTGTCCGCGTCCCCCTCTCCTCCCGTGTCCGGAGACGAAGTGGGCGCGTCGGTGTCGGTCGAACTCCCGGAATCCCCGGGCTCGCTGGTGCCCGGATCGTCGCCCCCGTCGGTGTCGCCCCCGTCGGTGTCGCCCCCGTCGGTGTCCCCGCCATCGGTGTCGCCGCCGTCGGGGTCGTCGGGGTCGTTGCCCCCGGCGGTATCGACCTCGGCGGTGTCGGGCTTGCTCAGGGTGTCCTCGCCGCCCCCCGCCGTGTCGGGCTTGCTCGCGGTGTCGTCCCCTCCGGTGTCGTCGTCCCCTCCGGCGGTGTCGGGCTTGCTCGCGGTGTCGTCGACGTCCGGCTCGGGCTCGGGCCCGCTGTCGCTCAGGCCCGGGTCGTCCGGCTTCACGACGTCGTAGTCGGTACAGGCGACAAACAACACAAACATGCTGAGCGTCATCAGGCGCTGCATGGCAACCTCCCTGGCGGTCTTTGGCGTGGGCGCGACGACGGACTGCATGGGGGCTGGTCGCGCGACCGATCGAGTTGTCTCTTTCGGTCTGAACGCACAGTACCAGGGGTCAGGCTCCCGCGGAGGCTCGGACAGACATCGGTAAGCGCGTCCGACAGCCGATCGTAAGCGCGTCGACCCGATGCTCGCCGCGCCGCCGTCCCCGCCCTTGTATTGGAGGTGTCAGCTTACGCCCGACGGCAATGCGTCCTCGGCCTTGATCCGTTTGGGCGACCGGCGCGGGGCGCGGTGCCTCGGCGCCCCGAGCGGCGCCGACCGCGCCCCCGTGGACATCCCGTTGCGCGTCGATCTGCCCGTGCCCGCCGGCATCCGGCGCCGGCGGAGCGCACCCCCGGAGTGATATAGGCACGGGTCTTGCTTGCCACCTTGCCGAACCCTGGAGTCCCCCATGATCCGCCTGGCCCCCCTGCTCGCCCTCACCCTCCTCTCCGTCGGCTGCACCTCCTCCACCGACGCGAAGGACACCGGCGCCGAGACGGACACCGACACCGATACTGACACTGACACCGACACTGATACGGACACGGACACGGACACCGACACGGACACCGACACCGACACGGACACGGACACCGATACGGACACCGATACGGACACCGATACGGACACCGATACGGACA
>JAZKFH010000014.1:0-57428 GCA_040386535.1 Myxococcota bacterium | reverse complement strand
GACTCCGAGCGCGGCTCCGAGCAGGGCCATCGAGGCGACGTCCGCGCCGACGCCCCCGTGTATCCACATGCCCATGACCGCCGCATTCGTGCGGCAGATGCCCCTGGGCTGGCCGGTGGGCGGGCATCCCCCCCAGATGCACATCCCGTCCGAAGTGAGGGGATGTGTGTGTATCCCCCGACCCTGGACGGACATACCGTCCAAGGTGAGGGGATAGCCGCGTATCCCACGATTTCGGACGGATATACCGTCCCAAGTGAGGGGATGTAAGCGCATCCCCCGACCTCGGACGGTCGCGCCCCCACCACTAACCCCCACCCCCAACCCCCCGCCACCCCCGCCGCCGCAGCGGCCGCGCCGCGCGGTCCGTCTGCCCCGCTCGGACTCCCACCCCCGACTCCCACCCCCGACTCCCACCCCCGACTCCCACCCCCGACGCCCGACCCCCGCGATAAGCCCCCGTCCGCGGAGGCTCGCGTGCGGTTTCGTTTGCTCCCCCTGTTCCTGTGCGCGCTCCCCGTCATCGCGCACGCCAGCGAGGGGCACGGTTCGCTCGGCCCCACGCTGCTCGCGCTCACGATCATCCTGCTCGCGGCCAAGCTCGGCGCGGACCTCGCGCAGCGGCTCAAGCAGCCCGCGGTGCTCGGCGAGCTCGTGGGGGGCGTGCTCGTCGGCAACCTCGACCTGTTCGGTTTCGCCGGGTTCGACTTCATCGGCACCGATCCGATCGTCGACGCGCTCGCCAACCTCGGCGTGATCGTGCTCCTGTTCGAGGTCGGCCTCGAGTCCACCTTGGGGCAGATGGCGCGGGTCGGGCTCTCGGCGTTCGTGGTCGCGGTGCTCGGCGTCGTCGCGCCGGCGCTGCTCGGCTTCGGGGTCGGTGTCGTCCTGTTGCCAGACCACTCGGTCTACGTTCACCTGTTCCTCGGCGCCACGCTCACGGCCACCAGCGTCGGCATCACCGCGCGCGTGCTGCGCGACATCGGGCAGAGCCAGAGCAAGGAGGCGCGGGTCATCCTCGGCGCCGCCGTAATCGACGACGTCCTGGGGCTCGTCGCGCTCGCGGCGGTGAGCGGCATCATCGCCGCCGCCGACCAGGGCGTGGCGGCCGAGCTCGGCCCCATCGCGCTCATCATCGGCAAGGCGGTGTTGTTCCTGGGCGGATCGGTCGGCCTCGGCGTGCTGCTGACGCCGTTCCTGTACCGCCACGCCGCCCGGATGCGCGGCGGCGGCGTGCTCCTGGGTGTGAGCCTCGCGTTCTGCTTCTTCCTGTCGTGGCTCGCGGGGGTGTTCGGCCTCGCGCCCATCGTCGGGGCGTTCGCGGCAGGCCTCATCCTGGAAGGCGCCCACTACAAGCCGTTCGTGGACAAGGGCGAGCACCAACTCGAGGAGCTCATCCACCCCGTTTCCCACTTCCTCGCGCCCGTGTTCTTCGTCGTGATGGGCTTCCGCGTCGACCTCGCCACCTTCGCCCACGTCGAGGTGCTCGGCCTCGCCCTGGCGCTCACCGCCGCCGCGGTCGTCGGCAAGCAGGTGTGTATGTTGGGCGTGTTCGACAAGTCCATCCGCAAGCTGCCGGTCGGCCTCGGCATGATCCCGCGCGGCGAGGTCGGCCTCATCTTCGCAAACATCGGCCTCGGCCTCACCGTGGCGGGCGAACGCATCATCGACGACGGCACCTTCACCGCCGTCGTCATCATGGTCATCCTCACCACGCTGCTCACGCCGCCGGCGTTGACGTGGAGCTTCCGGCGCGCGCCCGCGACGTAGGGTGTCAATTGGTTTGGGCGCTCCCGCTCGATCGGGCGGGGCGCCCCCGCGCGGCGCGGGGCAGGTCGGCTCCGGGCGCGCGGCTGGCGCCGCTTGGTCGGCCGGGCGAAATGGCATTCTCCGAGCGTTCGGACGTCCCGCCCGCCCGGCCGGACCAGCCGCCGGGGGCGGCTGCCCTCCGCGCCCTTGGCGCGGGAACCCCCAGACGTGGAGCACCCCGACCGAACCATGCCCCCTCGAACGCCGCGGTTTCGAAGCCGTGCCGGGTTCGATGGACGTTTTGAACGGGCCGCGACGGTTCGCGACGCGGGCGGAGACGGGCAAACGCCGTGAATCCGCCGGAGGCTCGGTGCCCGCGTGCATTGAGGTGACGTGGCTCCACAAGAGGCCCACTGCCGTGGGCATGACCAAAAACGGGGGCGGGCCCGGCCCCGTTGGGCCGCCAAGCTCTCAAGGCATCCCGTCGACTCCCAGGCGGACCGGAGTCGAGAGATGCTCGGTCCTCGGCGGACCCCGGTCCGGTGCGCGATCCCACGTGGGGCCCCCCGTAGGTATTCCCCCGCCCGAACCGCGTTCGGCGCCGTTCAGGCGCGCACACTCAGACCGCCGGCCTGCACGGCCTCGCGACACGCACGGGCGTCCCGATCGAGGTCGCCAACCCGGGGTGCGGCCGCCGGGGACCGACCCATGCCCCCCCGAACGCCGCCGTTTCGAAGCCATGCCGGGTTGAATGAACGTTTTGAACGGGCCACGACGATTCGCGCCACGGGTGCCAACGGGCAAACGCCGTGAATGCGCCGAGGACGCGGTGCCCGCGTGCATTGGGGGTGACATGGCTCCGCAAAAGGCCCCCTGGCGGGGGCATGACCCCGATAGCCGCAAGAATTCGGGCGGGCCCGGCCCCCGTTGGGCCGCCGACCTCACCGAAGCATCCCGTGGCCATGCCGGCGGATCGAAGTCGAGAGATGCTTGATCTTTGCCGGACTCCGTTCCGGCCCGCGGCCACGGAGCGGGTACCTGCTCGTCAGGGGGGGGCCTCGGTGGCCGCCCAGCCGCCAGCCGCCCACCCGGGCGCCCCCCCAACAACCCTACTCCTCCACCGCGCAGTCCGAATCCTCCGCGTCGATCTTACCGTCACACTCGTTGTCGAGCCCGTCGGTGCAGTCCTCCGCCATGCCCGGGTTGATCGCGGCGTTCTCTGGGTCGCAGTCCTGGTCCCGTCCGTAGCCGTCTCCGTCGGGATCGTCGTTGATCTCGCCCGTCTCCCCGGTGTCGTCGTAGGGGCCCCACTTGTCCGCCGGCCCGCCGTAGCAGGCCGCGAGCACCAGCACCGTGACCGCGCCGCCCACCGCGTTGAACGCGCGTGTCACCGCGGACGTGCGGGTCGTGTTGCAGAAGGGGCAGGTGGCGTCGGCGTCGCGCAGGTGACGGTGGCAACCGGAGCAGGGGGTCATTGGTTTTTCCTCCGCGCGGAGTATACGCCCGGCCCAGATGCCCAGCCCCGCCTCGAACCCACCCTCCCGGCGTCGCATCCCCACCACCGAGCGCTTCGCCCCCCTCTACGTCGTGTGGGAGCTCACGCTCGCCTGTGACCTCGCGTGCCGCCACTGTGGCAGCCGCGCCGGAAAGGCCCGTGCCGCCGAGCTCTCGGTAGACGAGGCGCTGGGCATCGTCGCGCAGCTCGCCGCGATGGGCACCCGCGAGGTCGCGTTCATCGGCGGCGAGGCCTACCTCGCGCCCGGGTGGCTGCGCATCGTGCGCGCGGTGGCCGACGCGGGCATCCGCCCCACGATGACCACGGGGGCGCGCGCGCTCACCGCCGAGCTCGCGCGCGCCGCGGCCGACGCCGGGATGCAGGCCGTCAGCGTCTCGGTCGACGGCCTGGAGCCCACCCACGACAAGCTCCGCGCCGTGGCGGGAAGCTGGCGCGCCGCCCTCGCGGCCCTCGGCCACATTGCCGACGCGGGCATGTCCCCCTACGCGAACACCCAATGGAACCGGCTCAACCTGCCCGAGGTCGAGGCGCTCGGTGACGTGCTGCTCGCGCGTGGCATCCGCGCGTGGCAGGTGCAGATCACGGGGCCGATGGGCCGCGCCGCCGACCACGCCGATTGGCTGCTCCAACCCTACGATCTGTTGGATCTGGTGCCACGCCTCGCGGCGGTGGCCGAGCGCGCCCGCGACCAGGGGTGTCTGGTGATGGCGGCCAACAACCTGGGCTACTTCGGCCCGTACGAACACCTCATCCGGCTCGACCATTGGAAGGGCTGCTCCGCGGGCCGGCACGTGCTCGGCATCGAGTCCAACGGCGACGTGAAGGGCTGCCCGTCCCTGCCGAGCGTGCCTTACGTGGGGGGCAACCTGCGCGATTCGTCGCTCGCGGACATCTGGAACACCGCCACGCTCGGCTTCGCCCGCGATCGCGACCTTCCTGGCGGTGGCACCGACGAATTGTGGGGGTATTGCAAGGGCTGTTACTACGCCGACGAGTGCAAGGGCGGCTGCTCGTGGACCGCGCACACCCTGCTCGGCAAGCGTGGAAACATGCCGTATTGCCACCACCGCGCCTCCGAGCTCGCGCGCGTCGGCAAGCGGGAGCGGCTCGTGGCCGTCGAGTCCGCGCCGGGCGTGCCCTTCGACTACGGCCGTTTCGAGCTCGTGACCGAGCCCGCCCCCGATGCTGGCCCAGACGGCGGCGCTCCGATTACGCACCCAGGTGCGTAAACCAAACTGACCCACGGGTTGATTGTGTATCTCGGAACAGGCACTTGGCCGACGTCGGCACCCTGTGCTAGAGGTGCGGCCCCCCCAGATCCCAGAAGAGGACCCCATGTCGGCTGTCGATCTGTCCCAGGCCCCCGCCACCGTCGTCGAGGCGCTCCGTCGCATCCGCGGTGTGGAGAAACACGGGCACACCTTCCTCGACAACGCCAACAAACCGACGTTCTTCTCCTACGCGGCGCTGTACCGCGCGGCCGAGGTGCGGGCCCACGCGCTGCTCGGCCACGGGCTGAACCGCGGTGACCGGGTCGCCATGGTGCTCTCGCAGCCCCAGGACTTCGTCATCACCTTCCTCGGCGCCCTGCTCGCAGGCCTCGTGCCGGTGCCGATGTTCCCGCCGCTCTCGTTCGGCAAGCTCGACGCGTATGCCGACAGCGCGGTGTCGATCCTCGAGGTGGCCGGCGCCCGGCTCATCGTGACCGACAAGGCGCTCTCGTCGATCTTGTGGCAGGTCGTCCCCCGGGTGCCGACGCTGCGGGATCTCGTGCTGGTCGAGGCGCTCGACGCGAGCAAGAAGGGCGGCGGCGAGCTGCCCGACATCACCCCCGACGATCTGGCCTTCCTCCAGTTCACCAGCGGCTCCACCTCGGCCCCCAAGGGCGTGATGGTGTCGCACAAGTCGCTGGTCGCCAACTGCTGGGCCATCGCGACGGAGGGCATGGGCCTCGAGCTCGGCTCGGACGTGGCGATCAGCTGGCTGCCGCTCTACCACGACATGGGGCTCATCGGTTTCGTCATCACGCCGCTCTTCAAGGCGACCGACGTGGTGTACATCCCGACCCTCTCCTTCGTGAAGCGGCCGAACGTCTGGCTCCAGACGATGCACGACTACAAGGGCACCTTGTCCTTCGGGCCGAACTTCGCGTTCGCCCTCGCGACCAAGCGCGCGTCGGACAAGGACATCGCCAGCTGGGACCTTTCGCGCGTGCGTCTCATCGGCTGCGGCGCCGAGCCCATCAACGCGAGCGTGATGATCGAGTTCGTCGAACGTTTCGCGCCCTGCGGCCTCGCGCCCGGCGTGCCGATGCCCGCGTACGGCATGGCGGAGGCGACGCTGGCCATGTCGTTCGCGCCCGTCGGCGCCGATCTCCCCGTGCTCCTGCTCGACGCGGAGGCCTTCCGCGGCGAGGGCAAGGTGGTCAACCCCGACGATGACGCGCTCGCGCTCTCCTTCGTCGGCTGCGGCAAGCCGTTCAAGGGCCACCGCATCGGCGTCATCGACCCGGAGGGCAACCTGCTCGGCGAGGATCGCGAGGGCGAGCTCGTGTTCGCCGGCCCCTCGCTGACGGACGGCTACTGGAAGAACGAGGCCGCCACCGCCGAGGTGTACCGCCCGATCCCCCCGGCGGACGGCACGGTCGACGACACGGTCTGGCTCCGCACGGGTGACCTCGGCTTCGTGCACGGCGGCAACGTGTTCATCTCGGGCCGCAGCAAGGATCTGATCATCCTGAACGGCCGCAACCACCACCCGCAGAGCATCGAGTGGGCGGTGGCCGAGATCGACGGCGTGCGCAAGGGCAACGTGGTCGCGTTCTCCCGCCCCGGCAAGGAGAGCGAGGAGCTCGTGGTCGTCGCCGAGACGCGTGCCGACCCCCCGGCCGACCTGAAGGAGACCATCGCCACGATCGTGGCGGATCGCCTGTCCCTCAAGGTGACCGACGTGATCCTCCTCGCGGCCGGCCAGCTCCCGAAGACCTCGTCGGGCAAGCTTCAACGTCGCAAGACGCGGGAGCAGTACCTCGCCGGCCAGCTCGGCGGGGAGGGCGTCCGCACGCTCGGCGCCACCGGCGAGAAGCTCACCGTGGCCCGCCACCTCGCCCGTTCGCTGCTCGGACGTGCTACCCACGCCGCGAGCAAGGTCTTCAACCGGCCCTCCTGACCGTACCGCCTACTGAATCCTGCCCTACTGAACCCTCTCGACTCGGATTGTGCACATGGAAGCGATGGAACTCATCAAGGCCGCGATCACCGCGGTGGACACGAGCAAGGCGTCCAAGCTCTCGACCATCAAGCCCGAGACCGAGATCCGTGACCTCGGTCTGGACTCCGTCGCGACCATGGAGATGGTCGGCTACCTCGAAGACCAGCTGGACGTCCAGTTCTCCGACGAGGTCATGGTCCGCATCAACACGTTCGGCGACCTCGTCGCCCTGATCGAGAAGAACCGGGGCTGATCCGCCGCCGGTTCGCCGGCCGCGCGTCCCGCTTCTGCAGAGCCCAGCCCCGCAGCGACATCCCAAAGAGCCCAGCATCACGGAGGCCACCATGGCCCGCACGTCCGGTGGCCCGATCGCGATCGTCGGGATGGCATGTCGTTTTCCCGGCGCCCCCAACGTGTCGCGCTACTGGCAGCTCATCCGCGAGGGGCGCCACGCGTTCGGCCCGCCGCCGGCCGACCGGTGGAGCCACGACGCGTTCTTCAGCGACGTGCAGCGCGCGGCCGACCGCTACTACGCGCCCCACGGCGCGTTCGTAGATGACGTGCGCCGTTTCGCCGCGCTCGAGTTCGGCATCCCGCCCCGCCGCGTCGAGGTCATGGATCCGCAGCAGCGCTTCGTCCTCGAGGCGTCGTGGCACGCCATCCAGGACGCCGGCTACGCCCCCGCGATCGACCGCGCGAGCGACGCCGCGAGCCGCCCCGGCACGCTCGGCCGCGCGCTGGATCGCCGCCGCGTCGGCACCTTCCTCGGCCTCTCGTGCACCGAGTACCGCTCCCTGATGAGCACCCGCGTGGTCGCGGCGATGATGGCCTCGGGCGAGCTCGGCCAGGGCGCGGAGTCCGCCGAAGAAGCGCGCAAGATGGCGGACGCGGTCAACCGGGTCGCGCAGACCCGCGCGTTCTCCGCGGCCGGCGCCCTCGGCAACATGTCCGCGGCGGTGGTGGCCCAGGAGCTCGATCTCGGCGGCCCCGCCTTCACCGTAGACGCGGCGTGCGCCTCCGCGCTCGTGGCGATCCACGACGCCGTGACCTACCTGCGCGACGGCCAGATCGACGCCGCGGTGGCCGGCGGCGTGTACCTGAACCTCTCGCCCGAGAACCTCATCGCGTTCTCCCGCATCGGCGCCATCAGCGCCAAGGGCGTGTGCCGCCCCTTCGACGCCGAGGCCGACGGCTTCGTGCAGGGCGAGGGCGTGGGCATGGTGATGCTCAAGCGCCTGGAAGACGCGGTGCGCGACCACGATCGCGTCTACGCCGTGATCCGCGGCAGCGGCTGCAACAACGACGGCCGGGGCGACGGCCCGATGAGCCCCCGCGGCGAGGGCCAGGAGGCCGTCATCGCGCAGGCCTGGGCGGACGCCGGCATCACCGGCGACCAGATCGGGTACGTCGAGGCCCACGGCACCGGCACCTCCGTCGGCGACAAGACCGAGCTCGGCGCCTTGCGCGCGATGATCAACGCGTCGCGTCGCGAGTCCGTTTCCGCGGCCCCGGTTCCCCTCGGCTCGGCCAAGGCCAACGTCGGCCACACCATGTCCGCGGCGGGTGTCGCCGGCCTCATCAAGGCCGTGCTCGCGCTCCACCACAAGACCATCCCGCC
Source organism: Myxococcota bacterium (assembly GCA_040386535.1). GTDB lineage: Bacteria > Myxococcota_A > UBA796 > UBA796 > SXON01 > CAJBVW01. Next base: position 49,335 of record JAZKFH010000014.1, on the reverse strand, counting down.
CCTCGCGAACTGGGTCGCCCCGCACCCCTTGCACCAGCTCGACGACGGCACGTTCAGCGTCCCCACCGTCGCGACGCCGTGGCGCAGCGTGACCCCCCGCCGCGCCACCGTCTCCTCGTTCGGCTTCGGCGGCACCAACGGCCACCTCGTGCTCGAAGAGGCGCCCGGCGCCCGCTCCATTCCCACGAGCCGGGGCCGCATCTTCGTCGGCCGGCGCCCGCCCGAGCCCCTCCACGCGCTGCCGGGGCTGCTCGTCGTCACCAGCGCGGACGACGGCGCGCTCCTCGGCAAACACTGCGCCGAGCTCGCCGCGACCGTGGGGGAGGCCGGGGATCTCGCGTCCGTCGCCCACACGCTCAACCTCGGGCGCAAGCGCCGCGCCGTGCGCGTGGCGATCGTGGCCCGCACCCTCGACGAGCTCGCCGCCCGCTTCCAGCGCGCCGCCGACGCCCTCGCGAAGGACCCGTCCACCCGCGGCGCCCTCGACCGCGACACCGTCCTCGGCGACTCCGCCACGCCCGTCCCCGTCGCCTTCCTCTGCCCCGGCCAGGGCATGCAGAAGGTCGGGATGTTGCGCGAGTGGCTGGTCCTGCCCGACTTCGCGGAGTCGATCGCGACGTGCACGGCCGCCGTCCTCGACCTCACCGAGCGGCCCCTCACCGAGTACATCTGGGCCCCCGACGCCACCGAGGAGGCCCTCACCGACACGCAGATCGCCCAACCGGCGATGTTCGCGATCGGCGTCTCCGTGGCCGCCGTGCTCGCCCGCTACGGCGTCACCCCCGCCATCGTACTCGGCCACTCGCTCGGCGAGTTCACCGCGGCCGCGTTGGCCGGCGGCGCGCCCGTCCGCGACACCCTCCGCTTCGTCGCGAGCCGCGGCAAGGCCATGTCGGCCATGCCCGGCGACCACGGCGCCATGGCCGCGGTGATGGCCGCCGCCGACGAGATCGTGCCCCACCTGCCCGCCACGGTCGTGGTCGCCAACCGCAACCACCCGCGCCAGAACGTCATCTCCGGCCCCACCGCCGACGTCGACGCCGCCGTGCGCGCGCTCACCGCCGCGGGCCTCAAGGCGCGTCGCATCCCGGTCTCGCACGCCTTCCACTCGCCGATGCTCGAGTCGGTCCAGGGTGACGTCGACCGCGGCCTCGCCGAGGTCACCTTCGCCGCCCCCACGATCCCGATGGCGTCGTGCATCGCGGCCACCCCGCCCACCTCGCCCGCCGCGGTGCGCGCCATCTTCGCGCGGCACGCCACCTCGCCCGTCGAGTACGTGCGCGGCCTGCAACAGTGCTGGGACGCCGGCGCGCGCATCTTCGTGCAGCTCGGCAGCGGCGCGACCCTCACCGCGTTTGCCCGCGGCGTCGTGCCCGACGCGGAGGTCCTCTCCGTCGCGAGTGACAACGACACCGACGGCCTCGGCCTCCTCCGCGTGCTCGCGCGCCTCGCCGCCGACGGCCACCGCATCGACCTGACCGGCTTCGGCGAGGGCCTCGCGTCCGTGCCGCCCACGCCGTTCACCACGCAATCGTACTGGGTCATCCAGGACCCCTCCGCCCGCGCGCGCACCTCCGCAGAGTTCGTGTACGGCGGTTCTTTGGGGCAGGGGGGCAAGCCCCCCCGCAACGCCCCCCCCGAGCTCTCGGAGTCCGTCTCCCCCGTCGGCGATCCCGCCGCGTCCGGCCCCGGTGCCGACGCTGAGGACATCCAGGCACGCGTCCTCCGCGTCGTGGCGAAGGTCTCCGCGTTCCCGCTCGACGCGCTCCGCGTGGAGCAGCGCCTCCTCGACGATCTCGGCTTCGACTCGCTCATGTTGGCCGAGCTCTCCACCAAGCTCGGCGAGGCCGTGCCCGGCTTCACCGGCATCCCGCGCTCGTTGTTCGCCACCTCGCCCACCGTGGCCGACCTGGTGCGCCACATCGAGGGCGCCGAGGGCGCCTCCGTGGCGCTCACCGAGCCCGACCGCGAGCTCGCGCTCTACCGGCCCCTGCCGCGCCCCGCGCCGCTCTCTGGTTACTCCCGGAGCGGCTACGGTCACGTCACGACGGGCCGCGTGCTCGTCGACCCCACGATCGAGGCCCTGCGCACCCTGTCCCCCGGCGACCTCGCGGTGTGTGTCGGCAACCGCGCGTCCGACGGCCTCCTCGGCTTCGTGCGCTCGCTCGGGCGCGAGTGGCCCGACCACAAGGTCGTCGTGGTGTACGGCACCCCCGCCGACGCCGCGCGCGAGCTCGCCGCCGCCGAGCGGGACCTCGTCGTCTCCTACGTCAGCGGCATCCGCTGTGTCACTGGGCTCGAAGCCTTCGAGCCCGTGCCTGCCAGCGTTGCCGGCCAGCGCATCCTCGTGAGCGGAGGCACCGGCTGGCTCGGCCGCGTGCTCGCCAAGGCCCTCGTCGACGCCGGCGCCGAGGTCGTGCTGCTCGGCTCCCGCCACGACCCGGGCGACGCCCTCGCCGACCTCGGCGCCGCCGCCCGCTACGTGCGCGCGGACGTGCGCGGGGAGATCCCCCCCATCGACGGCATCGACGGCATCGTGCACGCCGCGGGCATCCTCGCGGACGGCCCGGTCGGCAAGGCAGACGGCGCCGCCGCCTGGGACATCAAGGTCAACGGCCTGACCCGGCTGGTCGACGCGTGCCCCGGCGTGAAGTGGGTCTCCGCGATCGGCAGCTACGCCGCCTTCTTCGGCAACGCCTACCAGACCGAGTACGCCGCCGCGAACGACGCCCTCGTGGGCGTCACGCGCGCGCTCTCGGAGCGTGGCATCGCGGCCCAGGTGCAGGTGTGGGGCCCGTGGGCGGACTCCACCATGGTCGGCACCGTGCCGCTCCCCATGCGCATCGCGATGCGTGAGGACGGCGTGGTGTTCGTCGACACCGCGCAGGGCGCCCGTGCGTTCCTGCGTGCGCTCGGCACCACTGGCGAGGTCGTGCTCGGCTTGGATCTCCCCACCACCCGCCGCTCGCTCGAGGTGGCCGAGGCCCTCTCGCCCGACATGCCCTGGCTGCGCGATCACGCGCTCATGGGCCGCCCCACCGTGCCGATGGCGATGGTGCTCGAATGGGCCGTCCGCCTCGGGTCCGCGGTCAGCCCTGGCCAAGGCGCGCCGATGGTGCGCGATCTGACGCTGTTCGACGGGGTCATCGTGGAGAAGCCGCTCGTGGCGCGGTTGCGCCTCGACGGAGAGCGCTTCCGCGTGCTCGTCGGATCCAAGCTGGCTTGGGAGGGCCGCGTGACCCCGGCGGCCACGTTGGTCGCCCCGCCCGCGCCGGTCGGTGGCTCTGCCGCCAAGACCTCGCTGGCCGACTTCTACAGCAACCATACCTTCCACGGCCCGCTCCTGCAGGGCATCGTGGCGGTGGGCGTGCTCGGCGAGCAGCACGTGACCGGCAAGGTGCGCATCGGCGACTCGAAGGCCTGGGGCCAGGACAGGTGGACGTTCTCCCCGCTGGCGATCGACTCCGCCCTCCAGTTGTGTGGCCTGTGGGCGTTCGAAAAACGCCAGCGCGCGGGCTTCCCGGTCAAGGTGCGCGCATGGACCCAGCGTGACGTTGCGGCCGACGAGGTGCTCGACGTGGCCGTCACGTTCGAGGCCAACACCGGCGACCGGTTCACCGGCACCGTCGTGTTGCGCCGCGCGAACGGTGAGGTCGTGGCGATCGGTGAGGGCGTTGAGGGCGAGCTCCGCGCGCTCCCCGGCGAGCTGGCGATCGCGCCCGAGTTCACCGACTTCTCCCGGTTCCCCGCCTGGGTCGACCTCGACCAGCGGCTCCAGGCCGCCCTGATGCTCGGCATCGACAACCCGTACTTCAAGGTGCTCGAAGGCACCGCGCGGGACGTGGTGGAGATCGCCGGCAAGGAGCGCGTCCACTTCTCCGGGTACAACTACCTCGGGTTCTCCGGGCACCCCTACGTCGAGCAGCGCGTGTTCGAGGCGGTGCACAAGTACGGCACCAGCGTGAGCGCCAGCCGCGTGGCGTCGGGCGAGCGGCCCATCCACCTTGAGCTGGAGCAGCGCATCGCCAAGGCGCTCGGCGTCGAGGACAGCATCGTGTTCACCGCCGGCCACGCGACCAACGTGACCACGGTGGGGCACCTGTTCGGGCCCAAGGATCTCATCCTCCACGACGAGCTCATCCACGACTCCGTGTTCCAGGGCATGAAGCTCTCCGGCGCCACCCGCCGGCCCTTCCCGCACGGGGACACCGCGGCGCTGGCGCGTTTGTTGGAGCAGCTGCGGCCCAACTTCGAAAAGGCCCTGATCGTCGTCGAGGGTGTGTACTCGATGGACGGCGACATCTGTGACCTGCCCGCCTACGTGGCGCTCAAGAAGCGTCACAAGTGTTTCCTCATGGTCGATGAGGCCCACTCCTTCGGCGTGGTGGGCGAGCGCGGCTACGGCGTGTCCGAACACTTCGGCGTGCCCGGCACCGAGATCGACATCTGGATGGGCACCCTGTCCAAGTCCCTGTCGAGTTGTGGTGGGTACATCGCGGGCAGCCGCGTCCTCGTACAGATGCTCAAGTACACGGCGCCCGGGTTCATCTACTCGGCGGGCCTCTCTCCCGCGAACACGATGGCCGCGATCGCCTCGCTCGAGCTCATGGAGCGCGAGCCCGAGAGCGTCAAGAAGTTGCAGTCCAACGCGCGCTTCTTCTACAAGGCGTGCCAGGAGCACAACCTCGACACCGGCCCCTCCGCCGGCGAGAGCGGCGTGTGCCCCGTCATCGTGGGGAACAGCTTCCACGCCTTGTTGCTCTCGGACGCGCTCATGAAACGTGGCGTCAACGTCCAGCCAATCCTGTACCCGGCGGTGGCGGACAACGCCTCGCGCCTGCGCTTCTTCCTCTCGTCGTTGCACTCCGAGGCCCAGCTCGGCTGGACCGCGGGGGTGGTGGCCGAGGAATTGGCGAAGATCCGGGCCGCGAACGGGTAGCTCGCCCCGGCCGCGCTCGTGCCTACCCTGATGACAGGGTGGGAGTCAGAACAATGCGTGGCATCGGCTGGTTGGGTGTCCTCGTGGTCTGTGGCGTGGGCTGTGTGGGAGCCGACGGGGGCAAGCCGCCCGGCGGTGGTGGTGGGGGAGGGGGTGGCGAGGAAACCGACGCCGACGACACCGCGCCGCCCGTCGACACCGCGGAGGTGGTCGTGCCGCCGCCCGTGGTGACCGTGTGTGGTGACGGCACCGCCGAGCACCTCACCGTGCAGGGCGGCGTGGACGCTGCGCCCGACGGCGCCATCGTGGAGCTGTGCGGCGAAACGTTCGCCGAGACCGTGGTGGTCGACAGCCGCGGCCTCACCTTGCGCGGCACGGGGGCCACCACGCTCGACGGTGGCGGCACCGCGCGCGGCCTGGAGGTCACGTCGAGCACGGGCACCGCCACGGTCACGGTCGAGGGGGTCATCATCACCGACGGAAAGGCCGATCGCGGCGGCGGCGTGTGGTGCGAGGGCGCCGAGCTCACCCTCGTCGACACGACGATCACCGGCGGCTCTGCCCAGGAGGGCGGCGGCATCGCCACGCTGAACTGTACGGTCACGATGACCCGCACCCAGCTGTTGACCAATCGATCCGGGGGCGACGGCGGCGGCGCCTACATCCAGGGCGGCGCGCTAACCGTGGAGGAGAGCACCTTCGCCTCCAATGGGGGCGCGGACGGCGCCGGGCTGTATGTCACCGGCGCGGCGGCCAGCATCACCGGCAGCGTATTCGAGGACAACGTCGGCCACGTGGGCGGCGGCGTGTGGTTCGACGGCGGCACCACCTTCTCGCGCAACGTGGTCCGTCGCAACGACGCCCTGTTCACCGGCGGTGGCTTCGCCGCCATCCTCCACACCGGCGTCATCGACTACAACGAGGTGTACGAGAACACGGGCGGCACCGACGGCGGCGGCGGCTTCACCGAGAGCGCCACCGGTCACGTGTACCGAAACAGCTTCCACGACAACGTCGCCACCGATGACGCCGGCGGCCTCCGCATGCTCTACGGTGGCGGCTTGATCGAGCAGAACACCTTCCGATCCAATGTCGCGTCGGGCGGGGACGGCGGCGCCATGAAGGTGTCCCACAACGCAAACGAGATCGTCAGCAACACCTTCGAGGACAACGAGGCCAGCGGCCGCGGCGGCGCCATCGAGATCGACGACGACAACTCCTCCTCGCGTGGCAACGTGTTCCGCCGCAACGTGGCGGGCAGCAACGGCGGCGGCGTGAGCCTCGCGCTGCCCTTCTGGAACATCGAGTTCACCGACTCCGTGTTCGAGGACAATGTTGCCGGTGGCTGTGGCGGCGGGCTGGCGTTCATCGGCGAGGGCTTCGACTTCAAGGCCGCCCGCCTCGAGATGACCGGCAACCAGGCGGACCACGGCGGTGGCTTGTGTGTGACCAACGGCACCTTCCAACTCGAAAACGCGATCTTCACCGGCAACATCGCGTCCAGCGGCGGCGGCATCTACTTCTCACAGGCCTCCCTCGCGATGTACAACGTCGTCCTGACCGCCAACCAGGCCGACGAGGGCGCCGCCCTGTCCCTCCGCAGCGTCGGCACCGCGCTGGTCTCCGACAGCATCCTCTCCGGCAACGACGGCAACGCCGTGGCCGCCAACCCCTCGTCCACCCCCGAGTGGCGCTACACCCTCACGTGGAGCAACTCCGGCGACGCGTTCGTGGGGATGAGTGATCCCACGGGGCGCGACGGAAACATCGAGGCGGATCCCCAGTTGGAATCAGATTTCCACCTCTCGGGGACGAGCCCTGCGATCAATGCGGGGGATCCGAGTCGGGTGGATTCGGATGGGAGTCGGGGGGATATGGGAGCGTTTGGGGGGCCGGGGGCGTCAGGCTGGTGAAACGGCACCTCGCATCCTGAGGCCGGATGGCAGAAACTGCCATCCTCGTTAGGCTGCGAGGTGTCCCACCGCCCCGCGAGGAGTTGACCATGCAAGCCCCCGGCCCCGGCCTGTTCCGGTTTCTGTACGGCGTCCAGACGCGCGGTTTCCTCGCCTTCGCGGGCGACATGTGGCGCGAGTACGGGGATGTCTTCCAGGTGCGCGTCGGGTCGCGCACGCTGATGTTCGCGATGCATCCGGACGCGGTGAAGTACGTCAACGTCACGAAGCGGCAGAGCTACGACAAGGTCGCCAGCTACGACTCCGTGCGGGACTACCTGACGGGCGAGGGCCTGGTCGCGAGCACCGGCGAGCTCTGGCGGCGGCAGCGCCGGCTCCTGGCCCCGTTCTTCACCACCACCGGCGTACAGGCGTACGCGGAGCTGATGCTCCGGGACAGCGTGCGGATGGCTGAGCGCTGGGACGACCTCGCGAAGAGCGGCGCCGAGGTGGAGATCGCCGAGGAGATGACCCAGGTCACCGCCACCATCATCCTACGGGCGATGTTCAGCTCGGAGACGATGGAGTCGATCGACCAGATGAAGGACGCGGTCTCGACGATGATCTCGTTCGTGACCGGGCGGGCGACAGGCCTGGCGCTCCCGCTCTGGGTCCCCACGCCGACGAACACCCGGTACAAGGCTGCGCGCGATCTGGTGCACAACGCGATCCAGGGCTTGATCGCCCAACGGCGGGCCATGGACGAGGCCCAGTGGCCCGACGACCTGCTCTCGCGGCTGATGAAGGCGCGCGACGAGGAGACCGGCGAGGCGATGTCCGAGAACCTGGTCCGTGACGAGTCGATCACGACGTTCTTCGCGGGACACGAGACCACCGCGCGCACGATGACGTTCACGTGGTACGCGCTCGCGGCCAATCCGGACGTCGCCGCGCAGCTCCACGAGGAGCTCGACCGCGTGCTCGCCGGGCGCACGCCCACCGTGGAGGACCTGCGGCAGCTCCCGTACACGCTGCAGGTCGTCAAGGAGGTGCTGCGGCTCTACCCGGCGGCGCCGTTCTACGTCCGCGATGCCCTCGAGGTGGATCGGATCGGCGACTTCGACGTGCCCAAGGGAGCCGGGGTGATGCTGTCGCCCTACTACACACACCGTCACCCGCAGTTCTGGAACAACCCGGACGCGTTCGACCCGGACCGATGGACGCGCCAGGCGGAGGAGGGGCGCCACCACCACGCGTACCACCCGTTCGCGGCCGGCCCGCGCATCTGCATCGGCAACAACTTCTCGCTGCTGGAGAGCCACCTCCTCCTCGCGGTGCTGGCGCAGCGCTTCGCGCCCCGCCTTCGTGACGGATACGAGCCGCGCTGGGAGATGCAGGGGGTGCTCGGGCTCGCGAATGGGCTGCCCATGGTCATCACGGCGCGGTGAGCGTCCGCTCCTGGCGGCCTCGAGTTGGATCTCGACGTCGTCCCGGACGGCGCGCTGTCGTATTGCACCCCCGGTTTCTGCGCGCTACGGCTCGAGGAATGTTGTTCTGGCTGGCCGCCTGCTCGTCCCCCGAGCCTCGCTGGGCGAGCGTCAGGGTTTCCTGTGGCATGGCCGACGGCGAGACCGCGGACGACCCACGGGTCGATCCCGACGATGCAGGACTGCTCCGGTACGACGCCGCGTGCGCCCGCGCCCTCGGCGATGACCTCGGGGTCCGGTGGGACGCGTTTCCGAACGCGGATCTCCCGGGCACCCTGGACGGCGAGCCGGTGGAGAGGCTGATCGCGGGCGCCTGGCTCCTGCAGGCGGGAAACTTCGGGACCGTCGGGGAGTGGCTGGACGATCCGGTCGTCCCAGACACCTTCGTGGAGGAGCTCGAGCGCCTCGCCGCCACGCTCGGCCACGGGCGGGACGCGCCCGCCAGCGCGCTCCTGTACGACTACGCGGCGAACGTCGTGGCCGCCGTGGCTCCGGGCGAGTCCAACCACGCCACGATGGACGTCCTGACGGACACGCTGGAGGTCGGCAACCTCGGCAGCGTCGACCCCCTCTACATGCTCGGGCTCCTCCTCCACGAGGCCGCCCACCACTCCGGGCGCTACCACCGCGCGTGCACCAGCGCCGCCGGCACGCCGCTCGACGCCGCGGACGACGATTGGGACGGGGCCTACGGCGTGAACGGGGCCTTGCTGCTCGTCTACGCCGAGCACGCGTCGACGAAGGGTGCGATCGAGGGCGGGATCGACCAGGTGCACGCCGTGATGGACGGCCTGTGTGCGGAGGCCTCCCTCCCCGACGCGCTGGTCGAACGGCTCGCGTACCTGGAGGCCGAATGAGGCGCCTCGCCACCTTCGTGCTCCTCGGCGGGTGCGCCTCCGCGCCCACCGCGGACGTGTTGCGGACCTGCGGCCTCGCGGAGGGGGAGCTCCGCGCGGGGGATGAGCTGCTCGCCGTGCCGGACGCCGCCTGCGGGGACGCCCTGCTGGCCGACCTCGGCGCGAGCGCGGCCGAGCGGGCGGCCGTGCCCTGGGCGGACGAAGGCGACGGTCGCGTCGGCCTCGCGATCGCCCTCTGGGGCCTCCTGGCCGCGGACTTCGGCGCCCTGGAGCCGGACGAGGAGGCGCCCGCGTCGCTCGTCGCCGAGCTCGCGCGCCTCCCCGTCGCCGACGGGTCGCCCCTCGGCCACGCGCTCTACGCCTATGTCCTCGCGCGGGTCGATGCCGTGCACCCGCTCACGGGTGACTGGCTCTACCGGCTCGACCCCGACCTCCGCTCGCTCGGCTACCCCCGGTTCGGGTCCTCCGACGCGGTCGGCGCGCCCGCGATCGCGCTCGTGCACGCGGCGTCCCACGCCGATTCCGCCCGCACGCACCTCGACTGCATGGAGCAGGAGGTGGTCGACGAGGGGCCCGATCCCACCTGGGGCGGCGCGCAGTCGATCACCATCTGGCTCACGACGCGGCTCTACGAGCGCGCCGCGCAGCCCGATCGCGCCGCGCTGGCCGAGCGCCTGCCCCTCCTGGTGAGCGGCATCTGCGACCTGGACGGGGTGCCCGACGCCCTCTGGACGCGGATGGACGCGCGCCCGCTCACGGTGTCGCCGTGATCCTCCTGCTGCTCGCGTGCGTCCCGGACGACGTGATCCCGAGCCCGCCCTCCCAGTTCGGAGCGGGCTCCGCGACGTGCCGCGACGCGGGCGGCACCGTCGAGATCGAGGCCGCCGTCGACGCGGGCGGCGCGTTGTACGCCGCTACTTTCGTCGGCGCGCCGCCGGAGGGGCCCCGCGTCGTTGCGGCGCTACCCGGTGCCGGGCACCGCGCGTGGAGCGGTACGGTCGTCCTTCCCGACGTGGCGGCGTGCACGGAGCTCGAGGGGTGGAGCTTCTCCGTGGTCCTCTACGGCCGCGGGGTGGCGACGTCCGCCCACGTGTGCCCGGCCAACGTACCTGGGTGCGACTGAGAGCCTGCCCGTGCGCGCCCAAGTTGGCGCCGTGGAGGCTGACGATGTCCAGGTCCCGCCTCGACTTCAACCGCGCCACGCCCCTGGTGACGAGCCGGTCTTCTGCTTGAACAACTTGGAGAAGTGTTGTGGCTGCTCGAAGCCGAGGGAGTGGGCGACTTCGCCGACACTCGCTCGCGTCGAGGCCAGCCGCCGTTTGGCGGCCTCGATCAAGGCGCGATGGATGTGGTCGCGCGCGCTCCCACCCGTCTCCTCGCGGAGCAGATCGCTCAGATAGTCGGGAGAATAGCCGAGCGATTTCGCGCAGAGCGCGACGGTTGGCAGCCCCTCTTCGCGGGGGCGCGCGGACGAGAGATATTCATCGAGGTGTCGCTGAAGCCGGGCGAGCACTCCCCCCTGCACTTGGGTCCGGCTGTGAAACTGGCGCGTGTAGAACCGCCCACAGTAGCTGAAGAACAGCTCGAGGTGCGCCACCAGCACCTCCTTCGAGTGCGCATCGGGAGCAGCCGAAGCTTCGCGTTCCAGGGCCTGCACGATGTCGGTCAGCCGCTGCCGCTCGCCCTCGTGGAGGTGCAGCGCCTCGGTGGCGGTGTAACGAAAGTAGCCGAAGTCGCGCAGCCGCGCGGCGAGTGGGCTCCCGGCGACGAGGTCGGGGTGGAACACCAGGGTCCACGCCGATTCGGTGTGAGCGGCGCCGCCCTCGCCAGCCATCGGCGTGAAGCTCTGACCAGGCGTCAGGCAGAGAAGGGTGCCCGCCTGCGCGTCATGCACCTGCCGGCCATACGCCACCCAACACTCGTCGCCACGTTTCAGGCTCACGGCGTAGAGGTCGGAGTGGATCTTTCGATCCGCGAGCGGCACGGTCAGGCGCAGTGGAGGGTGCCAGGCCGCGCCGACGACAGAGATGTGGGGGTGTGATGGCGCAGCCTGGCCCATGAGCGCGTGCACCTGCGCAACCGAGGAGATGGTGATGGGCTCGCTCATGCACATGGTCTACCGCTCGGCGACGGCGATCACCACGTTGCCGCGCTTGCGGCCCGTCTCGACGTAGCGGTGCGCTTCGGCGATCTGGGCGAGGGGGTATTGGCGATCGATCACGGGCCGCAACACCCCGGCTTCGGTCAGCATCGCTACTTCCCGCAGCGCCTCGCGCTTCTCGACCGAGAAGCCGAAGCTGAGGCGGGTGCGGGAGAACCCGCGCGTCAACAGGTCGAGCACCAGCACGCTCAGCCCGCCGACGGTGACGAGATAGGTGCCGCCGTCCACCAGGCACCGGCTGGCCTGCCGAAAGGCGCTCTTCCCCACAGTGTCGAACACCACGTCGTAGCGGTGGCCCTGCGCGGTGTAGTCGCGGAGGGTGTAGTCGATGACCTCGTGAGCTCCCAGGGAGCGCACCAGCTCGGCGTTCTTGCCGCTACACACCGCGGTGACGTGCGCCCCCAGGTACCGGGCGATCTGCACCGCCGCCGTCCCGATGCTCCCGGAGGCGCCCACGATCGCCAGGCGGGCTCCCGGCCGCAGGTGGGCACGGTCGCGCAGGAAGTAGAGGGCCGTGGTGGGCCCGTCGACGAGGGTGGCCGCCTCCAGATCGGACACGCCGGCCGGCGCCGGAGCGATCGACGCTGTCTCGCTCAGGCAGACGTACTCCGCGTATGCGCCGGCCTTCATGCCCGTGAAGCCATAGACCCTGTCGCCGGGCCGGAACCGGGTCACCTTGCTCCCGACGGCATCGATGACGCCCGCGAACTCGGTCCCCAAGATGCGGAAGCGCCGGCGCGGCCGCAACGGGCCCAGGACGATTCGCGCCAGCGCGGTGTCACCCCTGCGCATCAACCCACACGCGGCGGTGGCGGTGGTAGCCCGTATGGCGATGCGCACCTCGTCGTCGCGCGGCTCGGGCCTGGCCACCTCGGCCATCGCCAACACCTCAGGCGGGCCGTATCGCAAGTACATCGCGGCGTTCATCAGCATTTCTGTATCATTGCAACCGGGCCCGATGACCGGAAGACCCAGACCCGGGGAGGTTGGATCTCTTTCCGGGAATCTCGGTCTGCGCGCTCAACTTGTTGGTTGACAACCATATGGTTTACAACTACGAGGTTGATCATGCAGACGGACCCCCTCAGCGCTACACTCTTCGCCATCGCCGACCCCACGCGGCGGGGGATCCTGGCCCGGCTCGCCTCCGGCGACGCCTCCGTGAAGGAGCTCGCGGAGCCTTATGACATGAGCCTCGCGGCCGTATCCAAACACATCAAGGTGCTGGAGGGGGCCGGGCTCGTCTCCCGGAGCCGGGAGGCGCAGTACCGGCCCTGCCACCTCGAGGCCGCGCCGCTCCTTGCGGTCGCGGAGCTGGTCGAGGAGTACCGGCGCTTCTGGGATCGCAGCCTGGACAGCCTCTCCGAGTACGTCAAGGAAATGCAGGGGCGACCCTCCCCCCACTCGCAGCGCAACTCCAACGAGGACACCAAGTGAAACGTTCCCAAACGCTCGAAGTCGACTCCAGCCCGGCCGAGGGGCCGGTGATCGTGATGCGTCGCACCTTCGACGCACCCCGTGAGGTCGTATGGGCGGCGCTCACCGACCCGAGACACGTGGCGGAGTGGTACGGCGGTCGCGGCTTCACGAGCCCGGTCTGCGAGATGGACGTTCGCCCCGGCGGCCGGTGGCGCCACGTGATGCGCACGCCTGAAGGCCACGAATTCGCCATGACGTTCATCTTCCTCGAGGTGGTGGCGCCCGAGAAGCTCGCCTGGGAGAGCGCCGAGCACACCGGCGGCCCGCACGACAACGTGACGACAGTGACGCTCGAAACGGTTGGCGACCAGACGAAGTGGACGCTGGTCACTCGTTTCCGGTCGTTCGCCGATCGCGAGGCCGCGCGGAAGATCGGCTTCGCCGAGATCCTCGCGGAAGGGACCGACAAGGTCGACGAGATCCTTCGACGGATTTCGTGATGAGCCGGCTCAAATGGCTCGTGGCCCTCGTGCCCCTCGTGCTCCCCTTGGCGCTCGGCGGCGGATTGTGGTCCGCCAGCAACCAGATCCTCTTCCCGTCCCATCCCGGTGTGACGAAGGATCTCTCCGTATGCGGCCTCGAGTTGGCCGAGCACTGGGGCGAGGGTTGTGGCAACTTGCGCACGACCCACGCGCTCCAATTCAGGGAGGTGGAGGTGCCCTCGCTCAACGGGTATGAGCTGCCCGGCTGGCTCGTCAGCGCGGCGGACAACGGCCTCGGCCCTGCCGAGGGAGCGATCATGCTCATCCATGGCGGCGGCTCCGACCGGCGCGAGCTCACCCGGCACGTGCGCTTCTACCTGGGGCGCCACCTCGACGTGCTGACGCTCGACCTCGGCTGCCACGGCGAAGCGCCCTGTCCCGTCCCCGGCCTGACCTACGGCGAGCGCGAGTCCCGCGACGTGCTCTCGGCCTACCCGTTCCTCACCGGCCGGTACGACGAGGTGCTCGCGATGGGAAACTCGGTAGGCGCGGCCGCGATCCTCGTCGCGCTGCCCGAGATGCCGAGGCTCGCGGGCGTCATCGCGGAGAACCCGATGGCGAGCTTCCAGCGGCTCATCACCGAGTCGCCCCAGGCGCCATCGATCCCGGCGTGGTTCACCCGGCTCCTCATCGATCTGACAATGCTCCGCGGCCGGTTCTCCGGGCTGGCGAGCCCGGAGCGATCCGTGCGCCTCGCGGGCACCGTGCCGGTCTTCTTCATCCACAGCAAGCAGGACGGCGTCGCGCCCGTCGGCCAGACCGAGGAGCTCGCCGCGGCGTATCCAGGCCCCAAGCGCGCCTGGTTCCCTGAGGTGGGCGCCCACGGCGCCATCCGGGAAGCCGATCCCGCCGACTACGAGCGCCGGGTTGCCGCGTTCCTGGACCAGACGCCGTAGGCGCGGGAACCAGGGCGCGGTGCGCTTGGTTCTGTCCGGGGCAGGCCCGAGCGGCCTGGCGGCTGTCGGCCAGGGAAGCGCGATTAAGCTTGTGAGAGGAGTTTGCCCTTGCCATTCCTCGCCCTCCTCCTCGACGCGTGCGCCCCCACGGTGGCGGGCGTGGGCCTTGACCCCGCCGACACGGACGGGCCCCCGCTCGACACCGACGAGAGGGAGGACACCGACGAGGTGGACGACACGGACGAGGTGGACGACACCGCAGACACCTCGCCGCCGCCGGTCACCGACACGTTCACGTACGCGCGCCCGCAGGTGGACGTGCTCTTCATCGTCGACAACTCGAGCTCGATGAACGGCAAGAACGACACCTTCGCCGCGGCGGTCGAATTGGCGGTGACGAGCTGGCTCGCGCGTGGTGTCGACTTCCACGCCGGTGTGGTCGACATCGACGCGAACGAGTGGCTCGGCACGCTGGAGGAGTACGAGGGCGCGCGGTGGGTGGACGACGCGACGCCCGACCCCGCCACGACGCTGACCGAGCTGGTGAAGCGTGTGCCGGACGAAACCAGCGCCGAAACCGGCCGGCGCGCGATTTGGCTCGGGCTCCAATACACGGCGGACGGCCAGCCGAACGCCGGCTTCCTCCGCGAGGGTGCCGAGCTCGACATCGTCGTCCACAGCGACGAGGACGACGGCAGCGAGGAGGAGCCCACCCACGAGGCACTGGTCGCGTACCTCCAGGCGCTGCGGCCCGATCCGGGGTCGCTCCACTTCCACGCGATCTCCTACGGAACCGACTATTCGAGCCTCGCCGAGGAGATCGGCGGGGTGAGCCAGAGTGTGGACGACACCCCGTACGAACCCGCGCTCGAGGCGGTGACGGAGATGTTCCACCGCACGAACATCTTCGCGCTCACCGCGCGCGCGGACCCGGCGACGCTCGCGATCTCCGTCGCCGGCGTCCCCCTCGACGTGGCCGCGTTCCGCTACGACGCGGACGTGAACGCGGTCGACCT
Source organism: Myxococcota bacterium (assembly GCA_040386535.1). GTDB lineage: Bacteria > Myxococcota_A > UBA796 > UBA796 > SXON01 > CAJBVW01. The sequence goes on along the minus strand of JAZKFH010000014.1, from coordinate 34,126 downwards.
CGATGGCGTGCCCCTCGTAGAGGGGGACCAGGTCAACGTCTCGTACCTGGCGGTCCCTCCGTAGCCCCGGTTCCGATGAGAGATCCGCGTGAGGTCACGGCCCGCCGCCAAGGCGCTACCGTGCAGCCTCACCCAGGCCCCCGTGCGCACCCTCTCGCTGCTGACCCTCCTCGCCTGCACTTCCGCGGCCGACCCTGCCGACACCGACACCGCCGAGTCCGGCGACGCGGACACCGACACGGACACCGACACCGACACCGATACCGACACGGATACGGACACCGACACCGATACGGACACCGATACGGACACGGACACCGATACGGACACCGACACCGAGCTGGACATGGACTTCGTGGAGAACGGCCCCGGCGAGGGCGTGCTGTTCTTCGTGAGCGACCTTCAGTTGGGCGGCAACGCGTGTGAGGTCAACTCCAACCCCTACAGCCTGGTGATCTGGGACTCGATCACGCTCTCCCACGTGGATCCCGGCCCGCAGGTATTCGACGAGCAGGCCACCGCGAACGCAAACCAGATCGTGAACTGCACCTACCATCTCGAAGGCGACTTCTGGTGCAATGCCACCGCGACCGGGATGAACCTCGCCAGCTACGGGGTCGACGCCACGATCTACTGGGGCCTCGAGATGGGGGGCGTGTTCACCGAACGCACGTTCGATGTGGAGGGCGTCAGCCACACGTTCTCGCAACGGTGGGCGGCGGACCTCGAGTGGACGTTCGCGATGAGCTGCTCCGGAAGCCAGTGTGACACCGCGGCCGACATGGCAGGAATCACCTTCCCCTGCGAGACCGTTGGCACCGTCGAGGCGGTGAACTACGACGACCCGACGTTGCCGGCCGCGGAGTAGGCCCGACCGTCGGGAGTGCTACGTCACTGCCTACGAGGTGGTCTGCGGGCCTGCCTGCGGGGGGCGGGGCGCGGGCAGCAGCGCCTCGAGCCGCGCGACCAAGGGGGCATCGCCCCAGCTGCGCGCCGCCGCGACCGTCCCGTCCGTGACCACCGCTCCCGCCGCGAGCAGCACCTCCACGACCTCGGTCCGGCCCCGCCGCGCCGCCACCTCGAGCGCCGTCTTGCCGTCGTACGGCGCGTCGACCGGGGTGCCCGCCGCGAGCAGCGTCGCCACCACCGGTGCGTGGCCCTCGACCGCGGCGCCGTGCAGCGCCGAACACCTCGCGTGCGGCGCGGGGTTCGCGCCCGCCTTCAGGAGCAAGTCGACGAGGTCGGCGAAGCCCTTCGTGGCCGCGCGCGCGAGCGCGGTGTTTCCGAAGCCCTCCGTCTCGTCCACCTCCGCGCCGAGCGCGAGCAGCCGGCGCACGAGCGCGGAATGTCCCCGGTGCGCGGCCCAGGGCAACGCGCCGCTCCCCGCCGCCGCGAACCCGCGGCGGTGCAGGAGCTCCACCGCGCCCGTATGGCCCTCGGTCGCGGCCCGGCCCAGCGCGTCACGGCCCTCGTAGTCCCGCTCGTCGCGGACCGCGCCCCCGTCGAGCACCTCCGCGATCAGCGCGGTGTCACCGAGGGCCGCGGCGTGGAGCAGCACGTTGTCACCCACCGGGGGCGCGCCCACGGAGAGGAGCCAGCGCGCGAGGTCACCGTGGCCGTATTCGAGGGCCGCGAACACCGGGCCCTGCCGCCAACGGGTCTGCGCCTTCACGTCCGCGCCCCGCGCCACGAGGAGGCGCGCCGCCGCCTCCGACGCGGCCTCGCACGCGAGGTAGAGCGGGGTCTTCGAATTCTTCTCGGTCGCCTCGATCGCGGCGCCCCGATCGAGGAGCAGCTCCACCAACTCGAGGTGGCCGTTCTCCGCGACGATGTGGAGAAGCGTCTCGCCGTCCTCGTTGGGGGTGTCGACCGGGGTGCCGGCGTCGAGCGCGGCCAGTAGACGCGCGGCCTCCCCGCGCGCGGCGAGGCCGGAGGGGCTCCAGAGCTCCAGCCAGCTCGTCGCCGCGTAGGTGGCCGACTTCACCTTCGCGAGGCGGGTCACGAGGGGCAGGTGCTCCGGTCCCAACACGTCGATGCCGCCGCCGGTCGCGTCGAACTCCACGCCCGGGAACCGCGCCCGGAGGATCGTGAGCTCCTCGTCGAGGTAGCCGATCGGGGTCGACGAGAGGCGCACCCGCTTCAACGACGGACACCCCGCGAGCAGGGGCAACAGATCCGCCGCGGCTACGATCGGCGTGTACCCCACGTCGAGGGTCTGCAAGGCGGGGAGATGGAGCGCCGGGAGGCGTGCGAGCGCGGCGTTGTTGCTCACATCGAGGCTCTGGAGCGCGCCCAGGGCGGTCCACGTGGTCGGGAGCGCGGTGAGCTCGCAGCCGCTCAGGTTCAGGGACTCCAGCCCCGCGAGCGAACCCAGCCGCTCTACGGCCTCGGGTCGGAGCGCGTTCCTTGAGAGATCGAGCGCGCGGAGCGCCGAGAGGCCCTCGAGCCCCGCGGGGAGCGCCTCCAGGCCGTTGTTCGCGAGGGCCAGCGCGTGCAGGCGGGGCCACTCCCCCAGCTCCGCGCCGCTGGCGCCGCTGGCGCCGAGGCGGCACCTCCGGAGGTCGAGCCCGACGAGGTGCGGCATCGCGCGAAGCACGTCGGGGAGAGCGTCGAAGGGGTTGCCCGGGAGCGAGAGCCGGAGGCCCGGCCCGTCGCAACCGACGGCGGCAAAGGACGAGGGCAGCCGGCGCCAGCCGGTGTCCCACGCGTTGAGCGTGTCGAGGCGCGTGAGGTAGCCGATCTCTGCGGGGAGCTCGGGCGCCTCCTTCACGGAGAGCGCGGAGAGCCACCGCAGGCGGCCGATCTCCGGCGGAAGCACGACCTCCTCCACGGCCAGCCGGTGCGTGAAGCGCTCGGGCTCCGCGAGCGCCTCAGCGAGCGACTTCGCCCACTGGACCTCCGCGCCCGCGGGGGCACCCGGCTCGCCGGGGAAGCGCTCATCGAAGGGGGGAAGCGGGCTCTCCTCCACGTCCGGACGCGGCAGGGGGAAGAGCGGCGCCCCGCCGCGCCGCCCGTCGAGCCCGCCGTAGTCCTGCGCGACGGGGTAGCGCCCCGCCTCGAGGTCCTCCGCCAGCCGCTCCAGGTACACCACCCACGACGGCGCCACGAGAGGCACCCCCTCTCCGTCGTGGCTGCTTGCGACGAGTTGGCCGGGCGTGCCCCACCGGGTCGGCCGCATGTCGACCGACACGAGGTCGCCGCTGCCGTCCTTGCCGAGCGGGATGCGGTGGCGGGTCCAGATCGCGGCCTCCACGCTCGGGTCGGCGTCCACGGGCACCTGCGCGAAGTCGCCTCGCAGCGCGGCCCATTCGCGCGCCTCCGAGACCATCTCGCGCAAGGAGAGGAGCCGGTAGCGCGAGCAAACGAAGGTGCGGTCACGCCGGCCGACGGCGTCCTGACCGTCGTGCCGCAGCAGCGACGCCACGATGTCCGACGGGAACCGCACACGGAGGACACGTTCGGTCGCGCGAATGTCCGCCTCCGGTGCGCCGGGGCGCAGGGAGCGCGCGAGGATCGGCGCATGTGCCCCGAACCACACCTCGATCCGGTTCCAGGCCGTGTTCACCCTCTGCGCAACGTCCATCGTTCCCTCCGGGCGAGTTGGGGTAACGCCGATGGTTGTCGGTGTCCGTGTCGGCGTCCGTGTCGGGCATGCCCGCGGTGTCGGCGGCGCGGTCCGGCGGAGGACGAGGGCGCCCCCGCGCGGACGCGGGGCAGGTCGGCTCCGGGCGCGCGGCGGAGCCGCTTGGTCGGCCGGGCAGAGCGGCATTGGGACCGCTCTTGGCACCGCGCCGCCCGGCCGGACCAGCCGCCGGAGGCGGCTGCCCTCCGCGCCCTTGGCGCGGGCGCGGCGGAGGCCGCCCGGTGGTGGCGCCGGGCGGGCGGCTCCACGGGCGGGCGGGGCTCGCCGGCAGCGCGGCTCAGTACGAGTAGCGGGCCACGATGTCCAGCCTCGGGCTGACCCCGCCGCGGTCGTCCACGGCGTAGGAGGCGACCACCGGCGGCGGGGCGCCCTCGCGGTCGGCGCCGAGCGTGATCGCCTCTCCGGCCCGGACGATTCCCCCGCTCGACACGACCCCGTCCTTGTCGGCGCCTGCCAGCTCCAGATCGCCGTCGCCGTCACGTGTCAGGTCCCCGAAGAACTTGCCCTTGGCGAGCGTCTCCTGCTTGCCCCGGCGGTTCGGCTCGCCGAGCAGCTTCACCTTGCCCGAGAGGCCGAGGCCGACGGGATCCCCCGCGAAGCTCACCTCGCTGGCGAAAACGGCGGTGATCTCGTCGTCGAACGCGACGGACACCGTCTCCGAGTCGGACGTGTCACCGGAGGCATCGAACGCCGTGAGCTCGACCTCGACGCGGTCTGGGAGGTCCGTGGCGATGGGCCCGTACGCGGTCACCGAGAGCGCGTGGGATCCGCGTCCGGTCTCTGACACCACGACACAGAAGCCGTCCGAGCACACCGGGGAGCGCAGCTCCTCCAGGCTCGACACGTCGAAGGTCGCGCCGCCGCCGTCGCCGTCGTCGATGACGATGCGCCCCGCCGTGTCGAGGAGGCTGAACAGGATGCTCGCCTCCGATTGGGTCGGCGTGTGGCCCGGGCGCTGGTAGCTGTTCACCGGGATGGTGATCGTGTCGCCGTTGGTGAGCTCGACCTCGGCGTCGACGGGGAGGGCGTCGCTGGCGGTCCAGCCTTCGGAGGCGACGCTCATGGCGTGCCAGTGCTGAAGCGCGCCGTAGTGCTTGTGAAGCGCCACCCGGGTCAGCGGATCCTCGTCCGTCGCGAGCGCGCCGACGCCCTCCCCGTCATCCCGCCAGGGCGCCCCGAGCTTGGATTTGACCGTCTCGAGCTTCTCGCCCTCGGCGCTGTACACCTTCACCTTGAGCTCGACCAGGCCCTCGTGCGCGAGGGTGGCGTCGGCCTCCCACACCGAGCCGACCTCGTCCCAGAACACCTCGGAGCGGGTGCTCACCTCCTTGGTGTCCTCCCACTTCAGGCAGTTGCCCTTCTCGTCCGTGGCGACGCAGACCGGGGCGCCCGGCTCGGTGACCGTGATGGTGGCGTAGGCCACGCCGTACGTGTCCGCGCCCGCGAGGTCGAGGGCCACGTCGTACCCCTTCGACGCGGCGAACACCTCGGCGGCGAGGAGCTCGATGTCGAGGGCGTCCGCGCGCGTGGTCTCCTCGGCGCAGCCCGTCCGCGACACGCAGGCCTCGCCGTCGGTCGGCGGGGCCGTGTCGGCCGTGAGGGTGACCGATCCGTCCTTGCCGAGCGTGCCGGAGAAGGAGATCAGCGAGGCGCTGGCGTTGTCGTAGAGGGTCACCGTGAGGTCGGCGTCGGCGGCGGGCAGGGCCGCGATCGTGGCGGCGCCGTGCATCCACGCGTCCGACTCGACGAGCGGGAGGTCCTCCTCCCCGCCGTCGGACTCGAGCTGGGCGGTGACCGTTGCCACGGCGCCGGCGTCGCCGCTCACCGTGGTGGTGACGCGGTGGTACGTGCTCCCGATGCTGCTGTCGGTCTTCACCTTGACGGCGCTACGCCGGATGAAGGCCGCCTCGGCGTTCCCGACGCCCAGCGCAGGGAGGCCGACAAACAGGGCGAGGGTGATCACGGCGGGGCGATGGAGCTTCACGGAGGCCTCGTGGGTGGGGTGGCCGGCACCGTACCTGCCACGACGCGGGCCGTGTCCTCTCAGCCATCTCTCACGCCACGCTCACTCCGCCAGCAGCGCCGCGTCCAGCACCGCGCTCGCGCACGCGGCGCCGGAGACGAGCGCACACACGCTGCGCAGCAGGGGCTCGACGGCGGCGGGGTCTCCGCGGCTGGGCGCGAGCGGCTCCAGCAGGGCGGCGACAACGTTCCTGTCGACACGCGCGGCGTGACCCACCGACACGTGCCGGCGGCGGAGTAGGCCGGGACGGGCGGAATGTGCTTCGCGCACGAGAACGCCCGTTCGAGACCGTAGGAGCGCGACCCGGCGAAGCGCCGGGTCGGGCGGCCGGCGGGCTCGCCGCAAGCGGCTCGGTCGGCCCGCTGCGCGCGGGCCGGACCGGGCGGGCCATCGGGGTCTCGGGCGATTGTCGACACGGACGCGGCCCACCCGCCCTCTGGACGCCCTCGCGCGGCGGCCGCGGCGGCCGCGGCAGGCGACCGAAGGGCGGGCGGCTCAGCCGCCCGGTTCCGGGGAGGCCGACGCCGCGAGGCGGCGGGCTCCCCGAACCAAGCGAAGCGCGCCCGCAGGGGGCCGACGGCGCCGTCCGCGGCGCCGGGCCGCCCTTCCCCGAGCACGGCGAGGCCGACACGACGACCAGGGGCCGCGGGATGCGTGTCTACCAGGCGCAAACCGCCATGCTCGTCGGATTCGCCAGGAGGGGCATGGCGACGAAGTTCAACTTGCCCGCCGCCAGTTGCTCGTTTGCCCAAGCTTGTTGTGCGGCCACGGCTTTCGGTACGGCCATCAGGCTTGGTTGGGGCATGCACTCCATGGTCCGTGGCGTGTCCGCAAGCACAGGCCGCGCCAGGGTGAGCCCCCCGACGAGGGTGGCGGTGACGACGGCCGTACAAACGATGGTCGAGAAAAAGCGAGCGTTGGACATGAAGGCCCCATGGGTGACGCCAGCGTAGCCGATCTCCTCGGCGGTGACGCAGCGTGTCTCGCCGACGGCCGCCTCGACGGGGAAGCCCCAGCTCACAGACACACCCCCGCCCCCCGCCACTCCGTGCACGTTTCGCCCCCGCACGGCCGCGCCACGTCACACAAGGCGTAGCAGTGCCCCGCCGCGCCCGCGTTCACCTGGCCCTCTGGGCAGGTGGGCAGCGGCGAGCGCGTGCCCGCGGCGCAGGTGAGCTGCTGCGTGCAGTCGTCCGGATACGACGACGCGCACCCCCGCGTGACGTCGCCGAACCAGCTCTGTCGGGCGCTGGCGCCGAGGCCCGCGACACACGCCGGGGTCTCGGTAGGGGTCGCGGTCTCCGCGGGCGTGAAGCTCATGACGGGCGTGTCGCCCTCCCACGCGATCGTCAGGCGCTCGGTGCGGTTCGACCAGGTGAAGTCGGCCTCCGCGCCGCGTCCGGGCACGAGCGGCACGACGAGGACGCCGTGGCCCGCGCCGTGCCCGACCAGGGCCTCCCCGCCCGACACGACGCGGACGCCCCGCGGCGGAGCGACCGGCGGTGGACGGCCGAAGATCTCGACCACGGGCGGGGTCGTGCAGTCCACGAGGAGCCACTCCCGGAGCCGCCGGGTGGAGCAGTGGTTCTTCGTCGAGCCCGTCACGGTCACCTCCGTCGCGAGCTCGAGCTCGGCCCAGGTCGGCACCCGGCTGCGGCCCGGCGGCAGGCCCGCGCGCGGCACGGCGAACGGCGCGGGCGCCGCGATCACGTCGGCGAGTGCGGCGCCCAGGGCGGCCTGGCCCTTCGGGCTCATGTGCAGGTCGGCGTTCAGGAACGCGCCGGGCTCGGCGGCGCCGAGGGCCGCGGTCGCGTCGAGGGCGCGCACGCCCATGCGCGTGGTGTCCTCGACCAGCTCGGCGAGCAGCGCCCGCGTGGCCGTCATGTCGAGAGGGCCGCCGGGCGCGGGCCGGGGCTCGCCGTACTTGTCCCACTCGACGTCGGACACCATCACGTCGAGCGGCAGCGCCACCACGACGAGCTCGGCGCCCGCGGCGTCGCAACGCGCCTTCGCGGCCTCGACGACGTCGAGCAGCGGCGAGCGTCCCTCGATCTCCTCGGTCACGCGCGTGGCGAGCGCCGAGAGCTCGGCGTCCAGCGAGGGGCGGCTGGCCAGCGCGGCGCGGATCTCGGTCGCGCGGGGGTCGCGCGGGTGCTTCTCGACCCACGCCGCGAGGCGGCCCTCCAGCCCGCCGCGGATGCGCGCGCCCTCCCGCAGGTGGGCCGCTGTCACCCGGATCATGCGGGCCCCCTCGCCATACTCCTCCCACACGATGTCGCCGGGATGGGCGTGCTCGACCGCCGCGCGCACGGCGAGGTCCTCCACCGCGTCGTACCCGAGCTCCACCAGCACTTCGCGGTAGAGGCCCACGAGCTCGCGCTCCACCCGCACCCGCTCCGCCGAGGCCGCCTGCACCTGCGCGGCCACCTGCGGCTCGGCGACGACCGGCTCGGCGACGACTGAAGCGGAGGGCGCCGGCTCCGCCGCCGGAGCCGCCATCACGATCTGCTCCCACGTCCCCTCCGACGCGACGCCCTGCCCCCACGCCTTGGGCGGCGTCCACCACGCGCGGCGGGCCGCCATCACGAGGTGCGACTCCGACATCAGCCACTTCCGCCCCGGGAACTCCGTGACCTCCGCCGGCGCCGTCTCCAGGCGCACCGCCCAGCCGTCCCACACCGCGTGGCGCTTCGTGTTCGGCACGTCCTTCTCGAACAGATCGTTCGAGAAGTTCAGCACGAGGACCACCGTGCTGGCGTTGCGCGCGGCCAGGAGCTCGTCGATCACCGCGAGGTACTCGGCGGGGCCGTAGGTCGGCACGCCGGCGTTGCGCACGGGGCGGCCGAGCTTCGTGGCCAGCACCGCGGAGGCGGTCTCGTCCTCCTCGACGCCGAGGCCGAACACCTGCGAGTCGCCCACGACGACGACCTCGCCCTGCTGCGCCGGGCCCCAGTCCGCGCCGCGGTAGCCCTCCGCGTTGACGCGCGCGGTGGTGACGGGGTTGCCACCGAACGAGATCCGCTCCGACGCGCCGGGCTCGAGCCGCACGCCCAGGTCCGCGTCCGGAACGTAGCAATTCACGTGCGCGAACGCGCCTTCGTCCGCGACGCGGAACATCCCCTCCGCGAGCACGAGCCCGAGGAGGGTACCGCCGAGCACCTGGAGCGCGCGTTTCATTCTGACCTCCCTGGCGAGTATGCCCCCACGCCACCAGGACGCGGTCGACGGCGCCTCGACGGGCTCGCCCGGTGACACGCTCGTGCGTTTGGCTTACCCCATGACGATGGGCCTGCCACCGAGCTCGACTCCGCCGCGAACGGCCCCTCGGGACGATCGCGCCACCGTGTACGGAAAGATGCGGCTGGTGCTCGTGATCGCGACGAGCCTGGCGTCGATCGTCGGCGCGCTGCTCACCATGTCGCTGCTCGCGATCGGGCTGTTCGGGATGGTGTCCGGGGTGCTCGATTTTGTCGGGGTGACCCATTCGGACATCGCGCACGCGGAGGACGACCCCTCCGCGCGGTTGCTGGAGGCGTGCATCCGAGGCCTGGAGCTCCTGTTCCTCGCGCCGCTGCCGTTCCTCATCCCGGTGAGCCTCGGGCGCTACATCCGCGACTCGAAGGAGAGCCGCGACGACCGCCAGAGCAAGGCGGATCTGCTGTCGATCAAGGCGCTGACGACCGCGCTCCTCGTCGCGATCCTCGCCTCCGACATCGTCGGCCGGGCCCTCGGCGCCGAGGGATTGCACTACGAGGAGTCGATCTCCACGGCGGTCGTCATTGCCGTGCTCGCCCTGTACCTGTTCGGGCTGGAGCGGCAGGCGCGTGAGGTGAAGGCGGAGCCGCCGACGCCGGAAGTGGGGGATGCGCCCGAGGGCGACACGGACGGTGCTACGGCTGCGGCCAGACCTGGCGCCGTCGTATCGCTACCCTGAACGTCACCGCGCGCCCAAGTCGGCGGCACGGGCCTCCGCTTTCTCCCACATGCGGATCCAAGCCTCGGCCGAGCGGAAGAGGGGCTCGAGGTCGGCGTCCGACTCGGCATCGTGACGGGCGTCCTCGATCAGCTCGGGCAACAGCCCGATGTGCACCATCCCCTCCGTGTTGAAGTCGACGGTGCGGGTTCCCAGCCGGGGTTCGGTGAACGTGACATCGCCCGCGTAGGAGGTGAACGGGTAGGTGACGGGGTCCTGCTGCGCGACTGGGCAGGCACCTTCGGTGAAGCGGGGCCCGGGCGCGCCTGCAAAACCGTTGAGATCGAAGCCGAACGGCGTGCCGGGGTAGCCGCCGTTCAGCGCGATGAGCGCGGCCTCGTCGAGCACGCTCCGCAGGGTGGAGCCCGGGTTCGCCGGGTCCTGGCAGCGCCCGAGGTTGACCGTCGAGATGCCGCCGCCGGCGTAGATGCGGCCGTCCCAGTCGCGGCCGTGGGTGCCCGCCGCGGGGTAGTCGTTGGCCTCGAGGATCTCGAACGCGCGTCGGTAGGACCACATCGGCAGGTGATCCACCTCGATGATCATGCCCCGCGCCATGAGCCCGGCGAACAACGCCTCGCCGACGTTGGTGAGTGTTGCGTTCTGGCACCAACGTCCCTCGAGCGGGCCCTCCAGGATTTGTGCCACGTATTGGATCGCGGTATCCAGGGGGTCGTCGGGAAACTTGCTGAAGTCGTTCGGCGGCTCCGAGAGGTACGCTTCGCGCGCTTCCGCGAGCCCGCCGAAGCTGACGCTGCCGCCGTCGAAGCCCGCGGGCATCCCGTCGTCGGGGCAGTCCTGCGTCTTGTTGGTCCAGTGGCCGCTGTTGAAGAAGTTGCCGAGCTCGATGAAGTCGCCGGCGCCGTCGCCTGGGGAGAAGCGGTTGTCGTACTTGTGGTTGGGGAAGACCGCGCGCACGCCGCGCGCGTGGTACTCGTCGAGCTGCGCCTCCACATAGGCCTCGTCACACACCGGCCCGCCCGGCCGCGGCGTGAGGGTGCAGCGGAACAGGTCGGAGGCCTCGATGCCCAGCACCACCGCCATCTTTCCGGCCTCGATCACCTCGCGCGCCTCGGCCGGCGTCTGCACCACGCGGAACCAACCCTTGCCCTCGCCGCCGGACTGCGCGTCGATGTAACGTTGCATCGCCCAGGACTCGTCGATGATCCGGTCGACCGAGGTCATGTCCTCGCAGTCGTAGCGGCTGGGCTGGATGTCGTCGCCGACGGTGAAGTTGCAGATGATCGAGTTGGTCGTGGCATGTTGGACGACGAGGCGCAGGCCTGCCATCCACGAGCGCTCCAACCAACGGTGGTACTGCGCCTGGTGGGTGGCACGGTGCCCGGCGTCCGGCCAATCGGGGAAGTCGGGGTACCCGGCGGTGAGGTGGTTGTCCTCCGAGAGCTCGCCGGCGATCAGCTCGTCCACCATCGACGCGAGGTCGGCCGAGTTGTTTCCGGAGGCGTCGAACGCGTAGCCGAACAAGTCCCGCCGGCCGGCCTCGCCGTGGAAGGGCGCGCAGTCGGGCAGGGCGTGCTCCACGCCGAGGCGATGGAAGGCGCCCCCGTGGAAGAGGCCGCCGCCGCCGAAGCCGAAGTTGGACAAGACGTGGGAGTGGGCGTCGGCGATGCCGTAGAGGGTGCCGTCATCGAAGGTCGTGCGGGCGATCGTGCCGCTGGCATCGACCGAGAGCTCGGGGAAGGTGGCGCAGCCCTCGGCGGGCTCGAGCGTGATGGCGAGGGCGCGCTCGTCGGGCCCCAGGCCTACCTTTCCGAGCAACGTCCCGTTCCGACGACTCCGGAGCTGGTAGCGGGGGCCGCCCTTCCACGAGGGCTCCAGCGCCCACTCCCCGCCCGACACGTATGCGTCGTCGATCACGCCGCCTTCGATGCGGGTCATGTCGGACTCGAGCGAGGCCTCGCGCGTGACGATGTCGGACTCGGCGACGAGGTAGTGGGCGTCGGTGTCGTAGAGCAGGTAGGTACCGAGGTCGGCGGCCTGGAGGCGGAACCGCGCGGCCTCCGCCTCCGCGCCCGGGTGCCACGCGTAGGTGCTCTCCGCGCCCACGAGCCACTTCCCGTCCACCCGCAACGACACGCACTGGTTGGACCAGGCCTCCACGTCGAGGTCCTCCACGGGCGGGTGGCAGGAGGCGGCCAGGAGGAGGAGGGGGACGAACGCGGGGCGAGCGGGCATGCATCGAGTCTACCGCACGCCTCGGCCTCGGCGGGTGGCTACGCCGGGGCCCGCCACGCGCGGCGCGTGCTACTACCGGCGACCATGATCCCCGAACTCCTCCAGCGCCAGCCCCTGTTCGCCGGCGTCGGCCTCCATCTCCTCGCCGACGCGGCGCCGTTGTTCCAACTCCGCAGCGTCCTCGGCGGCGGGACCCTCTGGTACGAGGGCGAGCCGGCCGAGGCGCTCGCCATCGTCGTGGACGGCGCGCTGGCCGTACGCGTCGGCGTGCGAGAGGTCGGGCGGATCGGGCCCGGCGAGCTCGTCGGCGAAACCTCGGCGTTCTTCGGCGAGCCCCGCGTGGCGACCGTGACGGTGACCGCCCCCACCCGGGTCCTCGTGCTCGCCCGCGCCGCGCTCGCGCCGCTCCGCGCGTCGCATCCCCACGTCTACGATCCGCTGCTGCAGAGCGCGCTCGAGGCGATGGCCCGCCGGGTCCGCGATGCCGACCGCCGCATCTCCGCCGCCAGCACCGCGGGGGTCGACGCGCCGATTCGGATCGTGCCGCTCGCGCTCGAGCGCGTGTTTCGCGCGTTCCGGGGCCCCGAGAACGAGACGCCGCCCGGCATCTTCACCCAGCTCCGGCGGCTGCCGCGGCTGAAGGACGCCCCGGCGGACGCGCTCACCATCCTCGCGGCGGCGCTGACGCCTCGGCGGGTGGAGGAGGGGGACCCGGTCTTCCTGGAGGGCGACACGGGAGACAGCGCGTTCGTGCTGACCGAAGGAACGCTCGACGTGCTGCGGGAGATCTACGGCGGGAAGGCGAGCACGCTCGCCACGCTGGAGCGCGGCGCGGTCTTCGGGACGGGCTCCCTGCTCCTCGGGGAGCGTCGCAACGCGTCTTGCATCGCAAAGACTGCCTGCTGGGTCCACGAGCTCCCGGTGGCCGCCCACCAGGCGCTACGCGGCGAGGCGGGCCGCCTGTGGCGCGAGTCGCTGCTCTCGGCGCTCCGGGCGCAGGTGGTGCTCGCCGACGGGCTGCTCGCCGAGCTCGCGGGTGGGACGACCGACGCCGAGCGGGAGAAGCTCCGGCAGGCAGCGGCGCAGGTGCTCGCGTACCGAGTGGATGACATTCCGGGCGATCCGTGGGGGTTTCCGGTCAAGTACTGACGAGGGCACGCGCGTGCTCAGCGTGGCTTGTTCGCCCCGTACTCCGGCCCACCCACGGTCGGGCCGCGGAAGGGCGAGAAGACGAACGGCAGCGAGACCTCGATGGGGCCGTAGCTCGGCGCGGGCCACGCCATCTGGACCATCTTCTGCACGCAGGCGGCGAGCTCTGCGTCGCCGACCGAGTCCTCGGTGACACAACTCTCGGGGACCTTGCCGGAGGGCTCGATGGTCCAGTGGGTGATCACCACGCCCGAGAGCTCGGGATGGACGAGGAGCCGGCGGTCGTAGCACTGCTTCAGGGCGCCCATGCGGCGATCCAACTCCGCCGAGAAGCGCGAATCGGAGGCCGCGCTCGTGGCACGGTACGTGTGGGAAGTGGGGTTGCCCTCCCAGTCCAATCCGGAGGAGGATGTAGCGGGCGCGCTGGTGCCGCGTGACGCTTCGGAGGGGGTGGCACCGGCCAGCGGCGCTGCCGAGGTGCAGGCGAGCGTCACGGAAAATGCCAACGTGGCGCCGCGCACTCCCAATTGGAACGAAGCGCCGAGCGGCCGGCGTGGCGCCGCCGCGTCGAGGATGCGGCGCAGGCGCGCCTCCGTGCCCGAGGGATCGGCCATGCAGACCACGCCGGTGTTGGCCGCCCCATCGGTGGAGAACCGTCGCGCCAGCTCCAACAGATCGGCCGCGTAGCTCGAGGGCCGGATCCCGGCGCCGAGCACCAGGTCGTCGCAGGCGTGCTCGCGCTCGACCCGCAGCCGCGCGGCCGCCAACCAGATGAGCGGGTTCCACCAATAGAGGGCGCACCCGACCTGGGCGCCGAGTTGGATGAGGGTGTCGTGACGCCGCACGTGTCCGAGCTCGTGCAGCAGCACGGCGCGCAGGCGCGGGGGCGACCAGTCGTCGGCCGCGGCGGGCAGGAGCACCCGGGGGCGCAACACGCCGATGGTCATCGGCGACCCGATGGCCTCGCTGCGGCCGAGCGCGACGTCGCGGGAGATGCCCAGCGCGGCGGCGGCGTCGCGACGAGCCGACATCCAGGCCTCCACGTTGGCAGGCGCGGCGGCGCGCCACAGACGGCCCGCGGCGAGGTACCCACGCAGGAACCGGAGCGACACCAGCAGCGCTCCCGACGCCCAGGTGAGGGCGAGCCACGCCGGCCACGCCGGCAAGGCCCGGGGGGTGCCATCGGCGGTCAGGCCGTCACCCGTCAGGCCGTCACCCGTCAGGCCGTCACCCGTCAGGAGCACGGCCGTCGCGAGGAGGGAGCGGCCCGCGCCGCTGGTCGGGGTCCCCAGCGACAGCGGCACCGAGGGCAAGGCCCAGCAGAGGAGGGGCAGCACGAGGGCCCCGGCCACGCCGAGCGCCCAGACCTGGTGCCGTGCGGCCGCCGTGCTCCGCCGCAAGAGCATGGCGCCGACCCACGCGGCCGCCAGCACGAGCGCCGCCTTGACGGACGCCGAGAGCAGCCACGCCATCCCCGCCGCCGTCGGGACGAACGCCGCGAGCGCGGGGCCCATCACCGGCCCTCGTGCTTGGCGGCGGCGATGAGGCCGGCCAACCGATCCAGCTCGGCGTCGCTCAACGTCGCGCGCGACTCGTCGATCAGCGCCGCCACGGCTTCCTCGGGCGAGCCGCCGAAGAAGGTCTCCACGAGCGCCTGCATCGCCGACCGCCGCGCCGTGGCCCGCGACACGACGGGCGAGAACACGTACCGCGGCCCGCGCTCCTCGTGCCGGACGTGGCCCTTCTCCTCCAGGATCCGCAGCAGGGCGCGCACCGCGGAATACCCGGGCGGATCGGTCATCCGCTCCCGCACCTCCGCGGCGGTGAGGCCCTCCGCGCCGTAGAGGAGGTCCATGATCTCGCGCTCGCGCCGACTCAGCGGGGGTGGTTGCATGCTAGGTACTTAGCGGAGTGCTAAGAACTTAGCAATCGAAAAGATCCGTGCCGTCGGTCCCGCTCGGGCGGCGTCGTGACGGTGGACGCAGCTCGCCTCCCACGAGTAGAGTTCCGGCCCCTCTCGCGCCCCGGAAGCTCGATGCGTCAACAACGCCAGACCACAACGTCGACCACGCGCGAATCCCAGGGCTCGACCCTGGCACGGCCCGGGGCCACGCGGTCCTTTGGTAGCAACCAGGAGCGGCTCGACCAGATCGCGTCCCGCCAGGCGCCGGGAGAGACGGTCGCACTCGAGCCCGCCGGCGGGGGTGTCGATGGGAAGCTGGTCGACCCGCCTTCCGGCCCGCGGCCGTCGGTGTTCGTGGCGTGTCACAGCACGAGGCCGGCCGGCGCCACGGCGCAGAACACGGTCGACGCGTCGGCGCTCGGCACCATCGGCGCGAACACGCAGTACGTCGAGATCGCGGACGGGCCCCGCTGGCTCGACATCTCCACGCTGTCGCAAGGCGACCGGGCCACGGTGGTGACGTGGCTGAAGGAGAGCGGCGGGAAGATCACCGTGCGGAGCGACGGCCGGATCGTGCTCGGCGAGAAGGGGGAGCAGGTGCGCTTCGGGGCCGACACGGAGGACCCGCGGAAGGTGCTCGACGGCGCGAACGCGCGGGAGCAGGACGCGGACGTCTGGGGCTTCCTCAATGGCGGGGAGACTGCGCTCGACGCCTCGGAGGCCGACCGGACCGGCTGGAAGGACAAGCAGACCAAGCCGGGCGCCTGGTACAACGGCTACACGCTGAACGAGGGGGAGGTGTCGGCGCACACGTCGCCCTTCGACACCAGCGGCACGTCCGCGCCGGAGCTCGACGAGGCCGGCCTGAAGGCGTTGATCATGCGCTGCATGGACATCGGCGGCATCCGCGACGTGATGGGGGACGACAAGGCCACCTTCGTCGCCGCGCTGACGGCCCGCTTCGCGGACGGCCATGCGTTGGGGGAGAAGGGCCTCGCCGCCGTGGCCGACGAGCTCTGGTCGTACCTGCAGACCGGCGCGGGCACCGACGGCGACGTCGACATCGGCCGATTGCAGGCGCTGGTGCGCGCGATCAGCCCCGACACCAAGGCCACCGCCGACACCAACACGCCCTTCGGCGGCGAGGCGTTCGCGATCACCGGGACCGACGCGTCGTTGAAGCGCGGCGACGGCGTGTTCGGGCGTGCCACGATGTTGTCGCTGCTGCACCTGTTCGGCGCGCTCGAGAAGACCCTGACCTCGCCGCCCGACATCGGCACCGTGCCCGGCGGAATGGTCGGCGAGGGCGACTACTTCCTCAACGACCAGAGCGGGAGCATGGTTGGGAGCGTGCCTGGGACGGGCCCGTGGGGCAAGGCCAAGGCGGCGGTCGACCAGAGCCAGGGCTGGGGCGCGGCGAATGGCATGGACACGCGCACGGTGGGCAAGTTCAGCGACGACGAGGTCACCGTCGGCACCACGAAGCTGGACGACATGGGGAATGCGCTGGCGCGGGCCTACACGGTGCTCTACCCCGCCGATACGAAGGAGAGCCGCGACAAGTTCGCGGCCCTGTTCGGGGTCTCGCGCCGGGACATCTTCGACACCAACGGCCTGATGCCCGGGGAGCTGATGCGGCTCCTCGGCGACGGCGCGGGCAAGGGCTTCGGCGCGCCCGGGGAGAGCTCGCTCAAGACGATGCTCTTCGTGTTGACCCACCCCGAGGCGCTCCCCCCGGGCCACCCGTTGCGGACGCGACTGGAGCTCGGCTCGGGTGATCCGTCGCAGGACCCGGTGCGGCTCAACGCCGTGGCCGACGAGTGGGAGCAGGGCCTGGAGTACCTCGAGCTCGTGCGCGCGCTCGCCGACCAGCTCGGCGTCGAGGTCCGCATCATCGGCGTGCCGCACGGCGACGCCGACTACGAGCGCGATCCGGTCAACAACCTGATCTTCCTCGACCTCGACGACGTCACGCTCGACCCCGCGAACGACGAGGCGACGGTCGAGTACGACGAAGGCGGCAAGCGGCAGACCCAGAAGGTGTCGTTGAAGAAGGACTCGGCGGTCGGGTCCAACACCCCCTACCAGGGCAAGATGTTGCGGCTCCCGGGGCTCAGCAAGCAGGGGAAGACGGGGTAGGGGGCCGCTCGCGGGCTCGGAGCCTGGCCGGGAATCCCGGACCGAGCCCGCTGAGGCGCATCCGGATGCCGGCTGCGTTTCGGCCGAGAGCGCAGGCCGCGGCCTGTAATCGAGGCCGAACCGCGGCCGGCGCCGGAGGCGTCCAGCGGGCGATGGGAGGGATTTCCGGTCAGGCTCTCAGTCCCACTCGACGCGGACGAAGGCGCCGCCGAGGTCGAACACCAGCGTGTACGCGTGCCCGTCGGGCCGATCCGGGCGGGGGACGTAGGCGCGGACGTGGGTGCCGGCGTGCGTGCGCGCGTCGATGACCCAGGCGCCGCGGGGAGCCTCGCGGTACGCGACGGCGCAGCTCGTCGGCGGCGGCTGGTGGCCGGGGGGCACGCCCGGGTACCAGATCCGGCAGCTCCCGGCCGGGGGCAGGTGGCCCGGGGGGACGCCGTGCGCGGCGGGCCAGTCATGTTTCTCGGCGTGCTTCTGGTGTTTCTCGGCGTGTTTCGGCTTGTCGCCGTGCTTCGCGAACGCGGGAAAGGCGAAGAGGGCGACGGCGAGGAGGACGAGGGGACGCATCGGGGCTCCGGGTTCGCCAGTGGGACGACAGAGCCGGCGCCTGCATTTGCGGGTGTAGGTGGGGTGAAAGGGCCGGGCTCAGGCCGACGCCGGCCTCAACGACGCCACGATCCGCTCAGTCTCTTCCCACAACTTCGTGGCGAGCGCCGCGTCCTGCGCATGCGCGCTCGGCACCGCCACGTTGGAGTCGACGAAGTACGCACCGTTGGCGGCGGCGGCGGCGGGGTGTACGGCGGCGTAGCACTGGGTCGCGGCGCCCTGCCCGGCGGTCTTCAGGAACAGCGGGCCCATGACCCAGAAGCCGATCGCCACGACGGTCTGCAGCCAGCCGGCCATGTACCGGCCCAGGTTGGTTTGGATCACCCCGGGATGTACGGCGTTCGCGGTCTTGTCGGTGCCCACGAAACGTTTCGCGAGCTCTTTTGCGAACAGCAGGTTCGCCAGCTTCGACTGGCCGTAGTTGCGCGAGTCGTACTGACGCTCGCCCGAGAGGTTGTCGAATTCGATGCCGGCGGGCCGAACGTCCGCGTGGGCGTTGCTGCTCAGCATGACCACGCGGCCGTTGTCCGCGAGGGTGTCGACCAGACCGGTGACGAGCACGAAGTGGCCGACGTGGTTCGTGAAGAACTGGAGCTCGTAGCCGTGGCGTTGCTCGAGCTCCGGCAATGCCATGATCCCGGCATTACAAATCAACGCGTCCAGCTTCACGCCCAACGCTTGCACCGTGGCGACCGCGGCCCGCACGGTCGCGAGATCGGCGAGGTCACACGCCACGGGCACCGGCGCGTTCGGCAGCGTACGCATGGCCTCGCGGGCCTTCTCCGCGGTCCGCGCGAGCCCGACGATCCGGGCGCCGCGCAGCGCGAGCACGCGCGCTGTCTCCTCGCCGAGGCCCGAGGTCACACCGGTGACGAGGATGGTCTTGCCCGACAGATCGAGGCCCGCGGTGACATCCTCCGCCGTCGACCCGTATCCGAAGCCGCTCGCACCATGACGTTTGCACTTCGCGTACAGGGAGCCCGGCCGGCGTAGCGCCAGCCAGGGGGTCCCCACCGCGGGGAGCACGAGGGGGGGAGCGGGATGGCGGATCGGGGCGAGGGACGATTCCATGAGAGCCTCGGGGTGGGTGGCCCTTACGTTGTAAGCTTACAGTGTATATCCGGCAAGGAGGGCGGAAGATTTCTCCGCGGTGTCCTCGGTGGCACCCGCGAGGTCGACGCCCCCGCCGTGCCCGCCCCCGCCGTGCCCGCCCCCGCCGTGCCCGCCCCCGCCGTGCCCGCCCTGGAGGAGCGTGGGAACCGCTGGACGTGTGGCGGTTCTACAACGACCGCGGGGACTGCGAGCGGGTCTTCAAGTTCGACAAACATGGTCTCGGTTTCGGCTGGTTCGTAAGCCACGTGTTCCGCGCCAACGACGTTGCGTTCCTGCTGCGCCTCCTCGGCTGGAACACCGACCTTCTCTTCCAGCAGGACGCCGAGCACCGCGCCCATCAGGAGGGCAGACCGGGCCTCGCTGATTGAAGGGAGGATGCAGGCGCCGCCCGTCTGGCCGACGGGTATTCCACTGGCATGGCACGGGCCTACCGTCCGAAGTGACGGGATGGGCGCGCACCCCCCGAGTTCGGGCGGATATCCCGTCCGAACTGACGGGATGGGCGCGCACCCCCCGACTTCGGACGGATATCCCGCCCGAAGTGACTGGATGGGCGCGCACCCCCCGACTTCGGACGGATATCCCGTCCGAAGTGACTGGATGGGCGCGCACCCCCCGACTTCGGCCGGATATCCCGTCCAAAGTGACGGGATGGGCGCGCACCCCCCGAGTTCGGACGGTCGCCCCGCTCCTCGCTTGCGGAGTTGGGCGCCCGCGTCTCCAACGACGCCGTCCGGGGCTTGCCCCCAAGGCAACGCCCAGGCTCTCGGAGCATTTGCCGTGGGCGAGCGTCGCTCCAGGAGCGTGAAATCCAATCAACCGCCGGGCTCGTCAGCTCCGCGCGCTGTCGCCCGTCACAAGCACCCGTTCGAGCCCATCGAGCAGGAGCTCGAGCCCGAATTCGAGGTCGTGGAGGCCGTTGTGTTTTCCGGACGCGACCAGCACGGTGAGGGCGTGCATCGCGGGGAACTGCTCCACGGAGAGGGTGGGCAGGTACATCGCGGCCATCTTCGAATACTCGTCCTCCTTGAAGGGGAAGTTGAGCTTCTGGAGGGTGAAGCCGTAGATGAAGCTGTCCATCGCGTTCCAGGCGTGGTCGGCCAGCGGGAGCGGGAACCCGGCTTGGTGGAGGCAGCCGAGCGTGGCGTCGATGTAGCGGATCATCGCCGGGCCGACGTTGGCCCGGGACATCAGCAGGCCACAGGCCCAGGGATGGCGGAGCAACACCGCGTGGGCGGAGGCGGCCCGCTTGCGCATCGCCGTGCGCCACGGATCGGAGTGGGAGGGGACCTCGATCTCACCGACCACGAGCTCGACGATGCCGTCGAGCAGCGCATCCTTGTTGGCCACGTGGTTGTACAGCGACATCGCCTGGACGCCCAGCGCCGCGCCGAGGGCCCGCATGGTGAGCGAGGCGAGGCCCTCTTGGTCCGCCATGGTGATGGCGGCGCGGAGCACCCGCTCACGGGTCAGGGGCAGCCGGGGCTCGGGGGAATCGGGGGTGGTCAGGGGTGCCTCCTCGCTGCGGAACTGGGGTGCCTCACCACTCGGTGATCTCAGAGGGTGATGACACTCTTGCCTCGGGTGCGGCCCTGGCCCAGGTAGCGCATCGCCTCGGGCACCTCCGCTAACGTGTAGCGCCGATCGACGACCGGCTTGACCTGCCCGGCCTCCACGAACGCGCGCAGGGCGAGCAGATCCGCCGGGTCGGGCCTGGCCACCAGCGGCACGAAGGGCTGGCGCGAGTAGAGGTTGCTGGCCATCCCCGTGAGGAGGAGCACCATGGGGCCCACCCAGGCATGTTCGGCCCCGCCCGAGGACGACACCAGCCGCCCCTGCTCCTTCAGCACGCGCCGGCACGCGGAGAGGGGCTGGTTGCCGACGAGGTCGAAGAGCACGTCGTACCGGCGATCCTGGCGCGTGAAGTCCTCCTGGGTGTAGTCGACCACGTGGTCGGCGCCGATGGACCGCACCAGCGCGACGTTGCCGGTGCTGCACACGCCGGTGACCTCGGCGCCCAGCGACTTGGCGATCTGGACCGCGAAGGTGCCCACGCCGCCCGCGGCCCCGTTGATCAGCACGGACTGCCCGGGCTGCAGGCGCCCCGCGTCCCGCAGGCCCTGCAAGGCGGTGGTGCCGGCGAGCGGGAGGGTGGCCGTCTCCTCGAACGAGAGGGTGGCCGGCTTGTGGGCCAGTTCCTTCTCGGTCACGCAGACGTACTCGGCGAACGCGCCGCGGTCGATCTCCCCGAACACCTCGTCCCCCACACGAAACGCCTTCACGTTGGCGCCGACGGCCTCGACCCGACCCGCCATGGCCATCCCGAGGATGGGCTTGTGGGGCCTGGTGAAGCCGACACCCGAGAGCCGGAAGAGGTAGGGCGCCCCGGTGAGGAAGTGCCAGTCGGCCTTGTTGAGCGACGCCGCGACCACGCGTACCAACACCCCGTCGTCCTGCATCTGCGGCCGGGCGACGTTGCCCAGCACGAGGATGTCGGGCTGGCCATAGGCCGGTTGGAGGATCGCCTTCATGGTGCCGACGGGGGGGAGCGGAGCGTTCATCGGGGCCTCGGTGGGAGCCCTTACGATGTAAGCTTACGCTGTAGATCCAGCAAGGGAGCGCGGAGACTTTGCCCGCGGTTCCTCGACCACCCGTGGCTCGGCGGCGCCCGCGGTATCCTGCGCGCCTCATGCCGCTCCCCCTGCTCCTGCTGGCCGCCTGTGTCACCGGCGACATCCGAAAGAGCGCGCCCGACCCCACCGATGACACCGAAACGCCGGCGGCCGACACCGCCCCTCCGGAGGACACCGCCCCACCGGAGGACACCGACCCAGAGGACACCGCCCCACCGGAGGACACCGCCCCTCCAGACGCGGACGGGGACGGGGCCCCCGCCGACGTGGACTGCGACGACGACGACGCGGGCGTGTTCCCCGGCGCCGTCGAGGTGTGCAACGGGGTGGACGACGACTGCGATGGCGGCGGGGACCCGTCGAGCCCCCCTTCCTGCCCCGATGCGTCCGCCGCGGCGGTGACCGAGGGCGGGGGGCTCGTGCCGCTCGACGCCGGCGGGTTCGTGCTCGCCGACGAGGGCGGGTGGACGCGCGCCGTCGACATCCTCGACGCGCTCGCGGCGCGCCTGCCGTCCGCCGCGGTGGGGGAGGTGCTCGCGGACGGGAACCGCGACGGTGTCGTGCTCGACGACCTGTCGCGCGCCACCGGGTTCGCGCGCGGGTTCACCTGGAACGCGGGCGACGTGGACGTGGACTACTGGTTTCCGCAAGGCATCACCGGCAGCTTCGACGCGGACGCCACCGGCCGGGTGGAGGGCTACGCCGCGGTGCTGGTGTCCTGGCACTACGACCCGGAGGCGGCGGGCACGGCCTACGACAAGGGCGTGCGCATCAGCTTCGCCGACATCTCCTCCCCCGCGGCGGTCACCTACCGGCACGTGCTGCTCGTCGAGCCGACCGGCACCGCCGCCGACCCCGACATCGCGGCGGTGCCGGTGCACGCGGGTGGCCTCGCGTGGGTGGGGAGCCTCCTGTACGTGGCCGATACCAACAACGGGCTGCGCGTGTTCGACATGGACCGCATCCTCGAGGTCTCCACGGAGACGGATGACATCGGTTGTGACACGAACGGCTGCTCCGCCTACCAATACAAGTACGTGCTCCCCCAGGTGACACGCTACGTGATGCCCGCGTGCGGGTGTGACACGAACTTCTCGTTCGTCGGCCTCGACAGTGGCTCAAGGAGTGGCTCCAAGAGTGGCTCCGCCGCGCCCTCGTTGATCACCGGGGAATACGATTCGGACGCCATCAGCGGGCGGCTCCTGCGCTGGCCCCTCGACCCGACGACGGGGCTGCTCGCGGGCGGCGCCTATACCGCCGCGACCGAGGCCCATGTCGCCCAACAGGACCGCGTGCAAGGCGCCGCCTCCCGCGACGGAGCGTGGTGGTTGTCGTGCAGCAGCCAATCCGGCAGCAACGGCCTGCTCTACGAGGCGACCACGGGAGGCTCCACCGCGTACCCCTGGGTGTACGGCCCCGAGGACCTCGCCGTCGACGCGTCGAACGGTTGGTTGTGGTCGGCCACCGAGCACGTCGGGGCGCGCGCGGTGTTCGCCGTGGACCTGGGCGACGTGGGCGGTTGAGGGCCCGACCCCATGACGGACCCCGGCAGGGATGCTACCCGGTCGCCCATGGCCGTGTTGACCATCGCGGGCCGGCGCGTCGCGCTGGGGAGCCACAACCTGCTGGGGCGGGCGCCGCGGTGCGCCGTGCGGCTGGCGGACCCGCAGGTCAGCAGCGAGCACGCGTCGCTGCGCTGGGCGGCGGGGGCGTGGCAGCTCCGCGACCTGGGCAGCCGCAACGGTACGTTCGTCGAGGGGGTTCCCCTGGAGCCCGGCCGGGTGCGGGCGGTGGCCGCGGGGGCGAGGATCCGCCTCGGTGCGGAGCTGGTGATCGAAGTGGTCGACGCCGGGCCGCCGGGGCCCGCCGCCACGGAAGAGGGCACCGGAGAGCTCGTGGTTGCCTCCGGGGGGCTGCTGGTGCTGCCCGGGCTGGACGATCCGCGGGTGCTGGTGTTCGAGGAGGCCGATGGCGCCTGGGCCGTAGAGGTGGACGGAGAGGCGGCCGAGCTCGGCGCCGTCCCTCGCGTGGCGCTCGGCGATCGGGCGTGGACCGTGCACCTGCCGGTCTCGTCGGGGTCGGAGGCCGTCCCCGCCACGTGGGACAGCACCCTGCGCCCCCGCCTCGACGACCTCGCGCTCGAGTTCACGCCCAGCGCCGATCAGGAGCAGGTCGACGTGCGCCTGGTGTGGCCTGGGGGCGGGCTTCCCTTGTCGTCGCGCGCCCACCTGTTCCTCCTGTTCGAGCTCGCGCGGGCGCGGCTCGCCGATGTCGCCGCCAGGGTCGGCCCCTCCGAGGTGGGCTGGCGCTATGTCGACGAGCTGCAGCGGGCGCTGAGGCTGGAGCCGGCGGTGCTCAACCTGCACCTGTTCCGCGCCCGGGAGCAGCTCACCCAAGCCGGGGTGGAGGGCGCCGACCGCCTGTTCGAGCGCCGTCGCCAGAGTGGGCAGCTCCGCCTCGCCATCGAGCGCGTTTCCGTCGTCGGGCCCGATGGACCGGTCTGACGCCGGGTCCGACGTGATGCAGATCGCGGAGGGGACCAGCATCGACCGGTACGAGGTGGAGTACCTGCTCGGAGAGGGCGGGATGGCGCGGGTGTACTGCGTCCGCCACCGCCGGCTGGACTCGCGGCACGCGCTCAAGGTCCTGACCCGCGCCACCCCCTACCTCACCGCCCGGCTGCTCAAGGAAGGGCGTGCCCAGGGCCGGCTCCAGCACCCGCACCTGCTGCCCGTTCGCGACATCCTCACCGTGCAAGGCAAGCCCGCGCTGTTGATGCCGCTGGTGCTGGGCCCCTCCCTCGAAGCCCTGCTCCGCGCCGGCCGGCTTGCCGAGGACGAGGCGCTGGCGCTCTTCCGGTGCCTGCTCGACGGCCTCGCCTTCGCGCACGCGCAGGGCGTGGTCCACCGCGATCTGAAGCCGGCCAACATCCTGCTCGAGGTGCGCCATGGGCAGGTCCACCCCCTCGTGGCCGACTTCGGGCTGGTCAAGATGGAGGAGGAGGGTGGGCACAAGACGGAGGTGGGGCACGGGTTCGGCACGCCCGCCTACGCGGCCCCGGAGCAGCTCCGCGATGCGTCGGCGGCCACGGCCCGCGCCGACCTGTTCAGCCTCGGGGTCATCCTCGCCGAGATGCTCACCGGCAGCCGCCCGTTCGCCGGCGAGGGCATCGCCCGCATCCTCGACGCCCACCGCCTCCCGCCCCGACTCGGCGGCGTGGAGGGGCCGCTGCGCAGCCTGCTCGAAGCGCTGCTCCAGGTGGCGCCGGAGGACCGCCCCGTCTCCTGCGACGCCGTCCTCCTGCGCCTGCCCAGCGCCACCGGGGACGCGCTCTCGAGCCCCGCGCTGCTCGACGCGGTCCGGCGGGCGGCCGAGCGGCCGTGGGGCGCCGCGGGGGCCTTGACTCCCACGTTCGACCCGCTCGGCCCCCGCCACAACCTCTCGACCCCGCGCGACCGCTTCGTCGGCCGGGAGCGGGAGCTCGGCCAATTGCGGCAGCACCTGCAGGCGGGGCGGCGGCTGGTGACCGTGCTGGGAGCGGGGGGCATCGGCAAGAGCCGGCTCTCGCGGGAGCTCGGCTGGGCGTCGCGGGAGGAGTGGCCCGGCGGGGTGTGGTTCTGCGAGCTGGCCGAGGCGCGGACCGCCGAGGGCATCGCGACGGTGGTGGCGGGCGCGCTGGATGTGCCGCTCGGCAAGGAGCCGATGACCCAGCTCACGGACGCCATCCTCGGGCGCGGCCGGGCGCTGTTCATCCTCGACAACTTCGAGCAGCTGGCCGCCTTCGCCGCCGGCACCCTCGGGGTGTGGCTGGACCGGGCGCCGGAGGCCTTCTTCGTCGTGACCAGCCGGGTTCCCCTCAGGCTGCGGGGCGAGCACGTCCTGACCCTGGACGTGCTCGGCGACGACGACGCCGTGCGCCTCTTCGTGGAGCGCGCCCGCCAGGTCGACGACCACTTCCTCGGGACGGATGAGGTCCTGACCCCCGCGACCGCGGGCGTGGTGCGGGAGCTGGTGGCGTTGCTGGACCGCCTGCCGCTGGCCATCGAGCTGGCCGCCGCCCGCAGCCGGATGCTCTCGCCCGCGGACATGCTCTCGCGCATGGGCCAGCGCTTCGCGTTGCTCCGGAGCGCGTCCACCGAGCTGCCGGCCCGCCAGCGGACCCTCCAGGCGGCCCTCGAGTGGAGCTGGGACCTGCTCGAGCCCCAGGAGCAGGCCGTGCTGGCGCAGTGCAGCGTCTTCGAGGGCGGGTTCACCCTCCACGCGGCGGACGCGGTGATCGACGCGGCGGGGGAGCGCTGGGCGGAAGAGGTGCTGGCGGAGCTGGTCGACAAGAGCCTCTTACAGAGCCGCGATCGGCGCCTGTCCATGCTCCGCAGCGTGCAGGCCTTCGCCCGGGACCGGCTGACGAGCCCAGCGGAGGTGGAGGCGCGGCACGGGCGCACCTTCGCGCGGATGGGCAGCCCGGCGGCCGTCGAAGCCCTGCACCACGTCGGGGGCGTGGAGCGGCGCTGGGCGCTCCTCGCCGAGCGTGAGAACCTCGTGGCCGCCACGCGCCGCGCGATGGCCCACGGCGCGTCAGAGCTCGCCGGGGGCTGCGCCCTGGCGGTCGCCGAGGTCTACGAGGGCTGGGGCCCCTTGCCGGAGGGGGTGGCGCTCCTGGAGGCGGTGTTGGGCCTGCCTGACCTCGGCCCGGACCAGCGGGTCCGCCTCCAGCACAAGCTGGGTTGGCTCCTGCGTATCGCCGGGCGGATCCCCCAGGCCGAGCTGGCCGTGGGGGCCGCGCTCGCGCTCGACCAGCGGGAGAACGACGGCGCCCTGCAGGGGCGCCTCCTGCTCGACACCGCGATCCTGCACCGGGACCAGGGGCGGATGGACGAGGCGCTTCAGGCGTTCGAGCGGGCGCTCGCCCTCGCGAGCCTGGCGGGCCACCGCAGGCTGCAGGCCCACGCGTGGGTGAACCTCGGCATCCTGCACGCCCAGCAGAGCCGCCCCGACCTCGCCTTGCGGTACTACGAGCAGGCCCTTGCCCTGCTCCGGGACGTCGGCGACCGGAACCTCGAAGCCCGGGCGCTCGGCAACCTGGCGAACCTGCATCGCGACTGCGCCCGGATGGACGTGGCGCTGCGCCTCTACACCGAGGCCCACGCCATCTTCCACGAGATGGGCGACCGTCGGAACGAGGGGGTCTCCCTCGGCAACATGGGCGGGCTGCACCGCGAGCAGGGGCGGATGGACGTGGCCTCGCAGCACATGGAGCAGGCCTACGCCATCGCCCGCGAGATCGGCGACCGTCGGTTCGAGGGCCTCTCGCTCATCCACCTCGGCAACCTTCGTCAGGACCAGGGCTCGTTCGAGGGGGCCCTGCAGCACTTCGAGCAGGCGCTCGGCATCCACCGCGAGCTCGGGGATCGCCTCTTCGAGGGCCTCGTCCTGAACAACATCGGCTCGACCTACAAGGATCAGGCCCGGTTCGACCTCGCGTTGCCCGCGTTCGAAGCGGCCCTCGCCATCTTCCGCGAGGGTGGGAACCGTGCGTACGAGGGGCGCGTGCTGAATTTTCTCGGCATGGTGCACCTCGAGCAGGGGCGCGAGGCGGAGGCCCTCTTGCACTACGGGCAGGCGCTCCCGATCGCGCGCGCCAGCGGCGACCGCAAGACGGAGGGCGCCGTCCTCGGGAACCTGGGCGTGCTCTACGGGCGGCAGGGGCGCCGCGACGAGGCCTTGTGTCACCTCGACGCAGCGCTGCTCATCGCCCGCGAGGTGGGTGACCCGCCGCAGCTGGCCCTGCTCCTGTGTCATCGCGCCACCCGTGAGCTCGAGGACCACCGTCCTGAGGAGGCACGGCCCTTCCTGCGGGACGCACACGCGATCGCCCTACGGCTTGGCAGCCCGCCGGGGTCGCTGTTGGGCCGCGCGCTCGCGGCGGCCGATGCGCGCCTGGAGCAGGCGACCGCGCCCAAGCCCAGCGGGCACTGAAACACACCGAAACGCACCGAAATGGTGGCGGCGGGGGGTGTGTCGTAGTTTGGGCGCCCAACTCGCGAGAACGCCCTTGTCCCAACGTTTCGTCTCTCCCTGCCTCCTCGGTCTGGTCAGCGCCCTCGGGCTCCTCGGCTCCGGCGCCGCGCACGCCGCCGGGCCGACCATCGTGATCGCCGGTGAGGTCGTCGCCGACTGCTCGGACGGCGTGGCCAGCTACTCCGACACGCTCCCGTTCAGCGTGCAGTTCTTCCAGCTCTCCGGGAACAGCAGCTACCGGACCGACTCCTTTCTACAGGTCAGCGGGTCGGCGTTCTACCACTTGCAGGTGGGCGAGTCGTCCGACCTCTCCGGCTACTACGGCGCGGAGGTCGCCCGCACCGACTACTTCGACGCGCGGCAGGACGTCATCGTTGCCACGGCGGGGACCAACTTCGGCAGCGTCGGCGCGGTCTTCGTCCGGGAGGACGGCCCGCTGCTGTCCCCGGCCTCGGAGTGGAGCGCGACCCCCCTCGGCGGCGACGCGATCGTGTCGTCCTTCCGCACGGAGCTCGCGAACGTCGAGAACGCGGCGGGTGATCTGTGCACGGTGAGCGTGGATGCGTCCGCGCCCGTGAGCGATCTGTCGGTCACGATCTTCGACGAGACGATGGACTCGGACGGGGACGGCGTCCCCGAGGCGACGGACCGATGCGTCACGGTGAGCGCCCTCGGCTACGACGCGGTCGACGGGGACGGCTGTGTCGACGACTCCGACTACGACGGCGTCACCGACCTCCTCGACGCCTGCCCGGGCCGCTCGGACCGCGTGGACTTCGACGGAAACGGGATTCCCGACGGATGTGACACGGGTCCGTTCAACGAGGAGGCCGTGACCGTGACGGTCACCGGCTCCGTGCCCGCCACGTGTACGGACCCCGCCGGCTCGACCTACGCGGCGAGCCTGCCCCTCGCGCTGGACGTGAACTACGACGACACCGCGGCGTACACCTACTACGACTACGCCCAGGAGTACGGGGGTGTGTTGTACAGCGGGCAGTCCACCTACTGGTCGATCGACGCGTGGGTGAACGTCGGCGCGGACGCCTATTCGCTCAGCACCGGGGCCAACAGCTCGTGGTACCACTCGGCGCCGACCCCGCGGACGGCCGAGGGGTACGTCTACCAGGAGCTCGGCGACGGCACGTACGCCTACGTCTACATCCAACTGCCCGAGACCTTCGGCGACGTGCGCGACTTCCCCGAGGCGGGCAGCCGCTCGCTCTCCTACATCCAGGTGCAGGGCGTGTTCGCGAACGCCGCCGGTGACCTGTGCGCCGTCGATCTGTACGAAGAGGGGACGCCGGCCGGCTTCACGGCGATCGTCAGCTCGGCCGCCTCGGACGCGGACGGCGACGGTGTCGCGGACGAGCTGGACCGCTGCGTCGGCTACGACGACGGGATCACCGGTGACACCGACCACGACGGCCTGTGTGACCCGCTCGACAACTGCCCGGCGGTGGCGAACGCCTCCCAATCCGACGTGGACAGGGACTCCCTCGGGGACGCGTGCGAACGTGACACCGATGGCGATGGCACGATCGACGACTACGACAACTGCCCCGACCAGTTCAACACCGACCAGGCGGACTCGGACGCCGACGCCGACGGCGACGTGTGTGACGCGGACGACGACAACGACGGCGTGTCGGACACCCGTGACAACTGCGCGCTCCTCGCGAACGCCGGCCAGGCCGACCACGACCGGGACGGCGCGGGGGATGCGTGTGACGGGGACGACGACGCGGACGGCGTGAGCGACGGGGCCGACCTCTGCCCGGGCACGCCCATGGACGTGCGGTACGACAACGCCGGTTGCTCCGGCACCCAGCGGGTCGACCTGACCTGTGGCGAGCCCTGCGACTACTCCAACAGCGGCCACTACGTGAGCTGTGTCACCCAGGCGGCGAACGGCGCTCGCAGCAGCGGCCTCATCACCAACACGGAGAAGGCCTCCCTGGTGCGCGAGGCGGCCCGCAACCGCTGCGAGTAGCGGGTGTGAGGCGACCGGGCGCAGGCCGCGATAACGGGGGGGCGTGCCTGCACGAGCTCCCGGAGTCTGAGATGAAGGACATGCGCGACCTGCCCGTATCGCATGCGAACCTGGAGGAGATCGGTCGCCTGCTCCACGAGTCCCGGAGCGGCGACTGCTATGCCTGGTTCGACACGGCGACAGGCGAGCTGATCATGACCACGTCCCTGTACGGCGTGGAGGGCGACGGATCGGACGAGCCGTCGCGCTTCGAGGCCGACGGGCGCGCGCTCCCGGATTGGATGGAGTCGGAGCGCGGCCAGGTCCAGGCCATCTACGCCGACGAATCGGGGCGCTACCTCACCATTCCCATCGGCGGCGAAAACGGGGGATCGGGGCTCCTCGAGGCCTTCGCGCGCACCCTGACCGATCCGGTGCTCCGAAACGGGGTCCGCGACGCGATGCACGGTCGTGGCGCGTTCCGCCGCGTGAAGGACGTCCTCCACCGGCACGGGCAGATCGATCTCTGGCACGCGTTCGAGTCGGCGCGAGACCTCGCCGCCGCGCGGCGGTGGCTGGAGGACGAGGGCATTCGACCGGTGGAGGAGGCCTGATCCTCATGCTCCACAAGCCGCCGGGGTGGACACCGCTCGAGGCGATGGAGGACTTGCGCGCCCGCACGCCCGCGCTCGCGGGGGAGCCGATGGTGTACGCAGGGCGCCTCGACCCGATGGCGGAGGGGCTGCTGCTCGTGCTCACCGGAGAGGACCGCTTCGGGCTCCCCGCCCACCTCACCCACGACAAGCGGTACGAGGCCACCCTCCTGTTCGGCGTCCGAAGTGACACCCACGACGCGCTCGGCAGGCTCGCCTCCGGCTTGGGAGGCGCGCCCCCGCCGGATTGCGCCGAGGCCGTGGCGGGATTGGGCGGCACCCACACCCTGCCGCTGCCGGTGTGGTCGGCCTACCGCGTGCGCGGGCGCCCGCTTCACGCGTGGGCGCGCGAGGGGCGGCTGCACGAGATCTCCGTCCCGGTGCGCGACATGGTGGTCACGGCGGTCGAGCGCGTCGCGGCCACGACCGTGCGCCCGTCGGCGCTGCTGGACGATGTGCACGCGCGCATCACCCGCGTGCGGGGCACGTTCCGTCAGGCCGAGGCGCTCGCGGATTGGGCGGGTCTCGGCGAGTTGGATCTTCCGCTCGTGCAGGTGACCGCCACCCTCACGGTGACGAGCGGCACGTATATCCGCGCGCTCGCCCACGACGTGGGTGCCCGGCTCGGGTGCGGCGCGCTGTTGTTGGCGCTGCGGCGGACGCGGGTGGGCCCGTACGAGGCGGCGGACTAAGGGCCCGCTCCTCAATAATGTCCGCACTCGGCGGTGCCGGACATTATTTCCGGGCGGACCCTAACGAACCGTGGTCGTATACGTCTGCCGATACATGCTGTCCCACGCGCGGAGTTTTCCGTCGGCGGGATTGTAATTGATGGACGTGTTGAACAGGTGAGGGTTGCTGAACGGGATCGCCGGGTCCCAGGAGCGCTCGTCGGCCGTGTCGAACGCGAAGTTGACCGTGGTGGTCGCGCTCGCGTGGTCGTCGGTGGTGTAGAGCACCCCACAGACCATCCAAGCGTTCCCCAACGAGCGCTTCGCCGGGGAGCTGGTCTCCCAGGTGTCCGTGAGGGTGAACGTGGCCTCGTCGATCTTGCTGACCACGATGCGGCCGCTGTTCCCCGCGGTGGCGTATATCACCCACAAGCCCTGCTCGTCCACCGCGAAGTCGATGTCCGTGTAGCCGCCCCACTCGTAGTTGTAGGTGTTGCGGTACCCTGCATCGGCGAGCTCCAGCACGGTCGTGGCGCCGGTCGCGATGTCGTACTTCACCAGGTCGCGGGAGTCCGCGGCGTTGTAGTACAAATACCCGTCGTACACCGCCGCGCCCGTGCCGTCGAAGTCGTAGGGGAGGTCCGTCACGCGCGTC
This sequence comes from Myxococcota bacterium, assembly GCA_040386535.1. Taxonomy (GTDB): domain Bacteria; phylum Myxococcota_A; class UBA796; order UBA796; family SXON01; genus CAJBVW01. Next base: position 2,782 of record JAZKFH010000014.1, on the reverse strand, counting down.
GCCGTGCGCGCGATCATCATCGCCTCGTTCGCGTACTCGACGATGGAGGTGCCGCTGAGGTAATCCATCTCCCAGATGAGGTCCGCGCCGAGCGCCTCCAGCGGATCCACCACCCAGTTGCCATAATAGGAGCCCCCGAAGTACAGCGTGGTCGGCGCGGCCACCTCGGTGAGCTCGCACGCGCAGGGCTCCAAGCTGGCGTCGTCACAATCGTAGTCGTTCGCGACGTAGCCGGCGGGTTGGTCACACGCGGCGAGCGGGGTGGTCGCGAGGCCCGCGCCGTCCCCGTCCGCGTCGATGTACCAGGTCCGCTGGTCGACGGACGACGCATCGTCCACCGCGCCGTCACAGTTGTCGTCGATGCCATTGCAGCGCTCGTCCAACCCGGGCGCCACCCCGGCCGAGCTGTCATCACAGTCCGTGGCGTCGCCGACGTAGCCGGACGGCGCGTCACAGGCGGTGGTCGTGGTGTCGGGCGTGCCGTACCCGTCTCCATCGGTGTCCGCGTACCAGGTGACCCCGGCGTCCGCCTCGTCGACCGCGCCGTCACAGTCGTCGTCCATGCCGTTGCACGTCTCCGTTGCGCCCGGGTTCACGTCCGGCGCGCGGTCGTCGCAGTCCAGACAGGCGACGAACCTGTCCGCGTCCGCGTCCGCGTAGGCCACCGTGCCGTCGCAGTTGTAGTCCACCGGGTCCGTACAATCCGCCTCGTCGGCGCCCGGGTGGACGAGGGCGGACGTGTCGTCGCAGTCGGTGGCGTCCGGCACGTATCCGTCGGGCTGCTCACACGCGGAGATCGCCTCGCCGGGCGCGCCGAAGCCGTCCGCGTCGCCGTCGGCGTACCAGACGGGCTCCCCGTCCGCGCCGTCGCAGCCGCTGTCCAGCTCGTCCGCGCTGTCGACGCCGGTCTCGGCCTTGTCGTCGGGCGCGGGGCACGCGACGAGGAGGAGGGGCAGGGCGAGGAGGAGGGAGCGGCGCATGGACGGTCCGGGTCGAGGGGCGGACCATACCCGCGATCCACGCGGGACCACGTCGTTTCGATCCGCCGGACGCCTACACCATCCGCTCCCGCAGCTGCCCGATACGCTCCCCGACGAGCGCCGGCCCCACCCGCTCGAGAAACCACTCCCGCGCGACCGCCGACTCCAACCACAGCTCCCCGCCCACCCAACGGGCGCCCGGCGCCGCTCCCAACTCGTGCGCGAGCCACGCGGCCTGCTCGGGCGGGGCCTGCCCGGGCGGCCAGCAGCTGGGGACGATCACCCAGGTCAGCCTCCCCGCCTCGTCCCGCGAGGTGACGACCCCGAACGTGTAGCGGGTGGCGGCGTGCGCGTCGGGGGCGGATTGGCTCGGCAGCCCCTGTGTCACCAGCGTGTGCGCCAGCGGCGGCTGCGGCGCGGTCGGCAGGGACGGGTAGAGCGCCTCGCCGATCCACTCGGGCAGTGGTCCTTCCATCCTCGGACGCAAGGTGTCCACGAACGCGCGCGCGCCTTCGGCGTCCTTGAAGGACCAGCTCAGCTCGTAGCCCCCCGCGTCCAGCCGGTCGCGGAACGTCGCGAGGATCCAATGCTGCTGCTCCCAATGGATGGGGATCCAGCACACCCGGTCCTCGCGTTCGTTCGGGATCCAGAGGGTGTAGCGGCCCTCGACGCGCGAGACGTTGAACGTGTACCACCGTGTCTCGTGGCCGACGCCGAGGGGGCCGGGCAGGCCGAGCGTCTGGAAGGTCGACATCTTGATTCACTCCTCCTTCGGCGCCGTGCGCCGTGCCGCGTGGGTGAAGCACCGGGCGCGGTCGGCCCCGCTCGGGGGGACGGGCACCGCGCCCAACGTCGGTCGCCCAAACCCGAGCCTTTCCTGTCACCGCGCCCCGGCCACCACGCCCAACAACGAATCCGCCCCCGCCGCGTCCTGGCCGAGCTCCCAGATCATCAGCCCGCCGTAGTCCTCGGCCATCGCGGCCTTGACGCCGATGGTGGCGGCGCTGTTGAGGGAGATCTCGTAGCCGTCGCCCGTGAGCCAATCGGTGTTGGCGGCCGCGGGCCAGCGCGCCAGCAGCTCGGCGTACGTCAGGGTGGAGGCGGGGCAGGCGCCGCCCCAACAGTAGCCGTAGAAGGGCACGCCGAGGACGGTCTGGTCGGCGGGGTAGCCACGGTCGTCGATCCAATACGCGAGGTCGGCCTCGGCCGCGGCGACCGGGGCGTGCTCGCAGGCGTCGCTCCAGGTGCCACAGTGGTCGTAGGCCATGACGTGGAGCAGGTCGTAGCGGGCCAGCGCGGCGTCGGGGATGTCGGCGCCGTTCCAGCTGGCCACGGCGGCGGTGAGGAGCTGGTCGTCGCCCAGCGCGTCCGACAGCGCGAGCACGAAGGGCGCGTAGGTGGTGGTGATGGCGGCACCCTCGATGTCGACGTCGATGCCGTCGAGGTCGTAGCGGGCCACGAGCGCGAGGAGCGCGGCGACGAAGGCGTCGACGTTGTCGGCCCCGAGCTTCGCGGCGACCAGGTCGGAGCCCGTGCCGCCGCCGATCGAGGCGAGCACCCGGACATCCTCGGCGTGGGCAGCGTCGACGAGGGCTTGGATCGCGGCGGGCGTGGCGCCCACGAACTCCACCTCGTTGCCGGCGCCCGTGGGGGTGGCAAACGCGATGTTGAGGTGTGTCAACGCCGACAGGTCGATCCCGGCGGGGTCGAGGCTCCGGTAGGTGGGGAGGTACCCGACGACGCGACGGGTGTCGGTGTCGGTGTCGGTGTCGGTGTCGGTGTCGGTGTCGGTGTCGGTGTCG
>JAZKFH010000013.1:514826-585307 GCA_040386535.1 Myxococcota bacterium | reverse complement strand
GTCGCCCAAGATGGAATTTGGACGATCGCTTTTTCGCTAAGTCAGCGGCATTGGGATATCCACCTCCGAAGCGAGCCCACTTCCACGCCTCATCGAAGGCTGTTGCGGGCGTAGTCGCAATGGCTGCGACCACGAGGTCTGGGATCAGTACACCATCGGGGTCCAGATCGCGGGCATATCGTGGAAGGCTGTGGCCAAGACGCCCCGTGTCGTCAACATAGCTGAGCAGGAGCTTGACTGCGTCCGTAGTAGGTTTGTCCGCAAGGTCACCCGGGGTAAGAGCGCGCACGTAGGCGGAGAGACGCCGTCGCGGAAAGGGCAGAGTGCCCATGTGAGGCTGAATGGCGGCGAGTAACCATGCCACCGACACCTTCCCCGCAGTCTTCAGCATCTCCTCAATGTGCCAACTTCCCATGTCCCCCAAGTTGTCCAGGTCGGGGACGAGCAGGAGCTGGCCCAAAAGCCACTCGGAGAGGCCTTCCGGAATAGGAGCGTTGCGGCGCTTTAGCCAACGCATCCCCCAGTCCATTGAGTCCAGAAGCTGATTGAGCGCCCAAGTCCTGCGTTCTGACGGGGTTTGGAGGAGAACCTGGTGGACGACTTCCTTGAACTCCCCCCACTCGTACACGAACGACCACCCGACGGTCGCGAGGTAGGAGGCTTCCCGCTCTGCCTCAAGGAAGAAGGATGCGGAGGCGTGCAGCAGCGCCAATTCCCTGTCGCTCGGTTCGCCGAGGTATTCCGGGAGATACCGGCCAAAGACCTGAGCTAGCAGTTCTGACTTCGCCGTGGCGCCCGGCGCCAACGCTATAAGTTCATTCGTCAACCCCAGAGACTCTTCATGGCGTCCGTCCCTCCGCAGGGTCGCGAGCCAGAGGCGCGCAATCACCGTGGCGAAGGTGAATTGGTGCGGCTTATCGGGCGACTGAAGAGCTGCCGTGGTGAAGTCCCGCGCAGCGGGCGAAGTGGCCGCACTGTCACCGATAGAGGTTGCAACCCGAAGCGCAGGCGCGATCTCCCCCTTAAAGAATACTAGTGCCCGAGAAACGAAGGCATCGATCTCCTGCACATTAGCTGCACAAAGGACCGCGGCTTTGGCGCGTGCCGCGGCTCCGGCGCTATCCTGCGCATCATAACATTTAAGTGGTTCAAACTCCGCGCTAAGTGAGTTCGAGAGGTAGACGGACTCCAAGTCGGCAGCTATGCGCCTGAAATCCTCTCGCTTGTCGAAGCGCTGGTGCCAGGTCCACAACTCGCGGGCGGCCGATAGTTCCTCTACAGACGCTAGGCGCGACGTTAGTGTCCCGTGCGCCCATGTCAGGTCGTCGAGGAGCTGCGCGCGGAGTCCCTGGAGCTCCTTACTCTCCTTCTTCATGTGGTCATGGGCGCGCAAGGCACTCATGTGTGCATGCGCAAGAAGGCGCCAACTGACGAGACGCAACTGGTGAGACGGATGGTTTGCTATAGCGTCCCTTAGCGCCGAGAGTACTTCGGCTCTATATGTCCATTCACGCCCCCCGTTAAGAATGATGAACCTCTCGATGGTGACGCCGCGGCTGGTCGCTTTCGTACGGCTACGCTCGACTGCGAGAAGGGGATCGCAGAAGACTTCTAGTTTAGCTTGGTAGGCGGGCGTCCATGCGCCGGGATCCGTACGCAGCAGCGACAGCACGTAGTCCCGCGCCGGGGTGCTAAAGTCCACCCAGTACTCCGGACCCCCGACAAGTACGCGCTCGACAAGTTGGGCGGCGCGTTTCCCATCATTCGGAAGGCTGCCCCGTTGAGCCTTAAGGTTCTCCTCCGCGCCGACGAGATGCGCAAGTTCCGCTATGACGAGGCGAGCAGTCGCCTCATCCTGAACCCCCATCGCGGCGTGCATTACCGGCCAAGCGAGCGTTAGCAGAACCTCATCATGCGTTATCTTGCGCCCTCCAAGGAGGGTTTCGACATTTTCATCGGGGCACGCCTCGGAGCGGAGCCAACTGCAGAGTTCTGTCGATTCGCGTGGTCTGACCCCCGCGAGCAGCACGAGAATTTCAGCAAGGAGTAGCCTTGACGAGGCAGTCATGTTCGGACGGACATCGTCCACATGCTGAAAGAATGCGTCCAGGAGGCGCACAGGTTCCCCTACGTCGAGAAGCGCCTCACATCGCGCCATCGACCGGAGCACGCGCCGGTGCCGATCACTGAAGGATCCGTCCGCAATAGCATCCACTACAACAGAAATTAAGGCAATCGCGTCGCCGGTTGGAAGTAGCGCGGGCGTGGGGTACTCGACACGCTGTAAGAGCCAGCGTCGAAGAATGTGGTCCCGAATCACATCAGGCTTCACTTCGAGAAGCCGGGATCTGGCTCCGCGCCTCATTGCCGCGCGCCTTTGAACGAGACGGTCAAGACAGGCTTGGAGCGCCGCCTTCGAGTCGAGCTGCGCTACCTCACGAAGAGACTCAAGCTCACCGTCGTCTTCGTTGTTTACAGTCTCCAGGAGTGCGAGCCAACGGAGCAGCGCTTCGAGGGCGCCCCGTGGGGCTTCGTCCTGCTGACGGAGAATCTCCGTAAGGTATGCCTCTGCCAGATCTTCCGCGGACGAGGGGAGCGCGGCGAGAGAGCCGTTGCGTTCAAGCAACTCCACCGCGAGCGTGATCCAAATTGGGAAGCGGTCGAATTGGCGCGATAGCCGGTCGGACGCGTCAACCTTCCACCCTTCCGTCTCCTTTGAGAGGATAGTGGAGCCTTCGATAAGGTCTTTGGCGAACGCCTTTGCTGCGGGCTCCGCAATCCTATCCACTTCGATGAATCGTGCGTATCTGTTGCGACCGCGGCCCATGAACTTCAGTACCGGATCCTTGGGCGAGCGGACGGTGACAATCACTTGCCACCTTGTCGTGCGTCCTACTCCCACCTGCTCGACGAGTTGCTTTAGAAGCTTTTCGTCATCAGGCTCGTCAACCAAGAGAACGGTCGGGCGCTCGGCTACTAGTCCGTCATACCAGCGTCCGGAGAGCATGGTCTCCTTGTTCGCCCAGAGCACCTGCCATCCTTGGGCGGCGAGCGCGGCGCCGGACTCTAGCATCAGGCGAGTCTTTCCGACGCCGCCTGGGCCGTGTAGTACAAGGAACTGCCCCGTGCCGGTCTTGACACATTCCACCACGGCCGCCACTTCAGCGTCCCGTCCGTAGAGAACGGTGTGCGTGGCGCGCGGTAAGAAGTGGATCTCCCGCTCGATCAGGGCGCGGGCTTCAGTTAGGGTGAGCACGGCGCGTGGTTCCCCGCCGAAGAAGGACCGACTTACCTCCGGGTATTTGTCAAGCAGTGCGTCGAGATGTCCTCGCTCCCAATACGCAGCAGTCAGCGCGAGAGCGCCAAAGAGTGGTTCAACTTCAGCAAGCCAACGATGGTGATCAGCCGTGTTGAACTCAGCATTGGTAGCTAAACGCCAGTTTTTGACTCCTGACCATTGTGCCTGGCGTGGATGCGAAGGGTCTTTGTAGCGCTTGATTTTCTCCGCCTCTGCCTTGGCGTCTGCAATCACCTTGCTGGCAGAAGGCGAACTGTGGAACTTCGCTTGGTAGACGGTCTCGCCGTCTCCGGAGATCACGTCCTGCCCACCGTCCACGCCTGCCCTTGATAGCACGGCTGTCGCGGGATCCTCGAAATAGACGAGCGTGGATAGAAGCGCCTCAAAGGTTTCACCGGTTCTAATTGCTGACCAGTTCCGGTTCGCCATGAGGACTTAGCGCAACCTTGCTAGGGCCAACGTGTGATCTCGAAGTATGCTGGAGCGCAAGGCGTATCCTCGGCGAGTCCATTAGCGTAGTCCTCGTAGACGAGCAAGTAGTTGAGTCGATGGAGACCTACTTGCTCTGTTGGAGGTAGCGAAACCGCTCGACGAGGCATGGCGCACTTTCATGGAACGCGAAGACGACTGCCGACGTGCGAGGCGCCTCCCGCGCGTCCCCGCGCGGGGCCATCTTGGCGCCGTCCCCCCGGCGTCCTCGACGGGGGGCGCATGTCCCGGGCGCGCCTCGACACCGTGGAGAACCGCGACTATGCTTGGCGGCGCCCGGGCCGAAACTGGCGTCTTCGCCAGTTTCGAGCGGCACGTCGGCCAGTTCACCGACGTACGGACGGCCCGAAGGCTCAACGTTGGCGTCCGCGAGCCGATCCTCGATAGACGGGTCGGGGCAAGAACGACGGGTGGCCCTTGCACACTGGAGCTCATTCGCCTACAGTGAGCAAATGGCTGATAACGACGAACACAAGGTCTTTGAAGACGAGGTCCGCCGCGTTGCGCGGGCTCTGTGGCCCTCCGCCGAGATCGGGGGGGCGCTTCTCCTCGATGGACGCGAGCGGGATGGGGTGTTCATCACTGAGGAGGTCGTCCACATCGTCGAGGCTACGGTGTCGCGCTCCCGAAGCTACGTCCAGGACAAGTGCGGGAAGATCGATCGTCTTGTGCCCACGCTCCGGAGCAGGTACCCTGACCGCGGCGTGAAGGGCTGGATCGTCACGAAGGAAGAGCCTACCGCCGACCAGCGCACCGCGGCGCAGAAGTCCGGCGCGGTTGTAGTCATGGCGTTCGAACAGTTCCGGTCGCGATTGGTCGATGCGAATAGGTATATCGACAATAGAAAGCGGTACCCGTTTGGTAGCGCCCGCGATCCGCGGCACTGGCAAGCCGGTAATCCACTCGCCGTATGTGCCTCTCACAATCGCCGCCTTGACCGAAGATACGCGGGTATCGGTGAAGGAGATCGTGGCCAACTTGTCCGAACGCGAGGCGAGCTACGTGCTCGTTGGCGATTATGGGGCGGGCAAGTCTATGACTACGCGAGAGATCTTCAATCATCTCGCCGCGCGCTTCCAGCAGAGCAAGAGTCGGGTGTTCCCCATTCTGCTCAACTTGCGCGATCATCAGGGTCAAACCGACCCTGTGGAGGCCTTGGAGCGCCATGCGCGACGCATCGGTTACGACCGAGCGAGCGACTTGGTGCGCGCGTGGCGTTCTGGCTACGCGGTTCTCTTGATGGACGGTTTTGACGAACTTGCGGCGTTGGGCTGGTCGGAGAAGAGCCGGAAGTTGAGGGAGATTCGTCACCGTTCTATGGAGTTAGTGCGCCGCTTCATTGCGGACAGTCCCGCGACCGGCGGAGTGCTCCTCACGGGGAGGCTCCACTACTTCGATAGCCCCAAGGAGATGATTGCTGCGCTCGGGCTTGACTGGGCCTTTCAGGTGTTGTCTCTTAACGACTTCAGCGTCGAGCAGGTGCAGAAGTACCTCTCCGATTCGGGATGGAATGAAGAGGTTCCGGCGTGGCTTCCGTCACGCCCGTTCCTGCTCAGCTACCTCGTCTCCAGCAAACTGCTCGAGGATGTGCTCTCCGTGGAAAGCGGACTCTCTGCGGCGGCCGGTTGGGACCGGCTTCTTACGGGTATCTGCAACCGCGAGGCCGCTATCGAGGCGGGGATCGATGGGGATACTGTTCGGCGAGTGGTCGAGCGTCTTGGTACGATCGCCCGTGAAAAGCCCAGCGGAGTGGGGCCTCTCTCGCCCAGCGACCTGATCAGTGCGTTCACGCAGGTGTGTGGCTATTCGCCGGATGATCGTGCCCTCGTAATCCTTCAACGGTTGCCGGGTCTTGGTGCGGCCGAGGGCGACGAGTCAGCCCGCGTGTTCATCGACAACGATCTGGCGGAGGCGGCAAAGGCCGGGGATGTTTACGCGTTCCTCGTTGACCCGTACACCGTGCGGCTGCCGCCGGAGCTGGGGGTCTGTCTCGGAGAACTCGGCTGCCAGTCGGTGGCCCACCGCGCGTCTGGAATGTCGGAAGGACAGTACGTGGCCGCGGCTCAGCAGGCGGAGCGTATCGGCGCTCCGCTCGTTGCTGACATCGTGCGTTCAATGCACATCGCCGGCATCCCTCTGACGAAGCAGCGGATTGTCGTGGAGGGTGTCTGGCTTCCGCAGTGGACTTTCACGGGTGAGTCGGTAGACTTGTCGATGCTCGTGGTGCGGGGGGCTGTTGTTGAGGAGTTGCTCCTTGCCAGTTTGCTCGACCTGTCCTCGCTCCCCAGGTTCGAAGAGTGCAGCTTCGGGAAGATCACGGGGCGAGCGGGCCCGGATGACCTCCCGGAAGAACGGTTTCAGGACTGCGAGGCTTCCGCCTACGTCGTCACGGCCCAGAACACCGCCGAACTCATGCGCGTGGACATTCCGCTCGGAGCCCGGGTGCTCCTCACCATCCTCGAAAAGATCTACCTCCAGCGCGGAAGTGGTCGTGTTCAAGGTGCTTTGTACCGGGGTTTGGATGGGCGGGGCCAGGCCTACGTGGACCCGTGTGTTGAGCTGGTCCGGAAACATCGGTACGCTGTTCAGGGCGGGCGCGGAGATAGTGCGGTATGGCATCCTGTTCGCGCCCGCTCGGGTGAGGTTCAGCGCATGCTGGCTTCTCCGATTCGTGAAAAGTTCGAGATCCTCGCGGCCGCGTGGGAGCTTGACTGCTGAGTGAGGTTCGTCGAGGGCTGTCCGTGTGTCGGTGAACGCCCCGACTACCGCCCCCGCCCCCCCCCCTCCCCGCGCCAGGGGCGCGCAAGGCGGCCGGCCCCGCCGGCCGGTCCCGACCGCGTCCGCGCGGGCGGACCGAGCGCAAAGCGCGCGAGCCTGAAGCCGACCCGCCCGGGCGCCCGCGTATCAGTCCGTAGCCAACAAATCCCCCAACCCCCGAATCCCCGCCACATGCGCATTCAGGGGCCCCCAATCATCCTTGTACGCAATGGCATCCCACAGCGCCTCGACCGTCTCGATGCGCAAATCGACCGGCCGCTCGCGCTCCCAATACGGGTCCGCCAAGCGCTCAGGCGCCACGGGAACGAACGCCCCGAGCACATCCCGCACCGCGGCGAACCCCTCCCCTTCATAGGCGGAAGCACAAGGCGACCGCACGGTCCTCTTACTAGCCAACCCCCCGTACCAATCGAAGAAGATCTGGTCGAACGGCGCCCGGCTCTTCTCGGCGAACGCGAACCACGCCTGCACCAGCGCGGTGTCGGCGGCCTCGCCGGCGGACGCGAGCCCGAGCCTGCGTAGGAGCCCGGTGCGCATCCCCTCGAAGACCGCCAGGTTGTACCCGTCGAGCGCCCCCTCCAATGGCTCGCCGAGCGTAGCCAACGCGACCGCGAGCTGCTCGAGGTTCCAGCGCACGGCCATGGGCTGGCGGCCGTAGGCGTACAGGCCGCCATAGTCGAAGTAGGCGGCGGTGAACTCGGGGTCGGCCTCGGGGAGGAAACGCCAGGGGCCGTAGTCGAAGCTCTCGCCGGTGATGTTCATGTTGTCGGTGTTGAGCACGCCGTGCACGAACCCCGCGACCATCCACCGCCCACAGGTGATCCCCATTTTCGTGGCAACCGCCGACAGGAACGCGGCCGGCCCCACCACTCCGGGGTGATATTGCTCGATCGCATAGGCCAGGAGCCGCTCCATGCGGGCACGATCGCGGTAGGCGGCGAGGCGTTGGAAGGTGCCGAAGCGGATGTGGGAGTGGGACAGGCGCACCATGACGGAGGAGCGGGTGGGCGAGGGCTCGTCGCCGCGCCAGAGGTCCTCGCCGGTCTCGTAGAGGCTGAAGGTCTTGGAGGTGTCGACGCCGAGCGCCTCGAGCAGCTCCGTCGCGAGGATCTCGCGCACGCCGCCCTTGAGGGTGAGCCGGCCGTCGCCGCCGCGGGACCAGGGGGTGGTGCCGCTGCCCTTGGTGCCAAGATCGAGCAGGCGGCCGCGATCGTCGCGGAGCTGGGCGAACAGGAAGCCGCGGCCGTCGCCGAGGCCGGGGTTGTAACTGTGGAACTGGTGGCCGTGGTAGCGGAGCGCCAGCGGGCCGGGAAGGTTGCCGGGGAGCGGCTCGAAGCGGGCGAACGCGGCTTCCCACTCGGGGTCCGTGAGGGTGTCGAGGCCGACGTGCGCGGCGTGGCGGTCGTTACGGAACCGGAGGATGCGCTTCGGAAAGCGGGCGGCGGGCACGGGGTCGGCAAAGCCCTCGCCGAGCGAGGAGTAGCGGGGATCGGGGAGGTAACGAGGGGTCAACGGCATGCGGCGCTCCGTATCGCGCCGCCACCCGCGATCGCCTCCCCGATCACGTCGCCCGCGCCCCGCGATACACCGCGCCCGTGCCCCAGGCCCCCTCCCCCGCGACCCTACCCGACACGGGAACCACCGCGGGCGCCCACGTCGTCACCCGTGGCATGTTGTTCCGCCTCGCCGCGCCCGCCGCGGCCTCGGCGGTGCTCAACAACGCGTTTCGTGTCATCGATCAGTACGCCGCGGGCGCGATCGGCACGTCCGCGCAAGCCGCGATCGGCTCGTGTACGTTCGTGCTCATCGCGGCGTGGGCGGTGTACGCGCTGGTGAGCGGCGGGGCGGGGCCGCTGATGGCGCGGGCCACCGGCGCGGGGGACGAGGCGCTGCGTCGACGCGTGTTCGGCGCGTCGCTCACCGGGTCGGCGCTGCTCGGCGTGGGGCTCGGCGTGATCGTGCTCATCGGGGCCGACCTGATCGCGGCCGGGCTCGGGTTGAAGGGCGAGGTCGCCGCGGACGCCGCCGTGTTCCTGCGCACGCTCGCCATCGGCGGCATCCCGCTCGCGGTGCACCCCCTGATCGACGCGTTCTTCGTCGCCATCGGCCGCACGGGCGCGATGATGGCGCTGCAGATCGCGGCGGCGGTACTCAACGCGCTGCTCAACCCGCTGTTCATCGACGTGTTCGGCATGGGCATCGCGGGAACGGGCCTCGCCACGTGCCTGTCGCGGTTCCTGACCGTCGGCGTGGGCGTGTACGTGCTCGTGGGCGAATTCAAGCCGCGGCTCTCCGACTTCGCCATCGGCGCCACGCTCTGGCGCGTGATGCGGATCGGCGCGCCGATCACGATCAACACGTTGTTCTACGCGGGCGTGTACGCGACGCTGCTCCGCACGACCATCTCGCCGCTCGGCCCCCACGTGAACGCCGCGCTCGGCATCGGCTTCTCCGCGCTCGAAGGGTTCACGTACCCGATGTTCCTCGGAGTTTCGCTCGGGGTGGCGAGCCTCGTGGGGCGGGAGCTCGGCGCCGGGCGGCCTGAGGGGGCGCTGCGGGCGGCCCGGCTCGGCTTCCCGATGGCGACAGCGCTGGGGCTCGGGGCGGGCGCCCTCTTCTGGTTCGGCGCCGAGCCGCTGTGCGCGCCCTTCACCGACGATCCGGCCGTGCTCGACGCGGCCGTGACCTACGCGCGCATCCTCGGGCTCACGCAGGTCTTCGTGGCCTGGGAGGCGCTGGCCGAGGGCATCCTGGCCGGCGCCGGCGCCACGCGCACCATCTTCTGGCTCTCGGCGCCCCTGAACCTCCTCCGCATCCCGCTCGGGTTCGCCCTCGCCTTTCCGTTGGGATGGGGCGCGGCGGGCGTCTGGTGGGCCATCAACGCCACGAGCGTGCTCAAGGCGCTCACCAAGGGCGCGGCCGCGGCGCAGGGCAGATGGGTGCGGCAGGTGGTGTGAATCCGGTGGTATGGAAGAGGAACGCGGCCGTCGGCACGCACTTCGATCCCTTGCCACGTTGAGCGTTCGGCCGTAGCGCGTAAAGCTGGCACCTGGAGCCTCCCCCCATGTTGTTCGCCCTGCTGCTCGCCTGCGTTGATGACGAGAAGAAGCCCGCCGAGATGTCCGTCGAGATCCCCTTCGCGCTCCGCATGGGCAACGAGGACTTCGGCTGCGGCATCGACTACGAGGGCGTCGGCACCAGCGCCACCACGGTCGAGGCGCTCGACGCGCGCTTCTACGTGTACGACGTGACCCTGATCGCGGAGGACGGCACGGAGGCCCTCGTCAGGCTCGACCAGGACGGCGTGTGGCAGCGCGACAACCTCGCGCTGCTCGACTTCGAAGACGGTTCGGCGTCCTGCGAGACCGGCTCGCCCGCCACGCGGAACGTCGTCACCGGCACCGTGCCCGAGGGCGACTGGCACGCGCTGCGTTTCACGATGGGCGTGCCCCCCGAGCAGAACCACCTGGACGCCGCCACCAGCGCGCCCCCTCTCAACGTCACGGGGCTGTGGTGGTCGTGGGCCGGCGGCTACAAATACGCCCGCATCGACGTGGCGACGCCGACCAACCCCGCCTTCTACTTCCACCTCGGCGCGACCGACTGCGTGGGAGACGCCGCGAGCGGCTACGAGTGCGCCAAGGACAATCTTCCCACGATCGAACTCGCGGAATTCCACCCCGGTGAGTCGCGCGTCGTCTACGATCTCGCCACGTTCTATGGGGACTCCGACCTGGACGCGCCGCCCGACAACGTGACCGATTTTGTGTCGGGGTGCATGGCGTTCACGGGGGACGGCGAATGTGACACGATCCTCGCCCACCTCGGCCTGCCCTGGGAGGCCTCGACCACGGCGCCCGCGGCCGACGTGTTCACGGTGGAGTCCCTGTGATGGTGCTGACACTCCTCCTCGCATGCGCCGGCACTGGCAGCGACGACACCGGCACCCCCGCGATCATCCCCATCGGCGATCCGCGCTACGAGCGCGATCCCGCGCTGGATGTCGACCTCGAGAGCACCCCCGGCGCCACCATCAGCCACAACGCCGGCCAATCGTGCCAGTCGTGTCACCAGGCGCACGGGCCGGGCCGCGGGCTGTTCACAGTGGCGGGCACCGCCTACGAGGCGGACGGGACGCTCGCCTCCGCGGGCTCGATCCGCTTGTGGGACGGCGGGCCGGGAGTGGGCAACGAGGTGGGCGTGGTCCCCATCGACGCGTACGGCAACTTCTACACGACCGCGGACATGGGTTATCCCGACGCGAACCTGTTCCCGACCGTGCACGACAGCGAGGGCACGCTGGTCAACGCGATGCCGTGGCCGACCACATCGGGCGCGTGCAACCACTGTCACACCCCGGTCAAGCGTGTGGCCTTCCCATGATGCTCCTCGTCGTCCTCGCCGCGTGTGACCCCACGATCAAGGACGATACGGCCGCCGTTCCCGCGTGGGGGCTGCCGCTGCCGGCGGGCTTCCCCGAGCCGAACGTCCCCGCGGAAAACCCCGCCACCCCCGAGAAGTTCGAGTTGGGCCGGCACCTGTTCTATGACACACGGCTCTCCGGCAACGAGACCCAAGCGTGCTCGGACTGCCACGATCCAACCATCGCCTTCGCGGACGGGGAGATCACGCCCGTCGGCTCCACCGGCGACATCGTGCCACGGAATTCGATGGCGCTGGTGAACGTGGCCTGGAACGCCACCTACACATGGCCCAACCCCGCGCTGACCTCGCTCGAAGAGCAGATCCTCGTGCCGATGTTCGCCGAGTTCCCCACGGAGCTCGGCCTCACCGGAAAAGAGGCGGACGCGCTCGCCCGGATCGAAGCCGACCCCCTCTACGATCCGCTGTTCGCCGCGGCCTTCCCGGATGACGACGCGCCGGTCTCCGTCGAGAACGTCGTCTACGGCCTCGCCACGTTCGTGCGCGGGCTCACCGGCGCCGCCGCGCCCTACGACCGCTACGCCGCGGGGGACACCGCCGCGATGACCGCCGAGGCCCGCCGCGGAATGGCACTGTTCTTCGGCGAGACCACCGAGTGTTACCACTGCCACGCCGGGCCCACGTTCTCCGCGTCGTTCGTGAGCGCGTCGGCCCCCACCACCGAGCTCGCGTTCTTCAACACGGGCCTCTACAACATCGGCGGCACCGGCGCCTACCCGCCCGAGAACCCGGGCCTGTACGCCACCACCGGCGATCCCGAGGACATGGGCCGCTTCCGCTCCCCCACCCTACGCAACTTGCGTTGGACCGCGCCGTACATGCACGACGGCAGCATCGCGACGCTGGTTGACGTGCTGGAGCACTACAATGACGGCGGGCGCACGATCGCCGAGGGCGACTACGCGGGCGTCGGCGCCGAGAACCCGTACAAACACCCGCTGGTCAAGCCGCTCGCGCTCACCGACACCGAGAAGGCCGAGCTCCTCGCCTTCCTCGACGCGCTGAACGACGAGGAATTCGTCGCCAACGCCGCCTATGTGGACCCCTTCGCGGAGTAGGGCGGGTTTGGTTCCTGGGGCGGGGCCCGCCCCGCAACGCCCGGAGACACGGGCTCCTATGGCCCGATCTCACCGCGTACGGCGTCCGGTCGGCTCGCGAGGTGGTCGAGGATGTCCTCCGGCTCACACTCACCGTGGCGCCTGGGATCGGATTCACACGCCGGGAACACGATTGTGGAGAGGCGCTCGGTCCACCCGTGCAGGTCGTCCTCCTCCCAGACCACCATCGTGTCCCGGATGCGCTCCTCCAACAGGGCCGCGCAGTCCTCGTCCTTTCGGCAGGCCGCCGTGACGCGGGCACGGATCCCGTCGTACAGGCGGCCGTCGCCCCGGAACGCGGTGTCCTGGCCCCAGGGCACGAACGACCACCGGTCGGCGACGGGCGCGTGGTAGAGCAGGAAGTTGTTGGTGTTGCGGGAGTAGCCGTCCCAATTCGCGCTCAACAGATCGACGGCGAGGAAGGCGAGCGTCGCGTCCAGGTCGAAGCGTTGCTCGAGCACGTCGAGGATGTCGCCCTCGTCCAGTTCGTCGACGAGCGCGCCGAGGGCGGCGGTCGCGGTCGCCGGGTCACCCTCCTCCAGCTCGAAGTTCTTGACGCCGCCCTCGGTGAGATCGCCGAAGTTGAACACCGCGTCGTAGAGCTGGCCGCCCGCGTCGCCGGGGAAGGCGCGCGCGAGGAAGTTCTCGTCCATGTTCTCGATGACGCTGTACAGGCCGTAGTCCTCGCCGTTGATCTGGACGCGCGCATAGCCGGCGCGGGGCCCGGGCACGCCCATCTGCCGGTACAGGCGGTAGGCCGCGGCCTCGCGGAGCTTCGTCTCGTCGAACTTCATGTTGTTGAGCGTCAGGCGCTCGACGCCCCGGAACGTGGTGCCGGAGGAGAAGGTGCTGAAGGAGACCTTGAGCGAGGGCTTGCCGTCGAGGTCCTCGTAGGTGCTCGACCCCTTGGTGCGCACGCCCGCGGGGGCCGACTCGCCGTCATAGGTGAACGTGGCCGGGACGTAGTCGCCGCCGTGCACGAGCGCGTCGACCGAGGCGGGCGGGAGCTCCAGCGCGAGCTCGTAGACGACGCCGTCGGCGAACGGAAACGTGTCGCCGTCGGGATCCCGCTGCTCACCGCACGCGAGGAGGAGCACCACGGGGAGAGCGACGGGCCACCGCTTCATGCCTCGAAGGTAGAGACGGCGGAGCCGGTCGACCACTTGACAGTCAATCAAACGATTGATTAGAATGCGGACGCGCTGGAGCTCCCCCATGTCCGCCCCGCACGCCGCCTCCCTGGACGCTGCACCCCTCGGCGCCGCCTCGACCCACGCGCTCCCGCCCCCGAAGCATCCGCCGCGCTGCGTGGACGCCGACGTGCCCCCTCCGGTGTTCGACGAGGGCGCCCTGCTGACCGCAGCCCCCGCCGACGCGACGCGCATCGCCGCCAGCCTCCCCCTCGGCGTGCGCTTCCGCCTTCGCGACGCGCTCACCCCCGTGCAACACGCCTTCCTGGCCCGCCACGGGTACCTCGTGTTCGACCGGGTGGCCGCGCGCCCCGAGGTCGACGGGATCCTGGCCGAGGTCGACCGTATCGAGGCCGAGCTGCTCGCCGCCGGCAAGACCAAGGTGTACGGCGTGCCCGTCTGGTTCGGGCTCGACCCGGACGGAAAGGACTTCCTGTTCCGCATGGGGTTCACCTCGGTCTACAGCACGTTCCTCGCCGCGTTCGTGCGCGACGCCCGCTTCGAGCCCATCCGCCGCCTCGTGGGAGAGGACGCCCGCATCGGCGACGAGGAGAAGGACGGCGTGGTGTTCAACCGCTACGTCCGCGCCGAGGGCAGCTTGCGCCCCAGCCTCGCGTGGCACACCGACGCGCTGCGGGACGTGTTCTACAACCGCGCGATGCCCGGCCCCATGCTGAACGTGGGCCTGCACTTCGATCGCATCCGCCCCGCGGACGGCGGGCTCCGCCTGCTCCCCGGCACCCACACGCAGGGCGTCTGGTCGACGCTGTTCCGCAAGATCCACTTCGTCACCCAGGCGCCCGATCGCCGCGAGGTGGCCGTGGAGACCTGGCCGGGGGATCTGACGGTGCACGACGGCCGGATGTGGCACCGCGTCGAGGCCTCCCCCGAGACCGGCTGGGCGAGCCTGCGGCGGAGCATGTACGTGCCGTACGTGTGCGACGCGTACCAACCCAAGTCGGAGGCGAGTGCCACGCCCGCCTACATGCGCCTGTTCGACGCGATCATGCGCTGGAAGAGCGCGCGGGCCAAGAAGCAGATCGGCGGCTGATTCGCCCCCGCCCCGGCTTCAGCCCCGTCGCATCCGCGCTTCACGCGCCGCCGCCTCGATCTCCCGCATGACCGCGTTCGTGTCGGCCCGGCGGTTCGACCCGCGCCACCGCCCGGTGAGCACCGAGTCCGGGGTGAGCTGCGCGCGCTCGTAGAGGCCCCAGATCTCCTGGCCGAAGCGGGTGTCCGCGAGGTCGGGTGCGAAACGGGCGAGGAACGCGGTCAGGTTGTCGACGTCGCGGATGAGCAGGGCGCGGGCCTGCTGGTTGTGCGCCGCATCGATCGCCTGCGGCAGATCGATGATCACCGGACCGTCCGCCGCGAGGAGCACGTTGTACTCGGACAGATCGCCGTGGATGAGCCCGGCGCACAACATCCGCACGACCTGGCGCACCACGAACTGATGCGTGTTCCAGGCCTGCTCTGGCGTGAAATCGCAGTCACACAAGCGGGGCGCGGGCTGGCCGTTCGGATCGAGCATGATCTCCATGAGCAGCACGCCCTCGGAGAACGCGAGCACCTTCGGGACGCGCACGCCGGCGGCGCCGAGCTTCTCGAGCGCGTCGACCTCGGCGGTCTGCCACGCCGCCTCCTGCTGCTCCTTGCCGTACTTCGACCCCTTCTCCATCGCGCGGCGCTGCCGGCTGTTCCGGACCTGGCGCCCCTCCGTGTAGGCGGTGCGCTGGCGGAAGCTCCGATTGTTGGCCTCCTTGTACACCTTCGCCACGAGGTAGGCCTCGGCGTTGTGCACGATGTAGACGGCGGCTTCCTTGCCGCTCATCAACGGGCGCACGACCTCGTGGATGAGCCCTTGCTCGAGCAACGGGAGGAGGCGGTCGGGGATCTTCATCGGTAACGAGACATTATCGCGAGGGTGCCGGAAACGTCGAGACCGACGATGTGTTCCTCTGTCGCGCGGCCGCGCTCGAGCCAACCGGGAGGCAACAGGGTCGCCGGTGAGGACGCGCGGGCTTATTACGATGCCGGAGGTCCGCATGGCCCTACGCACCAAAGATCCCGGTATCGGCGCCGTCCTTTCCCTCGTGGTACCGGGCATCGGCCAGTTCTACGCCGGCCGGTGGGGATGGGGCATCTTCTGGCTCATCCTGACGCCCGGGTTCTGGATCGGCACCGGCGGTCTGCTCGGCTGGGTGTGCCACATCATCTCGGCCGTGCAGGCGCACAGTCAGGTGAAAAACGCCTGACGGCGCGGGCAGGTCAAGAACGCCTGACGGCGCGGGCACGAGCGGGCGCGGGCCGAGCGGAGCGCGATGGCGCCCCGCCCGGCGGCGGCATCAGAACGCCTGGGCGGAGCTGGCGGCTTCCTGGATGGCCTGCTCGAGGAGCGGATCGGACACGGCGGGCCCGTAGGCCGTGCAGTCCATCACGACGGTGCGCACGTCGGTGAGGCCGATGAACCCGAGCACACCCTCGAGGTACGGGCGCTGGAACTCGAGGTGGTTGAACGGGGCGCCGGGAGCGAAGCTGCCACCGCGGGTGAGCACGAGCTGGACGGGCCGATTGGGGACCAGCCCGAAGAAGCCGCGCGCCGGGTCGAAGCCGTAGGTGAGGCCGGGCTGCACGAGCACGTCGATGTAGTGCTTGAGCGGGTAGGGCACGCCGAAGTTCCACATCGGGCAGGAGATCAGGTACGCGTCCGCGGCGAGGAACCGGTCGGCGACGCCGCGGATCCGCGCGTACGCGGCGTCGGTCTCGGGCGTGGCGGCCGCCCCGGCCAGGGTGTTGAGCTTCCACGTGGCGGCCTGGGCGTCGAACGCGGGGAGCGCTTCGGTCCAGAGGTTGAGTGTGTCGACCACCCCTTCGGGGTTGGTCGCCTGCCACGAGGCGACGAAGGCCTCCCCGATGCGGCCGGAGAAGGAACGGTCGCTGAGGGGGCTGGCGGAGATGTGGAGAAGAGTCGGCATCGGCTTCCTTGATGGCGCGGCGATTGTGCAAACCTCGTCGGGGAAGTCAATCTCCTCTGGGACCTTTTGCGCGCCGCGCCCAACGAGAAGATTGACGACCGCCCGCCGTCGGTACACGTTGGCCCCCGGAGACCCAACCATGCCCGTCGCCCCCTTTCTCGTGCTCCTCGGTCTCGCGTGCGTGGGCCCCAAGGCGTCGGACGACACCGGTGAGACCGGCGAGGCCGACACGGACAGCGACACCGACGCGGACACCGATACGGACACGGACGCGGACACCGACACCAGCAGCATGGACGACACGATCGAGCTGCCGGACAGCCCGCTGCCGCTCACGCTCCAGCTCGCGGGGGACGCGGTCGGGTCGGTGAGCTTCGACACGATCACGTGCTCGCACCCGCCGAACAACCAGTTCCAACTCACCTACGCGGACAGCGGCACGGAGTTCAGCTGGAACCTGCGCCTGTTCGTGCGGGAGCCCTTCGTCGGGCGCGGCACGTACAACACCACGGTGGCGGTGCAGCTCCTCGAGAACTTCAGCGGCGGGCGCTACTACGCGGCCAGCAGCGGAGACGTGGATGTCGAGATCGTCGTCGAGGGGTTCGGCACGAACGGGGCCTACGGCACGTTCACGACCGGGGCGCTCGCGGGCGACGCGGGCAACACGACGATCACCCCCCAGCCGATCCCGTTCTGGTGCGACGCGATCGACGATTGAAGACGTCGCGTCCGCCTTCTGATAGTCTGCCGGCCCGAGGAGCCCGCTCTTGACCTTCGTCCAGGTGGAATTCCTGGCCTTCTTTGCCATCGTGTTCGCCCTCTATTGGGGAATCCGGGCGCGGCTGGCTCAGAACGTCCTGCTCCTTGTCGCGAGCGCCGTCTTCTACGGGTGGGTGCACCCGTGGTGGCTCATCCTGCTCTACGTGGCGGCCCTGCTGGACTACGGCGCCGGGCTCGCGATGGAGCGCTGGCCCGACCGCAAGAAGCTCGTGCTCATCGTGAGCATCACCGCCAACCTCGCGCTGCTCGGGTACTACAAGTACTGGGACTTCTTCATCGAGAGCGCCGCTGGCGCGCTCACCGCGCTCGGCGTGTCGAACTCGCTGACCCCGCTCGGGATCCTGCTCCCGGCGGGCATCTCGTTCTACACGTTCCAGTCCATGGCGTACTCGTTCGACGTGTACCGGGGCGAGCTGAAGCCGCGCAAGAACCTGCTCGACTACCTCCTCGCGGTGAGCTTCTTCGCGCACCTCGTCGCCGGGCCGGTCCAGCGGGCGAGCAACCTGCTCCAGCAGGCCGAGGAGGAGCGCCGCTTTGATTGGGGCAACCTGCGTTCCGGCTTCGCCCTCGCGATGTGGGGCGCATTCAAGAAGATCTGCATCGCCGACAGCATCTCGCCCTACACGGACAAGATCTTCTCCGTGGCGGACCCCTCCACGTCCATGGTGATCGCCGGGACCGTGGCGTTCTCGCTCCAGATCCTCACGGACTTCTCCGGGTACACCGACATTGCGCGCGGCGTTGCCCGCATGCTCGGCTGGGACCTGATGGAGAACTTCCGTCACCCCTACCTCGCCACCAATCCATCGGACTTCTGGAACCGGTGGCACATCTCCTTCTCGACCTGGATCCGGGACTACGTCTACATCCCGTTCGGCGGGTCGCGCGGCGGCTTCTGGTTCAGCACGCGCAACACGTTCGCGGCCATGGTGCTCTCGGGCATCTGGCACGGCGCGTCGTGGAACTTCGCGCTCTGGGGCGCCTACCACGGCGCGCTGCTGACGGGGTACCGCCTCGTCGTGCCGCGCATCCCCGCGCCGTTGCGGACGATGCCCGGCTCCCGCTACGTCGCGATCGCGATCATGTTCGGGTTCACCTGCTTCGGCTGGTTCCTGTTCCGCGAGCTCGACGTCTCGCGGATCGTGGCGCTGCTGACGCAGAACCCCTTCGTCGCCACGCCCGAGCAGACCCTGACCGCCGCCGTCGTGCTCGGCATGACGTTGGTGCTCTCCACTCCCCTTCTCCTCGCGCTCGCCGTGGAGAAGTGGGTCCTCCCCCGTGTCGAGACGAGCCCGTGGTACCTGCCGATGCAGACCGCCGCCTGGGCGAGCTTCGGCCTCGCGATGTTCACCTTCGCTCGCATGTCGGCCAATGACTTCATCTACTTCCAGTTCTAGGCTCGCCGCCGTCCTGGCGGTGGTGGCACCTACGGCGATCGTCGCGCTCGCTCTCCTGTACCTGGGACGGGAGGAGGCGGCCTCGGCCGACGCCGCGGCGGTCGCGCCGGAGGTGGGGGCGTGCCTCACGGCGGTGGAGCGCACGGGCGACGATGTCGTGATCGTCGGCAACTCCAAGTCGGGCACCGACATCGACCGCGCCGGCCTCGCGCAGGCGATGGGCATCCGCGCCGTCGCGAAGGTCGGCGGGCCCGGGTCGAGCGCGCCGCTGTGGTACGCCTCGCTGGAGCGATGCGTGTTCGAGGCCGGGTTCCGCCCCCGGCTCGTGATCGTGTACGGAACCGCCGGCGCGACGCTGCGGGCCACCCTCGACAGCGAGCTCGAGCGGCTGCTCATCGCCCCCTACCTGGGCGAGCACGAGCCCGTGCTCGACCTGAAGGTGTTCGGCGGCGAGCCCGCGAGCCCCTTCTGGCAGCGCGTCCGCACCCGCAAGACGAAGGCGCTGCTGGCCCTTCAGCACGGCGTCCGCGACGGGGTCGCCGGCCTGTTCTTCGCGCCGCCGGGCCCAGACGGCCTGCTTGCCGCCGGGCGCGCCTACGCCGAGCCGGCGCTCGAGACGGTGCTCGGGGCCGACGGCGCCGACACCACCACCCGCTACCGCGCCATCCCCATCGCCGAGGCCGAATCCCGCTCCCGCACCCTGCGCAACGCCACGGTGGACCAGACCCTCGTGCCCGATCTCATCGGGCTCGCCGCGGCGCACGGCGCCCGCATCGTGTTCGTGCAGGCGCCTGTCGCCGCCTCGAAGGTCGACACGTACGACAGCACCGATCCGGCGCTGATCCGCGAGATGGTGGCCGCGCTGAACGCGCAGGGCGCCGGCTACATCGATCTGACGACGCTGGGCCTGCCCGCCTCCGCCTACGGCGACGGCATCCACATGAACAGCAACGGCCGCGCGCTGCTGACGGCGGCGTTGGCCCGCCAGCTCGCCGACATCGACGCGCTCGGCACCGAGCCGTTCCGGCAGGCCGCGCTCCCGCGTGTCCCCGCGACGATGCGTCGCGACGGGGCCGGCCCCACCCTCCCCGCCTTGACGTCGCTCAAGCGGGGGCCGTGGGAGTGCGGCTGGCAGGTGGGCGCGAAGGGGCTCGAGGGCGTGTCCGACGCGGTGCTCAGCCGCCTCGGCATCGGCGCCGTCTCGCCGCTCCTCCTGTTCGAGGATGGGGTGGCGCTGGTGCCCCACGCCTCGCGCGAGGAGTTCGACGTCACGTGCTCGGGCAGCTTCGCCCACCAGGCCGGGGTGCTGAAGTTCTCACCCACGGGCGGCCCGGCGGATGTCGTCCCTTCCCGGGTGTACACGCTCGGCGTGAGCGACGCCGTCCCACTGCTCGATCGCTTCGGGCGCGAGGCGTTGTGGGTGTACCCAGGAACAACGATGCGTGCCGACGCGGTGGCGGGGTGGGACAGCCCGGTGGAGGGGTTCGCCGTCTACGTCGAGGCGCTCGTCGCCATCCCGGGCACGTCGCCCGCGGTCGTCAGCTGGGAGGGTGGCACCGAGCCGCTCGTGCCGGTGAGCAGCGTCGGCTCGGCGACGCTCGGCGGCGCGACGCTGCTGGGACCGGCGCCGAAGGGCCCCTGGACGGTGGAGGTGCGCTCTCCGGCCGACGGTCCGTGGCTGCTCGTGCGGCGCGTCGTCGCGGGGAACGAGGCCGCGCCCTGGTACATGGTCGGCGGCGCGGACACCGGGCGCACGGTGGACCTCTTCAAGGGCGAGCTCACGGTCGACACCACGCCGCCGCCGCTCGGGCCGCTCGGCAAGGTCGGGCCGGCCAAGGACGGCGGGTGGCGGATCGACTCCTCGGCCCTCGAGGCCCCGGAGTCGGACCTGGTGTACCGGGTGTCGGGCGTCGCGGGCTGCTCCCCGGTCATCATCTCGGAGGACGGCGTGCCGCTCCCCGGGCCGAACACCTCCCCCCGCCTCATCAAGGAGTCGCCGGGCGGCTACATGCACACGGCGTTCGGCGTCCTATTCTCCACCGTCGACGGCAGCTCCCCGCTCGAGAACGGCCGGGCCTACACCGCGGCGCTCTCGCCGGACCGCACGTGCCGCACGGGTCGTTGGCTCTATCCGGGTGACGTGGCCCGGTTCCAGGTCGGCGCCGAGCAGCTCCGTCGCCTCTCCCGGGGCGCCAGCCGCCTGGAGCTGACGGCCGCGGACTTCGGCGGCACGGACCCGACCGCGCGTCTCACCGTGCGCCTGCTCGTCGACGGCGAGCTGCTGTTCGAAGGCGACGCGCCCCTCGCCGGCATCGCGACCACGCCGCCGAGCTGGGACCTCCCCGCGCCCGTCGGGTCGACCGCCGAGAACGTGGTGGTCGAGCTCTCGTCCGGGCCCGGCGCCCCGTTCGTGATGTTCACGGCGCTCAGCCTCCTCGAGCCCTCGCGGCCCGCGTTCCCGGCCGGCGAGTCCCTCGTCACCGGAGAGCCGCCGGCCGCGGCTCCCCTCCCCGACGGTGCGCCGCGTGGCGCCGGGAGCGCCGCCCCATGAACCTCGACGCGCGCCTCCGCGATCCGCAGCTGCTCGACGCCCAGCTCCTCGACACCCAGCTCCTCGACCCCGCGGCCGCGCTCGGAGCGCTCCGGGACGAGCTGGACGCCCTCGACCACGCCGGGCGCCTCGACGCCGTGATGGGGTGCGGCCGCGAGGCCTTGGCGCGGCTGTACGAGCTGGCCGCCCACGCCCCGCCCCTGGACGAGGCCCACTTCGTCCGCGACCGGGGCCCGCTCGAGCCGGTGGCCCACGACGGCTGGAATTCGCTGCCGTTGCCGCGCGCGTCGCGACGCTTCCAGAAGGTCTTCGCGCGGCCCGAGCCCGGCGGTGCCCCCCGGCTGTTCGGCTACAACGAGGGCGACGCCCGCAAGTGGATCGGGCCCGGCTACTTCCAGCTGGTGCCGACGATCGGCACCCCGGCGTGGGAGCCGCGCGGGGCCTGGGTGGTGGACTATCTCCGCGTGCCCGACGGGAAGGTGCCCGAGGGCTGGCCCAAGGTCGTGCCGAACTGGTGGGGGCCGCAGGTGCTCGTGTACGACGGGACTCGCGACTTCATGCGCCGGGTGTCCCACCACGTGAGCATCGGAAAGCCGTGGGGCCGCCTGGGTTCCCTCCCGTTCTGCTTCGCGCTGGTGCGCCGGGACTGACGGCGCGGAGCATTTGGTTTTGACGTCGCGCTCCGTCCCGAGCTACGGTCGGCCATGGCCGCCGTCCCCCCCGTAGCTCGCACGACCGCCGCCCAGGCCGCGGCCCACGAAGATGCGCTCCTCCGTCTCGGCCCCTTCCGAGGCGTGCCACAAGCGGCCGTGCGGGAGCTGCTCGCGGTCACGACGCTGGTGTCGTTCCCCGCGGAGCGGGTGTTGTTCCTCCAAGGCGATCCCCTCTCCGAAGACGCCTGGCTGCTCGTGACCGGGCGCCTGTCGGTCCTCGTCGCGTCGGGCAACCAGCAGCGCGTGATGGCGGACGTGTGGCCCGGCGAGATCGTCGGCGAGGCCGCGCTCTACGCGCGGGGGCGCGCCCGCTCCGCGACCGTCACGACCGTCGGTCCCTCGGTGCTGCTGCGGATCCCGCGCTCGGCGCTCATCGAGAACGACACCCAGCCCGCGCTCATCGCGCTGGAATTGTTCCTGCTGGAGACCATGGCGAAGCGCCTGCGCTCCACCAACGTGGTGCTGCAGCGCGTCGTGAACGAGCAGCGGCACGGCGTCGCGAAGCCGGCCTCCCCGCGTACGCCGGGAGCCCGGGGCACGGGAGGGCCGCAGAAGCCGAGGCCCACGGTCAAGCCAGCCGTGAAGCCCGCGGCCAAGCCGGCCGCGAAGCCCGCGGCACCACGCCCCGCACCCGGCCCATCCGCTGGCTCCTCCGAGCCCGCTCCCCTCACCCTCGCCCAGCGCCTCTCGCGCTGGTTCAAGGCATCGGACTGATGGCCAACGACCTGGATTTTCCCGCCATCGCCGATCGCTTCGTACGGAACTACGAGCTCGCGCCGCGTGACGCACCGGCCATCGCGGAGCTGCTCGCGTTGTGTGAGGTGCGCCCGCTCCGCAAGGACGACACCCTGTTCCGCGAGCGCAACGTCGGCGATGAGGCCTTCTTCCTGCTCCGCGGGCGGATCGGCGTCTCGAAGCGCGACGTGCACGGCGGCTCCACGCACGTCTCCACGCTCGAGGCGCCCACGCTCTTCGGGCACATGAGCCTCGTGGACGGCTCGCCCCGCAGCGCCACCTGCATCGCGCTCGGCCCGTGCGTCGTGAGCGCCATGGATCGCGGCGGCTTCCAGTCGCTCGTGAACGCCGCCGGACCACGCGGTGCGGCGCTCAGGCGGCTCCTGATCGCCGCGATGAGCGAGCAGCTCGCCGGCGCGAACACGCGCATCCTCGCCATCATCGACCCGCCGCCCGACTTCCCCGTCGACGACGAGACGACGGAGCACGGCATCGAAGAGGCGAACCGGGTGCTCGAAGGCTGGAAGGAGTAGCGCTCCGGTCCAGGCGCTACCGGTAGCGCCCGGGACAGAGCTCCTTCGCCGTCGCCCAGGGGTTCTCCGCGTCCCGGACCAGGTCGAAGGTGAACGGGATCAGCAGCTCCGTCACGAACTCGGGTGGCGTGGGCTCGGTGACGAGCTGGCGGAGGATTCGGCCCGCGAGCGGGTACCAGCGCGCGGCCTCGCCCTCCCACCGCACCTGGACCCGCTTGCGCGGGGTGTCGACCCCGGCGCGCACGAAGTCGAGCTCCTCGTCGAGGATGCGGTCGAACAGCGCGAGGGAGACGCGGCCGTGGTGCAGCTCGGCCCACAGCTCCCATCGTGAGCGCTCGGTGGTCGCCAGGTCGTCCATGATGCGCACGTTCACGATCTCGCCGCGGGCGTTCCGCATCGTCGCGGGCAGGGCCACGCAGCCGTTCCCGCACAACCAGTCGGCGAGGTACTGCACCGCCTGGAACACGTTGTAGCGCACCTCTTCGGGGTCGTGGTTCGCGATGACCGAGGAGCCGCCGAGCTCAGCGGCGAGCACGGCGCGGCGGTAGCGGGGATCGTCCTGGGCGAGGCCGGGAGCGTCGGGCCCGGCGACGAACGCCAGCAGGGGGGCCTGCTCCGCGGGATCGGGGACGAGCGCGCACACGAGGCGGACCAGCGCGTCGTCGGCGGGATCGCGCTCCTTGCGGCGCCACGCCTCGACCACGGCGATGCCGATGCGGACGAAGTCGGGGTGCGCCACCCAGTAGCCGTCGAGTCCGCGCTTCATCTGCGTCACGACGTCACGAAGGAAGCCGACCATGCTCACCGAGAACGACGCCGGATCGTCGTCGGTGAACAACACGCCGTACATCCCGCCGATCTTGAGCGCGCCCATCGCGCCGAGGTCACGAACGAGGATGCGATGCGACTCGCGGATGTGGCGGATGACGATGTCCGGGTCGGCCTTGACCGGGATGCGGTACCCCGGGTCGTGGCGGAACAGGCGCGCGGTGGAGGCGAGGAAATCGTGCCAGCCGAGGCTGCCGCCGATGAACCAGGGGGAGAGCGCCGCCGCCATCTCGCGGATCCGGAAGATCGCGCGCGGGTTCTCGAACACGAGGATGACCCGGACGGTACCTGCGCGATACGACGGGTGGCGCGCGGCCACGGCCGCCTCGGTGACGCGGAGGAGGGCCGCGACGTACCCCGCCTCCTCGTCGTTCTCGAGCTTCGGCAGGTAGAACACCAGCGCCTCGGGGCGGTCGCGGTGGCGCCACACGTGCTGCACCAGCTCCACGAGGTGCAGCGGCAGCGGGTTTCCGTCGAGCAGGTGGTGGCCGTCGGGCAGGGCGAGCCCCGCCACGCGCTTGATGGGGAGCGCGCGCCCGGTGTCGGCGAGCGCGTAGACGCGGCCGGTGCGCGCGTCCTCCACGCGCAAGGTGCCGTCGAAGCAGCCGGCGAGGTTCTCGCTCGCGGTGAGCAGATCGCGCATGCGCGGGGTCTTGCTGTCCTCGCTGTCCGCGCCCCAACGCGGGACCTGTCCCGACGCTTCCACCAGCTCGCGCACGAGGTCCGGCTCGTCCGCGCGGCGGCGGTGCAGCGCGTTCATCGCGTTTACGGAGAGCTTGGCCGAGTCGGGCGGGCCGAACAACGTCACCTGCGAGCCGCGCAAAAACGCGGGCACGTCGACCGGCGGCGCGTCCAGAGGCACGTCCGAGGGCCCGACAACCACGCGCCCCGCGGCGTCCGAGCGGCCCACCACCGTCGCGTACGCAGGATCGCTTACTGTACGCGTTGCGTTGGGCGCGACGCACGCCAGGGTTTCCCGGTCGATGAACGCGCGGTCGAAGACACGCTGCTCCAGGATCCGGTTCAGATCGCCCCGCACGGCCCGGTACACCTCGCACACCAATGCGAGGATCTCGGGGCTCTCGAGGCCCGGAAACGTGGCCTGGAGGCCGGAGGCGACACGCAGCCCCGGCACGCCCGGGACCGGCTCGGCCGCGGCGTCGAGGGCGGCGAGGAGCGGCGCGGGGAGGAAGGCCTGGTAGGCGGGGAGGTCGACGGAGTGCGCCACGGGGGCTCCTGGAGCGGCTAGGCGGAGGCGGCGGGCGGGGCGAGCTCGGACTGGGGCGCGGCAGGCGGCGTGAGCCAGGTCTCGTACACGAACGCGCAGTCCCGACGGATGCGATCGGCGTCGAGCCCGTACTTCTCAAGCTTGTAGGTGTGCTTGCTCTCGTAGGCGCGCTGCTGCGCCGCCGTCGTGCGGATCGCCGCGAGCTGCGCCTCGGTCGGGTGCATGTCGAAGAACGGGATCATCTCGGCCATCAAGCCGTCGAAGTCCGACATCATCCGGTCGTACGACACGACCATCACCCGGCTGCGATCGATGCGGCCGGAGGACCAGTCGGCGTGGAAGCGGCGGAAGAGGTCGACCAGGGCGAGGTAGAGGCGCTCGTTGTAGCGGTTGCGCACGTCCGCCGGGAGCGTCGAGTAGCCGAACGCCTTGTCGAGCACGCCGGTCACGAGGCTGAATGTGGAGGGGATCACGTCGACCGGATCGCGCACCATGTAGAGGATGTGTGCGTCGGGGAAGCGCTGGAGGAACGCCGGGGTGCGCGGGCCGGTCGAGAACAGCTTCGCGACGATGCGGTCCGACCCCTGCGCCACGAGGCTGCGCCGCCACGCGGCCTCGAGCCAGTCGAAGTCGCGCGCGGTCGTGTCGCGCTGGTTCGGGTCGAACATCGCGAAGCGGTCCTCCGGGTCCCATGCCAGGAAGAAGCCGTAGAGGAAGAACCCGTCGAAGTAGCGGAAGAACACCGACACGTCGTCCGTCTCGACCGAGGAGAGGTTGGTGTCGTGGACGGACGACTGGTGGAAGCGGGCGGGGCTCACCTTCTCGAGGAGCGGCAGGATCGGCCGGAGCACCTTCTGGAGCAGGATCGAGGGGTAGAGGCTGCGGTACAGGTGCATCCCCGAGCCGAACTTGTTCTCGACGAGGAACCGGTGCAGGAACGTCGTACCCGTGCGCGGGTTGCCCACGATCACGATGGGACGCTGCACCTTGGTGCGCGCGAGCGCGGGGAACACGAGCGTGTCGAGCCCCTGTGCGACGAACACGGCGAGGCGGAGCCCCCCGTAGAGCCACACGAGGACGAGCGGGATGAACCGGACCCGGAAGGTGCCGGAGAGGACCCCGTAGGCGAGTGACAAGCGGCGCAACATGGCCGCGGGACTAACCGATCGACCGCCGTCCCACGGGGGTGGAGCGTTGGGAACCCCGCCGACCTTCGCCGTCGCGATTACGTTCGCACGCCCTTCCCCAGAGATCGATGGACATCCGCATCCGGGGCGCGAGCGAACACAACCTCCGCTCGGTCGACCTCGACCTCCCGCGCGAGCGCCTGATCGTCTTCACCGGGCCCTCGGGCAGCGGGAAGTCGTCGCTCGCGTTCGACACCCTGCACGCCGAGTCGCAGCGCCGCTTCGTCGAGGCCCTCTCCAGCTACGTGCGGCAGCAGTTCGGGCCCACCCGCAAGCCCGCCTACGAGCTGCTCACCGGCCTCACCCCCAGCATCGGCGTCGCCCAGCGCGGCCTCGTCTCCCCTTCCCCACGCGCCACGGTCGCGACGCTCACCGAGGTGCACGAGCTGCTCCGCGTGTTGTGGGCGCGCGTGGGCGAGCCGCACTGCCCACGCTGCGACCGGCCCGTCACGCGCACGCCGGCCGACGCGATCGTCCGCGCCCTGATGGCCCTCCCGCTCGGCGCGCGCCTCGTCGTGTGCGCACCCTTCGCGCGGGCCCGCACGGGCAGCCTCAAGGCGCTGCTCGACGGCCTGAACGGCCAGGGCTTCCTGCGTGTCCGCATCGACCGCGCGACCGTCGCGATCGACGAGGTGCCGCCGATGGACGCGCGGGTGCCCCACGACGTCGACGTCGTCGTCGATCGCATCAAGGTCGCGCCCGACCGCAAGGACCGCGTGCAGGAGGCGGTCGACGCCGCGCTCCGCATCGGCCGGGGCAGCCTCATCGCCGAGGTCGGGACCGAGAGCGGCGCGGAGGATCACACCTTCACGTCCGTCCTGCGCTGCCTGACGTGTGACCTCGACCTGCCCGAGCCCTCCCCGCGCCTCTTCTCGTTCAACTCGCCCGTGGGCGCGTGCCCCGATTGCCAGGGCCTCGGGGTCACCCGCTCGGTCGATCCCGACCGCCTCGTCGCCGACCCCGCCCGAACGCTCGCGGAGGGCGCCGTGGAGGGCTGGAAGGGCGCCATCAAGCGCTCGCTCGAAGCGCAGGCGCTCGCCCGTGGCGTGCCGACGGACGTGCCCTGGAGCGCGCTCCGCTGGGAGCAGCGGCACCTCGTGCTGCACGGCGACCCCCCCGACTCCACGCTCGCGCCCCGCCTCGAAGGCGCGGTCGCGATGGCCGAGAAGAAGGGCACGGTCGCGGTCGAGGAGCGCACGTGCCCGGCCTGCCACGGCGCGCGTCTCGGGCCCGCCGCGCGCGCCGTGCGGGTCGCCGGGCGTTCGCTCGCAGAGGTGTCGGCCCTGGCGTTGGTGGACGCGCGCGCGTACGTCGCCGAGCTGCCGCCCGGCCCGATCGTGGCGCCGTTGCAGGAGGAGCTGGGCCGCCGCCTCGACTTCCTCCTCCGCACCGGCCTCGGCTACCTCACCCTCGATCGCAACGCCGCCACGCTCTCCGGCGGCGAATTGCAGCGCCTCCGCCTCGCCGCCCAGGCCGGAAACCAGCTCTCGGGCGTGCTCTACGTGCTGGACGAGCCCACGGCCGGCCTCCACCCCGAGGACACGCGCGCCCTGGTCGCGGTGCTCACCGACCTGCGCGACGCCGGCAACACCGTGCTCGTGGTCGAGCACGACCTCGACGTCGTGCGTGCGGCCGACCTCGTGGTCGACTTCGGCCCCGGCGCCGGCCGCGCGGGCGGGCAGGTCGTGTTCGTCGGCACTCCCGAAGCGCTGCTCACCGCGGACACCTCGACGGGGCGCTGGTTGTCGGGCCGCGAGGCCATCCCCGCCTCGTCGCGCCGGGCCTCGCCGCAGGATCGCTGGCTCACGCTCACCGGCGCCGCCGGCCACAACCTCCAGGCGCCCGAGGTGCGCTTCCCGCTGAACGCGCTGGTCGGCGTCACCGGGGTGAGCGGGTCCGGGAAGAGCTCGCTCGTGGAGGACACGCTGGGGCGCGCGCTCACACGGCGCCTGGGCTTCGGGGGGCCGGAGCCGCTCCCGCACACGCGCCTTGCGGGCGCCGAGGCCATCACGCGGCTCGTGCGGGTCGACCAGTCGCCGCTCGGCCGCTCGGCGCGCTCCAACCCGGCCACGGCCACGCGCATCTGGGACCCCATCCGCCAGCTCTACGCGAAGACCGCCGAGGCCAAGGTGCGCGGCTTCGGCCCCGAGCGTTTCTTGTTCAACGTGCCCGGCGGGCGCTGCGAGGCGTGCGAAGGCGAGGGCGTTCGGCGCGTCGCGATGCACTTTCTCCCCGACGTGACCGTGCCCTGCGAGGTGTGCGACGGGCGCCGCTTCGACGAGGCCACGCTCGCCGTCACGTGGAAGGGCGCCAGCATCGCCGACGTGCTCGCCATGCCCGTCCGCGACGCCCGCGCGCTGTTCCCCTCCGTGCCCCAGATCGCCGGCCCGCTCGCGACGCTCGACGCCCTCGGCCTCGGCTACCTCGCCCTGGGCCAGCCCGGCGACACCTTGTCCGGCGGCGAGGCCCAGCGCGTCAAGCTCGCGCGCGAGCTCGGCAAGAAGGGCGACGTGCCGGGCACGCTCTACCTGCTCGACGAGCCCTCCGTGGGCCTCCACCCGGCCGACGTAGCGCTGCTCGTCGAGGCCCTCCGCCAGCTCGTGGAGCAAGGCGGCAGCGTGCTCGCGGTCGAGCACGACCCCGTGCTGCTCGGCGCTTGCGACTGGCTCGTCGAGCTCGGTCCGGGTGCCGGGGCCGCGGGCGGCCGCGTGATCGCGGAGGGGCCACCCGCCATGATCCGCGCGGCGTCGGCCTCGCGGACGGGCAAGTACCTGTGAGCCTCCTGACAAGCCTCCCGATGGGCCTCGAGCCCGCGCTCGTCCAGCGCCTCGTCACCAGCCCGTTCACCCGGCGGCGCTTCTGGGACGAGCGCCCGGTCCTCGCGCTGGTCGCGGGGGAGACGACGTGGCTGATCCGCGACCGCGGCCTGCACGCCGCCGAAGACGCCTCCCCCCTCGACACCCTGGTCGACGCGGTGATCCGCTGCACGCCGGACGATCTCGTCGCCATGGCGGCTGGCCGGGCCCCTGCCTCGGTCTCCTACCGCCTCGGCGGGCGCTCCGGCGCCGATCGTCGCAAGCAGGCCTGTGCGCTCCTCGCGCTCGCGGCGCTGGGGTGGTGCGGCCCGTGGCCCGATCCGACCGCCGATCTGGAGCATGTCCGGCTGGTGCGCGCGGCACACTACGATCTCGGCATCGGCCCTACCGACGGCGTGGCACGGCTGTTTCCCGAGGGCGGCCCCCTCCCCGACGTGACCGTGCGGCTCACCCATGGGGCCCAGGGCATCGAGCTCGTGACCGTGGGCCTCGCGGACGTGGTCGGGCGTCCCGAGCTCGCGACGGTCGTGCCCGGGCGTGGCGATCCGCGGCTCGGATTTCCCGCCCTCCGCGCGGCGGCGCTCGCGGTCACCGAGGGAGCGTTGCCCCGCACCCTCCCCGTCGGCCCGCGGACCCTGCGCGCCGGCCCGCATCCGCGCTTCTCCGACGGGCTCGCGCTCCCCAACCAGGCGACCGGGCTCGTGCGCGTGGGCTGGGCGTAGGACCCCTTGGTGACCGGGGGCTCGTCGCTCCGAACGCCGTGCTACAGCCCCGCGGTCATGGGCACCGCCACCCCCCTCCCGACGAGACTTCAGCTGCTGGCCGCGGTCGTGGCGCTCGAGGCCGCGTCCGGGATGCCCTACGGCGTCGTCAGTGATCTCGTGCCCGTGTGGCTCCGGGTCAACGGGGTCGACACCACCGCGATCGGCATGATGACGCTGGTGGGCCTACCGTGGACGCTCAAGGCGCTCTGGGCCCCTGCCGTCGACCGCGCCGGCAGCTACACGGCCTGGATCGCCGCAGGCTTGTGTGGCGCCGCCTCGGCAGTGGCCCTCCTGCCCATCCTCGGGCCCACGCCCGCGCTGCTCATCCCGGCGCTCCTCTTCCTCGCCATCGCGAGCGCGACCCAGGACATCGCCATCGACGGCTGGCTGGTCTCCGTGGTCCCCGCGGAGGAGCAGGGACGCATGACCGGCGTGCGGGTTGCCGCCTACCGGGGGGCCATGGCCCTCGCGGGCGGCGGCGCCGTCGTCCTCGGGGACAAGCTCGACTGGAACTGGGCCTTCGGTGCCGTCGCGATCACGCTAATCGTCCTCCTCGTCGTCCTGACCCGCATCCCCTCGGTGCCGCCCGCGCCGCACACGCCCGCCGCCGACTGGCTCGGGCTGTTGCGTGACTGGGTCGCGCAGCCGGGCACCCTCCTGCTCTTCGCGTTCGTGCTCCTCTACAAGCTCGGTGACAGCGCGATGGGCCCCATGGTCAAGCTCTTCCTGCTCGACACGGGGCTCTCCGCCACGGAGGTCGGGCTCCTCTCCACGACCGCCGGCGCCGTGCTCGTCTCCGTCGGCGCGCTCGTGGGCGGCGACATCCTCTCGCGCATCGGCATGGCCCGCGGCGTGCTGCTCCTCGGCTCGCTCCAGGCGCTCTCCAACCTCGGCTACGCGGGCGCCGCGACGGTGGGCACGCGCTGGGCCTGCTACCTCGCCAGCTTCTGCGAGAGCCTCACCGCCGGCCTCGGCACCGCCGCGCTCCTCGCGTTGTCGATGCGCGCGGCCACCGGCGCCCAGGCGGCCACGCGCTTCGCCATCCTGACGAGCATCGTGGGCCTGACCCGCACGCTGGCGGGGTCCATCTCGGGCGTCGCGGTGGCGCGCATCGGCTACGCCGAGTGGTTCCTGGTTACCTTCCTGCTCGCGTTGCCCGCGCTGGCGCTCGTGCCGCGCGTCTCCCACCGCCCGGTCACCGCCCCCTCATGAGCCGAATTCCCGCGCCTCCCACGGCCGAGGCCCAACGCCATCACGACGCGGCCGAGGCCCAACGTCGCGACGGGTACATGGATCCGCTCACCGGCTACTTCGTGCTGACCGCGGGTTTTCTGCGGCGGCGCGGCACGTGCTGTGGCAACGGGTGCCGGCACTGCCCCTGGCCGCCCGAAGAGCAGGCGCGGGCGGGGCGTCCGGGGTCGCGGAGCTGACGCGCTGGGCCGGAAGAGGGCCCCGCGGCGTCTACGCGGCCGGGTAGGCCTTGGCGATGAGCTCCTTGAGCTCCCCGCTCTCGTGCAGCTGCTTGAGGATGTCGGCCCCGCCGACGAACTCGCCGCCCACGAACACCTGGGGGATGGTCGGCCAGCTCGAGAAGTCCTTGACGCCCTCGCGCACGTCGGGGTCGGCGAGCACGTTCACGTGCGCGTAGGCCTTGCCGTAGCTGTTGAGGATGGCGCTGGCGCCCGCCGAGAAGCCGCACTGGGGCGACTGGGGCGAGCCCTTCATGAAGAGCACGACGCCGTTGCCCTTGATGAGCTCGTCGATGTAGGCCGCCACGGGCTTGTTGCCGCGCGCGGACAGCTCTTCCTTCTCCTCTTCTTCCTCGGCGCGGATCGGCGCGAGCGTCACCTTGCGGATGGGGGCGGGGGCCGGGGAGCCGCCGACGATGGGGAGGCGACGCTTGATCCGATCGATGATGCCCATGGGAGATCCTCTTTCGCGCTCTTGTAGCGCAACGGGCCTCGCGCCGCCGTGGCCTGCCTCACTGGATGTTCAGGTGGTAGGCTGGCCGCCTCCGCGAGCCCCCGATGTCCATCCTCCTCGCCCTCCTGTCGGTCGTCTGCGCGACCGTCCCGATGTTGGCGTTCCTCATGTTCGTCTGGTGGATGGACCGCCACGATCGCGAGCCCCTCTGGCTGTTCGGCCTCACGTTCCTCTGGGGCGCCATCGGCTCCATCTTCCTGTCGCTCATCGGCAGCACAACGCTGATGATGCCGATGGGATGGGTGTTCGGCGCCGAGATGGCCGACCAGCTCTCCGCCGTAATCATCGCGCCGCTGGTCGAGGAGCCGATGAAGGCGCTCATCCTGTTTGCCGTGATGTTCTCGCGGCACTTCGACAACGCGTCGGACGGCTTCGTGTACGGCGCGGCGGCGGGCCTCGGCTTCGGCATGACCGAGAACTTCCTCTACTTCGTGCAGGTCGCCTCCTCCGGCGACGTGATGACGTGGATGCAGACCGTCGTGATCCGCACGTTCTTCTCCGCGGTGATGCACGCCTGCGCGACCTCGTGGGTGGGCGCGTCCCTCGGCTTCGCCCGCTTCCGCGGCTGGGGATGGAAGCTGCTCGCGCTGCCGGTCGGGTTCGGCGGCGCGATGGGGATCCACGCGCTCTGGAACGGCCTGCTCACCGTCGGCGACATGATGCAGACCGGCGCCTTCGTCACCGTCAACCTCGCGATCTTCCCGATCGAGTTCCTCATCCTCTTCGGCGTGTTCCAGCTCGCGCTCTGGGAGGAGCGCGCGACCATCCGCCGCGAGCTCGCCGACGAGGTGCAGCAGGGCCTGCTTCCCCTCCCCCACGCGCGCGCGATCGCCAGCTACTTCCAGCGGAGCAACGGCGCCTGGGTGCCGCGCGGGGTGCCGCAGTGGCCGTACATCCGCGCCGTCACGACTTTGGCACTCCGAAAACACCAGTGTCGGAACGCGTCGACCCGCGCCTACCGCTTCTACAGCGACGAGGTGCTGCGCCTGCGGCGCGAGGTGCAGGGGCTGCTGAAGCTGGAGAAGGCGAGCTGATTCGGGGCGGTGTCGGACGCCGACGCGAACTCGGCCCCAGCCCGTCACCCACCTTTCCCCGCCCCGGAACATGGCCCCTCTACATTCGGCAGCCTCGGACAGCGGTGTTCCCGCTTCTCCTCCGAGGACCCGGATGATCCATGCGGTCCATCTTCGCGCTCCTCCTCCTTTGCCCGATCGTCGCCTGCACCGACTCCAAGACCGATGACACCGGTGTCACGGACGACACCGGCACCGACACGGACGACACCGACGACACCGACGACACCGACACCTCGACCGACGCCTGCGTCGAGGAGAACGGCGCCTGCGTGCTCTCGGGCACCTACACCGAGAACATGACGCTCACCGCCGACAAGCCCTGGCTGCTCCGCAGCCTCGTCCAGATCGGCGACGACACCAACCCCGTCACCCTCACCATCGAGCCCGGCACGAAGATCTACGGCGAGGCCGCCACCAACGGCCTCCTCGTCATCTCGCGCGGCGCCCAGATCCACGCCGAAGGCACCGCCTCCGCCCCCATCGTGTTCACGTCCGACCAGGCGGTCGGCTCCCGCGCCCGCGGCGACTGGGGCGGGCTCGTCCTGAACGGCCGCGGCCTCATCAACGCGTGCGCCGATGGCGCCGATCCCTGCGAGGCCACGGGCGAGGGCGGCACCGGCACCTACGGCGGCAACGACAACACCGAGTCGAGCGGCGTGCTCAAGTACGTCGTCATCCAGTTCGGCGGCACCGAGGTGAGTACCGACAACGAGGTCAACGGCCTCGGGCTCCAGGCCGTCGGCAGCGGCACGGTCATCGACTACGTCCAGATCCACAAGAACCTCGACGACGGCATCGAGTTCTTCGGCGGCGCCCCCAACGTGCGCCACCTCGTCGTGTCGGGCGCCGGCGACGACAACATCGACTGGACGCTCGGCTACCAGGGCCAGATCCAGTTCGCGCTGGTCGTGCAGTCCGCCGACGCGGGCAACCACGGCTTCGAGCTCGACAACAACGAGGACAACTACGCCGCCACCCCGCTGACCGGCGCCGTCGTCTCCAACGTCACGCTCGTCGGCTCGCCGGGCATCGCCGAGGACAACCTCGCGATCCTCGCCCGCAAGGGCACCTCCGGCCAGTTCTGGAACATCGCCGCCACGGGCTTCAGCTCCGGCTGCCTCGGCATCCGCGACGCCGAGACCTACGTGAACTTCGTGACGGGCGACGGCGCGATCGCGCACTCCGCGTTGGCGTGCTCGCCCACCTTCGAGGTCGAGGCCGACGGCGAAGCCGATGTGGGCGGCACCGAGGACGCCGTGTTCGCCGCCGGGACGGGGAACCTGGAGGTCTCGGACCTGGAGATCGGCGCGAACTACCAGCCGACCTCCAACTCGCCGCTGCTCGGCGCGGGCCAGGCGCCGTCCGGGAGCTTCTTCACCGCCGTGACGTACATCGGCGCGTTCGACGGGAGCAACGACTGGACGGCGGGCTGGACGGACTTCTCGGAGAACTAGTCCGCGTCCGGATGGTCCTGGGGCGCGCGGAGCTTCCGCCGCCCCTCCCCTCGAAAAAATCCCGATCGCACCTCCGGAGCCTGCCATGCTCACGTTGCTCGCCCTCGCCTCGTTCGTTCACGCGGAGGAGGGTTCGGTAGAGCCCGCGATCGAGGCTCCGACGCCCGTCGTCACCGCGCCGCTCGTCGGCGTCGTGCTCGACGAGACGGGCCTGCCCGTCCCGGGCGCGTCCATCGTGGTCGTCGGGCACCTGGCCGAGGTGCTGACCGACGACGAGGGCCGTTTCCGACTGGTCGTCCCCGTCGGAGCGGTCGAGTTCACCGTGCTCCGCGCCGGCTTCGCCTCGTTGACGAGCACGGTCGACGTGACGACGGAAGACACCGCGGCGCTCGAGATCGTCCTCGCCCTCGAGCAGCCCGGCGAGGAGCTCACCATCAACGCAGCCTCCCGCCCCGGCGGCACCGTCGTCCTGTTGCGCGAACGCAAGGAGTCCGCCACCGTCACCGACGTGGTCGGCGCCGAGCAGATGAGCCGCACCGGAGACACCGACGCCGCCACCGCGCTCAAGCGCGTCAACGGCCTCACCGTCATCGGCGGCAAGTACGTCTACGTGCGCGGACTCGGCGATCGTTACTCCTCGACCCTGATGAACGGCTCGTCGCTTCCGAGCCCCGAGCCCGAAAAGCGCGTCGTCCCGCTCGACCTGTTCCCGACGGCGCTGCTCGACTCCGTCGTCATCCAGAAGGCGTTCTCGCCCGACAGGCCCGCCGAGTTCGGCGGCGGCGTCGTCGAGATCCGCACGCGCCAGATCCCCGAGGAGCCGGTCCTCAACGTCACCGTGTCGGGCGGCTGGGCCGGCGGCACCACGCTCACCGAGGCCGAGGTCGGACAGGGCGGCCCCACGGACTTCTTCGGCTTCGGCAACGCCTCGCGTGCGCTCCCCGACTCGTTCACCGCGGCGGGCGAGCGCGGCCCGCTCAAGACGGGCGGCATCTTCTCCGAGGACGGGTACACCGCCGAGGAGATGGAGGCCTTCGGCGAAGCGCTCCCCAACCGGTGGGCGCTCACCCCCCGCACGCTCCCCCCGGACCTCGGCCTGAACGTGTCCGCCGGGCGAAAGTGGTCGTTGGGCGGCGTCGAGCTCGGCGCGCTCGCCGGTGTCGTGTTCTCCAACGCGTGGGATGTCGAGGACGGGTTCCAGACCCTCTACAGCGTGACGGACGACGTGCTCGAAGCGCGGCGCCACACGACGTTCGTGGAGACCAGCAACCGGGTGCGCCTCGGCGGGATGTTGTCGCTGGGCCTCTCCTGGGGAGAGGGCGCGAGCCTCACGTCGACCACCCTGCTCAACCGCAACAGCACGGCCACCGCGCTCGAATACGACGCGGACGATCCCACCGGCAGCAACGACACGCGCAACACCCGCATCGGCTGGGAGGAGCAGCAGCTCTTCGTCGAGCAGGTCGCGCTCGCCGTGCCGATCGGGCCCGTAGCGCTCGAAGCGCGCTACGCGCTCGGGCTGGCGAACCAGGCCGAGCCCGACCGCCGCGAGTACACCTACCTCGCGACGGAGAGCGGCTACGTCCTGTCCCAGCGCGGCTCGTGGAACGACATCTTCTACGGCACGCTCGCGGACACGCACCACGACGGCGGGCTGGACGCCACCTGGAAGATCGCGCGGCCGGCCGGGGATCTTTCGTTCAAGGCCGGCGCCAAGGTGCTCGTGAAGGAGCGTACCTCCGGCATCCGGCGCTTCAACTACCAGTTCCAGGGCAGCGACGGCATCGATCTCGGCGCGCCCATCGACGAGGTGATCGTCGCCGAGAACATCGGCGCCGAAGCGCAGGGGGACGCGGGCTACCTCGAGCTCGAGGAGAACACGACCCGCGCGGACGACTACACCGCGGGCCAGTCCATCGTCGCCGGCTACGCGATGGGCGACGTGGCGTGGACGCGCCGCTTCCGTACGCTCGCGGGGGTGCGCGTCGAGCAGAGCCGCCAGACCGTGCGGACCTTCGAGCTGTTCGACACCGAGGGCGCGCCCATCGTAGCGGACGTCGCGACGGTCGACGTGCTCCCCGCCGCCACGTTCACCTTCGGCCTCGGCCCGCGCGACGTGCCCGACGGCATGCAGGTGCGCGTCGGCTACGGCCGCACGCTCTCCCGCCCCGAGCTCCGCGAGCTCTCCGAGGTGGCGTAC
The DNA here is from genome assembly GCA_040386535.1 of Myxococcota bacterium. Taxonomy (GTDB): domain Bacteria; phylum Myxococcota_A; class UBA796; order UBA796; family SXON01; genus CAJBVW01. Next base: position 548,792 of record JAZKFH010000013.1, on the reverse strand, counting down.
TACGACTACCGGAGCGGCCGCCTGCTCTACGGAAATCCCCTGCTCGAACGCGCTACGATCGAGAACGTGGACGCGCGGTGGGAGTGGTACCCCTCCGCCGGCGAGTCGATCTCGGTGGGCGGCTTCTTCAAGTACTTCGACCACCCGATCGAGTCGGTCGTGGCCGTGAGCGCGGTCTCCGGGAGCGTCGGAACCTTCGCGAACGCGACCTCCGCCACCAACGTGGGCGGCGAGCTCGACCTGCGCAAACGCCTCGATTTCATCAACCGGAACCTCTACGATCTCTACCTCTCCGGCAACGTGTCGGTCATCGCCTCGCGGGTCGACCTCTCGGAGACCGGCGGCAACCAGACCTCGACCGACCGTCCGCTCCAGGGGCAGTCGCCCTGGGTCGTCAACGCGCAGCTCTCGTACGAGAACCCGACCTCGCGCACCAACATCGCCGCGCTCTACAACGTGTTCGGCCCGCGCATCGTGTCGGTCGGCACCGCGGGCATCCCCGACGTGTACGAGATGCCCGTGCACCGCCTCGATCTGGTCGTGAGCCAGGGCCTCGGCGAACACTTCAGCGTGCGTGTGAAGGGCTCCAACCTGCTGATGTGGCCCTCGCGAGAGAAGACCGGTGATCTCGTGAGCGAAGAGACCCGCGACGACTGGTCCGCGGGCCTCTCGCTCACCTGGGCGCCCTAAGCGCGCCGGACGCTACGGCGTCGACTTCTTCTCGACGGGCAGCGGGGCCGCAGCCGTGGACACGGGCGGGCGGTACACGTCGACCGCGCGGGTCGAGGTGAGGCCGTTGGAGTCCCGCACGAGCACGACGATGAGGTTGTTGCCCGGCTCGAGGGTGGCGGTGGCGGTGAACGGCACCGACGCGAGGCCGGTCCCCTCGCCGCCGCCCGCGTACGCGATCTTCTGGGCGCCGTGGTACACGATCACGTCGTGTACGCCGATGTCGTCGGTGGCGACGCCCGAGATCGTGACCTCCCCCTGCGGGTTCGTGAGGCCCGGCGCGCGGGACAACGTGATGTTGGGCGGCTCGCGCTTTCCGGCCGGCGGCACGCTGCCGAGGGGGACGCTGAAGGTCTCGGTCTGCGTGTAGTAGTTGTAGAACTCGCCCTTGATGATCGAGGCGTAGTCGTACCGCTCCGCGTCCCGCACGCGCAGCTCGAGGCCGATGGGCGCGTTGTCGCTCGGCGCCTTCGTCACGAGGAAGGAGAGCTTGCCGGTCGCGCGTGCCCCGGGGGCGAGCCGCGGGAGCTTGAAGTTGCCGCCGCGGAGCTCGACGGCCTTGCCCATCGCGACGTCCTTCTTCAGCTCGAAGGTCGCGACGCCGCCGGTGCCGGGACCGAGGTTGAGCACGTCGACGTTCATGTCGATGGTCTCGCCGACCTCGACCGTGCCGTCGCCGTCACCACCCGCGGTGTCGGAGAAGGTCCAGCTCCAGGCGTAGCGCGGCAGGTCGATCCCCTGCGTCTTGACGGGCAGGGAGGCCGCGGCGAGCGCCTTGCGCGACGCGTCCATCAGCGCCACGTCCATCACCGACACCTCGGTCGGGTAGCCGTCGGTGAGGCGCACCTTGGTCTCGTAGCTACGGGACTCGCCGGCGGGGATCTTGCCGAAGTAGAACTCGACCCCGTCGAGCGCGTCGTTGCCGCTCTTGCTCACGGCCGCCACCTGGCAGAGGGGCTTGCTGTCGAGGTTCGTGACGGTGAGCTTCACGATCTCGAGCTGCCCCGCGTCGAGCACGCCGTCGGCGCCCAGCGCCAGCTCGAGCTTGGTGTTGGCGGCGTCGGGGTTGGCGCAGGCGTCCCAGTTGATGCCGACACGGTCGTCGAACGCCTTCTCGATGCGGGCGCCCTCGGCCTTGGAGCGCGCGGCCACGACCGTCGCGGCGTCGCGGATGACGTCGGCCCGGCGTGACCCGTGGGCCGCGAGCAGCACGTCGCGCGCGAACATGACCTGGAAGTCCTTGCGCGGATCGCGGCGATCCGTGCGGGCCTCGTCCTCCCCTTCGGCGGGGAGCGGCGCGAGGTAGCGGATGCCGTAGACGGGCGGGGTCTCCAGGTTCTCGTCGTTCACGAGGTGACCCTCGAGATCCGCCTCGCGCTGCAGGCGGTCACGGGCGAACAACGAGACGCGCGGCCCGCTCATCTCCTTGCGCTTGACGCCGCCCTCCTCGATCTCGATCTCGCGGGGCGAGAGGAGCACGGCGCCCTCGACCGTGATGTCGGGCGGGATGCCCACGCTCTGGATCGAGTGATCGCCGGGCGTGAGGTAGCGGGCCACGGTCAGCTTGAGCTTGGAGCCGTCGGTGAAGGAGTAGAGGTTCTGCACCGACCCCTTCCCGAAGCTGCGCTCGCCGATGATGATGGCGCGCTCTTCGTTCTTGAGCGCGCCCGCCACGATCTCCGCGGCGGAGGCGCTGTTGCCGCTCATCAGCACCGCCATCGGGTAGTCGGGCTCGGTGCCGGTGGGGGCCGCGTTCCGCTGATCGCGGTTCTTGCCGTTGCGCTCGACGGTCGAGACGATCGTGCCCTTGACCAGGAACTTGTCCGCCACCGCGATCGCCTGGTGGAGGAACCCGCCGGGGTTGTCGCGCATGTCGAGCACGACCCCCTTGAGCCCCGCGGGGCCGGCTTCACGCGCGAGGCGGGTGAGCACCTCGTCGAGCTGGGTCTCCACCTGGATGTGGAAGCTGCCGATGTAGACCCAGCCGATGCCGCCCTCGAGCAGCTCGCCCTTCACGCGGCTGGCCTTGATCTTGTCCCGCACGATCGTGAAGTCGCGCGGGGCGTCCCACGCGTCCCGCTCGACCGTGATGGTCACGGGGGAGCCCGGCGGGCCGCGCATCTTCGACACGGCCTCCTCCAGATCCATGTTGATGGTGCTCTCGCCCTCGATGCGCGTGATGCGGTCCTGCGCGCGCAGGCCGGCGCGATCGGCGGGGGTCTCCTCGAGGGGGTACTCGATCGTGAGCTGCCCCTCGTTGAGCACGATGGTGATCCCGAGGCCGCCGAACTCGCCCTCGTTGTCCTCCTCCATCTTCTTGGAGTTCTCGGGCGGGAGGAAAACCGAGTGCGGATCGAGCGTCTGCAGGACGCCGTTGATCATCGCGGCCTCGACGTCCTCGTGCGGCACGTCCTTCTTGTCGAGGTTCTCCTCGAGGATCAGCGCCACGCGCTTGAGCTCCTCCTCCATCGCGGACACGCTGTCGAGCGGCTGGACGGTGAGCACCGTGGTGTAGTTCCCCACCGCCACATGCAGGCGGCGATCGCCGTTCTCCAGGCGCAGGAGCACCTGCGGAACCCGACGCTCCACCGCGTCGAGCGCCGAGCGGTACATCGCCGCGTAGTCGATGCGCTGGGGATCGACGTAGTTCTGGACGATGTAGTCGTCCCCAAACGCCAGGTTCTTGAGGGAGGAGAGCCGATAGCCGCCCCCGAGGGCCGCCATCTGGCGGATCATCTCGGCGACGCCGCCGGGGCTCCCCTCGTCTTCTTGCCCGCGCATCGTGGAAGCGAGCTTCGGGGCCGCCCCCGCGGTGAAGTGGTAGCCCGTCAAGACCGTGGCCCCGAGGGCCCCGAGGACGGCCATGCGTCCCATTGCCCGCTTCATGCTAGCTCCGCTCGAGTGTCGGAGCCGTGCTTGCGCACTGACGGCGTCCGGTGGTTCGCAGGACCTGTGGAAGAATCGTCGGCAGAATCGACCCCAGAATCGAACGCTGTATCGTCAGAAGTATGCTCGGAAGATAGGCGCGCCCCCGGGCAGGCGCAAGCGACACGACCAGCCGCCTTTCGACGGAAGAGAGGTGTATATGCGGATTCCACGCACGAAGGCCGAACGAAATCAAAGCATTGACGCAGGATGACGCACACCCCCCCTGCTTGCGGCCCATCGGGGGCGGGGGTAGTAGCTTCCGCGATCGCTCATCCATGGCACTGAAGATCACCTGTCCCCACTGCGGCAATCCCATCCGGCTGGAGGAGCCGTATCCTTTGCCGGGGACGGAGAGGCAGTGCAGCTGTGGTCGCGCATTGATGATCACGTATCCGATGGGACGCATGGAAACGTTGCGCCAAGAGGGCAAACGTTTCGCGGAAGAAGAGTCGGAGCCTGCGATGCGCCCGGCGCTCCGGCCCGCCCCCGTCCCCCCGCCGCCCCCCATCGAACCGACCGCCAACCTCGGCCCGCGCAAGCCGGCGCCCGGGGCGTCGCCCGCCCCCGCCGTGTCGCGCTCCGCCGCCGCCACGGGGTCCTCGGTCGAGCCCACGTCAAAGCTCCCGCCCCGGGTGGCGATGCCCGCGCCCGGCCCCGCACCGGTGCTTCCGCGCACCGCGCCCACGTTCTTCGACCCGCCCACCGTCAAGGAGCGCCGGAGCATCGTCGAACACGACTCCACCGAGCTCGTGGGCCGCAACCACTGGGACGACGCGCCGGAGGTCTCGGGTGACGGCGCGGTGATGGACACGACCGGCGGGGCGCGCCCGACCACGTCGGACCGCTCCACCAGCCCCACCAGCCCCACCAGCTCGGCCGGGCCGTCGGCGCCGATCGCGTTGCCTCGCGCGGCCGCGCCGGTCTCCCCGGGCCGGGTCCCGCCGGGGCCCCGGTCGGCCTCCCCGAGCCCGCTCCCGTCGCGCTCCGCGCCTGCCGCGGTGCCGCCTGCGGGCACCCCACGTTCCGGCGGGGGCAAGCCCCCCATTCCCCCGGGTCGCGGCCCGGTGACCAAGGGCGGGCGCAAGCCGCCGAAGAAGCGGCGCGGCTGGTTCCTGCGGCTGTTCCTCGGCGGGACCGCCCTCACGCTCATCGGCGCCGTGGTCGCGCTCCTGGCCGTGCTCGGCGTCGGCTGGTACCACTCCCGCGAGCTCCCGACGGTCGAGGCCCTCGCCGTGTACCGCCCGCCCACGGTCACGGTGGTGTACGACCAGCAGGGCCGCCTGATGGGCGAGATCTACGAGAAGCGCCGCTATGTCGTCGAGCTCGACACCATCCCCGCTGTGGTGACCGACGCCTTCCTCTCGGCGGAGGACGCGGGCTTCTACGAGCATGACGGCGTCGACTACATGGGCATCGTCCGCGCCGTGCTCCGCAACGCGGCGAAGGGGCGCAAGGCCCAGGGCGCCTCGACCATCACCCAGCAGGTCGCGCGCAACTTCCTGCTGTCGAACGAGAAGACCTACACGCGCAAGATCAAGGAGGTCCTGCTCGCGTGGCGCGTCGAGGAGGCGTTCGAGAAGGAGCACATCCTCTACCTGTACCTGAACCAGATCTACCTGGGCTCGGGCGCGTACGGGGTCGAGGCCGCCGCGCGCGTGTACTTCGGCAAACACGTCGGCGAGCTCGACGTGGCCGAGGCCGCCATGATCGCGGGCCTGCCCCAGCGCCCGAGCGACTACTCGCCGCACCGCCACTTCGAGAAGGCCAAGGCGCGCCAGCAGTACGTGCTCGACCAGATGGTCGACAACGGCAAGCTCACCCGCGCCGAGGCCGACGCCGCCTACGCCAAACCGCTCGAGATCGTCGAGCGCACCAACGAATTCCTGCTCACCGCGCCCTGGTTCACCGAGCACGTGCGCCGCTACCTCGTCGAGACGTACGGCTCCGACCGCGTGCTGAACGAGGGCCTCGTGGTGGAGACTACCTGTGACCTGGACCTGCAACGAAAGGCCCAGCAAGCGGTGACGGACGGCGTGACCGGCACGGACGAGAAGGTCGGCTGGCGCGGCCCCAAGGAGACCCTCGCGGAGGGCGCCATCACCGCGCGCCTGGCGGAGCTCGCCAAGGTCAACACCAGCCTCGCCGAGGGCGCCCGCTACGAGGGCGTCGTCGTCTCGGTCGAGAAGAAACACGCGGTCGTGGGCCTCGGCGAGTCCGAGGTCATCATCCCGCTCGCGTGGACCGAGTGGGCCTACAAGCCCGACTCCAACCGCAACAGCAAGTACCGCAAGCAGGACGACCTCACGAACGCCCTCACCCGGGGCGACCTCGTCAAGGTCGAGGTCACGAACCGCGACTTCCGGCAGGCCAAGCCCTTCGCCGACGCGGCGTGGGACGGCAAGGGGCCTTACGCGGCCGCCGAGCTCTACCAGTCGCCCGCGATCGAGGGCGCGCTCTACAGCTACCGCCTGACCGACGGCGCCGTGCTCGCCATGGTCGGCGGGGTCGACTTCAAGGCGACCGAGTTCAACCGCGCCACCCAGGCCTCGCGGCAGGTCGGCAGCACGTTCAAGCCGATCGTGTACGCCGCCGCGATCGAGACGAAGCGGTTCACCGCCGGCACGATCGTGCAGGACGCGCCGATCGTCTTCAACACGCTCAAGTCCCAGCTCTGGAAGCCGGAGAACTTCGGCGAGAACTACCTGGGCGACATCACGCTCCGGAACGCGCTCGCCCAGTCGCGCAACGTCGTGACCATCCGCGTGCTCGACACCATCGGCCTCGACCCCGTCTACAAGCTCGCGCGCCGCCTCGGCATCGAGAGCCACATGGAGGTCGACCTCTCGATGGGCCTCGGGTCGAGCTCGTTGACGATGCCGGAGCTCGCGCGCGCCTACTCGGCGTTCGCCACGCTTGGCAAAAAGGTCGAGCCCCACACGATCGCGCGCGTACTCGACCGTGACGGAAAGGTGCTCGAGGCCTTCACCCCCGTGCCCTTCGAGCAGGTGCTCGACCCGAACGTGGCCGGCATCACGAGCTGGCTCTTGCAGGAGGTCGCCTCGAGCGGCACCGCGGCGAAGGCCCAGAAGCTCGGCCTCCACGTGGCCGGAAAAACCGGCACGACCAACGATTTCCACGACGCCTGGTTCGTGGGCTACACCGCCGAGGTCCTCACGGCGGTGTGGGTGGGCTACGACCAACCGAAGTCGCTCGGCTCCTCCGCGACCGGCGGCTACACGTCCCTCCCCATCTGGATGGACTACATGGCCGTGGCCGTGCCGGAAGCAGCCGACAAGCCGTTCCCGGGCGCGCCCAACCTCAACTGGGTCTCCATCGACGAGAAGACGGGCCGCCCCATGCAGGGTGGGCGGTCCATGCCCTTCCTGCAGGGCACCGCACCCTCGGGCGTGGCCGCGGCGGCAGGTCAGAAGACCTCCGAAGACCTCCTCACCTCCGAGTTCTGATGCTCTTCTCGATTGTCCTGATGCTGGCGTGCCAGGCCCCTGTCACGACCGACGCCCGGACGTGTGCCCTCCACACGCCCACGCTCGTTCCCTCCAGCGCGATGCCCGGCGAGCAGATCGTGGTGACCACCCAGCCCCTCACCGAGGCGTGGGACACGGCGGTGACCGTCGGCGCCGCGCGCGCCGAGCTCGTCGCGATCGACCGCTCCACGTGCGACGACTGCGACGATTGCCGGGACACCGGCGGCTGCTCCACGTGCGACGAGTGCGAGGAGTGCGACACCCCGTGCGACACGTGCGTGCAGACCCTCACCTTCATCGTCCCCGACCTCGGCGCGGGCGAGTGGCCGGTCGAGATCGTGAACCGCCACGGACGTAGCGAGCGCGTCTCGCTCACCGTCACGGCCGCACCCGCTCCCTGACGGGTCGCCCGCGCACGCGCCGCGGAGTCGTGCCGTGCAGTCGCTCGGCCGAGCCCGGGCACTGAAAACAAGCGCCAAAAACACGTCGGGGCGCCGTCCTGGCACCCCGAATGGTGGTCGCATCGGCTTCGACAGCCCCGCGCGACAAAACGCGGACTAGACGGCTACGCGCTCGCGCAGCGTCTTGCCCGGCTTGAAGAACGCGTACTTCTTCGCTTCGATCTGGATCTTCTCACCGTTGGCGGGGTTCGTGCCGACGCGCTGGGCGCGGCTCTTGGTGCCGAAGGTGCCGAAGCCCGGGATCGTGACCTTGTGGCCGGCATCGAGCTCGATGGCCAGGATGCCCTTGCCGGTCTCGGCGTCGAAGAGGGCGTTGAGGACCTCGCCAGCCTTCGCCTGCGAGAGGCCGGTGGTCTTGGCGAGCTTCGCGATGAGTTCCTTCTTGTTCATGAGCGGAATCCCTCTGGTTGGACTGGTTGACGTGCGTTCGTGAAGCTGGAGCTCCGCGACGACGGAACCTGTATACCAGAATTCGGCGGTGGAGAGGATGTCGCGGGACTGTCGAAAAGACGCCTACCAGCGCGATCCGAGGACGATCAGCGGCGGGATAGGCGCTTTCAATTTCTCGCTACTTGAACAATCCCGGGCACTTAGCCCGGCGATAGCGAGAGAACGTCGTGTGGACGCACGTCGGAGAGGCGCGCGCGGCTCCGGAACGAAGCTCTGGATCGGCGCTGGCGCAGATGCCCGGTGGGTACGATTGACTACAGAACTCGCTCGGGAGCCGTCGTGTGGCGCATGCCCGCCCGGGTTGCGCTGCACCCCCGTTGTGGTGTATCAGTGCGCGTTCCCCCGGAGACCGTCGCTCGATGCGTCCCATCATCCCGCTCGCCCTCCTCGCCCTCGCCCCCTCCACGGCTCTCGCCGGGGGCATCGGCCTCGTCACCACCGCCGGCCTGCACGGCGACCGCGTCTATTCCTACGAGGAAGACGTAAACGGGGTCGCCACCCAGATGGATCCCGAAGACCAGCTCAACCCCAACTTCGGTGGTGGGTTGGAGATCGTCCTCGGCGACAAGGATCTGAAGATCATGGGCATCTTCCGCGGGTACTACCTGCAGGATTCCGCCCAGCAGGACCCGAAGAACGGGCCCATCTTCAACGTCCGCGATGTCCCGCGTGACCTCGGCGTCATCAGCGCCGGTCTGCAATGGGGCATCCTCGGTGACCCCGGCGCCATCCAGCTGACCATCGTCGGCACGCTCGGCGCGGGCGTCTTCACCAGTGACTTCACGGGCTACGCGTTGGGCGAAGCCGGCGTGGGCGGCACCTGGATGGCGGCACGCCGCGTCCAGCTCGCGGCCTCCGTCACGGGCGGGGCGCGCTACCGCAAGCGCTTCTACCCCACGACCAACGCCTACCTCGGCGTCCGCTACCTGTTCGACTGAACGTGCGGGCGCTCGTCCTCCCCTCGTTGGCGCTCGGAGCCTGCTCCTTCGCTGACACGGGGGAGGATTGGCGTGCCCAGGTCGAGCCCTCGGGCGCCTGTTACGAGGCGAACCTGCTCGACGGGCTCGACACCGCCTCCACCGCCGAGGCGCATGCGGTGTTCGCGTGCCTCAACGGCACGGGCGCGATCGAAGCCTATGCGCCGCTCGACGTGGCGCTCGACGGGGAGACCCGCGAGGGCGCCGCCGGCCTGGTGCTCGCGCGCTGGATCGCGGACCTTCCGATGGCGGATTTGTCCCTCGGCGCGCTGCTCGACGACGCGATCGTGCTGCTCGAGGACCCCTCCCCCGTCTTCGACGTGATGCACGTGGGCCTCGAGCTCATCTACGGGAAGCCGTGGCCGTGGCTCGGCGCGTCCGTGCCCTTCAACAGCCAGTCCGCGCTCGACAGCGGCCTGCTGGTACCGGCGCTACCGGTGATGGGCGCCGCCGCCGGCGCGGTGCTCGACGAGGATCTCGCGCCGCTCGCCCCCGTGGCGGACGCCGTCCGGTCGGACGCGACACGAAGCCTCCTGTGGACCCTCGCCAGCGTCGGCGTGTCCACGGACCCCACGCTCTCGGACCTCGCCACGAGCTGGGCGCCCGACCTCTCGGACGCGCTCGCGCGCGTCGCCGACGGCGACAACGATCGCTGGAGCGGTGCCAGCGGCCACTCGCTCCGTGACCTCGCGACCCTGTTGTACACCCGCGAAGGCGACGGTCGGATCACGCTCGACCACCTCGCCGAGCCGCTCGCTCCGGTGTTGGCGGACACGCGCCTGCGGGACGCCCTCGAGCTGGTTCTCCGCGATCAGGCCGACGCCGGGCGGCTCGACGTGCTGCCTGCGCAGGTGCTGTACCTCACCTCGGTCGACGCGAGGGGCGGGTCGCTCTCGACGACCGAGGACAGCGCCCTGGTGGCCCTCCTCCGGCTCCTGCACGACGCGAACACCGAGGTGGACTGCTCCATCGACCTCGTGTTCTTCGACGTCGACATCTCCCTGGGCAACCTCTCGGTCGAGCTGCTCCAGCTCCTCGCGCGCCAGGCGCCGTCCACGGTGGACGGCGGGGTCGATCTCCTCGGCGATCTGCTCGGCGTCGCGCTCACCGACGACATCCTGACCGCCGTCGCCGACAGCGGCGTCTGCCCGGTGATCGACACCCAGCTCGTGTCGGACCTGCACGCGCTCGATCGCCTCGCGGATCCGCAGACGGACGAGCTCCTTCTGGTCCTGCTCGACGCGCTCGCGACCCTGGATGACCGCGGCCAGGTGCCCGCGCTGGTCGACACCGTCGGCGAGGCCCACGCCCTCGGCATCGTGGCCCCCGTCGAGGAGCTCCTCCGGGACACGGCGGACACCGCGCTCGCGGCCGATCTGCTCGCGCTGCTGCCGACCCTGCTCGACCCGTGGGACTACCACGACCCGGCAGACCTCCCCGCCGGCACCCCGCCGCTCGACTTCACGCTCGTGTGGGACACCGCCGCGGTGGTGCTGACCGCCGACGCGACGGGAGAGACCCCGCTCGCGGCCCTCGCGGGGCCCGTGAAGGCCGCGCTCGCCCAGTCGGGCACCTGGACCACCCTCGGTGCCCTCGGCGGCCTGCTCGCCGAGCCCGACGCGCTCTCCGTCGGCGCTCTCGACGCCGTGGCCGCGCTCTGCGAGGCCGATCCGGCGCTCGACGTGCTCGACTCACTCGCCGAAACCCTCGAAGACACCGCGCTGCTGCGCCCGCTGCTCGTGCTCGTCGAGGCCGACGCGCTGCGCGACGCCGCCGCCCACACCGAGCTCACGCGCGAAGGCCCGATCCCGTTCACCGCGCGCCTCGTGCACGGCGGCACCCTCCAGGTGCTGCTCGACACGCTCTCGCTGCTCACCACCCTGCTCCCCAGCGAGGATCCATGAGGGATCTGGCTCACACCACCCGGGTCCCCGGCAACGCCGGCACGCCCCACGCCTACGGCCCGAACCTGCATCTGCACGGCACGCCGCTGGCGCTCTCGATGCTCGCGCGCCTCGGCCACCCGGACACGCACCAGCCGGAGGTCGGCCGGCTCGCCGCCCGCCTGTTCGAGTACCTCTTCACCGAGGTGGCCAACGCCGAGCTCCCTGTCGAGCTCGCGCGCGTCCCGACGCGCATGACGGCGAAGCACCCCGACGAGGCCTACGACGGCGTGATCCTCACGCGGACCCAGCGCGTGGTCGTGGTGGACGTTGCGCGCGCGGGCATCCTCTCGGCCCAGCTCTTCTACGACCGCTTCAACGAGGCGCTCGAGCCGGGTGGCGTTCGGCAGGACCACATGTTCGTGAGCCGCACGACCGGGGCGGACGGTGGCGTCACCGGCGCGTCCGTCGCCGCCGCGAAGATCGGCGGGCCCATCGCGGGCGCGCTGCTCGTCATCCCCGATCCGATGGGGGCCACCGGCGGGTCGTTGTGCCACGTGCTCGATCACTACGCTGCCATCGGCGCGGGCACGCCCACGCGCGTCGTGTTCGTGCACCTCGTGGTCACGCCAGAATACGTTCAGCGTGTCCACGCCGCCCACCCCGAGGTGGTGATCCACGCCATCCGGCTCGACCGCGCCTTCTCCAGCCCGGCGGCGCTCGAGCGCGTGCCCGGCACGATCCCGCACGAAGAGCGCGGACTCGACGAACATCAGTACATCGTGCCCGGCGCCGGCGGCCTGGGCGAGGTCCTCAACAACTCCTGGGTCTGAAGGACGCACATGAACGGTACGCTTCAAACGTTGATCTCCGAGGAACGGATCCAGACGCGCGTGCGCGAGCTCGGCCTCCGCATCCGCGAGGACTTCCCCGACCAGCCCATCACGCTGGTGGCGGTGCTCAAGGGCTCCGTGCTCTTCGCGGCCGACCTGCTCCGCGCCATCCCCGGCGAGGTGCGGATCGAGTTCCTCGGCGTCGCGAGCTACCACGGCGGCACCTCGTCGAGCGGCGTCGTGCAGATCACCCACGACCTGCGCCACGGCATCGAGGGCCAGAACGTCATCCTGGTCGAGGACATCGTCGATACCGGGTTGACCATCGACTACCTGGTACGCATGCTCAAGGTCCGCGGGCCGCGGGCGCTCCACGTGGCCACCCTGCTCGACAAGCCGGACAACCGCGAGGTCGAGGTCGAGCTGTCCTACGTGGGCTTCACCATCCCGGACGAGTTCGTGGTCGGCTACGGCCTCGACCTCGGCGAGCTGTACCGGGGCCTGCCCTACGTCGCGGTCTACTCCCCCTGAATCCGTCGCCGAGCGCGCCTCCGGAGAACGAATGACCGTCGTGACCACCCCCAACGCTCCCGCCGCCATCGGGCCCTACGCGCAGGCGGTGGTCCACGGGGGGATCTTGTACTGCTCGGGCCAGATCCCGCTCGACCCGGAGTCCGGCGCGATGGTCGACGGCGACGTCGCGCTGCAGACCCGCCAGGTGCTCAAGAACCTGGACGCGGTGCTCCACGCCGCGGGCACGGTGCGCGCGCGGGTCCTGAAGACCACCGTGTACCTCCGCGACATGGCGGACTTCAGCGCCATGAACCTGGTGTATGCCGAGTTCTTCGGCGATGCGCGCCCCGCGCGTGCCACCGTGGCGGTCGCGGGGCTCCCTCGCGACGCGCGAGTCGAGATCGACTGCATCGCCGCGCTGGGGTGATCCGCGCGGCGGCCCCCTGCGGGCGGGCCCCTTCAGTAAGGCTTGTCCGCGCCCCTGCGCCGGACTAATGGCGCACCCATGTTCGGTGACACCCCCCTCGTGATGGTCGAGAGCGACGCGGCGCTACGTGATGCCGTGGAGCAGCTGCGCAAAGCGTCCGTACTCGGCATCGACACCGAGTCCGACAGCTTCCACCACTATCAAGAAAAAGTCTGCCTCGTCCAGATCTCGGACTACGAGGCCGACTATATCATCGACCCCCTCTCGCTCGACGACATGTCGCCCCTGGGCGACCTGATGGCCGATCCGCAGAAGGTGAAGATCTTCCACGGCGCCGACTACGACGTGGTGAGCCTCAAGCGTGACTACGGGTTCGCCTTCTCGAACCTGTTCGACACGATGATCGCCAGCCAGTTCCTCGGGCTGCCGCGCATCGGCCTCGCGGACCTCATCGGGCAGTTCTTCGGCCACGTGATCGACAAGCGCTACCAGCGCCACGACTGGGCCGCGCGCCCGCTCGAGTTCGAGCACCTCCAGTACGCCCGCGGCGACACCCACTGGCTTCCGTCCCTGCGCGAGGTGCTCTCCAGCAAGCTCGAGCGCTCGGGCCGGCTGCGCCCGGTGATCGAAGAGTGCAAGATGATGGAGGCGCGCGAGTGGCAGGGCCGCGTACACGACCCGGCCGATTTTCTGCGTGTCAAGGGCGCCCGCCAGCTCGACTTCGACGGGCAGCGGGTCCTGCGGGCGCTCTACGCCTACCGGGATCAGGAAGCCTCGTCGATGGACCGCCCGGCGTTCAAGGTCATCCCCGACCCCGTGCTCCTCGACATCGCGCGCACCCGCCCCACCACCGCGGACGGCATCGCCAGCATGATGCGGCGCGGCTCGGGCCTCGTGCGTCGCCACGGCACGCGCCTCGCCGAGACCGTGATCGCCGGCCTCGCCGACGAGACGCCCATCCCCGACCCCGCGGTCCGCGAGCCCTCCCACGGGTCGAGCGGCGGCCCCACGATGTTGCGCGGTCGCGACGCCGAGCGGCTCTTGAACCGGCTCAAGGAATGGCGCAACGACATCGTCGGGCGCGGCAGCAACGTCGCCCCCATCACGATCGCCGCGAACGGGCTCCTCAAGGAGATCACCCGGCGCGCGCCCCGCACTCTCGAGGAGCTCGCGGCGGTGCCCGAGATCCGCGAGTGGCAGCTCGAGACCCACGGCGACGCGCTCGTGCGGCTCGTGAACGAGGTGCTCGACCAGAGCGCCAACGGCACGGCCGCCCCCGGCGGCGCCTCGGCGGACGGCAAGAAGCGGCGGCGGCGTCGGGGTCGGCGCGCCCCAGGTGCCGCGGCGGAAGCGGTCGAGGCCGAGTAGCGGCCTACCGCTCGCCGCGACGAATGGCGGCGAGCACGACCTCGGGATCGAAGCCCTCGGGCAGGTAGGCCCGCACGGTCGACCGGCGCTGCTCCCCTTCGAGGTTGGCGACCACGACGAACGCGTCGGCACCGAACTCGTGGAGCACCTGGCGGCACGATCCGCACGGCGACGCCGGCGGCTGCGTGTCGGTGACGATCGCGATGCCGAGGATGCTCGTCTCGCCCTCCGACACCGCCTTGAACACGGCGGTCCGCTCGGCGCAGCAGGTGTGCGAGTAGCTGGCGTTCTCGACGTTGCAGCCGGTGTAGACCCGCCCGCTGCCGCCGACGAGGGCGGCGCCCACCTTGAAGCGGGAGTACGGCGCGTAGGCGTGCTCGCGGGCGGCGCGGGCGAGCGCGACCAGCTGGTCGACCGTGGGGGCCTCGCCGGGGGTCACCATGCGGCCACCACGCCGCGCACGAGCGCAGTGAAGGCCTCGGCGGCCTTGTTCACCGCGGCGGTCACGTCGGCGTGGGCGAGCTTCTCCTCGGTCAAGCCGGCGGCCGGGTTCGCGACCACCGACACCGCGAGCACCTCCATTCCGGCGTGCGCGGCGGCGATCGACTCGGGGATGAGGCTCATGCCGACCACGTGGGCGCCGAGGATGCGCAACATCCGGACCTCGGCGGGGGTCTCGTAGGAGGGGCCCGGCATCGCGGCGTAGACCCCCTCCCGCAGGCGACGCCCGGCCACCTCGTGCGCGAGCGCGCGGAGGCGCGGCGTGTAGATGTTCGACAGGTCGGGGAAACGCGGCCCGAGGGCGTCGAGGTTGGGGCCGCGGAGGGGGTTGGCGCCTAGCAGGTTGATGTGGTCGGACACCAGGATCAGCTCGCCCGTCTCGAGCGTGGGATCCACCCCGCCGACGGCGCTGGAGAGCACCACCCCGCGGGCGCCCCAGCGGGCGAGCGCGCGGATGCCGAGCGCGGCGGTCGAGGCGTCGTGGCCCTCGTAGAGGTGCAGCCGGCCGGAGAAGCAGGCGACGCGGCGGCCGGCGAGGGTGCCCACCACGAGCTCACCCGCGTGTCCCGGCACGTTGGAGCCGGGCAGCCCGACCTCGCCGTAGGCGGCGCGCTGAGGATCTTCCAGGGAGGCGGCGAAGGCGCCGAGGCCGCTCCCCAGCACCACGCCCACGTCGGGTGCCGCTCCAAACCGTGCTTCCAAGCTACGCGTCACCGCGTCGATCCGATCCAACATCTGCCTTCCTTTGTCCGCTTCGTAATCCGATCCTCGCACGAACGGGGGCTCGACGGATCGAAGATCGGCGTGGATCCGTGCCTTTGCCGGACTCCTCGCCGTTACCGGGGCGCGCGCTTGGGCGGCTTCCGTGGGGTCGCCGGGCGCACCCTGCCCGCACGCGCGTCGGCGGCACCGGCGTCGGCACCCTCCGCGGCCGCGCCGAGCACCGGCGGCTCAGCCGACGAAAGGCCCGGGCCGACGGCGACCGGATCGAGACCCGCGAGGTACGCGGCGATGCCGAGCCACCCGTTCGTGGGGGGGCCGTCGAGGGGGTGGAGGGTCTCGGGCGTCGGCGGGCGGGTCGGCCCGGCGACCGGGACACGGTACAGGTCGACGTTGCCCGCGTGATCGCGCTGAGGCGCCCCGTAGAGCTTGTAGAACACGGGATCGACGACCGCGAGCGCCTGTGGTGCGAACAAGGAGCGGTGGACCACGATCTCGGTCACCCCGAGCCCGCGGAGCACCTCGCCGGGGCGCGTCGGCGGCATCAGCCACCCGCCGCCACTCCCCGTGTCGAGCGACAGCACGACCGCCGGCTCGCCGTAGAGCGGGTCGGCCGCGCCGAGCGGGGCGGGCCCCGTCGCGAGGCGGCGCCCGTGGACGGAGCGCTGGAACAGGTAGAGCGCGTGAGCGCCGGGCGTTCCACCGACCGGGCGGCCCGCCGAGGTGGCCTCGATCGGGAGGTTGAGCACGCCCCCTTCGCGCTCGCCGAGGGCGCGGACGGCCACGGGCACATCCAGGGCGAGGCACGCCGTCCTCGCGGGCGGGAGCGGCCCGCCGACCGCGGCGGCGTGGGCCTCGAGGAGCGCCAACGGCGCCAGGAGCAGGGCCCACCGCGGCTGCGCGAGCCTCCCGAGCCCCAGCGCCACCGCGACGGCGGCGACCACCAGCCCGCCCGCCCAGCCCTCGCCCGAAGGCGCGAACGCCGCCAGGATCGCGGCCGGGAGCGGAATCGCCGCGCCGCCGACCGTGAGTGGATCCCCGAACGCCGAGAGCACCGGCCCGAGCGCGCACACGAACCCGACGGCCGCGGCGCGGCGAAGCCCACGGTCGCCGACCACCCAGAGCGCCCCCGCCAACGCCGCGAGCCCGGGCGCGAGGGCGTCGGCGCGCAACGTGACGAACGGCGCGGTGATGTCCACCGGATCGAGCACCCCCGCCGAAGCGGCGGCGGCCACCCCCGTGCCCGACGCGACGAGCGCCGCGAGCAGGGCCCATCCCCCGCCGCCCGCCACGGCCGCGGCCACGCCCAGGATCACGCCCGTGCGCGCGTCACAGGCCGCGCAGGCGAGCACCGCGGCCGCGCCGAGCACACGCGCCCCAGGCTCTGGACGCGGCAGCAGCGCGAGCGCCAGCGCCGCGAACGGGACGACCGCGAGATCGAACCCGCCGCCCGCGAAGCCGTGCGCGGCCACCACCGGCACCGTCCCCACGAGCGTGGCAAGGCCCGCCCCGAGCACACCCGCGCCCCGGGAGAGCCCCCAGAGGGCCGAAGCCCCGGCGCCCACCGCGAGGGCCGCCAGGGCCTTCCAGGTGGCCGCCACGCCCACCGCGGCCGCCAGCGGGACGCCCAGCGCCGACCACGTCCAGCCCGCCAGCGGCACCGGCTCCGTGCCGTCAAGGCCGAGCGCCGCCCGGCCGTCCCACACCGCCTGGAGGTGGCTCAGCCGCCACGCGAACACGGCGCCGTCGGGCCCGCACACGACGTTTCCCGACGGAAACCCGAACCAGGCGAGGGTGAGCCCCGCGGCCACCACCCCCACCGCCACGCTCTCGAAGCCCACCCGTCGCATCGGGGGCCCGGTATCATCGGGACCGGCGCGCAGATAGAAGAGAGCCGTGACTCCCCTCCTCCTCACCGCCGGCGCCACGCGAAACCCCATCGACGCGATCCGGTACCTCTCCGCCCACGCCACCGGCCGCACGGGCGTCGCCCTGGCCGCGCGCCTCGCGACCTCCCACGACGTCCACCTGCTCGGCAGCGCCGAGGCCTGCCTGCGCGCGCCCCCGACGCTCTCCACCGAGGAGTTCATGGGCACGCGGGACCTGATGTCCCGCATGGAGGCGTGGATCACGGCCCACCCGCGCGCGGTCGTGATCCACTCCGCCGCGGTGGGCGACTACGAGGCCGAGCCGCTCGCGACAAAGATCGCCAGCGGCGCCCCGGAGCTCGTACTGCGCTTCCGCCCGGCGCCCAAGATCCTCGACCGGATCCGCACGTGGGCCCCCGACGTGTTCCTCGTGAGCTTCAAGGCGGGGGCGCCGGGCCTCACGCCAGAGGCCCTCGAGGCCATCGCCCGCGCGCAGCTCGAACGCACGGGCAGCGATCTCGTGTTCGCCAACGTCATCGGCGCCATCGAGACGACCGTGCTCCTGGTGGCGCGCGGCGGCACCGTCGCCTACCCGCACCGGAGCGACGCCCTCACGGCGTTGTGCGAGCGCCTGCCCCGCTAGCAGGACAGGCGCACGCCACGGAGATCAGAGGGCCTTGATGAAGCCCTTCTCTTCGAGGAAGCGGATCAGGTCCTGCGCGCTCTCGTCGACCGTCTTGGCCGTCGTGTTGAGGACCAGCTCGGCGGCGAGCGGCTCCTCGTAGGGCGCGGAGATGCCGGTGAACTCGGGGATCTGGCCGGCGCGTGCCTTCTTGTAGAGGCCCTTCGGATCGCGGGCCTCACACGTCTCGACGGAGGCCTCGACGTAGCACTCGATGAACGTGTCGGCGGGCATGAGCGCGCGGACGGCGTCACGATCGGCACGGTAGGGCGAGATGAACGCGGTCAGGGTGACGACGCACGCGTCCGCGAAGAGCTTGGCGACCTCGCCGATGCGGCGGATGTTCTCGGTGCGGTCCGCGGGGGAGAAGCCGAGGTCCTTGTTGAGGCCGAAGCGGATGTTGTCCCCGTCGAGCACGTAGACGATGGCGCCACGCTCGAGGAGCAGCTGCTCCGCGCGCCGGGCGAGCGTGCTCTTGCCCGAGGCGGAGAGCCCCGTGAGCCACACCACCGCGCCTTTCTGACCGACGACCTGCTGCCGCTCGCTGGGGTCCACGATGGCGCCGTGCCAGGTGATGTTCGTGCTCTTCTGCATGGGGGGCTCTCCTCAAAGGGGCCGAAAGGTAGCGTCGCGCTTGCGCGGTCGCAACCCCGCCGGATCGCCCGCCCCCGATCAGCCCACCAGCACCTGCCGCCCGATGGTGAGCCCCAGCGCCATCACGGTGACCTGCGGGTTGACCCCGAGCGACGTGGGAAACACGCTCGCGTCGGCCACGTGGAGGTTCTTCCACCCCCACACGCGCCCATCCGCGTCGACCACGGAGCGCGCCGGATCGTCCCCCATGCGGCAGGTGCCCATGGGGTGGCTGGCGTAGAGCCCGATGTCGTGCGCCGGAATGTCGTCGGTCAGGACCCGATCGATCTGGTCGACCGACCGGATGCGGCCCACTCCGTGCACCCCCGGGATGACCTCGGTCGCGCCGGCCGCGAAGAACACGCGCGCGGAGGCGCGCAACCCCGCCAAGATGCGCGTGCGGTCGAGCTCCCCGAGGTCATAGAGCAGCGAGCTCTCCGTGACCGAGCCCTTCGAGTCCTCGTCGTGCACGACAACCCCGGCCGAGGCGTAGTGACGCAGATCCCGCATGAAGGCGAGCATCTCGTCGCCCACGAGGGGGAACGAGACGAAGTACTGGTCGGGCGGCATCGAGAAGGTCTGGAGGAGGTAGCCCTCCTTCCAACAATCGACGTAATAGCCCTGGGTCACGCCCTCCCAGGCCACGATCTCCTGGTCGAACCTGGCGACCACGCCTGCGGTGGGGTGGACGTGCAGGTTCGCGCCCACCGGGCCGTCGGAGAGGCCGTTCGCCAGGAGGAAGCGCGGCGAGCCGATGGGGCCGGCGCTCGAGACGAAGGCGCGGGCGCGCACGCGGAAGGTGCCGTCGTCCTCGTAGCTGCCGGGGCGCACGGTGCGACCGGTCACCGCGATCACGCGGTCTCCCTCGGTCTCGACGCCCACCACCCGGCAATCCGCGTGCACGGCGACGAGGCCGGTCAGGACGGCCTCGGTGAGGAAGGTGCGATCGACCGAGAGCTTGCCGCCCGTGGAGCAGCCCTGTTGGCAGGTGCCGCAGCCCTGGCACCCCGGCGCGGACCGCGCCATCCACGCCCCGTCGAGCCCGAGCGCCTCGGCCCCCTCCTTGAAGATCTGGTTGTTGTTCTTCTGCACCTCGGGCGGGTTCACCGTGACCCCGATCGTGCGCCAGATGCGGTCGAAGCACGCGCCCATCCACTCGTCGCTGAGGTGGTGGCAGCCATACGTGTCGCGCCACTCCGCCAGCACCGGAGCGGGGGTGCGGAAGCAGATGGCGCTGTTGATGAGCGTGCTGCCGCCCACGCCGCGGCCGCCGGGGAGCGGGATGATGCAGTTGCCGCGGGTCGCCCGGGTGCCCCGCCCCGCGTACAGGTGCTTGAACGCCCACGGGGCGCGGCCCTGGAACTGCTCCGGCGCCCAACGGCGCCCCTCCTCCAGCACGATGACCCGCAGCCCCCGGTCGGCCAGGGCCGCGGCGGTGGCGCTGCCGCCAGCGCCCGAGCCGATGACGCACACGTCGGCCTCGAGGTCCATGTGCGTGGGGTACGCCTCGAAGCCGAAAAAGCCGCCTTTCATGAAGCCGCCGCGTGGCAAGTGGGGGACCAGCCGATGCGGTCGGTGACCGCGGGCGCGTTGAAGAACGCCATGCCGAGAACGCTCTTGAGCGCGTCGTGCGCGACACGCCGGGGGAAGATGGCGTTGTCCGACCACGTTTCGAGCACGGCGCGGCGGTCCGGGAGCGAGAGCGAGGCGAAGCTGGCGCCGCGCGAGGCGAACGTGCCCGCGTCGACCGCGCGCAGGAGGTAGCGGAACACGGGCTGCACGACGGGATCGAGCTCCTCCGCCATCAGCGCGTCGACCAGCAGCGGCAGATCCACGTCGTCCGCGCCGACCCCGAGCGCGCTGCCGGGAGGGAAGAACGCCTCCCCGATGGCGGCGACCAGCGACACCTCGCCCGCGGAGAGGAGCTGGAAGCCGGGGGCGGCCGCGGGGAGCACAGACACCGGGACCCCGACCGCGGTGAGGCCCGCCGCAGCGGTGCCGGAGAAAAGTAAAGCTCGACGGGAGAACGACATCGAGCAGACGATAGCCGCCGAACCTCAAACCGACCACTGAGTCGGTAAGGAGGTGCGAAATATTTTGCGCACCTGGAACGCCGCTGGGATTCAGCTTCGGACGCCCAGCTTAGCCGGAGGCGCGAAACATCTTACGCACCCCGAGCGCACCCCGAGCGCGCCCCGAGCGCACTCCGAACCGGCCTCGCTACGCGCCGGAGGCCGGGTTAGCAGGCGACGATTCGGGAGCGCTCGTGCCGCACGTCCATGGTGGAAACCTCGTCGCCCAGGCCTTCGCCCGTGAGGGCGTGTCCCATGTGTTCACATTGTGCGGCGGGCACATCCAGCACATCTACGACGGGTGCCTGGACGAGGGCATCCGGGTCGTCGATCTGCGCCACGAGCAGGCCGCGGGGCACTGCGCGGAAGGTTGGGCGCGGGCCACCGGGCAGCCCGGCGTCGCGCTGGTGACCGCGGGCCCCGGCGTGACCGACGCCGTCACCGCCGCCGCCAACGCCATGCGCGGCGGCGTGCCGATGGTCCTCATCGGCGGGCAGGGCCCGCGCTTCTTCTCGGGCATGGGCAGCCTCCAGGAGATGGACCACGTGACGCTGATGCGCAGCATCACGAAGTGGAGCGTGACCGTCCCGGAGACCCGGCGGATCCCCGATTTCCTCGCCACCGCCTTCCGCAAGGCCACGACCGGCGTTCCCGGCCCTGTGTTCCTCGAGATGCCGCTCGACGTGCTGATGAACATGGAGGACACGAACGGCCTCACGATCCCGACGGATTACCGCACGCGCCACGTGGCCGGCGGGGATCCCGCGGGCATCCAGGCCGCGGCGGACATCCTGTCCAAGGCCGAGCGGCCCGTCGCCGTGGTGGGCACCCAGTGGTGGTTCAGCCCCTACCGGGCCGCCATCCAGGAGTTCCTGTCGGCGTACGACCTCCCGGTGTTCCTCAACGGCGGCGCCCGCGGCGCCATCCGCCCGGACGACCCGCGCTTCTTCCGCCTCTGCCGGGGCAAGGCCCTTCAGAACGCCGACGCGATCGTGATCTTCGGCACCCCGTGGGACTTCCGGCTCGGCTACGGCCAGGACATCGCGCCCGGCACGAAGGTCATCCAGGTCGACCTCGATCCCGACGTGATCGGGCACAACCGCGGCGCCCAGGTCGGCATCGTCGGGGACACCGGGCTCGTGATGCAGCAGCTCGCCCAGGCCGGGCGGCGCGCGGGCGCGGCGTGGATCACGCAGGTGCGCGCCCTCGAGGACAGCCGCGTCGCGAAGATGCAGGCCGAGCTCAACAGCGACAGCGTCCCCATCAACCCCCTGCGCTTCTCGAAGGAGCTGGCGCGCTCCATCACCGAGACCACGACCGTCGTGTGTGACGGCGGGGACATCGTCGGCACCGCCGCCAAGGTGGTCGACGTGTGGCGCCCCGGCCACTGGATGGATCCAGGCCCCCTCGGCACCCTCGGCGTGGGCCCCAGCTTCGCCATCGCGGCCAAGCTCGCGCGCCCGGCGGACCCCGCGATCATCATCTACGGGGACGGTTCGTTCGGCCTGAACGGCATGGAGTTCGAGGCCGCCGCCCGCCAGGGCATCCCCATCGTCGGCGTCATGGGGAACGACGCCGCGTGGACCCAGATCCGCCGCGGCCAGTCCCAGCTCTTCGGAGAGAAACGCACGCCCGCGACCGGGCTCGCGTTCACGCACTACGAGCGCATGGTCGAGGCCCTGGGTGGCCACGGCGAGTACGTCGAGCGCCCGGAGGACATCCACCCGGCGATCCAACGCGCGCTGGACAGCGGCAAACCCGCCCTGGTGAACGTGAAGATCGGCTCGTCGTCGTTCCGGGAAGGCGCGATCAGCGTCTGACAGAACGGTGCGAATCCGCGCAGGACCGGGGGATTCGTGTCCGAATCCGTCGTTTGTCCTTTACGCCCGCGGCCGGGTGGCTACGCTTCGACCCTCTACGCATACCAAGGAGCCAGACATGGCCTTTCCCTCCATGAGCGTCCCGGTCTCCCGGGCCTCGGTGTCCGAGCGCAACGACTACCTCCGGAAGACCCTCGGCCTCACCGTCGCGGGGCTCGGGATCGCCAGCGTCACCGGCATCGGCACGTCCATCGGCCTCGCGATGGTGCCCTCCATGTTGTCGGGCTACCTCCCGATGATCGTCATCCTCGCGATGTGGGCCGTCAGCAACTTCGTGGCGCAGCCGATGGTGTTCAAGGGTCCCAAGGCGGTCGGCTTCGTGCTCGGCACCGCCGCGCAGGGCGTCGCGATGGGTTTTCTCCTCCTCGTGGCGGCCTACGCCTCCGCGGCGGCGCTCGGCAACCCCTTCACGCTCATCGCGCTCGCGATGGGGCTCACGGGCTTCACGGGCCTCGGCATGGCCGCCTACGTGTGGACCAGCAAGAAGGACTTCTCGCTCATCGGCGCGGGCCTCTCGGCGATGTCCATCCCGATGCTGATCCTCATGGCCGTCAGCTTCGCGTTCCCGAGCTTCATCGGCGGTACGCTCGGCATCGTCATGTCGGCCGTGTTCGTGCTCATCTCCGCGGCCGGGCTCGTGTACCAGCTCAACAAGGTGATCCACGAGTACGACACCGACATGCACATCGAGGGCGCCTACACGATCTCGATGGGCCTGTTGGTGCTGTTCTGGAACATCCTGTCCCTGCTCATGCGGCTCACCCGCCGCTAAGCCGGCATCGGCGCCGCGCTGCGCCCCCCCACGCCGCGTCCTCCCCAGGGCGCGGCGTTCGTGCTTTTGGGCTAAGCAGCGGCGTGGCTCCCCTCCCCCACATCGTCGGCCGCGCCACGGAGACCGAGTCGCTCCGCGCCTGCCTCGACGCCGGCCGGCACGTGCTGCTCGAGGGCCCCGTTGGCGTCGGCAAGACGGCGCTCGCGCACGCGTTGTGCCAGGCGTTGGGGAGAGGCTTCGTGCGTGTCGACGGGGACGGCCGGTACACCGAGGCGCGGCTGGTGGGCGCGTTCGATCCGCCCGCCGTGCTCGCCGCCGGCTACCGCCCCGAACACTTCCTCGCCGGGCCGCTCGTGCGCGCCATGCGCGAGGGCGCGGTCTTGTTCGTGAACGAGCTCAACCGGATGCCGGAGGGCGTGCAGAACGTGCTGCTCCCCGCGATGGACGAGGGCCGCGTGGTCGTGCCGCAGCTCGGCGAGGTCGTCGCGGCGCCCGGCTTCGCGGTCGTCGCCACGCAGAACCCGGCGGAGTTCGTCGCCACCGCTGCGCTCTCCGAGGCGCTGCTCGATCGTTTCGAGCTGGTGCGGCTCGACTACCAGTCCGAGGCCGACGAGATCGCCATCGTCACGCAGGACACCCGCTGCGCGCCCAGCGCCGCGGTCATCGACGAGGCCGTGGCCCTCACACGCGCCACCCGCACGGACCCGCGCTTTCGCCGCGGCGCCTCGGTGCGCGCGGCCATCGCCATCGCGGACATCGCCGCGCGGCTGGGAGACGACGTCGCGCGCGCGGCCACGATCGCGCTCCCTACGCGCGTGGAGCTGGCCGATCCGCAGGGCACGGCGCTCGCGGACGTGCTCGGCGATCTCAAAAAAAAACTCTCGGCGATGAGCCCGGCGGCCCGGTAGCACCGGGGCCGGAGCTGGCCGAGGGCGAAGGGTTCGCGACGGCGGCGGACGCCTCCCCCGGCCCCACGAGCGCGCTGCCATCGGGCTGGGCGGCCGCGACCGGGTGGCGTCGCCTCCAGCGGGAGCTGCCGCCCGGGCTGCACCGTCGGCTGGTCCTCGACCGCGCGATCGACGCCATCCTCGCCCATGCGCGCCGCCTGCTCCGGCACGCCGCGCGGCCGCAGCGGGCCGAAGAGGTGGGCTGGCCGGAGGACGGCGAGCTGGACCTCGAGAGCACGCTGGAGCGCCCACGCCCCTGGGCCCCGAGCGACGTGCGGCTGACACGGCTGGTGCCCCGCGAGGTCGACGTCGTCGCGATCCTGGACATGTCGCTCTCCATGACCGGCGAGAAGATCGCGCTCGTGGCCGTCGCGACCGCGATCCTGCGCATGCGTCTTTCGCACGTGGCGGTGGTGGCGTTCGACACGCACGCGCACGTGCTCGTCCGCGTGGGCGAAGAGGTCTCGCCCCGGGAGCTCGTCCGTCGCGTGCTCTCCGTGCCGGCGCAGGGCTACACCAACATCGAGGGGGGGCTCACCGCCGCCCTCGAACAGCTCCGCCGAGCGTCGCGACGCGAGCGCGTTGGCCTGCTCCTCACCGACGGGGTCGCCAACGTCGGCCGTGACCCGGTCGGCGCCGCGGGGCGGTACCCTCGGCTCCACGTCGTGCACCTGGGCGACCACCACCCGCAGGGGGCGCGGAGCTGCCGCGGCATGGCCCAGGCGGGCCACGGGCGGCTCTACCGGGCGCGCACCTACGCGGACCTGCCCGACGTGGTGCGGCGCGCCGTACGGGAGCTGTTCAGGGGCTGACGGCGCTGGTCGCCGGCACGGGGGCCGCAGCGGCGGCTTCGAGCGCGAGCAGCTCGTCGTCGAACGGCCACTTGCGACGCGCCTGCGCGAGCCGGAGCCGGGCCTCCTCGTGCATGCCCGTCGCCACCATCCGTTCGACGAGCAACGCGGCCTCGGCAGCGGTGCCCGGAAGCGCGGGCTCCAGGGCACGTTCGAGCTTTCGCAGATCGGGGAGGCGCTTCCCGGTGGCGCGGAGCTTCGCCACCGCCTGCCCCGCGAGCTCCTTGCGGCCCTGCTCCAGCGCCTCCTTCGCGATCACGACCAGCCCGTCGGGGCCCTGGCCCACCATCGCGAGCGCCTCCGCTTCGAGACGGAGCCGCTCGGCGCCCCGCTCGCGTGACGCGCGCACCATCAGCTTTCGCGCGTCTCCCGTGCGGACGTTGAGGCGGATCCACGGCCAGAACACGGCGATGGCGGCCAGGAGCCCCGCCGGCGCCATCCACGGCTTCAGGTGCAACCCGAGCATCGTGATCGCGAGCTCGATCAGCTGCCGCAGCCCACCCATCCCCTACTCCCCCACGAAGCGATAGCCACGGCCGCGCACCGTCTGCAGGTGAACCGGATCCTCGGGGTCGGGCTCGAAGAGTTTTCGCAGGCGCAGCACGTAATTGTCGACCGTACGCGCAGTGGGGAAGCGGTCCATCCCCCACACGTTCTCGAGGATGTCGGTCCGCGGGAGGAGCTCCCCCTCGCGGCCGGCGAGGAACTCGAGCAACGCACACTCGCGCTCGGTGAGCGTCACGCGGCCCTCGTTGGTGATGGCCTCTCGCGTGTCGAAATTCACCCGGTACACGCCGAAGCGGAGCTCACGCGAGGAGGGCACGCCCCGCGCCGCGGTGTGGCGCCGGATGAGGGCCCGCACGCGCGCGAGCAGCTCGGGCATGGCGAAGGGCTTGGTGAGGTAGTCGTCGGCGCCCGCGTCCAGCCCGGCCACCTTGGCTTGGGTCTCCCCACGCGCCGTCAACATCAGCACCGGGGTGACCACGCCCGCGCCCCGCGCGCGGCGGGTCACCTCGAAGCCGTCGATACCGGGCAACATCACGTCCACCAGCGCCAGGTCGTACACGTGCGTGCGGAGGTGCTCGAGGCCCTCGATGCCGGTCGTGACCGCGTCCACGCGGAAGCCGGCGTGCTCGAGGTTGAGCCGCACCATGTCGGCCACCAACGCTTCGTCTTCGATCAACAGGATGCGCTCGGTCATGGCGGGCCCCCTCTATACTCGCCGCCCCCTGTCCGCGAGGCCGCGCGATCGAGGCGGCGCCCCGCTACAGCTAAGCCCGTCGCAACCACAACGTGAAGGTCGCCCCCTGCCCCTCACCCGCGCTCTGCGCGTGCAGATCTCCCTCCAGGCTCTGCGCCAGCGTCCGCGCGATGTAGAGCCCGAGGCCCGTGCCGTGGCGCCGCTCGGCCCCCCCGCCACGTTGGTAGGGCTCGAAGATGGCCTTGGCATCCTCGGGCGCGAACCCGACGCCCTCGTCGATGACGTCGAGCCCCACGCGATCCCCCTCGGTGCGCGCGCGGAGCCGCACCGCCCCTGACCTGCCATATTTGCGCGCGTTGTCGAACAGGTTCTCGAGGATGACACGAAAAGGATCGGCGGTCGCGCGCACGGGCACGTTGCCGAGCGGGCCGAGGTCACAATCGACGGGGGCGGCGCCGGGGGTGGCGAGGTGGTGATCCAACACCGACGCGACCCACTGGGTGAGCGGGCGCGCCTCCAGGTCCTTCGTGCGGTGCGCCACGGCCGATTGGTAGGCCAGGATGCTCTCGACGAGGTGCTCCAGCCGCTCCGCGGAGACCAGCCCCTTGTCGAGGTAGGGGTTCATCTTCTCGGGCGGGAGCACCCCGCTCCGCAGGGACTCGAGCAGCGCCTTGACCCCCGCGATAGGCGTCTTGAGCTCGTGGGTGCTGGCCGCCATCACGCCTTCCAGGCGCTGGATCTGGGCGCGCTCTCGCCGCGCGAACCGCACCACGAGCCCCGCGAGCACGACCGCCAGCATCGTGAGCGTGACGCTCTCGCCGATGAGCATCAGGCGCTTGCGCCCGTACTCCGCGAGCACCTCGGGGGTGGGGCCCGACAGCGCCAGCGAGAGCGTGTGGTTCTCGTCGACGAGGCGGGCGATGAGGATGGTCCACCACGCGCCGAGCAACGAGAGGAGGACCAACGTCACCGTGTAGGCGATGTTGGCCCAGCGCGCTTGCCGCTCAAGCGCCGAGCGCACGCTCCGCGACCTCCACGAGGTGGTCGAGATCACTCGTCGTGTGCGCGGAGCACAAGAAGGCGACCTCGAACGCGGACGGCGGGAAGTAGATGCCCGCTGCGAGCCAGGCGGCGTGCATCTTTCCGAAGGGCGCCCGCACCGACGACGGGATCGCGGCGTCCGATCGCGGCGGCGCACCCTCGCCGAGCCACGGCCAGAGGATGGGGCCCTGGCGCACCCAGGCTGTCTTCTTCGGGATCGCGTCGAAGTGCCGCCCGAGGGCGTCGAGGTGCGCGTACACCTCCCCCTTGGCGAGCACATCCAGCGTCGCGATGCCCGCGGCCACACAGACGGGGTTGCCCGCCATGGTGCCCGCCTGGTAGACAGGGCCCGCCGGCGCGAGCAGGTCCATGTGCGCGGCGCTCCCGACGACCGCCGCCACCGGCATCCCGCCGCCGACGATCTTGCCGAGGGTGGTCAGGTCCGCCTTGATGTCCACCACGCGCTCGTACCCGTGGAAGCCGAAGCGGAAGCCGGTGATGACCTCGTCCAGGATCAGCAGCGCGCCGTGCTTCGTGCACTGGGCGCGGAGATGGCGGAGCCACTCGGGGCGCTGGGTGAGCAGGCCGTTGTTGGCCGGGAGGGGCTCGACGATGGCGGCGGCGATGTCATCGCCCCACTGCGCGAACGCGTCGTCCAGGGCCTGCTCGTCGTCAAGCGGCACCACCACGGTGTCGGCGGCCACGGCCGGGGAGATGCCGGCGCTGTCTCCCACGCCCAGGGTCACCAGGCCGCTGCCGGCCTTGACCAGCATGCCGTCGCCGTGGCCGTGGTAGCAGCCGCCGAACTTGAGCACCTTGGTGCGCCCGGTAGCGCCGCGCGCGATGCGCAACGCGGTGATGACGGCCTCGGTGCCCGAACACACCAGCCGCGCCCGGTCGCGCCCCGGAAACGCCGACAGGATGCGCTCGGCGAGGTCGATCTCCCCCTCGTTGACGGTGCCGAAGGCCATCCCGTCCCGCGCCGCGCGGGAGACGGCCTCGACCACCGCGGGGTGCGCGTGCCCGAGGATGAGCGGGCCCCACGCGAGGCAGAAGTCTGTCCAGCGTTCGCCCTCGGCGCCGACCAGCGTCGCGCCCTCGCCGCGGACGATGTACCGCGGGTGGCCACCCACCGACTTGAACGCGCGGACGGGGCTCGAGACGCCCCCGGGGATGACGCGCTGGGCGCGTGCGAAGAGCGACTCGTGCCTATCCATTCCAGACCTCCCAGATCAGCCCCGTATCCCCGGTCGACGCCACCCAGCCCTCGCCGGGATCGCCGGCGAGCAGCGCGCGCAGCGCCTCGTCTCCATCCTCGAGCGCCACACCCCGCCGGATGCGGAAGGCGCCGTCCTTCATCAGCCCGATGGCCCAGCCACCCGCCCACACGGCCGCCCCAAATGGGACAGAGCACCCGCCGCCCAGGGCCCCGAGCCACCGGCGCTCCGTCTCCACGGCCCCGGCTGTGGCCGGATCGTTGAGGGACGTCAGGCGTGCTCGCGTCACGATGTCGTCCTCGCGGCACTGGAGCGCGAGCGCCCCCTGCCCGGCCGCGTTCGGCCACTGCGCGGGGAGGAGCCGGGCGACCTTCAGCCCTTCGAGCGAGAGGCCGAGCCGGTGCACGCCCGCCTCGGCGAGCACGATGGCGTCGTAACGGCCCTCGCGCAGGCGGCCGACGCGGGTGGGGACGTTGCCGCGGAGGAAGGCGGGATCGCAGTCGGGCCGCAGCGTGCGCAGCAGCCACTGCCGACGCTCCGAGGCCGCGCCCACCTTGGCGCCGGTCCGGAGGGGCAACATCGGGGCCGAGGCGTCCCACGCCTCCTCGCGCACGAGGAGCAGGTCCGCGAGCGACTCGCGGGGTGGGATCGCCGCGAGGATCAGGCCCGGCGGCTGCTCCAAGGGGAGGTCCTTCAGCGAGTGCACGGCGAGATCGAGCGTGCCCGCGCGCAGGCCCGCTTCGAGCGCCTCGGTGAAGAAGCCCTTCGTGAGCTGGCCCGCGAGGGGCACGTCCACGAGGCGATCCCCCTCCGTCGTCACGCCGACGAGCTCGACGTCGGGGCCGATGGCCCGGGCCATCATGCCGCTCTGCGCGAGCGCGAGCTCACTCTTCCGGGTGCCGAGCCGCAGGGTCATCCGTTCTCCTCGGGTGCCGCGAGCTCCTGCTTGATCCAGGTGAGCATGCGGTGGCTGTACTGGCGGAGCGCGCCGCGGGTCGCGGTGCGCACCTTTCGCTTCTGATCTTCGCTCAACGCGCCCAACGCGTCCGCGAGCAACACATCCAGCTCGTGGTCCATGAACTGGTCGCGTAGCGCCGTGGCCCCCGCCAGGCCGCGCTGCCAGTGGATCGTGCGCACACGGGCCAGCAGCCCGCCGATCTCGCGCTCCACCGCGTCCTCCGCGGCGCGCAGGCGCTCGTCGGGCAGGCGGAGGGGATCGCCCGCGAGCAGCGCGTCGAGCCCGACCACCCCCGGGCCGTCCACCACCTGGGCGGGAAGGCCGAGGTCGACCACGTGGGCGAGGCCGGGGTGCGGCTGGAACCACCGCGCGGGGCCGGCGGTGCACACGACCGCGGCGAGATGCCCGCCGTGGGCCACCTGGTCGAGCGGCACGGTGTCGAGGCGCGGGGTGCGGTTGTAGAGCACCGGCATGACGGCACCGGCGCGACGGAGCGAGGCCACGACCCGACCGCCGATGGCGCCCGCGCCGAGCACCGCGATGGGAACGGCGAGATCGACGCCGCGCTCGACGAGCGACATCACCGCGAGGTGGCCGAGGCCGCGGTTGGGGCGGACGAAGCCGGCGTCGCGCCCCTCGGTCAGGAGACGCGCCGCGGACTGCTGGAGGAGGTTGAGCGTGACCGCGCTGTGCCCGGCCGCGCGCGCCGCGTCGAAGGCCGCGAGGAACTGGCCGCCGATGTCGGACTCCCCCTGCACGTACGAGTCGAGCCCGAGCGCCACGCGCAGCGCATGACGGGCCGCGGCGACCCCCTCGTAGACCACCGGGAGCACCTCGCCGCCGGTCCGCGCCGCCACGCTCGACTGGAGGAGCGCCCCCACCCACGGGGCCTGCGGCGTGGCGAGGAGCCACAACGAGCGCGCGCACGTGTGCACCTCGACGAGCCCCTCCACGCCGTGCGCCCGGAGCGCCGCCAGCAGCGTCGCGTCCATCGGGGTGTTGGCCCGCGCGCGCATCGCGCTGGTGGCCTCGCGCCACGTCAACGAGACCGCCACCAAGGGTGCGGCGTCAGGAGACATGGGGATCTCCGGCCTGGCGCGCCGCGCGGGCGGCCCGATCCAGCTCGTCCGTCACGGGCTCCGCTTCGTCCGTGTGGGGGTCCACGCCGCTGGAGGCCTTCCCCGACGCCCCCATCGCGGCGAGCGCCTGCGCCGCCTCCCGGCCCGCGCGCACCGCGTCGTCCATCGCGCCCGCGCCACACCAGGAACCTGCCACACAAATCCCCGTGGGTAGCGCCGCGACGATGCGCGCCACCCGATCGGCGTGCCCGGGCCGTGGCGGCGCGACAGCGTGGGGGTGCCGCACGACATGCAAGCCGGTGATCGTGACCGGACGGCCCGTGAGCATCAGGTGCTCGTCCGCGAGCCGGCGCTTCACCTCGTCCACGTGCAGGTCGAGATCGCCGGGGTTGCGGCTCCCGCCCAACATGGTGGCGAACGCGCGAAACCCGGGCGGCGCGCGGTCGGGGTACAGGTCCGACACGAAGATGGCGCCGAGCACCTCGCGTTTTTCCTCGCTCGGCGCGAGGTACCCGAACCCGCGCGGAAACGCGGCGTCGCGCGCGAGCCAGTGGGCCACAGCGAGTGGAGCGTACGTGACCTCTCCCAGCGCGGCGGAGGCGGCGGGCGCGAGGTCGGCCAGGAGGCGCGCGGCGGCGGGCGCCTCGGTGGCGATCACGACGGCGCGGCACGGGGTGACACCCCGTTGGGTTGTCACGGTGTAACCCTGACCCTCGGGCCCGAGCGCCACCCGGGTGACCGGTTGGGCGCGGAAAGTGTCGGCACCCAGGTACACACGCGCGGCGTCCGCCAGCTCGCCCATCCCCCGAGGAAAGCCCCACGTGCCCGCGGTCCGCGCGGCGCCGGCGGCCCGGAGGCCCTCGCTCAGCCGACGCAGCTCACGGAGCGCCCGGAACACCGTGCCCTCCGTCCGCACCAGCGCGCTGACCGTCGGAAAGGCCGAGTCCATCTCGATCGTGGCGGGATCGCTCGCCCAGATGCCGGTCATCATCGCGTCGAGCGGGCCGGCCGCGAACGCGCTGCCGAAGCGCCGCGCCACCCAGGCCTGGATGCTCTCCCCGGGCACGTCCGCTACGCGACGGAACAACCCGCGCAACAGGCCGATCCCCTCTCCCAGCCCGATCGCGCCGCCGAACGGCGCCCGCCGCAGACGCCCGCCACGGACGAGGTAGCGCGCCCCCGCGGCCTCCCCGAGCCGCACCGCCCGGTCGCCGAGGCCGAGCACCTCGGCCAGATCGAACAATGCATACGCGCGGCTGGTGAACGAATGGGGGCCCCACTCCACACGCCAGCCCGGCGCCGGCTCGATCGTGCGCGCCTTGCCGCCCGGCGGCGCGGGGTCGTACACGCGCACCGTCAACCCCGCCCGGCGCAGGTACACGGCCGCGGACAGGCCCGCGAGGCCCGCGCCGATCACCGCCACGTCGGCGCCGTCGAGCTCGGAGGCGGTGGGATCGGGCGCGGCGGCGCTCATGCGGTGTGCGAGTAGCGGCGCGCGGAGGCGTCGGCCTCGAGGTACCGATCGAACACGGCGCACACGTTGCGGATGAAGTGGCGTCCCAGCGGGGTGACACGCACCGTGTCACCGGTGATCTCCACGAACCCGTCCGCGATCATCGGCACGAGGCGCTCGCGCTCCTCCACGAACCTGCCAGGTTCCAGGCGGATCGTGAAGTTGCAGAACAGCTGCATGATGACATTCCGACGCTCGATGTCGTCGTCAGTGAGGAGGAACCCGCGCTCGATGGGGAGCTCGCCCGCCGCGATCCGCGCGGTCCACGCCTCGCGGTCCTTCAGATCCTGGGCGTACACCCCACCGAAGCTGCCGATGGCGCTCACACCCATCCCCACCTGGTCCAGGCCGGCGCGGGACGTGTACCCCATGAAGTTGCGTTGGAGCGTGCCGTTCGCTTGGGCGGCCAACAGATCGTCTCCGGGGAGCGCGAAGTGGTCCATGCCGATGGCCTCGTACCCCGCGCCCATCAACACCTCGTTGGCGAGGACGAACAGGCGCGAGCGCGCGGCGGCGTCGGGGATCCCGTGCTTCTCCACCAGCTTCTGCGCGGGCTTCATCCACGGCACGTGCGCGTAGAGGAACAACGCGATCCGCGTGGGCCGCATGGCCACCACGGTGTCGAGCGTCGTGCGGAAGGTCTCAGGCGTCTGGTGCGGCAGGCCGTACATCAAGTCGAAATTCAGGTCGAAGTCGCCGCGGGCGCGGAGGGTCTGGACCGCGCGGTGGGTCAGGTCCGCCGGCTGGGCGCGGTGCACCGCTTCGAGCACCTTCGCGTCGAAGTCCTGGACGCCGAACGAGTACCGGCCGAAGCCGATGTCGACGAGGCGGTTCAGGTAGGCGTCGTCGATGGTGCGGGGATCGACCTCGATGGAGATGTCGGCCTTCGGGGTGAACGGCCAACGCGCCCGCAACCCGTCGATGAGCCGCGCCATGTCGTCGGGTTCGAGGAACGTCGGCGTGCCCCCGCCGAGCGCGAGCTGATCGAGGGTGCGGCCGGGCTGCAGCCGGGCGGCGAGCAGATCGGCCTCGGCGAGCACGGTGTCGACGTAGCCGGCGCCGACGCTGCGCCGGGCGTGGATCTCGACGTGACACCCACAGTAGTGACACAACGACTTGCAGAACGGGATGTGCACGTAGGCCGAGAGCGGCCCCGCGTTCCGACGGAGCGCCACGTCGATCGCGCCCGTGGGGATGGGCCCGAACTGCGGCGCGGTCGGGTAGCTGGTGTACCGGGGCGCGCGGGTGCGGTAGCGCGCCACGAGCTCCTCGGGCACCTGCAGGACGCGATCGGCCGCCGGACCGGTAGAGGGGTTCATCCGAGCCTCCGGACCTCGTCCACCAGGATCGAGACCGCGTCGGGCGGTGTCGACGGCAGGATCCCGTGGCCGAGGTTGACGATGTGGTTGCGACGACCGCCGAGCTTGGCGCCGATGCGCGCCACGCCCTCCGCGATGGACGCGCGCCCGCCGAGGAGCCGCGTGTTGTCGAGGTTTCCCTGGGTGGGCACCCCGACGAGCCGCGCGAGATCGACCGTGCTGTCGACCGACAGCGCGGTGAAGCCGAGGGTGCGCGTCAGGTCGACGAGGTGGGCCCCGGCGCGCACGTAGAACACGCTGGGGATGCCCTCGGCGGCGAGGCGGTTCGCGATGCGACGGAGCCCGGGGGCCGCGATCGCCTCGTAGTCCGCCGCGGGGAGCAGGCCGCCCCACGTGTCGAACACCTGCACCACATCCGCCCCGGCCCGCGCCTGGCGGACGAGATGCTCGATGACCGCGTCGGTGAGGTGGTCCAGCACCCGCCGGGATCGCTCGGGGTGCGCCCACAGGGCAGCGCGCGCAACGGCGAACTCGCCGCCGCCCGCACCCTGCGTGAGGTAGCAGAACAACGTCCACGGGGAGCCCGCGAAGCCGAAAAGGGCGTGCCCCGGCGCGGCCTTGCGCACCCGCTGGGTGATCTCGCTCATCACGTTCGGTT
>JAZKFH010000013.1:288927-514816 GCA_040386535.1 Myxococcota bacterium | reverse complement strand
GCCCCGGCGCGGCCTTGCGCAAGGCCGCGACCGCGTCGTAGACGTAGCCGAGGCGGTCACACACGCCGTCCCACTGGAGCGCGTCGACGGCCTCGTCCGACACCAGCGGCCGCTCGATCTTCGGCCCGTCGCCCTTCTCGAAGGACAGGCCGGCGCCGAGCGCGTCGGGGATGACGAGGATGTCGGAGAACACGATCGTGGCGTCGAGATCGAAGCGCCGGAGCGGCTGCATCGCCACCTCGGTGCAGAGATCGGGGCTGCGCACGAGATCGAGGAATGGCACGTCCGCCCGCACCGCGCGGTACTCGGGCAGGAACCGCCCCGCCTGGCGCATCAGCCAGAGGGGGAGCCGATCGGGCCGCGAAAGGCCGGAGTCGTCCCGGAGGACCGCGAGGACACGGGCTCGGCCGTCAAGGTTCGTCATGCGCCCCATGTAGTGCCCCCGGCGGGCCCGATGGTCAACGGCGCGTCATGGCAGATGAGCCAGGTGGCTCTCGGGGCGGCGCGCGCGTCGGGAGCGAGCGCCGTATGGCGCGACGCGAATCTTTCATGTGTATTGCGCGGGGTGTTCCACCGGTTGTCTTGGAACGGCCCCGGATGCATGGCCAGGGCCCGACACATCGCGTAGCGTCGCGGACATGGATCAGAAGTTCATTTCGCAGCGCCGGGACGCGCTCGCGGCCCTGATCGGCGTGCCCCTCCCCCGTGTACACACGGCGGTGCCGCCCCTCCACCTCGGCGGCGGCGTCGATGTCCTGGCCTTCTCCGCGGAGGACGGCGGCATCACCTACGTGACCTGCGGCCTGACCCACCCGGGGTTCCCCCAGCGGTACGGCGCGGTGCCGTTCGAGCTCGCGATGCATACCCGGGAGCCGCAGGACTGGGCGCCCAAGCTCCTGTCACGGGTGGGCCCCCACTCCGCGGGCGCGCGCTTCGCCCCCTACGGCACGCTCCCCCTGGGCGACGCCACGACCCGCCTGGGCGGGCTCCTGTTCGCCCCGCACGAGCCGCGCGCCACATTCGACGTGAGCGGCGAGCCGTTCTTCCTCCTGCGTTGTGTGGGGATCACGCCCGACGAGCTCGCGGCCTGCCACACCGCGGGCGCCCCGTCCGTGCTCTGCGCCCTCGAGCGCGGCGGCAGCTACCCGTTCACCGATCCGGGCCGCGGCTCCGTCCCGCACATCGACGGCCTCCTCCGCACCCCCCCAGGCGCCGCCCTCCAGCGCCACCTCTCCCCCGGCGGCCAGCGCGGCTTCCAGGTCGTGTTGCACGGCCGCTCGGAGGAGATGGAGCGCGCGCGCGAGGGCATCCTCCCCTCCGACGTGCCCGTGCTGGCCGTGACCTACCTCCAGCTCCCGAGCTGGACCCAGCGCGCGCTGCTCGTGCAGCTCACCCAGGACCATCACCACCCCTCGCTCCAGCACGTGTGGCGCCACGTCCTCGGCCACCCCGAGCCCGAAGCGCGCTCCGAGGCCCACGCCACGCTCGCCATCGCGCTCGCCGGGCTCGATCAGGACTTCCACGCGTTCGGCCGCTACTGGAACGACCACGCGCTGACGATGCAGCGGGCCAAGGCGCCGGAGCCCGGCGGAGACGGGCCGGCGCCGATCTAGCACTCCAGGCCCCAGGGACGGACGCTGGGCGGCCCGGCGGCAGGGCCGCCGTCGGCCCCCTGCGAGCGCGCGCTCCGCGCTTGGCTGGCGCCTCCCCCGCCTCGCGGCGGCGGAGGGGCCGAGCCGGGCGCAGAGCCGCCCGCTCTCCGGGCGCCTGCCGCGGGGCGCTCGCGCCCTACCCGATCCCCGGCACCTCGCGCCCCGGCATCTCACGGAAGGCCTCCAGCCGGTGGAAGTCCGGCTGCTCCCCCGGCACCGGGGCCCACGCGAGGTAGCGCCGAGCGGCGCCCGTACCGTGGATGGCGTAGGCGTTGAGCCGCCACGGGCGCGCGTCGGAGCGCGGCGGGAGGACGGCCGCCGGGAGCACGGCCTCGACCCGCCAGCGATCGGGCGTGCGCGACCACGTCGCCTCCACGGGGAGCAGCCGCTCGACCACGTTGCGGCGGCCTTCGAGCCGGAGGAGCAGGTGATGGCCGTGCGGACCGAACTCGACCTCGGTGTAGTGGTCGTCCGCGCCGAGCACGAAGAGCTCGACCACCTCGTGGTCCCACAGGCCCCAGAGGGCGCCGGGCGGGGCGTCGGGAGGCGGATCACCGTGGAGGGGCGCGTCGATCGAGAGGTGGAGCGCGTCGTCGCGCCACGCCACCGTGACGGTGGCGATCTCGCCGGGGGCGGCGGGGGCGCCGTCCCAGGTGCGGGCGATGGGGAGGGGGATGGGGGCCATGGGCCCCCCTATGCCACTCGGGCGGGTTCCAGTCGGGCGAGGGCCCGCCGTCGTGATACCCGGCCCGCGGAGGTTCGCCATGCGCTCCGGGCTCGAGGTGTTGTTCGACGACGTGTCCGGCCTCGCCGGCCTGCGCGTGGGCGTGTGCTGCAACCACACCGCGGTGGATCCGAACCTGGACCACCTGCTCGATCGCCTCGCCGCCGCCGGGATCCCCGTGCGTCGCGTGTTCGCGCCCGAGCACGGCCTGCACGCGACGGCGCAGGACATGATCGCGGTCGAGGGAGAGGACGACGGCCCCGCCGTGGTGTCCCTCTACGGTGACTCGGCGGCGTCCCTCCGTCCCGATCGCGCCCTGCTCGAAGACCTCGACGTCGTGCTGTTCGACATCCAGGACATCGGCACGCGCTACTACACGTACCAGGCCACGCTCGGGTACCTGATGGAGGTCGCGGCCACGACGGGCACGCGCATCGTGGTGCTCGACCGCCCCAACCCCATCGACGGCATCACGATCGAGGGCAACCTCGTGCAGCCCGGCTTCGAGAGCTTCGTGAGCGCCTACCCGCTCCCCGTGCGCCACGGCCTGACGATGGGCGAGCTCGCGCTCTACTTCCGCGACGTGCTCGGCATCGCGTGCAAGGTCGACGTCGTGAAGTGTGAGGGTTGGGACCCCACGCGGCGCTTCGACGCCACGGGCCTCCCCTGGGTGTACTGCTCCCCCAACATGCCCACGCTCGAGACCGCCCTGCTCTACCCGGGCATGTGCCTCATCGAGGGGACCAACCTCTCCGAGGGCCGCGGCACCACGCGCCCGTTCCACCTCGTCGGCGCCCCCTGGCTCGACGCGGGCGTGTTCACCCGCCTCTGCCGCCAGGGCGCCGTGGACAACGAGCTCACCGGGGTGGCGTTCCGCGCCGCCACGTTCGAGCCGCGCTTCCAGAAGTTCGCCGGCAAGGTGTGCCACGGCGTCGAGGTCACCGTCACCAACCCCGACCAGCTCGAGAGCTTCCTGCTCGGCCTCGTCGTGTTGGAGGCCGCGCTCCGCGCCGCGCCCGACCATTTCCGCTGGCGCACGGAGACCTACGAGTTCGTCGAAACGCCCATCGCCATCGACCTGTTGTGCGGCTCCGCCGAGGCGCGCGTCGGGCTCGAGAGCCGCGTCCGCCCGCGGGACCTGCTCACCGGCTGGAAGGGCGAGATCGACGCGTGGATCGAGGCGCGCGAGGGCGTGCTCCTGTACGACCGGAGCTGACCGCGCCGTTCACGCGCCGCGCTACTTCAACGCCGCCTTCGTCTTCGCCTTGCTCTCCGCCTCGGCGTCCGCGATCAGCTTGTCGCTCTGCTTCTTCGCCGCGGCCACCCCCGCGTCGGCCTTGCGGTCGGCCTCGGCCCGGAGCTTGTCGATCTTCTTGTCGGCCTCGACGAGCAGCTTCTTCTTCGCCTCCTTCGCCGCGGCCGCCGCGATGGGGTTCTTCGCCTCGGCCACGAGCTTGTCGCCCTGCTTCTTCGCCTCGGCCTTGAGCCCGTCCGCCTGCTTCGCGGCCTCGGCCTTGAGCTTCGTCGCCTGGCGCTCCGCCTCGGCCACCAGCGCGGCGCCTTGTTTCCGCGCCTCCTCGAACACCTTGTCCGACACGACGCCAACCCCGGCGAGGACCTGCTCCTTCACCGCGTCGACCACGCCGCCCATGTCGAGCTTAACCGTCGGCTTGTCGTAGGTGCCGCCCACCTTGACCTTGACCTCCTTGAGCAGCTCGAACGAGCTCGACCGCACGATCCCGTCGGCAAGACCGGCGGGAATCGTCATGCCGAGGTCGAGGTCGAGCGTACGATCGAGCACGCCGGTGGAGCCTCCCAAC
The DNA here is from genome assembly GCA_040386535.1 of Myxococcota bacterium. Taxonomy (GTDB): domain Bacteria; phylum Myxococcota_A; class UBA796; order UBA796; family SXON01; genus CAJBVW01. The sequence goes on along the minus strand of JAZKFH010000013.1, from coordinate 510,620 downwards.
GTGGCCGCGGCCCCGCCGATCTTCAGCGCGGTGGGAGAGATGGCGATCCGCCCCTTCTCCATCACGAAGCCGAGATCCGCGTCGGACAGGTCGAGGGTGGAGAAACGTTTCGCGCCGAGGGTCTCGGCGACCTGGGTGAGGAACGCGGGCGTGAGCGTCAAGTTGGAGGTGCGGAGCCGCCCATCCGAGAGGACGCTCTCGATCTCGGGGGTCAGGTCCCGCCCGAGCCGCGCCTTCACACGCAGGCCCGAGCCGAAGCGCCCCTTCGCCCCTTGCGCGACCGGCACGATCTTCTGGAGCGTCTCGAAGGCCTCGACGGTCTTCGTCACGTCGAAGTCGGCGAGATCGAGCGCCATGTCGACATCGGCGCCCGCGTCGTCGGCCGCGGTGTAGCTCCCGGTGAGGCCGACCGCGCCGCCGAGGAGGTTCATCTTCAGCGAGTCGATGCGCAACGCGCCGTCCTTCACCGCGAAGGTGCCACGCGCCTCGGTCGCCTCGTGGCCGCCGTAGCGCACCTTTTCCGCCTTCGCCGTGATCGCGAAGTCGAGATCCTTCGGTACGACGACGATGCTGGACTCGTCGGCCGCCGTCGGCTCGCCAGGAGCCTCGTCCCCGCCCGCGAACGCGTCGAGATCGAGGAACTTCGAGGCGACGTCCATCCGGCCCACCAGCGTCGCGTCCGTGAGGGCGTACGCGATGATGTTGTCGAGGGATCCGGTCGCCCGGATGTCCGAGGCCCCGAGGGTCATCCCGAGCTCGGTGATGTCGGCGCGGCGGGGGTTGAGCGTGACGGCGAGGCGGTCGACCACCATCGGCGCCTTGTCGCTCGGCTCCTCCCAGCGGAACCCCTCGAGCACGAACCGCCCGTCGGCGCGCACGCCCTCCTGCGCGGTCTGGAGGCCCTCGGTGGTGAACTGGGAGACGCGCCCGGCCACGTCGAGGTCGACGTCGAGCCGCCCCTGCCACGTGCTGCTCGCCGCGGGCAGGGCCTGGTGCAGCTTGCCGAGGTCGAGCACGCCGACCATCCGCGCCGCCACGTCCGGATCGGTCATCGGGTGGCGGAGCGAGAAGCTGCCCGTGAGCGGGCTCCCGCCCACCGCGAGCGCGAAGCGCTTCACGTCGACCTCGACCAGATCGGTGATCCCCTCGGGGTGGCGCACCACCATCTCGAGGTTGACCGCGTCGACCGAGGACGGGAGCGAGGGGTATTGGAAGGACCCGTCCACCACCTGGAGCGTCAGGTCGAACCCGGGGAGATGGTCCGCCGCGGCGGACTTGTGGGTGCCCTTCACAGACCCCTGCAACGCGACGGAGCCGCTGCTCACGAGGCCCGCCACGTCCTTGGAGTACGCGGCAGGGAGGAGCGAGAGGATGGACGCGAACGGGGTCTCGCCGGCCGCGAACGTCAGGTCGAGGCCGATGTCGTCGCCCGAAGGCGCGACGGTGCCCTTGAACGCGACGGCGAGGTCGTTGAGCGCCAGGCGCGTGTCCCCGAGGGTGAACACGCCGGTGGCGAGGTCCTGGCGCGCCTGCAGATCGGCGGTGACCGCCACCTCGCGGAGCAGCTCCACGCCGCCGTTGGTCACGGACAGCGTGGCGATGCTCGCCTTGGTCCCGAACTCGTTCGCGTCGCGAGAGACCTTGACCGAGCCGGTGGCGTCGAGGTCGGCGAGGGAAACGAGCAGGCCGCCCGCGCGATCCTCGTAGGTCAGCGCGACGTTCTCGAGCGTGTACGCGTCGAGATCGAGAGAGAAGTCGCTGGGCGTGTCGGTGGGGGCGGCGGCCGGATCGTCCTTCGTCACGTCCATGTTGGAGCGGCCCTGCGCGTCGACGAGCAGGTGGACGTCGGCGTCGTGGAGCGCCAACGAGCGCACCACCACGGTCCCGCCGCCGACCACGCTCATGAGATCGAGCGCGAGCCGCGCGTCCGCCACGCGGGCCAAAACGACGCCGTCGAACGGCTCCTTTCCGGTGACCGTCAGGTTGCCCAGCGCCAGCTCGAGGTTGGGGAACGAGCGGAACAGCGTCAGATCGGCCGTGTCGAACTTCACGGTGGCGTCGACATGGCGGTTCACCTGGGCGGCGACCGCGGCGACGATGCGATCCTTGAAGAGGAACGGGACGAGCAGGATCAGGAGGGACGCGAGCACGACGACCGAGCCGGCGACGAGGAGGGCCTTGCGCATTGGCGCAACATACCTGCCTCGCGGAGCGGGTGACGCCGGGGAGCCGAGGCCGTTGCCGACGTTGTCACGGCCGGGAAGCGGCTATCCTCCCCGGATGATGCTCCTCGTGCTCCTCGCCTGCCACGCGGAACCGGGAGGTTCGACCGACGCCGACGGCACCACTGGCGAGACCGCCGCGGACACCGCCACACCCGAGGCCTGGTGCGCGGATCCCGCCTCGACCGTGACCTATGTCGAGGTCGGCGCGGCGATGGGGCTCGTGGACACAACGTCCGCCGATCCCGGGCGCAAGGAGCACCCGCCCGTCGCGTTCGCCGATCTCGACGGAGACGGCGACGACGACGTGCTCCTGGGCGACCTGTTCACCGGCCTCTGGCTCCACCGCAACGACGGCTACCACTTCACGGTCACCTCGGTCGACACCGTGACCGAGCTCGAGACGCTCGCGCTCACCGATCTCGACGGCGACCGGGACCTGGACCTGTTCGCGGGCGGCAAGGTCGGCGGCCTGCGCCTCTACGAGAACGACGGCGGCGTGTTCGTGGACGTGAGCGCCGCCTGGGGCCTCGCCGGCGTCGAGGTCAGCCGCAACATCCGCGACGGCGCGTTCGGCGACTACGACGGCGACGGGGATCCCGACCTGTACGTCGTCACCGACAACAACGGCGATCCCTCGGACCCGCTCGCGTTGCACCGCCTGTTCCGCCACGATGCCAGCACCTTTACCGACGTGTCCGACCTCATCCCCGCCGAGGGGCGCGCCGGGCTCGGGTGGCAGGCCACGTGGTTCGACCTCGACCTCGATCGGGACCTCGACTTGTACGTCGCGAACGCCGACCAACGTGTCAACGGGCCCTCGCGCCTGTTCCGCAACCAAGGGGCGGATGCCATCCGCGAGCAGTTCCTGGACTTCACCGAGTCCTGCACCTGCGGGTACACCGGCTCCAACATGGGGACCAGCCCCGCGGATCTCGACGGCGACGGGCTCGTCGACCTGTTCGTCACCAACACCGGGCCCTCGCCCCTGTTGCGGAACGACGGCCTCCTGGGGTTCGTCGACGTGGCCGTGGCAACCGGCGCCACCGCGGTGCCGAACGCCGACTGGATGACCTTCGGATCGGCCGCGTTCGACCATGATAACGACGGCGATCTCGACCTGTACGCCGCCACCGGGCCGCTGTACGACCGCCCAGGTGGAAACCAACTGCCCGACCAGCCCGACGTGCTGTTGGACGCCTCCGGTGGGCTCTACACCGACGTTGCCGCCGCGCTCGGGCTCGCCGACGTTGGGGCGGGGCGCGGCGTGGCCGTCGGGAACCTCGACGGGGACGGCTTCCCCGACCTGCTCGTGTCCAACCTCGGCACGCCGTCGCGGCTGTACCGGGCCACGTGTACGGCGGCGCGCGCGCTCGTCGTGGAGCTGGATGGGCCCGCGCCCAACCGCTTCGGAATCGGGGCGCGCGTGGAGGTGGAGACCGACGCGGGGGTGCTGACACGGGACGTGGGAACCAAGCCGGGTTGGGCGGCGGCGGCGCACCCGCGCGCGTGGTTCGGGTTGGGAGAGGCGCGGGTGGTGTCGGTCACGGTGCGCTGGCCGGACGGGGTGGACCAGGCGGTGGACATCTCCGGGTACGTGGACCGCGCGATCGTCGTGACGCGGGAGTAGCTTCAGCCCAACGCCACCACCCCGCGCGCCAGGAACACGGCGCCGATGGCGAGCACCAGCCGGCGCGTCCAGCGGCGGAAGGTGTCCTCTCCCATCCGCTCGAGCATCACGCCGCCCACGCGCGTCCCCCCGAGGGCGCCCACCACCGTGACCGCGGCGGCGAGCGCGAGGCCGGGTAGCGGGTCGACGCTCACGGGGTCGGCCACGAGGAGGATGGGCGCGAAGAACGCGACCTTGAGCGCGTGAGACAAGGCGGAGACGACGGCCTTGGTCGCGACGACCTCGCGGCGGAGCAGCGCCGTGCGGACGAAGAACACATCGAGGAGCGGCCCGGCGACGCCGAAGGCGAGCTGGGCGCCCGCGACCAGGGCGCCGCAGAGGGTGGCGCCGCGCCGCCGGCCGAAGTCGAGCGCGGCCGAAGGAGGGAGGGCCAGCGCCACGAACGGGATGGCGCCGATGCCGAGGAACACGGTGGCCTCGTCCGGCACCCACGCCGCGCTGCGCAGCAGGATCCACGCCGCCGCGGCGCCGAGCAGGTAGAAGCGGACCCCGCCGCCCCGCACGTGCCCGCGCAGCAGCCAGGCGCGCCCGCCGTTCGACACCAGCTGGGTGACCCCGTGCAGCACCATCGCCTCCGGCACGGGCAGCAGCGCGGTGTACACGCCCATCAGCAGGAGGCCGCCCGCCATGCCGAAGGTGGCCGAGAGCGCGGCGGTGCCGAACGCGGCGACGGAGAGGGCAAGGAGAAGAGCAGCATCCACGGGGGCCTCGGGTGCTCGGAACATGCCCCGTCGCCGGCGCGCGGTCTGTCGACAAACCGGCGCGAGATCGAGTAGGAAAAGGAAACGATGCTCGACCAGCTCGACGCGCTCCGCGCCCTGCACGAAGCCGGCACCACCCGTCGCGCCGCCACGCGCCTGCGGATCACCCAGAGCGCGGTGAGCAAGCGCATCGCGGCCCTGGAGGTCCGCGTCGGGGCGCCGTTGTTGGAGCGGCACGGCCGAAACGCACGCCTGACGCCGGCCGGGCTGCGGCTCCTCGAAGACGCGCTGCCGCTCCTCCGCGCGCTCGAAGAGCGGCTCACCGCCCTCGACACCGCCGGTGTCGCCACGGTTCGCATCGCCGCCACCGAGTCGCTCGTCGCCTCGTGGTTGCCCGCCGTGCTCCGCGCCGCCGTGGACACGCCCGGGGCCGCGCCGCGGCTCGAGCTGCACGCCCACCGCGGCCCGCTCGCGCTGGAGCGGCTCCGCGCCGGCGAGGTCGACCTCGCCGTGGTCGTGTCCGGCGCCGAGGAGGGCCTGCACGTCGAGCCGCTCGGCTCCGAGCCGATGGTGCTCGTCCCGAGCGGCGAGGCGCCCCTCTCGCCCGCTCCCGGCGCGGTCGTGCCAGTCTGGACCATCGAGCCCGGCTCCCTCACCGGCGCGTGGTTGGCGCGGCGGCTCGCGCGGGCGCGGGGCCCCTGGCGGGTCGAGGTGGTCGCGCGGATCGAGTCCTTTGGTTCCGCGGTCCAGATGGCGCGCGCAGGGTTCGGCCATGCGCTCGTCCCCATCGGCATCGCACGCAGCCTCGGGGTCTCCGACGCCGTGCTGGTGCCACTCCCCGGCGGCATCGCGCGGCCAGTGGTGCTGTGCGCGCGCCCCTCGGGGTGGGAGCGGCCAGCGGTGCGGCGCTTCGGGGAGGCAGTGGTGGTGGCGAGCCGCGGGGCCCCATGGCGGACCGGTGGGTGATTGAGCCGCGCAGGCTCGCCCCGCGGGGCCCGCGCTCGAAGTCAGGCTCTCGAGGCCCGTCTGCGGCGCGCCCCGGCCGCGAGCAGGAGGATCGGCAGCACGCCGACGAGGCCGCCCCTGCCACCGTCGCACGCGCACGAGCCGGCCGTCGAGATCCCGCCGGCCACGCGGTCGCCGTCGGTGTCCTCCCCGTCTGGCCCTACGTCGTCCGTGTCTCCGATGTCGGTGTCCGCACCGTCCGTGTCCTCACCGTCCGTGTCCACTTCCCCCGTGTCGTCACCCGCGGACCCGCACACGTCCCCCACGCCATCCCCGTCCGCGTCCTCCTGCCCCGCGTTCGCCACGTGCTCGCAATTGTCCACGTCGTCGATGACGCCGTCTTCGTCGTCGTCCGCGGCCCAGAGCACGGGCCGCGAGAAGCCGGTCGAGGAGTAGTCGTCCCCTTGCCCGCCGATCCCCGCGTCGTACGCCCAGAAGCCGACGTGGCCCATCGACGTGAACGTCGTGTCCGACGCGGTGAGCAGCACCCCGTCATCGGCGGTGCCGGTGAGCACGCCGTCGTTCAGCTCGAAGCTCAACTCGTCGACGTTGCCCTCTTCGTAGGAGACCGCGGTCTCGGCAAGCACGGTGGCGACACCATCCTCGATGCGCACGAGGGCGCTGCCCGTGCCGCTGGCCAGCGGGAACGGACAGCCCGCTCCCTCGGAGTCCGAGGCGCCGCAGAGCACGAACAGGTAGTAGTTCGACGCGTCCTGTGGGCGATGACCAGCCCGAACGCGTCGTCGTCCTGGGTCCAGAACGTGGCGTCGAAGCGGCCGTCGCCCGCGGGGGCCGCCGCGTGCACCAGGAAGTTGTCGGTCGGACCGCCCGCGCCCCACGCGAGGGCCCCGTCCTCACGGTCGTCCGTCTCGGCCATGGCCCAGGTGTCCCCGCTGCTCTCCACGATCATCCCGTACCAGGCGTCCGCCGTGTACCCGGACACCCAGCCGTCCCGGCCCGAGATCTCGGTGTCGTCGGGGAACCCGTTGTACGACCAGACCTCCTCGAGCGCGCGCGCCGGCGTCGTGAGCAGAAGGCACAGGAGCATGAAAACCTCGGGCCCGGCCTTATCCGGCATTCACACATTCGGCTTGTTTCGCGGCCAGGAACCCGGCGACGCCACGCTCTCGGAGCGCGAGATCCCTCCGCCGCGGCTCGCGTGCGACGTGGATAGGCTCCCCGCGTGATCCCCCTCCTCGTCACCCGCGCCGAAGACGAGGCGCGCGCCCTCGTCGCGAAGCTCGGCCCCCACGCCATCCCGGCGCCGTGCCTCGCCTTCGTCGCGCTCGCCCCACCCCGCCCCGCGCTCCCCGGGGCCGATCTGCTCGTCACGAGCCCCCGCGCCGTCGGCCCCCTCGCGCAGGTCGGCCTCGACCCCTCGTGGCGCGTCCTCGCCCTGGCGCCCGCCACGTCCCGCGCGCTCCTCGCGGCCGGCCTCCCGGTCCACCTCGCCGTGGAGGGCGGGGGCGCCGCGCTCGCCGCCGCCGCGGGACCGGGCCCGGTGATCTGCGCCACGTCCGATCTCGGGGGCGACGAGGTGCGCCGCGTGCGTCCGGACGCGGTGGTGTGGGTCCTCTACCGGACGGTGTGCCCCGAGGCGCTCCCGGCCGCCGCGATCGCCGCGCTGGCCGGCGCCTTCGACGTCCTGTTCACCAGCCCCTCGGCGGTGCTCCATTTCGAGACGCTCGCCCCGGGCGCGCTCCTACGGGCGCGGCGCGTGTTGTGCCACGGCGCCACCACACTCGCCGAGGTGAGCCGTCACGGCCGGATGGGCGAGCTCACTCCGCTACCCTGAGAATCCCGGACTCTTCCGGTCCGAGACCCAGCCGCTGCCGCAACGCCGGCCGCTGCGCCGCCGCGTCCGCGAGCGTCACGCCGTCGAGCACCCCGAGGAACGCGTCCCGAGCGGCACGAAGCGCGGGCTGTAGACCACAGGGCCCGGCCACGGGGCACCCCACGTCGGGGATGAAACACGCCACGAGCGCGGTGGGCTCCAGCGCGCGGACCACCGCCCCCACACGGATCTCGGCGGCCGGACGCGTGAGCCGCACCCCGCCCCCGCGCCCTGGCGCCGAGTCGAGGAACCCGGCGTGCACGAGCGCTTGCGCCACCTTGGCGAGGTGCGCCTCCGAGGCCGAATACGCCTGCGCGATCACCGCGACGGACACACGAACGTCGTCATGGACGGCCAGGTAGAGCAGCAGGCGGAGCGCGAGATCCGTGCGGTCGGTCAGCTGCATTCGGGCCCCTCGGCAGGTGTTGCCATATCAGGACTCTGTGATACCATGAATCGCCCTTCCGGGCACCCCCCTCTACAGGAGCCACCCATGAACGACAAAGACCTCCTCACCGAGTCCATCGGCTGGGCCGCCGAGCGCGAACCCGTCATCACCCGCCGGTTCTACGAGATCCTCTTCGAGCGCTACCCCCAGGTGAAACCGCTGTTTGGCCGCAACTCCGGCACCGCGCAGGCGCAGATGCTGCAGGACGCGATCCTCGCCGCGCTCGACCACATCGAAGACGGCCAGTGGCTCACCGACACCCTCGGCGCCATCGGGGCGAAGCACATCAGCTACGGCGTGACCGACGAGATGTACCCGTGGGTGGGCGAGTGCCTGATCGCCACGCTCGCCGAGCTCTCGGGCGACAAGTGGACCCCCGAGCACGAGGCCGCCTGGGGCCGCGTGTACGGCGCGCTCACCGACCTCGCGCTCGCCGGCGCCAACCGGGCCCGCGCCGAGCAGGCGTAGAAACTCCGGTGACGCGGCGGGGCCGCCCCGTTTGGACGAGCCGGATACACCGCCGCCCATGCAACGTCTCCGCCGCCTCCGCCGCACCGAATCGCTCCTCCGCCTCTTCACCGAGACCGACGTGCCCGCCCGCGCGCTGGTCCCCGCCTACTTCGTGGTCGAGGGCGCGGGGATCCGCCGCGAGGTGCCCGAGGATGGCGGCATGTGGCAGCTCTCGGTCGACCAGGTGGCGGCCGAGGCCGACCGCGCGCGGGCCGGCGGCGCCGAGGCGTTGATGCTTTTTGGCGTGCCGCCCGAGAAGGGCCTCCACCACGCGACCGATCCGAACGGCCTCGTGGCTCGCGCCGCCCAGGCGCTCAAGGGCTCCGGCATCACCGTCATGGCCGACGTGTGCTTGTGCTCCTACACTCCCGACGGCCACTGCGGCATCTGGCGCGACGGCATGGTGCAGAACGACGAGTCGGTCGCGCACCTCGCCAAGATGTCCGTGATGCTCGCCGAAGCGGGCGTCGACGTGATCAGCCCGAGCGACATGATGGACGGGCGGGTCGCCACCATCCGCAAGGCGCTCGACGAGTCGGGGCACACCTACACCCTGCTCATGTCGTACGCCGCCAAGATGTCGTCCGCGTTCTACGGCCCCTTCCGCGTCGCCGCGGAGAGCGCGCCCCAACATGGCGACCGCCGGGGCTACCAGATGAACCCCGCCAACCGCCGCGAGGCCATGCGCGAGATCGACGCCGACGTTCACGAGGGGGCCGATCTCTTGATGATCAAGCCCGCGCTCACCAACCTCGACCTCATCGCCGAGACCCGGCGCCGCTACGATCTCCCCATCGTCGCGTACCAGGTCAGCGGCGAGTACGCGATGCTCAAGGAGGCCGGCAAGTCCGGCCGCATCGATTTTGCCCGCGCCGCCCGGGAGACGTTGATCTCCATCCGCCGGGCCGGCGCGGACCTCGTCGTGACCTACCTCGGCCCCGAGGTGTGGGACGGGCGCGTGAAGTTGTAGAGCCGACTCGGCGCTACCAGCGCCCGTCCACCCGCGCGATGAAGTCGTAGGGATAACCCCACTCTTCGGGCTTCGACGCCACGTCCAGCCGGGCCAGGATCTCGGCGGGGACGGTGAGCGCGTCGGCGGCGAGGTTCGCGTCGAGCTGCTCGACGTTGCGCGCGCCGATGATGACCGAGGTCATGCCGGGCCGCGCGAGCGCCCACGCGAGGGCGAGCGTGGCGGGGTGGGTGCCGAGCTCGGCGGCGCACGCGGCGAGGGTCTCCACCACCTTCCACTTCCCGTCGCGATCGAGGCGCGCCATCGTGTCCTTCCACGCGGCGAGGCGGCTGCCCTCGGGCGCCGGCATGTCCCGCCGATACTTGCCCGACAGGAGGCCCGATGCGAGCGGGCTCCACGCGATGAAGCCGACGCCGAAGGCATTGCAGGCGGGGAGCAGCTCCTTCTCCGCGTCGCGATCCACGAGGTTGTAGAGCGACTGGAGGCAGTCGTACCGCGCGGTGCGGTTCCGCTCGGCCGCCCAGAGGCTCTCGACGAGGCGGTACCCGGTGTAGTTCGAGCAGCCCGTGTAGAGGATCTTGCCCTCGGTCACGAGGCGATCGAGCGCGTCGAGCGTCTCGTCGATGGGGGTACGCGCGTCCTGGAGGTGCACCTGGTACAAGTCGATGTAGTCGGTGCCCAGCCTACGAAGGCTCCCCTCGACGGCCTGCTTGATGTGCAGGCGCGAGAGCCCCATGTCGTTGGGGCCGGAGCCCATCGTGAAGCGGCCCTTGGTGGCGAGCACGACGCGGTCACGACGCGGCTTCATCCAGCGGCCGACGATCTCCTCGGAGAGCCCGTTCCCGTACACGTCCGCCGTGTCGATGAAGTTGACCCCCGCGTCGAACGCGCGATCCATGATCCCGCGCGACGTGTCCTCGTCGCAGCCGACCCCGGCCATGAAGCCCGGCGCCTCGCCGAAGGTCATCGCCCCGAGGCAGATCGAGGAGACACGCAGGCCGGTGCGGCCCATCTGACGGTACTTCATCCCAGACTCCGGTAGCGCTCGGGCTTAACCCTGCACCCGCTCGTCGAGCGCACGCCACCGCTCGTAGGCGCGCATCGACTTCTCGGACGCCTGGTCGTAGCGACGCTGGGCCTCGTCGTACTTCCGCTGCGCGTCGCGGAGCTGCTCCACGAACTCGCTGCGCATGTAGCCGCGGCCCTGATCGTACCGGGCGAGGAGCTCCAGCCGCGCCATCTCGAGCTCCGTTTCGCGGAGGTTCACCCGCGCCTCCGCCAGGCGGGTCTCCTCCTTCGCGGTATCGGCGGCCGCGATCTGCCAGCGCTCGCCGGCCTCGGCGGTGTCGACGGCCCGCCGCGCCTCCTCGTACCGTCCCAAGGCCAGGCCTCGCAGCGACTCGTCGGCGCTCGCTTCGGCGGCATCCAGGCGTGCCTTCTCCACGTTCCGCTCGAGCTCGACCTGCCGGCGCCGCTCCCTCGCCACGTCCACCCGGGCCGCGGCCCGGTCCTGCTCGACCCTCGCCCCGGCGAGCAGCGTGCGCGCCACGGCCAACCCGTGCTCCTCGTCGCGCAGCTCCTCCAGGCCTTCGGGCGCGAGCGGCGCGAGATCGGCGAGATCGACCTCGTGCGCGGCGCCGCCACGCAAGGCGCAGCCGAGGATCCACCACGTCAGCATCGTCCACCCCCGACGCACAACGTAGGCGCGCGGCGCGGGCGACGGGATCAGGAGGTGCAACCGGGCGTCACCCGGGGTGACACCTCAGGGTCAGGCGCTCAGCCGGCGCAGCCAAACCTCAGCCGGCGCAGCCAAACCTCAGCGGGCGCAGCCAAACCTCAGCCGGCGCAGCAGCACTTCCCGAGCAGATCGTACCCGTCGGTGAACGGCGTGTCGCAGTCGCCCACGATGCGGTAGTCGGTGATCGCCTCGCACGTGCCGGCGCGGACGATCCACCCGGTGGTCGACCCGCCGCCACACACGTCGCCCCCACACGTCCGGCCGACCGAGGCGCACAGCTCGTCACACGTGTCGATGCTCGCGCTCGGCTCCACACACTCGTAGCCGTAGCACTGGCCGGACTCGCATTGGTCGCATGTCGCCCCGCACGTGCCACAGTTCTCCTCGTCCGTGGCGGTGTCGGTGCACACGCCCGTGCACGCCGCCAACCCGCCACAATGCAGCCGCAGCGCCGTGTTGGCCTCGACCACGTTCGCGGAGCGATCGACGAAGTGGGCGACGAAGACACGTTCTTCTTCCAGCTCGAAGTCGATCGCGTTCATCTCGTTCAGATCCTCCCACGTGAGGGAGAGCGTGAACGTGCTGCCGCCCGTCGTGGCAAAGTTGCCATATTGGGCGCCGCCGGGGGCCTGGAGGATGCCGATCGCGATGTCGCTCGCCCCCTGGGGGTCGGTGAGCTCGACGACGAAGGTGACCGCATCGCCCTCGGTCACCGCGGAGATATCCGGGAAGAACGAGACGATGACAGGGTCGGTGGCCTCCGGGGAGGTGTCCTCGACCACCACGTCGGTCTCCTCCTCTTCCTCCTCCTCTTCCTCCTCGATCGGTTGGACGGGGACACACTCGCCGTTCACCAACCCGGTGCCTTCGCCACACCTGGCACCGCCGGCGCACGCGAGCGACGAGAGCAGGGCCAGCGACAACGTGAACAAGCTGCAACGACGCACGGGGGACCCCTTCGGCACCGCCGCGATAACGCCGCCAATCGTCACTCGCACCCGCCGAGGAAGACTTCGGGCGGACCCGCTCGTGGAGGACGGGATAGACGCCGGGAATGCCCGACACCGCCCGCGTCCTGGCCGAGCTCGGCCGTATCGACACCTTCTTCCCCGTGCTCTCGGCGCTCGGCAACCGGTGGGCGGCCACGCGCCCCTTCGAGGGGCTCACGATCGGCTTGCACCTTCACCTCACCACCCTCACGGCCACGGTCGTGCGCGAGCTGTCGTTGGGGGGCGGCCGGTGGATCTGCTCGGCGGCCAACCCCGCCACGACCGATCCGAGCGTGGTCGCGTTCCTGCGAGACCTCGGCGTCGAGGTGTTCGGCGGCGGCGGCATCGAGGACGGGCTGGACGCCACCGTCGAGGCCGATCCCACCTTGTTCGCCGACGTGGGCTTCGCCCTCGGATCCCGCCTCGTCGCGGCCGGCCGCCGCCCCCGCGCCGGCGTCGAGATCACGCGCTCGGGCATCTCCCGCCTCCGCGCGGGCCCGCCGCTCCCCTTCCCCGTGCTCAACATCAACGACGGCCGGCTCAAGCCCGGCATCGAGAACCGCCACGGCGTCGGCGAGGGGCTCTGGCAGTCCTACACCGCGCTCACGGGGTGTCACCTCGGCGGCCGGCGCGTGTTGGTCGTGGGCTACGGCTCGGTGGGGGCGGGGGTCGCGGCGTATGCCCGCGCCGGCGGCGCCAGCGTCGAGGTCCTGGACGTGGATCCGGTGCGGCGGCTCATCGCGCATTACGACGGTTTTCCCACGCCGGCGCCGCTCGCGGCCGTGCGCCGCGCCCAGGTGCTCGTCACCGCGGGCGGGGTGCGGCACAGCCTTCCGTTGGCGCTGCTGCGCGAGGCGAGCGACGGCGCGGTGCTCATCAACGCGGGCCATGGCGCGGACGAGATCGACGTCGAGGGCCTCGAAGCCGAGGCCGACAGCGTCGACCAGGTGGGCCCGCGCGTGGTCGGGTACCGCCTCCCCGGCGGCCCCAAGCTGATGGTGCTCGCGGGCGGCAACCCCCTCAACATCGTGATGAACAGCGGATCCCAGGAGCCCGTGCTCCTCCATTTTGCGGTGATGGGGCTCGGCCTCGAGTGGCTCACGCGCACCCCCTGCGCCCCCGGCGAGGTCGCGCCGCCGCCCGAGCTGGAGGCCACCGCGGCCGAGGTCGCGCTCAGCGTTTTGGGATAGCCGGCGTCCTCCTGGGGATAGCGGGCGTCCTCGGAAGGTGGAGCTGGGCGGCCCGGCGCCGCGGACGGCGCCGTCGGCCCCCTCCAGGCGCGGCGCGGAGCGCCTTGGTCCGCCGTCCCTCCGCGGACGGAGGGCCGTCGGGACCGGCCGCGCGGCGCGGCCGCCTTGCGGGCGCCTGCCGCGGCCCCCTCCCGACCGGACGCGCGCCGGTATAGGGAGGCGACCATGACGCCCGATGAAGCCGCCCTCGCCGCGTTCGACGCGCTGCGACGTCGGGACTGGCCCGCCGCCCTCGAAGCGGCCGACGCGCTCCGTGCGCCGGATCGCCCCGCCCTCGAGGCGCGCGCCGCCGCCTGGCGCGCCGCCGCGCTGCGTGAGCTCGGCCGGGTGGAGGAGGCCGAGCGCGCCGCCGCCGCGGCCGTCCAGCTCGCCAAGCGCGCGGGCGACGTCGAGGGGGTCACCCAGCTCCGGGCGCTCCACGCCTCGATCCTCGCGGGGGTCGCGGCCACCCGCGCCGCGGCCAAGGAGCGCGCACAGGACGCCGGGCTGGCCGACGTGGCCGACGACACCTTGATCGCGGGGCTCACTGGCAGCGAGCGCGCGGCGGCGCTCGTGCGCAAGGCGGGCGCCCTTGCGGACGCCGGAAGCGCCGCCGCGTGCCTCGCCGTGACGGAGCGCGCCGTCGCCGAGGCCCGCGCGGCCGCCTCCCCGCGCGAGGAGGTGCTGGCCCTGCTCTGCGCCGCCCGCGTCTCCGCCGATCCGGCGGGGCCGATCGTAGCCGCGCACGCCGTCGCCGACGCGTCGAGCGACATGAACCTCGTCACCGCCGTGGCGCGCGCCGCCCGTGCCGCCGGGGTGGTCCTCGCGCCGCCCGGCTTCGGATAACCGTGCGCATCTCGCTCCTTCGCCATGGCATCGCCGAGGACTTCGCGGCCACCGATTTCGACCGCGAGCTCACCCAGGAAGGGTGGACGCAGCTCGAGAACGTGCTGGACGCGCTGATTGCAACGGGGTGGGCCCCCGGGACCATCCTCCACAGCCCGCTGATCCGCACCACGCAGACCGCGGCGTCGGTGCACGCGCGCTTCCCGCACATCCCCTGCGTCGCGCTGGACGCGCTCGCCCTCGGCAGCGTCGACCCCATCCTCATGGGCGCCTCGCGCCACCCCGACCCCCTGCTCGTCGGCCACGAGCCCACGCTCGGCAACCTCTGTGGGCGGCTCCTCGGCGCACCGACCGGGGCGATCCGCTTCGAGCGCGCCGGGTTCGCGCACCTCGAGGTCGACCGGCTCCCGACAACCCGTCCCGCGCGCCTGCTCGCGTTCCTGCCGCCCGAGTGGATCCAGGCCGGATCGGGTTAGGACGCCGCCCCTCGCCCGCAGGAATCCCGCCATGGCCGTCAACCGCGCTGGCATCGTCGACAACAACTTCGTGGCGCAGCTGCGCGCGCTCCCGCCGGGCGCCCCCCGCGTGGACCGCGACAGCCCCGTTCGTGCGGGGACCGCGCTCTCCGCGCGCCGTGCGCTCTCGCTGTTCGAGACCCAGGTGGAGAGCCGCCACCTCGATCTGGCGGCGCGGGCGCTCAAGGCGCGCAACGAGTGTTTCTACACGATCGGGTCGAGCGGGCACGAGGGCAACGCGGCGGTGGCAGCGGCGCTGCATCCCGACGATCCGGCGTTCCTGCACTACCGCTCCGGCGCCTTCTTCATCGCGCGCGCGCGCCAGGTCCCCGGCGCCACGCCGCTGATGGACGTGCTGCTCGGCCTCACCGCCTCGAAGGACGAGCCCATCGCCGGCGGCCGCCACAAGGTGTTCGGCAGCCTGCCGCTCGCGATCCCCCCGCAGACCTCGACCATCGCGTCGCACCTCCCCAAGGCCCTCGGGATGGCGCTCGCGATCGAGCGTGGCAAGCGGCTCGGGCTGGCCCCCGCGACCGACGATCGCATCGCCGTCGCGACGTTCGGGGACGCCTCCGCCAACCACTCGACCGCCGCCGGCGCCATCAACGCGGCCGAGTGGCACGCGCACCAGGGCCGTGACTGCCCGGTGTTGTTCGTGTGTGAGGACAACGGCATCGGCATCTCCACGCCCACGCCCCAGGGCTGGATCGCCACCCAGTACGCCAACCGCGCCAACCTCGCCTACGTGGCAGGGGACGGCCTCGATCTCCCCGACGTCGCCGATGCCGCCGAGGCCGCCGCCCGCTGGGTGCGCACGTACCGGCGTCCGTGTTTTCTGCACGTCCGCACGGTCCGCCTGCTCGGGCACGCCGGCTCGGACGTGGAGGCGACCTACCGGAGCCCCGACGAGATCGCCGCCGCCGAGGCGCTCGACCCGCTCCTCCGCACGGCCCGGCTCCTCGTGACCGAGGGGTGGCTCTCCCCCGACGAGGTCGTCGCCATCTACGAGGAGGCGCGCACCCGCATCGCCGCGCTCGGCGAGGAGGCCATCCGCCGCCCCAAGCTCACCTCCCGCAGCGAAATCGTGGCGCCGCTCTCGCCGCGCAGCCCCGAGCGGGTCCGGGCCGAGGCCACGCGCATGGCCGCCGACGCCGAACGGACGCGCATCCATCCGGGCGGGCTCCCCGAGGCCGACAAGCCGCGCCACCTCGCGGTCCAGATCAACCGTGCGCTCGCGGATCTGTTCGCCAAGCACCCCGAGGCCCTGCTGTTCGGAGAGGACGTGGGGAAGAAGGGCGGCGTGTACCACGTCACCGCCGACCTGCAGAAGCGCTTCGGCGCCGACCGCGTGATGGACACCTTGCTCGACGAGCAGACCATCCTCGGCATCGCGCTCGGGGCCGGCCAGGCGGGGCAGCTCCCCTTCCCCGAGATCCAGTACCTCGCCTACTTCCACAACGCGTGCGACCAGATCCGCGGCGAGGCCGGCTCGCTCCAGTACTTCTCGAACGGGCAGTATCGCAACCCGATGGTGTGCCGCATCGCGGGGTACGCCTACCAGAAGGGGTTCGGCGGGCACTTCCACAACGACAACTCGATCGCCGCGTTGCGGGACATCCCCGGGCTGGTCATCGCGTCTCCCGCACGTGGGGACGACGCGGCCGCCATGTTGCGCACCTGCGCGGCCGCCGCGAAGATCGACGGCGCGGTGTGCCTCTACCTGGAGCCCATCGCGCTCTACATGACCCGCGATCTGCACGAGGATGGCGACGGCGCCTGGGCCGCCCCCTACCCGCCCGCCGATCACCACGTGCCGCTCGGATCCGGCCGCACCTACGGCGACGGCGCCGATCTCACCATCGTGAGCTGGGCGAACGGCCTCTGGATGAGCCTGCGCGCCGCCCGCGTGCTCGAGGAGAAACACGGCATCCGGTGCCGCGTGCTCGATCTGCGCTGGATCCTGCCCCTCCCCGTCGAGGATCTCGTCCGCGAGGTGCGCGCCACCGGGCGCGTCCTGGTGGTGGACGAGTGCCGCGCCACCGGCGGCCTGTCCGAGGGCATCTTCACCGCGCTGATCGACGCCGGGGTCGACGCCGAGATGGCCCGCGTCGCGGGCGCGGACGTGTACGTGCCCCTCGCGGCCGCCGCCAACCTCGTGCTCGTGCAGGAGGCGGAGATCGTCGCCGCGGCGATCACGCTCGCCGGCGCGGAGCGCGTCGCCGTCCCCGAGATCGTCGAAGTGAGGACCGGCTCATGATCCGCATCGCCGTCGTATGCCCCGGCCGGGGCAGCTACACCCGCGACCTGCTCGGCACACTGCGCAGCACCGGAGCGGGGAGCGCGTCCCTCCGCGCCGCCGACGCCTTCCGCGCCGCGCTCGGCCGCCCCACACCCAGCGAGATGGACGCGGCGGAGAGCTACTCCTCGCGCCTCCACGTCGCGGGAGAGAATGCCTCGCTGCTCACGATGGCGGCCTCGCTGGTCGACGCCGACGCGCTGGGCGCGCGCAAGGCCGACGTGTCGGTGGCGTGCGTCCTCGGCAACTCGATGGGCTGGTACACGGCGCTCGCCGTGGCCGGCGCCCTCCCGCAGCCCGACGCGTTCACGCTGGTCGAGACGATGGGCCAGTACCAGGCCGGCAACGTCGTGGGTGGGCAGGTGCTGTACCCGCTCGTGGACGACGCGTGGCGCGCCCTCCCCTCGCCCGAGCTCGACGCGGCGCTGCGCGAGATCCCCGATCTACACATGAGCATCCGCCTCGGCGGCCAGGCCGTGATCGGCGGCACCCAGGCCGCGCTCGACGCGCTGATGAAGCGCCTCCCCCCGCGCAAGATCGGCGATCGGGACGCCCCGTTCCAGCTCCCCCTCCACTCCGCGTTCCACACGCCGCTGATGCGCCCCACCTCGGAGCGCGCGTTCGCCGACCTCGCCGACCTCGGGTGGCGCGCCCCGGCGGTGCCGCTGGTGGACGGGCGCGGCGTCGTCTTCCGCCCCCACCACGCCGATCCCGCCGCGATCCGGGACTACACGCTCGGCGCGCAGGTCACCGACCCGTACGACTTCGCGGCCAGCGTTCGCGTCGCGATGCGCGAGTACGCGCCCGACGCGCTCGTGCTGCTCGGCCCGGGCGGCAACCTCGGCGGCGCGGTCGCCCAGGTGCTCATCGCCGAGGGGTGGCGCCAGCTCGACTCCCGTGCGGCGTTCACGCGCGCGCAGGCCCCCGAGGGCGGGCGCGAGGGCGGCGTCCCCGTGGTGCTCTCCATGGCGCGGCCCGAGCAGCGGGCGCGCGTGACATGACCGACCGCGAGCTCGCGCGCGAGGCGATGGCGCTCAAGGCGGTCGACCGCGCGGGCTGGAAGCGGGTGGGCGTCGCGTTTCCGGAGAGTGTCGCCGCCCACTCCTGGGGCGTGGCCCTCCTCGCGCTGCTGCGCTGCCCCCCCGAGCTCGATCGGGACAAGCTCCTCGCCATGGCGATCCTCCACGATCTGGCCGAGGTGCGTGTCGGCGATCTCACGCCGCACGACGGTGTCTCGAAGGAGGAGAAGCACCAGCGCGAACGCGACGCGATGGACGTGCTGCTCGCGCACCGCCCCGATCTGCGCGCGATCTGGGACGAGGCGGAGGCGGGCGTGTCGCCCGAGGCGCGGCTGCTCAAGGAGCTCGACCGCGCCGACATGGGTATGCAGGCGCTCGTCTACGGGGACGCCGGAATCGACGTGTCCGAGTTCCTCACGTCGACGGCGGACGTGCTGAAGCGGCTGAGCTGACCGAGCCCTACCCGGGCGGCCACCCGAAGCGGCGCCCGCCGAGGATGTGCAGGTGCAGGTGGAACACGGTCTGGCCGGCGTCCTCACCGTTGTTGATCACCACGCGGTAGCTGCCGAGGCCGAGCTGCTTCGCCACCTTGCCCGCGGTGAGCATGCAGCGGCCGAGCACGAGGGCGTCGGCCTCGGCGGCGGTGTCGAGGCGCGTGATCACCTGCTTCGGGACGACCAGCACGTGGGTCGGCGCCTGGGGGTTGATGTCGCGGAAGCAGATCGTGTGGTCGTCCTCGTAGACGATGTCGGCGGGGATCTGGCGCGCGATGATCTTCTCGAACAGGGTCACGGGGAGCTCCGGGTGGCCCGGCCTTAACGCGATCCCGTCAGCGCCCTACGGCCCCACGCCGGCCGGCAGCACGATCCGCTGGGGCGCCGAGGGCGGGCCGAGCAGCCCGGTGCGGTCGAACGACGCGATGCGCCACCACAACCCCTCGCCGTGGAAGGGCAGGAACAGGGTCTCCGGCGCCCAGGGTGGCGCGCCGACCTCCTCCGCGAGGACGATCTCGGAGAAGTCGCCGTCCGTCGCGATCTCCAGGCGGTAGCCGAGCGCGCGGTCGACCGGGGTCCACACGAAGTCCGGGCGCCGCATGGGCTCCTTCTCGGAAGGGCGCTGGGGGACCCCCGCCGCGAGCAACGCGGACGCCGCCGCCGGCGCCTCTCCCTTGCGCACCCGCGTGCCGAAGCCCGTCGTGAGGTTGACGCGTTTGCCGGCCCCCATCACCGCCACGGGACCATCGAGCGCTTCGGTCCGCGCGGCCCCCTCCTCGACCGTCACGCGAAAACCGCCCTCGTCGCTCGTGGTCACGCCGGCGTCGGTGCGCACGGTGACCGCGCCCTTGCCGCCCGCGCCGGCGCGCACCGCCACGCTGCCGCGGCGCACGGACACCACCGAGGCGTGGTCGGTGGCCTGGGACCAGCTCGCATCGAGCGTGAGGCAGGTGCCGCCGAGCAGCGTGACCTCGTCGTGCTCGCGCGTCCTGGTCGCGGTGGCGAGCCGCAGCGTGGCGTACCCGGCGGGCTCCGTGCACACGAGCGTGCCCGACGGGAGCGCGCGCGTCTGCACGAGGCGCACGGCGGCCTCCCCCGGGAGGGTGGCGGTGGCGGGCCCCGACACGGTGAGCACCACGGCGGCGGGCGTGTCGGACTCGTCCCCCGGGATGAGGATCACCGTTCCGACGGGCGGGGCCTGGCGCGCGTCGATCTGGTTGATCGCCCGGAGCGCCGCGACCGACACCCCCTCGGCCGCGGCGACGTCGGCGAGGGTCTCCCCTTCCTGGAGCACGTGGTGGTCGAGCGCGTGGGCGAGGCCGACGAGGAGCATCATCGCCGGCGGTCCGGCGGGAGGATCTCGATCCGCGCGGAGCGTTGCTCCTCGGGGGAGAGGTTCTCCGGCGGCCGCGACGACGACAACACCTTCACGTTCTCGATCGACACGCCCGCCGCGAGCAGCGCCGCCGCGAGCGACTCCGCGCGCGTGCTGCCGAGGCGGCGGCTCTCCTGGCCCTCCTCGGTCCCGTAGTAGCCGACGACGCGCAGCTCGTGCTCCCCCACCGCCGCCGCGAAGGCCTGGACGAGGGGCAGCGCCTCCGCCGGGATGACGCTGGAGCCGGGCGGAAAGGAGACCACGAGCGGCAGCGGATCGGGCGCACGGAGCCACAGTGCGTACCCGCCGGCCACGACACCGTCGAGCACGACGCGGCGCCCGCCTCCGACCACCTCGACCTGTACGGGGCCCTCCGCGGCGCCGAACACGGCCGTGCCGTCGGGAGCGATGGGAAACGCCTTCTTCTCGATGAACAAGCGATCGCCGGGGTACGCGACCACCACGACGGCCCCCGAGACGGGCGCCGGACGCAACGAGATGGTCTGCGCCTCACCCCCCGGCGTGTACAGGATCTCCGTGGGCAGGAACCCTGTCGCGCGGACCTGCAACACGACATCCGCCCCGCCTGCGGGGAGCACCTCGGCGAGCTGGCTGGCGGGGATCCAGTCGCACACCGGGTGGGGCACCCAGATGAGGGCCTCCGGCGGATCGACGGTGAGCAGGAGCGGGGCGGTCGGGACAGCGGGCACAATCGTCGGCACCGCGGCAATACTCGCCACCTCGTCGGCGCCGCGCCACACGACGCCGATGCCCGCCACCACCGCGCCCGCTCCGCCCCCGCCACCCTGCCACGCGAGCGCGAGCCGTAGCGCGCTCGTGTCGCGCATGGGCAGGTCGTAGGCCACACCTACACGCGCGAGGGGGTGCGGCTCGGCGCGCCACCATCCGCCGCCGACGGCCCCGGTGAGCGCGAGGCCCTGCCGGCGGGCGTCGGGGCCGAGGCGCACACGCGCGCCCAGGAAACCGGTCACGATGGGGCTCAACAGTGCATCCGCCCCGAGCCCCAGGTCGGCCTCGATCACCGTCCGGCCCGCGGGGACTCCCGCCACGAGGCCGAGCCCCGCCGCCGGGACGCCCGACGCGGGGCCGATCCCGACGCTCCCTTCGACCCGCGCCGCAACGGAGTTCCGCTCACGCGCGGGCTCTTCCGCCCGTGCAGGAGCGAACGCCGTCGCGAAGAGGAGCAGGAGGGAAGGTGTCACGGGGGACGTCACCGCGTACCTAATAGCCCGCCGCATCGCCGCCGACGCCGCCGCAGCGGCCGCGGTCGCCGCGGTCCGGCTGCCCTGACCTTCGATCTAGGAGCGTTCCGCGTGTCCGCCCCTCGAAGCGCGTGCCCCGCACGAGAATGCAAAAAGCTCGTCCGGGTGGGCCCCGCGCGTTCACTCCACCGGCACGACGCGGAACGGGACCACTCGCCCGTTCGTGGCGCCTTCGAAGCGCCCCTCCAACGCCGGCTCCTCGGTCAGGCGCGCGGAGTATCGGCCGCTGTCGGCGCGCTCCACGACGTCAGCGAGCTCCAACATCCGCGAGGCGGAGGCGTAGCTGCCCTGCACTTCGCTGGAGATGGCGTTTCCCTTGTAGGTCACGACGACCGTGCCGCGGAGCGCGTCGTCCGTGCCCGAAAGCTCGAAGCGTAGGTCCCGACCGTTCCACGAGCCGCGCCATGCGCCGATGGGGCTCACGACGGTGTCGCCGGGTTGGCGCACGACCTCGGTGGCTGCCACGCGCCGCTTCGTCCGGTCGGACGGAGGGGCGCTCGTGGCCGGCACAGGGGCGGTGACGACGGAGGTGGCGTCGGGATCGACCGGGCTCTCGCCGTCCTCTGCCAGGACGGTCTCCGCGCGGGCGGTCTCCGCCTCCACCGACCCTTCGCCCGCCGCGCCCGCGGTGCCCGCGGCGAGGGCCCCGGCCGTGGGGGCGTCGGGCCCGCGCAGGACGTACCAGACCGATCCGGCGCCCGCGCCCGCGATGCCGACGAACAGGAGGGAAAGGGCGAGGAGCGCGGGCCAGATCCTGCGGCGCGGCGGCGCCTTCGCGAAGTCCAGGGAGTCGGCCTCCATGGTGGGGGCGATCTTCGCGCTCGAGGTGCGCCGGGCGCCGGCGCGCGCGGAGGGGGGGCTCGTGGTCTCGTCGAAGGGCTCGGGCGGGGAGACCGGCCCCGCGAGTGAGGCGAGGACGCGGTCGCGGACGCCGGCCCACGCCGCCTCGTCCTTGACGCTCGGCGCGGGCCCGCCCGGCGGCAGCTTCGCCATCGCGGCGACGACCGCGGCCGCCATGTCCCGCGCGCTGGGGTAGCGCCCGGCGGGGGCGAGGCGCGTGGCGCGCTGGAGCACCGGGCGGAGCACCGCCGGGATGTCGTCCCAACGCGCCGAGGCGGCCGGCGCGAGGAACAGGTCGACCGGGGTGGCGCCCGTCAGCACCGCGTAGAGGGTCGCGCCGGTGGCGTACACGTCCGCGCCCACGCCCACACCGCGCGCGTCGATGCGCTGCTCCGGGGGCATGTACGTCATCGAGCCCATCGCGACGCCCACGCGCGTATGGCGGGACTCCCGCCCGTCGGCCAGCAGCGCGATGCCGAAGTCCGCGAGCAGCGCGACCCCGTCCCGATCGAGCAGCACGTTCTGCGGCTTCACGTCGCGGTGGATGACCCCCGCATCGTGCGCCGCCGCGAGCGCGCCGAGCACCTGGAGCGCGTAGCGACACACGACGAGCGGCGAGAGCGGCCCCTCCGCGTCGACGCGGTCCTGGAGGGTGCCGCCGTCCGCCAGCTCCATGACGAAGAAGTCCTGGCCCTCGTCGGTGCCGACGTCGTAGACGCGGAGGATGTTCGGGTGGGTGACGCGCGCCATCGCGCGGGCCTCGGCGCGGAGGCGCGCGCGCTGGGCGTCGACACCCTCGCCCTCGCCGCGGAGCACCTTGACAGCACGCTCCACGCCGAGCGTGGTGTCGGTCGCGCGGTAAACCGTCGAGGTCCCGCCGGTGCCGAGCACGTCGCCCAGCCGATATCGACCCGCGAGCTCAGTCACCCGGCGCCTCTCCGCTGTTGTACCACCGCGACGGCCGCCGTAGCAGCCCCCCGCGCGGTGGTCACCCGCCGCGCGGAGGCGCGGGCCTCACTTGATCGCCACCTCGGTGACCCGGATGCGGACGAAGCGCTGCTTCTTCTCGATGAACCAGGGGTCGAAGCCCGCGACGCGCAGCTCGGCCCGGAGGCGGTGCAGCAGCACGTTGAGCTTGTTCTCGTCCCCATGGCGGCCCCACACGCCGGTCATGACCTCGTCGTCCGGGCACCATCCCCGCTCCTCGGACGGGACACCCCGCAGGCGGTCCTCCTCGAAGCGGCGCCCGAGCAGGAACAGCAGCACCGCGCGGTTGCCGCTGTCGATCTTGTGCATGCGACGCGAGGGCATGTCCTCGAGGGTGGCCTCGGCCCCGAACTGGCCCTCGAGCGTGGCGGTCATGCGGTACGGGTACCGCTCCCCGGCGGGGACCTCGGTGACGCTCTGGGCGTCGTCCGCCTCGGAGACGCGGAAGGCGCGTTCGCCGACAAGGAACTCCACGCCGAGCGCGAGCGGCCCCTCGTCGTCGTCGGTGCCGAGGCGAACCTCGCCGTTCGAGTGGATGATCAGGGTCGCGGCGCGATCCGGGCCGTCAGGCAGGCGGAGATCGGCGTCCACACCCGCGCCGATCGAGAACCGATCGTGCGAGAGCGGAAACCGCGTGCCGGCACGTAGATCCTCGAGCACGCGCCCGCGGAGGCGCGCGGGCATCTCGTCCCCGTCGGCCTGCACCTGGAGCACGCACGTGGTGCCGAGGCGGATGCGGTCCCCGTTCTGGACGACGGAGACGCTGCGGATTCGCTTCTCGTTGAGGAACGTCCCGTTCGTCGACGCCAGATCCTTGATCCAGACCGACGATCCTTCCTTCCACACCATGAGGTGGTGGCCGGACACGGTCGTGTCCGAGACCACCAGCTCGTTACCCGGCGCGCGACCGACATGGATGGCGACCTCGCCCACGTTGACGGCGTGGACGGTTTCACCAGCACGAAGCAGCAAGAGTTCGACCAACCACAACCTCCAGGACACGGGACGAGCGAGCCGTGCAGCGTCAGGGTAACGCCTCCGGGTGCGCCTCCCGGTAGCGGGCGAAGGTCATTCGTACCACCTCCTCCCGATCCTGTTCGAGCAACGGCTCGATTACCGCGAACTGTCGATCGTCCAACGTGTACTGGAAGCCGGTGACGTAGCGGCGCACGAGATCGGCCACGACGGGATCGACGCTGGCCGCGATGTCGCCCGCGTGGAGCAGCAACACGAGCCCGGGGCCGGGCTCGTCGGCGCCGGCGGGGGCCTCGCAAAGCAGGCGCCCGGCGAGCTGAAGCGCGCGCGCCTCCCCCGCGGCGTCGACCGCGAGGCGCGCGAGGCGGGCCACCTCGCCGAGCGCCGCGACCGCGGGCCCCATCCGCCCGGTCTCCGCGAAGGCGCGCGAAAGATCCTCGAGGCCTTCGATCTCCCCGGAGGCGTCCGCGGCGCGCCGGGCGAGCACGATGGCGTGCCGCAAGGTCTCGGGCCGCTCCGCCGGGGCCACCAGCGCGGCCTCGCGGCGTAACACCGCGCCGACCCCGCCGAGGTCGCCCGCCGCCTCGAACCGCCTCCGCGCCTCCAGGAGGCGCACGCGCGCCGCCTCGACCTCCCCGCGCCCCGCGAGCGTGTCCGCTTCGACGAGGGCGGTCGCGCCCTCCCCGGGGCCCGTGAGCGCGGCGGCGGCGTCGGGCGCCCCGCGCCGGGTGTGGAGCCCGGCCAGCTCGCGTTCGAGCGCGAGACGGCGGTGGGGGTCGGCCTCGCCCACCAGCGCTTCGAGCACCTGCACCGCGAGCCCGATCCCGCCCATGTCCTCGCGCGGGAACAGGTCGCGCGACTGCACCCGGAATGCGTCGAGCACGAGGGGCGCGAGGCGGGCGCCGGAGCCCCGCGTGGGCGCGAGCGTGTCGAGCCGCGCCGCTACCGCGACGATCGCGGGCTCCTCGCGGTCGAGCAGGGCAGCGAAGCCCGCGCGGTCGGCGAGCACGGCCCGCTGGGCGTCGATGGGATCGACCCGCTCGGGCATCTGGAGCACCGCGGTGGCGGCCGCGCGGCGGAGCCCGTTGGCGAGCGCCACGTCGAGCTGGGCGGCCTCCCGGAAGACCCCGCGCAAGACCGCGGTGGCGCGGGCGCCTCCCCCCGGCGCGGCGGCGGCGCCGGGCGCGAGCGCGGCCAGCCACCCCACGAGGACGAGATCATCCCGAACGGTCATGCCGACGACTCCGGACGCGCTAATAATCGGCCCGCACCGGGAGCATCAGGATGCCGTCCTTGAAGCGGGGGCCGGCCACGATGAAGGTGCCGCCGCGATTGATGCTCACGGTCGTGTCGAGCAGCTTGCCGTCGTCGCTCGTCATCTCGACACGCACGCGCGCCCGCGCGTCGTCCCGCGAGATCAGCGTGACCTTGAGGCGGCGGTTCCCCTCGATCGGGAAGCTGTGGTCCTCGCCCACGGACACGTCGGCGTCCTGGGTGGAGAGCAGGCGGTACCCCTTGTACTTGAAGTAGCGAAAGGAGGATGCGAGCGCGGAGAGGCGCGGATCGATGCCGCTCTCGGAGTCGGTGGCGTGCACCACGGAGATCTGCACGTCGACACGGCTGGCGACCGGCTTGGCGCCCGGGCCCGTGGGGGCGGGGGCGGGGCTACCGGAGGCGGGCGCGGGCCGGTTCTGGGCCACGGCCGTGCCGGAGGCGTAGGCCAGGACCAGACACAACATCGCCGGGAGCAGCACGCGCAGCATCAGAGAGGTACTCCGGAGCCCTTGCCCGTGAGCGAGGGCGGGTCGTCGACGAGGATGAAGGTGGGCCCCCCCTCCTCGAACTGCATGACCTGTACCACCACGTCACGCGCGGCGGTGAGCTCTTCAACCTGAGCGTCGTTGATCGTGGCGAGCCGCAGATCGGGCGCGGCGCGGACGACCTCGGCCAGCTGGCCCTCCGCGTCGGGCATGACCGGGGGCGACTCCGGCAGGACGGCGAAGAGCAGCGCCGCCGCGATCGCGAAGCCGAGGAGCGGGCCGCCGAGCGAGGCCCACCGGGGCATGCGCACTACCGCGGGCTCGACCGCCGCCATCACGGCGCCCGCCACGTCGATCGGGGGGATGGCCGCGAACGCCTCCCGGAGGGGCGCCGCGATGCGGTCCCAGCCATGGACCACGTCGCGCTCGACGCCAATCGCGTCCGCCACGCCGGCCCACACATCCGAGCCGCGGTGGGTGGCGCTGCGCAGACCCTCGCCCAGGCGGGCGAAGGTGGCGAGCTGGTCCCGTGCGCCGGCGTCCCGCAGGAGCCGGGCGGCGACGGCCGAGGTGCGGTCCGAGGCGAGCTCGCCGTCGAAGTAGGCGGAGAGCTCGGCGTCGGGCCCCACGGCGCCCATCACGAGGTCGGCGATGTCGATGGGGGGCGCGGCGACCGCCTCGCGGACGGAGGCACCGAGGGGCGCCCACGCGGCGTCCTGGTCGATGCCGGCCATCACGAGGTCCGCGATGTCGATCGCGGGGGCGCGGAGGGCCTCCGTGAGGGAGGCGCCGACGGAGGCCCAGGCCGCGTCCGCCTCGACGGCGGCCATCACGCTGTCCACCAGGTCGATCGCGGGGGCGCCGGACTCGGCGGCGCGCACGGCGTCGGCCAGGTCGGCGCCGAAGGGGCCCCAGGCGGCGTCCGCGTCGAGGGCGCTCATCACGCTCTCCGCGAGGTCGACCGGGCCGGGCACCACGAGCGCGGCGCGCACGGCGTCACGCAGCTCGGCCAGGGCGCGCAGGCGCGGCTCGGCCGCGAGAGAGGCGAGCTCGTCACGCTCTTCGTCGGTGGCTTCGCCATCGAAGGCCCGCGTGAGGAGCGCCTCGAGACGGTCTGGTGTGCGAGGGTCCATCACCGTTGGAACGTCCATCCGATGGGTCCATTCACGGGCATCTACATCTCGCCCGGCGAATGTTGGAGCAGCCCCTGGAGCCGCTTGCGGGCGTAGAATAGCCGGCTCATGACGGTGCCCTCGGGGATCCCCATGGCCTCGGCGATCTCCTTGTAGGACATCCCCTCGACTTCGCGCAGGAGGATGACCTCGCGCTGGTCCTCGGAGAGCTCGTCGAGCGCGGCGAAGATCCGCTCGTGCAATTCCTTGCGCTGGAGCGCCTTCTGCGGGGACTCGCTCTGGTGGAGATCGAGGATCGTGCCGTCCTCGTCCCGGTTCGCCACCGCTTCGTCGAACGCCGTGGTCTTACGACGGCGGTTCTTCCGGCAGTGGTCGATCGCGAGGTTCATCGCGATCCGGTAGAGCCAGGTGTAGAAGCTCGACTCGATGCGGAACGACGCGAGGCTCTGGTACGCCTTGATGAACGCGTTCTGGGTGATGTCGCGCGCCTCTTCGCCGTCCCGGACCATCCCGTAGACCATCGCGTGGATGCGGGACTGGTAGCGCTCGACGAGCGGACGGTAGGCGCTGCCGTCGCCCTGACGGACGCGGAGCACCAGATCGGAGTCGGGGAGGTCGTGGGGGAGCATCGCCGGCGCATCGTATCCAGTCGCACGGTCGCGTGTCGGGTTGCTCCTCCACACCTCGGCCCCTTCCCGCGCTACCGCACGATCACGCGGTCCCCGCTGCCCCGCCCGAAGGTCTCGGGGCTGTACATCTCCTCGGCCTTCGTCGGCGGCACGACAAAGTCGCCCGGCGTCGTGGCGCGCGCCACGTAGGTGTAGGTGTGCACGCCGTCGTAGAGGAGGGACGCGAACGCCTCGACCCGCTCGTCGCGCAGGTTCTCGTGCTCGTACCAGGTGCGGGCCCACCACCAGTACCTGCCCTTCTCGGCCGACGGATCCTGGGGCAAGGCCCCGGTCACGGCGAGGTCGGGGTTGAGCACCTCGAGGCCGGCGGGCAGCGGATCCACGAGCGCCACGTGGTACCGGCGCATCGGTGTCGCCATCGTGAGGCGCACCCGCACGCGGGCGCCGGCGCGGACGGTCCACGTGCCGTCGGCAGCACGCGTCACGTCGGCGGGGTCGTCGATGGGCTCGTAGACACGCTCCACCGCGAAGCCGTAGTCGGCGGCCTCCGCGTCGAGATCCAGCGGCGCGTAGCGCATCCCCACCCGGTAGTAGAGCCGCCCCGCGCCCTCCTTGCCGACGACCAAGTCCTGCGTGCCCTTGGTGTCCTGCAGCCAGGCCATCGGCACGTCGATCTGCGCGCGCTCGGTGCTCCGCCCGTCGAACCGGCGCTCCCCGGCGACCCCGGTGCCGAGCCACACCCGCGCCAGGAACGCGGGCGTGACGCCCTCGTAGACGTGGAAGTAGCGGTCGAGCGCGAGGAGGATGTGGGCGTTCTCGGTGGTGTTCGACCAGCGCCCGGCCTTGCGGTGGGCCAACAGGCCGTTGACGAGCTTGGGGACGAGCTCGCTCTTCGGCTCGGTGCGCAGCAGGGACTCGAGCAGCACGCCGTCCGCAACCCGATCGGAGTGCAGGAGGACCTGCGCGCCGTCACTGTAGGAGGTCACGAAGTGGGCGCCGGCGGCGGTCTCCGTGACGTGGTTCTGGAGCCAGCCGCGGATGGCCGCGACCTCCTTGGTCGCCTTCCCGTCCACCAGCGTGGGGAGCAGCCACCCGAGCGACTGGGCGCCGAGCTTGTCGACGCCGGCTTCGGCCACCAACGCGCGTGCCTTGGCGACGTTCGGCTCCGCGGCGAGCGAGAGCACGTTGAGCGCGTAGGCGCGGATCGCCCACTTCGCCTCCTTCGAGTACCAGCCCGGGAGGTGGCGCTCGATGTTCCGCGTGTAGCCGAGGGCGCGCTCGTAGCTCTGCGGCTCGACCACGTAGTTCTTGGCCTTGGCCCGCACGAGCGCGTGGGTGACGTGCACGCCGAGGTACGGCCACCCGTCGTCCCCGCGGCGCCAGAAGGCCCAGCCACCGTCGGGGTTCTGGCGCCGGGCGAGCCGCTCGATGTCCGCGGCCACGGTGGCCCGCAGCTCGTCCGCCGGGGGCAGCTCCGCCGACTCGAAGGCGCCGAGCACGTCGCGGAGGGCGGCCACGCCGAGGAGGCGCGACGCGATCTGCTCGTTGCAGTCGTACGGGTACTTCACGAGGTACACGAAGGCGTCGGTCAACGCCTGGAGCTGGGTGGAGGACACGGTGACCTCCAGCCCGCCGAACTGCGGCCACACGTCGGGGGGCGCGGAGACCGCGAGGCGCTCGGCGCCGACGGCGTCGAAGGTACCGTACGTCGCGAAGGCCTCGGTGGTCGCGGGCGTCCACACGGGGAGCTCGACGTTGGCGGCATCGGCGTAGGCGCCCGCCACGGCGGCGAGCTGGATCCGCGCGGTGCCGGCGCGCGCGGCGGCGGCGGGGAAGCGCACCTCGACACGATCGTTGGCAGGCACGGTCACCCGGCGGCCCGCCGTGCCGCTCCGAACCGCGGTCCCAGTGGGGAGCGGGTCGGTGAGCGCGGAGAGCAGCGAGAGGTTCGCCGTGCGCACCGCGAGATCGACGGTGAGCGCCGTGTCGGTCTGGTTCTGGATCACGACCGGGAGCTCGACCCGGTCTCCGAAGTTCAGGAACCGCGGGGCGGACGGACGGATCATGAGCGGGAGGCGCGCGGTGACGTCGGCCTCGCCGGACCCGAACTGGGTATCGCCCGCCACGGCCACGACCATCACCCGGTACCGCGTGAGCGAGTCGGGCACCTGGAGGGTGACCCGGGCGACGCCGGAGCGGTCGGTCACGACGCTGGGCGACCAGAGCGCCACCGCCGAGAAGTCCGAGCGCACCTGGATCGCGGGTGCGTTCGCTGGGGCCTGGCCGACGGCGTCCGCCATGACGCTCCCCTGCTTCATCATGGGCTCCATCGGCGGCGCCGCACGGGCCACCGCCTGGAGCTCGCTCTTCTCCTCGGCCATCACTCCGCCGCGGGCGCCGTACCCCATGCCGCCGCCACCGCTGCCCCGCCCGACGGTGCCGAGGCCTCCGAGCCCGATGCTCCCGCTGGGCATGGTCGGCGTCCCCGGCACCAGCGCGGTCGGATCCACGAGGCGGACCCACTGGCGGAGGTGGTAGCTGCCGACGCCGTCCCCGCGCGCCGCGTAGAACGCCGCGAGCGGATCGGGGAGGTCGTAGTTGGTGAGGGCGAGCACGGCCTCGTCGACCGCGACCACCGCGAGCTCCGCGTTGGCGACGGGCTTGCCCGCGGCGTCCGTCACGCGCAGGTCGACCGCGGTCTTGCCGCCCGGCTCGAGCCGCGCGACCACGGGGGTCACCGCCACGGTCAGCGTGCGCGAGAGGGGGGGCACCTCGAAGGTGAGGGTCCCGGCCGCGAAGGCCACCCGCTTCGGCAAATCCGCGCGCGGCTTGCCGTCATCGTCCACGCGGGCCCGTGCGCCGACGAGATCGACGGCGACGGTGAAGTCGGGGACGTGGCGCTCGGTGACGGGGATGGAGAGCGTCGTCGAGGCGCCGTCCATCGCGAACACGCGCGTCTCGAGGATGCCGCCCGCGCGCACAGTGAGCACGCCCTCGGCGGGCCAGAACGGGGCCTGCACCAGCACGGTGGCGGTCTCGCCGATCGTGTAGGACTGCTTCTCCGGGACCAGGGTGACCTGCTCCTGGGCCACGCCGCGGTCAGGCACGACCTGGTCACCGGACACCCACACGCGCAGCTCGGTCTCGTTGGTGCGGCCGTGGCTGTCCTGGACCGTGGCGACGATCGCGTAGCTGCCGCCCAGCTGGGGCTCGAACGTGGCCTTCCCCGCGCCCGCGATCGTCGCGGTGCCGGCCTGCTCGCGCACCTCCTCCCAGCCCTTCCCCGTGCGCTTCCACACGAGGCGCTGGAGGGTCAGGGCGATGCCGGCGTCACCCTTGCCGGTCGCGGCCACCGCGCGCCCCTCCCGATCGACCAGGATCGCGTCCACGTCGATCGGCTTCTTCGCCTCGACGTAGCTCTTGGCCGTCTTGAGGCCGATGTACACGCTCGCGGGGTGGACGAGGAAGCTCTTCGCGGCGGTCCACGCCTGGCGGTTCACGTCCATGACGGTCGCCTGGGCGGTGACGGTCATCGGTCGGACCGGACGCAGCGACTCGAAGTGGATGCCGAGGTGGTGCTCGCCGGTCGCGTCGGTCAGGCCCGCGAGCAGCTCGGGCTCGACGTACGGCACGTCTTCCCCGCCCCGGTGCCGCCACCAGGGCGACCACGGGCCGAAGCTCCACTCGCTCCGGCCGGGCGGCACGAACGTGGCCGGCGCCGAGGTGACCTCCCAGCTCACCGGTGCGGAGGGCAGCCCCCCGCCTGCGTAGTAGGCGGCCGACACGTCCACGATCGCGTCCTCGCCGAGCGCGTAGACGCCGTCACCGCCGGTGGTGGTGACCTCGAACTCGGGGGTGCGGAACTCCTGGATCTCGAAGGACAACGACGTGGCGGAGTACTCGGACTCGCCGTCCTCCGCGTTCAGGACGATCTGCGCGGTGCCGAGGTTCGGGGTCTTCGGGATGGGAAGGTCAAAGGTGAAGCCGCCGAGGCCGGAGACCTTGACGGTCCCCTCCCCCAGCGGGTTGCCCTGGCTCGACGTCGCGGTCCACCGCACGGTCGTGGTCTTGGAGCGCGTGAGCGCCCCGTCGACGCCGGGCTTCCGGACGCGGAGCCAGCCGCGCACGTGCACGGTCTCGCCGGGCTTGTAGAGGTTCTTGTCGTCGAACACGAACCACTGGAGCTGGTCGAGGCGCTCGACCGGGTACCAGCCGCCGCCGTACCCGTTCGGGTTCGCAGGCAGGATCACGGTGTCGTCGGCGGTCCGGGCCACGAGGCCGGTCACCTCCTCGACGATCTCGAGCTCCGTGAGCCCGTCGGGGCCGGTGCGCCCGGTCAGGGGGCCACTCGCGACGCCCATCGGCTCCACCGTCACGTCCGCGCGGGGCTTGCCGTCAGCCAGATCGGTGGCCCACGCGGTCAGCGTGTTGCCGTCCTGGAACACGGTGAGCCCGAGCTTCGTCACCTGCACCCAGGCGAGCCACTCCTGGCGCTGCCAGCGCTCCTTGGGCTGGACGGTGGGCTCAACCTGCACGATGAACTGGCCTGTCTTTCCGACAAGATAGGGGGCCATGTCGAAGGCGGTTTCGACCTGGCGATCGGGCGCGCTCGCGACCGGCACGGTGCCCGCGAAGACCTGCTTGCCCGGGAGCACGCCCTTGCGGTTGTCCTCCCACCGGTACTTCTGGAGCCAGTCGGTCCACTTCGCCCAGTCCCCCGCGTCGACGCGATGGACGGACACCTTCAGCGCCTTGTGGTTGGTCGTGAAGAACGCGAGCGTGGGGGGGCCGGCGGGGTCGAGCGTGACGAACGAGTCGCCCGGGCCCGTGAGGCTCTGCTCGGCGGGGCCGACGTCGACCGTGTAGGTGCGCGCCTCGGCGAGGGTTTGTCCGAACACGTCGGGGATGCCCGCCGCGAGCTTGACCGTGTAGGTCGTGCGGCCGGCGAACATGCCGAAGATCGAGACGGTGTTTCCGTCCGCGTTGATCTGGAGGCCGGGCACCGCGGGGGTGACGGTGATCGCGGCGGGGTCGAACCGATCGAGGTCGATCGGGTTGGTGAACGCGATCGACCACGGCGCCGAGGGCGGGCACGGCTTCTCGTTCCAGCAGGTGGGCGCGGTGGCGTGCATCGCGCCGTAGGTGCGAAAGGAGAAGGACTGGTCGACCGTCGTGAGGCGCGGGCCCTCGGCCGAGGGCGAGCCGGCGGGCACGACCACCTCGTACGACGTGGCGCGGACCAGCGGGACCGTCGGCGTCACCGCGAGAAAACGACCCGGCTCGGCTTGGCCGACGGCGGCCTCGACCTCCTTGGAGCGAGCGATCTCCTCGGCGGTCGCGATGCGCAAGGCAACCGCGTCTTTCCCACCGCGGAGGGCCAGCTTTTCCACCAGGGCGGCGGGATCGACCGCCTGATCGAAGCCCAGGAACAGCACGGGATCGAGCGGCTGGGGGTTGCCCTCCAAACCACGGCGCCGGCCGGCGTCGCCGGGCACGTGTGCCTGGAGCGAGAGCGGCGGGGTCGAGAAGGTCCACGTGATCGGCGCCGCGAGCGGCTCGCCGTCCGTCCCCTTCGTGCCCGCGGGGATCTCGGCGGTGTAGGCCGTCGCCATCGGAAAGCGCGGGTCCGGCTCGAACACGACCGTCTTGGTGCCGAGCCAGCGCCACTGGCCCTTCGGCTCGGGCGTGAGCTTCACCGGCACGACCTTGCTCGCCTCGGCCTGCGACGTGACCGCGACCATCGGCCGCGAGAACGTGACGGAGAGGTGTGGCGCCATCGGCACGTCGCCCTCGGGCGCGCGGCGCAACACCGTGAGCGGCCCGCTCTCGACCACGGGCGCCGGCTCGTTCGAGCCGCTCGGGAACGGCACGTCGACGGTGGTCCCCGCGCGCGGCGGCGGCTGCGGCCCGTCGCGGAGGGCGAAGTCGACCGCGTCGCGCGGATCGGTGTCGAGGGCCGGCAAGCGCGCCAGGAGCGCGGTGATCGCGGCGGGATCGAGCGGGATGGACGCGGCGAGGGGCACGGCATCGCCGCCCCCGTCGGTCGGCCGCGCCTCGTACAAGCGCAGGCCCAGCCCGGGCGCCTCGGGATCCTTCTGGAACTCCACCTTCGCCTCCGTGTCCGGCGCGGCCGCGGCCTCCATGGTGGCCTCGACCGGGGGCTTCTTGCACGCTACCACGAGCCCGATTCCGACGATCCAACGTGTCCAACGGCGCATCGAGTCCCTCACGCGGCTCCGGAACGTCGGAGCGCGGGGGCTACTTACTCCGGCTCGTCACGCGGGGGCGAGGAAGCAGCGAGCCATGGAGGCGTACTCGGCGTCGTTGCGTTGGGCGGCGAGGAGCGCCTTCTCGGCCCTGCGGCCGTGCCTTGCAAGCACGAGATCCTTCGGCCGGGCGCGCGCCAACTCGGTCAACTCGCGGAGCAGAGTCAACTGCGCCAACCAGGAAAGGCGGCGCTCACGGAGCTCCTTGCGGCGCAGCCCGATCGCGGCGATGGTCGCCTTGCCCCGGGCGCTGTCGTCGCGGGCGAAGGGGTGGACGCCGCGGAAGCCGATGTGCGCCTCGGGGTCGTCCGCCGCGGGATCGAGGAATGCGGGGGCCTCGGCGCCGAGTGGATCCGCGGAGGAGAGCGCCCGCTTGGACCGCGCGAGCAGCGGGAACAGGCTCCCCTTCTCCCGCCGATTGCAGATCTCGCAGGAGAGGTGGAGGTTCTCCCAGGTGTAGGCGAGCCAGTGGTAGCCGGGACGGCGGAGCGCGCCCTTCCTGGTCTGGCGCCATGCCGCCTTTGGGCGGAAGTGCTCGACGTCGCCAAACGCCACGTGGAGGAACTTCGACTCGCAGAAACAGCACTTGCCGTGTTGGTCCTCTACGAGGGCCTGGAACACGTCGGGGTGGTGGTACAGCTTCCGCTCGAAGCGAACGGGAACGCTACCCGACGAGAGTTCCACCGCGTGCTCGGCTGCCCGCGCCGGCCCCTCGCTGACCAGGATCGCGGGCGCCGCCGCCCGCTTCGTGACGCGGATCACGCGCCGGTGGTCGTGCGCAGGTGGCGCGCGGCATCGCGGAGGATGTCCATCGCGTCTTCGTCGTCGTGGTCATCGGCCGTCGGGAGTGTGCCGAGCGCGGCCTCGATCTCCGACAAGCGCGCCTTGTCCTTGGCTGTCAGCTTCGCCTTGCCCGCGATGCGCGCCTGCTCGTCGAGCAGGGCCTCGATCCGAGGTGAACGCGGCCCGTCGAGGCCGAAGAGATCGGAGGTCAGGAGCTGATCGACGCGCCAGGCCGCGACACGCGCCGGGGTGTTGTCGATGACGACGTGATCGCCCTCGCGACGGAGGAGCACGACGTTGGCGTTCTCGGCCGCCTGCACGATGAGCGGGCTGTGCGCGGTCACGACGAACTGCGTTCTCGGGAAGCGGTCGGTCAGGAACTGGACGATCGAGCGTTGCCAGCGCGGGTGCAGATGGAGGTCGATCTCGTCTACGAGCACGATGGCGGGCTGGGCCAGCGGATCCTCGGCGTCCGGGTAGCGCTCGACCATGCGATACGCGAGGTCGACGGTCCAGGCGATCATGGTCTGGTAGCCGAGGCTCAGGGAGCGAATTGAGACGGCGCCGTACGCCGTCGTGACGCGGACGCCTTCGGTTGGTCCAACGACATCGATGCTGTTCACCCCGGGAAGCAACTCGAGCAGGAGGTTCTTGACCTGCTCAAGACGTCTCTCGCTTGGACCCGTGCGCCCTTCGGTCAACGAGGCGTAGTCGAGCCGGAGGAGCCACTCCTCGGCGTTGTGGAGGGTGGCGGCGGGATCGAAGAGGGAGGCGGTGCCGTCAGTAGCGCTGAAGCTCTTCAGTTCGGTGGCGCTAGGACGGCGGGAGGCGCCGTAGGCGAGGAGGAAGCAAGCATCCGTCAGCGACGCAGGCGCACCCTGGAAGGTCACCGCCCCCTTTCCCATGGGCGCCCAGGACAGACTCGGGCTTCGTCCCGCTTGGGACAATAGAAGCGCGCAGCTCGACCCCAATCCCGAGCCACGATCGAAGAAACGAGTGAACGGCTCAACGTCGCTCTGCACGGAGTGGGCGAACCGAGTCTCAGAGCGCGACATCGAGGGCCGAGCCCGCGCAATCACCTGCAAAACCGTCGTCTTCCCAACCCCGTTGTCCCCGAGCAACACCGTCCACATCCGCGGGTTCCCGTTCCCATCGGACAGGTCGAGCCGCTGCCGCGGGCCGAAGGACCGGGTGTTCTCGACCTCCAGCGACAGGAGGTAGACGGGGGCGAGGTCGGACATCACCGCAAGTCTAATCGCTGGCGTGCTCCTACGGTCGCCCTCCCGAACCGCCGCCGCAGCGGCCGCGTCCGCGCGGTCCGTCTGCCCTTGTTCTGCTGCTCTGGTTCTGCCTGCCTTCAGTGCGCCGCGTCCCACGTCCGCGCCCACCCCGTGTCCACCTTGAGCGGCACACACAACGACGCCGCGCCCTCCATCGTGGCCTTCACGCGCGCCGCCAACGCCGCGACGTCGGTCTCGGGCACCTCGATCACGAGCTCGTCGTGCACCTGGAGGAGCAGGTGGGCGCCGGTGCCGACGAGATCGGCGTGGACGCGCACCATCGCGAGCTTGATGAGGTCGGCGGCGGTGCCCTGGATGGGCGTGTTGATGGAGATGCGCTCGGCAGCGGAGCGGTCCATGGGGTTCTTGGCGTCGAGGCCCTGGTTGGGGCGGCGGCGGCCGAAGAGGGTCTCGGCGAAGCCCTTCTCGCGGGCGCGGGCGATGGCGCCGTCCATGTAGGCGCGCACTTGTGGATAGCGGGCGAAGTACCCGTCGATGTAGCTCTG
This sequence comes from Myxococcota bacterium, assembly GCA_040386535.1. Classification (GTDB taxonomy): domain Bacteria; phylum Myxococcota_A; class UBA796; order UBA796; family SXON01; genus CAJBVW01. Next base: position 474,297 of record JAZKFH010000013.1, on the reverse strand, counting down.
CGCCTCGTTGCGGGGGATGCGCAGATCGTTCGCGAGGCGGAAGGCGCCCATGCCGTAGACGATGCCGAAGTTGATGGCTTTGGCGGCGCGGCGCATCTCGGGGCTCACCAGCGCGGGCATGACGCCGAAGATCTCGGAAGCGGTGCGGCGGTGGATGTCCTCGTCGTTGCGGAAGCTCTCGACGAGCGGGCCCTCCTGGCAGTAGTGCGCGAGGACGCGCAGCTCGACCTGCGAGTAGTCCGCCGAGAGGAACACGTGCCCGGGCGCCGCGACGAAGCAACGGCGGATGCGACGGCCCTCGTCGGAGCGGACGGGGATGTTCTGGAGGTTCGGATCGTTCGAGGAGAGGCGCCCGGTGGCCGCCACCGCCTGGCGGAAGTTGGTGTGGATGCGGCCGGTCTTCGGGTGGACGGCGGGGGGCAACGCGTCGACGTAGGTGCCCTTGAGCTTGGAGAGCTCGCGCCACGCCAGGATCGCGCCGGGGAGCGGGTGTTCCTCGCGCAGCTTGTCGAGCGTGTCGGCGTCGGTGCTCCAGCCGGTCTTGGTGCGCTTGCCGCCCTTGAGGCCGAGCTTCTCGAAGAGCACCTCGGCGAGCTGCTGGGTCGAGGCGACGTTGAACTCCGTCCCCGCGAGGGTGTGGCAGTTCTTCTCCTCCTCCACGAGCCGGGCGCCGAGCTCGGTGGAGAGGGCGGTCAACGCGTCGACGTCCACCGCGATGCCGCAGCGCTCCATGTCCGCGAGCACCGGCACGAGCGGCAGCTCGATGTCGCGGTACACGCTGGTCACGCCGTTCTCTTCGAGCCGCTCGCGCATCACCTTGTCGAGCACCCAGCCGAGCTGGGCCTCCTCGCCGAGCGAGCCGGAGATCGGGTGCTCGAGGTAGCGCTTGCCGAGGTCGTCGAGGGTGTGCTTCTGCTCCGGGAGCAGCAGGTAGTCGGCCAGCATCACGTCCCCTGCGACGCCGAGCAGCGGGGCCCCGGCGGTCGCGAGGAACTTGGTCGCCTGCTTCAGGTCGTAGCCGGTCTTCTCCAGCGTCGGATCGCCGAGGATCGGGCGGAGGGCGGCGAGCGACGCGTTGTCGATGGGGACGCGCGCGAGCGTGGGATGCCCGCCCTCGGTGAACCCGAAGGTGATGCGCGTCGGCACGTCGACGAGGAAGTCGGGCCCGCTGGTCTCGACCGCGATGGAGAAGCGGCCGGCCACGCGGAGGCGACGATCCAGGTCGGCGAGCGGCCCCGGGCCCCAGACCGCGGGGCACGCGACCTCGAACCAGCCGTCCCCGGAGCCGAGCCGCACGGGCGGCGGGGCGCCGAGCCCGAGATCGGTGAGGAGGGTCTTGAAGTTCCAGCGGCCGAGCTTCTCGCGCAGCGCCAGGTCGTCTCGCGGGCGGGGGGCGAGATCCTCGAGCGTCACCGCCACCGGCAGGTTCTTCTCGATGGTGACGAGCTGGCGCGCGAGCCGCACGACGTCGGCGTTGTCGGCGATGCACTGCCCGGTCTTGCCGCCGATCGCGGCCGTGTTGGCGAGCACGCCCTCCAGATCGCCGTACTTCTGGATGAACTGGGCGGCCTTCTTCTCGCCGACGCCGGGCACGCCGGGCACGTTGTCGGAGGTGTCCCCCATCAACGAGAGCAGATCGATAATGCGGTCGGGCCCGACGCCCCACTTCTCCTGGATCTCCTTGGGGCCGTAGTCCACGCCCTTCATCAGATCGAGGAGGTGGATGCGATCGTCGACGATTTGGCCGAAGTCCTTGTCGCTGCTCACGATCCCGACGTGCAGGTCATCCGAGGCGAGGCGGCACGCGAGCGTGCCGATGACATCGTCCGCCTCGGTGTTGGGCTCGGCGAGGACGTAGAAGCCGAAGGCCTCGATCAGCGGGCGGAGCTCGCCCCACTGCTCGCGCAGATCCGCCGGCATGTCGGGCCGCTGGCCCTTGTAGTCGGGGTAGAGCGCGTTGCGGAAGCTCTTGCCGACATCGAAGACGAACGCGACGTAGTCGGGCTGATGGTCGCGCACGAGCGCCAGCAGCATGCGACTGAAGCCGTACAGGCAGCGCGTCGGGAACCCGTCGGGCGCACGCATGTCGGACTGGATGGCGTGGTAGGCGCGGAAGGCGTGGTTCGGCGCATCGACGAGGAGCAGCTTCTTCGGCATCCGCCCATTTAACGCGCCGTGCGCGACGCGGTTCCACACGCGCTCGCCGCGGTGGGTCATGGCCATGTACGGGTTTCCCCGCATATGGCACGGCGAGAGGCGCGCGGTCCGGACGGTTTTGGATTAGGGTGCGGGCCTTCCGGAGGTACCCTTGCGCGGCTTCGACGAGCTCACCGACCCCACGCCCGAGCACCGCATGTTGCGGGAGATGGTCGCCGACTTCGTGAAGTCGGAGGTGGAACCCCAGGCGGAGAAGCACGATCGGCTTCAGACCCTGAATCGCCCGCTGTTCGGCCGGCTCGGCGAGCTGGGCCTGCTCGGCATCACCGTGCCCGCGGAGGACGGCGGCGCCGGGATGGACACCACCGCCGCGGTGATTGCGCATCACGAGATCTCGAAGTCCGACCCCGGCTTCTGCCTCGCGTACCTCGCGCATTCGATGTTGTTCGTGAACAACTTCTACCACTGCAGCAATACGGAGCAGCGCGGCCGCTACCTGGAGAAGGTCCTCTCCGGCGAGTGGATCGGCGGCATGGGCATGACCGAGCCCGGCTACGGCACGGACGTGCTCGGGATGACCACCACGGCGGTCGACAACGGCTCCCACTTCGTGCTGAACGGCACGAAGACCTACATCACCAACGGTCCCGACGGGCACTGCTTCCTCGTCTACGCCAAGACCGAGGGCAAGGTCAGCTCCTTCCTGGTCGACCGCACGTGCCCCGGCTTCCGTAGCTCCCAGCCCATCCACAAGATGGGGATGCGCGCCTCGACCATGTCCGAGCTCATCCTGGAGAACTGCGAGGTTCCCAAGGAGAACCTGCTCGGGCGCCTCGGCACCGGCCTGACGCACATGATGCGCAACCTCGAGATCGAGCGCCTGACCCTCGCGGCCATGAGCCTCGGCATCGCCGACCGCTGCCTGGACATCATGGTGCGCCACGCCGAGGGGCGCATCGCGTTCGGCCAGCCGATCAACCGGTTCGGCCAGATCCAACGGTACATCGGGGAGAGTTACGCGTCGACCGAGGCCATGCGCGCGCTGGTTTACACGGTCGCCCGCACGGTCGGCCCCGACCACCGCAACCGCCTCGGGAGCGACGCGGCGAAGCTCTACGCGGCGCCGGTCGGCAAGCAGGTGGCCGACAACGCGATGCAGGTGCTCGGCGGCAGCGGCTATTGTGACGAGTACCCGGTGGAGCGGCTGTTCCGCGACGCGAAGCTGCTCGAGATCGGTGGGGGCACCCTCGAGAGCCACCAGAAGAACATCACGAAGGACCTCACGAAGCAGGTCTGCGGGTGATCCTCTCCGGACTCCGCGCGGGGCTGCTCCTCGGGCTGCTCGGCTGCATGGGGTACACCGAGGGCCAGGTGAGCCGCGGCGAGCTCCATTGCGGGTGGCTCGACACGTGCGGAGAGCTCGACAGCGTGGGCTTCGCCAGCGTCGGCGAATGCGAGACCGCGTCGGCCTCGCAACCGTATGACGACGCCGATTGCCCGGACTACGACCCCGGCGCCATGTCCGCGTGCCTCGCGGCGTACCGCGACGCGATCGCCGCCGAGGACTGCGCGGCCGACTTCTCCACGGCCTGCCTGGTCTGCGGCTGATGCGCCCGCGGTGGGCACTCGCGGGGTTGCTGGTCGCGTGCCGGTCCGCCGAGGTGAACGCCTTCCTGGATGACCGCGCCGCCGCGATCTGCGCACGCCACACCACTTGCGATACCCTCGCGGACGCCGGCTACGCCGACGAAGCGGGCTGCCTCGCCGCGCTCGACGCCAGCACCGGCGCGCTCGCCGACCAGGGCGCGCTCGCCTGCGAGACCTTCGACGCCGCGGCCGCGGACGACTGCCTCACGACCTACGCGGAGGCGCCGTGTGACGCGGCGCCCGACCTGTCCGTGTGCGACGGGGTCTGTCGGTAGAGTCAGTCTTTCTTCGACCCGAACATCCCGCCGAAGATGCCACCCGAGCTGCTCGCCGGCGCCCGCGAGGGGGCGGGGTGCCGCACCTCGTAGAGCCGGATCTCGCGTTGGGCGTCCCGGTTGGTCGGATCCTTCTGGAGGGCGGAGCGGTAGCGCACGAACGCCTCCTTCTCGCGCCCGTCCTGCTTGAGCAGGTTGCCGGCCCAGACGAGCACCTCGGCGGCCCGCGTCGCCTCCGGAGGCTTCATCGCCTCCAACGCTGCGAGCGCCTGGTTCGCGGGGACGCGCCTCGCCAGCCACCCGCAATACACCGCGTAGAGCGCGTGGGGCCAGGTGTGCGGGTCGAGGCGCGCTGCCTCCTGGAAGAGCGGATCCGCGGCCTTCCAGTCCCGCGCCCGCCACGGCACCTCGCCCCGTCGGAACGCCACGCGCGCGTTGAGGTGGTCCTTCGTCGCGACGAACGGAGCGCCGATGGCAATGGCCTGGAGCTGACGGCGCGCCTCGGCCATGCCCTCGGGCGCGCGGAGCGCGTCGTACGCGGTGTTCACGCGGGAGAAGCAGGTCTCCGCGAGCGCGCGGACCGCGGGGGGCGCGTTGAAGTAGGTGTCGGGGTGGTAGTTGCGCGAGATCTCGCGGTAGGCGTTGGCGACATCCTCGTCCGTGAGGGTCTTTCGGCCAAGGAGCTGCAGGATCTCGATGGGTTGGCTCCGCTCCATCGCCGCGGCGGCCTCGGCGAGCCGGATCCCGCGGGCGTCCTCTACGGTCGGCTCGACGGGCGTCCTCCCCGGCGCCGGGCGCGCAAACCCTCCCCCGTCGACCACGAGGAGCCCGAGCACCGTGAGCGTGTCGAGCGCCCGCAGCACCTCGGTGCGGCGCGCGGCGTCTGCCCCGGCGGCCTCGCGAAGCAGCACGTCGACCGTGCGGGCCCGTGGCGCGAGCCGGAGGACGCGCATCGAGGTGGCGTCGATGCCCCAACGGGACTCGGCCGAGTCATCCGGCAGGCGCGGCGAGAGCCCGGCCAGGTCGAGCGCGCGCCAGGTTCGGGCCACGAGCGCGTCGGTGCGCCCGAGCGCGAGCCCCCGGGCGAGCACCCGCGGGACGGGATCGGGGAGCGGGAACGAGCCGGCGGGCGGGACCCACGCCAGGTCGAACGTCACAGCACCGCCGCGCATGTCCACGAGGCCGGCGAGCCAGGCCCCGAGGCCATCGGTGGCGGCGGCGAGCGCGCGGTCCGGCGGGTAGCCCCCGGCCACCGCGGCGCCGAGGCCCTGGGTCAGGTCGTCCGGCAACGAGGAGCCGAGGGCCGCGAAGAGATCGGAGACGCCGGACACGTGCACCACGTTCCCGCCGCGAAGGCCCACGACCGCGACACGACCGTCCACCTCGACGCGCATCGCCCCGGTGGCGGCGACACGGTGCGCGAGGAACAGGACCCGGACCGGCGGGTAGCGGTCGATCGGGCCGGACACGGCCGAGAGGGACTCCAGCCCGCTCCAGCTGTCGGCGGGCGGAGGCGCGGGGGGAGTCGGCGCGAACAACGTGTGGAGCAAGCGGGCGAGCGCCCCCGCGTCGAACGGTTTCGGGAGGACCCCGGCGTGCGGCACCGTGCGCAGGTCCGCTGGCGACGGCGCGCCCACCAGCACCATCCGCACCGGCGGCGTACGTGTCGCGACGCGACGCGCCAGCTCCAGGCCGTCCATCCCCGGCAAGGTGACCTTGGCGATCAGCAGATCCCAGGGCTCTCCGAGCAGGCGCGCGAGGGCCTCGGGGCCCGAGGATGCGGCCCCGGCCTCGTGCCCGAGCGACCGGAGAGCGTCGATGAGGACGGCTCGTGAAAGAACGTCATCGTCGACGGCCAGTATCCGACCCATACACATCCTCGGCCGGGCCATTGCCCCCGCCCTGGCCGGATCATAATGACGCCGGACCCTCTGGGAGTATCATGGCCAGCGCCAACGTCCTGAACATCACCGACGCCGACTTCAAGCACCAGGTCCTCGAGAGCGACGTGCCCGTGCTCCTCGATTTCACGGCCGTCTGGTGCGGCCCCTGCAAGGCCATCGCTCCGCTGCTCGACCAGCTGGCCGACGAGAAGAAGGGCAAGCTCAAGGTCTGCAAGATCGACATCGACCAGAACACGGACACGCCCAACCAGTTCGGCGTGCAGTCCATCCCGACCCTGATCTTCTTCAAGGGCGGCAAGGTGTTCGAGCGCAAGGTCGGCTCCATGAGCAAGACCGCGCTGGACAGCCTCGTCAACAAGGTGCTCGAGGCCTGATCGGGAAAGGGGCGCAGCTTCCGCGGAGAGGTTGCGCCCTGCCCCTTCCGCGGAGAGGTTGCGCCCTGCCCCGCCCCGCGCACCCTCGTCGCGAGCGCCGGACTAGCTGAACAGCCCCAGCAGGTCCATCTCCTCGAGCGCGCGGCCCGAACCCTTGACCACGGCCGAGAGCGGATCGTCGTCCACGATGACCGGAAGGCCCGTGGCCTGGCTGATCACGTAGTCGAGCCGCGCCAGCAGCGCGCCGCCGCCGGTCATGACGATGCCGCGGTCGACGATGTCGCCGAGCAGCTCGGGCGGCGTGCGCTCGAGGGAGGCGACCACGGCGTCGACGATGAGCTGGATGGGCTCCTCGAGCGCGTCGCGAACCTCGTCGGAGTGCACGGTGACGGTGCGGGGGAAACCACGGACGAGATCGCGGCCCTTGACCTGCATCTCGCGGAGGCGACCGTCACACGAGGCGTTGCCGAGGGTGATCTTGATCTGCTCGGCGGTGCGCGGCCCGATGAGGAGCTCGTGGCGACGCCGGATGTGGTTGCTGATCGCGTCGTCCATGTGGTCGCCGCCGACCTTGATGGACCGGCTGTAGACGATGCCGCCCATGGAGATGACCGCCACCTCGGTGGTGCCGCCCCCGATGTCGATGATCATGTTGCCCGTGGGCTCCGTGATCGGCAGGTCGGCGCCGATGGCGGCGGCGATGGGCTCGTCGATGAGGTGCACCTTGCGGGCGCCGGCCGACTCGGCGGACTCGCGCACCGCGCGCTTCTCCACCTCGGTCGTGCCGTACGGGATGCACACGACCATGCGCGGCGCGACGAAGCTGCGGCGCCCGTTCACCCGCTCGATGAAGTAGCGGAGCATCGCCTCGGTGACCTCGAAGTCGGCGATGACGCCGTCCTTCAAGGGGCGGATGGCCTGGATGTCCGACGGGCACCGGCCGAGCATCGCCTTGGCCCGCGTCCCCACCGCGACGACGTTCTTGTTCCCCTTCCGGTCGTGATGGATGGCCACCACGGAGGGCTCGTTGCAGACGATGCCCCGGCCCTTCACGTACACCAGCGTGTTCGCGGTGCCGAGATCGATGGCCATGTCCTGGGAGAACATGCCGAGCACGGAATTGAACATTGCGAGTCCGGGCGAAGGCTCGGGAGAGCCAGGTCGAGAGATCGACGGGGACGTGCGTCAGATTGACACACAGGCGGGACCCCGCTTGTAGCACAGCGCCCCTTGACCTGACAACACCGGTGCTCGAAACGTGTGGCTTGAAAAATCGCGCGGCGGATCATAGATGCGCCCGCTTCCCGGTTTCGACTCATGTCCGTACTCGAGAACCTGCGCAAAGGCACCGACAGCACTGGCACCCGCTTGCTCATCGGGGTCGGCGTCGCCTTCTTCATCTTCTGGGGCGTCGGTACGGGCAACAGCGACCAGACGTCGATCTACGCCTCGGTGAACGGGCAGACGATCACGGACAGCGACTTCCGCCGCGCGTTCTCGCAGCAGGCGCGCCAGGCCGGCCGCAGCCTCACCGAGGACGAGGAGAAGGATCTCGGCAACAAGGTGATCACCAGCCTCGTGGAGGAGGAAGCCCTGGTTCAGGAGGCCGACCGCCTCGGCATCTCCGTGTCGGAGGAGGAGGTCGCGCGTGAGGTCGTCAAGATCCCGAGCTTCGCCGGCGCTGACGGCAAGTTCGAGGAGAAGACCTACCTTCGCCTGCTCAAGTCGAACGGCATGACCCGCGGGCAGTTCGAGTCGAGCGTGCACCGCAGCCTCCTCGTGCAGAAGCTGGCCGACTTCGCCAGCCGCTCCGTGGCGGTGAGCGGCACCGAGCTGAAGTCCGAGTACCTCAAGCAGGAGACCACCCTCGATCTGGCGTTCGTACGCATCCCCGCGTCCGCGTTCCTCGACGACGTGGTCGTCTCCGACGCCGATCGGGACGCGTTCCTCACGCAGAACGCCGACCGGGTCAAGGCCCGCTACGACGAGTCGTACGACCGCTTCTACAACCTCCCCAAGCGGTACCAGCTCCGTACGATCCTCCTGCGCACCGATCTGCCCGGCACCGACGAGGCCGCCGTGGTGGCCCGCGCCGAGGCCGTTCGCGCCGAGGCCGCCGCGGGCGCCGACTTCGCCGAGCTCGCCAAGCGCTGGAGCGAGGACCTCTCCGCCTCCGCCGGCGGCCTGCTGGGCCTCCAGGCGAAGGACCAGATCGACGCGGCGCTCGTCGCCGCGGCGGACACCGCCGGGGTCGGCAAGGTCTCCGCGGTCACCAAGACCGGCCGGGGCCTCCAGATCCTGCTCGTCGAGAAGGTCGAGGAGGCCAAGGTCATCTCTCTCGACGAGGCGAAGCCCGACATCGCGGTGAACATGCTCAAGGCGGAGCGCGCGCCGGCCCTGGTCGACGCCTACGCCGCCCGGCTCATCGAAGCGTGGAAGGCGAACGGCGCCCCGCCCGCGGAGCTGCTCGCGGAGAAGCGCCTCGCGGCCGACGCCACGGGCGCGTTCAGCCTCGCCGATCCCGAAGTGCCGCGGCTCGGGGACAGCGCGGAGCTCCGGCAGCAGATCGAGAAGTCGCCCGCCGGCTACGTCGTGCCCGTGCCGCTCAAGCTGAAGGACAACGTGTTCGTCGTATCCGTGGCGTCGCGCACCGAGGCCGATCCCGCCGCGTTCGAAGACACGCGCACGATGCTCGAGGGCCGCCTGATCGCCCAGCGCCGCGCCGAGTTCCTCGAGCAGTGGCGCGCCGACGTGGTCGCGAGCGCGAAGATCGAGCGGAACGAGACGTTCGGCGTCAAGTAGGGTCCACGCGGCACCGGATGCGGGCCGCGTGCACCATCGATCACGGAGCGCCGGCTTCCGTGACGAAGCGAGACATGCTACGCTCCCCTTGACATGGCAAGACCCTCCCTGAAGCCAACGTTGAAGGGTGTCGCGCCGGGTTTTCTGGAGGACGGGCAGGTTCGCGCGATTGCTGTTTCCAACGTTGAAGTTGTGTCCGTGTCGCCCTTGAACGCGGCGAGGTCGTTGACGACGGGGCAAACGTCCGCCCGCCGCAGCTCCTGTTGTTTGCCCCAGCGCGCATCTGCCCGTCCCCCTTCAAGTCTCTCTTCGAGTCGGCCTCCCCTCGGGGGCCACCTCCGGCCCTCCCGTGCCGCGCATGGCTGATCCCCACGCCCACGAAGAGGGTTCCGCCCTCCCCTCCCCGCGCCCCGCGCCGTGGCCGCCCTCCCCCGCGCCGGCCCTCGCCCGGTGGGTCGGCGACGCCGCGCTCGGCCTCACGTTCCGCGTGGTCCAGGCGCGCACGCGCGACCCGTACACCGCGAGCGGACGTGGCGAGGCGTTGCCGCGCGTGTACTACACCGCTGACGACGGTTGGCGCGCCCCGCTCTTCCACGTCGCAGCCGCCCCGGGCACCTCCGGAGAGCCGGTCCTGCTCGCGCACGGGCTGGGCGGCACCCACCGCGACTTCTCGCTCGAGCCCGGCCGCTGCCTCGCCGCCACGCTCGCGGCCGCCGGCTACTCGGTCTACCTGCTCGAACACCGCGGCGACCGCAGCGCGTTGCCGCCCGAAGGCGCGCGTGCCTTCTCGCTGGACGACATCGCCATCCACGATCTCGGCGCCGCCCTCGATGCCGTGCGCGTGCACAGCGGGTTCGACCAGGTGTTGTGTGTGGGCCACGGGCTCGGCGCCCAGGCGCTCTACCTGCGCATGGCGCTCACGGGCACCGACGGCATGGCCGCGCTGGTCACACTCTGCGGCGCGGTCCGCTTCTCGGCGGGGGTCTCGGCGGCGCGCAACGCCGGGCTCGTCGCCACGCTGCTCCCGGCGGGGTGGGTGCTCCCCGGGCGCCGGCTCCAGCAGCTGGTCTCCCCCTTCGTGACCACGGGCGAACAGATCGCCTCTCCCGACACCGCGGGCCCGGTCGCGCGCGCCCGGCTGCGCTACGCCGCGGGCGACCTGCACGGCGGCGTCATCCGCCAGATGGCGCGGTGGGTGTCCAGCGGGCACCTCACGGACGTCTCCGGCCGCCTCGACGTGACCAGCGCGCTCCGCCCCTTCCCCGCGCTCGTGTTCGCCGGCGACGACGATCCCGCGTGCCCGCCGACCGCCGCCTCGCCCGCCGCCGAGGCCCTCGCCGCGCCGCTCGTGGTGTTGACCGGCGGGTGGGGGCACCTCGACCCGTTGCTCGGCGCGCGCGCTCCGACCGCGGTGTTCGCGCGGGTGCTCCCGTTCCTCGACGCCCACCGTCGGCGCTGCTGGGGCTGATCGATCGCACCGCGACACAACGTGGCTGACGATGAGGCGATCGGTGTCGAGACTCTTGCTCGTCTAAGCGGCGGGCGAAGCGCCCGGGCTCGGGCTTACGGACCATGACGGGCGGCGCCGGATCGGCACCGTCGCGACGTGATAGGCGCCCTCGACAAATCCACTGGAGCACTCCCCATGAACGACACGACCGACACGACCGGCTCCGGAGCCGCACCGGTCCCTCCGGCCCCGCGTCCCCGTCGATCCGGTCGCGGCGCGCGCCTGCTCATCGGCATCAGCGTCATGGGCCTCGTGACCCTGGCCGCCGCCACCGCGGGCGTCGTGTTCTTCGCGAAGGAGGGGTTCAGCGGCGGTGGCGTCACCGACGACAGCTTCCTCGAGGTCGAGCTCTCCGGAAACCTGTCGGACGCGCCGGGCGAAGGTGGCTTCGTCATGGATCCCGCCGACTTCCCGCCGCTCGTGACCGAGGTGGCCGCGGACATCCGGCGCGCCGCCGGGGATCCCCGCATCAAGGGCCTGTACCTCGAGGTGGGCGCGGTCTCGACGGGCTGGGGCGCCACGCAGGAGATGCACGACGCGATCGCGGCGTTCACCGCGTCCGGAAAGCCCTGCTACGCGTACGGCGAGACCTTCGACAACAAGGCGTACTACCTCGCGAGCGCGTGCGACAACGTGTACATGGCGCCGGCCGGGCTCATCCTTCTCAACGGCTTCTCCGTCACGACGGAGTACTTCGCGGGCACCCTCGAGAAGCTCGGCGTGCGCTCGAACTTCGAGCACGTGGGCGACTTCAAGAGCGCCATCGAACCCTTCCAGCGAACGGGCCCCTCCGAGGCCGCATCCATCGCGACCGAGTCGATGCTCGACAGCCTCTACGCCCAGCTGACGGACGGCATCGCCGCCGGCCGCGGCATGACGCCGGAACAGGTGCGTGCCCTGGTCGACAACCCGCCGATCACGCCGGACGCGGCCCTCGCGGTCGGCCTCGTGGACGGCCTGAAGTACCGGGACCAGGTGCGCGAGGAGATGGCCGGCGAGGAGCGCACGGAGCTCGGGGACTACCACGAGCCCACCTCCCCCCTCGCCGTGGGGAAGACCATCGCCATCGTGCACGCCGAGGGCCAGATCATCAGCGGCGAATCGGGGAGCCCCGTGTTCGGCGGCAGCATGGTGGGTGACCGTACGATCTCCGAGATGCTCGAGACCGTGCGCAAGGATGACGACGTTGTCGCCGTCGTGCTGCGCGTGAACTCTCCGGGCGGCAGCGGCCTCGCCTCCGACGCGATGTGGCACGACATCAAGCGCGTGCGCGACGCGGGCAAGCCGGTCGTCGTCTCCATGGGCGACTACGCGGCGAGCGGCGGGTACTACATCGCCGCCGCGGCCGACTCGATCGTGGCCGAGCCCGGCACGCTCACCGGCAGCATCGGCGTGTTCGGCGGCAAGATGAACCTCGCGGGGCTTTACGAGAAGCTCGGCATCACGATGCACACCTACCAGCGCGGCCAGCTCGCCGGCCTGCTCTCCCCCACGAGCGACTTCTCCGAGCTCGAACGTGCCAAGTTCCGCGAGTTCCTCGAGGGCTTCTACCAGGTGTTCCTCACCCGCGTGGCGGACGGCCGCAAGATGACCCGTGAGCAGGTGCACGAGGTCGCCCAGGGGCGCGTGTGGACCGGCGTGCAGGCCAAGGAGCGTGGGCTGGTCGACGAGCTCGGCGGCCTCGACGTCGCCATCGCCCGCGCCCGCACCCTCGCGGAGATCCCCGAGGGGGAGGACGTGAGCCTGCTGCGACTCCCCAAGCGCCGCACCTTCGTGGAGCAGATCGTCGAGGACCTGCAGAAGGCCTCGGCCCCGCAGATGCTCGTGCCCGCTGAGGTGCTCGTGCCCGGCGTGGCGGAGGCCTACGGGCAGCTCTTCTCGCTGGAGCGCATGCTCGCGGACGGCGCGGTGGCGATGATCCCCGGGTCGATCACGATCGAGTAGCGGCTCGGGGCTCTACTCCGTGACGACCACGAGCCCCACCGACAGCTGGCCGGCCAGGAACGCCGAGACCGACGTGTTCACGCCCTCGAAGGAGAGCGGATCGGCCACCTCCATGCCGGCGATGCCGACGACATAGGTGCTCTTCCGCAGGAAGGCCTCCGCCGGGATCTCGAGGATCTCGATGGGCGCCTCGGTGTGGGTGAACGTGTACACCTCGTCGACCGCGGTCGGGAGGTTGTCCCACGTCATCTTGCCACGATCGATGTCGTAGGCCGCGGCCACGGCGTTCTGGTAGCCGTAGTCGGACAGATCGACGTGCAGCGGGTTCTCCCGTTGGAAGCTGCCGGGAAGCTCGACCTCGGGCGCGGCGGGGGCGAGCACGTCTAGCCGCGCCTCCGCCCCGTCGATCGTGAAGGAGATGGTGGGGGTCTCCCCGACCTCGTAGACGAGGCCGTCCGACGAGTCGAGCTCGTACTTTCCGGGGACCACCTGCCCCTCGTCGTCCACGGACTCGCGGAACGTCAACAGGCCGTTGGTGGGCGAGCGGAACGTGAGCACCGCCCCCTCCACCGGCGCGTTCGCGAGCTCGGAGGGATCCGCCACGTAGGCCAGGAACACGTTGCAGAGCGCGGCGTACTGGAACTCGTCGGTGCCCGCCAGATCGTCCACGTAGGCGGCGGGCACGTCGAGCCCGAGGAACAACCCCTGCGCAACCACGGGATCGGCGAGGTTGCTCACCGCGTCCAGGCGGTTGCAACCGGCGGACACCATCGGAGACAGAAGCAGGATCAAGGCCAGATGATTGCGCACGCGCCGTTGTACACCTCGGCGCTCCGCGAGGCAATCATTGACGGCACCGCCGCCGCGCCATAACAGGCGCCACCCTCTTTTCCTGGTGAAACCATGGCCTCCGCAACCGCCCAGACCGAGTACCGCCGCAAGCTCCGCAAGAAGAACGCGGGCGTCAAGGCGCGCCGCGCCCGCGAGAACAAGGGCACCACGCCCGTGTTCCCGCTCCACACCCCCGAGGCGGACGCGAACGCCGCGGCCAAGTCGCAGGACTAAGCCTCGCGCGGCCTCGGTCGCGTCGATGCATTCCTGATGGACCCACGAAGAGGGAGCCCGATCGGCTCCCTCGACGTGTTTTTGTACGCGGGGGCCCGCGCGAGCCGGCGCTCTCCCCTCCCCTACTCCCAGCGGAAGAACCGCCGCGTGTTCGCCGCCGCCTGCTCTGAGAGCTCGGCCACGTCGGCGCCGCGCACCTCCGCGACCTTCTGCGCCACGTAGGCCACGTAGGCGGGCTCATTGCGGCGGCCGCGGAACGGGATGGGCGTGAGGAACGGGCTGTCCGTCTCGAGCAGAAGCCGGTCGGCGGGCACCTTCGCTGCCACGTCCCGCATGATGTCGCCGTTCTTGAAGGTGACGATTCCGGGGATGGAGATGTACCCGCCGCGCGACACGATGGCCTCCATCGCCGCGACGTCGCCGGTGTAGCAGTGGTAGAGCACGCCGCCCGCCCAGGCGCCCTCGTCGTCGAGGATGGCGAGGGTCTCCCCCGCGCTGTCGCGGTCGTGGATGATGACCGGGAGCTGCCGCTCGCGCGCGGCGCGGAGCTGGGCGCGGAACACGGTGCGCTGCTCTTCGCGCGGGGAGCTGTCGTAGTGGAAGTCCAGCCCCATCTCGCCCAGCGCGACGACCTCGGGGGCGTCCGCCATGGCGTAGAGCTCGGCGAGGGTCTCCTCGCTGGCGAGCTTCGCGTCGTGCGGGTGGAGCCCGACCGTGGCCCGGAGCACGTCCGGGTGACGCCGCGCCACGGCGAGCGCGCGCCCGGCGCTCTCGAAGCCGTAGCCCGAGCCGATGGTGATCATGCGATCCACCCCGGCGGCGCGGGCGCGGGCGATGGCGTCGTCCACCCCGGCGTCGCCGCCGAAGACGGTGGGATCGAGGTGGCAGTGGGAGTCGATCAACATGGCGGGGGCTCTCGGAGCGTTCGGGGAAATGCGGACCGAGTCTGCGAAGTGGCTGCTGAGACGCGGCTGCGTGGCTGACGAGGGAGCAGGTCGAGACCTGTGACCGAGGAAGACGCGCGGCCGCGGCCAGCAGACACGAGCGGACGACGGGAGCATTTCTCCCGAACGCTCCCAGGGAACCCCCCTCGTCTATCCCCTCCGCGCCTGCGACAGCTCCAGGTTCAGCCCGGTCAGCAGCGCTTCGAGCACCACGCGCCCGTTCACGTTGAGGCGCAGGCGGTCCCGCGCCGCGGCGATCGCCTTCTCCATGCGCGCGATGCCGCCGGGATGGAGCGCGGTCGCCCACACGGAGAGCGCGCCGACGTGGTCGGGGTGGAGCACGGCGTCCTCGCGCCCGGAGGCGACGAACACGGCGTCGCGGAGGAGCTCCTCGAGGGCGTCGACCACCAGGGTGGTGCGCTCCACGGAGCCGTCCGACTTCTTCCCGGCGGCCTCGGTGAACGAGAAGAGCTGGTGCAGGGGCTGCCCCACGGTGGCGAGCAGCTGCGCGACGACCTCGCGGCGCTCCTGGGCCTCGCCCGCGCCGAGCCGGATCGCGTAGCCGGGGCTCCCCGCGGAGAGCACGGCGAGCGCCGGATCGAGGCCCCGCCCGTGGAGCCATTCCTCCAGCTGCACACGCGGCACGGGCCCGAAACGCACGCGCTGGCTCCGGCTCCGCACGGTCGGGAGCAACGAGGCGGCGCGCGCGGTCACGAGGATGAACTGCGTGCCGGCGGGCGGCTCCTCGAAGGTCTTGAGCATCGCGTTCGCGGCCTCCTCCGTCAGCGCGTCGGCGGGGTCGATGATCACGACGCGGCGGCGGGCGGAGTGCCGCTGGAGCTGGAGCGAGGCGATGACCCCGCGCGCCTGGTCCGCGGTGATGACGCGCGTGGCGCGGTCCGGGTCGGGCACGACCACGACAACGTCGGGATGTGTGCCCGCGAGGATCTGGCGGCAGCTGGAGCAGGTGCCGCACGGCGGGCTGTCTCCGAGGCAATTCACCGTGAGGGCGAGCCGCATCGCCGTCATCGCCTTGCCGACGCCTTCGGGCCCCTCGAAGAGGTAACAATGGTGCATACGGCCCTCGTCCGCCGCGCGCCACAGGCGGGCCCGCACCCCTTCGTTCCCGAGCAGACTCTCCACGAACCCTCCGCGCCGGTTTGAAGCGGGCCGTGCGCACGTACGCGACGCGAGGCCCGCGCGCCACGTGCTGACGCGAGGCCGAACGCGCTACATGGCGCCATGCTCGCCTCCGCACGGTGGGAGCGGGCCGCCATCGCCGCGCCGCTCGCCGCCGAGGACTTCCTGGCCCGCGTGTCGGCCGCCGGAGCCCGCTACGGGGGCGGCCCCGTGTGTGTGCACCGCACGCCGATGTTCGTCGATCGCGCCGCGCTCCGGCGCTGGGCGCGCATCCTGCCGCGCTTCCACCGCATCGTCCGGCACGTGCGCACCGCGCTCCTCCACGACCTCGATCGCGAGCACGAGTCGCTCGCCGCCCGCATCGGGATCGACGCGCAGTCGATCGCGTGGGCGCGCGTCGATCCCGGGTTCCAGAGCGCGGCGCCGCTCGCGCGGGTCGACGCCTTCTGCGCGGACGGGAACCCCTGGTTCGTCGAGCTCAACGCGGAGAGCCCGGCCGGCATGGGCTACGCGGACGCCCTCTCCGGCGTCTTCCTGGCCGATCCCGCCTACGTCCCGACGGGATCGCTCCGCGCGTTCGACGTGTGCGGCGCGCTCGTCCGCACCGTGCGCGACATCGCGCGCGAGTGGGGCCACCGCCACCGCCGGCTCACCATCGCGATCGTAGACCGCCCCGGCGTCCCCACCGCCCCCGAGTTCGCCCTCATCCGCGCGCGCTTCCGGGCCGCGGGCCTGGTCGCGGAGATCGTCGCCCCGGCCGATCTGCGCTTCGACGGCGAGGCCCTCACCGCGGGCGATCTGCGCATCGACGTCGTGTTCCGACGCATCCTCGTCGCCGATCTCCGCGCCGCGCCCGACGAGGCCGCCGCCCTGCTCGCCGCCTACCACGCGGGCCGCGTGTGCATGGTCAACTCGCTCCGGACGGCGCTGCTCCACGGAAAAGGCCTGTTCGCGCTCCTCCACGACCCGGCGTTCCCCCTGCCCGAGGCCGATCGCCTCTTCGTGCGCCGCCACATCCCCTGGACCGGCGCTCTGCTCGACCGCGGCGGCGACGAGCTGCGCGAGGCCGCCCTCCGCGAGCCCGAGGCGTGGGCGCTAAAGCCGCTCGACGGGCACGGCGGCCAGGGCGTGGTGCTCGGGTGGACCGCGACGTCGGCCCAGTGGAGCCGAGCCGTGGAGCGCGCGAGCCGCCACGTGCTCCAGCGTCGCATCCCCGAAGAGCGCGGCGCCTTTTACGACGTGCGCGCGGCCGAACGCCAGGAGCGCCTGGTCGACCTCGGCCCGTTCCTTGCCCGCGGCCGCCTCGCCGGCTTCTTGTGCCGGCTCGCGGACGGGCCCCTGGCGAACGTGGCGTCGGGGGCGTCGCAAGTTCCGGTGTTCGTCGACCTCGACTCCTAAGCCGGCGTCAGCGCGAGATCAGCGCCGGAACGTCGCCGCGAACCCGAAGTCGGGCAGGTCCCGGTCGGGCGCGAAGCGGGCGGTGACCATCGCGGCGGTGCAGCCGTCGTCGTACCCGAGGCGCGCGTCCGCGCCGGAGTAGGCGCCGCCGGCGAGATCCCAGGCGAGCCCGCCCCCCGCGCGGAGCCGGCCGAGGGCCAGCGCGGCGTCGCTCCACCCGAGCCAGAGGGTGCCCGTGTACGCGGTGACGGCGTGGGTGCTGCCGACGGCGAGGGTGACGGGGCCGGGCATCCACCGCACCTCCCCCGCCTGCACGTCCGGCTCGGCCTGGATCCGCAGCGCGAGGGCCTCGAGGGACACGTCCACCGCCGCCGCGGGCCTCCAGCCGCTGCCGTCCTGGAGCACGGCCGCGTCGAGGCCGATCCCGCCTTGCGCGAACGACGTGGTGGCGCGGAGCGCCGGCCCTGCGCGTACGCCAGCGTCGACGATGTCGCCCGGTGCCCACCCCGCGCGCGCCTCGGCCCGCACGCCCGGCCACCACTGCGTCCGCGACTCACCGAGCGACGACCAGAGCGGCACCGCCACGTCCGTGGCGACCACGCCGCCGAGGCCGGTGCCGCCGGCGCCCCACCGCCCCAGCGGCGCGGAGGCCAGCGCGTCGCCCCACCCGTCGGCGGCGCCCACCCGCGGCGCGGCCCCCGCGTCGAACCCGTCCTCCGCCCACAACCCCCGCCCCGCCACGTCCGCCCGCACCTCGGCCGCGAGCCAATCGGTGCCGCTCGCGGTCCTCAACCCGCCCGTCGCCCGCGCCCCGACGCCAACCTCCCCGAGCGGCGCCACCTCCGCGAGCGTGCCGACCGCCGCGATCCCGACGCGGGGGGTGACCGACGCGGAGCGGCCGCGTCCGAGCTCCCAGGACACGCGCTCCCGCGCCAACGTACCGGCGCTGCCGTCGTCGGGGAGCCACACGTCGAACGTGGAGGGCCCCACGCCCAGGACCGCGCGGCTGTCGCGCCACCGCGCCCCGCGGGACACGTAGTCCACGGCGTAGTCGGCGAGGTAGGCGGCATCCGACACCCAGGCCGCGTCCCATGCGGCGCGCGCGGCCCGGTCGACCCCGCCGCGGGTCACCCCAGCGCCCCGCACCGTCTCCGTTAGCGCGTCCCACCCAAGTGTGCCGCGCGCCGACATTCCCGGGCCGGTGATGCCGAGCTCGCCACGCGCGCCCCGGTCCATCCGCCACGCGGGCCCGCCCTGGAACATCCAGTCGCCCACGCCTCCGCGCCCCTCCACCAGCGCGCTCGGGCCGAACGTGCCCCACCCCACCTCCGGGACGAGGATCCGGAACCGGTGGGGGTCGAGCGGCACGCGCCAGTACGGCACCGGGAGGAGCGGCACGTCGAAGATCCGCACCACGCCGCCGTGCACGATGACCACCCGGTCCGGGATGACCGTCACCCGCTTCGCCCGGAAGCTCAGGGCCGGCGGCGCGCCGTCCGTGCACCGGCACGGCAGGACCGTGGCGCCCGAGGCGGTCCAGCGCCCCTCGCCCACCTCCACGCGATCGGCGGTGATCTGCGCCCCGCCGGTCTCCACGCGCGAATCCACCAGGACGGCGGTGCCGACGGCGGGGTGCACCTCCGCGCGATCGAACGCGAGCTCGCCGTCGGGGCGCCGGTATACGCCGTCCTCGACCACGAGCGTCGTGCCGTCCCACGTCGCGCGCGCGCCTCGGAGCACCTCGTCGCCGAAGCGCACCTCGACCGCGCCCTCGGCCACCGCCACGCCACCGGCCCACTCGATCCGCTCCGCGTCGACCTGGACGGCGCCCTCCACCGGGCCCTACCGGATCCCCGCCAGGTCCCGCGCCGCGCCCACGAGGTAGAGCGATCCCGCCACGATCACGAGCCCGCCGCCCGCGCGCGCGAAGGGCAAGGCGTCCTCGAGCCGACCCGCCGGGCTCACCGGGACCGGGAGCCCTTCGAGCTCGGCCGCCACGTCACCGGGGGAGCGCGCCTTGGGGTGGCTGCACGCGGTCGTGTACACGCGGTCGACCTGGGGCGCGAGGGTCCACGCGACGCTGCGCACGTCCTTGTCGGTGCCGGCGCCGAGCAGCAGCGTACGCTTGCGATCGCGTGGGAGGCGGGCGAGGTAGTTGGCGAGGACCGTGGCGCCGTCAGGGTTGTGGGCGCCGTCGACCAGCAGATCGGGGGTGAGCCACTCGAGGCGGCCGCGGTTGCGCGCGGCCCACAGGCCGGCCCGAATCGCGTCCTCTCCGACCACGAACGGCGGCGGGAGCAGGTCGACGATGCGCAGCGCCACCGCGGCGTTGACGACCTGGTGGTCGCCACCCAGGGCGAGCCGCAAGCCCTCCCGCACCTTGCCGCCGCCCCAGTAGGCGAAGCCGCCGGTCTCCCCACTTCCCCGAAAATCGTCCCCGAAGGTGGAAATGGGGGCGCCCCTCTCTACCGCGACGGAGCGGATCACGGCCATCGCCTCGTGCGTGAGCGGGCCAAGCACGACCGGGACACCCGGCTTGAGGATCCCCGCCTTCTCCCCCGCGATCGACGCGTGGTCCGGCCCGAGGTGCTCCGTGTGGTCGAGCCCCACGGTCACGATCGCGGAGACGATGGGCGACACGACGTTGGTGGCGTCGAGCCGGCCGCCCATACCCACCTCGACGATCGCGATGTCCACGCGCTCCTCGGCGAAGTGGAGGAACGCCGCGGCGACGAGGAACTCGAAGTAGGTGAGCGGGAACGGCTCGCCCGGCGGCAGCTCCTTGTCCGCCCACTCGCGACGCGCGGCGTCCACCCGTGCGAGGAGGCTCGAGAACGCGGCGTCCGGGATCGGGGTCGACCCGATGCGGATGCGCTCGTTGACCTCCTGGATGTGCGGCGACGTCGTGATGCCGACCTTGTAGCCCTGCGCTTCGAGCATGGCGCCGACCATGCGGCACACGCTCCCCTTGCCGTTCGTCCCGCCCACGTGGATCGTGGGGTAGGCGACATGGGGGTTGCCGAGCCACGCCATGAACGCACGCATCCGGGCCAGCCCCATCCGCATGCCCGCTGTCGACAGGCCCGCGACGATCGGGTGGTCGGTCATCGGGCCGCGACGGCGTCCGGAGGGGTGAGCAGGCGCATCAGGCGGGCGAGGGTCTCGCGCATCTCGCCGCGGGGCACGATCTGATCGACCATGCCGTGGGCGAGCAGGTACTCGCTGGTCTGGAAGCCGTCGGGCAGCTCCTGGCCGATGGTCTGCGCGATGACGCGCGGGCCCGCGAACCCGATGAGGGCGTCGGGCTCGGCGAGGATCACGTCCCCCAGCATCGCGAAGCTCGCGGCGACACCGCCGGTGGTCGGGTCGGTCAGGAGGCTGATGTAGGGCATCCCCGCTTCGTCCCGGAGGCGGCCGAGCGCCGCGCAGGTCTTCGCCATCTGCATCAGGGAGAGGATGCCCTCCTGCATGCGGGCGCCGCCGGACTGGGAGATCACGATCGCCGGGCGCTTGAGCGTGGCGGCGCGCTCGAACTGCCGCGTGATGAGCTCACCGACCACCGAGCCCATCGACCCGCCCATGAAGCGGAAGTTGAAGGTCCCGATCTCGACCGGGATGCCGAGGATGGTCGCCGAGCCGGCGATGTAGGCGTCGAGCTCGCCCTGGGCGCGCTGGGTGGCCGCGAGGCGGGCGCTGTAGGGCTTGGCGTCCACGAAGCGGAGGGGATCGGTGGGCGCGACGTGCTGGTCGTGCCGCACGAACGACTCCGGATCGATCAGCGCATGGAGCCGGGCCTGCGCGTCCCACCGGTGGTGGCGGCCGCAGTGGGGGCAGACCGCCATCTGCTCGAGGAGCGCGGGGCGGTAGAGGATCTGCGCGCAGCCGGGACAACGCACCCACAGGTCCTTCACGGCGGGGCCCGGACGGGGCTCCGACTGGACGGGGTTGCTCGGCACCTGCTCGTACCAGCGCGGACCGGGTTCGTTGCTCACGGCGTGATCTCGGGGAGCGCGCAGTCTATCGCGTCCTCACGGCGGCGCGATGGGCGCCGTCGCGTAGGCGCACGGCGGCTCAGGCGAGATCGAGGCCGTCCCATGCCGCCTGGAAGAAGGCGCGGCGGAGCGCGCGGATGGGCTCGGCGCCGGTGCGGGCGAGGACGCGGTTGGTGAGGAGCACGGCGACGATTCCGCGCGACGGCACCATCCAGAGCGCCGTGCCCGTGAAGCCGAGGTGCCCGAAGGTGCCGGCGGGGGGGCGGGGCCCCGCTGAGGAGGAACCGTCGGTGTTGGGCGTGTCCCAACCGAGCACGTGGGTACCCGGCCCGCGGCGCCCGAACGCGACGTAGGACATCGGCACGGCCCCCACCATCCACCGGTTCGCCGTGGCGGCGACCTCACGCGCGCTCCCGAAGAGGCCGGCGTGGGGCGCCACACCCTCCATCGCCGCCGCGTTGCGGTCGTGCACGGTTCCCACGATCTCGTGGTTGCGCTCCTCGCAGAAGGTGTGCGCCGCGGCGGGATCCCCCCAGCGCAGCGGCCCCTCCCAGAGCTCGTCGAGCCGCGCGCCACCGACCGCTTCGAGGACCGCGCCGAGCGCGAGGAAGCCGATGTCCGAGTAGGTGTGGGCGAACCCGGGCGGGGAGGAGCGCGGGGTCCGTGTCGCGGCGGCGAGGATCTCCGCGCGGCCCCCCTCCCCCCAGAACGCCCGCCACGCGGGGTAGCCGGCGGCATGCTGCAAGAGGTGCGCGACGCTGACGCCGTGGGGCAGCAACGGGTGCCCGCCGTGGAGGGACAGTGCGCCCGCGTCGATCGCGGCCATCGCCACCTCCGCGGTGCAGAGCGGCTTGGTGAGGGAGGCGAGGTCGTACACCTGGCCCGGCGCGCGCGCGTAGAGCTCGACGCCCGCCTTCCAGACGACCGCGGACACGGCCGGCGCAACGTCGACGCCCTCGTCGAGGGCCCGATCGAGGGCCGCGTGGAGGGGGGTGTTCATTCGCAGAACTCCAGGCGGTTGCCCGCGAGGCGCACATGGCCGCCGACGCGGAAGGCCCGGTTCTCCGGGCCGTGCCCGATGGGGAGCCCGGTGAGCACCGGCACGCCGAGCGGCGCCAACAGGTCGTGGATCACGTCGTTCATCGTCCAGTCCGCGCCCTCCGCAGGCGCGGCCCCCAACATCGTGCCGAACACGACGCCAGCGACCCCGTCGAGGCAGCCCGAATCGAGCAGCTGGGTCAGGAGCCGATCGATCTTGTAGGGCGCCTCGTTCGTCTCTTCCAGCATCAGCACGCAGGCCCGCGCGCGCAGCTGCCACGGCGTTCCGCAGAGGGACGCGAGCACGCAGAGGTTGCCGCCCACCATCGGGCCCTCGACGCTCCCCTTGTGCACGACCTCCCCGTGCAGCGGCGCGAGCGGCTCCCCCGCGAGGAGCGCGCGGAGGTGCTCGCGGGAGGGCGCGTCGCACAGGTCGGCAAGGCTGTTCAGGACGGGGCCGTGCACCGCCGGGCGCCCGCGCGCGGCGAGGGCGTTCAAGAGGCCGCTCGCGTCCGAGAAGCCGATGAACGGCGCGGCGCCGAGCTCGTCCCACGGGAGCTGGCCGAGCAGCCGGGACAGGCCGTAGCCGCCACGCGCCACCCACACCGCGTCCCACCCGCCGCGCAGCGCACGTTCGAGGTCCGCGAGCCGCACCGCGTCGGTCCCGGCGAGGTACCGGTGGCGCCGGCCGACACCCGGCAGAAGTTCGGGTCGGTAGCCCCACCCCCGGATGACGTCGAGCCCCGCTTCGAGACGGACGGGGTCGTAGATACCGGATGGAGACACCACCGCGATGCGCGCGCCGACAGGGAGCATGCCGAGCTTCTATACTCCCGCCATGGTCCCGGCCCTCCTCCTCGCGCTCGCCTGTTGGCGTCCCGACGCGTACGAGCCTCCCGCCGCCCCGCCCGAGGAGACCGAGGAGCCCGAGCCCGAAGAGCCCGGTGACGACACGCCCGAGGCGGAAGCGGCGCCCGACGCGGAGGGCGCAGTCGAAGGCCAGGCGGAGGGCGCGCCGGAGGAGGTCGAGCCGCCGCCCTTCCCGACTTACGCCGCACGCACACTCCAGGCGCCCGTCACCGTGGTGGACGACTACGGAAAGACGCTGGCCGTGTGGGGCGCGGTCGGGGTCGTCCTGGAGGTGACGGGCGAAGAGGCCGTGCGGACACGGGTTTCCTGCACCTCGTGCACGCCGCCGGTCGAGGGGTGGATCCAGGCCCACCTCGTGACACGCACGGCGCCGGGTCCGACCGGTGGGTCGAAATAGGTTGCGAAATGTGCGCCGCGCGCGCACTCTTGAACACATGGCAACCGTCGAGCGCACCCTCTTCCGGTTCCTCGGCACCCTGGTGACGCTCGCCTGGGCAATGCACGAGATGGCCCACCTGCACGACCTCACGCGCGCCGACGAGCCCGTCCCGCCGTGCCCTCCGGGCCCGCCCTCCGCCTGACCCCGGCGTGACCGAGCGCGACGCGGCGTTGCTCCCCGGGTGATACCCTGTGGGGATGGAACGGCGCATCTGGTCGATCGAGGGGAACCATCAGAAGCTCGATGGGGGGGCCCTGTTCGGCAACGCCCCACGGACGTTGTGGGAGCGGTGGGCCACACCCGACGAGCGGAATCGTATCGATCTGGCGTGCCGATGCCTGCTCGTCCGCGAGCCGGGCCGCACCATCCTGTTCGAGGCGGGGATCGGCGCGTTTTTCTCGCCGGCGCTCCGCGATCGTTACGGGATCCTCGAGGAGCACCACGTGCTCCTCGACTCCTTGGCGGCCGCGGGCCTCACCCATGCGGACATCGACATCGTCGTGCTCTCCCACCTCCACTTCGACCACGCGGGCGGGCTCCTCTCGGCCTGGGAGAACGGCAAGACCTGGCAGCCGGAGCTGCTGTTTCCCAAGGCGCGCTTCCTCGTGAGCAAGACCGGATGGGAGCGCGCCCAGTCTCCCCACCCGCGGGATCGTGCCAGCTTCATCCCCGATCTGAACGCGGCGTTGGAGGCCTCCGGCCGCCTCGAACTGGTGGACGGACCCACGTCCCCTACCCTCGGCCCGGACTACCGCTTCCACTTCTCGGACGGGCACACGCCCGGCCTGATGCTGACCGAGATCCTCGGCTCGAAGGGGCCGATCGTGTTCGGCTCGGATCTCGTGCCCGGCCGCCCGTGGGTCCACACGAGCATCTCGATGGGGTACGACCGGTTCCCCGAGCTCCTGCTCGACGAGAAGCGGGCGTTGTTGGACGGCCTGGTCGCGCGGCGCGGGCGCCTGTTCTTCACGCACGACGCGGAGTGCGCGCTCGCCTACGTGACGAGGGACGAGTCGGGTCGCTACGGGTCGACCGGCGGCAAGGCCCACGTGGACGGCGTGGTCGCTTGACCCGCCGCGCCTGCTAGCCACGCGCTATCCTTTCGAATGCTTCCGCTCTACGCCCTTTGCTGCGCGCCCGGTGCGCTTGCCGCCGCCGACGGAACGGGCCCGCGGTTCGTGGGCGATCGGCCCTCGCGGCTCGTGTCCGTCGCGGCGGGCGTCGGCGGCTCCTGGATCCTGGGGAGCAACGCGGACGGCTACGGCGGTGGCCTCTCCGAGCGCGTCGTGGTCGACCTCGCCACGGGCGAGCTCGTCGCGTTCACCGTCGAGCTCGACCACGCGCGGCACGTCCTCGCCGACGCCGGCGCCTACTTCCCCGAGGCGCCCATCCCGCAGGGCGCGGTCAGCGGCTTCCGCGACTACCTCGTGGTCGACCTCGGCTTCCGCTTCGGCCTGCCCGTCGGATCGCGTGACGCGGCGCGGGTCCATGTCGTGCCATACGTCCGCCTCGGCGTGGGCGTGGCCGCCACCAGCACGCTCCTCGACCTCCCGGGCTTCGACCGGCGCGTCGCGCTGCGGAGCAACACGGTCTGGCCCGCGCCGAGCCTCGCCGTGGGAGCCGAGGTGCGAATTCGTCGCTGGATCAGCCTGCTGCCGCACCTCAAGACCCAGGTCCAGGTGTTCGAAGACAGCGCCGAGTCGATCGGCGGCGATACCCGCGTGGCCGCCGAATGGCGGCTCCAGCCCGCGCTCGACGTGAGCATCCACTTCTGAGGGACCCCATGGCCTCGCCCTTCTCCGTCCTCCTCCAAGCGCTCGGCGAGCGGCTCGACGAGGACCTGCTCCCCGCCATCTACACGGCCGCGTCGGTGCCGACGGCGGACGTGCGGGCGTGGATGCGGGACACCGGTCTCGCGTACCACGACCCCGACGCCGGGAGTTTCCCCTCCACCGCCGAGCTCGACACGTCCGCCGCCCGGATCATCAGCCACGCCCGCGGCCGTGCGACCGCGTTCGGCGTCGCGAGCGGGTTCGTGGGCGCCGTCGCCATCCCGCCCGAGGTGCTCGCGTCCATCGTGTCCAGCCTCCGGCTCGCCCAGCGGCTCGCGGTGCTCCACGGGTTCGACCCCGAGACCGATGTCGGCAAGCTCCTGATGTGGCGGGCCCTCGCGGCGGCCTACGACCTCGAGCTCCCCGCGCAGGGCCCCGTGGGGCTCAAGGTGCGCGAGCTGCCCGACCTGCTGCGCTCCCAGGTCCCGGCCACCCGCCAGGCGAGCGCGTGGCTCGCGCGACAGGTCGTGGTGCGCGCCACGGCGACCGTGATGAGCCGGATCACGCGGCTCATCCCGGGCCTCGGCGCCGGCCTCGCGGGCTGGGGCGCCCACCGGCGGACCCACGCGATGGGCGGGCGCATGGTCGAGGTGTACCGGCGCGCGATGGGCGGCGGGCCGTTCGAGCTCGACGGAGAGGAGCTCGCGGTCGAGGTCGGCGAGGAGATCCTCGAGCGGTAGGGTCCGGGTACCCCGCCGGGCCGGGGGCAACGCGCAACCCACGTGTTAGCCCGGCCCGATGATCATCCTCGGCGTCGCTGACGGTCCCGATGCGAGCGCGGCGCTCGTCGTCAACGGCTCGCTCGTGGCCGCCGTGGCCCAGGAGCGCATCGACCGCGAGCGGCACTCCCGCGCGTTCCCCTCCGGCGCCATCGACGCCGTGCTCGACGTCGCCGGGCTCCGCGCGCGCGATGTCGACCGGGTCGTGTTCGGCGGCACCTCCTCGCACGCCTCGGTCCTGCGCGCCCGGCCCGACCTGCGCGAACGCGTCACGCCGCGCTGGCGCGAGGCCTACCGTGGCTACCAGGCCGCGCTCCGGGCGTCCGGCCTCTACATGGTCGAGCAGGACATCGCCAGGAAGCTGCTCCAGCCGAAGATGCGCGCACTCGGCTTCGAGAAGGCGTCGATCGATCTGCACGAGCACGACCGCGCCCACGCCACCGCGGCCTACCGCTGCCAGGACCGGAGCGACGCGCTCGTCATCACCCTCGACACGCCGGGGGACGGCGCCGCGGTGACCGTGAGCGTCGGCCGCCACCTCCAGCTCGACCGCATCTTCCTCCAGACCTCCCTCGCGTCCATCTCCACGTTCCCCGGGCGCATCGCCCAGGTGCTCCAGATCGACGCGATCGACCTGCACGCCCTCGCCGCCGGGGGCACCGTCCCCGAGGCGCTGCGCACGGCGTTCGCGCGCGAGGTCGGCATCCAGGGAGACGGCTTCATCGGCAAGGGGCTCGTCGGCAACCCCGATCCGCTGCTCGCGCTGGTGCGCCGCCACGCCCCCGCCGACGTCGCCGCCGCCGCCCAGGAAGCCATCGAGGAGGCCGTCGCGGCCTTCGTCCGCCACCACGTGGCCCGCACGCGGCTCGGCCACGTCGTCGTCGCCGGAGCGTTGTTCGCGAATCCCCGTCTTGCCGCACGCCTCCTCGCCGAGCCGACGGTCGAGTCGCTCTCCGTGTTCCCCGCGATGGGCGACGAGGGGCTCGCCATCGGCGCCGCCCTCGGCGTGGCCGGCATCCCGATGCGCCGCCTCCCCACCCTCGGCCTCGGGCCCCGCTACACCGAGACCCACTGCTACAAGGCGCTCTCGGTCGCCTCGCTCCCCCGCAAGAAGGTGGACGATCCCGCGCGGACCGCCGCCGCGCTCGTCGCCGCCGGGCGCACCGTGGCCCGCTTCGACGGGGGGCTCGAGGTCGGCCCCCGCGCGCTCGCGAACCGCACCGTGCTCTTCCGCGCGGACGACGTCGCCCTGCGGGACCGCGCGCTCGCCTCGCTCCAGCGCAAGGAGTGGAGCAGCGTCGGCTGTGCCCTGCTCGCCGCCGACGCTGACGCGGCCTTCGCCCATCTCGACCGCGCCGAGGGCTCCGCCCAGTTCCGCACGCTCGCGCCGCGCGCGCTCCCCGCCTTTGCCGCGGCCCACCCCGGCGTGGTCTCGCGCGACGGCACCGCGCTCCCCTACGTCGTCGATCCCGAGGCGGCGCCGGACCTCGCGCTCCTGCTCGAAGAGGTGCGCCGCCTGACCGGCACCGCCGCGGTCGCCCAGCTCGACTTCGCCCTCGCCGGCGAGCCGATCGTGTGCAGCCCGGGCGACGCGATCCGCTCCTGGCGCGCCTCCGAGGTGGACGCGCTCCTGCTCGGCCCCTACCTCGTCGAGCGGTCGACGCTCACGACGTGAACGGCGGCCTGCCGCTTCGCGGCCGGGCTGTCCCAGTACGACGCGAACGCCACCCACAGCTCGCCCGTGAGGTAGCGGGTGCGCGGCGAGTCGCTCTTCCCGCGCGCGCGCAGGTTGTCGTTGAGGACCTTGCCGGCGGCGTCCGTGCGCTCCTCCGGATGGCGAAGGTTCATCGTCAGCCGCACCACGCCCTTGGACCCGACGTGGACCATCGTGATCGTGCCGTCCGCCGCCACCGACTCCACCACCGCCACGTGCGAGAGCGGATCGTCGAGGCGGCCGTTGCCGTTGCGATCGTACGTGTCGTCGAAGAAGGCGATGTCGCCGGGCGTCGGGATGCGACGTCGATGGAGCACCCGCTCCTCCTTCGCCTGGTCGAACAACATGGCGGAGCTGCCCTTGAACGCGCAGCCGGCCGACGCGAGCGAGGCCTCGACCAGCCCCGAGCAGTCCCACCGGTACTTCTCCCCGTCGACGAGGAGCGCCTTGGCGCCCACGAACGCGGTGGCGGCCTCGGCGATGGCGGTCGGCGCGGGTCCAGGCCTGTCGGAGCGCGGACGCTTCTCGGCCCGGGCTGGCTTCTCGCTCCGCTCGGGAGTCTGCGCGATCACCCATGCAGAGCCGGGATCGCGCCCGACCCCGGCGAGCGGCCCCGGGATCCGGTGGATCGAGGGGGCGCACGCGAGGAGGATCATCAACAGCACGGAGAGAGCTTAGCGCCATTGACGCGCCAAGAGTAGGGCGGACTTCGCGCCGCCCCGATCGGCGCTATTGCGCGGCCGTCGCGATCGCGGAGAGCGTGTCGAGGATCTGATCACACGTCAGGTTGTTGATCGTGGCGGTCTCCGCCTGGCACGCGCTGTCCTTCTTCTCGGCCTTCTCGATGTCGGCCTGGCAAGAGGCGACCATCTCGGCGCGGCTGGACTCGGCCCAGTCTTCGCGCGCGGTCGAGGCGTACTCGGCGAGCTGCTCCTCGGTGAACACGTCACAATCGGTGCCGCCGGCGTCCAGACACTCCTGCTGGGCGGCCTCCTCGGCGCAGTCGGAGGTCTTCGAGAGCACCTGGTCGCAATACTCGTCGCAGGTGTAGGCGCCGAGCTTCTCGAGGTCACAGCCGGCCAGCAAGAGGGTGAGCAGGAGCATGGGAGATCCTCCGGATTCGAGGTCGCGGGTCGTGAGACGTGGGCTTCAGAAGGCGTGACTGAAGTCGATGTAGAGCTGTAGCCCATCCGTGTCGACCCCGTCCGTCCACAGCGGCGCCGCGACGGTGACCCCGGCGAGCGAGCCCTTCGCGCCGAGGAGCTCCGTGATGACGTGCGCACCGAGCGCGGCGCCGACCGCGGCGTGGCGCTCCCCGTCCCGCCACACCACGCCCGCGTCGACGCCCGGGGAGAGGTGCAGCTCCGAGAGCCAGAGGAGGGGCAGCGGGATCGACGCGTTGCGGAGCGGCGCCCAGCGGTACTCGAACGAGCCGTTCACACGCTGGTTCCCAACGATCGCGGCCTCGGGGATCGCGCGCACGTCCCCTCCCCCGCCGAGCGGGAGGAGGCGGTGCTCGACCGCGCCCGTCGCGATGCCCACCTTGGCCTTGACGGCGAAGACGTGCCGCGGGTGGGGCGAGAGCAGCTTGACGCCGAGCACCGACGCGCTCGCCCATCGATCGTCGCTCTGCGGCACCAGCCCGCCGCCGACCGAGAGCGCGAGGCGATGGCCGGAGAGCGCGAAGTACTCGTCGGTGCGCGTATCCCAGGCGTACCCGGCCGCGGCGCCGAGCGCGACGGCGCCCCGATCGGTGGGGCGGAACGCCGGATCGAGCAGGGACGGACCCGCGAAGAACGAGAGGCGGTGCGTGCGGGTGCGGCGATCGACGAGCGGACCGAGCCACCGCACCCAGCCCGCGCTCACGGAGAGGAGGTCCTGCGCGTCGTGATCGAAGCTCAACAGGTAGAGGTTTCGGCTGTCGTTGCGACGGCGGAACAGCAGGTCCGCGGCGAGATCGAACGAGTGCTGCGAGGGGTTGATGTTGTAGATGCCGCCGTTGACCACGAGGGTCCACTTCACCGGCCACCGATCGTTGGCGAGGTCGGACTCGCGGACATGGCCATCCGGATCGACGCGCACGGCGGTGGGCCGCGGCTCCTTCCCGGAGACCAGGGGCAGCGCGTCCGGCCCCGTGCCGGTGAGCCAGGCGGGCTGCCGCTCGCCGTCGACCTGCACCACGACGACCTCGGGCGGCGCGTCGTCAGGGGCGTGGCGTTCGACGCGCGCGCCGGTGACGTCCACGCGCACGACGTAGTCCTGGGTATCGGGGTACGGCGCGCGCCACGCGTCCACGAGCGCGGGGGGCACGTCGAGCGCCGCCGTCGCGTCGAGCAGGGTGTCGCCGGCGAGCAGGCGGCGGGTCAGAGCAGCGGCCGTGCCCTTCCCGCGCAGATCGTCGAGCTGGACGGCGGCCGCGCGGCCCGGGATGCGCCCGCCGAGCACGTCGAGCACGCCCGGCGGGCCGCCGAACGGCTCGTCGAACACGTCGGCGAAGTAGGGCAGCGTGCCGTCGTAGAGCAAGGCGTCGATGACCGGGTTCCACGAGAACCAGCCCAGGAGCTTGCGGACGGAGGGAGAAGGCAGCTCCGCGGAGAGGGCGGCGGCGCCGAAGTCGCGCATCCAGCCGTCGGCGAAATCGGTTGGAGCGCCTTCGGCCGCGGAGGCACTCTGGGCCTGCAACGCGGCCGCCGCCACCTCCCGTCGCACCGCGCCTACGTGGTAGGGCCGCAGGAACCCCGGCGAGAGGCGGAAGGTCCGGTCGGAGAGGAACACGGTGCCGGGCGCGGCGCGCGCGAGCCGCAGCAGATCGAGATCCTCGACAACCGTGAGGTCCGGCGGCGTGGCGAGCGGCCACGCGTCGTCCACGACCTGCGTCAGGAGCTTCGCGACGGCGCGCTCCTTCCCGTTCCGCTCGACGAAGCGCACGACCCCGGCCCGCACCGGCAGCTCCGTGACGCGCGCCCCCACGATCACGGCCAGCGCGGCGCGATCGGAGGTGCCTCGCCATGCGAGCGCCGTCTCGCCCACCGCCCCGTTGAGCACGCCGACCACGCCCTCGGGCAGCGTCACGTCCACCGTCCACGTCGCGACCCGCGCCTCGCCATGCTCCCCGACGGGCTGCGGATACCAGCCGCCGTTGGCCCACGCCCCGTCCCCCGGGAGCACGCCGAGGTCGCCGTAGCGGACCGGGAGTCGCGTCTCGAAGCGCCAGGTGCCCGGGACGGCCGGATCCTCGGCCCACGTCATCGCGCCGGGGTCCGCCGCCCCCGGGAACGTGCGGAACAGCGTGCGATCGTCGGGTGGCGCCGGAAGCGCCGCGAGCGGGTCCACGAACACGACGGGCTCGTCCACCCGGAGCGTGCCGCGGATGGTGCGCAGATCCGGCGAGACCTCGGCGCGGACCTCGATCTGGAGGGCAAGCGCGGGCGGCGCGACGAGGAGGGGGAGGATCACGGGTTCACGTGCCTAACCGGTAGGCCCGGACCGACCGCCAATCCTGTCAGTCGCGCGAGTCGCGTCAGTAGACGAAGCCGAACCCCAGGTTGACCGTCGCGATCAGGCCGGGCGAGTAGGTCGCGGCGAGGGTCGCCGAGAAGTCCCCGTTGGTGATGCGGAAGCCGCCGTCGAGCTGCATGGGCACGAAGCCCTCGACGAAGTGTTCGGTGTCCGCCTTGAAGCCGGTCACCTCGGTGATGCGGCCCTCCAGATCGGTACGCGACAGATCGCCCCGGGGCGCCGCGTGGATCCGGTTCAGGCCGATGCCGACATACGGGCTGAACACGGCCTGGTTGATCCCCTCGGTGACGCCGAACGGAAGCGAGTACCCGATGGTGGCGGACATGTCCATCACGCCCAGCTCGAGCTCGTCGTTGCCGACGTAGCCGGCGTAGCCGACCTGCAGCGCGACATCCGGGATGCGACGGTAGCCCTCGACCACCGACCAGCGCCCGTAAACGCCGAACACG
Source organism: Myxococcota bacterium (assembly GCA_040386535.1). GTDB lineage: Bacteria > Myxococcota_A > UBA796 > UBA796 > SXON01 > CAJBVW01. The sequence continues at coordinate 442,565 of JAZKFH010000013.1, read as the reverse complement.
CCGGTGCGCGTCAGGCCGATCCAGCCCGCGTTGGCGCCGATCTCGAGCGAGGCGGGCAGCCCCTTGCGCACCTGGAGCCACGGGATGAACAGGTAGGTCTGGGGATCCTCGTCCTTGTCGGCGAGGTCCCACCCGGTGGGGTGCGTACCGTCGGTGCTGCCTGTGCGCACGAAGGCGAACGTGTTGGCGATCCCGACCTGGAAGCCGTTGATCCCGAGGGACTCACCGGGCGCCATCGGCTTGTTGGCGATGGCGGTCCCGAGCTCCTTCACCATGGTCTGGTAGCCGGTCACGACAAAATCGTTCCCAGCCTGGGTCGAGTCCGGCAGGTAGGTGGAGGCGCCGGCGAACTCGTCCATCTCGGTGAGGGACACGTCTTCCGGAAAGGCGGCCCAGGCCGCGGCGACGAGGAGCAGCATCGCCGCCAGCGTAGCGCAACCGCTGCCCCCGCGTCGAGGGGGTCTGCCTCGACGATCCGCGACGAGCGCCTCGGCTAACCGCCGATCCCGGTCATCACGCCCTCGAACAATCGCCCTCCGTCGGTCTCCGCCTCGTGTCCGGCGGGCTTGCCGCGTACGATGGTACGGATGGTTTCGGCGATCGAAGCGTCAGAAGCGCCGCTCCGCACGAGATCGCGCAGGCTCGGCGTGTCCTCGTGCGCGAGGCAGGTGCGCAGGTGCCCGTCGGCGAGCAGGCGCAGCCGGTTGCACGACGCGCAGAAGTGTTCGGTGAGGGGCGCGATGAAGCCGACGCGGAGCGCGCCGACCCGCCAGTAGCGCGCGGGGCCGCCGCCGAGCGTCTCGTCGCAGGGCTCGACCGGCGCGATCGTCGCGAGGCGCGTGCGCATCTCCGCGGCGGTCGTGCTCGCGTGCCACCGCGCTTCGAACGGCATGTACTCGATGAAACGGAGCACGGTGTCCGCCGCGTCGGGCAGGAAGTGGCGCGCCATCGAGACGACCTCGTCGTCGTTCTCCCCCTTCATCACGACCATGTTGATCTTGATGGGGGTGAGCCCGGCGGCGCGCGCGGCGGCGATGCCCTCGAGCACCAGATCGAGGCGTCCGCCCCGGGTGAGCTTTGCGAAGCGGCCTGGATCGAGCGAGTCGAGCGACACGTTCACGCGCCGGAGCCCCTTGCCGGCAAGCATGGCCGCCTGCTTCGCGAGGGTGTGCCCGTTCGTGGTCATCGCGACATCATCGATGCCTGGCACGGACGCGACCGCGCCCACGAGCGCCCCGATGTCACGACGCACCGTGGGCTCGCCACCGGTGAGGCGCACGCGGCGGACGCCCATGCCAGCGAAGATGCCGACGATCCGGGCGATCTCCTCGTAGGTCAACAGCTCCGCGCGGGGCAGCCAGTTCAACCCCTCCTCCGGCATGCAGTACACGCACCGGTAGTTGCACCGGTCCGTGACGCTCACGCGGAGGTAGGTGTGCTGACGACCGAACCGGTCGAGCAGCCCGGCGCGCGTGGGCCGCCCCGGGTCGCTCATGCGGGCAACAGCTCGGCGATCCGCGTGGCGAGCGCGACGAAGACGGGATCCCCCTCGAGTACGACGGGCCGGCCGGCGTCCCCCGCGGCGCGGGTGGTGTCCTTGAGCGGCACCTGGCCGAGCAGCTCGACCTGGTACTCCTCCGCGAGCCGCTTTCCGCCGCCCTCGCCGAAGGGGTGGAGCCGCGCGCCGCCCACGTCGTAGTAGGACATGTTCTCGACCACGCCGAGCAGCGGCACGTCGAGCTTCCGGAACATCTCCAGCCCGCGCACCGCGTCGAGCAGGGCCACCGGCTGGGGCGTGGTCACGATGATGCCGCCGGAGAGGGGCACGGCCTGGACCATCGTGAGCTGCGCGTCACCGGTGCCGGGGGGCAGATCGATGATGAGGTAGTCCGTGGCGCCCCAGTCGACATCCTTGAAGAACTGGTTGATGACCCCCATGACCATCGGGCCGCGCCAGATGATGGGCTCCTTGTCGTCGACCAGAAAACCGATCGACATACACTTCACGCCGTGCGCGACGAGGGGGACGATCTTCTTGTCGGCGTTCGCCAACGGCTTCCCGGTCACGTGCATCATCAACGGGAGCGACGGCCCGTAGATGTCCGCGTCGAGCAGGCCGACCGAGTACCCCGCCTTGGCGAGCCCGACGGCGAGGTTGGTCGCCACCGTGCTCTTGCCGACGCCGCCCTTGCCCGAGGCCACGGCGATGATGTGCTTGACGCCCGGGAGCGGCGCCTTGGCGATCGGGCCGCCGTGAGGCTGCATGCCGCCACCGGTCATGCCGCGCACGGGGTCCTTCTTCGGGCCGCCGTGGTCGTGCCCGTGGTCGTGACCGTGCCCTCCGGCGCCGGCCGTGGCGGCCGCGGTGGCAGCCATCGGCGGCTTCGCGACGCCCTCGACGCGGACGGTGCACGCGACCTCCCCCTTCCACGCCTCGGCGAGGTTGCGGAGCACGGCCTCTCGGATTCGCGCGCGATCGTCGGCGCTGTGCTCTTTCTTGCACGCGAGGGTGAACCGCAGGGTGTCGCCCTCGATGCGAGCGTCCTGGATGAGGCCGGCGAGCCAGACGGAGCGGCCCGTGAGGGGGTCACGAACGCGCGTGGCGGCGGGCTCGAGGAGGGTGAGAGGATCCATGCGGCCCTCTTAACGCTGTCGGCAGCCGCGACGTGTGGGCGCCCCTACCGCTGGCTCCAATGGAGGAGCAGGGTTCCGACGGCGGACGCGAGCGGCCAGCCGTCCGCGACGTTGCGCCCGTCGAATTGGGCGACCTTGCGGCCCTGGAGGACGTAGACCGAGGCGCCCTCGACCGCGAACAGGGAGCCGACGCCGGGGAACGGCGCGCCGGTGCGCTCCTGCGAGACCGGCCCGGGATCGAGATCGGAGGAGGGCGCGATGCCGTCGTCTCCCTCGATGCAGGTGCCGACGCGGACGGGCCACCGGTGCAGGGCCACGATCTCGGCGAAGGGCTCGGCCTCGCGGACGAGGAGCACCTTCGACGCGTTGCGCACGAGATCGGGGTAGCCGAACGCGGCGTAGGAGCGCCCGTCGGGGAGCACGACCGTTGCCCGGTCGGTCGCGGCGTTCAAGACGTCCATCGCGGCGGCGATGCGCTCGACCGACTCGGGGATCTCGCCGAAGGAGCCGCGGCGGAGCTCGCCGCCCAACGCGCGGAGGCCTGCACGCCAGCCGGTCGCGATGTCCTCCTCGGGAGGGCGCTCGGCCGTGTTCACCATCTGGGAGACGAGGTCCCCGTGCCCGGGCGCGGGGGGTGGCTCCGGCTCGGAGGCGGTGAGGCCGATCCCCTTGGTGGGGACGCTCGGCCCGGCCTCGGCGCCCTTGGCGGGCGACGGGGCCGGGGTGCCCTTCGACGCCGCGGGCTTTACCGGCGCCGCCTTCTGCGCCGCGGCGCCCTTCACCGGCAACGGCGACTCCTTCGACACCTCGGACACGAGGTGGCCGAGCACGGGCAGGATGAGCTTCTCCATCGCGAGGCGACAGGCGTTCGGGGAGCCGGGGAGCGCGAACACGGGCCGCCCGCGCGCGATCCCGCCGACGGCCGTGGAGAGCATGGCGGCGGCGCCGACCTCCTGCCAGGACAACATCCGGAAGAGCTCGCCGAAGCCCGGAAGCTCGCGATCGAGGCGCTCACGCACCACGGCGGGCGTGCAGTCCCGCGCGCTCACGCCGGTGCCCCCCGTGAGCACGACGGCCTCGACCGAGAGGTCCCCCAGGAGCGTGTCGAGGGCGGCGCCGATGGCGGCCGGATCGTCCGCGACGAGGGTGTGTCCGGCGACGAGGTGGCCGTACTGCACCACGAGCTCGCGGAGGAGCGGCCCCGCCGTGTCTGTGGCGTCGGTGCGCGAGGTGGAGACGGTGACCACGTGGACCCGGAGGCTGCGGGCGCCGGCTTGGGGTTCGTGGGGGTGGGAGGCGTGCGGGGGACGGTGCATCCCCCGAGCTTATCACTCGGCTTCTGGCCCGTCCGCGGATGGGCCGAAGGCCGTGATCCAATCCTCCAGGATCACGACGGCCGCGTACTGATCGATGACCTCCTTCCGGCGGCCCGCGGGGGCGCCCGCCTCACGCAAGCGCCGCTCCGCTTCGATCGTGCTGAAGCGCTCGTCGACGAACGCGTGCGGCAGCCCCGTGCGCGCGGCGACGGCCTCGCCCACCTGGCGCGCGAGGTGCGCGGACCGCGCCTCGCCCCCGTCGAGCGTGAGCGGGAGCCCCACGACGAGCTGGGTGATCCCCTGGGAGACGCAGACCCGCGCGATCTCCTCGGTGTCCTTCACGACCGAGCGCCGCGCCACGGTGCGCAAGGGGAAAACCATTCGCCGCGTGGGGTCGGAGACGGCGAGGCCGATCGTCTTGGTCCCCACGTCGAGCGCCAGAACTCGGCCGCTATCGCGCATGCGCCCGGTTAACGGACGGCATGCCGCGCTTCGACGTGATCTCGCAGGGAGAGGAGCTCCTCTCGGGCTCCACGGTCGACACGAACGCGGGCTGGATCTGCCACGAGCTGGCGCAGATCGGCCTCGAACCCGGGCGGATCACCGTCGTGGGGGACGTGCTGGACGACATCCGCACCGTCTTCGTCGAGGCCGCCGCGCACGCGTCGGTGGTCATCTGCACCGGCGGCCTGGGCCCCACGTCGGACGACCTCACGAGCGAAGCTGCCGCAGCCGCGTTCGGGCAGGCCGTCGCGTCGAACCCCGAGGCGCTCGCGCAGGTCGAGGAGCGCTACCTTGCCCGCAAGCGCGAGATGCCCCCCGCCAACCGCAAGCAGGCGGTGCTCCCTGTCCGGGCCAGCGTGCTGGTGAACCGGCTCGGCACGGCGCCCGGCTTCCGGATGGAGGAGGGCGGCACGGTGCTCTACTTCCTCCCCGGGGTGCCCTACGAGATGAAGGCGATGGTGGCGGAGCACGTCATCCCCGAGCTCCGTGCGCGGTTCGCGCTGCCTCCGCGCCGCACGGTGGTGCTCCGGTGCATGGGGATCGCCGAGTCGGTCGCGGGGCAGAAGATGGAGGGCTTCGAGCGGCCCGGCGTGCTCGTCGGCTACCGCGCGCACATGCCCGAGGTGCACGTGAAGCTGCACCTCGCCCCGGAGCTCGACGCCGCGCCGCTCGTAGCGGAGGTGCGCGATCGCCTGGGGGACGTGATCTTCGGCGTCGACTCGGGCTCGCTCGCCGAGGTTGCCGGGCAGCACCTGCGCACCCGCGGCGAGACCATCGCGACCGCCGAGAGCTGCACCGCCGGCCGGATCGCTGCGGCGCTCGGGGCCATCCCGGGCGCCTCCGACTACCTCCTCGGCGGGGCGATCGTCTATTCGAACGCCGAGAAGGTGCGCCAATGCGGGGTCGATCCCGACGTGCTCGCCACGTTCGGCGCGGTCTCGGAGCCGGTCGCGCGCGCCCTCGCCGAGGGGATTCGCGCGCGCGTCGGATCGACGTGGGGCCTGGCGGTCACCGGCATCGCGGGCCCCGGCGGCGGATCCCCCGAGAAGCCCGTCGGCACCGTGCATCTCGCCCTCGCCGGGCCCGCCGGCACCACGCACAAGCGGATCCACCTCCCCTTCGAGCGGGAGCGGGTCCTGATGTTCACCGTCGGCGCCGCGCTCGACCTTCTCCGTCGAGCCGTCGAGCCCCTCACCTGAACGAATCATTCGGATGCGGACATTTTTTGGCGCTGCTGGGCTTGCGCCCGTACAGCGTCGTGGTACTGGTGTGTTGTTCCGCACCCCTTGGTCCGAACCACCTCTCTCCCTGACTGCTGGAGTTCCTCATGCCCATCGATCCCGATCGCGCCAAAGCCCTCGAAGCCGCCGTCACCGCCATCGAGCGGCAGTACGGCAAGGGCTCCATCATGCGGATGGGCGCCCATGAGCACGTGCAGATCAGCGCGATCTCCACGGGCAGCATCGGGCTCGACATCGCGCTCGGCGTCGGCGGCATCCCGCGCGGCCGCGTCACCGAGATCTACGGGCCGGAGTCCAGCGGCAAGACCACCCTGACCCTCCACATCATCGCCGAGGCGCAGAAGAAGGGCGGCGTCACCGCCTTCATCGACGCCGAACACGCGCTCGACGTGAACTACGCGCGCGCCCTCGGCGTCAATGTCGACGAGCTGCTGATCTCCCAGCCCGACACCGGCGAGCAGGCGCTCGAGATCGCCGACACGCTGGTGCGCTCCGGCGCGGTCGACGTGGTGGTGGTCGACTCCGTGGCGGCGCTCGTACCGAAGGCCGAGCTCGAAGGCGAGATGGGGGACGTGCAGCCCGGCGCCCAGGCGCGGCTCATGAGCCAGGCGCTGCGCAAGCTCACGGCCAACATCCACAAGTCCAACGCCTCGATGATCTTCATCAACCAGGTCCGGATGAAGATCGGCGTCATGTTCGGCTCCCCCGAGACGACGACCGGCGGCAACGCCCTGAAGTTCTACGCCTCGGTGCGGCTCGACATCCGGCGCATCGGCTCCATCAAGGCCGGTGAGGAGGCCATCGGCAACCGCACGCGCGTCAAGGTGGTGAAGAACAAGCTCGCGCCCCCTTTCCGGCAGGTCGAGTTCGACATCATCTACGGCAAGGGCATCAACTCCGAGGGCGAGCTCATCGACATCGGTGTCGAGGTCGGCGCGGTGCGCAAGTCGGGCTCGTGGTTCTCGGTGGGTGACGAGCGCATCGGCCAGGGCCGTGACAAGGCCGCCCAGTACCTCATCGACCACCCCGAGCTCCGCGAGCGCCTGCGCAAGGAGATCATGGGCAAGGGCGAGGCCGCGGTGACCGTCGTGAGCGGGGCGCAGGCCGAGGCCTGAGCGAGCGCCGCAAGGCACGGAGGGGCTGCCCCCAGCGGCGGCCGCCCACCCGTGCCCCCGCGGTAGTGCGCGCTTGGTAGAGTGCGGCACGTCGGGCCTCGACGCCCAGGAGCCTCCGTATGGACCTCGCCTCCCTCTGCCGCCTCGCCATGCACAACAACGCGAGCGACATCCACCTCAAGGTCGGCATGCCGCCGATGCTCCGCATCAACGGAGACATCCGCACGATCAGCGAGCTGCCGCCCCTGAACAACGACGAGCTCGCCAAGGCGATGTGGGACATCATGTCGCCCATCCAACGCGAGCGGTTCAAGGCCACGAACGACTGCGATCTGGCCCATACGGTGCCGGGCGTCGCGCGGTTCCGGTGCAACGTCTTCCGCAGCCAACAGCGGATCGGCGCGGTGCTCCGGGCGATCCCGACCCAGGTGAGGACAATCGACGAGCTGGAGCTCCCGCCCATCCTCAAGAAGGTGTCGCACGAATCCCGTGGGATGGTGCTCGTGACCGGCTCCACCGGCTCGGGCAAGAGCACGACGCTGGCGGCGATGATCGAGGAGATCAACCGCACGCTGCAGCACCACATCCTCACCATCGAGGATCCGATCGAGTTCCTGTTCGAGGATCGCCGCTCGGTGGTCAACCAGCGCGAGGTCGGGCTCGACGCGCCCAATTTCCACCAGGCCCTGCGCTCCGCGCTCCGCCAGGATCCCGACGTCATCCTGATCGGCGAGCTGCGCGACCTGGAGACCGTGCAGATCGCCCTGCACGCCGCGGAGACCGGGCACCTCGTGTTCGCCACGCTCCACACGATCGACGCGCACGAGGCCATCAACCGCATCGTCGGGTTCTTCGAGCCGCACCAACAGCAGCAGACCCGGATCCAGCTCGGCTCGGTGCTGCGCGCCGTGATCTCCCAGCGGCTCGTCCCCGCCACCGCCGGCGGGCGCGTGGCGGCCCTCGAGATCATGCTCAACACGGGCACGATCTACGAGTGCATCGTGGACGGGTCGCGCACTCGCGAGGTGCGGGATCACATCCGCAAGGGCCGTGCGCAGTACGGCATGCAAACGTTCGATCAGGCGCTGTACGACCACATCACCAACGGCAAGGTGGCACAGGATCAAGGCCTGCGCTTCGCGAACAACCCGGACGAGGTGGCGCTTCGGCTCTCCGGCCTCACGGACGACGCGGACTGAGCGCGGGACCCCCGAAGGGGCTTGTAGGAGTGCCGCCCGGCGCATAAGGGAGGGGGCTTTTGCCACAGCAAGGTACGACGATGACCTCCGCAGATCTGCGCGCCCGTTTCCTCGAGTTCTTCCACCGTCACGCGCACGCCGTGGTGGCCTCGAGCCCCCTCGTTCCGCAGAACGATCCGTCCCTGTTCTTCACCAACGCCGGCATGGTGCAGTTCAAGGACGTGTTCACGGGCAAGGAGCGCCGTCCCTACAACCGCGCCACCTCCGTGCAGAAGGTGATGCGGGTGAGCGGCAAGCACAACGATCTGGAGAACGTGGGCCACACGCCGCGCCACCACACGTTCTTCGAGATGATGGGGAACTTCAGCTTCGGGGACTACTTCAAGGCCGAAGCCATCCGCTTCGCGTGGGACTTCATCACCGTCGAGCTCGGGATCGATCCGAGCCGGCTCTGGGTGACGGTCTACGAGAAGGACGAGGAGGCCCTGGTCATCTGGCGCGACCAGATCGGGTTCCCCGAGGCGCGCATCCAGAAGCTCGGCGAGGCCGACAACTTCTGGTCGATGGGGGACACGGGGCCCTGTGGCCCGTGCACCGAGATCCACTACGACCACGGCCCCGAGGTGAGTGACGACACGCGCGGCCCCGCCGGCGGGGACAACCGATACGTCGAGTTCTGGAACCTCGTGTTCATGCAGTACGACCGCGCGGCGGACGGGACGTTGACTCCCCTCCCCCGCCCGTCGATCGACACGGGCGCTGGGCTCGAGCGCGTCGCGGCGATCGTGCAGGGCGTCTACGCCAACTACGAGACCGACCTGTTCCAGCCCATCCTGAAGGCCGCCGCGGCCATCGCGGGCGTGCAACAGGGCGCCGACCGCGCGACCGACATCGCGCTGCAGGTCATCGCCGACCACAGCCGCGCGACCGCGTTCCTCATCGCCGACGGCGTGATGCCGAGCAACGAGGAGCGTGGCTACGTGCTGCGGCGCATCATGCGCCGGGGGATCCGGTACGGCGTGAAGCTGGGGCTCAAGCAGCCCTTCCTCTACCAGACCGTCGACGTCGTGATCGCGGAGTTCGGCGAGGTGTACCCCGAGCTCCGCGCCAGCCGCGACTTCATCCTCGACGTCGTGCGCATCGAAGAGGAGCGCTTCGCCAGCACCCTCCACCGCGGCATGGCTCTCCTGGAGAAGGCCTTCGTCGAGAGCCCCGACCGGGTCCAGGGGGACACGGCGTTCGCGCTCGCCGACACCTACGGCTTCCCGCTCGACCTGACCCAGCTCATCGCGGCCGAACGCGGGCTCGAGGTCGACACCGTCGAGTACGAGCGCCTCCGCGAGGAGCAGCGCGCGAAGGGGCGCGCCGCCTGGAAGGGCTCGGGCGAGGAGTCGATCTCCGACGTGTGGCACCAGCTCGTCGAGGACGTGGGCGTGCGCTTCACCGGCTATGACCGTGACACCGACACCGGCACCGTCCGCGCCGTGGTGTCCGAGGGCGCCCGCGTCAGCGCGCTGGTGCAGGGCCAACGCGCCGAGGTGCTCACCGACGTGACGCCCTTCTACGCGGAGAGCGGCGGCCAGGTGGGCGACACGGGCGTGCTCCGCTGGCCCGGTGGCGAGGCCGTGGTGCTCGACACGAGCAAGCCCGCGGGGGACCTCCACGCCCACCAGGTCGAGGTGCGCTCGGGCACGCTGCGCGTGGGGGACGTGGTCACGCTCGAGGTCGACACCGCCCGTCGCAACCGCTCGCGCCTCAACCACACCGCCACGCACCTCCTGCACGCGGCGCTCAAGCAGGTGGTCGGCGGCCACGTCATGCAGAAGGGCTCGCTGGTGGGCCCCGACCGCCTCCGTTTCGACTTCTCGCACCACAAGGCGATGACGACCGACGAGATCCAGAAGGTGGAGGACCTCGTCAACGAGCAGATCCTCGCCAACCACGCCGTGCTCACCGAGGTGCAGGACGTGGAGTCCGCTCGTCGGGGCGGCGCCATGGCCCTGTTCGGGGAGAAGTACGGCGAGCACGTGCGCGTGGTGCAGGTCGAGGGCTTCAGCAAGGAGCTCTGTGGCGGTACCCACGCGCGCCGCAGCGGGGACATCGGCCTGTTCAAGATCCTGTCCGAGAGCGGGATCGCGGCGGGCGTGCGCCGCATCGAGGGGCAAACGGGCGTCGGCGCCCAGACCTACGTGCGGGACCTCGAGACCACGACCCGCTCGGCCGCGAAGGAGCTCAAGACCTCCCCGGACAAGCTGGTAGAGGCCATCCGGCGCCTGCTGGACGACAAGGCGCGCCTCGCCAAGGAGCTCGACACGGCCCGCCGTGAAGCCTCCCGCGCCGCCGCGGGTGACCTGAGCGAGCGCGCGGTGGAGATCGACGGCGTGAAGGTCCTCGCCGCCGAGATCCAGGGCGACGGCAAGACCCTGCGCGAGGAGGCCGACCGCCTCCGCGACGTGCTCGGCACCTGCGTGATCGTGCTCGCCTCCCGCGACGCGGACGACGTGCGCCTGCTCGTCGCGGTGAGCAAGGACCTCGCGGGGTCCCGCTTCAACGCGGGCAAGATCGTCGGCGCGCTCGCCACCATGGTCGGCGGCAAGGGTGGCGGCCGGCCGGACCTCGCGCAGGCGGGTGGGAAGGATCCCGAGCAGATCGGGGCGATGCTGGCGGCGGTCCCGCAGGTGCTGTCCGCGTAGCGCGGCGGGTCGGATCGTTCGCGGCGGGTCGTCCGCGGCGCGCCGACCGGTGTACCGCTGCGCCCACCGCGTCCGCATCGGCACCTCAGCCTCGGCATGTTAGACCTGCGCCCCTTTGGGAGAGCCTCATGAACATCCAGGGAATGAACGTCCTCGTCACCGGTGGTGCGAGCGGCATGGGCAAGCACTTCGTCCTCGCCCTCGCGGGCGCGGGCGCCAACGTCGCCTTCTGCGACATCTCGGCCGACGGCATCGCCGCCACCGAAGCCGAAGGCAAGGGCCTCCCCGGCAAGGTCGTCGGGTTCGTGGCGAACGTGGCGGACGAAGCGCAGGTCATCGACCTCGTCACCAAGTCGGCCGCCGCCCTCGGGGGCCTCAACGGCCTCATCAACAACGCGGGTATCTTCCGCGACGGGCTCCTCGTCAAGCCGGACAAGGAGACGGGCGAGATCAAGAAGATGTCGCTGAAGAACTGGCAGCAGGTCATCGACGTCGACCTGACCGGGCCGTTCCTGCTCACCCGCGAGTTCGCGGCGCACGTGATCCAGTCGAAGACGAAGGCCTCGGTCGTCATCAACATCTCGTCGATCGCGCGCCACGGTAACCCCGGGCAGACCAACTACTCGGCCGCCAAGGCCGGCCTCATCGCGGACACGAAGTTGTGGGCCGTCGAGCTCGCGCGCTACGGCATCCGCACGGCGGCCATCGCCCCGGGCTTCATCGACACGCCGATCCTCCAGGGCATGCGCCCCGACGTGCTCGAGGGCATGCTCAAGCCCGTGCCCCTGCGCCGCGTCGGCACCCCCGGCGAGATCTTCTCCGCCGTCAAGTTCATCATCGACTGTGACTACTTCACCGGTCGCTGCATCGACGTGGACGGCGGGCTCACGCTCTAAGAGCGTTCGGCGCTGCGACAGCGGGCCTCGCTTCGGCGGGGCCCGTTCGTTTTTCTGGGAGCACTTTGGGAGCGCCTGGACGCTCCGCAACCCTCCCGCGACCGCGGCCTACTTCGCCGGAGGAGCAGCGATCGCCTTCTCGACTCGGCGAAGCGCCCGGCTTCCCGGAGCCTCGGCACGCAGGCGGTCGGCTGCCGCGCGGGCCAGATCGCGCTGCTCGAGCCCCGCGTAGGCCTCGCCCAGCAGGCCCATGGCCTCGACCTTGTCGGGGCTGTCCGGGTAGTTGCGCAGGAGCGGCTCGACGCGCCCCACCACGCTCTGCCACGACTCGCGGCGCGTATAGAACCGCGCGATGATCAGCTCCTTGCGCGCGAGGCGCGCACGAGCCTTGCCGAGGTCCGCTTCGACCTCGTCCCGCCAGTCGCTCTCGGGGAACCGCGCGCCGAAGCGGGTCCACGTGTCGACCGCCTGCCGGGTCCACGTCTGGTCGCGGGCCGCCACGGTCGGGGCCTTGCGGTACAGCGTGAGGCCGAGGCGGTACACCACGTAGTCGAGGTCACGATAACGAGGGTGCGCCCGCTGGAACTCGTCGTAAGCCACCCGCGCGGCGTCCCACTCGTTCTTCTTGAAGTGCACGTCCGCGATCGCGAGCTCGGCCTTGAGCGCGTAGGGATCGTCCCGGTAGTACGTGCGCACGCGGTTCAGCTGCTCGAGCGCCTTGGTGTAGGAGCCGCTCTTGAGGTAGCGGAGGCCCAACTCGTAGGCCTCCTGCGCGCTCATGCGCGGACGCTCCGCACGCGCCTCCGGGACGGAGAGCACGAAGACACAGAGAAAAGCAAGGAGAAGCCGCTTCACGGCGCCGGGACTATCTCGTCCCCCGTGATAGGGCGAGCCGCCCAGAGGAGGAACCATGTCAAGCCAAGTCGAAGCGCCAATCTCCTTCAGCACCTTCGTGATCTCGCTCGCCAGCTCGGGCCTGATGCACCTCGGCGTGCGCGAGCCCGGCGGCCCCCAACGCCCCGTCGATCTGAACCTGGCACGCCAGACCATGGAGCTGCTCGGCATCCTCGCGGAGAAGACGAAGGGCAATCTGGACGAGGACGAGGCTCGCCTGCTCGACGCGGTGCGTCATGATCTCGATCAGCGCCTCAAGGACGCCGCGGGAAAGCCGGGTTGACAGGCCGTGACGGGACCGTGTAGAGTTCGCCGCCGTCTCGTTTACGAGAGCACCCAGGAGACCACACCATGTCCCGTACCTTCCTGCTCCTTCCCCTGTTGTTCACCGCCTGCACGGGCGCCGACAAAGCCGATGACACCGGAAGCGGTCCGGTCGTCGAAGAGTGCACGGTCAGCATCGACAGCACGATCCCGACCGCGGGCGCCCTGAACGCCAACTACCGCGCGGCCATCGAGTTCAAGCTCTCCGAGGCCGACGCTACCGCCACCGTGACCTCCGACATCGTCGGCACCACCACGGTCGTGGATGACGGCGAGACCATCATCTTCACGCCCAACGCCCCGCTCGACCCGTCGACCCAGTACACGGTCACGCTCAACTACTGCCGCGGCGCGTCCGAGCTCTCGTTCACCACCTCGGCGGACGGCACGCCCCTCACCGACGTGAACATCCTCCAGGACCGCACGTACTCGCTCAACCTCGCGGAGGCCCGCATCGTCGAGCCCGCGGGCGTCGGCGCGATCCTCGGCACGTACCTGACCCAGGACATCCTGGTCGGCGTCCAGTCCGTGAACGACTCCGAGATCCAGATGATCGGCGCGATCGGCGTCGAGGGCTCCGTCCCCCCCGTGCAGGACTACTGCACGTCCAGCATCCCGTTCCCGGTGGCCAACTTCTCGGAGCAGCCGTACTTCCAGATCGGGCCCCAGACCACCACCCTCGCGGTGGCGGGCCTGGAGATCGTGATCGGTGACCTCGAGATCACCGGCACCTTCGCCTCCGACGGCACGTACTTCACCGGCGGCACCCTCGCCGGCACGATCGACACCCGCCCGCTCGTCGGCCTGGTCGACACGTCCAAGAAGCCCGATCCGAACGCCATCTGCGAGCTCGCCGCCAGCTTCGGCGCGCTCTGCGGCGCCTGCCCGGCCGACAACGAGCCGTACTGCCTGACCCTCGTGGCCGACCAGATCGAGGCCCTCGAGGTCGTCGGGAACCCCCTCGTCGTCATCGCCCAGGGCGATTGCGAAGGCTGCGAGACCGCCCCCCCGGTCGAGGGCGCGATCTGCGAGGAGTAAGGCGCTGACGCCCCGCTCGTCGTAGCGGGGCCAGACAGGACGAGAGCCAGGGGCGACCCTGGCTCTCTCCAGTTTTGCAGCGGCACCCCGATCACACGTGTGACTGCGTCCCATGCTGGCGGGCCCCCGCCTCTCTCCTGCATACTACTCCCGAACCAGAGCCAACCATGCGCCTGCTCTCCCTCGCCTTCCTCCTCTCCATCGGCTGCGCCGAAGACACCAAGATCGAGACGACCGACAGCGGTCCGATCGGCAACGACAGCGGGGGCGGCGACACGGACACCGACACGGACGCCGATTCGGACACCGACACGGACGCCGATTCGGATACCGACACCGACTCCGACACGGACGCGGATACCGACACGGACACCGATGTCGACACGGGAGACGACGTCACGGAGGACCTCACCGGCCGGACCTACGTGGTCTCGCTCGCGGACGCGACGATCACCGAGCCCAGCGGCATCGGGAGCTTTCTTAGCGGCTACCTGACGCAGGAGATCCTGCTCGGCGTCGTGTCGGTGAGCGACACCGAGATCGAGATGATCGGCACCATCGCGGTCGAGGGTTCGAGCCCGGCGGAGCAGGACTACTGCCTCGCCACCATCGACTTCCCCACCGCGGACTTCACCGGCAACCCCGATTTCCAGATCGGGCCCAGCGACCTGTCGCTCGACGTGGGCGGCGTGACCATCGCGCTCACGGAGCTGCTGGTCACCGGCACGTTCGAGGATGACGGGAGCGCGTTCGAGGACGGCGTGCTCTCGGGCACGATCGACACGCGCCCCCTCGATGCGATGGTCGGGGACGGGTCCGAGGGCATCGTGTGCGAATACGCCGCGTTCGTCGGCGCGACCTGCGAAGCCTGCCCCTCCGACGGCGGGGAGTTCTGCCTGAGCCTCGTGGCCGAGGACATCACCGGCATCGAGCTCGAAGGCGTGGCCGTCGCTTTTGTGCCCGGGAACAACTGCGAGGCCTGCGAATCGGGCCCCCCCGCTGAAGACGCCGTCTGCGACGGGTAGTCCCCTTCATCGAGATTCGGCTGCTCGATCCTTGATCGCCGCGCCGACGAGCCATAGGTGGCCTCGGCGGCGGCGGCGATCCCGTGGGATCCCTTCTCCCCCCGCAACGAGGGCCTCATGCGCACCTGGCTCCCCTTCCTGCTCCTCTCCGCGTGCACGCCCGACGTGAAGCCTGTCGACGACACCGGCCCCATCGGCACCGACGGCGACGCCGACACGGACACCGATGCGGACACGGACACCGACACCGATGCGGACACGGACGCGGACACCGACACCGACATCCCCTGCACGGCCACCGTCGTCTCGATGTCGCCCGCGCACGGTGAGCTCGACGTGGCGCTCGACGCGCCCGTGGTCGCCACGTTCTCCGAGGTGGTGACCGCAGCCGATCTCGCGCTCGACGGCGGCGTCTCGGGCACCGTGACGCTCGGCGCCAGCGGCACCTTCGCCACGTTCGTCCCCGACAGCGACTTCGCGTACGGCACCACCTACACGGCCACGGCGACCGTGTGCGAAGACACCGTGAGCGCCTCCTTCACGACCCCGGGCGAGGCGCTCCCGGTCGACCTGACCGACCGCACCTACGACATCGAGCTCGACGACAGCAGCGATCTCGTCTGGGTGGCCCCCGGGATGGGCTCGTTCCTGGCCGGGAGCCTCGCCACGACCAGCATCCTGTTCATGGTCGAGGCCGCGGACACCGCGCAGCTCGATGTGGTCGGGGCCGCCGGCTACGAGTTCCGCGGCGCCACCGCGCAGTACCCCTGCACGTACGCCATCGACTTTTCGCCCACGTCGTACACGACCCACCCCGACTTCGGGATCGGCCCGCTCGACACGGAGATGCTCGCCAACGACATCACCTTCAGCATCTACGCGCTCGCGGTGACCGGCACGTTTGCCGATGACGGCAGCGCCGCGCACGACCTCTTGCTCACCGGGCTGCTCGACACGCGCACCCTCTCCGAGGGCCTGGACATGGACATCTGCGGCCTGGCGGCGAGCTTCGGGGACACCTGCATCGCGTGTCCCGACGGAGAGATCGGGTGCCTCGCCCTCGAGGTGCACGACGAGCAGGCCGTGTGGCGCGAGGGGCTCTGGGTCGACGTAGACCAGGACCCCACGACCGACCGGTTCTGCACCGGGTAGGCTAGCCGCAGAGCCGGCAGCTCGTCAGTGCTGTCGGCGCGCGGGCGGGGCCATGGGCGTGAGCTCGAGCGGCGGGACGGTCAGCTCGGCCGCCTTGCACACCGCGAGGAAGTCGGCCGGAGGGGGCGCCGAGAACGCCATCGGCCGGCCGTCCCGCGGGTGGCGGAACCCGAGGTGCCACGCGTGGAGCAGCGGGTGCCCCAGCTGGTCCACCATCGCGCGGATGCCCGCGGGGGCCACACAATCGCGGCGGTTGTAGACCGTGTCCCCCACGACGGGGTGGCCCGACTCGGTCAGATGCACGCGCACCTGGTGGGTGCGGCCTGTCTCCAGCCGGCACTCGACCAGCGCGACGCGGTCGGCCTTGGCGCGCGTGCGCCACTGCGTGATGGCGAGGCGGCCGCGGCGGCGCTCGGGCACCACGGGCTCCTCGAGCTCGTCTTCATCGTACACGTAGCCGATGACCTCGGGCTCGTCGTCGACGGGCGCGGGCACGTCGTCCGGGACCGAGGACATGCGCAGGCGATCCTTCGGGTCCCGCCCGATGATGCTGCGAATGGTGCCGCCGTCGAAAAGCGGCACCTTGTGCACCACGGCGAGGTAGCGCCGCTCCAGGTCGTGCGCGGCGAAGAGGGTCGACAACGCCCGGTGCGTCACGTCGTTGCGCGCCACCACCATCACGCCGCTCGTGCCACCGTCGAGACGGTGGACGATGCCGGGGCGCTCGACGCCGCCGATGGTCGAGAGGGAGCCGGCGCGGCCGAGGAGCGCGTTGACGAGGGTGCCGTGGCCATGCCCGGCGGACGGATGCACGACCATGCCCGCGGGCTTGACGAGGACGATGAGATCCTCGTCCTCGTGGAGCACGTCGAGCGGGATGTCCTCCCCCACGATCGTGGAGGCCACGGCGTCCGGCACCTCGACCTCGACCACCTGGCCGAACGTGGGGTGCGCGGAGGCCTTGGCGGGCACCCCGTCGATCGTGACCCGGCCCTCGGCGATGAGCACCTGGAACCGGGCACGGGAGATCGTGGGGAAGGCGTCGGCGAGGGTCCGGTCGAGCCGTGCGGTGCCGGAGGTGGCGACCCAGTGGAGGCGTTCAGCCACGGGCGCGGAAGAAGCGGGACATGTAGCCCTCGATGAATTCGTCGACTTCGGCGCCGGCCGGGATGGCCTCGAGCGCCCGAACGACCATCTTGAGGTAGCCACGCACGAACGTGGCCCCGGGGAGGTCGGTGTACGCATCCCGTTCCATCGCGTCGAGGAAGCGAAGGGAGATGCGCGTGGTGGCGGAGAGCTGCGGCAGCGTGCTGCGGCGGAGCTCGCGAGTGGCGCGCAGGAACGCGCCGGTGGGACCGTACTGATCGAGGAGCCGCGCGAGGTCTTCCGCGGCGACGTTGCGGTCGATGGTGAGGCTGCTCACGGGGGCCGGGCGGGGGGCCTCGGGCTTGCGGCCGGCCATGGCGACGGACGGCGGGGGGAGCACGAGGGCGGGCGGGACCACGACGCCGCTCTCCTGGGAGCGGGGCTCGTGCGGCGCCTCGGCCAGGCGGACCTGGACGCGCTCGGGCCCTCGCAGGTCCGGCCGCGGGTCGGTCGCCTCGGTGCCGCGGTGCTCGCGGCTCTCCGAGCTGCGGCCCTCCCGGCGGTCGGCGCGCACGTGCACGCCGGAGATCTCGGGCTCGGCCGTGCCGAGCTCGGACACCGGCTCGCCCACGCGCAGGTCGGTGAGGGTGCGGACCACGTGGAGCGCGGCGGCCGCGGCGGGATCGATCATCGAGGGGCCCGCCTGCGCCCAGAGCTCGTCGGGATCGGCGGGGAGCGTGCCCCGCGCGAGGTCACGATACCGGTCGTACCGGCGGCGGCGGAGCGGATCGGACAACACGCCCCACGCCTCGGCGATCGCGGCGCGGCGGGCCTCGATCGCCGCTACGTCCTGCTGGCGGGCCTCGGCCGCGCGCAGCTTCCGGACCACCTGCGCCACCTGCTCCTGGTACGCGGCGCGCACGGCGTCGGGCGGGGCGTCGTGGGCCACCTGGAGCAGCTCGTAGAATCCGATGGACATGATCCGCGGCCCCTAACCCGAGACGTGCCCGAGCGGGCGCCCTCGCGGGCCCCCGACGCCTCGCAGCGCCAAATCTCTCGCCGCGACGCTTCAGATACCGCGGCACGCGACGACCACGGCGGCCAGCAGCGCCGCCTCCTCCCCCGGCGCGACGGTGCGCGGATCGAGCCGAACGCGATCCTCCGACACGCGCGCCACGACCGCGGGCTCGCCCCGGCGCAAACGCGCGGAGACCTGGTCCGGCTCGGGCACCCGGAGGGCCGCGACCCAGGTGGGGAGCCCCTCTCCGGGCAGGCTGCCCCCGCCGGAGAAGCCCTGATCGCGGAGCACTTCGACGGCGATCCCGTTCGCCCGCAGGTGGGCCGCCCACGCCTCGGCGCGCGGCTTCAGGTCGACCGCGCGGAGCGCGAGCATCGCGACGGCCGGCGGCACCTCCCCGACGAGGTAGCCGCGAAGGGTCGCCTCGAGCGCGGCCAGCACGAGCCGATCCAGCCGCAAGGCGCGGTAGAGCGGGTGCCTGCGCATCGCGCCGATCGAGGCGCTGTTCCCCACGATGAGGCCGGCCTGCGGGCCGCCGAGCAGCTTGTCGCCGGAGAAGCAGGCCGCGTCGACGCCCTCGGCCACGACCTCCGCGACCGTGGGCTCGCCGAGCCCCGGCACGAGCGCGCCCGCGCCCAGGTCCTCGAGCAGGAGCACGCCGCGCGCCTTGGCGATCTCGGCCAGCTCGGGCCGCGTGGCCGCCTCGGTGAAGCCCGTGATCCGGAAGTTGGACGGGTGCACGCGCAGGATCGCCGCGGTGTCGGGGCCGATCGCCTGGGCGTAGTCATGCGCGCGTGTACGGTTGGTGGTCCCCACCTCGACCAGTCGCGCGCCGCCGGCCGTGATGACGTCCGGCACGCGGAACGAGCCGCCGATCTCGACGAGCTCGCCGCGGGACACGACGACCTCGCGCCCGGCCGCCAGCGTCGTGAGCATCAACAACACGGCCGC
This sequence comes from Myxococcota bacterium, assembly GCA_040386535.1. GTDB lineage: Bacteria > Myxococcota_A > UBA796 > UBA796 > SXON01 > CAJBVW01. The sequence goes on along the minus strand of JAZKFH010000013.1, from coordinate 423,479 downwards.
GGCGCAGTTGTTGACGGCGACGGCGTCCTCCGCGCCCGTGAGCGCCGCGAGGGGCCCGCGCACGCCGTCCAGGCGCTCGCCCCGCCGCCCGCTCTCCAGGTCCAGCTCGACGTTCGCGTAGCCCTGGCCGAGCGCCGCCACGGCCGCGGCCGCACGGGGCGACAGCGGCGCCCGCCCGAGGTTCGTGTGCAGCACGATGCCGGTGGCGTTGATGACGGGGCGCAGCCGCATCCGCTCGTCGATGGCCACGCGGGCGCGCAACGCGTCCGCCCAGTCGGAGGGCGGCGGGCCCCCGGCGCGCACGTCCGCGACGAGGGCGCGGGCGGCGCGCGTGGCCGCGACACGGGGCAGGTCGGGGGCCGCGCGGACGAGGCGGTCCACGGAAGGCAAGGCGCGGCGCGGATCCATGCCCGCCACGATAGCATCCGGACGTGAACATCCTCCTCTACGCCCTCGCGACGATCGCCGCCGGCGCGCTCGCCGTGCGGGTGCCCCTCGGGGATCGCGAGGATCCGGTGCGCCGCGCCTTCGCGGTCTTCACGTCCTTCCTGTGCGTGTCGTACTTCGGCTTCACGCTGTACCTGCTGCCCGGCCTCGGCGCGTTCAAGTACGTCCACGCCGGCGCCGGCGCCTTCCTCCCCCTCGCGCTGCTCGTCTTCGTCGACCGCTTCTTCTGGCAGCCGGGCGCCCCCCACGATCCGCGCGTGCGCACGCTCAGCGTCGCCACCCCCCTCGTCACGGTCGCCTTCACCGTCGTCGACGCCGTGTTCTACCGCGACACGCCGCGCGCCTCGATCGCCGAGGTCATCTTCGCGGTCTACGTCTTCGGCGCCTTCCTCGTCCCGCTGCACCGCCTCTGGCAGTTCCACGAGTCGACGGATCACCGCGTCGAGCGGGCCCGCATCCGCTACCTCGGCGCGCTCGCGGGGCTCGCCATCGGCTTCTCGGGGGTGGAGGCGCTCGCCCGGTCCATCGCCGGCCTGCCCGACCAGGCGCCCTTCTGGGCGTTCGCGGCGGTGGTGCAGGGCGCCTTTCCGCCCATCGGCGCCATCTTCGCCAGCATCTTCGTCTACTTCCTCTACCAGATCATCACCGTGTACCGGCTGCTCGATCTGGCCGAGATCTTCAGCCGCATGGCCGCCGTCGCCGTCGCCGGCAGCCTGCTCGTCGGCATCGACGCCCTCTCCGCCGCCTCGCTCCTCGGCGAGTACCCCATTCACGGCACGTTCCAGGTGTTCCTCGCGAGCTGCCTGTTCCTGCTCGCGTACGATCCGCTCCGCAAGCAGCTCGAGACCTGGGCCGGCCGCATCTTCAACCGCCGCGGCCAGCTGCTCCAGGAGACGCTGAAGGACCTCGACGCCGCGATGGTGCGCGCGCTGTCGATCGACGGCCTCACCCACGAGATGCTCACCCGCTTCGTGGCGTCGGGACGCATCCCCGTCGCGTCGATCTTCTTGTGGGACGAGGAGCGGCGCACCTACCGGCTCGTGGCCGAGCGCGGCACGCGGGAGGAGCCGCCGATCATGCAGGTGGCGCGGCAGCCGTTCACGGACGGCTTCGCCTCCGGGCAACGCGCCTACATCCGCGCCGTGCTCGCGCGGCAACAGGCGCGCCAGACCGGCCGCGCGGAGGACGCCGAGGTGCGTCTTCGCCTGCTCGAGGCGATGAACGCCGACGTGGTGGTGCCCTTCATGTCCGGCGACGTCGTGATCGGCTGGCTGACACTGCGCGACGAGGAGGAGCTCGAGTCCTTCACCGCCGAGGACGTGGCGCGGCTCGTCCACACGGCCGCGCGCGCGAGCGTCATCCTGGAGAACCTCCACGGCTTCGAGAAGCTCAAGGAGGAACACCGACTTGCCGCGCTCGGCACGATGGCGGCGGGCCTCGCCCACGAGATCCGCAACCCCCTCGCGGGCATCAAAGGGGCCGCGCAGTACCTCCAGGCCGGGCGCGAGGGCCCGGACGCCGAGATGGTGAAGATCATCGTCGACGAGGTGGACCGCCTCAACCAGGTCGTCAGCCAGTTCCTCGACTACGCGCGCCCGATGCAGCTGCACCTCGAAGAGACCGACGTCGCCGCGCTCGTCGGCACCGTGATGGGCGTCATCAACGCGCAGGGGCTGCCGCCGAACGTGCGCCTCGCCGAGGAGCACGCCCTGGTGCGCCCTCCCCTCCCCGTGGACGCGCAGAAGCTCAAGCAGGTGTTGCTCAACCTCTGCCAGAACGGCCTCCAGGCGATGAAGGGCGGGGGCACGCTCACCCTCCACACCCGCCTCGGCCGGCTCCGCGACCCGAAGGCGCGCTACGCGCCGGCGATCGAGATGGCGGTGGAGGACACCGGCGTCGGCATCGCCCCCGAGGATCTCGACAAGCTGTTCGTGCCCTTCTTCACCACGCGGCACGACGGCACCGGCCTCGGCCTCGCGATCTCGCGTCGCATCGTGCAGGCGCACGGCGGCGAGCTCGACGTGTCCAGCACCGTCGGCAAGGGCACCACGTTCACGGTGCGCATCCCGCTCCAGCCCGTCGGCGCCGCCGAAGAGGTCAGACGCCTGGCGGCCGGTTGAGGTTGAGGATCGGGCCCACGTCCAGCGTCGGGAGCCCCTCCACGAACACGCGGACGGACCCGCCGGCCGTCGCGTGGTGCAGGGCGCGATCGCGCAAACGCGCCGGGAACACGCCGAGGAGCGGCTGGCCGACCGCGATCGCGCGCGCGTCGAGCAGCGCCGTGACCTGACGTACGTCGAGCTCCGCGAGGTCGCACGGGGTGACGAACACGTCATCCCCCTCCCCGAGCGCCGCCGCGATGCCCCACAGCGGATGGCGCGGCCCTTCGGGCTCGAGCAGCTCGGGGAGCCCGATGCCGCGCGGGTCGCGGGCCACCAGCCACGGATCGAGCCCGGCGGCGCGCAAGACGCGGGCCAGCCGGAGCGCGAGGAGCTCGCCCCCGACGGGGTGCACGGCCTTGTCGGCGCCGAAGCGCCGGGAGAGCCCCCCCGCGAGGATGCAGCCTCTCATGGGTGCCTCACCACCGGTAGTTGGCCTCCGCCCCGGCCAGGAACCCCGGATCGAACACCTGCACCGCCACGGTGCCCGCGATCTCGGTCGCGCCTTCGGGGAGGAGCGCGAAGCCGTGGGCGTCCGCCATGGAGAGGACGCCGGCGCTGCCCTGGTGGCCGGCCACCTCGGCGCGCACGGTTTCGCCCTCGCGAAAGAGGCGTACACGGATGAACTCCGGACGACCCGGGCGGCGGCGGGTGCGACCGACGAGCTCGGCCTGGATCACGGGGAGGAACGGGGCCGGATCGCCGAGCATCGTCCGGAGCACCGGGCGCACGAACTGGTAGAAGTTGACCATGCAGCTCACCGGGTTGCCGGGGAGGCCGAAGATCGGAGTGCCGCCGAGCACGCCGTACGCGAGCGGCTTGCCCGGCTTCATCGCCACACGCCAGAAGTCCATCGTGATCCCCAGCTCTCCGAGCACGTCCTTCACGTGATCGTAGTCCCCGACGCTCACGCCGCCCGTCGAGACCACCACATCGCAGCGGAGCGCCGCGCGGAAGGCCGCCGCGAGCGCCGCGGGGTCGTCCCGGATGCTGCCGAGATCGACCGGATGGGCACCCGCTTCGCGCACCAACGCGGCGAGCGCATGCCCGTTGCTGGAGTGGATCTGGCCCGGCCCGAGGGGCAGGCCCGGCTCGACCAGCTCGTCCCCCGTCGAGAGGATGCCGACCGTCGGCCGCGCCGCCACCAGCACGGTCGGGATGCCGACCGCCGCGAGCACCCCGATCGCCCCGGCGCCGAGGATGCGCCCGCGCGACAGGACGGGCGTCCCGAGCGGCACCTCGCTCCCCTGCGGGCGGATGTGCTGGCCGGGGGTGGCTGTCCCCGCGAGCCGCACCCGATCGGTCCCGACGGCCTCGCTGTCCTCCACCATCACGACGGCGTCGGCCCCGTCGGGCACGGGCGCCCCGGTCATGATGCGCGTGGTGGTGCCCGGCGTGACCATGTGGTGGGGCACGCCCCCGGCCGCGACGGTCTCGAGGACGTGGAGCTCACCCGGCACATCGGCGGCGCGCACCGCGAAGCCGTCCATCGCGGAGGCGGGCCACGGCGGGAGCTCGCCGGGGGACACGATGTCCTCCGCGAGCACGCGCCCGTGGGCGTCGGCAAGGGAGGCGCGCTCGACGCGGGCGGCGGGGATGTGGGCGAGCACGCGGGCGAGGGCTTCTTCGACGGTCAACATCGGGACGCTCTATCCGCGCCCGACCCGCCCGCCGTCGTCACCCCTTGATCTTGAGCTTCTGGCCCGGGTAGATCGTGGAGCCCTTCAGGCCGTTCCACGACTTCAGATCGGTCACCGAGCAATTGTAGCGGTCGGCGATGCTGCTCAACGTGTCGCCGCGGCGCACGGTGTACGAGGAGGTCGTGGCCTTCTTCGCCGTCGTCGTCGTGGTGCCGCTGGACGTGGTGCTCGGCTTGGAGGCCGTGGTCGAGGTCGTCGAGGACGTGGTCGTCGTGGTGGTCGACGCCGCCTTCACCACCAGCTTCTGGCCGATGAGGATGTTGGTGCCCGACAGCTTGTTCCAGCCCTGGAGCTGCTTCGTGGTCACGCCGTACTTCGACGCGAGGCCGGAGAGCGTGTCCCCGCTCTTGACCGTGTGGGTGACGGCGGCCGTGGTCTTGGTGGTGGTGGTCGGGGGCGTGCTCGAGGTCGCGGCGCCGGACGTGCTCTTGGTTCCGCTGGAGCCGCTGGTCGCCCCGGATCCGCCCGTCGGCGGCGGCTCGCTCGCCTTGCCCCCCGCCTCGGTCGACGCGATGGCCTTGCCGTTCGACGGCACCACGAGCTCCATCCCCACGCTGATCTGGTTGATGTCCCCAACGCGGTTGACCCGCGCCAGCTCATCCACCGAGAGGCCGTACTTGCGCGCGATGCTGCCGAGGCTCTCGCCGCGCTTGACCACGTGCCGCTGGAGCGTGAGCCGCTCGTCGGGCGGCACCTTGGCGAGGTTCTCCTTGAAGGCCACGGTCTTGTTCGGCGCGATGCGCACCTTCTGGATCGCGGGCTCGGGCGGGAGCGCGTAGCGACGCAACGCCGGGTTGAGCGCGAGGAACGCATCCTCCGTCATGCCCGCACACTTCGCCATCACCGCCACGCTCGTGGAGGCGGGCACCTCGACTGTCTCGAACTTCCACTCGGGCAGGTAGCGCAGCCCGACGAAGCCGTACCGCTCGGGGTGCTTCCCGATGATCGCCGCGGCGATCAGCTTCGGGACGTAGTTGTCGGTCTCGGTGTGGAGGTAGTCCCCCGCCGAGATCTTCCAGAAGTCGGTCGTGCCGGCGTACCGTGTCGCCTTCATCACGCGGCCCTGGCCGCCGTTGTAGGACGCCCAGGACAACCACCAGTCGCCCTTGAACATCTTGTGCAGGTCGGACAGGTAGCGGAGCGCGGCGTCGGTCGCCTTCTCGGGGTCACGACGCTCGTCCAGCCACCAGTCGATCCGGAGCCCGTAGTCCTTGCCCGTATAGGTCATGAACTGCCAGAGCCCGGCCGCGGAGGCGTAGCTGGTGGCGCCGGTGGAGAAGCCGCTCTCGATCATCGAGAGGTACGCCAGGTCCCGCGGGAGCCCTCGCGCGTCCATCTCGCGGTGCATCATCGGCAGCCACTGCGTGGACCGCTCGAGGTAGCGCGCGTAGTACTTCCGGCCGCGGCCGAGGAAGTACTCCATCCACTTCTTCACCTCGGGGTTGATCACCACCGGGATGTCGAATTCCTTGGGGTCCACCTTGTCGAGGTGGAGCGGGTCGAGGCTCGTGGCGCCGATGGGGTCCAGATAGAATTCGATCGGCGGGTACGCGCCGACCGATGCCACGCTCCCCAGCTCGGCCAGACGCTCCTCTACGAGCTCCTGCGTGGCGGCGCGTACGTCGGGCGACGCGGGCGTTCCGTCAGCCGATTCGATGAAGGACCAGATGGACGCCTCGGGCTCCACGGCGGGAGCCTCGGCGTCGAGGGCCGGTTCTTGGGCGAGGGCCGAGGCGACGAGCCCCCGTAGGAGGTACGGCAGCACGAGAGGCAGGAGGGGGGGCATGGGGGCGGGTGGCGCAGGATAACAGTCCGACCGCATGTCCTCCATCCTCGTGGCCACCGCACGCGACGCCATCCGCGAATCAGTCGTGCTCCCGCTGGCCCGCGAGGGCCTCCCCGTGACCTCCGCGGCCGACTGGGATGGCCTCTGCCGCGCGATCTGCGCCCCGACGACCGTGCTCGTCCTGCTCGACCCGGAGCTGCCGGGGCTGCGTGGCGAGCTCCTCGCGACGTTCGCGGCCGCGCTCGGCCACGCCCCCACCCTCCGTGTGCTCGGCGCTCCCCTCCCCCCGCTCACCCGCGTGCCCAACACCGAACGCGCGGTGATCCGCCTCGCACGCCAGTATGTCGGCACGCGCGGCGTCGACGCGACCGAGCGCCGCATCCTCCGCATGCAGGGCCTCGGCCCCTCCCCGCTCGAGCGCCTCGTGTTGCTCGCGGGCTCGGCGCTCCCCACCTTGGTGCACGGCGAGCGCGGCACGGGCAAGGAGCGTGTCGCGCGCGTGCTCCACCAGCTCTCGGGGCTCGCCGGCCCGTTCGTCGTGCGCACCCACGCGGAGCCCTGGACCCCCGAGGGCCCGCCCGGCACGGTCTACCTCGAGTCCGCGCACCGGCACGACGATCTGCGCGCCCTGGTCGGCGCCGCGCGGGACGCGGGGTGGCGCGTGGTGGGCGGGACGCGTCTGGACGAGGCCGTCCCCGCCATCAAGTGGGACCGCCTCGTCCTCGCGCCCCTCCGCGAGCGCCCGGACGACCTGCGCGCGCTCACCACGTGGTACCTCGACCAGCACACGCGCCGCATGGGCCTGCCGAAGCGCACCCTCGATCGTGGCGTGTGGGCGCTGCTCCACGCCCACCGCTGGCCGGGAAATCATCGTGAGCTGGAGATGTTCGTCGTGCAGACGCTCGGCCGTGTCGACCAGCCCGTGATCCGCGGCGCGACCCTCCCCGAGGAGCTCCGCGCCCTCCTCCTCCCCCAGGCCGAGGCCGAGCGCGAGGCCGAGGGCTTCGAGGAGATGGCCCGCGTGCGCCTCCTCCCGGTCGTCCGCGCCTACTCCCCCGGCCCCGGCGACTCGCTCCACGCGCTCGTCATCCGCAGCGCCGAGCGCGCCTTGTTCCAGCTCGTCCTCGCGCGCACGCAGGGCAACCGCAAAGCGGCCGCCGCTCTGCTCGGGGTGGCGCGGAACACGCTCCAGCAGCGGATCGAGGCCCTGGGGCTGGGCTCGATCGGCCGTGCTGGAGGCGGTTAGGTCTCTTGGGGCAGGGGGGCAAGCCCCCCCGCAACGCCCCCCCGGCGCGGTCGCCTACTCCCCGGTTCCGCTCACCAGGTACACCTTGCCGACGCGGGTCGCGCCGTAGTTCATGTTGGCGAACAGGATGTCGTCGAAGCCGTCTCCGTCGACATCGCCGGCCGCCGCCACGCCGCCGCCGCTGTACCCGTTGCTGGTGTTGGTCGCCTCGGCGTTGAACAACGCGAACCCGTCCGGCGTGGCCGAGAGCGAGGGGTAGTAGGTGCCCGTGGCGCCGCCGTAGAACAGGGCCGCCGCCGCGTAGCTCACGGACGAGACGGTCTCGCCGCCGATGCCGACGAGGAAGTCCTCGCGTCCGTCCGCGTCGACATCGCCGGCACGGGACACGCCCGCGCCGACCTGGGCGGTGTTCGCGTTGCCGTACACCAGCACGTCGGCGAGCGCGGCGCCCGTGCCCGTCCCGGCCACGATGACCGCGTCCCCCGCGAAGAGGAACGCCGCGCCGGCGCTGAGGTTCGTGTCGACGTCGTAGGAGTTCGCGCCCACGAGGAACTCGTCGTAGCCGTCCCCGTTGGTGTCGCCCGCGGAGGCGAGGCGGTCGCCGTACACGTCGGCCGGAGACGACGTGGAGTGCACGAAGTCCATCGACGTGAGCGTCGCGTCGGCGTCGGCGCGCGTGGTGGCGTCGATGGGGCCGAGGAACGCGTAGACGCTGTCGGTGCCGGACCCGACCACGAGCAGGTCGTCCTCGCCGTCGCCGTCCAGATCGAGGTCGCCGAGGACGGAGAGGCCGAAGATGTCGTCCGTCCCGCCGGTGATCGTGTGGATGTCCGTGGTGTTCGAGCTCACCAGGCCCGTGCAGGTCGGCGTGGTGACGATGCCGACGTAGCCGCGCCCCGTGCTGGTGTGGCTCTGGTAGGCGCCGTAGACCCAGTCCGCGCCCCCGTCCCCGTCCAGATCGCCGCCGAAGGAGAGGCTGTTGCCGAGGTAGGTCGTCGCGGCCGCGCCCTCCACCGAGCAGTCCACCGCGCCCGAGGTCGTCGGCGTGAGCGCGGTCGTGGCCGCCCCGGTCCGCGCGAAGGGCCCGAGGAAGACGTACGCCTTGCCGTTGTCGGTGAGCGACGAGGTGCCGCCGCCGACGCCGTTGATGCCGGGCACGCCGACGATGAGGTCGTCGATGCCGTCCCCGTCGAGATCGCCGGCGGCGAGGCCCTGGCCGAAGCGGCCCGCGGCGTCCGACCCGGTGATGGTCAGGGTCGGGTCGGCCACGGTGTCGGTGAAGCCGGTGCCAGTGCCGGTGAAGATCGTGACCCGGCCGAGGTTCGCCGCCGCCGACAGGCTGCTCGCGTCGTAGAAGCGATCGCCCACCGCCACGTCCGCGATCCCGTCTCCGTCGAAGTCGTGGTTGCCGACGAGCTTGCTGCCGAACGAGGAGGTGGAGGTCGACCCGTTCACGCCGGTCCACGTCGTGGAGGACGTCGCGAGCGCGTCATGCACGTCGTCGTAACGGCACTCGTCTTCACCCGAGCAGTCGTCGTCCAGGCCGTTCTCGCACACCTCGACGGCGTCGGGGTTCACGTCGGCGTCGGCGTCGTCACAGTCGGTCGCGTCGGCCACGAACATCTCGGGGGCCGTGCACGACACCTCGGCGTCCGCGGGGTCGCCGAAGCCGTCCTCGTCCGCGTCGGCGTACCAGGTCGTGCCAGTCGCGTCCTCGTCCACCGTGCCGTCGCAGTCGTTGTCGAGGCTGTCGCAGAGCTCGGGCGCGCCGGGGTAGGCGGTCGCCCGGGTGTCGTCGCAGTCGGTCGAGGAGGCCACGTACCCGGCGGGCGCCATGCAGGCCGAGCGCGGCGAGCCGAGCGCGCCATAGCCGTCGCCGTCGGTGTCGGCGTACCAGCTCGAGGTCATCATCGCGTCCTCGTCCACGAGGCCGTCGCAGTCGTCGTCGTAGCCGTTGCACACTTCCATGCCCGCGGGCGACACGGCGGCGTCGGTGTCGTCGCAGTCGGAGGCGTCCGCGCCGTAGCCGGCGGGGGCGTCACACGCGGTCACCGCCGCCGCGGCGTCGCCGTAGCCGTCCGTGTCCGCGTCCGCGTACCAGCTCGACGCGCCGGTGGCGTCGGCCTCGTCGGTCAGCGCGTCGCAGTCGTTGTCGACCTCGTCGCAGCGCTCCTCCGCGCCGGGGAACACGTCGGCGTCGTCGTCGGCGCAGTCCGTGCCGTTCGCGACGTAGCCGGCGGGCGCGCCGCACGCGGTCACCGTGACGGCGGGGTTCCCGTAGCCGTCGCCGTCGAGGTCGAGGAACCACGTGCCCTCGTCCACCGCGTCCTCGTCGGTCGCGCCGTCGCAGTCGTCATCGGCGCCGTCACACGTCTCGGGGGCGCCCGGGTGAGTCGTGGCCGCGGTGTCGTCGCAGTCGGTGGCGGTCGCGAGGTAGCCGGCCGGCGCGTCGCATGCGGCGAGGGTGGACGTCAAACCGCCGAACCCGTCGGAGTCCATGTCGCCGTACCACGTCGCGGCGTCGATCGCGGCGTCGTCCACGGCGCCGTCGCAGTCCTGGTCGACATCGTCGCAGGTCTCGGTGGCGCCCGGGTGCACGCCGGCGCGCGTGTCGTCGCAGTCGCGGGCGTCGGTGCCGTACCCGCTCGGCACGTCGCATGCGGCCATGGACACGGCGGGGTCGCCGAAGCCGTCCGCGTCGGCGTCGGCGTAGTACGTCGCGGCGTCGACCGCGTCCTCGTCGAGCGCGCCGTCGCAGTCCTGGTCGACATCGTCGCAGCGCTCGGCCGCGCCGGGGAACGTGGTGGCGACCTCGTCGTCACAATCGGAGGCGTCGGAGACGTAGGCCGTGGGCGCGTCGCAGGAGCGCGTGGCGGACGTCGCGTCGCCGAAGGTGTCGCCGTCGCCGTCGGCGTACCAGGTGGAGGCGTCGGCGGCGTCGGGCTCGTCCGAGGCGCCGTCACAGTCGTCGTCGCGGTCGTTGCAGGCCTCGGCCGCGTCGGGGTTCACGGCGGCGACGGTGTCGTCGCAGTCCTCACACGCCGCGAAGCCGTCGGCGTCGGCGTCGGAGTAGGCCACGGAGCCGTCGCAGTTGTAGTCGGACGGGTCGCTGCAGTCGGACTCGTCGGCGCCGGGGTGGTAGGCCGCGGACGCGTCGTCGCAGTCATCGGCAGCGGCGACGTACCCGGTCGGTGCGTCACACGCGGCCACGCTGGTGCCCACGTCGCCGTGGCCGTCCCCGTCGACATCGCGGTACCACGTGCCGAGGTCGATCGCGTCGAGCTCGTCGACCACGGCGTCGCAGTCGTCGTCCACGCCGTTGCAGGACTCGACGCCGGCGGGGTTGACCGCGGCCGAGGTGTCGTCACAGTCGTCACACGCGGCGTAGCCGTCGCCGTCCGCATCGTCCGCCGCCACGGAGCCGTCGCAGTTGTAGTCGTTCGGGTCCGTGCAGTCCGACTCGTCGGCGCCCGGGTGGAACAGCGGCGAGGTGTCGTCACAGTCGTCGCCGACGGCGACCGTGCCCGCGGGCGCGTCGCAGGTGACCGCGCCGGTGGCGGGATCGCCGTGCCCGTCGAGGTCGGCGTCGGTGTACCAGGCCGTCGCGTCCAGCGCGTCCTCGTCGACCTCGCCGTCGCAATCGTCGTCCTGCTCGTTGCAGGCCTCGGGCGCGTCGGGGCTCACGGACGCCGTGCTGTCGTCGCAGTCCTCGCAGGCCGCCCAGCCGTCTCCGTCGGTGTCGTCGTAGGCGACCGAGCCGTCGCAGTTGTAGTCGTTCGGGTCCGAGCAGTCGGACTCGTCCGCGCTCGGATGGTAGGCCGCGTCCTCGTCGTCACAGTCGCCGCCCACGCCGACGTACCCGGCCGGCGCGCCGCAGGCCTCGACCGCCACGCCGTCGTCGCCGTAGCCGTCGCCGTCGAGGTCCAGGTAGAAGGTGCCCTCGTCCACCGCGCCGTCGTCGACCGCGCCGTCGCAGTCGTCGTCGATGTCGTTGCAGGCCTCGAACGCCCCCGGGTTGATGGTGGGCTCGCCGTCGTTGCACTCGGTGCACGCGGCGTAGCCGTCGGCGTCGCGGTCGGAGTAGCCGCTCGATCCGTCGCAGTTGTAGTCGGCGGGGTCGGCGCAGTCCGACTCCTCGGCCCCCGGCCGGTAGAGCGCGGAGGTGTCGTCGCAGTCGGTCGCGTCCGAGACGAACCCAGCGGGCGCGTCACACGCCACGACGCTGGACGCGGCGGCGCCGTAGCCGTCCCCATCGGTGTCCGCGTACCAGAGCCCGCCGTCCGTCGCGTCCTCGTCGGTCTCGTCGTCGCAATCGTTGTCGACGCCGTCGCACAGCTCGGCGGCGCCGGGGTTCACGGCCGCGTCGTCGTCGTCGCAGTCCTCGTCGAGGAGGTAGCCGTCGCCGTCCTCGTCGACGATCGGATCCCCGGAGCTGTCGTCGACATCGGTCTCGTCGGGCTTGCCGTCGGTCGTCGGCGGGCAACCCACGAGAAGCAGCGAGAGCAGGACGAGCAGAGAGGTGCGCATGGGGTCCCCGAAGATGCGCGACCATAGCAGCGGCCGCCGCCCAGCGCATCGTCGGCCGCCTTTCGTAGCTCAAGCGTCACGACGGGCGCACCCCCGGCTCAACCCCGGGAGGCCGGCGCCGCCTATTCGTCGATGAACTCGGGCCCCTCGTCCATGGGGGGGCCGTCGGGGCCATCCTGCGGGCCGTCGTCCGGCGGGAACTGGTTGCCCGGCCCGTTGCCCGGGCCCTCGTCGCCCATGCCGGGCGGGAACTCTTCCATGTCGGGCCCCTCGCCCATGTCCGGGCCGCCACGGTCCTCGCGCGGCATGTTGCCGGCGGCCTCGCGGCGCTCCTTGAGGCGTTGGCGGCGCTCGCGGATCCGCTCCTCACGCTGCTTGCGGCGCTCCTCCGGATCGGTGGTGGGCTGGAAGTCGGGGGCCATGCCGGGCCCGACGTCACCGAACTCGGGGCCGTCGCCCTGGAGGCCACCCTTGCGGCCGACGGGGCTCGAGCGCGAGAAGCGTGCCGTCGGCGCGAGGATCGTGCCGCCGATGGTGAGGTGGTACTTGCCCTCGTCGTCGCGCGAGCGCTTCAGATCGGGCGAGATCTGCGCGAGCTGGTCGAGATCCTCGGGCAAGGAGAACACGAGCTCCATGCGGTTGCGGCTGCGCACGAGCTTCTTGTTGAGCACGACCTCGCCGGTGAGCGTCGCGTTGAGCGTGTCGCTCTCGAAGGTGCCCTCGGTCACCTCCATCTTGCCGTCCTTGATCTCGAACGCCACGCCAGCCTTGCTGAAAGTCACCTCGGGGAGCCCGAAGCCGGCGACGGCGCTGTCGGCGCCGAGGCCGAGGCCGTCGAAGGAGAGCTTGAGGAACCCGGTCGAGTTCTTCACGTCCGCGGCGTCGAACATCAGATCGGCCTCGCCGGACGCGACGCCGACGAGGTTCAGCTTCATCTGGTCGGTGGCGACGGGGAGGCGCCCGAGATCGATGCCGCCGCCGTTGAAGGACAGCTCGACGCCCGCCTCGGACTGGGCGAACTGGCCGCCTAGCGCGCCGCCGTAGATCTCGGCGACGAACGCCATGGCGTCCTTCCCCATGAGCATCGCGAGCGGCGCGGCGCGCACGGCGAGGCCGTCGAGGTGGAGCATGGGCTGGCGGATCGGCGCCGGCGCAGGCTCGTCCTTGGTCTTGCGGCCCTTCTTCACCGTGTAGAAGGTCACGTCGTCCAGATCGACGCCGGAGAGGCGCCACAACGCGAGATCGCCGATGCCGAGCGCGTACTCGCCGCGCGACCACTCGCCGAACTCGTAGACCACCCGCGCCTTCGCGGTGTCGGCCGGAAAGGTGACGTACAGCCCGAGGAGGAAGGTCAGCCCGCCCCAGAAGAACGCGGCGACGACCATCAGCAGCTTCTGGATCATGGGGACTCCTCGTCCGTGGTCGTCCCGCCGTCGATCAGGCGGAACGCGCTGATCTCCATCGACACGGTCAGCGTCTTGACGCCCGCCGTCGTGGCCGTCTTGGTCTTCATGCTGCGCACGCGGAGCGGGTAGTCCCCCGTCTCGATCGCGTGGAGGAAGTCGACCAGCTGGGGCAGCAGGATCTTGCTGATCTCGACGCTGTAGGTCTTCTCCTCGAGCGAGCCCTCGGTGATGATCTGCTTCTCGCGCACCGCCTGGAGGTTCGCCGCGATGCCGGTGTTGTCGGCCGCCTTCTCGATGAACGAGGGGAGGTCCTGCCCGTTGCTCTTGCGGAGCTCCGCCTCGATCTGGGCCACCTGGGTCGACGCGCTCGCCTGGTCCTCCGCGAGGCCGTTGAGCAGCCCGAGCGTCTCTTCACGCTGCTCGACGCGGCTCCCCACGTCCGCCAGGACCGACCGACCGAACCACCACGCGCCGCCGAACAGCGCGATCAACACGAACGCCACGAGCCCCACGAACAACGTGCGGTCGCGCGGGCTCATCGTCGCGACGAGCTCCGCGAAGCGCTCGCGCATCGGCTCCACCACCGTGATCCCTGCCATGGCCTAGCCCTCCTCGCCGGTCGCCGTGGCGTCGGACTCGCCCAGCGGGATGGTCATCGTGAAGGTGAGCGCCTCGCCCACCTTCTTCTCGTCGCCCTTGCGCGCGCTCTTGAAGCGGTCGTCCTTCTGGAGGGCCTCCTCGATCTTGGCGGCGCTCTCGTAGCTGTCGGTCTCGGCGCGAAAGCTGATCGATCCCTCGGAGATCGTGAGCTCGCGCACGTCGATGCGGGCCTGGCTCGGCGGCGGCACCTTCTCGGAGAGCGACTTGAGGATCTCCAGGGTGGGCGGGATCCCCGCCACGGTGGCGCCGAGCGCCTCGACGCGACGCGTCGTCTCCGCGGAGCGCTCCTGCATGATCGCCAGGGCCATCGAGGGCTCCGCCAGGCGGTCGGCGCCGACATCGGGGAAGGTGGCGGTCACCACGTCCACGATCTGGGCGTCGAGCGCGTCGACGCGCTGGTTGGCGTCGTACAGCTGCACCGCGAACAGCGTCAGCCCGGCGACCATCGCGAGGGTGCTGCCGAGGGCCGCGGCGCCCATGACGTTCCACAACGTCTCGGCGTGGCCGTGGAAGGCGAGGTCACCGATGCGGAGGTCGACCACCTTGAGCTCGCTCGCGGCCACGCGGGCGAGCGCGACGGCGAGCGCGTACTCGACGCCGTGCCCGCCGGGGACGATGACCGGCCGGACCGGCACGCCCGTGCGGGCCGCGAGCCGCGCCCCGAGCCCTTCGAGCCGGGAGCCGCCGCCGCACACGAGCAGATCGTCGATGCCGAGCTTCAGCTCGTCCTCGAGCGTGATGAGCTCGGAGCGCACCTCCGCGCACCAGATGTCGACCGCGCGCGAGAGCGCCACGCCTTCCGCCGAGACCGTGGGCGGCAGGCGGCCGGCGTCGGTCGGGTCGTCCCCTTCCCACTCGGCCTGGGCCTCGTCCGCGCCGCCGTCGCCCACGGCGAGGGGGACGGCCATGCCGTGCTTGACCTCTTCGGCGCGGTCGAACGGGAGGCCGAGCGCCTCGGCGATCGCGAGGGTCAGATCGGCGCCGCCGCCGGACACGAAGCGCGCGCCGAGCAGCTGCCCGTTCTGGCACAACGCCAGGAGCGTGCGCTTGTGGCCCACGTCCACCACGACCTGCACCCCGCGCCCGGCGTAGGACGCGAGCGCGTCGACGTCCATGCAGAGCACCTTGGGCTCCGCGCGGGCGGCGGCGAGCGCGTCGACGCGGGAGCGGAGCTCGTCCTTCGCGGCGATGAACACGGAGGTGCGGCTCTGGCCGTCCTTCGCGTCGATGAGGCGGGTGCCGAGCACCATGTCCTCGAGATCGTAGGGCACGCTGCCCTCGACCTCAGAGGGGAGCGCGCGGGCGATGGCGTTCTTGTCCACGAACGGGAGGCGGACGAGCCGCACCACGCCGGCGTCAAGCGGGAAGGCCGCAGCCTTCTCGGCGGTGTCCCAGCCCTTCTCCTGATCGCGCAACGCGCCGATGGCGTCCGCCATCAAGGGCGTGCCGTCCTCCGCGTAGGGGATGCCCACCTGCGCCGCGTCGCGGATCTCGAAGCGACGGAAGCTGCCCTCCATCGCCGCGACGCGCACGCGCCAGGATCCTGTGTCGATGCCGTAGACCATTGCCATGGCGCGCCCCTAATCCACTCGCCAGTAGAGGACCGTGCCGCCACTGGAGGAGGTGTAATCGACCACGGCGGTGATCTGGACGGTGGCGTCCCCCACCGTGCCCGTGCTCGTGATCGTGAAGACGTTCGTCTTGATGCCGACCTCGGCGGCGAGCTCGTCGCTCGGCGAGTAGCCCTGGTTCTTGAGGTAGTCCACGAACTCGGACCCCTTCTTGAACGAGGCGGTGGCCATGTACTCGCGCACCAGCCCGATGATCACGCCCACCTCGGAGTCGGTGGGGCGCGGCGTGAGGTGCGCCTGCAACAGACCCGCCATGACGACGTCGTCGGCGCAGGTGATGTTGATCTTGCCGTTGCCGTAGATGGTCAGCTGCGCCGCCCAGCGGTCGTACACGTCGTCCTGCCAGCCCTCGACCAGGCGCAGCTCGGTCCGCGTGTCGAAGCGGGCGTTCTTGGCGAGGTAGGGCTGGGGCTGGGAGTTGTAGAAGTCGTCCTCGTACCCACCCTTCCCGCTCGCGACGTTCGTGTCCGCGTCGACCCAGTCGGCGAGGTTGCCGATCAGATCGAGGCGCTCGAGGTTGCGCTCGCGCAGCCACGCGTCGTTCTCCTCGCCGCTCATGAGGCCCAGGAGCTGCTTGCCGGTGGTGGTGTCCTCCGGGCGGGTGTCGGCGTCGCGGGAGGCGAGGCGGTTGACGTTGATGCCACACTCCTCGCCGGTCACCGCCGCCATGAAGTCGCCGTCGAAGTCGAGGAAGGCCCGGCTGCCGAAGCGTGTGGTCGCCTCCGCGCTCTCCTCGCGCACCTCGTCGCTCACCTCCCCCGTCTGTTCGAACTCGGAGACCTCGTCCTCGTCGAGGTTCCCGTCGGACGAGATGAACATGCGAAGCAGGCCCGTGTTGATGAACGGGAGGGTCTGCCACAAGGAGTCGCCGAGGCCCAGCTCCTGGAGCAGGGGGTTGTCACCCATCTGCTTGTTGGCGAGCAACACGAGCCGGTACAGGTTCACGCCGGTGACGCTCAACCAATACGCCTTGGCCTCGTCCCGTTCGTGCACGGCGGTGAGGAAACGGATGCGCGAGCCGAAGCTGATGTCGGTGACCAGCGCGGTGAGGAACATGATTGTCCCGATCACCACGATGAGCGCGATGCCGCGCCGATCCCCACGGCGACGGCCCCGGCCACCGGCGGCGGGACGCGCGGGGAGGCCGGTACGCGCGAAACCGTTCCGCACGAAACCATTGGCAGGGCGCGCGCTCATTCTTCGTCCTGCGTGGGGTCCTTGGGCGTGAGGCGCGGCGCGAATTCGAGCATCACCGTGGTGGCCCAGGAGCGTTCGACCGTCTTCTCCGCGTCCTCCGGATCGGGCGCGAGCAACGTGAGGGACACCTGGGCGGCGCGCGGCAGACGATTGGGTGTGTCGATGCCGGTGGTGTCCCACTCCTCCCGCCACTCGTTGGTCTGGGAGTCGAGGAACCGCACGTCGAACGCCGTCACGTCGTACGCGAGGGGCGCGATCGTGCCGTCCCGCTCGGGATAGTTGTCGATCCGCGGGGCCTCGCGCCGCAAGAGCACCAGGGCGCCGGACGTGTCGGGATCGTCCTCCGTCCAGTAGGTGATCTCGGTCTGGTCGCTCTCGCGGGCGCCCCGGTACAGGCGCTGGTGGGTGAGCGAGGCGAACCAGAGTTGGTCGGGGTTCTTGTCGTGCGCGATGAACAGGGTCTGGTAGGTGTTGACCGCGCCCGTGTTGGTCGTGAGGTAGGCGAGCGACAGGTCGCGGCGGATGCGCGAGATGGCGATGCGGGCGGATTGGTTCACCGCGTCGTCGGCCTCGAGCATGTCGCGCGTGTTGAGCGCGCTCGCGATGGTGCCGAACGTGAGCCCGGCGATGATCGCGAACACCGCCAAGGCGACGATGACCTCGAGCAGCGTGAAGCCGCCCCGGGACGCGCGCGCGGGATGGGTGGCGCTCACTTGCCGTCGTCCGTGCTGCCCGTGCCGCTCGAACCGCCAGGGAGCTGGAGCTTCCCCGAGGGGTTGATCACGTGGGACACGAGCTCGATGCACTCGTCACACCCCTCCTCCAGATCGGGGGCCTCCTCGCCCCACCACACCAGGACACGCACCTCCCGGATGTAGGGGCGGAGCATTTCGGAGAGCATGTCCGGCTGCAAGCCGGCGTCCATCAGGTCCCGCTGCTCGGGGGCGTCGTCGCTCTCTTCCTTGTCCTTTCCGCCGAGCCCGCCCATGCCTTCCAATTCGTCGGCCGCGCCCGCGATGTCACCCACCTGGATGTCCACCTCGCGGATGGTGTAGG
The DNA here is from genome assembly GCA_040386535.1 of Myxococcota bacterium. Taxonomy (GTDB): domain Bacteria; phylum Myxococcota_A; class UBA796; order UBA796; family SXON01; genus CAJBVW01. Next base: position 405,664 of record JAZKFH010000013.1, on the reverse strand, counting down.
CCCACTCGTAGCCCTCGAAGCTGTCTCCGAAGTCCGGGGCATCCCCCATCGCGTCGGTCATGCCGAACTCGGAGAAGTCGCCCTCCTCGTCGATGTCGCCCTCGCGGAAGCCCTCCGACTCCAGGCGGAGCATCGCCTCGGCCATCTTCTCCTGCGCGAGGTAGGTGCCCGTCAGCGTCTTCCCCGCGTCGATCGTCATGAACACGGCCATGGACTGCGAGTCCACCAGCACGGTCAGGCCGATCGCGAGGATGGCGAGCGCGATCACGACCTCGAGGAGGGTGAAGCCGGCGCGGGCCCGTGGCAGCGAGGGCGGGAGGGGTGTCACCGGTAGTCCGGGGCCTCGCTCGGGAGCCACGCCATGTTGGCCCCGATGTCGGTGGCCTCGTTCTCCATCGACACCTTGCCGGAGAGTGGCTCGACCTCGACGGTGTAGCCATCCTCGGGATCGTCGATGCTCACGATGCGGACGACCGTGTGCTCGGCGACCCCGTTCGCGAACACGTAGGAGTACACGATCTTCTGGTCCTCCGGCGTCTCCGGCGGGTCCTCCGAGGGGGCCTGCGGCTCGTCGTACTGGGGCGTGTACACATAGGCGAACATCGAGTTGGAAGGCAGCTCCACCTGGGACTCGAACCCCGGCGCGGTGAGGCCCGAGAAACGATCCAGCGCGTCGCCGCCCTCCGCGGCCGCTTCCTCCTCCTCCTTCTTCGTGAACTTCTTGAGCTCCTTCTCCCGGTCGGCCTCGAATTCGGCGCGGCTGGCGGGATCCGAGAACACCAGGGTGTTGGGATCGCCCACTTCGATTCGATAGGTGCCGGCGTCGAGGTTGTACGCGATGCGGAACGTGACATTCCGCATGGAGGCCTCGTTCACGAGGAAGCTGTAGGTCATCGCCAGCTCCCGCGCGGCGCTGCGCTGCTGCAAGTCGAAGATGGCGGAGAGGCTGGGAATGCCGATGCCCATCACGACGGCCATGATGGCGATGACGACGATGATCTCGATGAGGGAGATCCCCGATCGACCACTGATACGGCGGGCTCCCCGCCGCGCCCGGGCACGGTCACGGCGGGTGGGTGTCATCGTGTCACTCTGCCAATTCGCTGTAGGAGGTGATGTCCTGGTCGTAGTCGGCGCCGCCTTCCTTGCCGTCCTTGCCGAGGGAGATGATCTCGTACTGGTTCTCGCCGTGCGTACCGGGCGAGAAGTACAGGAATTCGTTGCCCCAGGCGTCCGTGGGGATCGCGCCGTCCGGGAAGTACTTCTTCGCGGCCGCGAGGCCATCGCCCGTGCTCGGGAACTTGCCCTTGTGCTTCGCGGCGTAGAAGGTGAGGGCCTCCTCCATCTTCTTGATCTGGATCTGGGTTGCCGACTGGTTCGCGCCGTCCATGGCGCCGAGCACGTTCACGGCGATGACCGTCATGAGCACGCCGATGATGGCGATGACCACCATGATCTCGACGAGCGACATGCCCTTGCGGGAAGCGGCCGCGGCCCTGAGGGAGGAGCGGGAGAGGCGGGAGAGCATCATTGGTTTCACCGTACGACAGAGGAGAGGTTGAGCATGGGGAGGAGGATGCCGAGGGCGATGACGGCGACGACGAGGCCCATGAGCAAGGTCATGATGGGGGTGAGGAGCGAGGTCAGGGTGTTGACCGTGTTCTCCACCTGGGAGTCGTAGGCGTCCGCCACCTTGCCGAGCATGCCCTCGAGCTCCCCCGTCTTCTCGCCGATGGTGATCATGTGGGTCACGATGGGCGGGAACTGACCGGAGGCCTTGAGCGGCACGGCGATGGACTGGCCCTCAGCGATGTTCCGGGATGCGGCGTCGATGGCGCCCGCGATGATCTCGTTGCCGACGACCGTGCGCACGATCGTGAGCGCGGTGAGAATTGGTACCCCGCTGACGAGCAAGGTGGCGAGCGTACGGCAAAAACGTGACACGGCCACGAGACGGTTGATCTTTCCGAAGACCGGCAACTTCAGGGACATGCGGTCCCACCACAGCCCCCCCTTGGGAGTACGCACGAAGCGGCGCAGGCCCCACACCGCGAGGAACATCACGATGGCGATCAGCCACCAATACCCGGTCACGACGCTGGAGATCGTGAACAGCACGGTGGTGATGAGCGGGAGCCCCTCCCCGAAGCTGTCGAAGATCCGCTTGATCCGCGGGATGACGAAGGTGAAGAGGCCCAGGACGAGCCCCCCGGAGACGACCAACATCAGGATCGGGTAGGTGATCGCGGCGACCAGCTTGCCGCGCAGCGCCACCTGGCTTTCGGTGTACTGGGTGAGGCGGGTGAGCACCAGATCGAGCGCGCCGGACTGCTCGCCGGCGTCCACCATGTTCACGAACAGGTCCCCGAACACGTCCGGGTGGGCGCGCATCGCGCGCGCGAGCGAGGTTCCGCCGTTGACCTTCTGACGCACCTCGACCAGCACCCCCTTGAGCTTGGGGTTCTCCGTCTGGTCGACCAACGCGGTCAGCGCCTCGACCATGGGGATGCCCGCGCCGATGAGGGTCGAGAGCTGGGAGGTGAGCGTGGCGAGGTCCTGAACCGAGATCCGTTGGAAGTACTTCCCGAAGTCGATCTCGACGTTGATGCCCCTGCCGCGGGTGGCACCCTCCTTCTTCTCCCACACCTCGGTCGGGAACACGCCTTGCTTGCGCAAGCGGCCGCGCGCGGTCTTCGGCGAGTCCGCATCCACGATGCCCTTGGTGGACTTGCCCCCGGCGTCGAGCCCGACGTATTCGTAGACCGCCATTCTAATCGAGCTCCACCAAATCTTCCTGCGTGACGCGCATCACCTCGTCGAGCGAGGTGCGGCCCTCGAGGACCACGCGGATACCGTCGTCGCGGAGGGAGGCCATGCCGTCCTCGATTGCGCGCTTGCGGATGACGCCGGCGCTGGAGCCCGCCATGACGAGCTGACGCACGCCCTCGCTCACGGTGAGCAGTTCGTAGATGCCGGTCCGGCCCTTGTACCCGGTGGAGAGGCACGCGGAGCACCCCTTGCCGCGGTACACCGTGTGGCCCTCGAGGCGGGACCGGGCCACGCCGGCCTCCTTCAGCTCGATGTCGGAGGGCTCGAAGGCCTCCTTGCACTTGGGACACAAGCGCCGCACCAGCCGCTGGGCGAGCACGGCGATGAGCGAGCTCGACACGAGGAAGGGCTCCACGCCCATGTCGATGAGGCGGGAGAAGGCCGTGGGCGCGTCGTTGGTGTGCAGCGTGGAGAACACGAGATGGCCCGTGAGCGACGCCTGGACGGCGTTGTCCGCCGTCTCCTTGTCGCGGATCTCTCCGACCATGATCACGTCGGGGTCCTGCCGCAAGTGGGCGCGCAGGGCGGAGGCGAACGTGAGCTCGATCTTGGGGTTGACCTGGGTCTGGCCGATGCCACGCAGCTCGTACTCGATCGGATCCTCGATGGTGAGGATGTTCAGGTCCGGGGCGTTGATCTCGGCGAGCGCGCTGTAGAGCGTGGTCGTCTTTCCGGAGCCGGTGGGGCCGGTGACGAGGAGGATGCCGTGCGGACGCTGGATGAACCGGCGGAAGTCGGCGACGGTCTTCTCCGCCATGCCGATCTGCTCGAGGTTGAAGACGGTCCCCTTCTCGAGGATACGCATGACCACCCGCTCGCCGTGGCGCACGGGCAGGGTGCTCACACGCAAATCGATCTCGCGGCCGGCGAAGCGGGTGCGGATGCGGCCGTCCTGCGGCACGCGCTTCTCGGCGATGTTCAGGCCGGCCATGATCTTGACACGGCTCACGATCGAGGCCTGGAGCTTGGGAGGCGGCTTCACGATCTCGTAGAGCACGCCGTCGATCCGGAAGCGCACGACCAACTCACGCTCGAACGGCTCGACGTGGATGTCACTCGCGCGATCCTTGACCGCTTGGGTGAGGAGCGTGTTGACGAACCGGATGATGGGCGCCTGGTTGGGATCGTCGAGAAGATCCTCGTTGAGGGAGAGATCGTCGGCGATGTCGTCCCCCGCGCCCTCCTCGCGGATCTCCTCCATGACGGCGGAGGCGCTGCGGGCGGCGCGATCGTAGGTCTTGTTCGTCGCGTCGCGCAGCACGTCGGCCGGCACGACCACGGGGCGCACCGGCTTCTTGTAGAGCAGGCGCAAGTCGGGGAGCAGGCCCATCGACCGCTCTTCGGCGATCGCCACGCGCACGAAGCCACCCTCGTGGTACAGCGGGAGGATGCCCTCCTCGCGGGCCATCGCGAGCGAGATGGGGCGCACCAGCTCGACATCGATGCTGTCGAGCTCGATGTGGTCCCGGAAGGTCAGGCCGAGCATCTCCGCGAGCGAACGCGCCGCCACGTCGGGGGACACCGCGTTGACCCGCTGGGCACCCTCGACGAGGGACACACCCGAGCGTTCGGCCTCCTTGCGGGCCTCCTTCATCTTCGCGGGATCGACCCCGGAGCGGATGAGGAGCTCCTCCATCCCGGCGCGGCGGACGGCCATGGCCTACTCGCCCCCTTCGTTGAAGTCGGGCGTGGGCTCGCGCTCGGGCTCGGGCTGGGGCTCCGGGAGGCGCGTGGGCGCGGGGGCGCCGGTGGGGCTGTCGATCGGCTGGAGGCCGCCGTCGTCCTGGATCATCGAGTCGATGGGCTTGGGCGGCGCCTTCTTGCGGTACATGCTCGGCTCGTCGATGAGGTTCATGCTGCCGCGCAGGATCGCCTGCAGCTCCTCTTCCTGCTCCTCGCGGCTCTTGCCGTAGAAGCGCCGGAGGAACTCCTCCCGCTGGGCGACCTTGACGCGGTACACCTCTTCCAGATCGGCCGGCTCGTTGATGACGTGCGGCGTGAGGAAGATGAGCAGGTTGGTCTTGCGCTCGACGTTCTTCTTGCCGCGGAACAACACCCCGAGGAGCGGGATGTCGCCGAGGATGGGGACCTTGGTCTCACCCTCGGTCGTGGTGGACCCGATGAGCCCGCCGATCACGATGGTCTGGTTGTCACGGACCACGACCACGTTCTCGGTCTCGCGCTTGGACGTGATGAAGCCACCGTCCTCCGCGGAGCCGGTACCCTCCTCGACCTCGGCCACCTCGAGCGACATCTCCAGCGTGACGTAGTTGTTCTCGTTGATCTGCGGGGTCACCTGCAGGACGATGCCGACGTCCTCGCGCTGGAAGCTTTGGATCTGGTTTCCGTTGCTGTCGAGGCCGGCGGAGACCGGAAACGGCACGTTGCGGCCGACGCTGATGGTGGCCTCTTCGTTGTCCAACACGAGGATGTTGGGGTTGGAGAGGATGTTGACCGCGGAGTTGGACGCGAGCGCGTTGATCGCGACGCCGAAGGCGGGGATCTCGAGCGACACCGGGCCCGCGGCGGTCTGCGTGACGACCGAGATGGGCGCGCCGAGCAGGCCCATGGCGAGCCCGGAGAGGGCGTCCGCGCTGAGCGACAGGGAGTTGGCGTCCCCGAAGCCCGTTCGGCCGTACATCAGGCCACCGTCGGCGGTCGGCTTGCCGAAGTGGTAGCTTAGACCGAGGTCGAGGTTGTCCTCCGACCCAATCTCGAGCACCACGGCCTCGACGTAGACCTGCCGGCGCGGGATGTCCAAGCGATCGATGACACTCTTGATGACACGGAAATCTTCGGGGGATGCCAACAGCACCAAAGAGTTGGTGTTCTCGTCCGCCGTGATGCGCACCGCGCCGCTGTCGAAGGCGGCCGCGACGCCGCTGGTGGCGCCCTCGGAGCCGACCGCGCCGCCGGGCTCGAAGGGCCGAGGGAAGTTGTTGCCGCCGCCCTGGGAGCCGCCGGCGCCGCCGCCGAAGCTCCCGGCGCCGCCGCGCTGCTGCGTGCCGGTGCCGCCGGTGGTGCTCCGACGCTGCGCCGCCGTACCCGTGCCCGTGCTCCGGCTGCTGCCGCTGCTGCCGCCGGTCCCCTGGGACAGGTTGGTCAGGACGCTGGCGACCTCTTCGGCGTTGGCATGGTCGAGGTAGATGACATGGATCTGCGAGCGGCTGGACGGATCGATGTCCACGTCGACCTGGGCAACCAGCTCCTTGACCTTGGCGATCGCCTCGTCGTTCGCCATCAGGATGAGCGAGTTGGTGCGCTCGTCCGCGATGATCTTGGAGATGAACGCGCCCTCGGAGCCCACGTTGGTGGCGCTCGACGTGGCGGCGGGCTCGGCCTCGGCCGCGCGACCGCGACGGCGGGCCGCAGGGGTGGACGCCGCGGCGGCGGTGGTGGTGCTGGCCGCCGCGGCCACGCCGTACACCTCTTCGAGGATCCGCTCCACGTCGGCCGCCGTGGCGAAGCGGATGGGGATGACCTCGAGGTGGCTGCGGGGGGCCGCCACGTCCATCTGCTTGATGATGCGGTACACGCGCCGGATGTTGTAGGCGGCGTCCGTCAGGATGAGCGTGTTGGTCGGCGCGTACGCGATGACCTTCGCGCTCGGGCCGGAGAGCTCCTTCACCACGGTCGAGATGTCGCTCACCGTGACGTTGTCGAGCTCGATGATCTGGGTGACGAAGTTGTCGGTGCCGGGGATGTTGTCCCCTTCGTACACACGCAGCGGGGCGTTGGACGCCTTGGACGTGGCGACGATCTTGGTGTTTCCGCCCACGGACACGGTCGTGAAACCCGCCACTTCCAACGCCGAGAGGTAGGCCTCGTAGGCCTCCCCGACGCTGACCTGCTGGTGGCTGATGATGGTCACCTGGCCCTCGAGCTTGTCCCCGAGGATGAAGTTGCGGCAGGTGATCTCGGCCATGTACTTGGTCACGTCCATCAAGGGCGCGTCGACGAAATCGATCGTGACCTTGGTGGAGGGCTCGACACAGGGCACCTTCTTGGCGGTGACCGCGCCGGTCGCGCCGCCGCCGGGCGTGGCGCCGCCCGCGTCCTTGTCGGCCTCGGCGCCCTTGGTCGGGGCGCCGGGCGGAGGGCCGCCGGGCAGGACCGGGCCGTTGGGGAGCTGCCCCGGGATGAGCGGGCCCGCCGCAGGACGGATGCGCTCCTGCTTGGGGGCGTCCTCCTTCGGGGCGTCGGGCTCGTCCTGGGCCCATGAGAGCCCCGGGATCGCCAGCGCGAGGAGCGCGGGCACCCCGAGGATCGCGAGCACGCGGGCGGCGCCGCCACCGAAAGGAGAGAGGGTACGGTTCTGCAACGTCGGCCTGATCATACGTGTGCTCATGGTCACCGCACCTCGAAGCCCAGCGACTGGCGCTGGTTCCGGCGGGTGATGTCGAAGGTGAAGCTCTTCTCGCTGCGGAGAGTCTGGTAGACCTGGAGGGCGCCCTCGGTGCTCGTGAGGGCCTGCCCGTTCACGCCGTGGACGATGTCGCCGTTCTTGATGCCGAGCTTCTCGAACAGGCTGCCCTTGCGGATCGCGGAGAGGCGATACCCGTCGATCGCGCCGTCGGCGCCCTTGTGGGGCACCACGCGCACCTGGGTGGCGAGCTGCTCGAAGTTGCCCATCGCGTCGTCGATGACGGACTGCTCGACCACGGTGGTCTCTCCGTCCTTCGAGATGCCGGCCTCGGCGGGCTTCCCGTCGGCCGCGACGAGCTTCGCGGCCTCCCCGCCGATGCAGATGCAGGTGCCGCCGTCGAGGCACACCTTTTTCTGCTCGATGAGGGTGATGCGGCCCTCGCCGCCCACGTCGTCCCCGATGGAGTAGCCGTCCGACTTCGCGTCCCGCGCGCCGCCGATGGCGATGAGCGCGGAAGAATAGGTCGGGGGGTCGGCGACCACGGTGGCGAGCAGACGCACGTTCGCGTCGGACTTGCACTCCCCGGCCACCCCGCCCTCCTTCGCCGCGCTCGGGTCGTACACCGCCGTGGAGTCGAAGATGTTGCGACGCACGATGATGTCTGCGTACTGCTTCTGCGAGAGCGCCCGCGGCCGCTTCGGCGCGCCACGCGCCAGGCCGTTGTCGGGCGCGGGGGCTTCGCCCTCGACGGGCTCGGCGGCGTCGACGTACTCGGGCACGTCAGCGTCCTCGGGCAGGGCGAGCATGCGCCCGACCGCCTGGTTGACGAGTGCCCCCCCGCCGAAGCCGAAGAGCCCCACCACCCCGAGGACGAGGAAGAGGCGGCGGCGGGTGGATGCGGCGGACGGTTCAGGCACGTGGATGTTCTCGCCCTGGGTGCATGGAAGGGTCAAAGCCTTAGCAAGCTCCGTGCCCGCCGGAAAGGCCCCACGACCGGCCTTTACACGCCCGGTTCCAGACAGGTTGTCGCTCCTCCGCGCGGGAGCGCCCAACACCCGTGACAGGTTGTCAGTCGCGAAACGTCACGGTGCGACCGGTCGACACGGCCCCGTCGCTCCGGATAGACTCGCGCGGCCGAGGAGGCCTCGCGTGCAGATCCGCACCCGCACCCGCACCGTGGTCTTCACCGACATGGCCGACTACACGCGGCGCACGTCGGAGAGCGACCGCGAGGGGCTACGGAACCTGCTCGCGATGCACCAGCGCTTCGTCGAGCCCGTGCTCACCGGGCGCGGCGGCCGCATCGTCAAGAACATCGGCGACAGCTTCATGGCCCTCTTCGAGAGCGCCACGGACGCCGCGCGCGCCTGCATGGACCTGGTCGAAGCGCATGACGCGAGCCGCGGCTCGGACGTGTCGTTCCGCGCCGGCATCGCGACGGGGGATGTGGAGGAGATCGAGAACGACGCCTTCGGCGAGCCGGTCAACCTCGCGGCGCGCATCATCGCGCGCACACCGACGGGCGAGGTGTGGTTCTCCGCCGGCACGTGGCACTGCCTGAACCAGGCCGAGATCCCCTGGGAGTCCGCCGGCAGCCTCACGCTCAAGGGCATCCCCTGGGAGACCGACGTGTTCCGCGCCGTCCCGCTGAACCAGGCGTGGCTCCCCGAGGCGCTCGCCGCCTCCGCGCGGGCCCGCACCCTGGTGATCTGGCGCGCGGGCGATCCGGTGCCCGTCCTCCTGCCCAACAGCCAGCTCGTGCTCGAGGGGTTCCGCCCCGGCAGCACCGGCCTCGCCGAGGCGGTCGATCGCCTTCCCCTCCTCGAGCCGACCCGCCTCTGGCTCTCCACCTACAACGTCTCGCCGAACGATCGGCACGAGTGGGTGCGGAACGGGCGGGGCCTCGTGATCGGCACGCCGGGCGCCGTGCGGGGCGCCATCCACCAGCAGATCCAGGCGTCGTCGCGCTCGGTCGGGTCGGACACGATCATCCTCGACACGGGGTCCGCCTCGGTGCTCGACCTGGTGGTCGCCGGCCTCGCCCTCCCCGCCGTGCCGCTGTCCGACGTGGTCGCCGGCTATAGCTACGACCTCGCGCCGGACGGGCGGTGGCTCAACCGCAGCGAGCGCGCCCTCATCCGGGTGGACGTGTCGTCCGCCGGCGTGACCGCGCTGGCGCTCGCCCCCGGCGTCACCATCGGCGCCCAGTCCGCGCCCTCGTCGGTGCCGACACCGCTCCAGCCCGGCATGTCCATCCAGACCCCCGCGGGCACCCTGCGCTTCGTCGCGCTGGGCGGCCAGGAGGGCTACCTCGGCGCGCTCGTGGGCGACTCGCAGGTGCGCCTCGGCGTCGGCAACGGCCAACAGGTGGAGTTCGGGCGGGAGCCCAACCATCCTGGCCTGCTCCTGCCCGACCGCAACTCGCAGGACAACATCCGCTGGCTCTCGGGCCCCCGCGCCACCCGCGCGCGGGAGCGGGGCTTCACGCTCGACAAGGTGCTGACCGGGCGGCACCACGCCGCGCTCCAGGCCACCAACCTGACGATCAGCGTCATCCCCCTCCACGAGACCTGCGCCACCTTCCTGGTCGACCGGGAGCAGCGCGTCACGCGCCTCGCCGAGCCCACGTCGGCACAGACGGGGAGCCTGATCCTGCTCGGAACGATGGTGATCGCGCTGCGGGAACCGGCCTTCTAGCAGCGTTCGGTGTGTGTCCCGTGGGAATGGGCGGCCCGGCGGCCGAGCCCGCCGTCGGCCCCCTCCGAGCTCGCGCTTCGCGCTCGGCTGGCGCTTCCGCCCGCCTGACGGCGGCCGGAAGCGCCGTGCCGGGCGGCAGGGCCGCCCGCTCTCCGGTCGCCTGCCGCACGTCTCCGAGGCATGGGTCGTGGCCGCGCCCCCGGCGGCCACCCCGCGCCGCCCATCCCGCGTCCCGAACCCCGCGCTCAGCCGCCCGCGGCCAACGACAAGCTGGCCAGCGAGTCCGAGATCGTGACCGGCCACACCGCCGGGCGCTCGATGTCGCGCACCGCGCGGGGCAACGCGGCCACCTGGGCGGCGCGGTGCTGCCGCACCTGCGCGAGCGGCGGATCGGCGTCGATGCGCTCGCCGTCCCGCACTACCGCGCGCAGCAAGGGCACGGCGCCCATCTGCGCCTGCCCCCAGGCCTCGTGCTCCAGGCACAACACGTCGCGGTCGGCGTGACGGCAGATCTGCTTGCGGCCGGGGTAAGGCGAGCTGCCCGCGCGGGCGACCGGCGTGGCGTGCGGGCCGCGCATCATCTCGGCGATGCGGAACGCGACCCGTGTCCCCTGGTCGGCGGCGGTGGCGAGGGCGCGGCCCACGGCGAAGAGCTGGATGGGCGCGCCGGCGTCCACCAGGCGGCGGATCCGGACCTCGTCGAGGTGGCCGGAGCCCAGGATCCGCACGTGCTGCATGCCGTTGCGGTCGAGCGCGGCGCGGACCAACCGGGACATGCGGTCGAGGTCCTCGTGGTCGATCCGGACGGTCTGCACCTCCTTCTTGAAGGGCAGGAACCGCTTCACGCCGTCGACCGGATCATCGTCCGGAAGGGACAGGTGGGAGAGCCCCGGGAAGTGGAGCCGGAAGGCCTCGAAGGCGAGCCGATCGTCCCCGTAGGCGGCCAGGAAGGTGTCCGCCATCGTGCCCATCGGCGGGATGCCGAGGTGCAGGGCGGCCAGGGCGTTGGTCGTGGCGGACACCCCGCCGATGTAGGCGGCGCGCGCCGAGAGCAGTGCGGCCTCGGGCCCCGGGCACCGGCGGCTCCCGAAGTCGAGGACGGCGTGCCCCCCCGCTACGTCCACCATGCGCGCGGCCCGGGTGGCGATGGCGGTCGCGGCGCTGACGATCTGGATCGCGCGTGTCTCGAGCAGGGTGCACGCGAGCAGCGGCGCCGTGACGCGCACGATCGGCTCGCCTGGGTACACCACCGTGCCCTCGGGGACAGCCCAGACCTCGCCGCGGAAGCGGAACCGCCGCAGCGCGTCGAAGAAGGAGGGGGCCACCTTCGAGAAGCGCGGCTCCTGGCGGAGGAGCTCGACCTCCTCGTCGGTGAAGGCCAGGGCGGCGAGGTGATCGAGCAGCGGGCCGAGCCCCGCGGCGACCAGGTACCCGTGCCCGTCGGGGAGGCCCCGTGCGTAGAGGTCAAAGGTCGCGTCGCCCCACAGGCCGTCGGCGTGGTAAACGGCCGCCAGTACGAATTGGTAGAATTCAGCCTGTAGCGCGAGGTGACCCGGCATGAACAACGGGCGTTCCATCCCCGGAGCCTATCGCGTGGCGAACACGCTGACGGTCAACGGGTACAGCGAGAAGTGGTTGCGACAGGGATTTCCCTGGGTCTACCCCAATGAAGTGACGACGGGGCGCGCGAAGCCCGGAGAGGTCGTGCGCCTCGTGACCGCGGCCGGCGTGGTGCTCGGCACCGCCCTCGCGGACGACGGGTGGATCGCCGCCCGCCGGTTCCGCGACGATGAAGGCCCGCTCGACGCCGCGCTGATCCGCGCGCGGGTGGACGCCGCCTTCGCGCTCCGCCACGGCGCGCTCCCGCCGGACACGACCGCGTGGCGGCTCGTGAACGCCGAGAACGACGACCTGCCCGGCATCCGCATCGACGTGTGGGGCACCCAGGTGGTGATCACGCTCGACGCGGCGGCGCTCTCTCCCCTGCTCGACGCCCTCGCGGACGCCGTCGAGGCGCTCCTCTCGCCGCGCGCGATCCTCCTCGCGTGGCGCCCGGACCCGCGGGAGAAGGACCGCCCCACCCCGCCCCCGCGGGTGCTGCGCGGCACGCCCGAGGCCGAGGAGCCCGTGTCCGAGCGGGGCGTCGCGTTCCTCGTGCGGCCCGGCGCGGGCAAGGACGTGGGCCTGTTTCCCGACATGCGCGACAACCGCGCGTGGCTCGAGCCCCACTGGCGCGGGCGCTCCCTGCTGAACCTCTTCGCACACACCGGCGCCTTCTCGGTCTCCGCGGCGAAACACGGCGCGGAGACCGTCACCGTCGACCTCTCGCAGCCCTACCTCGACCGCGCGGCGGCGAACTTCGCCGCCAACGGCCTGCCCCCGGGCGAGCTGCTCGCCGAGGACTCCTTCAAGGCGCTGGACCGGTTCCGGCGCCAGGGCCGGCGCTTCGATCGCGTGCTGCTCGATCCGCCCGGCCACTCCCACTCGAAGGACGGCACGTGGTCCGGCGAGCAGGACTACGCACGCCTGGTCTCGGCAGCCCTGCGGGTGCTCCCCCCGGGCGGCTGGCTCATCGCCGCGTCGAACCTCGGCTCCGTGAGCCCCCATCGGTTCCAGGGCATGCTGGTGAACGGCGCGCGCAAGGCCGACCGCCCCCTCCGCATGCTGCACGACGGCTCCCAGCCGCTGGACTTCCCGGCCGCGCTCCACTTCCCCGAGGGGCGGTTCCTCAAATTCGTGGTGTGCGCCGCCGTCTGAACCGGCGCCGCGCTCCGCGGGGTTCACGATGGCGCGTCGTCTTCCGGCGTGCCTTCACCCGCTCTCCGCGCGGCGAACGAACGCTGATGTTGTCCAGGGCCGCGACATCTGGTACGAAGCCGCAGTGCCTGAACACGCTGAAGGAATCGCCGCGCCCCCCGTGACGGATGCGGGATTCCGCGCGCTCTTCGAGAGCTCTCCCACGGCGATGGCAATCCTGGACATCGGGCGGCGCATCCGCCTCGCCAACCTCGCCATGAGCCGCCTCCTCGCGCGCTCGCCCGCCGAGCTCGTCGGGCTCACGATCTACGACGTGACCCACCCCGATGACCTCGAGGAGAGCCACGCGCGCGCCCGCACGGTGAACGCGGGCGGCGCGGTCGACTGGGAGAAGCGCTACGTGCAACCCGACGGCACGATCGTCTGGGGTCACGTCACCGCCAACAGCTGGCGGGGGCCGGACGGCGCGCACTGGGTGCTCGCCGTGATCCAGGACGTGACGCACCGCAAGCACGCCGAGTCGGCGCTGGCCGAGCGCGAGGCCGAGTTCTCCGAGCTGTTCCAGGAAGCCCCCTTCCCCATGGCGGTCAACCTCCCGGAGGGCCGGTTCATCCGTGTGAACCGCGCGTTGTGCGAGCTCGTCGGCTACACGCCGGAAGAGCTGCTCGAGACGGATTGGCTCGACCTGGTCGACCCCGTCGACCGTGACGCGAGCCGCGCGAACGACGAGCGCGAGCGCCGCGGCGAGGTGGGCGAGCGTGACGTGGTGCGGCGGATCCTCACGAAGGACGGCACGTCGATGTTCCTGCGCTGCAAGGCGCACGTGGTGCGCCACGACTCGGGCGCGCCGCACTACTGGGTGGGGCAGTTCGTCGACCTGACGCCGGCGCGGCGCAACGAGGAGGAGCGGCTGCTCCTCACCGAGCACCTCCGCCAGTCGCAACGCACCGAAGCGGTGGGGCGTGTCGCCGGCGGGGTCGTCCACGACTTCAACAACATGCTCGCCGTCATCCTGAACGTGGCCGAGCTCGCGCGGATGCGCTCCACCGACCCGCGCACCCGTGAGTACACCGAGCAGATCCACAGCGCGGCCATGCGCGCCGCCGCCCTCTCCCGGCGCCTGATGTCGTTCGGGCGTCACGACGCCGTGGCGCCCGAGCTCCTCGATCTGAACGCCCTCATCGCGGAGAACCGCCACCTGCTCCAACGGGTGACCAGCGAGGACATCAGCTTCGTCACCGAGTTCGCCCAGCCGCTCGACGCGATCCGCATCGGCCGCGCCCAGCTCGAGCAGGTGCTGCTCAACCTCGCGGTGAACGCGCGGGACGCGATGCCGCTCGGCGGTCGCCTGATCTACCGCACCGGCCACAGGGTGCTCGCGACCCCGGAATTCGGCTTGCCCGCGGGGGACTACGTCACCCTCGAGGTGGAGGACACCGGCACGGGGATCCCGGACGACCTCGTCGCGCAGGTGTTCGTCCCCTTCTTCACCACCAAGGAGGACGGCCGCGGCACGGGGCTCGGACTCTCGATCGTGCAACACGTCGTGACCAGCGGCGGCGGCGCCGTGCAGCTCCGGACCGAGCTCGGTGTCGGGACCACGTTCCTCATCCTGCTCCCCGCGGCGAAGCTGCCCCTCTCCCTCGAACCTTCCGCGCCCCCCGGGCAGGTGGCCCTGGGCCGGGGTGAGCGGATCCTCGTGGTCGAGGACGAGCTCACGCTGCTCGATCTGACCACCCAGGTGCTCGCCGAGAACGGCTACGTGCCGCTCGCGGCCCCGGGCGCGGAGCCCGCGCTGGAGCTCGTGCGCCAGATGCGCAACCGCGTGGATCTGCTCCTCACGGACGTCGTGATGCCCGGCATGTCCGGCACCGAGCTCGCCGCCCGGGTGCGCGAATCCCACCCGGAGACGCGGGTGCTGTTCATGTCCGGGCACCCCGACGATCGGCTGGCGAGGCACGCCTCCTCCGGCCAGATCCACGCGCTCATGCGGAAGCCCTTCCGGTCGATCGAGTTGCTCGCGGCCATCCGGCGCGTGCTGGACGCTCCCGGGGATTCGTAGGTGCCGCGCACCGTCTCCCGGATCGCGCTCGGCAGCCGGGGCATGGACCTGACGCTCATCACGATCGCCGCGCCCGCAGAGCGACGCCGCGCCGGCGAGAAGGGGCCCGTCGTCGTCATCGCGGCGAACGTGCACGGCGACGAGTGCACCGGCATCGGCGCCGTCCTGCGCCTGCTGCCAATCCTCGATGCCATGCTCCTGCGGGGCACCGTCCACCTCTACCCGACCCTCAACCCCGAGGGGCTCGAGCGGCGCTCGCGGAAGGTGCCGGAGGACGACCAGGACCTGAACCGCCTGTTCCCCGGGGACGCCGCCGGGAGCCCGTCGGAGCGCCTCGCGCACGCCGTGTGGACCGACCTCTGCGCGCACACCCCCGACCTCGTCGTCGACCTGCACACCGACGCCCCGGCCTCCCTCCCCTATGCCCTGCTCGACCGCGCTACGGGCCTGCGCCATGCCAACCGCGGCGCGCTGGAGGCGGGCGCGCGCGCAATCGCGACGAGCAGCGGCCTGACGGTGCTCCACGAGTACCCGGAGGACCGCTACGCCCGGTACCGGCTCGATCGCTCGCTCACCGGCGCCGTGCTCAACCGTCTGCAGGTGCCCGCCGTCACGATCGAGGCTGGTCCGCGGCTCTACCTCGACACGGCCGCGGTCGAGACCGCCACGAACGCGGTGCTCGGCATGTTGCACGCGCTCGGCATGGTGGAGGCCCCGGCCACCGCGCACACGACGCGTGTCGAGGGCGGCCCCTGGCGGCGGGACAGCGGGCCGCGCGCCTCCTCCACCGGCGTGCTCGTGCCGCGTGTGGCGCCCGGCACGCTCCTCGAACGGGGGGATCTCGTGGCCGAGATCCGCGCGCTGTCGGGTGCCCTGCTCGAGGAGATCCACGCCGAGGACACCGGCTTCGTGGTGAGCCTCGCCGAGCGCACGCACGTGGTGGCCGGCGTGCCGGTCTGTACGTTCGCGCTGCGGGAATAGGACAGGCGCCCTACCGCCGCCGTCCCCTCGTCCAGAACTCCCCCTGGCGCCGGTACCCGAGCCCCTCCAACACCGCGCTCGCTTCGGACGGGGAGAGCCCCTCCGGCGTCGAGAACGTGCCGCCGCGCGCGCCCGCGCGGGCCTTCGCGGCGAACGCCTCCAGGGCCTCGACCGGAACGGGCACCCCCCCTACGATCGGCGTCCCCACGGCGCGGTGGAAGCCCGGGGAGCGCGTGTCACCCGGGTGGAGCACCCGCCAGAGGATGGCGTGCTCCCGCGCGCCCGGGAGCAGGGGCAGGGCCCAGACGTGCTCCACGCCGAACCGCACGCCGAGGCGGGAGAGCACGCGCCGGTCGCGCTCGGGAACGGCCCGCACCAGGTCCGCCACGTCCCCCGCGGTCACGACGCCGAGGCCCTGGGTCAGCGCGTAGATCAGGCCCTGCGCAGGGCCGTGGAGGCCGTCCGCCTCGCGGCCGTGGAGGGGCGCGACCACCGCCGCCACCCAGTCCCGAACGAACGCGGTTACACGACGCTGGACCCGCTGGAGCGCCGAGGGCGAGAGTAGATCGTGGCGCGCCATCTTCAGGCCCGGCTCCAGCACGCCCGGCCCCGCCACGAGCCGCGCCACCACGCCGCCCTCCCAGCGCACCTGCCCCTCGTCGTCGAGCGTGAACGCGTCGTGGGTCGCGGCGACGGCGCGCTCCACCCGCTCCGCGAGCTCGCCCGCCAGGGTCTCCCGGGCCGCGCGCTCCGAGAGGCGATCGGCGTCCTGCGCGGTCCACGTGAGCCCGACCAGCGTGCCGACGACATAGCCGCCCACACGCACCTCGCCGCGCTCGCCAACCGCGCCGCTCGGAGAGGCGCCGAGCACCAGCGCCCGGCGGTCCACGAAGCGCTGGGTGAGCTCGGCGTGGAGCGCGTCGGAGAGCCGATCCTCGATGGCCCGGGCGCGCCCCTGCCACCCCAGCGCATCGTCCAGCCACGCCGAGCGGCTCGACACGTAGGTCCACGTGCGGACGTGGGCGAGGCGGGTCATCAACAGGTCGAGGTCTCCGTCCGCCCGGTCGAGCTGTTCGAGCTGGCGGCCGATCCACGCGCCGGGGATCACGCCCGACCCGGACAGGTGGCCGAAGATGCGCGCGAGGAGCTGCACGTGCGCGTCGGTGAGCAGCTTGCGGAAGTCGGGGACCTGGCACACCTCCCACAGCAGGCGCACGTCGTCGGGATGCCGGGCCGCGAGGCGCACCTCGGGGATGCCGGCCAGGGCGTGCAGCGCGCGCTCGTCCTCCTCCTCCCGCGCGGGGGCGAGAAAACCGGCGGGCGCGCGCGCGCCGAGGCTCTCCCGCAACGCGTCGACCGAGCTGAAGTCGAGCTCCGAGCTGCGCCACCACAACTTCTTGAGCGGCGCGAAGGCGTGGCTCTCCACGGCGTGGATCACGTCCTGATCGAGCCCGCCGAGCTCGCCCGTGGCCCCGAACGTGCCGTCGCGGCGGAACCGCCCCGCGCGCCCCGCGATCTGCGCGGTCTCGGCGGGGGTGAGCCCGCGAAACCCCGTGCCGTCGAACTTGCGGGCCGCCGAGAACGCGACGTGCTCGATGTCCATGTTCAGGCCCATGCCGATCGCGTCGGTCGCGACGAGGTAGGGCACCTCACCGGACTGGTACATCGCCACCTGCGCGTTGCGCGTGCGCGGGGACAGGGCGCCGAGCACCACCGCGGTGCCCCCGTGGCGGGCGCGCAGGCGCTCGGCGAGCACGTAGACCTCGGCCGCGGAGAAGGCCACGATCGCGGTGCGCTTCGGCAGGGCGCCGAGCTTGCGGTACCCGAGGTGCGAGAGCTTGGAGAAGCGCGCCTGCCGCTCGATCTGCGCGGTGGGGACGAGGCGCTCGAGCAGCGGCGCGATCGTGTCGCTGCCGAGGAACATCGTCTCGCGGACCCCGCGCGCGTTCAGGAGCCGGTCGGTGAAGACGTGCCCGCGGTTCCGATCCCCGGCGAGCTGGATCTCGTCCACCGCGAGGAACGCCACCTGTCGGTCGACCGGCATCGCCTCGACCGTGCACACGAACCACTTCGGGTTCGCGGGGATGCGCTTCTCCTCGCCCGTGACCAGCGCGACCGCCTGCTCGCCCTTCTCGGCCGTGATGCGATCGTAGACCTCCCGCGCCAACAAGCGCAGGGGCAACCCGATCATCCCACTGCGGTGCAACAGCATGCGCTGGATGGCGCGGTGCGTCTTGCCGGTGTTGGTGGGGCCGAGCAGCGCCGTGATGGTGCCGTCGGGAGGGAGCAGCGTCATGGAGGGAACCACTGGAATAACCACCGTAGCGGTGCCGATGCGGCCGCTCCCCGCTTCGGGCCCCTCCTTCGAGTGCCGGTGGAGCCGCCCGATCCCGGCGCCGATAGACTGGGCGGATGTCGCTCACGGAACTCGCCGGTCAGCTCCTCGAAGGTCTCAACGCGCAGCTGCCCGCCAGCGGTTTCCGTCTGGTCGGGATCGAGGTGCAGGTGGGCAAGATGGTCGAGCTGGATCCCGAGCAGCTCCGCGCCATGTTGTGCGCCATGCTCCCGCGCGTCGAGGTGCAGATCACCGTGGTCGACGCCTTGCTCAAGTGCAAGGACTGCGGCGCCGAGTACCCCCACGACGAGCACCCCTGCCCCGTCTGCGGATCGCCCAACGCCGAGCTCGTCCACGGCGGCGAGCTCCAGATCGTCCGGGCGTGGGGAGAGACGATCGAGGCGTGACGCCAACGGGTTAGTCACGTGGGTCCCAGCGGAGCCCCCCGTGAGCCTCAAGTCCGACGCCCTCGACTACCATTCCGAGGGCCGGCCCGGAAAGATCGAGATCGTGCCCACCAAGCCGCTCTTGACGCAGCGCGACCTGTCGCTGGCCTACACGCCGGGTGTCGCCGAGCCCTGCCTCGCCATCTTCCGCAACCCGGACGACGCGTACAAGTACACTGCCAAGGGCAACCTGGTCGCCGTCGTGACCAACGGCACCGCTGTGCTCGGGCTCGGCAACATCGGCCCCCTCGCCGGCAAGCCGGTGATGGAGGGCAAGTCCAACCTCTTCAAGAAGTTCGCCGACATCGACAGCGTCGACATCGAGCTCGACGCGCCCACCGCCGAGGAGGTCATCGCGGCCGTCAAGGCGATCGCCCCGAGCTTCGGCGGGATCAACCTCGAGGACATCAAGAGCCCCGACTGCTTCCACATCGAGCGGGAGCTCCAGAAGATCCTCGACATCCCGGTGTTCCACGACGATCAGCACGGCACCGCGATCATCGCCGCCGCGGGGATGCTCAACGCGACCGCCCTGACCGAGCGCGACATCGCCGAGACGAAGGTGGTCTTCTCCGGCGCCGGCGCCGCCGCCATCGCCACCGCGAACCTGCTCGTGAGCCTCGGGTTCCGGCACTCGAACATCTGGATGTGCGACTCCGAGGGCCTCGTGTACGAGGGCCGCAAGGAGCACAACTTCCCGGAGAAGAGCTGCTACGCGCAGGGCACCGTCCCGCGGACGTTGACCGAGGTGCTCATCGGCGCCGACGTGTTCATCGGCCTCTCCGTCGGCGGCGTGCTCAAGGGGGACATGCTCAAGGCGATGCGGCCCCGCCCCATCGTGTTCGCGATGGCGAACCCGAACCCCGAGATCACCTACGAGGACGCCAAGGCCGCGGTCCCCGAGGCGATCATCGCGACCGGGCGCTCGGACTATCCGAACATGGTCAACAACGTCCTCGGCTTCCCCTTCCTGTTCCGCGGCGCGCTCGACTGCCGGGCCCGCGCGATCAACGAGGAGATGAAGGTCGCGGCGGTGCGCGCCCTCGCGGCGCTCGCGAAGGAGGACGTGCCGGACGAGGTCCTCTCCGCCTACGGCCTCACCAGCCTGCAGTTCGGGCCCGACTACATCATCCCCAAGCCGTTCGATCCGCGCGTGCTCCTCTGGGTGGCACCCGCGGTGGCCGAGGCGGCGGCGGCCTCGGGTGTGGCGCGGCTGCCCATCGCCGATCTCGACGCGTACCGGGAGCGCCTCGAGCGCCTCATGGCCCGCAGCAAGGAGATCCTCCGCCCGATGATGAACCGGGCGCGCCTGAACCCGCGCCGCATCGTGTTCCCCGAGGGGTCGAACCCCAAGGTGCTGCGCGCCGCGCAGATCCTGGTCGACGAGGGCATCTGCAAGCCCATCCTCGTGGGCGAGGAGTGGAAGATCCTCAACCGCGCCGCCAAGCACAACATCGACGTCTCCAACATGGAGATCGCCGAGGTGCGCGAGGACGACCGCTTCGAGCGGTACCTCGAGTCGCTGTGGAAGCGCCGCCAGCGCAAGGGCATGACCCAGAACGCGGTCCGCGCCGCGCTCCACCGCCACACGGTCTACGCCTCGATGATGGTCCGCGAGGGAGACGCCGACGGCCTCCTGGGCGGCCTGCTCGCCGCCTACGCCGAGACCATGCGGCCCGCGCTCCAGATCATCGGCCGCCAGCCCTCCGTGTCCGTGGTCAGCGGCGTCTACATGATGTTGTTCAAGCAGCGCCGGCTGTTCTTCGGCGACTGCACGGTGAACCGCAACCCGGACGCCAAGACGCTCGCCCAGATCGCCATCAACACCGCGCGCCTCGCCCAGTCGTTCGGCTACACGCCGCGCGTCGCGATGCTGTCCTACTCGGACTTCGGCGAGCACCGCAACGATCCCGACGTGAACAAGATCGAGGAGGCCATCGGCATCGTACGCCAGGCCTGGCCCTCCCTCGTCATCGACGGCGAGATGCAGGCCGACACCGCGGTGAACGCCGAGCTGGCGAGCACGGACTTCCCCTTCTCGGCCATCCAGGGCGACGCGAACGTCCTCATCTTCCCGACGCTCGGCGCCGGCAACATCGCCTACAAGCTCCTCCGCGAGCTCGGCGGCGCCACGGCCGTCGGCCCGGTGCTCGTCGGCACCGCGCAGCCCGTCAACGTCCTGGCGCTCGGCTCGACCGTCTCGGACATCGTCAACATGGCCGCCATCACCGTAAACCAGGCGCTCGAGCAGGAGTCCCGCCGTGCCGCCGCCCTCTCGGAGCCCTCTCATGTCTGATCCCGCCGCCGTCGCCGCCATCGTCTCGCGCACCGCCGACCCCGCCACCGTCGCGTGGGCCCACGAGGGCAAGGGTGACCTCGCCGCCCTCCCCGACCCGCACCTCGCCATCGCCGCCGCCGGCGCGCTCGGCAACACCCGCGCGCTCCAGTCGGTGACCGCCCCGAAGGAGCTCAAGAAGGCCGCCGCGGCGGCGCTCCACAAGCTCAAGTCGCGTGGTGTCAAGATCGAGGAGTCCCCGGCCCCGCGCGCGTTCGTGCTCGGCAAGACCGAGGAGTCCCTCCCCTCCCGCGCCTTCCTCTCGCTCCCCGACATGCAGGGCGACATGGAGCTGCTCATCACCACGAGCGACGCCGGCGGGAACTGCGCCCTCGGCATCATCCTCGGTGCCGGCCGCGCCAAGGAGACCCAGCACGGCCACCTCGGCCGCGGCGAGCTCCGCGACGTGTGGAAGAAGGCGACCAGCCGCGGCGATCTCGTCGAGGTCCCCTACCTGGTCGGCCTGCACTACGCCGAGCGCTTCCTCGCCGGCGGCGAGCACAAGCACGACTGGACCCACTTTCTCGAGCACGTGCCCGCCGCCACGCTCCAGGCCGCCCGCGCCGCCGATCCGCTCGCCAGCGCGCCCACCCCGGTCGACGAGGGCGAGGATCCGAACCCCCGCTGGTTGTCGCCCCTCGGCGTGCTCGACAACGCCGCGCTCAACCACGGCATCAACCAGATGCCCGTCGTCGTGAGCGCCGCTGAGGACGATGCCGGCCGAGACGCCGCGCTCGAGGCCCTCTACACCGAGACCGCCGACAACGCGCTCGACGCCGGGGACCGCGCCGCGCTCGCCCGCTCGGCCGATCTGACCGCCGTGGCCCTCACCTTCCACGGCCGCCCCCGTGGCGCCGCGATCGTGCGCGCCCAGGGCGAGGCCGCCCTCGCCGGCGAGCCCGGCTCCGCGATCGAAGGCGTGGCGATGGGCGTGCGCCTCCTGCTGGTCACCCAGGCGCAGCAGCGGATTCAGGACCGCGTGGCGGAGATCAACGCCGAGGAAGGCGCCGAGTAGCTCGCCGGGGGATCCGGCGGTGCCCGGGGGCTATGATCCACGGATGGAAGCCTTCGCCCGGCCTGCCGAGATCCCCGCGTCCGCGGACCAGCGCGTGATGATGCACGGGCTGCGGTGGGCGGACTACGAGATCCTGCTCGCCATCCGGGGGGAGAAGTCGACCCCCCGGTACACCTTCTTCCGCGGCACGCTCGAGATCATGAGCCCCTCCATCGACCACGAGCGGGTGAAGAAGAACCTCGCGCGCATCCTGGAGACCTGGGCCTTCCTGAACGAGGTCGACTTGACTGGCGTGGGCTCCTGGACCCTCCGCAGCGCCCCCAAGGAGCGCGGCCTGGAGCCCGACGAGTGCTACTTCCTCGGGCAACACCAGAAGGCGCGCCCGGACATCGCGATCGAGGTCGTGTTCACGTCGGGTGGGATGGACAAGCTCCCGATCTACGAGGGGCTCGGCGTCCCCGAGGTCTGGATCTGGGAGGCGGGAGAGATCCAGGTCTGGGAGCTGGGCGAGCACGGCTACGCGCAACGCGCCGGAAGCGGGCTCGTCCCGTCGCTCGACCTGCCACGCCTCGCCGCGTGCGCGGCGATCGAGAACCAGGTGCAGGCGGTGAAGCGGTTCCTCGGGACCGAATCGCTGGGGTAGAGGCCCCCAGCGCCCTGATCACCAGGCGACGGTGCCGCGCCCCAACGCCAGCTCCAGCCCGCGCACCGCGTGGCACGCGTCCCCGATGACATCGAGGAACAGCTGCTCGTCCTTGGTGCGGAGCGCCTTCATGCCCTCGAACGTGCCCGCCTTCTGGAGCGCCTCGACCGTGAGCACGAGGTTCTGCGCCGCGCCTTCGAGCGCCTGCGCCTGCTGCTCGTCTGGGACGTAGAGGCCCATCGCCTCCATCTTCCCCATCGTCTCGAGAAAGTGACCGAGGAACTTCATCCGCTGCACCAGCAGGCGGACCTTGTGCTTCGGGTTCCCCTTGACCGCCTCGTCGTAGATCGCGAGCTCGATGGGGAGCCGGTAGAACATCAGCGGCACCTGCGCCTCGACGGCCTTGCGATCCATCGGCGTGCCGTAGCCGCGCGCGATCGCGTAGCTGGCGCCCTGCAGGAGGTGCGCGCCGCCACACGTGTAGCTGAACAGCGGCTGGCCCTTGCGCTCGAAGCTCTGCTTCTTCTGCATGGACTCGAACAGGAACCGGCTCTCCTGCGTCAGCACCGCGACGGTGAAGCTGGCGAGGAAGTCCAGATCCATCGGGGTGCCGTCCGTCGCGACCCAGGAGAGCTCGCCGGGCGGGGCCCACTGCGCGAGGGCCTGGAGGCCCCAGGGCATGTCGTTCGGGCCGTCATAGGAGCTGTGGTTCTTCGCGGGGACCAGGTAGGTCTTGAGCAGGGTGTACCGGTACAGATCGGCGATGGCGACCGTGCCCGAACGCGAAGGGAACGTCGCGTCGGGGGGCACCCCGATCTCGCCCATGTTCTTGAGCAACAGATCGGTGTGGGGCTCGACCCGCACCTCGCCCAAGGACTTGGGGAAGCCGAGGAGCGTACGGGTGCCGGTCGAGGTGGCGATCGGCCGCGGCTCTGCGACGGCCGTGAAGAGGTGGGACACCCCCTCACGCTCGTCGACCAGGCGGAACTGGGTGCCGCGGGCGAGGAGCCCGTGCGCGATGGCCCAGGGGTTCTCCGGATCGCCGGCCCAGGTCTCGACGATGCCGCCGAGCACCTGGAGCGCCGCGTCGTACTTCGGCGAGGCGGGGATCGGACGTGTCACCGTGGTGCGCCGCGTGGGCGCGACGGGCACGAGCTTGTCGATGTTGTCGGCGGTCCAGACGGTGGTGGCGACGGTCGGGGCGGCCGTGCTGGTCCCCGCGGTCGGCGCCGGCTCTGCGGGAGGCGGAGCCGGCGGCGGCGGCGGCGGCGGCGTGCCCGCGTTGTAGTAGACGCCCACGGAGCCGACCACGAGGACCAGGAGGACGGCGGCCAGCCCGCCTTGCCGCCAGCCGAGGTTCACTACTTGGCCGCCTTCGCGTCCGCCGCGGCGGCCTTCTTCGCGTCGACCTCGTCGGCGCGGAGCTGAAGCGCGTCGACCTTCACCAGCCGATCGCGGTCGGTCACGAACACCATGCCCTGCGACACGGCGAAGCGCGGGCGTTCGAACGCGATGTCGCTCACCTTCACCTTCCAGTCGAGCTTGCCCGGCTTCTTGAAGTTGAAGACCCAGCCGGTGTCGGTGAGCACCCAGATGCGGCCGGCCTCGTCCTTGGTCAGATCAACGTCCTCGAAGCCCTCGCCGAGGATGTCGTCGCCGATGACCGTCGCGAAGCGGAAACCATCGGTGCCGTACTGGGTGATGTTCGAGCCGAACACCATGTAGAGCTTGCCGTCCTTGCCGGTCTCGACCGCGTTGGGCGTGCCGTCCTTCACCTGCCAGCGGTTCACCTCCTCGGAGTCGAGGGTGAACACCGTGGCGGTGGTGCCGATGAAGACCACCAGCTGCTTCTTCTGGGGCACCCAGGCGAGGTAGCCCTCGCCGCCCACCTTGGGCTGCATCTTGTGGTCGACGCGCACGGTCCAGCCGATGAGCGGGCGGCCCTCCTCGTCGAACACCTGCACGCGGCCGGTCGCATCCAGCGTCGCGAAGCGATCGGCCTCCTTGCCGGGGATGAGCTCGATGTCCACGGGGTTGATGAAGGAGCCCTGCTCCTCCCCCGAGCCGCTGCCGGACGCGTACCACGTGCGCCGCCCGTCGAACCACGCGTTCGAGATGTCGGGCTTGGCGCCCCACTGCTTCGCGGAGAGGCCCTCCTGGCCGAACATCTGCACGCGGTTGTTGCCGACGTCGGCCACGTAGATCTGCCCGAAGCGGTCGATCTCGACCGCGGTCGGCTCGCCGAAGCTGCGGAGCGCGCCGACCTCCCAGCCGGGCTCGCCCCACGCGCGGATGTTGCGCCGCCCGCCGCTCTTGAGCTCCTGGTAGGCGTAGAAGATCTCGATGTTCTCGCGGATCTGCTTCTGCTGCTTGCCGATCGAGCGGAGCGCCGCCATCTCCAGGCCGGGGATGCCGTTCGGATCCTTGAGCTTGAGGATCGCCTCCATCGCCTTTTCGTCGGGCACGATCGCGGCGGCGCGGTAGCCCTCGGGCACCAGCGACGTGACCTTCTTGCGGAGGTAGGTCGGACCGTCACCCGCGGCGGCCATGAGGAAATCGAGGGCGACGTTCTCGTCCTCGTCGGCCATGTGCGCGGTGAACGCCTCGACCACCTCGGCCTCGTGCTTCTCGAGGAGCTTCGCGCCCTCCTTGCCAGCGCGCCACGCGTCGACCTTCTCCACCGCGCGGCCCCGCTCGCCCTCGGTGAAGTTGATCGCGACCTCGGAGAGGTAGCAGTCGGCGAACACGATGCCCTCGAAGCTCTCGACGACCTCGATGCGCACCTTCTTGGCGGCCGCGACGTCGACCGGGATGTCGATGCGCTTGAGCTCGTCCTGGAGGCGGAAGCCCTTGAACTCGCCCGCGTCGTCCTTGTCGCCCTGCTGCACGCCGTCCACGAAGACGCGCACGAGCTTGGGCCGGGCGTACTCGCGGAACGACTTCTTGCCCTGGGAGAGGTTGCCGCCCCAGAATGAGACGACCTCGAGCTTCGTCGGCGTCGCGAGATCGAACTCCCACCACGAACCGTCTCCGTGGCCCATGCCGCCCTCGGCCCAGCCGGTCGAGAGGAGCCCGTCGAGCGCGAGGTCGGCGGTGTGCTTGCCGGCGGTGTCCTCGGCGACGGAGGAGGCGGTCGCCTTGGCGTGGGCGGAGGACGCGGCGAGCGAGGCGACGAGGAGCAGCGACAGCATGAGGGCCTCTTGGAGTACGGGAGCGACCCGCGGCAATAGCGTGCCGTCGTGTACGACGTCAAACCAAGTGTGGCCACGGAAGGTGAGAGGGTCGTAAAGTCCGGCGCCCCCGACCCGTTGCCCCGCGATACCTCGCGCGAATGCTCCTCCCGCTCGCCCTCGTCGCCTCCGCCCCCGCCGCGGAGATGCAGGCGGATCTGCACCTCGACACGCCGACCCAGCTCTACCGCAAGAAGGTCGGGCTCGACGCGGACGGGCTCGAAGCGGGGCTCGCCCAGCTCCGCACCGGCGGCACGAACCTCGCCGTGATGGTGCTCTGGCCGCCGCGCGAGGCGAAGTGGGAGGCCCATGTCGAGTCCCTGCTCGCCATCCTGGAGAAGGAGGACGCGCGCCTCGACAGCGTGGCCCTCGCGCGCTCCCCGGAGGAGGCCCGCGCCATCGCCGAGCGCGGCGGCGTCGCGATGGTCTACTCCTTGGAGGGCGCCCACGGCATCGACACCACCGGCCTCGACGGGCTGCGCGCCCTGCACGCGCGGGGGCTCTCGATGCTGGGCCTCACCTGGAGCTTCTCCAACCGCTTCGCGGGCTCGTCCGGGGACGCCGGCGCCCAGCCTGCGGGGACGGGCCTCACCGACGACGGGCGCGCGCTCGTGGCCGAAGCCCAGCGCCTCGGGGTGCTCGTCGATCTCTCGCACGCGTCGGTCGCCACGACCTTGGAGGTGTGCCGCGCCTCGCTCGTGCCGGTGCTCGCCTCCCACTCGGACGCCGCGGCGGTCAAGCCCCACGTCCGCAACCTGACCGACGAGGAGATCGGGTGCATCGCGGCGACCGGCGGCGTGGTCGGGCTCAACCTGCACAGCACCTTCCTCGGCTCCCCCGCGGGCGTGAAGAAGGCGGCGGACCACGTGGAGCACCTCCGCGACATCGGCGGCATCGGCGTCGTGGCGCTGGGCAGCGACTTTGACGGGCTGATCACGCCCCCGCCCGACATCGCGACAGCGAGCTCGCTCGGGGTGTTGTGGGACGAGCTCCGGCGCCGCGGGTGGACCGAGCCGGCGATCCAGGCCGTGCGCGGGGAGAATTTCCTGCGGGCGTGGTGGGTGGCGCGGTCGCTGGCGAACGTGCCCGGCGCCGTGACGCGTAAGGAGCCGGTCGCCGCTACCCCTCGCTGAGGTTCGATCCCAGGGAGAGGCGCTGCTGCACGGGCTCGAAGTTGTTCGGGTCCCAATGGGCGCGGCAGCGGGCCTCGTACGCGTCGCTCTCGCCGACGAGGAAACGCGTGTCGCGGTTGACCACGCGCTGGCTCCGGTCGCACGGATTGCCGCACACGACGCAGATCGCGAGGTTCTTGGTGATGTACTCGGCGATCGCCAGCAGGTGCGGCATCGGCTCGAAGGGCCGGCCCAGGTAGTCGGTGTCGAGGCCGGCCACGATGACGCGCTTGCCCTCGTTCGCCAGCTTCTCGCACACGTTCGGGAGCTCGGATCCGAGGAACTGGCCCTCGTCGATGCCGATCACCATGGCGTCCCCCACGAGGGGGAGGATGTCGGACGCCGTCTCGACCGAGAAGGAGCGCAGGCGCATGCCCGAGTGCGAGCCGACGCTGTCCTCGCTGTAGCGCGCGTCGATCCCGGGCTTGAAGACCACGACCCGCTGCCGCGCGTACTGGGCGCGACGGATGCGGCGGATGAGCTCTTCTGTCTTCCCGGAGAACATGCACCCGGTGATGACCTCGATCCAGCCGATGTCGCGGGGCATGAGGTGGGGGATCATCCCAGCTCCATACGGGGCCCGGTGCCCGCGTGCCACCGCATCACGCGCAGGTCCACTCCGTCCGGATCAGCCGTGGCCTCGCCGCCGAGGGGGGGCCGCTCGCGCGCGCTCTGGGAGGCGCGCGCGTCCTCCGCGAAGCACTGGAACGGGATGTCGGCGGGGGAGAGCCGGCGAGTGGCCCACGGGTTGAGCCAGGCGCGCACGCCCATCGCCATGGACACGGTGGGGCGGCGGTCGACGAGCAGCAGGCCGGCGACCGAGGCGTAGAGCGGATCGCGGAACACCGACACGCTGCCGGAGCCGCTGAACTCGACCTCGCGGACGCCGTCCTCCCGGCTGATGCGGCGGGCGCGCCCGTACAGGAAGTCCCGCAGGTAGCCGTCGTTCACCGCCCAGGGTTGGTCGGCCGCGCAGGCGACGAGGAGCGGGAGGTTCCGCTCGGGAGACGCGACGTGGCGGTCGATCTCGGCCACGACGCGCGGTTCGAGCACCTCGAGCGTGCGGTGGGCGTAGAACGGCCCGAGCGTGAGCGCGACGGGCGACTGGCGCGCCTTCGCGCGCTCCCCGGTCAGGCAGAACTCGAGCGAGATGTGTTCGTCCTCGTAGGCGGCGTAGCGGCCCTCCCACTGCCCGTTGGCGACCTGCCCGAGCCAGAGGTCGATGGCGCGGCGCACCGGCTCCGGGTTGAAGTCGTGCGGCAACCAGCGGCGGACGAGCACGGCAAACCGCTGGCGAGAGGACACGCGGGAGAGCGCCTCGATCAGGCGCCGCCGGGTCTCGTCCTCGCCGCCGGGGCGGGTCTGGTGGAGGAACGCGAGGACGGTGAGCAGGAGCGGCGATCCCGCCCCCTCGCGCGCGCCGGACTCGCGACGGATCTCGATGCGCGGGCCGGGCCGGTGAAGGGCGGTGGCGCGCCAGCCGGCGGGCTCGAGCGCCGCGAGCGCGGAGACCTCGGCGAAGCCCTGGAAGAACCGCCGGTTCTCCACGGAATTGAGCAGCTCGGCGGCGCGGGTCTGCATCGGCTCGCCGAGCCGCGTGACCACCCGTTGAAGCCCGGAGCGAAGCACGGTCCCGTCGGGAGTGCACAACTGCTTGAGGTAGCTGTGGCCCGCGCCGGGGAGGCGCCCGAGATCCGAGACGAGGCGTTCCGGAAAGAGCTCCACTGCTCCCAACCCGAGGACCGGCGCGTCTAACGGGAGATGGCCCCCCCGACAAGGACAAGACCACGATCCGACCCACCCCGGACCCGCGGGGCCGGCCCCGCCCGAGCCCCCGGGCACCCCGACGGTCAGAACGCCTCGGGATCCGCGGGATCGATCCCGACCGACCACGTCTCGACCGAGTAGGTCAG
This sequence comes from Myxococcota bacterium, assembly GCA_040386535.1. Taxonomy (GTDB): domain Bacteria; phylum Myxococcota_A; class UBA796; order UBA796; family SXON01; genus CAJBVW01. Next base: position 376,883 of record JAZKFH010000013.1, on the reverse strand, counting down.
CAGGGTCTCCACGTCGATCTCCACCGGCCGCCAGGCGGTCGCCACCTCGCCCGGGGACGCCGACCAGTAGCGGGGCATGTCATCCCCCGCCCACACCTGCAACACGGCGCCAGACCCCGCGAGCGCGGTGGTGTCGACATCCGAGCGGTTGTCGTTGTCGAAGACGGAGAGCCGCACCACCCCCTCCGCGGCGAGGCTCCCGATCCACACGGTCTCCGGGCCCTGCCCGTCCGCGTCGGTGCGCTCCATCCACGCCTCGCGATCGGCGTCGTCGCCGCGGGCGGGGTGGGCGGGGGCGCCCGACCAGAGGTGGTACTGGCCGGTGCCGTCCGCCCCGGCGATGCCCCCCTTGAGCGGCGCGGAGAGGTGCAGGTCGAGGTCGAACGGGGCATCCCCCCACGAGAGGCTGGCGCGAAGCTCCCCGGCCTGGACGGGCGCCCCCACGAGGCCCACCGCGCGGCCGCCCGCGGCGGTGAGGAACGCGGGGAACCGCGCCGCGCCGTAGTCGCCCGCGGCCGCGGCGGTGACCGTGTACGCCCCCGCCTTGGTCGTCTCGAAGCGGAAGTCGCCGGACGCGCCGGTCACCACGGCGTCGACGGCGGCGTCCTCCGGGCGCGCGTTCCAGCCGGCCTGGAGGCCCAGCGGGACCCCGGCCACGGGCGCGCCGCTCACGGCGTCGAGGACGCGGCCGGTCACGAAGGCAAGCTCGGCCTCCTCGGCGAGCCGCACCGTCGCGAGGGTGCGGGACGTCGCGTCCCAGGTCTGCACGGGGCCCGCGCGCAGCGTGGTGGTGTCCGGCGAGTAGAGGTTCACCTCGAACGTGGCGCGCCCCTCGGCGTACCCGCCGGCGCGCACCAGCGCGACGACCACGTTGTCGAGCGCGGTGCCGTAGAGCGGCGCCCGCCACTCGCCGTCGCCGTTGGTGCGGACCTCCGCGACCGCGGTCCCCTCGTCGCTCGCGAGCACCACGGTCGCGCCGGACACCGGCCGGTCGCCCTCATCCACCACGCGCCCGTGCAGCTCGACCCAGAAGCCGTCGAGGCCGACGGGGGTGCAGCCCGCGAGGAGCGCGAGGAAGGCGACGCGGGAAGCGCTCACGCGCGCCTCCGGACCGCGGCCATCGCCACGAGAATCCCAAGTGCGGCGCCTCCCCCGAAGCTGCCGCCCGCGGCGCATCCACACGCGGTCGGCGGGAGCGCGTCCGCCCGCGCGGCGCCCGCGCCATACACATCGTCGGGGCCCGCCATCCCGAGGTCCCGCGCGTGCGCCTGGAGCCACGTCCGGAACACGTCGGGCTGGCCATGGCGGTTCGACGCGTCGATCCAGAGCGCCGCGAGCCCAGCCACGTGCGGGGCCGCCGCGCTCGTGCCCTCGAAGGCCCCCGGGCCGTAGGTGGCGGTGCTCACGCCCGTGCGGGCCACGATGTCGGGCTTGGTCCGCCCGTCGTTCGTGGGGCCGCGGCTCCCGTAGGCCGGCACGGAGTCGTCGTCGTACAGCGCGCCCACCGAGATGCCCCCCCGCGTGTCCCCCGGTAACGTGAGATCCTCGGTGTTCGTCCACTCGGCGGCCTCGATCGTGCCGGGCGCGTAGAGGTAGCCCTCCAGGCCCACCGGATCGACCGCGTCGTCCCCCGCCAGGATCACGGCGGTGACGAGGTCGGAGCAGTCCGACGCGAGGACGGACTCGTAGGGATCGTCGTCGCCGTCCTGGGGCTCCTCCGACCGCCCGCACTCGGTGCCGTCCTCGTTGGTGAGCACCAGATCGAGGTCGGTCGCAGCGGCGCCGAAGGGCTCGGACCAGCGCAGGCTCACGCGGACGTAGCCGCCGGAGGACCAGAGGTGGGTCGCCGCCGAGCCCGCCAGCGACACGCCGCCGCCCGGGGCCCACCCGAGGGCGCCCACCCGGTACTTGTCGTTCTCGTTGCCGGACGCCGCCACGTACACGATGCCCCGGTCGACCACCTGCTCGACCAGCCGCGTCACGTAGCTGTACCCGTCCGCGTGCGCGGTGTTGTCGAAGCCGATCGAGGCGTTGACGACATCCACGTCTTCCTCGACGAGCCACGCGAGCACCTCGCCCAGCTCGACCTCCGTCGAGAAGGTGGCGAGGTAGTACGTGGCGCCCGGAGCGAAGTCGTGCACGATCTCGGTCACGGCGGTGCCGTGCGAGGTCGCGTCCAGGCTGCCGCGCGAGAAGTCGGTGACCGGCGCCGCGGGCACCTCCCCCGCGTCGAGCGTGTCGTAGCGGGCGAACCCCACGTCCACGATGCCGACGCGGACGCCGGTGCCGTCGTACCCCTCCGCGCGCCAGTCCGACTCCATCACGGCCGCGTACCCCTCGCTCACGATGCCCTTGGGCTCCGCCCGCCAGGGCTCGCGCACGCGCCGCACCCCGGGGAGCGCCGCGACCTCCCGCAGCCGCGCGTAGGGCACGAACACCTGCACGCGGTCGCCCGCAGCGGCCTCCACGACGAGGCCGAGCGCGTCGAGGCGGTCGAGGAGCGCGTCCGGATCGTCGCTCTCGACCGTGACCGAGAGCCCGTCGAGCGGCGGCGGCTCGATTCGCGCGTACCGGAAGGTGTCGACCTCTCCGAGCGTGTCGAGCCGCATGGCCTCGCGGAGCGCGCCCGAGAGCCGCGCGTCGACCGGGTCCAGCGCCAGGGGCGCGGCCAGGGCGTCGGCAACGGCGAACAGGAGCATGCGCGAACGTAGCCCGGGGGCCGTGGGGGGATAGCGGGTCGGATGACCCCGCTGCTCCCCTCCTTCTACGATCGGGACGCGCTCGACGTTGCCCGCGATCTTGTCGGCGCTCAGATCGCTCACGCGGGCGTCCGCCTGCGCATCACCGAGGTCGAGGCCTACCGCTACCCCGGTGACACCGCGAACCACGCGCGGATGGGCCGCACCCGGCGCAACGCCCCCATGTGGGGCCCGCCGGGGCACGCCTACGTCTACCTCTGCTACGGCATGCACCACCTCCTCAACTTCGTGACCGGCCCCGAAGGGCACCCGGCGGTGGTGCTCGTCCGCGCCGCGGAGGTGGTCGAGGGCCTCGACGTCGTGACCGCGCGGCGGGGCAACCTCGCCGGGCCCGCGCTGCTCACCGGGCCCGGCAAGATCGGCCAGGCCCTCGCGCTCGACACCTCCCACTCCGGGCTCCCCCTGAGTGGCCCGCTCGCCGTGTACGCCCGCGACCAGACGTACCCGCTCCTCGTGGGCCCGCGGGTCGGGATCGACTACGCGGAGCCGGACGACCGCGAAGCGCCGTGGCGCCTCGCGATCGCCGGGACGCGATGGGTGAGCCATCTCAAGGCCTTGCGGCCGGAACCGTAGACTCTGCCTAAAGCTTGAAGTCCACCGTTCCGAGCATCCGCGGCGCCATCCCGAGCGGGCCCATCCGCACGAAGTCCACCTTCGGCTCCAGACCGGCCGGGAACACGATGGGCGCGAAGCTCCCGCCGACGGAGAGCGTGTCGGTCACCGCCACACGCACCCCGAAGTTCAAGCCGACCGAGGGGATGAAGGTCGTCCCTCCCCGGACGAGGTGAAGGCCCGCGTCCCCCTCGAGGAACAGGCTCGAGCGCGCGTCGGGCGTGAAGTAGCCGCGCCCGAACACCTCGCCGGTGTACGACCCGGTGCCCCAGACCGGGAGCATCCCTCGAAAGCCGACGAAGCCCCCCTCGCTCACGCGCCGCACCAGCCCCCCGCCGATGAGCGGGGCCCCCCCGTCGCTCACCCCGTGCACCTGCACCGTCCCCTCGTCCATCCAGTCCGACACCGCGCGCGGGCTGCCGGTGCCCGCACACGCGGCCGATGCGCCGGCCAGGGCGAGCCCGACGAGCAGGCGGCGCATCAGAAACCCCAGTTCCAGCTCGCCAGCCCGCGGGTCCACTCGTCCGAGGTGAGCGTCCCGTCGCTGTCCTGGTCGAACACGTCGTAGAAGCGGCGGTAGGTCTCGTCCATCGTGAGCGTCCCGTCGCCGTCGTCGTCCCAGCCGCGCAACAGATCGGTGTGGGCGAAGCCGGCCACGAGCTCGTCGCCGTCGAGCGAGCCGTCCTGATCGAGATCCCAGCTCGTGAACTCCTGCGTGTCCGCGTCGGGGAACCACGCGCGGAGCCCCTCGTTCCACTCGGCCTCGGTGATGCCCGAGCCCTCCACGTCCCAGATGTCGTAGAGGCCCTGGGACAGCGCGGTGTTCGCGACCTCACCCTTCGTGTTCCCCATGAAGGCGTCCAGAACTCCCTGGTCCTTCCCCCACTTCGAGAACTCGTTGACGGTGACCGCCTCGTCGCCGTCCTTGTCGAGGTTCACGAAGTCGGACGCGTCCCCGATGATGCCCCCGCCCCCCATGGGCCCGGGGCACCCCGCGAGCAAGAGGCCGCACAGGGCGAGCCCCACCCACCATCCCCGCCGTTCCGTGTCCATGGACGCGTTCCTCCCTTTGGAGGAGAACATCTACGCGTGGGACCTCGCGGGTCGTCTCCCGGTGGTCACGGGTCGGCAGCGGTTGTCGCCGGGATCCCCGCCGGAGCGGCCGGTCGGCTCGCGCGCGTGGCAGCGCGGAGCGTGGCGGGAAAGCCGACGTTCGCCTTGGCCGCGGCCTCCTCGAGCGCGCGCAGCAACGCCACGGCCTCTTCGGACTCGAGCGTGTTGGTGTACCCGATGCGGTTCATCTCCTCCTCGGAGGGCAAGGGGATGGTGGGATCGACGGAGGCGACCTCCGCGTGGAGGATCCGGAGCACCAGCAGCGAGACGGGCGGCTGCATGCGGTCGCCGGTCTTCTTCCCTCCCCCGCCGCCGGGCGCGCCCTTCGCCTCCCCGCCCGGACCCCCTGGAGCGCCGCCACCGGGACCGCCGGGGCCGCCGCCACCAGGGCCGCCGCCACCCGGCCCACCCTGCGCACCGCCGCCGGGGCCGCCGCCACCAGGGCCGCCGGGGCCGCCCTCCGCACCGCCCCCCGGCCCCCCCTGCGCACCGCCGCCACCGGGCCCGCCGGCCGGCCCGTCGTGCTTCACCGCGTCGGCGTTTCCGCCCGAGCCGGGGATGGTCTTCCCGCTCTTCAAGACGAGATCGGGCGCCCGGTAGAACGTGGTCGGGTCCTGGGCGAGGGTCATCGTGCGCAGCTCGGCGATGGAGAGAGCGCCGTCCCCGTCCGTGTCGGCCTCGACGAAGGTCGGCCCCGAGAAGTCGACCCGCGCGTACTCCTCGGCGGTGACCCGGCCGTCCTTGTCGGTGTCGACACGCGCGAGCACGCGGCCGAGGATCTCGTCCCGATCGAAGCGCGCTTCCGGCGGCGACGCGCACGCGAGGAGCAGGGAGAGGATCATTCCTTCACGTTCCAATAGCCGTGCTCGCGCAGCGACTTCTTCAGCGCCTCCGGCATCTCGCCCGTGCTCCCGATGCCCGTGGGTGTCGGCGTCAGCGAGCGCAGCCAGGTCACCATCCCCGTGCGCATCTCCGCGCGGCTGGCGTCGGAGACGTCTCCGTCGACCACGAACGCGGGCCCGTCCAGGCGCGCGGCCTCGACGAGGTCACCGAGCAGGGGCGCGGAGGGTGAGAGGCCCGTGTAGGTGAGCCGCCCCTCGGGCCCGCGCATGGTGACGAGGCGCATCATCTCGCTGCCCTCGGTGAACGCGAAGCGGCGGCCCTCGAACGGCGCGCCCCGCAGCGCCGCGGCGAACGAGCGGCCGTGGATGCGCGCGGGCGGCGTCGCGTCGGCCAGCTGGACCAGCGATGGCATCACGTCCACCAGCTCCACCAGCCCGGAGACGCGGCGCCCGCCGCCCTCTCCGCCGGGGAGGCGGACCATCAGCGGCACCCGCGCCTCCTCGTCCCGCGCCTCGCAGCAGTGCCCGAACAGCCCGTGCTCGCCGAGCTGCTCGCCGTGGTCCGCCAGGATCACGACCACGGCCTCGTCGAGCACTCCGCGCTCCTCGAGCCCGGCCAGGAACGTGCCGACCATCGTGTCCGCGTACGACACGGCGCCGTCGTACACGTCGCGGATCAGGTCGACGTCGGCTTCGGTGACACGAACGGCCTGGTCGTCCGACCCGTCGCCCTTCGCGAGGTTGGCCTTGGCCGCGTCGGAGCGTGGCCGCAGCTCGGTCTCGTACGACTGCATCAGGCCGTTGAAGTCCGGGTACATCACCCCGTCGACGAGGCGCTCGGTCGCGCTGCGCGCGGCGTTCTGGCCCTCGTTCTCGATGCGGGCGTCGGAGTGCGCGTAGCCGTACGGCGGGGGCTTCAGGTAGCGCGAGTGGGTGTCGTAGCCGTGCACGAACAGGAAGTACGGGCGGTCCTGCTCCACCTTGTCGAGCCACGCGAGCGCCATCGGGCCGGTGTGGAAGAACGACCCGAAGTCCACCGACGCCTCGTAGGTGTCGAACCCCTTGTTCAGGCCGCGCCAGGGCGACAGGTCCGCGCCGCCCACGAACGCGCCGGTCTGGTAGTCGTAGAGCGAGAGCAGCTCGGCCAGGAGCGGCATCTCCTTGGGGACGTACGGCTGGCGGTTGGTGCCGATCTGCTCGCTCGGGTACCGGCTCGTGAACAGGCTCGTGTGCGACGGCGCCGTCTGCACCGCCTGGCTGTACACGTTCTCGAACACCACGGCCTCGGCGGCGAACGCGTCGAGGTTGGGGGTCAGGCCGTTCGGGTTGCCGTAGGCGCCGATGCGATCGACACGGAACGTGTCCATCGACAAGAGCACGATGGGGGGCGGGCCCTCCCGCCGCGCCGCCGAGGCCTTGCCGCCGCTGCATCCGGCGCTCCATCCAACCCCGGCGACGAGCGCCAGGACGCCCCCGCCGGCCACGATGCTCTTCATCGCGTCAGCTTGTCATCCGGCCGATCCGCCGTCAACGGCGGCGGCGATCACGTAGTCGGCCCCCCAGGTGACCTCGCCGAGATCGAGCGCGCGGGCCCGCACGTCGGCGATGGTGGCCTCCATGGCGACCCTCAGCCCGGGGTCACGGAACAGCTTCACCTTGCGAAGGGCCACGTCGAGCTGCCCGTTGACGAAGCGCGGGCCGATGCGGTTGGGGAAGTCCTGCGCGTCGAGGACGTGGTACCCGGTGCGCTCCAGCCACTGCTGCACGAGCGTGCGCGGATACTCGCGATAGCAGCGGTGACCGGCGAGCAGGATGCAGGCGTCGCGCACGCGGCACACCTCGTCCAGCACGCTGCCGTCGCGCGGCTGGGGCTCGAGGCCGACGAGGTAGACGCGGCCGCGCACGTGGGGCCGCAGGCGCTCCAGGAAGCCGTACTGGAAGAAGGGCGCGTGGCCGTCGATCGCGCCGATGACGTAGTCCACCAGCACCTGGTCGAAGGACTCGCCGTGCAGGAGCGTCGGGTCGGTCCACTCCCCGAGCAGCACGCGCGCCTGGGGCGCCACCTCCGCGAGGCCGGCCATCCGCCACGCCTCCACGGTGACCGCCGTGACCGAACGCGCCGGCAACGACCCGACCCAGCCGAGCGAGTGCTCCCCGGTGCCGGCGTCGAGCACGTTGCCCCACGCGGGCCCGTTGATCCGCTCGAACCACGAGAAGAGCGCGTCTTCGCGCCTCAAGGGAGGCACAACTCGACCTTCTTCTTCCCGAGCTGGAGGGTGCCGGGGCTCGCGACCACAAAATCGGGATCGTGCAGCTTCTCCCCGCCGAAGCGGACGCCGTCGTTCAGCTTGCGACGCGCCTCCGACTTCGAGGGCACCAGGCCGGTCTCGACCAGCAGGTCGACGAGCTTCTTTGGCAACGTCGTGACGTGTTTCGGCACGAGCACGTCGCGCCCGTGCACGATCGCGGTCGCCTCGTCCGCGAGCAGGCGCTTGGCCGCGCGGATGTCGCCCTTCACCGCCTCCTCGATCTGCTCGATCGGGAGGAAGGTGAAGAGCTTCAGGAACTTCTCCACGTCGCGATCGTCGCAGTTGTACCAGTACTGGTTGTAGTCGAACGGCGAGACCTTCTCGGCGTCGAGCCACACCGCGCCCGCCACGGTCTTCCCCATCTTGGCGCCGCTGGCCGTCGTGAGGAGCGGCGTCGTGAGCCCAAATGCGCTCCCCCCCTCCACGCGCCGGATGAGATCGGCTCCGCTGATGATGTTGAACCACTGATCACCACCGCCCACCTGGAGGCGGCAGCCGTAGCGCCGATACAGCTCCAGGAAGTCGTACGACTGGAGCAGGGGGTAGTTGAACTCGAGGAAGGAGAGCCCCTGGCCGCGCTCCAGGCGCTGCTTCATGCTCTCGGCCTTCACCATCACGTTCACGGAGAAGTGGCGACCGATGTCGCGGATGAACTCGACGTAGTTGAGCTTCATCAACCAGTCGGCGTTGTCGACCAGCGTGCCCGGCGCGAACTTCGCGAGCTGGGCGCCGATCTTGGCCTTGTTGGCCTCCATGCGTTCGGGGGTGAGCAACTCGCGCGTCTCGTCCTTGAAGCTCGGATCGCCCACCTGCACGGTGCCGCCGCCGACCACGGGGATCGCCTTGTGGCCGGCGCGGTGCAGGTTCGCCATCGCCATGACCTGCACGAGGTGCCCGACGTGCAGGCTGTCCGCGGTGGGGTCGAACCCGACGTAGAAGGTGACCGGGCCCTCGTCCATGAGCTTCCGGAGGGCGTCCTCGTCGGTGCACTGGTTGAAGAAGCCGCGGGCCTTGAGGATGTCGATCGCGTTCATGTGGTCCCTTGCGAGGAACGGCCAGTGGATGCGGCGGGGGAGGTCGAGGCGGAGCGGCGGCGACGCCAGAACAAGCCGAGCGGGGCGAGCCAGAGGAGAGACGCCTTGGTGCCGCCTTCGCAACACCCCTGGGGGTTCTCCTCCTCCAGCTCCGGGCCGCGTTGCGTGGCCAGCGGCGTGTGGAAGTTGCCCGTGTTCTGCGGATCGTGGTGGATGCTCTGCCAGCCGATTGCCTGATCGGCGTGGCCCTTGGTGTGCCACGCGAAGAGTTTGCCCTCGCGGGTGGAGACGACAACCTCCACGTAGCCGTCGCCGTCGATGTCGCCGACGGCCGGGCTCCCGAGGATCCAGTTCCCGGTGAACTTGGGCCAGCCGTCGGGCTCGATGCCGGCGGCGTCCCAGGCGTGCAGGAGGTACCCCGCGCTGCCCATGACGGCCTCGGCCTTGTTGTCCCCGTCGAGGTCGGCGATGGCGGGCGCGACGAGGAACTGGAGGTCCTCGATCTGGCGCGGCCAACCCGGGAGGTGCTCGCCGGTCGCGCCGTCCCACGCGCCCACGACGTTCTGCCAGTCGACGGCGGTGATGAGCGGCAAGGCGATGAGGTAGTACGTGCCCGCGCCAGCCATGACGTACTCGGGCACGCCGTCCCCCGTCATGTCGCCGAAGCCGGGGTTGTTCGTCATCTGTACGAAGCTGGGCTGGTTCGTGTTGCTCCCCTCGCCGAAGCTCGTCGCCACGTAGGAGAGGTCCCGCGCGACGGTGCCGTCGTGGTGGTAGAGCGGGGTCTGCCCGAGCATGACCGCGGAGGAGATCTCCAGATCCCCGTCGCCGTCGAGGTCCGCGAACGCCATCGACGCGGGGTGCCCCTCGCCCACGATCGGCAGCAGGCCGGCCTCGTTGATGAGGCCGCCCTCGATGAGCGGCCAGCCGTCCTCCGCCACGCCGCTCACGGCGTCGAACAGGTAGCTGATGGAGGAGTTGCCGTCGTTGACGGTCTCGTTGCTGCCGACGCCGATCTCGACCTCGCCGTCGTTGTCGACATCGCCCACGGCCGGGCTCGCGATGATCCGGGTGCCCGCCTCGCCGCACAACTCGGGCGCGCACACGTCGATGGGGTACGGGCCCCAGGGTTCGCCCGCGGCGTCCCACACGTAGAGGCGCTGGTCCATCGCGGCCACGATGACCTCCAGCGTGCCGTCCCCGTCGAGATCGTAGAGGGTGGGCGCCCCCGCGATGCCGTTGTCGTACACGTGGGTGGAGTCGAACTCGGCGGGCGTGCGCCCCACGATCTCGACGGGGTAGCCGGTCACCCGCGAGCCGTCGGCATGCCAGGCGTACACGGAGCCGGTGCTCGTGCCGACGAACACCTCGGGGGAGCCGTCCCCGTCGAGGTCACCCACGGCGGCGGTGGCGATCATGCCGTCGTGCAGGGCGGGCAGCTCGCCGGAGCTGACCCCGGGGGCGCCGGTGTGGAAGCGCGGGCTCACGTCCGTCTGGACCGGCCAGCCGTCGATCTCGCGCCCGGTGCCGTCGAACGCGTGCACGTTGCCGGAGGAGTCGGCGATGACGATCTCGAACACGCCGTCGTCGTCGAGGTCGGCCATCAGGGGCGACGACTCGCCGGAGCCGCCGAGGTCGAGGGGGAAGCCGGCGACCGTGTCGGGGTCCGGGTAGACGAAGAAGGTCTTCCGGGTCTCGCCGACGCGGCCTTCGGCGTCGGTCACGCGCACGCGCACGGTCACGGCGGGGGTGAACACGCGGTCCATGCGCTCGAGGATGGTCTCGTTGCGCTCGGCCTCGAGCATCGCCGCGGTGTCGAGCGTGGACAGGTCCAGCGTCGCGAGCGTGCCCTCGAAGCGCGACGTGCCGTTGCCGCTCGTAAGCTGCGTCCACGTGCGGGGATCGTCCCCCACGCCGTACTCGACCGCGTAGCTGTAGGACGCGGAGCGATCGGCCGCGACGTAGCCCTCGATGGCGAGGCTGCCGACGCCCGGATCGATGGTCTCGAACCAGGCGGGGCTCGACACGTCCATCGTGGGCGGGATGTCGCCGGCGGAGACGCGCTCGACCGCGCGCCCGGCGTTGAGGCGGCCGTAGCCGTAGAACGCGTCCCAGCCCTCCCCCGAGGGGTAGGTCGCGGCGCGCTCGACGTCGGCGGCGGACAGGTTCACGTCGTCCACCGAGGTGACGATGACCTGGTACACCTCGTCCGCGGTGAGGGTCAGGCCGGCGTCCCGCGCGGCGGAGTGGACCAGGCCCACGGTGCCGGTGGTGATGGCGACCGCGCCCGTGGCGCACGCGGGCGAGTCCGCCACGAGCGTGAGGCGCGGGCCGTAGTTGTTGCAGTTGAAGAAGTTGAGGTAGCTGAAGGCGCCGCTGTCCTCGTTGTTGTTGTTCGAGCGGATGGAGTGCACGTAGAAGATCCCGTCCATCATGGCCGGGAAGTTGTGGTGGTACGCGTTCTCGTCCCCCGCCGCGCCGACGATGCTCACGCCCCGGTCGCGCGCCCAGGAGGCCGCGGCGGTGGCGAAGTCGGGGTTCGTGAGCGCGCCCACGGCGAGGTTCACGCCCACGGCGCCGCGCTCGACCGCGTAGGCGATGCCCATGGACGCGCGGCTGCCGTCCGTGACGAACGTGTCGCCGATCCGCAGCGGCAGCACCGCGCAGTTCGGGCACTGCCCGATGTCGCCGTTCTCCTCGTCCCCGCCCTCCGCGGCCATGGACTCGATCACGCCGTCGCCGTGGGTGCCGAAGTCCTCGGCGTACTCGTGGTACGGGTCGTTGTCGTCCGCGAAGAAGTCCCAGCCGGCGATGTCGTCGACGAACCCGTTGCCGTCATCATCCACGCCGTCCGAGAACACCGCGAGCAGATCGGACGGGTCGAGCCGCCCGTCCGCGAAGTCGCGCCCCGCGTCCATCGTGACGCGCGCATCACCGGCGTAGTCCTGCACGTTGACGATGCCGTTGCCGTCGAGATCCCAGTCGGTGGCGGTCGTCCCGTCGGCGAGCTGGGGGAGCGGGAGCTCGCCGCTGTGGAGCTGGATCTTGTTGACGTACCGGCCGTTGTTCCAGTTGACGCCGGAGTCGAGGACGGCGAGCAGCACGTCGGTGCGCCCCGTCGTGATGCGCCACGCACGGTCGGCCGCGTTTCCCGAGCCGATGGCGAGCTCCTCGGGGCGTACGGTGTCGCGGGAGCCGTCGGGGATGTAGCTGATCTGCCACCACTCCTCGTCCAGGTCGGTGGGACAGAGGTCCTCGCGGTCGATCTCGCCGCACTCCGGGTACACGGGCAGCGGGAGGATGGCCCCGGCGCGTCCGGAGAGCGTGAGGAGCAGCAACAGCGGGGACATGGGGCCTCGAGGCGAGCGCGCATCCTAACCGAACCACGGCGTTCACAGGCGCGCGCCGTCCCCCCACACGCCCGTCCCACACGGGTTGCAGAACCTTGACAGCGCCATGGTTGCCGAAGCGCGAAGTGGGCCGTACCCTTCCGCCCCATGCAGATCCGCATCTCTCATCACTTCGCGGTCTCCCCCCGGGTGTACTGGGACGGCACGCGGGAGCCCGAGCTCGACGAGAAGATCGCGGCCGCCAGCGATATCGACGTCGAGGTGATCGAGCGCCGCCGGGACGGCTCCCGCACGTACGACGAGCTTCGGGTCTCCCCCCGCAAGGAGCTCCCGGCCCTCGCCCAGCGCGCGCTCGGCACCAGCCGCTTCTCCTACGTGCAGATCGTCGAGGCGGACGACGACACGATGACCACCACGTGGAAGGTCCTCTCCGACGTGATCCCCGACAAGGTGCGCTGCGAGGGCACCTCCCGCGTGATCCCCGCGCCCGACGGCTGCGAGCGCATCATCGAGGGCGAGATCAAGGTGTCCATCCCCCTCGTGGGTGGCGCCATCGAGAAGGTCGTGCTCGAGCAGCTCGAGCGCAGCTACGAGCGCAGCTACGAGGTCATCCGCCGTCACCTCTCGGGAGCCTGATCATGGAACTCGTGTCGCTCGCGCTCCTCGCCACGGTGGCCGCCAGCAACGGCGGCGGCGCCTACGGCGTCCCGGTCGACGGTTTTCCTTCCAAGGCGGAGCGCCAGCTCCAGCTGTGGACCAACGCCGCGCGGGTCGCGCCGGAGGAGTTCGAGAACGAGTACTCGGCCGCTGGCTGCGGGTTCGACGACTTCGAGGACTCCGAGCAGATCCCGAAGTCGCCCTTGTACATCGACCTCGATCTGACCGAGGTGTCGCGCTGGCACTCGGAGCAGATGGAGGAGAACGAGTGCTTCCAGCACGAGAGTTGTGACGGCTCGAACGAGGACTTCGGCACCCGCGTCGCCCGGTACTACACCGAGACCGGGTACATCGGCGAGAACATCGCCATGGGCGTGACGGACGCGCGGTTCGCCGTGATGAGCATGTGGATGTGCTCCTCCGGCCACCGCTCGAACATCATGGCGGCCGACTACAACGAGATGGGCCCCGGCGTGTCGGGCTCCTACCTCACGCAGGACTTCGCGGCGGGCACCCTCGGAGAAGGCGATCCGCCCGTGCGCATGGCGGTGGATGACGGCAGCGGGACCTTCTGGGCCGACTGGGGCCCGAGCGCCGGCGAGAGCGGCGCCCCGGTCACGCTCCAGGTGGTCCTCGAGGGCGTGCCCACGGACATGGCGCTCTCCTTCGGCGCCCCGGACCTCGGCATCTACGCGATCACCGCGGACGCCGCGGGCAGCTGCAAGGGCTGGTACGTCTACTGGGAAACGGAGTCCGGCGCTGCCGGCACCTTCCCGGAAGAGGGCAGCTGGCTCGTCGGGGACGACTGTGTGGACGACTGGACGCCGATGCAGGCGCCCCGCGGCGGCCTGTTCGGAGACGTGCCGGACGGCAAGCTCCACGACGCGATGATGGACGACCTGAAGCTGGTCGGCTGCGCCACCGTTCCCGGTTCCACCCGGACCTTCGGCGCGCTCGGCCTCCTCGTGGCGGCCGCCGCCGGGCTCCGCCGCCGCCGCACCGGGTGACCACCGGCGCCATCCTGCTGACGGGGGCCACGGGCCACGTCGGCACCGCGCTCCTCCCCCGCCTGCTCGCCGATCCCGCCATGCGCGTGCTCGCGTTGGTGCGCGCGAAGGACGACGCCCACCTCGCCGAGCGGCGCGATGCGCTCCGCGCGCGGGTCCCCGGCGTCGATCCCGAGCGGCTCGACGTGGTGCGGGGAGACGTGTCGGCGCCGGGCCTCGGCCTCTCCGAGCGGGACCACGGCCGCGTGGACGCCGAGGTCACCTCGCTGATCCACTCGGCGGCCTCCGTGCGCTTCGACATGCCCCAGGACAAGGCGGCCGGCGAGAACGTGGACAGCACGCTCGCGATGCTGACCCTGGCGCGGCGCCTCGCCGATCGCGGCCGCCTGGCCCGCCACGACCACGTCAGCACCGCGTACGTCGCGGGCGATCGCACCGGGCGGGTGCTCGAGACGGAGGCCGACGTCGGCCAGGGCTTCCGCAACAGCTACGAGTGGTCGAAGTGCCAGGCCGAGGGCCACGTGCGCGCCGCGATCGCGGAGGGGCTGCCCGTCACGATCCACCGCCCGTCGATCATCGTGGGGGACAGCCGGACCGGCGCCACCGAGTCCTTCAACGTCCTGTACTGGCCGCTGATGCTCTACGCACGGGGCTGGTGGCGGCTGTTCCCGGGGCGCGCGGACACCCTCGTCGACATCGTGCCGGTCGACTTCGTCGCCGACGCCCTGGTCGCCCTGCGTCGTGACCCGAGCACGATCGGCTCCTGCTTCCACCTCGCAGCGGGAGACGACGCCCCGCGCGTGGACGCGCTCGCCGCCCGCTTCGCGGAGCTGCTCGACCGCCCGCCGCTCCGCACCATCGACCCCGACTTCTACCTGCGCTGGGTCCGCCCGGTGATCCGCGGCCCGCTCTCGCTCACGAAGCGCGGCCGCCGCATCCTCCGCGGCGGTTCGGCCTACCTCCCCTACTTCCGCGGCAACCCGCTGTTCGACACGACGAACCTGAGGCGCCACCTCGGGCCGCTCCTCGGTACGGACCGGGCGCCCTCGGTGTTCGACTACGTCGATCAGATCGCGCGGTACGCGAAGGAGAAGGACTTCGGCGGGCGGTAGCTACTCGCGCTCGCGCCCGCGCGGAGTCACGACGGAGACCCGGCCCGGCTCGGCCGCCAGGGACACCTCGCCGCCGGCCTCCGCCAACGTGACCCGGCCGCCCGCGCCCGCGCCGACACGCGCCTGGATGCTCTCGACCGCGCCGCGCGCGGCCGTCTTCACCGCGTCGTCGCCGAACAGCCCCTTCGAGAGCGGCAGGATCGTGAGCACGTGATCGGGCGTCCCGATGCGCGCGAGCCCGTGAAGCGCGGCGACCCGCACGGCGGAGTCCTGCAGCTCGAGCAGCGCCATCAAGGGCTCCGGATCGCCGAGCTTCACCAGCGTGCGCGCGAGCCCGTCGGGGTCGTGCGGGGCGTACGCGCGGAGCGCCTCGACCGAGGCGGCCTCGAACCGCGCGGTCTCCCCGCGGATGCGGGCGGCCAGGAGCGCGACCCGGGCGTCGTCATCGTCGAGCGCGCCCTGTGCCGCGGCCGCCGCCGCCGGCCCCCCGTGATCGTCCGCCAGCGCGCGCAGGCACGCGAGCCGAACGAGCGGCTCCTGGTCGGACCGGACGTTGCGGGCGAGCTTCGCCGCGAGGCCCTGCTGGCCGGGGTCCCCGAGGCGCTGCGCGAGGCCCGCCACCGTGCGCAACATCGCCTGGACGAGATCGATCCCGTTCTCGTGCGTCTCGAGCTCGACGACCACGCTCTCGTCGTTCACGACCACCTTGTGGTCGGCGATCGCGCGCTGGAGGGCGCGCCGTGTGTCCTGGTCGAGGAGCGCCTGGAGCAGCGCGACCTCGCCCCGCACCAGGACGGCACGGTCGAACCCCTCGTCCCCCGTGGCGTGGTCGGCCCCCGTGAAGACCTTGAGGATCCCGAAGCCCTCGCCCTCGAACCGCAGGCCCGGCGCGACGCCGACCGCGACGATCTTCGTGTAGGGCTTCTGCTTCTTGCCCTCGGAGCGCGTGAGGTACTCGATGCGCACCGCCGTGCGGTCGTGCACGCCCTGGAGGACCGGGGCGCTCAACATGCCGCCGGGAAAGTAGGTCATCCCCAACGCTTCCGCGGTGGAGGAGTACAGCCACTTGTTCTGCGAGCGTTGCGCCATCTTCACGGCGATGGCGAACAACGAGAAGACGAACAGGAAGGTGAACGGGCCCATTTGCAAGCTCGTCGAGGTGCGTCGGCCGTTGCTGGTCTACCCTTACTCCGCCTCGGACGTGCGGGCAGGGGGGGTCGGCGCGGGCGCCTCCTCCGGTGTGGCGGCCACGACCGCCACCTCCTTCTTGGGTACCGCGGCCGCCGCGGGCTCCTTCACGAAGGGCGCGGCCCACCAGCCGTCCCCCTCGGCGGGGCCGCTCACGATGGTCTCGCCGCGCCGCATGACCGCGGACCGCCCGGCAAAACCGACGCCGTCCTCTTCTCCCCACCGGTCGGCCGCGACCAGCGTGCCGTTCCACCCACGCAGCTGGGTGGCCCAGTACTTCTGGATGTCGATCCCCTCGTCCACCCAGTTGGTGGGGAAACACACGATGTCCGGCCGCGTGCGGCGGATGTGCGTGATGAAGCGGGGATCGTTGATGTCCATGCAGATCCCCACCGTGGCGGTGCCGTAGGGGGTGGTGAACTGCGGGTACGGCAGGTCGCCGGGGCTCGCCCAGGTGTGATCGTCGATGTACAGGAGGCGCTTGCGGTAGAGCGCCTCGAGCCGGCCCTCGGCGTTGATGACCAGCGCCGAGTTGAACAGGCGGCCCTCGTGATCCTCGACGAAGCCGACCACCACGTGCGCCTTGTACTGGCGCGCGAGCGGGGCGAACGTGCGGAACGTGGGCCCCCGCGGCGCCTCCGACATCGGCCGGATGGCCTCGGGGTTCGGGAAGCGATAGCCGGTGGCCGCCATCTCGGGCAGGACCAGCACCTTCGCTCCCCCTTGCAGCGCCTGCGCCGCCAGGGTAGCCAGCCCAGCAAGGTTGGAGTTGCGGGCCCCACGGCGTGGTTTGTACTGGACGACAGCGTACATGGCGCCGGAGCTTAACCGATCTTCCGCGTGGCAGCGCCGCCCGGTGTGCGCCAATGTCCGGGCCCCCGCGAGTGACCTCGTGCGCATCGGGACGAGGGCGCCCGGCCTTTGTCGTTCGACAACGGCGTTTATTCGCTGGCGGGGCGCCCGTTCAGGGTGGCCGGTCGTACCCACGACAACCTCGAGAGCAACACGGACACCAACGGCCCAGACGCCGCGCACACCGGCGCGGGCCCGGCGACGCTCGGCGAGGATTGGGGCGCCTCGACCTGTATCGAGTGTGTCACCCGGACTGTCACGTGACGGTTACCGGCGTGGAAGCCCCTTGTCACCCGCCGTCCCGTCGCCAGCGTTCCTTCAGGGAGCGCCCATGGACACCCTGTTCGACACCCGCCCCAGCGGCGCGCTCTTCGTGTGCCGCGTCGTGCTCGGCATCGTGATGTTCGCCCACGGCGCGCAGAAGCTCTTCGGTTGGTTCGGCGGCCCAGGGTACGACGCCACGATGGAGTCGTTCACCGTTGGGATGGGGATCCCCGCGTGGATGGCGGTGCTCGTCATCCTCGCCGAGTCGTTGGGCGGCCTCGGCCTGATCGTCGGCGCCTTCGCCCGCATCGCCGCCGCCGGCATCGTCGCGGTCATGGCGGGCGCCGTGTTCATGGTGCACCTGCCGAACGGGTTCTTCATGAACTGGGGTGGGCAGGCCGCCGGCGAGGGCTTCGAGTACCACCTCCTCGCGCTCGCGCTCGCCGGGCTCGTGCTCGTGGAGGGGGCGGGCGCCTGGTCGGTCGACCTCGCGCTGGCGCGGATGTGGCACGAGCGGCGGGGGACTCCGGCCGAGGTCACGTAGGGGCCGAGGTCACGTAGGCGGCGAGGTCACGTAGGCGGCGGGAAGCTCGTCCGGATGTCCTCGAGGATCGTGCGCTGGGACAGGTAGGTCTCGGACCACGAGAGCATCGTCGCGATCGACATCGCCACGAGCGCCGCGCCGAACGTGAGGAGCGAGGCGAACTCGAGCCCCGGGATGCTCGCCGCCGCGAGCACGAGCAGCTCGAGGATCGTGAGCACGAGGCCGATCAGCGCGATGTACACCACCAGGATCGAGCGACGCACGATCTGGCTGCGCCGGCTCAACAGGTCGACCTGGTAGCGCAGGCTCGCGAGCCGCTCGCGCCCGAGGGGATCGGTGGCATCGCGAAGGGTGCGCGCCTCCCGGTTGACCTCCCGCGTGCGGCCCGTGATGTAGATGAACCGGTTCTGCAGGCTCGTGTTGTAGAAGATGACGGCGTTCAGGCCGATGCCCGGCGCGAGGGAGACGGCGATGGCCTCGACCAGGGTTGCCATCCGCGGCTCCTAACGCCGTGCCGCACTACCCGAAATACGTCCGCACGGCGCCCACCACGTGCCACGCCGCATCGACACACAGGAGCACCGACCACCGGTCGAAGGTGGTGCACGGGTGGGTGATCCCGAGCGCCACGCGATCCCCGACGCGCAGGGGGCTGGTGGCGGGCACGACGAGGTGCGTGTGCTGGTCGTTCACCTCCACCACCCGGGCGTCCACGAGCGCGGTGGGAGGCCCCTCGTGGGGGCGCGCGGTGCGGATCGGCACCGGGAAGCCCGCGTCGATGCCGATGTCCCGCTTGCCCGCCGCCACGATGATCCGCTCCGGCTCGGGCCGGGAGAGCACGGTCGCCCACACCTCCAGCGCCGGCTCGAGGCCGCCGAGCGTGACCAGGGACGGGTCGCGCGCGTGCAGGCGGGCCATGGCGGCGGCGTAGATCCCGTGGTCGCCGGTGAGGTAACAACCGCTCCGCAACAGCGGCACGAAGTGGCTCGCGAGCGGGGCGAAGCGGCCCGCCACGAGATCGAGGAAGGTGGAGCCTCCCGCGGTGAGCAGCGGCGTGCCCGGCGCGAACAGCCCCTCGGCGAGGCAGCCCTCGGCCACGGCGCACACGGTGTCGAGGAACGCGCGCACCCGCGCCTCGCGCACCTCCGGGTCAGGCGCGGTGATGAGCCCCTCGTACGCCTCGACCCCCCGCAGCGTGAGCGACGGGGACGCCGCGACCGCGCGCGCCACCCGCATCCCCTCCTCCGTCGACCGGCACCCGGCGCGTCCGCCCGCCCAGCCGATCTCCACCAGCGCGGCGATCGGGCGATCGAGCGCCGTGGCGGCGTGCGCAAGGCGGGTGACCCCCTCGACGCTGTCCACGAGCGGGTGGATCTCCAGGCCTGGATCCTCCGCGAGCACGCGCACCAACCACGCGAGCTCCGGGCCCGTCACCAGCTCGTTGGCGAGCACGAGGCGCCGCACGCCGGCCCGCCGCGCCACCTCGGCCTGGTGCACGGTCGCGACCGTGAGGCCCCACGCGCCGTCCTCCACCTGGAGCGCGAACAACGCCGGGCTCATCGTCGTCTTGGCGTGCGGCGCGAGCACGGCGCCGGTGCGGGCGAGGAACGCACGCATCCACGCCCGGTTGTGCGTCAACGCGTCGACCCGGAGCACCGCGACCACGGCCGGCAGCGAGTCGTCCAGCAAGCTCCACCCCAGCGCGCCCACCTCCGCGATCGGTGTCGGCGGGAGGAGCGGCGGGAGCCCCTTGAACGCGCCGTCGATCAGGCCAACAACCCGACGAGGCGGGCCACGTCTTCCTTGCGCCCGCGCACGAGGAACCGCGTCCCGTCGTCCTCGTGGGCCTCGGAGACGACGCGCACGCGCGTGTGGATCTCGCCGACCACGGCCCCGCGGGCCCAGGGGACGAACAGCTCGACCTCGGCCATGTCCTTCTCGAACCACGCCACGATGAAGTCGTGCATGGCCGCGACGTCGGCGGGATCGTGCGCCGAGAGGACGAGGGCGTTGGGGTACTCCTCCACTAGCGCGGCGCGTGTGGCCTCGTCGACCCGGTCGATCTTGTTGAGCACGAGGCGCGAGGGCACCTCGTCGGCGCCGATCTCGGCGAGCACGGCGCGTGTCACGTCGTACTGGGCGCGGAAGGTGGGGTCCGACGCGTCGACGATGTGGAGGAGCAGGGAGGCCTCGAGCGCCTCGTCGAGCGTGCTGCGGAAGCTGGCGACGAGATCGTGCGGCAACTTCTTGATGAAGCCGACGGTGTCGGACACCAGGACCTTCGGCACGCTCTCGGGGTGGAGCGACCGCACGGTGGTGTCGAGCGTCGCGAACAACTTGTCCGCCACGTACACCTCGCTGCCGGTCAGGGCGCGCATGAGCGAGCTCTTGCCGGCGTTGGTGTAGCCCACGAGCGCGACGCGGAGCTGATCGGCGCGGCGCGCGCGGCGGGTCCCGCGCTCGTTCTCGATGGACTCGAGCTCCTCGCGGAGCTGGGCGATGCGATCCCGCACCTTGCGACGATCGAGCTCGAGCGCGCTCTCGCCCGCGCCCTTGCCGCCGATGCCGCCGCGCTGCCGCTCCGCGCCCCCGGACGCCCGCATGCGCGGCACGAGGTACACCAGCCGCGCGATCTCGACCTGCAGACGGGCCTCGCGGCTCTGCGCGTGGCGATGGAAGATCTCGACGATGACGCCCGTGCGATCGAGCACCGGCACGCCGGTCGCCGTCTCCAGGTTGCGCGCCTGGCTCGGGCTGATGTCGTGGTCGACCACGACGAGATCGGCGCGGCGGGAGGCGCGCACCTTGGCCTCCTCCTCCTGCTCGGGCGCGTCGTCGTCCTCCTCCTCGGCGCCCTCCTCTCCGACAGCCTCCTCCTCGTCGTCGCCGTTCGCGAACTCCCACTTCGCGCGGGCCTTGCTCACGACGCGGCGCGGGCCGTGCTCGACCTCGCCGCTGCCGGCGGTCCACTCCGCGAGCTCCTGGAGCTTGCCGTCCCCGAGGACCACGGCGGACGCGATGCCGTCACGGCGCTGGCTCACCTCCCCCACGACCTCGTAGCCGAGGGTGTTGACGAGCCGGGCGAGCTCGGCGAGGGAGGCCTGGTGGTCGATCGGATCGACCCCGGGGAGCTGGACACCGACGAGGACGGCGCGTTCGCGGGGGGGAGTCATTGTCCGGCCCCTTAGCCCGCCGCGACGTCGCGGTCCCCTCCCCTGGCCCCGTCCGCGCCCCGCGGGTAGGCGGCCCGATGTCCTTCCTCCTCAACCACGTCGTCCAGACCGCCCCCGGCGCCACCCCGACCCACTGGGCGTGGCTCCTGCACGGCATCCTCGGCTCGGGCCAGAACCTCCGCACCGTGGCCCGGCGCCTCGTGGCGGCCCGCCCCGAGTGGGGCTTCGTGTTGCCCGACCTGCGCAATCACGGGGACAGCCGGGGCGCGCCACCGCCGCACACGGTCGCCGCGTGCGCCGAGGATCTCTTCGTGCTCGCGGCGAAGCTCGGGATCCAGCCGCGCACGGCCATCGGCCACAGCTTCGGCGGGAAGGTGGCGATGGCGTGGGGCGCGGAGGCCGAGGCCCGCGGCCAGGGGGTCGACCGCATCTGGGCGCTCGACGTGCCGCCGCGCCCGCCGGACATCGCGCTGGCCCTCCAGTCCGAGGTGGTGCGCGTCGTGCAGGCCCTGCGCGTGGTGCCGCAACCCCTCCCCCGTCGGGACAGCATCGTAGAGGTCCTCACCCAGGCGGGGTTCAGCGCCGGGCTCGCCCAGTGGATGACCACCAACCTCCGGCCGGTCGATCCCAGCGCGAGTCCGGGGGCGCCCGATTCGGGCTTCGTGTGGCGCTTCGATCTCGACGGCATCGAGGAGATGTTGTTGGACTACGCGCGCACCGACGCGTGGCCGTGGCTCCTCTCTCCGTCACGACGCGCGCGCGTGGACGTGGTGCGGGCCGAGCGCTCCGAGCGTTGGCCCGACGAGGAGCTGGCACGCTTCGCCGCGGCCCCGCCGACGCTGCATCTGCACCTGCTCCCAAACGCCGGGCACTGGGTACACGTGGACAACCCGGACGGGCTGCACGCGCTGTTGCTGGGAGAAGGGCTCGGCGCGGACGACGCAATCAGCGGATCCGCGGGCTCATAGGCCCCGTTCGGCCGGTCGCGCGGGCGGCTCTCCCAACGCCGCGGCGCGTATGGTAGAACCCGCGCTTCCCCGGATCTCCATGTCCCGCATCGGCATCATCGGCGCCGGCCCCGGCGGCCTGTCCCTCGCGCGCCTCCTCACCGACCGCAAGATCGCCGACGTGACCGTGCTCGAGCGGGACGCGCAGGTCGGCGGCAAGGCGCTCACCCTCACGGTCGACGGTCTCGGACACGAGATGGGAACCTGCTACCTCACGACCGGGTACCGCACGGTGCAGACGTGGATGCGGGAAGCGGGCATGACCACCTACCAACTGAAGCACCACGTCATCCACACGGAATCGGGCGAGGAGACGGACTTCAAGAAGTACGTGATCGGCACCGGCGGCCCGATCAAGGCGGGCCTGCAGATGGCCCGGTACGTCGCCGATTGGCTCGTGTTCCACGAGTGGGATCTGCACGGTTGCCCGGATGACACGGCGGGCACGCGCGGCGGGCTGATGAAGGACGAGATGGCCCAGCCGTTCGGCGACTGGCTGAGGGACCGCGAGCTCGACGTCATCGCCCGGTTCGCGCTGCGCACGATGTCGATCATGGGCTACGGCGGCCTCGACAAGGTGCCCGCGCTCTACGGCTTGCGTTGGAACGTGCCGTCCATCATCTGGTCGGCCGTGACGTTGCAGGTGAGCGAGATGGTGCCGGGGTGGCAACACCTGTGGCAACACCTCGCCTCCAAGCTCGACGTGCGGACCGACACGAAAATCCGCGAGGTCACCCGCACCGACGGCAAGTACCAGGTCCGCACGAAGGACGGCACGTTGGAATTCGACCACCTCGTGCTCACCACGCGGCTGCACGAGGCGCGCGGGTGGTTCCCCTTCACCGACGAGGAGATCGCGGCGTATGCCATCGGCAACGGCGCGATGGAGTGGCGCGAGTACGTCACCACCCTGGTCGACGCCGAAGGTTGGTTCCAGGAGCAGGACACCCACTCGTTCGAGGCCGCCGCCAACGGCGACGAGGCGCTGTCCCACTCGCGCCTGCTCGTGGCACGCCGCACCGGCGACAAGACGCGCGCCGCCGCCGCCCGCTCGCGCACCCGGCGCGACGTGTACGTGTGCTACCAGGTCGGCAACACCGACCTGAAGAGCAAGGAGCTCCAGGACATCCTCGAGCGCGACCTGCGCGCCCAGGGCGCCCAGAACATCTCCGTCCTCCAACAGTGCCGGTGGAGCTACTCCCCCCAGTTCACCCCGGCGGCCATCCAGGCCGGCAATGCCCACGCGATGGAGCGCCAACAGGGCACCGACAACCTGTGGATCACCGGCGCGACCACCTCCCACGAGTCGGTCGACAACATCACCGACTTCAACGAGCGGCTGGTGGAGCGGATGATCCTGAAGCTCGCCGGAAAGGACCCTTCCGACGAGGACGCGCTCGCGGACGTGGCGGCCAAGTTCCGGTGGCGGATCAGCGACAAGTAGCGGAGCGACCGTTTCAAGGGCGGATCGTCAGATCCGCCCTTCGTCACAAATCTTGGTCGTGGCGTCGTCCCAATCGTGCAGCCCGCCCACGATGAGCGTCACGCCCACGTCGCTGTCCGTACCGAAGCCGTTCGGCAGGTCGATGTGACGCCACATGCCGAACAGGTGCACCACGCCGCCCTCTTGGGGGTAGAACACCTCCATCTGCAGGTCGACGTCGAACACGATGGTGTCGGGATCGGTGGTGGCCGGCGCGGGCATCACCGTGGTCGAGAACAGGTAGGGCCCGTCCTCTCCGTCGGGAACAAAGTGCACGCCGCCGAGGATCTCGGAGGTGTAGGAGCCGGTGAGCGGGATCTCCACCGAGTAGTTCGCGCCCCACGTGAGGCGGTTGGTCTGCCGCGCCTCGTAGGCGTCCAGATCGGCGGTGTAGGACCGCTCGTAAGCGGTGTAGTTCCCCGGGTAGAGCTCCATCTGCGCCTGCGAGAACAGGATGCGCTCCATCTCGTCGGGCGTGCAGTCGATGAAGCCCGCCGTGAACAGGCCCACGGCCGGGGCCGGATCGAGGCCCGGGGCGCCGGCGTCCCCCGCCTCCGCCTCCGTCAGGTCGGTGAACGTCCCGTCGATCGGCAGGGCGGCCTCGTCGATGAGCCCTTTCAGGTCGATCGCGTCGGCCAGGAGCGCCTCGTCGTCCTCCGCGGTGTAGTGCGACCACAGATCGTGGGATAGCGTGTCGAGGTCGCGGGGGGCGGCCTCGGGCTGTTTGCAGGCGAGCAGGAGCCAGAACATGCGCACAACGTACCACCCGGTTCGAGAGTAGAGTGGCGGGATGTTGCTCTTCCTGCTCGGCTGTGCGGAACCGTCGATCGACCTGCGCCCGCCTCGGCCGCCGCGCGAGCCGCTCGAGGACACCGGCGTCGTGGAGACGGACGCGATCTGGACCGTGCTGGTCTACCTGGTCGGCGACAACGACCTCGAGAGCTACGTGATGCACGATCTGAACGAGCTCGAGGCGGGCGGGCCCGGCGGCGCGGTGCGCGTGCTCGTGCTGGCCGATCGTGCGGAGGGGTATGACGACGCCGACGGCGACTGGACCGGCACTCGCGTCTACGATCTGCACGGGGACGACAAGCTCGCCACCGTCACCTCCCCGGTGCTCGCCGACTGGGGCGAGCTCGACATGGCCGACCCGGAGACCTTGGCGCGTTTCCTGATGTTCGGGGCGGCGACGGCCCCGGCCGAACACTACGCGCTCGTGTTGTGGAACCACGGCTCCGGTTGGTACGTCGACGGCCAGCCGCCGCCCGGGATCGGCTGGGACGACGGCTCGGAGGATGACCTCTCGATCGCCGAGGGCGAGCTGAACGACGGGCTCCGCGTGTTCACGGACGCGCACGGGCCGCTCGATCTGGTGGCGTTCGACGCCTGCAACATGGCCTACTTCGAGGTTGCCCACTCGCTCCGGGAGCACGCCGACACGATGGTCGCGGCGCAGACCTGGGTGGGCTGGGACGGGCTGCAATACACCCCGGCGATCGCGGCGCTCGTGGCCGACCCGACGCTGGACGGCGCGGCGCTGGCCGACCGGATGGCGCGGGACCCCGTCGAGATCACCGGCGAGCTGACGTTCTCCGCCACCGACCTGTCGCGCCTCGACGCGGTCGCGGCCGCGCTCGACACCCTGTCCGGCATCGCGTTGGACGAGCCCGAAGCCTGGGAGGCCCTGGTCGCCGCGCGCGCCGCGGCGCGAGGGGTGGAGCCCGGCGAGGGGGACGGCTGGCGGCGTGAGTACATGGACCTCGGGGACCTCGGCGCGCAGGTCGCGGCGTCGTCCCATCCGGCGCTGGCCGCGTCCGGGGTCGCGCTGTCGAACGAGCTCGCTTCCGCGATGATCGGAAACTACCGCGTCGAGGAGTTCGCGTGGGCGGGCGGCCTGAACATCTACGCGGACACGACGTTCGCCACGTTCTACAGCACCGCCCCTGGCGCCACTTGGTCCCAGGCGACCCGCTGGGACGAGGTGCTCGTGCGGCTGGCGATCGAGGAGCGCTGATCGGGGCGCTCGGCGCTACTCGGCCGCCTCGCGGAGCGGCGCCCGCTCGCCCAGCCCGGCCCGCTCGCCCAGCCCGGCCCGCGCGTGCAGCCACGCCCGCGCCTCGACCCACAACGTGTCGCGGAACGCGGGCCGGAAGAAGCCGAAGTGACCGACCTGTGTCACGCCGAGCGAGGCGGGCGTGACGGTGATCGTCTCCGCGTCGGCGTTTGGATACAACGCCACCAACGCGGCCACCGCGGGGGGAGGCGCGTAGCTGTCATCCGTCACGGCGTACGCCCGCAGCGGGCCGCTCCACCGGGTGTAACCAAGCCCGCCGTGCGCGTCGGCGTGGCTGCCGACGTAGCGGGGATGCCGGCCCCACCTGGCCCATTCGTGCGCCACGCCCTTCGGCACGTCCTCCCCCTGTCCCAGACGGCGCATCGGCAGGTATCCGAACAAGCGTGTCAACACGGGCAGGCCGACATGCCAGATCGCCCACATCCCCGCGCGGGCCCAGCCGGCGTAGTGGCGCCAGTAGCCGCTGCCGCTCGCCACGAGCATCACCCCGGCGAACGCCTCGACCTGTTGCAGACCGCCCAGCAGGCCAAAGAGCTGGCCGCCCGCGCTGTGTCCCACGTAGAGCAGCGGCACGTCGGGGTAGCGCGCGCGGAGCGCGGCCGCGGCGGCGGGGAGGTCACGCTCTCCCCACACCACCATCGAGGCCTCGGTGCGGGCGTGCCCGGATCCGCCGATGCCCCGGTAGTCCGGCACGATCACCGCGGCGCCGCCCTCGGCGAGCCAGGCCGAAAACGCGCTGTAGTAGCGACGCTTGACCGCCATGGCCGGCGCGATCACCACCGCGTGGGTGACGACACCGTCCGCCGGGAGGTGGAGGTCGGCCGCGAGCGGCACGCCGTCCGTGGCTGAGAGCGTGACGACGTGGGGTTCGCGGACAGGCATCCGCCCCCCTCTATCAACTCAGCGGTATCAAGCCGCAGGGCATCAACCCCGCGTGCCCGTCACCTCCTCGGCAAAGCGCACGAGCCGCCGCCACGTCCACAGCGGCGCCTCCACGTGCGGCACGTGCCCAACCCCCGCGGGCCGCTCGATCGTGGCGGTCAGGTGGGCCCGCCAGTAGGCGAACATCTCGGGCGGGAACAGGCGATCGGCGAGTCCCCACACGAGCAGCGTGGGCGCGTCGAGGCCGCGGAGCGCCGCGGGCGTGAAGCCGTGCTCGTTCGTCACGCTGGTCACCAGGGCGCGGATGTGCGGCTGGGAGAACCGTGCGCGTACGTCGCTCGCGATGAAGCGGGCCCACACGGGCGGGCGCTCCTGCAGCTCCGCGAGGAGCACGGCCGCGGCGTCGTCGTCACGGAGCAGCATGCGTTCGAGCAGGGAGCGGAGCAGATCGTCGGGCAGGGGCGTGCCCGCCGGCGAGGTCAGGAACAGGCCCCGCGCGTGGCGGGACAGGCCGTAGGCCACTGCGACGGCCCCGCCGAGCGAGTTTCCGTACACGATGGGCGGCTCGTCCACCAGCGCGTCGAGCGCCGCGACCACGGACTCGTAGAGCGCGGGGGTGTTCATCACGCGGAGCGGCGGGCTGCCGCCGTGGCCCGGCAGGTCCGGCGCGATCACCCGGCGGAACACGCCTCGCGCGGCCAGGAAGAACGGCACGTACTGGGCGGCCGTGCCCGCCGCGAGCCCGTGCAGCAGCACGAGCGTCGGCAGCGGCCCGCCGGTGCGCGCCTCGTACGCACGAATGGAGCCGAAGGGGGTGTGGACGGCGTGCGTCGTGACCCCAGAGAGACCGGCGAGCGCGTGGAGCCCGCGATCGAGCGCGTCCAAGGTACCATGCATGACCAAGTCTAGGCGCCGCCAGCGGGAGGTCGAGGCGGCGCGGCGGGCGGAGAGTGTACGGACCCCAGCCTCGGCGCGGAGATGGGGCGCGCGATGGGATAGGGCGCGGGCATGACGGCCCCCGACGACCGGCACGCGGCCTGGCGCGAGCGCCTCCACCAGATCATCTTCGAGGCCGACACGCCGGCGGGCCGCACGTTCGACGTGACGCTGCTCGTCGCCATCGTGTTGTCCGTGCTCGCGGTGGTGCTCGACAGCGTCGGCTACATCCAGGCCTCGTACGGCCCCGTGCTCCGCGCCGCCGAGTGGTTCTTCACCGTGCTCTTCACGGTGGAGTACCTCGTGCGCCTCGCGGTCGTGCACCGCCCCCTCCGCTACATGGTCAGCCTGTACGGCCTCGTCGATCTGATCGCCATCGTGCCGACATGGCTCGCGTTGTTCGTACCCGGCGCCCAGACCCTGCTCGTCATCCGCGCGCTCCGCCTGCTGCGGGTGTTCCGCGTGCTCAAGATGGCCGGGTACCTCCGCGAGGCGCGCGTGCTCGGCGCCGCGGTCGCGGCGAGCGGCCGCAAGATCGCCGTGTTCCTCGGCGCGGTGCTCACCATCGTCGTGATCGTCGGCTCGCTGATGTACGTGGTCGAGGGGCCCGAGAACGGGTTCGTGAACATCCCCGAGTCGATGTACTGGGCGATCGTGACCCTCTCGACCGTGGGCTACGGCGACATCGCCCCGAACACCCCCCTCGGAAAACTCCTCGCCTCCTTCGTCATGGCGCTCGGCTACGGCATCATCGCCGTGCCCACCGGCATCGTCACCGTCGAGCTCGCCAACGCGGCCCGCGCCACCGTGGTCACGACGCAAGCCTGCCCCGCGTGCGGACGCGATGGGCACGATCCCGATGCCCGCCACTGCAAGTTCTGCGGGGCGAAGCTGTAGGAGCCGCGTGGCAGCGGCGTGTCACGAGTCGTGACCAACCACGGGAAATTCCGGAACCTCGTCGGGATTGATCGAGGCCCGGCTCGGCGACCGAGGCGCGACTTTAGAGGGATGGAACCTGGAGCCCCTCATGTCCGAACTCGCCGCCCTTCGTTGTGTCATGTCCGAAACCGGCCTGCCCAAGGTCACGGATGACGCGCTCCGCCAGCTCATGGCCGAGGTCCCGGGGTGGCGCCTCAACGACAAGAAGGACGCGATCGCGCGCACCTACTCCTTCCGCAACTACTACGAAACCCTCGCGTTCGTGAACGCGGTGGCGTGGATCGCGCACGGGGAGAACCACCACCCCGATCTCACCGTGCACTACGACAGCTGTGTCGTCCGCTGGAACACCCACGCCGTGGGCGGGCTGACGGAGAACGACTTCATCTGCGCGGCGAAGGTCAGCGCGCTCCTCCCGGACGGATAGCTCGGACGGATAGCGCGGAAGGATAGGCGCGGACGCGGCCAGCGGCACGGCCACGCGATACCGCGACGTCATGCTGCGCCCGCTGTTCGCCCTGTTCCTGCTCCTCGGCCTCGCCTGCGGGCCCGCGAGCATGCGTCAGCACGCCCGGATGGAGCGCAAGATCGACCGGATCGACGACAAGGTCGAGCGCATGGTCGAGCTGCAGGAGCACTCCCTCGCCGGCATCGAGGAGCTGGTCGCCCTCGCCCGGCGCCAGGGCACCGGCGAGATCACGCTGTTCTTCCCCTGGAACAGCGACACCATCGCGCGTGGCTCGCCCCAGTACCGGCGCCTCGTCTCCTTCCTCGACCGGCTCGCCTTCGAGTCGCGCGGGCGCACCATCCGGCTCGTCGCCGTCGGGAGCGCCGGTGACTGGTGGCGCTCGGATTGGAACGACGGGCTCTCGTCGCGCCGGGCGGAGGCGCCCCGCTGGGTCGTGAAGCAGCACCTGCTCTACCTGCCGCACACCTGGTCGACCGTGTACGGCATCGGCGCGCGCGAAGCGCCGGCGGAGCACCTCGGCCGCACGTGGCGCCACGTCCGTGTCATCGCCGTCTACGATGATGCCCAGCTCCCGGCGCTCCCGCCCCGACCGTAGCCGCGGGTGCTTACGTTGCCGGCATGGCACTCGCCTCCTTGCTGCTCTCGGCCTGCCTCGGGGGCGACCTGCCCCAAACTTGTGAAGACCTGCCCGAGGTCCCCGCCGTCGGGGCCTGCTTCGGCAACCCGGGGCTGGAATACCCGGGCTACGGCACGGCCGACCTCGCCGTGACCGGCACGGTCACCTCGGTCACGACGGGCCCGTTTCCAGACGCGTGTGACGTGAGCTTCTCCGCCGTGTGGGGCAGCGGCGCGGAGGGCCTGATCCTCGTCGTCACGGACGCCGACGGCGTCGAGACCACCGTGGGCCTCGCCGCGCCCGGGCTCGACTCCCCCGTCGAGGAGGGCGATCGGGTGTCGCTCGATCTCGCCTACGTCTTCGGCGACTTCGGGCCCGACCGCGGGCGTGTGGTGCTCGCGGACGAGGCGGGCGTGGAGCAGCTCGTCATCAGCGTGGCCGGCACGTTGGCCGACCTCGCGACGCCCGCCGACGTGACCCTCGACCAGGGCGACCCAATCTGCACGCAACACGACGAATGTGGCGCGTGGTCGGCGTTCGACTTCTGGGTGACCACGGCGGACGACCAGGGGGTGGTGGCCTACGGGGACGAAGAGGACATCGGCCCCTGGCGCGTGGTCCACGCGGGCGACGAGCAGCAGACGCCCGAGACCTCCTCCGGTTGCCCCGACTGGTTCGTGGCGCACGTCGCGGCGGCGTTCGTGCGGGAGTGAGCCGGGCGCGCCCCCTCGCTGCGCTCGGGGTCGGACCGCTGCGGGCTCGCCCTGTCGGGCTCGGTCGGCCGGTCGCGGACGCCCGGCCGGACCGGCGCGCGGACGCGCCGCCCTCCGCGCTCCTCGCGCGGGGGAGCGCGTTGGTTGGCTCGACTTGCAAATTGACGTTCTGTCACCATGAGCCAATGCCCGCGTTGGTTGCCTCCGTCACGTTTGTCGATCCGTTCCTCGGGACGGTCCTCCTCGCCTGTGTCGCCGGCGGGAACCCAGACGACCAGGCGCTACCGTGTTTCGGGCTCCGCCACGGCACCCCGGGACTGCGACGCGAGGATCGCGCCGACAGCCCCTCCGGTGCTATTGCCGTCGTCACCTCCAGATGAGGCCGAGGAGGAAGGACGATCGCACTCGCTCGTGTCACCGCGCCAATCGTGCACCTCAATCCCGTCCTCTCAGGCCGCGGTGAACTGGTAGCAGATCCCGCTGTGAAGGGTCTCGCAGGTGACCACGAAGTCTTCAACGGGCACGACCCATTGGTCGAACGATGGGCGGTCGGTCGCGAGGGATAGGTCCACTCCTCCTCGCGATATGCCGCCCCGCAGAGTGGTGACAGAAACGCTCGTGGCGTTCGTGTCGTCCTTCCTCCAGCGAGCAGAACGAGAACACGACGGGGCTCTGTCCGCTCGCACGGGTACTGGCAAGAAGGTCTGACTCCCCACCACCTGCCGCCTCGCTTCTCCACGCGCCCATCGGCCAGTGCCTCGGCTTCGTGATTCTGCTGAAGGCGAACGAGCCCTCGGCCTCCGCCCCGCGGTCTTCTCCGTGGACGCGAGCACCGCGGGGCACGTGCGGTTCACGGATCTGGTGGAGCTTCGCCCCGCGATCGCCCGCCCGGGTCGACACGCCCGGATCCGGAGCTTCCGGAGGGTGAAACCCGACGGCGTGCCGGACGATCTCGGGGCACCTGTCGAACAGGGGGTGCGACTTCGTCCGTGTGGCGGACGATCTCGGGGCACCTGTCGAACAGGGGGCGCGACTTCGTCCGTGGGGCGGACGATCTCGGGGCACCCGTCGAGCCAGAGCTCACCGTTTGGTCATGGCGGCGGGATCATTTCCGATGATCCCCGATCCTGGCCGCCACGCGGTCACCCAGGCGGGATCATTTCGGATGATCGCCGAACTTGGCCGCCACGTCCGGCTCGGACCTTCGTCCGCCGACGCCCAGCCGTCACCGGCCCCGCGCCAGGCGCCCGGAAGTCGGCCGCCCGCCTCGGGCGGACGGTCCCCGCCGTCCGCGGCGGGACCAAGCGGCTCCGCCGCGCGACTGGAGGGGGCCGACGGGGCCGCGTCCGCGCGGACCCGGGGCGCCGTGGTACTCCCTCCCCCGATGCCCCTCCTCGCTGCCCTCTCCGTCACGGCCGGCCCCTCGCTCCTCGCGCTCCTGGTTGGGGCCGGGCTGCTCTGGATCGTGAGCGTGGTCCGCCGGGATGCGAGCGTGGCCGATCCCGCCTGGGGGCCCGCGTTCCTGCTGATCGCGGGGGTAAGCTTCCTGGTCGGGGCCTCGCCGGGGCCGCGCCCGTGGATCGTGCTCGCGATGGTCGGGCTCTGGGCGGGGCGGCTCGGGATTCACCTGCTCCGACGCAACCGGTCCCACGGCGAGGACCCACGCTACGTCGCGATGCGCGACGCGCACGGGCCGCGGTTCGTGTGGGTGAGCCTGTTCACGGTGTTCCTGCTCCAGGCCGGGCTCGCGTGGCTCGTGTCGCTGCCCGTGCAGGCCGGGATCGCGGGCGTGGCGCCCCTCGGCGTGCTCGACGGGATCGGGGTCCTCGTGTGGGCCACGGGCTTTCTGTGCGAGGCGGCCGCCGACGCCCAGCTCGCGCGCTTCCGGGCCGACCCGGCGAGCCGCGGCACCGTGCTGGACGCCGGGCTCTGGCGCTACAGCCGCCATCCCAATTACTTCGGCGATGCGCTGTTGTGGTGGGGTTTCGGGCTCGTGGCGCTCTCCACCGGCGCCTGGATGGCGCTGGTCGGGCCCGCGATCATGACGGTGCTGATCGTGCGTGTCAGCGGCGTGAGCCTGCTCGAGCGCGACATCGCCGACCGCCGGCCCGCCTACCGCGACTATGTGCGGCGCACGTCCGCGTTCGTGCCGTGGCCGCCAAAGCGCTGAGACCGCCGCCCGCTCACTCCCCCGCCGCGTCCGCGGGCGACAGGTACAGCACCATCTCGCCGCCCTCGTCCCCGGACACGACGAGGTCGAGCGTGCCGTCGAGATCGAGGTCCTGGCCGCCGGCCAGCACGTAGCCGAACCACTCGCCGGGGCCGGTCAACGTGGGCGCGCCGCCGCTGGCGACCGTGCCGCCGGCGATCAGGTCGGCGTTCGAGATCAGGCGCACCTCGCCCGCGAAGTGTGCGGAGACGGCGAGCCCCACGGCACAATCCGCGTCGGTCACCGGGGCCAGGTTCGCCCCAAGATAGTCGTCGCGCCCCCCGAGCACCTCGACCCAGGCGTCGTCGGCGGTCAGGGCGGCTCCGTCCCGCGCCGCCGCGGCGACCACCTCCCCCGCGAACCCGCGCACGCTCCCATCGACGCTCCCATCGTTCGCGAACAGCTCGGGCACGCCGTCCGCGTCGATGTCGAGGAACAACGGGGCGCGGGACTCGTCGGGCAGCGCGATGAGAACGTCCAGGTCATCGGGGCTGAAGGCGCCCCCACCGAGGCCCGAGGGCACCACCCGGACGTCGCCAAGGGTGTAATCGATGTGGTTGAGCAGCAGCTCCGCGACCCCGTCGCCGTCGAGATCGGGCGCGACCACGACATTGGGCGCCCAGGTGGAGTCGTCGTCGCCGAAGGAGGCCCATGCGTCGCCCTCGTCGAGGGAGGCACCGCCGCCGAGGGCCGCGCCCGGGAACACGTACACAGAGCCGTACCGGAGCGCCCCGCCGAGCACGGTGACCAGCACCTCTTCGATGCCGTCCCCATCCAGATCGGGGCCGGTCTCCTCGGACGGCGTGACGAAGCCCCACTTGGGCGCGTCCGAGAAGACGACGCTTGCGAGCGGCGCGGTGGTGTCCGCGAGGGACCACACATCGAGCTGGCGGGCGCCGCGCTCCGTGCCCTGCCCGAGCAGGATCTCGCGCGCGCCGTCCCCGTCGAGATCCCCGGCGACGCCGACCCCCAGGGCCGCCTGTTGCGCGTCCAAGGCCGCGGGGAAGTGCGCCACGGGCGTGACCCCGCCGAACGCGGCGTCCTCGCCCCGCAGCAGGGCCACCCCCCGCACCGGATCGAACGACTCGTGGAGCACGTCGGCGCGCCCGCCCCCGTCGAGGTCGACCGTGATCAGCGTCGCGTACGGCGAGAAGAGCGTGCCCCCCGTCGGGAGCGTGTACACCGCGCCGGGCTGCGCGCACGGCTCGTTGCCGGAGCCCGTGTCCTCGGTGTCACCAGTGTCGACCGCGGTGTCCGGGGCGGTGTCCGCGGACGCGTCCGTGCGATCGCTGGCAGGTTTGTCGGCCTCACCGACACATCCGAGAAGAAACAGCATCCGCCGCCCCTATCGCTACCCGGGCCCGCGCTCCACCGCGCGCAATACCTTGAGGTACAACTCGTCCACGAAGGCCTCGTGTTCGGGCCCGACGGTGCCGTAGTGATCGAGGCCCGGCGCCGAGTTCACCTCGAGCACCACGTACTCCTCGAGGGGCGCGGTCGCGTCGGGCATCAAGATGTCGATGCCCGCGAAGCGAAGATCCAACGCGGCCGCCACGCCCGCTGCCAGCGTTGCCACGCTCGGATGCAGCCGATCCGTGATGTCTACGGTGGTGCCGCCGCAGGAGAGGTTTGCGATGTCGAGCAGGCGCAGCCGCGCGCCGTCGGCCACGACGCTCTCCATGGTGAGGCCCTCCCGACGCAGGCGCGTGTGGATGCGCGCGTCGTCGACCGGGATTTGTGTGTCACGTCCGCTGGCGTCGAACGTGGCCTGGAGGGCCTGGAGCCGCTGCGCCACGGTGGAGCGGCCATCCCCCACGATCTCGAGCGGCACGCGTTCGTAGGCGTTGATGACCTCGCCGTCGAGCGTCACGACACGGTAATCCCGTCCGGCGCACGCCTCCTGCACGATCATCATGCGGTCGCGTCCCAACACGCGCGCCGTCGCCTCGGCGAGCTCGTTGGCATCGGCCGCCATGGAGACGCCGTCGCCCTGGCTGCGGCGGCACGGCTTGACGTACACCGGCCACCCCAGCGACTCGGCGTAGGCGAGCGCGGCGTCGGCGCCCCGGTCGGAGTCGAGCGCCTTCCGGAACGCCTCGCGGAAGAACGAGCGGGAACGTGGCACGCGGAACCCGTGCAGCGCCAGGAAGTGGGCGGTGTACCCCTTGTCCTGCGCGATACGGGCGGAGCTGACCGTGTTGAGGTTGAACTTGTTGTGCCAGAAATAAGATTTCCGCCCGTTGGCGAACCGGACCAGGCCGACGATGCCGAACTCGGGCTCGAGGATCACCTCGGCGCCGACGCGCGGCGCGATCCGCGCCAGGACCGCGGGCATGAACGGCGTCCCGTCCTCCCCTCCCCCGCGGCTCACGAGGCACCTTCGCCAGGCTCGTCGGCGGCGGACAAGTCGAGCGACGCGCACACGATCCGGTCGTAGAAACGCGTCGCGAGCGCACGGCCGCCCGGCAAGCTGCGGACCAGGCTCTCCATCATGATCCCCGAGTTGATCTCCAGGATCTTGAGGGTGCCGCCGGCGTCCACCACGTCGACCGACGCCAGATCGATCCCCAGCGCCCCGGCCGCCGCCAGCGCGACCGCGCACACCTCGTGGAACCGCGGGTTCTCCCCGTCGAGGAGCTCGGGCTCGGCACCCTGCCCGAGGTTGTGCCGCCAGTTCAGCTCCACCCGCTCGCCCTGGGCGGGCACGTGGTCGAAGTCCAGCTTCATCTCGGCGAGATCGGCGAGCCGCTGCGCCGCCGCCGCGAAGTCCGGCTGGATTTCGAGCTTCTCCGTGACGAGCCGGCGCAGCGAGCGCACCCCGTCACCGATCAAGGCGGGGCGCTCCTTGCGGTACGCGAACTGCACGACGCCGCGGAGCACCGCGACCCGGTACTCGTCCCCGATGGGCTCGAAGGGCGAGAGGCACACCGAGCGGCTCACCTTGAGGATGCGCAGCACGGCGGCCTCGAGCTCCAGCGCCGAGCGTGCGCGCAACACGAGGCGGCCCCCGGTGCCCTCGTTCGGCTTGCACACCAGATCGTGGCCGCACGCCTCGAAGTACGCGAGCATCGGGCGCCAGCTCCCTTCGAGCGGCACGTACGCGGCGAGCTCGGGGCTGTGGAACAGGCGGTGCTCCACGCGCGGCACCCCGTGGAACGCCAGTAGATCGGAGGTGGCCGACTTGTCCTTGGCGAGCATCTTCGCGGTCGCGTTGTTGACACCAAAATCGAACCCGACCACATACGCGGTGCGCGCCTCGTGCTGGAGGCAGAACACCCAGTCGTCCGAGAACGACGTGAGGCGGATGCCCCGGGCCGCGCACACCTCCTTGAGGAGGGACACGAGCATGCGCTCGCCGTTGAGGTCTCTGCTGTGGTCCGTGCTGGGGGAGGTGCTCATGGCGGGCGTCTAATCGTGGGCGCGGCTGCCCGTCGATGTTCATCGGATGTCATCAGCGTCCGCTCCGGCGCACGCACGGAGGCTCATGCCGATAGGGAAGCGGGCGACCGCGCGGAAGCAGCTCCACGGCGGCTCCCACGGCGCGCAGGAGGCTCCGTGTTGATCCCCGTACTCGCCGCCTTCCTGGTCGCATGTGGCCCCTCCGAAGCCCCGCCCGCCGCGGCCGGTGGCGCCGCCCGGGCCCCGGTGCCCGTCCGTGTCGAGGTGCTCGTGGCGGCCGCCGCGGAGAACGCGCTCGAGGCGACGGGGACGGTCGAGGCGCTCGACACCGCCGAGCTGCGCCCCGAAGTGGCGGGCCTCGTGACCGCGGTGCTGTTCGAGGACGGCGACAAGGTGCGGCGCGGGCAGGCGCTCGTGCGGCTGCGCGATGCCGACGCGAAGGCGGCCCTGACCGAGGCCCGCGCGCGGACGAGCCTGGCGAAGCTGGAGCGCGATCGCCGGGCCCCGCTGGTCGGCGGCGGGGACGTGTCGCAGGCCGAGCTCGATCGAGCGGACGCGGAGGTGGCGCTGGCTTCGGCGGAGCTCGCGCGGGCCGAGGAGGGGCTACGGCGCACGGTGCTCCTGGCGCCGTTCGACGGCGTGGTGGGCCGCCGCGACGTGGCGCCGGGCGAGCGCATCGATCCGACCCGCGCGGTCACCCGCATCGAGGGGATCGGGCGGCTCGTGGTCGAGGTCGCGCTGCCCGAGGCGGCCCTCGCGAGCGTGGCCGTCGGGCAGACCGCCGTGGTGCGGGTGGACGCCCTGCCCGACCGCACCTTCCCCGGGGTGGTGTCCTACGTGGCGCCGCGGGTGGCCTCCGATACCCGCACGGTCGACGTGCGGGTGGCCGTCACCGACCCGGACGCACCGCTCCGACCGGGCATGACCGGGGCCGTGCGCGTCGTGACGCTCGTGCGCGCGGACGCCGTGCTCGTGCCGACCCAGGCGGTGATCCGCTCCGCCACGGGCGCTGCCGTGTACGTCGTCGGGGCCGACAGCACCGTCGCGCTGCGCCCCATCCGCACCGGCGAGCGCGCCGAGGCACGCATCGAGGCCCTCGAAGGGCTGGCGGCGGGCGACTCGGTCGTGATCGAGGGGCTCACGCGGCTCCGCCCCGGCGCGACAGTCAAGGTGCTCACGGACGCCGAAGCGGCGACACCGACAACGCCCGCGCCGACCCCGACGGGGTCCCGGTGAGCGCGCCGACCGGCCGCGGCCCGACGGACATCTTCGTCGAGCGCCCGGTCCTCTCCGCGGTCATCTCGCTGCTCGTCCTCCTGCTCGGGGTGATGGGGTACGGCCTGCTCGGCGTCCGCGAGACGCCCGACGTCGAGTCCCCCATCGTGAGCGTGTCCACGTCGTGGCCCGGCGCCGACCCCGCCATCATGGAGACCGACGTCACCGAGGTGCTGGAGCGCGAGCTCAACGGGATCGAGGGCGTGCGGACGATGTCGAGCACCAGCCAGGACGGCCGCTCGGAGATCCGCATCGAGTTCGAGCTCGGCCTGGACATCGAGGCCGCCGCGAACGACGTGCGCGGCCGGGTGGGCCAGGCCCGCCGCCGCCTGCCCGACGATGTCGATGAGCCCATCGTGTCGAAGTCCGACGCCTCGGGTGACTCGATCATGTTCATCCGCCTCTCGGGCGAGGGCCTCGATCTGCTCGACGTCACCGAGGTCGCCGACACCATCGTGCGCGAGCGCATCGAGAACGTGCCCGGGGTCAGCGGCGTCGATCTGAACGGCGGGCGGGTGTGGGCAATGCGTCTGGAGCTCGACGCGGCGCGGCTCGCGGCCCGCCGGGTCACCGTGGGCGACATCGAGGCCGCCCTGCGCGCTGGCAACGTGGACGTTCCGGCCGGGCGCCTCGAAGGCGCGGCCACCCAGCTCACGTTGAGCGTGCAGAGCGGCCTCCGGACGCCCGAGGAGTTCGGCGCGCTGATCGTGCGTGCCGACGGCGACGGGCAGGTGTACTTGCGGGACGTGGCGAGCGTCCGCCTCGGCGCCGAGAACGAGCGCACCGCCGCGCGCACCGAGGGTTTGCCGACGATCACGCTCTCGGTCAACCCGCAGGCCAAGGCCAACGTGGTGGACGTGGCGGACGAGGTGAAGCGCCGCCTCTCGATCATCGAGGCGGATCTGCCCTCCGGCATGACGCTCGATGTCGTCTACGACCGCGCCGAGGCCGTGCGCGCCTCCATCCGCGACGTCGAGCACACGCTGTTCGTGGCCTTCGGCCTCGTCGTCGCCGTCATCTTCCTGTTCCTGCGCGATCTGCGGAGCACCCTGGTCCCCGCCATCGCCATCCCGGTCTCCCTCGTCGGCACCTTCCTGGTGCTCTGGATCGCCGGCTTCACGCTCAACGTCTTCACCCTGTTCGGCCTCGTGCTCGCCATCGGCCTCGTCGTGGACGATGCGATCGTGGTCCTCGAGAACATCGTGCGGCGCCTCGAGGAGGGAGACTCCCCCCACGAGGCCGCGCTGGTCGGCACCCGCCAGATCGCCACCGCGGTCGTCGCGACCACGCTCTCGTTGGTGGTCGTGTTCCTGCCCGTGGTGTTCACCGGCGGCGCCACCGGGCGCCTGTTCCTGGAGTTCGGCGTCACCGTGGCCGCGAGCGTGGCGCTGAGCATGGTCGTCGCGTTGACCCTCACGCCGATGTTGTGCGCGAAGCTGCTCAAGGCGCACGTGCGCAAAGAGAACGCAGGCGGCGAGCCGATCGTGCGGCACGTGCCGCTCTGGGAGCGCGCCTTCAACGCGACCCTGGGCCTCGTGATGCGGCGGCCCTGGCTGGTGGTGCCGATGCTGGTCGGCGCCGTCGCGATCGGCGGCTACGGCGTGAGCACCATCCCGCAGGAGTTCTTCCCCATCGAGGACCGCGGCATGTTCCAGGTGCGGACGGAGGCGCCCGAGGGCACCACGTTCGAGTGGATGGACGCGCGGATGGCGGAGTTCGAGGAGATCCTCGGTCCGCTCGTGCCCGAGCGCCGCATGATGCTCGCGCGCGTGGCGAGCGGGCGCGGCGGGGTCAGCGGCCCCACCAACAGCGGCATGATCATGTTCCCGCTCGTGCCGCGCGAGGAGCGGGATCGCACCCAGCAGCAGATCGTCGACGCCCTGCGCGGCCCCCTCGCCGAGATCACCGCCTTCCGCGCCGTCCCCACCCAGTCCCCCACCGTGGGCCGTGGCTCCTCCTCGCCGCTCCAGTTCGTGCTCCAGCACCCCGACTTCGACACCCTCGCCGACGCGCTGCCCGCCTTCGTCGCGGCCATGTCCGACCTGGACGGCCTCTCCTCGGTCAACCCCGACCTGAAGCTCAACCGCCCCGAACTCCGCCTCGTCGTCGACCGGGAGAAGGCGGCCGCGCTCGGCGTGTCCATCCGCGACGTCGTCCGCACCGTCCAGGTGCTCACCGGCAGCTCCGAGGTCTCCACGTTCAAGCGCGGCGTGCGCCAATACAAGGTCGTCGCGGAGCTCGGGCGCGACGGGCGGGACGAGCCGGCCGACCTCGCCGGCATCCACCTGCGCACCCCGAGCGGCGCGATGGTGCCCCTCTCCAACTTCGTGAAGTGGGAGGAGCAGAGCGCCCCGTCGACCCGCTACCACTACGACCGCGCGCCCTCGGCCACCATCAGCGCGAACCTCGACGGCATCACGATCGGCGAGGGGATCGCGCGCGCGCGCGCGCTGGCGGACACGCTGCCCGAGGGCTTCCGCACCGCGCTCTCCGGGCAGTCCAAGGACTTCGAGGAGGGGTCGTCGTCCCTGCTCCAGATGTTCCTCCTGGCGCTCGCCCTTGTCTACCTGCTCCTCGCGGCGCAGTTCGACTCGTTCGTGGCGCCGGTCTCCATCCTCCTCTCCGTGCCGCTCGCCCTCGCCGGGGCGTTCACCGCGCTCCTGATCACGGGCTCGACGCTCTCCTTCTTCGCGCAGGTCGGCCTGATCCTCCTGGTCGGGCTGGTCACCAAGAACGGCATCCTCATCGTGGAGTACGCGCGCCAGCTCCGTGACGACGAGGGGCTGCTCCCCTGGGCCGCCGCCGAGCGGGCCACCCAGCTGCGCGTGCGCCCCATCCTGATGACGTCGGTGGCGACCATCGGCGGCGCGATCCCCATCGCGCTCGGGATGTCGGGCTCGGGCCGCTCGGCGCTCGGCATCGCGGTGGTGGGCGGGATGCTCTCCGCGACGGTGCTGACGCTCTACGTCACGCCGGTCGTGTACGCGGCGCTCGCGTCGATCGGGAGGCGCCGCGCATGAGCCCGTCCGACGAGGTGGAGCGCTTCATCACCACGGGCGAGCACGATCCGCGCTTCTCCGCTTGGGAGGGGAGCGTGGTGGAGCGCCGCAAGGTGGGGGCGGCCACGCTCCGCGACGTGCTCCGCCGCATCGTGGGCTACCGGGCGGCGCACGGGCCCGGGCGGCGCGTGCCGGTCGACGTGCCGGCCCAGGTCGCCGCGCGGGTGGCACCGATGGTCCGCGGCCTGGTCCCCACCCACGCCGACGCCCTGCTCGCCCTGCTCCCGACCCGCGTCCACGTCGTCACGCCGACCACGTTCGGCGCGCTCATCGAGGGCGTGCCGCCGCGCACCGCCTGGGACCTCGCCAACCTCGTGCTCGACGACATCGGCGCCCCGCCCCTCGCGGACGACACCCCCGAGCTCGACGGGCTCTCCCACGCGGGCCACGCGTGGCTGCTGCCGCGCGCGTTCACCGAGGCGCGCCCGTTCTCCGATGTGGTCGTGCACGAGGTGGCGCACCTGCTCCACGGCATCGCCCGGCGCGAGATCGCCTGGGAGCCCGCGGGCGCCTTGATCCTGGCGGTGCCCCCGCGCCGCCGCGAGACGTTCGCCTACGCGTGCGAGGTGTGGTCGTGTGTCACCCGCGACGCGAGCTCACCCACCCAGCGCCGTGCCCAACTGTTGGCCTTCCGCGCCACGTCCACGCCGGCGGACGCGCGGGTGGATCGCAGGCGGTTGGACGCATTGCTGGACGCGGCGGACGGGCCGGGCGCGTGGGGGGCGATCGCCGGATGGGCCACGGGGTAGCGCAGAGATCCCGCCGCCCAAGCCTCAGCGCGCCTCGGGCCGGAGCCGGCTGGGCACCGGGCGGAGGAGACGCGGAGGAGGCGGCGGGCCGTCGAGCCCACCGGTCCAGCCCGCGTCGATGGACGTGGAGAGCCGCTCCAGCGTCGGGAGGCAGATGCCGTATTCGACCTGCACGAAGCTCGGATCGTCTGGGTACAGGTAGAGGATGGCGAAGCAGGCGTCGGCGGGGCCGTCGAGCAGGGAGTGCACCTCGTACCAGGGGCCGCCCGGGCAGTCGGTGCAGTCCACCACGTTGAAGGGCCGCAGATCGCGCTCCACCCCCGCGAGCACGATCCGGCCGGCCTCGCCGTCGTACGACACGTCGTCTCCCTCGATCCGCACGCCGGGGTCGAAGGGCGCGGGCGCGGCGCGGAGCGCGGGGAGCGACACGTTCACCTGCCCCTCCTGTGCGGAGCCGGCGCAGGTGCCGGTGGTGGACTCCCACCCCATGGGGTGCAGGAAGCTCTCGGTGTACGCGTAGGGCAGCGCCCCGTCCTGGCAGTACAGGTAGGTGACCGCGAGGTTGGATCCGTCCTCCGCGAGGGAGATCAGATCGTACAGGTGGTACCCGGAGGCCGACCAGTCGTGGTCCTGGTAGGCGACGGCGAGGTGGCTGACGCCGGAGAGCACGAGCGTGCCCGATGCGTCGAGGAGCGCGACGTCGTCGAGGCGATCGGGGCCCCCTCCCGACGCGTCGACGGAGAACGGCAGCGTCAGCACGCCGTCCGTGGCCGGCGCGAGGACGTCGGTATCGGTGTCCGTGTCGCTGTCCGCGTCCGTATCGGTGTCCGTGTCGCTGTCGGCGTCCGTGTCGGCGTCGGTGTCTTCGGGAGTTTTCAGGTCGGCGTCGCGGGCACAAGCGGCGAGGAGGAGCACCATGGCGTGATCGTACACGAACCGGCGCACCCGCGGCCCGGCTTGGTCGCCGCGGGTTGGCAGCCGGACGAGATCGCAGGCTGCATCCCGCGAATTGAGGTACCCTCGCGCCTCTTCGTTGGGATCATGCGAGAAGTCAGCTGCCGCGCCTTCGCGCCCGTATTCGCCTACCTCGACGCACATGGCATCCCTCGCTCCGAGCTGGTCGAAGGCACCGGCACCTCACTCTCCCTCCTCGAGCGGACCTCCCAACGGATCGACTGGGAGATCTTCGGCGCCCTGTGCGTGCGGCTCGAGGGGTTGGTCGGCCTCGACGGGCTCGCCGAGATCGGAGCTTCGCCGCCACAGATCCCGGCCATGCGTGCGCTGGCCGCGCTCCTCGGGGCGCTGACCAACCCGGTCTCCATCTACGAGGTGATGCTCAAGGTCGTCGGCCCCTCGATGTTCCATCACACCCAAACCCGGGTGGAGGACCTCGGCGGAGGGCGCCTCCGCGCCACGATCGCCTTTCCGCCCGAGTACCGGGACGTGCCCGGGGTCTTCTACATCTTCCTCGGCGGGCTGCGCATCAACCCCACGTTGTGCGGCTACCCGCCGGCCGAGGTGGAGATGACCCTGGCCCCGCGCAAGGCGGTCTACGACGTGCGGTTCGCGCGCCCCGAGCCCGGCCTCCTCCAGCGGTTCGGCGCGATGCTCCGTGGCGTCGTCCGCCTCTCTCCGGGGCTCCTGGAGATGGAGGCGCAGCGCGCGGAGCTCCAGGCCAGCTACGAGGCGCTCCGGGACGCCCAACGTCGCATCCGCCGCCAGCAGGCGCTGTTGCGTCACTCCAGCCGCCGGCGTCGTCAGGCCGAACAAGCACGCTCCCTCGCCGAGGAGCAGTTCCACCGCGCCCAGAAGCTCGAAGGGATCGGCCTGCTGGCCGGGGGCGTCGCGCACGACTTCAACAACCTGCTCGCGAGCATCCTCGGGAACGCGGAGCTGGCGCTGAAGGAGGCCGAGGCGGACCAGCCTCCCCGGGTCCCTGTCACCCAACGACTCGCGCGGATCCAACGTGGCGCGGAGCGAGCCGCGGAGCTCACCTCCCAGCTCCTCGTGTACGCCGGGCGGCGCCCCGCCACGATGCGAGCGCTCGACGTGAACAGCTTGTTCGTCGACACCCAACTCCTGCGTGCCGCCATCCCGCGCAACATCGTGATGCACGAGCTCCTGGCACCCGACCTCCCCGGTGTGTCGGGTGACCCGATCCAACTCCAGCAGGTCATCGTCAACCTGCTCACCAACGCCGCGGCCGCCGTGGAACCAAACGGGGGAGAGGTCACGTTGTGTAGCGGGGTCGCGCAAGTCGACGCCGAGCGGCTCGCCCGCGGGTGGCTGCGCACCGACGCCCCGCCGGGCGAGTTCGTGTTCATCGAGGTCCGGGACACCGGCGTCGGCATGGACGACGCGACGCTCGCGCGCATCTTCGACCCCTTCTTCACCACGCGGGCGCACGGCCGGGGCCTCGGGCTCGCCGCGGTGCTCGGCATCGTCCGTGCGCACCTGGGCATCGTCGAGGTCGTGAGCGCGCCGGGCGTCGGGAGCACCTTTCGCGTGCTCCTCCCGAGCCTGGGGCACCCGCCTGCCGTCCCGGCCACGGCGCCGCCGCCCGAACCCCCGCGCCGCAAGGCCGGCACCATCCTCGTGGTGGACGACGAACGCAGCGTGCTGGAGTGTACGTCCGACCTGCTCAAGGCGCAGGGATACTCCGTCATCGCCGTCTCCGACGGGGAGGCCGCGCTGGAGACCGCGCGCCGGTTCGGAGACCGGATCGACGCCTACCTCGTCGATCGCACGATGCCGCGGATGAGCGGGGAGGAGGTCTTCCACGCCCTCCGTGCGCTCCGCCCCGG
Source organism: Myxococcota bacterium (assembly GCA_040386535.1). Classification (GTDB taxonomy): domain Bacteria; phylum Myxococcota_A; class UBA796; order UBA796; family SXON01; genus CAJBVW01. The sequence continues at coordinate 333,453 of JAZKFH010000013.1, read as the reverse complement.
CGCGCGTGTCCTCCTCGTCAGCGGCAACCACGACATGGAGGGGCTCCCGGGGCTCGAAGCGCAGGGGCTCGCGGGGTCGTTGTCCAAGCCGTTCGGGAGCGTGGAGCTCGCGAACGTGATGGCGCGCGCGCTCCCTGCGGACGCGCCCTGATCTCTACACGAGCGCCCCGACGATGCGCTCCCACCCCACGTCCTGCGGCTTCCCCGGCTTCCGCGAACCGAAGAGTTGGAGGCACAACTCGTCGTCCACGTCGAACACCTCCAGCGAGGTGACCACGCCGTCGAGCGTCGGCTTGTGCACCCGCCAACACGCCGCGACGCGGTCGGCGCGCACGTGCAGGTTGAAGGTCGGATCGAGCACGTTGAGCCAGCCGCCCGTCGGGACCACTCGGTGCACGGGGCCGGTGTGGATCTGGATGCAGCCGGGGTTGCCGACGAACGCCATGATGGGCAGCCCGGCCTCCGCGCTCGTCCGCAGCGCCTCGCCCAGCGCGTCCGTGGAGAGCGGGTCGGCGAACCCGGGCGGGGCCAGCCGCAGCGCCTGGGAGCGGGTCACGCCGAACCGGCGCAAGAGCCCGAAGAAGTCGTGCGTGTCGGTGAGGGCCGCCCACCCGGCGCGGAAGCCGGCCACGTCGATCTCGCCGTCCGGTCGCGCGGGCGTACGGGGCGGCCGCGCGGTGCGGGCGGGGGCCGGGACCTCCGTGGCGAGCGCGTGGACGAGCGCCGCGAAGGCGTCCGCGTCGGAGCCTTCGACCAGGTGCACCTTGTGGACCGCGTCGCCATGGCCGTCGAACACCTGCACGCTCCGGCGGCCCCCCGCGTCGACCGCGTAGGCGGCGCGCCACTGGCCCATGAACAGGCGCAGGTCGATGTCGGGGCCGAGCACGAGGCGCACGTGGCCCTGCCCCTCGGGCGCGCCGTAGGTGCCCCGCCGCTCGTGCACAACCGTCGCGTTGCGGGTGAGCGCCATGACGTGCCCGAGCGCCGGCAGCCCCCCGAGCAGGGCGTCCCAGTCCGGCACCAGGCGGGTGACGCCGGCGCCGACGCGCAGATCGAGCAGGTCGGCCTCCGTCACGCCGAGGCGGGCGGCGAGGTCACGGTCGCGCAGACGCGGCTCCTCGGCGCGCAAGGACTCGACCCGCGCGGCGAGCGAGGGGGCGGAGAGATCGGGAGAGGTGGGGGTCATGGGATCTCCAGGGTCGGGAAGAACACGGGCCGTCCGCCCAGGTCGTACACGTCGAAGCGTACGCCCCAGGCGGCGGAGAGTCGGGGCGCGGTGAGCACATCCGTCGCGCCAGCTGCAGCCACCCATCCGTTGCTCAGCAGCACGATCGCATGCGCCCACCGCACCGCGAGGTTGAGGTCATGAAGGACGACGACGACCGTGGCGCCCGCGTCCGCGCGGGCCCGGAGCCCCGCGAGCAGGCGCTCCTGCCACGCGAGGTCGGCGGCCGCGGTCGGCTCGTCCAGGAGGAGCACGGGGTCGATCACCCCGTCGAGTTGGGCGAAGGCGCGCGCGATCTGCACGCGCTGGCGCTCGCCGCCGGAGAGGGTCGGGTAGAGGCGGGCCGCGAACCCGAGCAGGCCCACTTCGGACAGCGCGCGGGCCACGATCGTGTCGGCGCGCCGCTCGTCGCCGTGGGGCAAGCGGCCCAGGGACACGACTTCGGCCACGGTGAGCGGAAAGGCGGCGGGCACCTGTTGGAGCACCACGGCGCGGCGGCGCGCGAGCGCGCGGCGGTCCCATCGGGAGAGCGCCCGGCCGGCAAGCGTGACGGCGCCTCGCTCCGCGCGCAGATCCCCCGCCAGCGCGGCGAGCAGCGTCGACTTGCCCGCGCCGTTCGGCCCGACCAGCACGCACAGCTCGCCCTTGCGGACGTGCAGGTCCACCCCGTCCAACCGGCCGCGCACCACCAGCCCCTCCGCCCGGATCACGCGCGCCTCCCGCGCAGCAGCGCGATGAAGAACGGGGTGCCGAGCAGGCTCGTGAGGGCGCCGATGGGCACCTCCGCGGGCGCGGCGAACGTGCGCGCGCCGAGGTCGGCGAGCAGGAGCACCGTGGGGCCGAGCAGCAGCGAGCCCACGAGCACCACGCGGTGGGTGGCCCCGGCCGCGAGCCGCACGAGGTGGGGCACCACGAGGCCCACGAACCCGATGATGCCCGACACCGACACCGCGGCGCCGACCAGCAGCGCGGACAGGACGATCACCCGCCGCCGCACGCTCCCGGCGTCGATGCCGAGGTGGCCGGCCTCGGCCTCTCCGAGTACGAGCGCGTCGAGGGGGCGGCGGAGCGCGAGGCCGAGGAGCAGCGCCACGCCGAGAAGCGGGCCGATGCCGAGGAGCACGCCGGGGGTGGCCCCGCCCAGGCTTCCCATCATCCACGCGGTCACGTCGCGGAGCGCGCCGTCGTCGGCGATCCACAGGAGCAGCGCGAGCGCGCCGCCGAGGCCGCTGTTGACCGCGACCCCGGCGAGCAGGAGCGACTCCGGCGTCGTGACGCCGCCCCGCTGTCCGAGTCGGCCCACGAAGGCGGCGGTGGCGAGGGCGCCCCCGAACGCCGCGATCGACAACACCCACGGGCGCAGCGGCTCCGGCACCAGGGCGAGCGTTTCCCGGCCCACGAGCACCTGCACCGACGCGGCGCCCAGGGCCGCCCCCGCGCTCACGCCGAGCACGCCGGGATCGGCCAGCGGGTTCCGGAACACGCCCTGCATCAGCGCCCCCGCGACAGCCAACGCGGCCCCCACGAGCAGGGCGAGGCCGATGCGGGGAAAACGCACCGCCCAGAGGATCGCGGCGTGGCCGGGATCGGGCGGCTCCGCGAGCCCGAGCGGGGCGAGGAGCGTGGCGATCACGGTGGAGGCGGGGATCAGCGCCGCGCCGTTCGTCGCGTTGAGCAGCACCGCCACCGCCAGGACCAGCAGCGCGGCGGGCAACAACGCGGCCGCGCCCCGCGAACGCAGGCCCGGGAGGGCGGGGATCGCCGCGGGGAGGCTCGTCACCCGCGCGCCCGCAAGGCCACGGCGAGCGCCTGCGCCCCCGCCCCGGCGCGGGGGCCAAAACCGAGCAGCAGCAGATCGTCGAACACCACGAGCCGCCGCGCTGCCCCCGCGGGCGTGAGCGCGAGGCCCGGGAGGGCCCACACCGCCTCGGTCCCGCCCACGCTCGTCGCCCCACGCGTCGTGAGCAGCACCACGTCCGGCGCCGCCCCGATCGCCGCCTCGGGGGTGAGCGGGCGGTAGCCGTCGAACCCGGTCACTGCGTTCACGCCCCCGGCGAGCCCGATCATCGCGTCCGCGGCGTTGTCCCGCCCGGCGACCTGGAGCGTCCCGGCGCCGCGCGCGTAGACGAACAACACGCGCGGGCGGCTGGGCGCCGACGCCACGTAGTGCGCCGCAGCCGCGAACTCCGTCTCCAGGGTCGTCGCGAGGCGAATGGATTCGTCCCGGCGCCCGATCGCGACGCCGATGGCGCGAATACGCGCGCTGGCGCCCACGGCGTCGTGCGTCGCCACGAGGGTCACCACGTGCACCCCGGCCGCGGAGAGCTGGGAGAGGGTCGCGGGCGGACCCGCCTCGTCGGTCGCGAGCACGTGGGTCGGGCGCAGCCCGAGCACGCCCTCGGCCGAGAGCTGCCGGTGGTAGCCGACCTGGGCGCGGCTCGCGGCCTCGGCCGGCCACACCGAAGACGTGTCCACGCCCACCACCTCGGCCCCCGCGCCGAGCGCGAACACCGTCTCCGTCACGGCGCTCCCCAACGTGATCAGGCGCCGCTCTTCCGCGCGCGCCGGGGCGATCATCCGGGGCAGCACCAGCGCGGCCGCGACGCCGCCGAGGAACGCTCTACGACGCATCGATCGGCCTCCGCGCGGCGGCCACGGCACCCGAGCGCGCCCCCCGCGTCAGGCGCTCGCGGGCCACGTCCATCATCCGGCCGAGCTCCAGGAAGGCCACCGGATCGATGCGGAGGCTCACCGGCCCCACGCACAGGTGCAGGCTCCCGCAGGAGCACAGCTCCACCGAGCCCACGGGGGACTCGGCGAGGATGTCGCGTCGACAGTCGCGCGTGCCCATGGTCACTCCAATCCGGCCCAGCGGAAGCTGGGGAAGCCCGAGTTGCCCGCGTCGTCGTAGTAGTCCACGAACGCCAGCTTCCAGGCCTCGCCGGCGCCGTTCCGCACGACGTAGACGCGGTCGGCGGCCGTGAGCACGTGCGTGGCGCCGTCGTAGTCGTACCAGTCGTCCAGCGCGAGCGCCTCGCCGGTGTCGGTGCGCCACCCGCTCGCGGGAGCGGCGTCGACCGCGTCGAACGCCACCCCCTTGATCGCCGCGATCTCCACCCCGCCGTCGCCCGAGGTTCCCCCGTTCACCCGCACGGTGTATCGCTGGAACGCGAGCTCCCAGCCGTCCGTCGCGGCCACCTCGCCGGCCGACGCGAAGTCGAAGTGCACGAAGTCGCTCTCGCCGGTGCCCTCGACCTCCACGAGCGTGACGCCACCGCCCTCGTCCACGGCGGTGATCCGCCCGGCGGGCGGGGATGTGTCGTCGGTGTCTTCGGTGTCGGATGTATCAATTGTATCACCCGTGTCGGATGTATCGGTGTCGGATGTATCGGTGTCGGCCGCCACGTCCAGATCGCCGTCGCCGTCGGTGTCGCGGATGTCGGGCGCGCAGGCCGTCAGGAGGAACAAGGGAAGAGCGAAATGCATGTAGATCCTGTGTGCTTGGTTGACGGAAAGGGTTTGAATCAGGGCCCGCGGGCGGTGAGCCCGGCGTAGAACGTGCGCGGTGCCAGCCCGAGGGTCTCCTCGTCGCGCGCGTCAAGCGCGTTGCGGACGCCCGTCTCGAGCTCGAGGTGTGTGCCGACACGCAGCGACAACCGTGCGTCGACCAGCACGGTGGGCGCGGTCCACGTCGTCACGTCCGCGTCGTCCGTGTAGGGGCGCGGCCCCATCCACTCTGCGTTCGTGGACAACGTGAGCGGCCACGACAACGGCGTGGTGGAGAACGATCCGGCGACACGATGTGGCGCCCGGCCGTCGAGCGGCCGGTCGTCGGCGCGATCGCGGGCGTCGGTGAACGTGTAGCCGGCCTCGACGGAGAGCCGGTCGCCGAGGGCGAGCGTCACGCCGGCCTCCCCGCCGCGCGTGACCGCGCGCGCCACGTTCCCGTAGGTGTAGCGGGCGGGGCTCCCGGCGGTCCCCTCCTCCAGCAGCGTGACGTCCACGAGGTCCTGCACCTCGTTCCACCACCCGCCGACGGAGAGCGACACGGGCGCACGCGGGCCGGCTGCCCGACCACTGGCGACGACGGGCGCCCACCGCGCCTCCCCGGTCACGCCCCAGCTCGCCTCGGGGCCGAGCGCCGGGTTGCCCTCCACGACGTAGCCATAGCCGGCGTGATCGAGCCAGAGGAACATCTCGCGGAAGTCGGGGGCGCGCCAGCCCTGCCCGCCCGAGGCCCGCAGCGTGAGCGAGGGGACGGGATCCACCCGCACCGCGAGGTGGGGCGTCGCGTGCCAGCCGAACAGCTCGTCCAGATCGAGGCGCGCGCCCGGCGACACCGACACACGCGGGCTGTCGGTGAGGCGCCAGTCGTCCTGGGCGTAGAGGGCGAGGCGCAGGCGATCGGCGTGCCCGCCGGCCACCCGGTCGGAGTCGAGCGCCTCCGCGGTGCCGTCCACGCCCCCGACGACAAAGTGGCGGCCCGCCACGAAGCGGTGCGACAGCGCCAGGGTCAGGCGCCGATCGAGCGACTCTGCCCACACGTCGGACACGTCGGACCCGCGCTGATCCGAGAGCAGCTGCTGACGCCAGAGCGTGCCCGACAGCGTGGCCCGCGACACATGGGCGCCGCCCGGCCACCGCTCCGTCGTGACCGCCACGTCCGCCGACTCCTCCAGCGCATGCCGGTCGAACACCGCGCCCGTGGCCGTCGCGTCGATCCCCTTCCCTTCGCGCCGCTGCCAGGCCCCGTCCGCCTCCACCGACCACGCGCCCGCCGGGTCGAACCGCGCCGACCCGCGCACGCCCGCCACGTCGATCGCGTCCCCCGACGTCGCTACGTCGACGGGATCGAGGTCGTAGCCGGCCTCGCCGCGCACGTTGGCAGAGACCCGCCCCGAGAACGCCCCCGCGCCCCCCGACACGCCCGCGCCGGCCTCGACCAGCCGCCGCTCGCCCACGCGCGCCGACACCTCCACCCGCGCGGGTCCGCCGCCGCGCCGCGTGACGATCGAGATCACCCCGCCGAGGGCCTCGGAGCCGTACAGCGCGCTCGCCGGCCCGGACAGGATCTCGACGCGCTCGATGTCCGCGAGCGGCAGGCGGTCCAGATCGAACGTGCCGTCCACGCGGCCGGCCACGGGCCGCCCATCCACCAGGATCAGCGTGTGTTTCGGGTCCATCCCCTGCTGGCGCACGGCGGTGCCGCCATGGGTCGTCGTGATCTGAACCCCGGGCACCGTCCGGAGCAGCGCGCCGACGGTGGCCACCCCCGACGCCTCGATCCGCGCCCGGTCGAGCACCTGCACCGCCGCGGTGGTGTCCGCCCGCGACTGTGCGGCGCGCGAGGCCACGACCACCTCCTCGCACGCCCCGGCGCGGTCGACACAGGTGGTGTCCACCGGGCGCTCGCCCGCGGGCTCCGGGGCTTGGCGCGCGTCCGCGGGCTCCTCCGGCACGGAGGCGGCGAGCACGGGGGCGACGAGCAGCGAGGCGAGCATGTCTTGATGATAATGACTTTCATTTTCGTTTTCAAATTGAAAGGAGCAGAAAGTGGCGGCTCGGCTCGGAGGCGCCCCGCGCGGACGCGGCAGGTCGGCTCCGGGCTTCGCGGCAGAGCCGCTCGGTCGGCCGGGGGAACCTTCCGGGTGCTCGCGTCATCGGCGCGCCCGGCCGGACCAGCCGCCCGGGGCGGCTGCCCTCCGCGCCGTTGGCGGAGAAGGCCCGCGACCGATCGGGGACCGTTCGCCCACGCAAGCTCACGGACTCGTCGGGACTACGACCGAAGTATCGGCGGACTCCGAGGGCGTGCAGCCGCTCGAAGCCGTTCTGACCTTCGCAGTGGCGCCGAGGAGTTTGCCCGTAGCGTGCACTCGGAGCTGGAGTCCACCGCGCTGAGGGTGATCCACGGGCATGGCGCGGGCCTACCGTCCGAAGTGAGGGGATGGGCGCGCATCCCCCGAGTTCAGACGGATATACCGTCCGAAGTGACGGGATAGGGGCGCATCCCCCGACTTCGGACGGACATACCGTCCGAAGTGACGGGATAGGCGCGCATCCCCCGAGTTCCGACGGTCGCCCCGCTCCTCGCTTCCGGAGCTGGGCCCCCCGCGTCTCCAATGGAAAGCCCAGTCACAGGTTCTCGCCCCTCTCGATCGTGGGAACCGCGTCGGCCTCCGCCTCGAGCGGCCGCGGCTCGGCTCTCGTCCGCAAGCGCCGCTGTCTCCCCGAGCCGGTCGGAGTCGCGCTGCGCCCGGGGCTCCACCAGAATCGCGTGCCACTCCCGAGGGGAGGCTTCGTGACGGGTGCGAGTGAGGGCGCCGTCAGGGAAGCGCGGAAGTAGCCGGCCGCCCACGAGACCACACCATCCGGGCCACCCCTTCCCTCCCGTCGACCGCCACACCGCGCCTCCCGGCATCCGCGGACCAATCACGAACGGCAAAGCCAACCCTTCCCCGCCGCGCGCCACGAAAACCGCCTCATCCACAGCCCGCCGGTGCATACTCTCGGCGTGCTCCTCCTCCTCCTCCTCCCGACGCTGGCCCTCGTGGCCTGCTCCTCCGGCACCGTCTCGACCGGTCGCCCCGATCCCGAGGACTCGGGCCTCGTGGACACCGACCCCGCCGACACCGATACATCGGATACCGACACCGACACATCGGACACCGACATCGATACATCGGACACCGACACCGATACATCGGGCCCCGATACAGCGACCGACACGGCCGACACCCCCGTCCCCTTCGCCCACCTCCCCGTCCTCGTCCTCCACGTGGAGGACGCCATCGGCGACGCCGAGAAGACCGACGGGTTCCTGACCGTGTACGAGGACCACGACGGCACCCTCGAAGACCTCGCCGCCGCGCCGGTCGCCTACGTGAGCGCCATCGGCATCGAGATCCACGGCTCGTCGTCCACCAGCTATCCGAAGCTGGGCTACAAATTCGAGTGCCGCGACGGCGCGGGCGAGGACGACGACTGCCCACTCGTGGGCCTGCCGGCCGGGAGCGACTGGGTGCTCCACGCGCCCTACTCCGACAAGACCTTCATGCGGAACGCGCTCGCCTACGGCCTTGGCCGCGACGCCGCCGAGGCCGCGGGGCGGTGGGAGCCGCGCACCCAGTTCGTCGAGCTCGTGCTCAACGGCGACTACCGCGGTGTCTACGTGCTCGTGGAGCGCATCTCCCGCGAATCCGACCGCCTCGACATCCAGAAGACCACCCTGGCCGACGGGTCGGTCGCGGGCGGCTTCATCGTCAAGGTCGACCAGCACCGCAGCGCCGGCTTCGACACCACGCTCGGCACGCCCATCGACTGGGTGTCGCCGAAGACGGCGAGCGTCACCGAGGCCGAGGCTGCCTACCTGCTCGCGTGGTTCGACGGGCTGGAGGCCGCGCTCTCCGCGGAGACCTTCGCCGATCCCGTGGTCGGCTACCCCGCGTGGATCGACGTCGACGCGTGGATCGACCACTGGCTGCTGAACGAGCTCACCCACAACATCGACGCCTACCGGCTCTCCGCGTTCCTCTGGGTCGACGGGCCGCCCGGCACCGGCGTGTTGCGGGCCGGCCCGCTCTGGGATTTTGACCGCGCGTTCGGGAACTGCAACTACTGCGAGACATGGAACGCCCAGGGCTGGATCTACGACAGCCTGGATCGGTGCGGCGAAGCCGCCCAGTTCCCGATGTGGTGGGAGCGGCTCCGCGAGGATCCGGTGTTCCAGGCGCGCCTGCTCGCGCGCTGGGAGGAGCTCCGCGCCGATCTGCTCTCCAACGCTGGCCTCCACGAGCGCATCGCCGCGATGAAGGCCGAGCTGCAGGACGCCCAGGTGCGGGACGGCGCGCGGTGGGGCACGATCGGCACCTACGTCGACCCGAACTACTACGTCGGCGCGACCTGGGACGACGAGATCACGTGGCTCGAGGCGTGGACGCTCGACCGCGCCGCCTGGATGGACCTCCATGTCGGAAATTAGCCCAATCCGAATCAGCCTGTTGGCGCTCACCGTCGTCGTGACCGGGCTCCTCGGCTGCACCGAGCCGAAGCCCCACGACTCCACGCCGATCGGCGAGACGGCCCTGCCCGACAGCGCCCCGCCCGACACCGACGAGTCGGGGGAGACCGCCGAGACCGGGGAGACGGGGGAGACCGGCGACACCGACACCGGAGAACCGGCGCCGCCGAAGATCGTGATCCTCATCCTCGCCGACGATCTCGGCGACAACTACCTCTGGGCGATGCCGACGGTCATGGACCGCCTCGCGCCCGACTGCGTGCGCTTCACGCGCGCCTACACGACCGTGCCGCTCTGCTGCCCCGTGCGCGCGAGCTTCCTCTCGGGCGGCGAGTACCCCGCGCACACGGGCGTCCAGGCCAACGACTTTCCGAACGGCGGGATGGCCCTGTTTCACGACGAGGACACGCTCGCCACGCGCCTCCAGACCGCCGGCTACCGCACCGCGCTCCTCGGCAAGTACCTGAACGGTTACGACGCCTCCGTGGCCCCGTACGTGCCTCCTGGGTGGGACCTGTTCCTCGCCGCCACCTCGCTCGGCACCAGCTACGACGCCGCGCTCGTACGCGGGTCGAGCACCTCCGACGCCGCGGGGGTCGGCGTGGCGGAGACGACGGGCGGCGAGCACCTCACCGGGTGGCTGTTCGCCGAGGCGCTGACCTTCCTCGACGCGAACCCGGACGAGCCCACGTTCGTCCTGCTCACGCCGCAGTCGCCCCACATCTACGGGCAACCCGAGAACGAGGACCGTGACAGCTGGGTCGACTACTCGCCGCGCCCCCCCTCGTACGACGAGCTGGACGTGTCGGACAAGCCGCTCTGGATCCAGCGAACCCTGCTCGACGATGACGCGCGCATCACCCTCGACGGCGAGACGCGGCTGATGCTCGACAACCTGATGTCGCTCGACCGCGCGGTCGGAGAGCTGCTCGACGGGCTGGAGAGCCGCGATCTGCTCGACCGCACCGTGCTCGTGTTCGCGGGCGACAACGGCCACCTGCACGGCGAGCACCGGCTCGGCGCGAAGGGGGTGGCGTACGAAGAGGCCGTGCGCGTGCCGATCCTGATCCGCTCCCCGGGCGCGGTGCCGCGCGAGGACGAGCGCCTCGTCGCGATGAACCTGGATCTACCCGCCACGATCGCCGAGATCGCCGGGATCCCACGCTCGGGCGGCGGCCATGGCCTGTCCCGCGCGCTGATCGACCCCACCACGCCCGAGCACCGCGACCACGTCTTCCTCGAGACGTCGGTGGGGAACCACCCGGTGTGGGCGGGCCTCGTGACCGAGCGGTGGAAGTACGTGGAGTGGGGCAACGGCGAGACCGAGCTGTACGACCTGTGGGCCGATCCCGCCGAGCTCGACAGCCTGGACGCCGCGCCCCCGGAGGACGCCGATGTGGTGGGCTTCGGCGCGTGGGTGGACGAGCACCGCTCCCTCGCCGTGACCACCCGCGCCGGGGATCCGGGCACGGTCGGGGTGCCCTACAGCGCCACCCTCACGGCGTGGGGCGGCACCGCGCCGCTCGTGTGGTCGACCGTGAGCGGCGCCCTCCCGACGGGCCTCACCCTCGGCGGAGACGGCGTGATCACCGGCACCCCCACCGAGGCCGGCACGTTCTACACGCTCGTGCGGGTCACCGACAGCATCGCCTCCCCCGTCACGGGGGAGCCCGCCACCTTCGCCCAGTCGCTCAGCTTCACGATCGGAGCGGGCGCCGGCGTGGCCGCCGTGCCGCCGACACATCCCGCCCATGTGTCGCGTGTATCACCGGCGCTGGTCGCGTTCAGGATCGACGCGCGGCCCGGCGCGCAGGTCCGCGCCGAGGCCACCCTGGATGATACACGCGATACACCGCCGGTTCAATCGGACGATCTCGCGGTGGACACAACCGGGGTGCTTCGCGTCCGCCTGCCTCTCGTCGATACCCGCGCCTGGTACTGGCGTGTCTCGATCGACGGGGTGCCGCTCGACGGCGGGGTCGTGCGCCCCGCACGGTGACGGGCGCGGAGCGCTTGCGGGCGAGGTGCCGGCTACTTCGTGAACCGCTGGGCGTAGGCCTCTTCGCGGAAGCCCACGAGCGCGGGCACCCCGTCCACCTCCACGATCGGCCGCTTCACGAGCATCACGTCGCCCTGGAAGGCCGCGGTCCAGCGCGCGTCGTCCCAGCCGGCCTTCTCGTCCCCGAGCGCGCGGTACGCACCGCCGCTGGTGTTGCGCATCGGTGGCGTGCCGAACGTCGCGACCCAGCGCGCCACGCGCGCGGCCTCGGGCGGAGTGGCGCGGAAGTCGACCCAGGTGTGGACGATGCCGTGATCGTCGAGCCACTTGCGCGCCTTCTTGACGGTGTCGCAGGTCGAGATCCCGTAGACGGTGACGGACATGAGCGCTCCAGTGGAGGGGGCGGCCGCTCTAACCGTCACGGCTCGAAGAGAAGTGGGAACCCGCGCGACGGCGCGGCTACAGTGGGAGCAACGGAGCGCCGGCCGATGTTCCTCCTGCTCGTCGGCTGTGTCCCCCCGCCTCCGATCGCCCCGCCGCCCGCCCCGCTCATCGAGGGCGCGCAGGTGGAGTGGTTCGATCTCGAGGGCGTCGATCGCATCGACCTTCTCGAGTCGTGTCTCCGGGACTGCCCGCGCGACGAAGCGGGCACGGCGGTCGCGTCGCTGACGTCGTGGCGGGTGGACTGGAGCTGGGTGCGGGACGGCACCGACGCCTGCGGCGTGGCGGGCGCCAACGTGGATGCGTCGGTCACCGTCGAGCTCCCCCGATGGGCGGCCCCGCCCGAGGCCGACCCCGCGCTGGTCGCCGAGTGGGACGCCTGGTTCCGGGCGCTGCGGCGCCACGAGCAGGGCCATGTCGATGTCGTACACACCTTCGCGCACGACGCCGAGCGCGTCATCGCGGACGCCGGGTGCGCGGGGGCGGACGAGGCGGGCGCGCGCATCCTCGACGGGCTCGGGCGGGCGCAACACGACTACGACGCCCAGACCGCCAGCGGTCACCGGCAGGGCGCCAGCTTCTGGGCCGTCGCGGGCCGGTCGCAGAATCGTGGAGAACTTCTCACCGCTCCTTGACGCGGCGATCACAATGTGGTTCGGCGCGCGGAAGCGGTAGCGGAGAGGCCCACGGGGCGGCCATAGTGGCACCTCGAACGGAGCCGCCCCCTTGTTGTTGTCCCTCACCCTGCTGGCGTGTTTCGCCACGGGGGGCACGTCCCTCTCCGGCGCCGCCGACCAGAGCGACAGGTCGACGGGAGAGGCGGCCGGGGGCGACGACACGTCGGGGGCGCCCGAGGGCGACACGGGCGGGGCGGGCGATCACGAGCCCTCCGATGGCGACACCGCGGTGGACACCGGAACGGACACGGGCGCCGGCATCGACACCGGGGCCGAAACCGACGAGATTCCCGCGCCGTGCCCCTCCTACTGGCTCGACGACGACGCGGACGGCTTCGGCGCCGGCGCCCCCGTCGTGGCCTGTGAGCCGCCGACCGACCACGTGCCGCTCGACGGCGACTGCGACGATGCCGACGCCGCCGTGTTCCCCGGCGCGCCGGAGGTGTGCGACGCGGTCGATCAGGACTGCGACGGCTCGGTGGACGAACACGCGGTGGATGCGCCGACCGGGTACGCCGATCGTGACGGCGACGGGTTCGGCGACGACGGCGCCCCGGTGGTCGTGTGTGACGGCGGAGCCGCCATCGCCGGCGACTGTGACGACGCGGACGCGACCGCCTCCCCCGCGGGCGCGGAGGTGTGCGGGGACGGCGTCGATCAGGACTGTGACGGCGCCGACCGGGTGTGCCTGTGGGCCGGCAGCCTCGACGTCAGCGACGCCGACGCCACCGTGCGCGGGGACACGTCGAACATGGACTTCGGCGAGCGGCTGGCCGACGCCGGGGACATCGACGGCGACGGCTTCGTCGACCTGCTCGTGGCCGCCGCGGGCAACCCCACGGGCAGCCGCGCGACGAGTAGTGGAAGCGTATGGCTCTTCCCGGGGAGCGCCTCGATCGCGGGCGACACGCGCGCCACCACGCTCACCGAGCTGACGTTCGCCACGTGTGTCGACGATGTCAGCGCCGCCGGCGATGTCGACGGCGACGGGTTCGCGGACGTCCTGGTCGGCCAGTCGTGCGCCGGCGCCGCCAGCGAGGGCGCGGCCCACCTCTTCTACGGCGGGCCCACCTGGCGCGCGAGCGACACCGCGGCCCAGGGAGACGCCGTGTTCGAGGGCGCCACCGCGGAGGGCCGCCTCGGGGACGCGGTGGCCGCCGCCGGAGACATCGACGGGGACGGCCTCGACGATCTGCTCCTGGCCGACGCCTCGTCGGTGTACCTCGCGTACGGCGGCCCCACCCGGTACGCCGGCGCTGTGGGCGCCTCCACGCTCGTGAGCTGGTCCGGCGGCGCCGCGGCCGACCCCGGTGGCGACGCCGCGGGCATCACGTCGGGGGACCTCGACGGAGACGGCCTCCGCGATCTGCTCGCCTTCGAGGCGGACGGCCGCTCCTCGGGCGCGGACGCGCCGGGCGAGCTCCACGTCCTGTACGGCGACGCGACGCGCTACACCGGCGCCGGCCGCTTGGCCGACTGGGACGCGAGTTTTGTCGGTCCCGCGGGGGCCGGCACGGTGGGCCTCGGGCAGGTGGCGCTCGCCGGGGATCTCGACGGCGACGGCTACGACGAGGTGATCGCGGCTTCGCCCACGCACCAGAGCTCGCGCGGCACCGTGTGGGTCTTCGCCGGGAGCGCCGCGCGCCACGCCGGCGACGTGGCGGACACCGACGCAGATCAGGTGCTGGCGGGCCCGGCCGCGTTCGCCGCCTTCGGCGCGGCGGCCACGCTCGTGCCCGACCTCGACGGATACGACGGCGCCGAGCTGCTCGTCGGGGCCCGCGGCTACGGCGCGTGGTTGTTCCACGGCGGCGCGCGCGGGGGCACCTACGACACGTCGTCCGCCGACGCAGCCTTCGGCGGCGGCGCCTACGTGGACGACCTCGGCGAGGGCGTGGCCGCCCCGGATCTCGACGGCGACGGCATCCCCGAGCTGCTGCTCGGCGCGCCCGACACCACCGAAGGCGACGGGATCGTGTACGTGTTCCTCGGGACGTCGATGTAGGCGAGAGAGGTCGGGCCCCTCCGCGGGGAACGGCGTAGAATGTCGGGATGCGCCGGGGAGCGAGCATGGGGTCGGTCGTACTGCGGGTGGGACTGTTCGGCGTGTTGGGTGGTGGCCTGCTGGGCGGGTGTATCGATTTCGAGCTCGAGGGCATCAAGGAGCCCGAGATCGAGGGCGTCCGCGACCTGCTGGTCGAGCCGGGCCTGGTCGACTTCGGCACGCTCTCCAGCAACGCGCCGGTCACCGACGTGGTCACCCTCACCTCCATCGGGGACCTGCCGGTCACCCTCTCCACCATCGACGTGTCGGGCTCCACCGCCTACACGATCAGCTGGGCGTCCACCGAGTTGGTGCTCGATCCGGGCGAGTCCACCGACGTGATCGTCACCTACGCGCCCGCGAGCTTCGACGACCTCGGCGCGATGGTCGTCCGCAGCGACGCGGTCGAGCCGAACCAGGTCGTGCAGCTCCACGGGGCCGGGCTCTACCCGGCGATCGCCATCGTGCCCGGCTCCGTCTCCTTCGAGAGCGAGTACGGCGAGACCGTGTGGTCCGAGGTCGTCGTGTCCAGCGTCGGCACCGCCGACCTCGATCTGTCCGACATGTACGTCGACAACGCGCAGTTCACCGCCGAGGGCGCCATCCCGGCGGTGCTCCCCCCGGGGGACACCACCGTGATCACGGTGAGCTACACGCCCGACGTCGAGGGCGAGACCGCCGTTGGCAAGGTCTGGCTCACCACCAACACCGAGGCCGGCTTCGCCATCGTGCCGCTCGAGGGCCACCAGGGCCCGCCGTGTATCGGCCTGGGCGAGGCGTGGGACCGCGGCCTGCTCGACGCCCACACCCAGGCGAGCGGCAGCACGCTCTACGTCGCCAACCTCTCGGCCGATGACGACGTGTGTATCGACCACTGGTACGTCTGGCTCTCCACCGAGTCCCAGGACATGGGCGCCGGCGACATGGACGGAGACTTCGGCGACGTGTACCCCGCCGGCTCCCTCGGCATCCCGAGGGAGTCCTCGCTCACGTTCCACTACGGCACCCGCTCCGACACCGCGTGGTGGTGCATGGAGCTGAACCAGTCCACCCAACCCAACGCGTACTACGAGTTCCTGGGCGCGCGGGTGCCGGAGCCGCTGCTCACCTACATGCTCGCCGAGGACCAGGACTCCGTGTGGGCGTGGGAGGAGGAGAACCCGGTGATGATCGCGGCCCGCGGCACCAACTACGTGTCGATGCCCGGCGGCGGCGGCTCGGCGCCGGTGACCCTGCGCATCCTGAACATGGGCGGCAAGGAGGGCACCGCCGAGGTCCGCGAGACGCTGCTCGATGGCTTCTCCGCGTCCGACTTCTCGCAGGCGCCGGTGCGCACGGAGGCGGGGGACGACGGCGCGACGGTGTACGTGTTCGAGGTGACGCTGGGCGCGCGTTCCATCGGCGGCGCGGACACGCAGGTCGTGTACCAGGAGCAGGAGATCACCTACACGATGAGCGCGCCGGGCTGCGGCGGCCGCCAGTACCACGCCCCGATGGAGACCCACTGGGACGACAGCGAGGGGGAGGCCCGCGTCGGGACCGCCAACCCGCTGGTCGTCAACTGTGAGTAGCGCGGGCTGATCGGGACGGCGGGCAGCCGCGTACACTGTCGCGATGCCTCCCCTCGCCCCCCTCTGCCTCCTCCCGCTCCACCTCGCCGCGCACGTGGCCAACCCGCTTCCGCCGGCCCCGCCCCGCGCCGCCGCGGCCTCCCCCGCCGTGTGCCTCGCGCCCTCGCGGATCGCGCAGGAGGACGAGCTCGGGGGCGCCTACACCGAGACGCTCGCCACCGAGCACTTCCTGCTCGCGTGGGACCCCGCCAACGGTGATGTCACCGAGGCCGCGCTCGCCACCTACGCCGACGCCCTCGAGACCTCGTGGTCCGTCGAGATCGACACCCTCGGCTGGCGCGCCCCCGACCAGACAGACGCGTGCCTGATGACCGTGCTCCTGTCCGAGCTCGACGAGAGCTGGGGCGACACCGGCGGCTACACCGACGTGAAGGAGGACGGCGGCGTCCCCTACATGGTGCTCAACACCGCGTGGCTGGAGTACGGCGACGCGTGGACGCAGAGCCTGGCCGCCCACGAGTTCAACCACGCCTCGCAGTTCGCCTACGACGTGTTCTGGGACGAGGCCGACTGGTGGTACTGGGAGGCCACCGCCGAGTGGGTGCCCGAGCTCGTCTACGACGACGCCGACACCTACATGTGGAGCCTGTGGGCCTACCTCGACGCGCCCTACCTCGCGCTCCACTCGATGCGCGCCACGGTCCAGTACGGCCACATGACGTTCAACCTCCACCTCGCGGAGGCCGAGGGCGAGGGCGCCCCGCTCGCGGTGTGGGAGAACGCCGGGCCGCTCGACAGCATGGAGGTCGCCACCACGCAGGCCCTCGGCGGCGCGGACTTCGACGAGATCGTGCTGGCCTACACCTCCGAGGTGGCGGCGCTGGACGTGGTCGAGCCCGAGGTGTGGCTCGAGGCCATCGGCTACTTCGAGATCGATCCGTACGTCGCCCACGTGGACGCCTACCCGGCCGAAGGCGAGGCGACCGGGCGCGAGGCGCCGCAGGCGAAGGGGCAGAACTTCCTCCACTTCTCCGGCTCGCCGGGCGGAGACGTGGTCTTCACGCTCGCGGGCGCCCCCACCGTGAACGACGTCCCGGCCGAGTGGGCGGTGACGCTGGCCACCGCGGACGTGGGCGCGGGCGTGACACATACATCGGTGCGTGCCGATGCATCAGGGGCCGCGGAGATCGTCATCGCCGGGCTCGGCGAGGATGTATCAGAGGCCTGGATCGGCGTGGTCCCGCTCGGGGACATCGGCGAGCTGAACGCCGGGTACAGCTGGACCGCGATCGTGGCGGCGCCGGATCCGGCGGACCCGGACCCGGACGACGAGGACGAGGAGCCCAAGGCGTGCGCGTGCGGGACGAGCGCGCCGATGACCGGGCTCTGGGCGGTGGGGTTGGCGCTGTTGGCGGTGCGGCGGCGTCGCACGACGTAGTCCGAGCCGCTACGTGGCCGGCGTGAAGCGCCGCGACCTGACCCTCCTCGACCTCGCCGCGAACCTGGGTTGGCCCTGGCTCGTGCTCACGTTCGGCAGCGACGAGGCGTACTTCGGCCCACGGTGGGGGCCCGCCGTCGCGATGGTGGCGCCGCTCGGCTTCGCGCTCTGGAAGCGGTTCGCGCTCGGCCGCACCAGCCCCCTCTCGCTCCTCGTGATCGCCTCGATCTCGCTGAACGCGGCGGTGGGCTTCCTCCCGATGGAGGCCGCGTGGTTCGCCTGGAAGGAGGCGCTGTTGCCGATGGCGTTCGGCCTCGTGTTCGCCCTCTCCGCGCTGCGCGGGCCCGGCCTGCTCGCGGGCCTGCTCGACGAGATGTTGGACGGCCCCAAGGTGACCGCCGCCCTCGCGGAGAACGGCGCGACCGAGGCGTACCTCCAGCGCGTGCGCCGCGGGACGCTGCGCTTCGGGCTCGTCACCGCGCTCTCGGGCATCGCGTCCGGCGTGTTCGCGGCCTACATGATCACGTCCCCGACCGGCTCCACGGAGTTCGCGGTGCAGCTCGGGCGGTACACCGCCTGGAGCTATGGCGTCGTGACCCTCCCGACGCTCGTGGGGAGCATGTGGGTCCTGCGCGACGTGCTCCAGGCCCTGGAGGATGGCACCGGAAAGCCGATGGAGGCGTGGATCCCGGCGTGAGAGCCTGACGGTGAACCAGGGACGCTCCCCTACCCCTCCAGGGTGACCATCTCGCGGACCTTCCCCGTCATCGCCGGCGCCGTGACGCGCGCGCCGCGCGGGTGGAGCACCATCGGGAGGCCGGGGTGGGGCGAGAGGACCACGCTGGTCTGGCGGCCCACGTTCGTGCCCGCCGCGAGCACGGGGCGGAAGCGCTGGAGCAGGAGCGCCAGGACGACGCGGATCTCGAGGGAGGCGAAGCCGGCGCCGATACATTGGCGCGCGCCGCCGCCGAAGGGCACGTATTCGTAGGGGGTCGGCGCGATCGTCTCCCAGCGCTTCGGGAGGAAACGGGTGGGCTCGGCGAACACGTCCGGGTCACGATGGGTGTGGTAGTAGCTCAGGATCACCTCCGTGCCCGCGGGCAGGTCGCGGCCGTCGAGCGTGACCGGGCGCATCGCGATTCGCGCGGTCATCGGGGCGGGCGGGAACAGGCGCAGGCCCTCCTTCACGACGCCGTCGAGCAGGGGGAGGCGCGCGAGCTGCTCCATCGTCGGGGCGTCGCCGTGCAGGACGCTGTCGAGCTCGTCGACGAGGGCGTCGGCCACCGCGGGGTGCTGGGAGAGCAGGAACAACGTCCACGCGAGCGCGTTGCGGGTGGTGTCGTGGCCGGCGAAGAAGAGCAGGAACACCTGGCCGATCAGCTCGTCGTCCGTGAGCGCCTCGCCGGCCTCGTCGCGGGTGCGGATCAATGTGGCGAGCACGTCCGGGTCCTCGCGGCCGTCCGCGCGCTTCTGGGCGATGATGGCGCGCAGGCCGGCCTCGACCCGCGTGGAGGCCTCGACGAGGCGGCGGCGGGGGAAGCCGGGAAGATCGGGGGAGACGATGGTGAGCGGCGACATGGACCGGTCGACGACCTCGAGGATCTGCGTGCCGAGCGAGCGGGTGTCGTCCCCGACCTCGATGCCGAACAGGGTGCGGCTCGCGATGGCGAGCGTGAGCTTCTGGAGCTCGGGGAGCACGTCACGGGTCTCGCCGGCCGCCCAACCGTCCAACATCCGGTTGGTGAGCGCCACCATGTCGTCGCGGTAGCCCTCCACGCGCCGCTTGTGGAACGCGGGCTGGATGAGGCGCCGCTGCTGCGCGTGCTGGGTGGTGTTCAGGCTGAAGAGCCCGGCGGTGAGCCGCGAGAAGGAGCCCGGCGGCCCCGGGATGGCCTGGCTGTAGAAGCCCTCCATGTCGCCGAGGATCGCCTTGTTGCAGGCCCCCCCGAGCGCGAACACGGACGGCCCCGGGCCGCGCAGCATCACCGGAGGGCACCCGCCCGCCACGAACGGAATGACGCCACGCACGGACGGCAGCGCGTCCATGTAGGCGATGGGGTCCGAGAAGAAGCGGAGCAGGTTCGCGCGCCAGCCCAGGAGCGGCATGCGACGCGGGCCCGGGACACCTGCGATCGCGGAGAAGTCGGGAGCGCGGTCGGGAGCGCGGTCGGGAGCGCGGTCGGAAGCGAAGTCGGGAGCTGCGGACACGGAAACCCTCGGAGCGCGCGGATTCTCCGGCGCCCGCAGCGTCGTGTCCACTATTCGTAGGCGACGTCCGTGACCGTGCGGGATCCGCTCGCGACGAGATCACACGCGGCCGGCCGCACCGTGACCGTGCTGTCGCCGTAGGGATCCACGCCCTCGACGCGCAGCGCGCAGATGTCGCCGATGGGCGCGTCGAAGATCACCGCGAAGTGCCGCACGAAGTGGTGGTGCTCGGGCTGGTACGCCAGCTTCCAGTAGTCGCCCTGATCGAACGCCGTGCCGTCGAGGGTGCCCGTGGCGCGCACGAACGCCGAGGGCTCGGTGCTCGCCATGCTCTCGCCGATCTGGAGGTGGAGCTCGATCTCGCCGCCGTCGAACGTGATCGTGTGCTTGTCGAGGCGCCAGTCGGGCTCGCTGCACGCGTTGAACATCCGCGTCCGCACGTCCCAGTCGCCGGTGGCGTTCGGATGCACGATCGGGTTGTAGCCGCCGCTGGTGAACGGATCGGGCGCGCCACCGTCGAGCACGAGCGGGGAGAACGCCGTTCCCTCGGGCGTCGTGACGCCGAACGTCGTGTCCAGCGAGTACGCGCCCGCGGCGTCGCCGGTGAGGCCCTCCAGCATGGTGATGCGCGCGAGATCCGCGCCGTCGTAGGACGTGCGCTGCACGGTGGCGGAGCCGCCGCCGTTCGTCGCGACGCCGGTCCCGTCGGCGAACGCGAGACAGACGGGCAGGCCGAGATCGTAGGTGCCGGCTTCGAGCGGGAGGGTGTACGCGCCGGGGACCACGCGGAGCTGGGCCTTGGAGGTGTAGTTCCCCTCCAAGGTGAGGTTCTCCGTCGGGAGGACGCAGTACAACGCGCCATCGCCAACGTCGGCGCTGCCCTCCCACGTCGGGTCGCCCACGGCGGTGGCGGGGTCGGGGCACCACGACCAGAGCTCGACATCGGTGTCCGTGTCGGTGTCCGTGTCGGTATCGGTGTCCGTGTCGGTGTCGGTGTCGGTGTCGGTGTCCGAATCGGTGTCCGTGTCCGTATCGGCGGGCTCGGCCGTGTCGTCGGGATCGTTGTCCTTGGGATCGCAGGCGGTCGACAGGGCGAGCAACGAGAGCAGGATGAAGCGGTGCATGAGTCCTCGGGGGGCGCGCGGGCCGGTTGGCGGGCCACGTGTCGGCAACAGGGCCAGCAAGCCCCGTGCCTCGTGCCCTACTCTACCCCTGGTTCAGCCCGACGAAGTCGACCTTCGTCTCGCCCGGCTCGACGTAGGCGGACAGCTCGGTGGCGGACCAGTTCGTGAGCCGCACGCACCCGTGGCTCTCCGTGTGGCCGATCGTCTCGGGATGCGAGGTGCCGTGGATGCCGTACCCGTCCTTCGAGAGGCCCATCCACACGACGCCCACGGGGCTGTTGGGCCCCGGCGGGATGACCACCTTCGGCAAGGAGTCCGGGATCTCCTCCCAGGTGTCCGGGTTCAGGTTGTAGTCCGGGTCGTGCGACACGTTCGCCACCTCCATCACGCCCCGGTACTGGGCGAACGTGTCCCCCACGACCGTCGGGTACTGGCGGAGCACGTTGCCCTCCTCGTCCAGGGCGCTCAGCGTCTTGTCGGCCACGTCGATGCGGATCATCGCGACCGTCGCCGCGATCGGGCGGATGGGGCGTGGGTCGGGCACCACGAGGGTGTCGCCGGCCTTCAACGTGTCGAGGTCGACCGTCGGGTTGAGCGTGGCGAGCAGCCCCGGCGAGAGCTGGTGGCGCTCGGCCACCTCCTCCCACGCCGACTCGTAGCACATGCACTCGGAGTCCTTCGCGTCGTACAGGCCCTCCGGGAGGTCGACGTAGGGCCCGGCTACCTCCTCCGCGGTCACGACGTGGCGCCGCAACACCGGGCGCGCGTCCGCGTGTGCAGCGTCGCGCAACCGCGCGCGTGTGCGCTTGTCGAGCCTGCCGGTCACCCGCAGGCCCTCCGCCTCTTGGAAGGCTCGCAACGCGTGCTCCGTGTTGCCGCCGGGGCTCCCGTCGATCGAGCCGGGCTGGAACGGCGTGCGCGAGAGCCACGTCTGGAGCGCGATGCCCTCGGCCCGCTCGGGCGGCAACGTCACCAGGGTGCCGGTGTCGTCGTCCTCCGCGAGGGGGGTGGGCCCGCCGAGGCCCAGGAAGGGCCGGCCCTGGAGCGGCGGGCGGTCCATCGGGGGCGCGGCGTGACCGAGGGACAGGAGCGTCAGGAGGAGGAGCATCCGAGGAGGGTGCGGCGATCGGGACCGAGGTCAAGCACGGACCGAAGCGCCCCGGCCGCGGCGGTCGGGGCGGCTCGGAGCCCCGGGGACCGCCGCGCGCGTGGTTGCCCAGCCAGCCTTCGTCGTAAGCCGACCTTTGCTCAGCGCCGCCCGAGCAGCTCCGCCATGGTCGCGGTGGCCTCGGCGTGCAGCTCGTCGACCTGCGCCTCCTCGTGGGCGGGGTCGTAGGCGGGCGGGAACAAGGGGCGCGACAGGTACGCCGTGAGCTTGACGGGGCGCGGGAGGACGGTGGGCCCGATGCCGCGCACGATGGGCACGGGCAGGTGTACGCGGCGGTATACGCGGTCGGTGAGGGGGTTCGGGTAGACCGTGTAGAGGTCGTCCGCGGCGGGGCAGGCCGCCATGACCAG
Source organism: Myxococcota bacterium (assembly GCA_040386535.1). GTDB lineage: Bacteria > Myxococcota_A > UBA796 > UBA796 > SXON01 > CAJBVW01. The sequence goes on along the minus strand of JAZKFH010000013.1, from coordinate 311,191 downwards.
GGGCGCGCCGGTGCGCAGCGCGAGGCGGGCGAACCCCTTGCGGTTGTCCCAGCGCGATTGGCGCCGCTCGTCGCGCGGGCGCAACGACTCCCACATGCCGCCGGGCGCCACGCCCAACACGTGCCCCTCGCGCAACAGGCGCTCCCCCGCTTCGGGCGAGGCCGGCACGATGCCGATGTCGCGCGCCAGGGCGCCGAGGCCGGGGATCTGGAAGATGCGGTCGTCCCCGAGGCCGCGGGGCAGGCGACCGGTGCCCTCGTAGATGGCGCTGCCGATGAGGAAGCCGTCATACGTCGCGAGGCTGTGATGCACGGCGAGCAGGACGGGGCCGGTCAGCGGGAGGTTCTCGAGGCCCTCGACCGTGAAGCGGTGGTAGCGCGCGAGCGGCGCGAGGATGCGACGCGCCCGACGGAGGGTGGTGGGCGACGCGATCGGCGTCTCGTCGTCCGGGCCGAACCCGGGGACCGAACCGTGTTTCGAAGAACCTGGCTTCGAGGTCGGCATCTGGCTACCCCTGGTCGTTGACGAGGTGGAGGGTCTGCGTCGGGAAGGCGAGACGCACGCCCTGCGCGGAGAGCACGTCGAGGAACGCCAGCAACATCTCCTGGCGGATGATCAACATCGCGTCCGGATCGGACACGAGGAACCACGCGGACACGGTGATGTCGACGGAGCTGGCGCCGAGCCCGGAGAGGCGCACGGGCACGACCTCGGTCCAGACCTTCGGGTGGGCGCGCAACGTGTCTTCGAGCGCGGCGAGCACGGCGCGGATCTGATCGGGCGTGGTGGCCCGGTCGAGGCCGAGGACCGTGTGCAGCCGCATCCGGTCGCGCACCGTGTAGTTCTCGATGCGCATGTCCGCGAGCCGGCCGTTCGGGAGCGTCACGATCGTGCGATCCGGCGTGCGGATGCGGGTCGAGCGCAGCCCGATGGCCTCGACCACGCCGGTGAAGTCCTCGATCTTGACGAGGTCGCCGACACGGAGCGGCTGGTCGACGCCGATGGACACCGAGCCGAACATGTTCTCGGCGGTCTTCTGCGCGGCGAGGGCCAGGGCGAGGCCGCCGATGCCGAGGCCCGCGAGCAGGCTGGTGACCGGGTACCCGAGCGACGAGAGGACCGCGACGACGCCGAGCGCCACGAGCGCGATCTTGCTGGTGCGCACCACGAGCGGCACGACCGACACCGCGCCGGCGCGCCCCTGGGCGAGCGCCGCCTGGCTGGCCGCGACCCCGCCGATGTCCATGGCGCGGAGGGCCACCCAGACCAGCGCCAGGAGCAGCCCCACGCGCAGGCCCTGGACGGCGAACGCCTGGCCGGCCGCCGGCAGATACAGGAACCCGAGGAGCGACCAGGCAACGGCGACCGCGCACAAGCTGTAGAGCGGGCCGCGGCTGTTCGCGAGCAGCTCGTCGTCCCAGGTGGGCGTGGTGGCGCGGACCACGCGGTCGAGCGACGCCCGGGTCACGCCGCCGAGCACGCGCCCGGCGCCCGCGGACACGAGGCCGAGGAGCGGGAGCGCGAGCCACTGCCACCACTCGAGCCCGAAGAAACCCTTCCGCTCGAGCTCGTCGGGCACCTTGGCGCGCACCCACTTCTCGCCCGGCGTGCGCTTGCGGCGCGCCTTCGGCCGGGGGGCGGCGGGGGCCTCGGTGGCGGCGGGGGTGGCTTCGAGGGTCGCGACGGCCGGCGCGGCGGCGGCGGCGGTGGTGACGGGAGCGGCCTCGGCCGGGGCGTCGGCGGGGGCCTCGGCGGGGACCTCGGCGGGGCCGCTGTCCTGGACCGGCGGCGCCTCCTCGGGATCCTGGGCGAGCGCCACGCCGGAGGTGAACGACACGGCCAGGAGCACCACGAGGCCCACGACGCGGAGCGGTACGGGGGCGCGCGGCGGTAGAGCGTTCCACATGGTCGGGCGCGAGCCTAACCGCCTGATGCCCAGCGGCGCGGGCGAGCGGAGGGTGCCCGTGCGCGTGCGAGCGCGTTAGCCGCGGCGTTCGTCCGAGGTCCCCGTGCTCTCCTTGCTCTTGCTCATCGCCTGCTCGTTCTCCACCCCCGACTCCGGGACGCCCCCGTCGGCCGACGACGACGACGAGACGCCCACCGAGACCGAGCGCGGCGAGGCCAGCCTGGTCACCATCCTCACCGACGAGATCCCGATGGAGGAGGGCGAGGAGCTCGAGATTCCCCGGAACGCCACGCTCGTGCGCGTGGACAGCTGCTACGACGACAGCGACGAGGGCGCGGTGTGCACGACGTACGCGGGGACCTGGAACCTGTACGAGGACCGGTTCGTGCTCTCGCCGTCCTCGTGGGACAACGAGTACGCCCGTGTCGTGTGGATGCAGGTCAAGACCGCCGAGTAGCGCGCGTCGCTGCTACACTAGCGCAACCTCCTCGGATTGCCATGCCTCCCGGCCGCGCCCAGCAGACCCCGACCCGCGCACCCGCCCCCGTCACCCAGGCTCCGGCGCAGGCGCCGGCGGGTGGTAGGAGTCGGCAGGCCACCGTCGGCAACGCGGCCATGCAGCAGCGTGTCGGCGAGCAGACCCCCGCGCCCCAGGGCGGCATCGAGGGCGCGCAGACCGCGCTGCGGGACCGCACCCACGGCGCCAGCGTCTCCGTGTCGGGCCGGCTCCCCGGCAACGCGCTGCTGGGCGCCTCGGAGGGCAACGAGCTCAAGACCGAGGCGTCGACCGGCTTCTCGGTGGGCGTCGGCCGCAGCGGCATGTGGGCCCGCTTCCACCCCTCGCTGCTCGTGCGCCCGGGCGGCTTCTGGGAGCGCATGGCGACGGGCGGCATCACGCTCTCCCAGCTGTACTTCAACTTCCAGACCGGCCGCGCCTCGCTCTCCATCGACACCGGCGCGGCGGGTGACTTCCTCGACCTGTTCATGGACCTGAAGGGCGGCATCGAGTCGAAGTTCGCGGACGCGGTCACGACGGCGATGCCCCCCGATCTGCGCGGCGGCAACTACGATCCCTACACCGATCCGACGCTGACCCAGCGCCTCTCGTCGGTGGTGAACGCGCTCGCGACGGCCTTCCCGGCGGCCAAGGGGCCCGACGGCAAGCCCAAGAAGGACGACCTGCTCTCGAAGATCACCGAGCCCGAGCTGACCGCGAGCGTGCAGCCGAAGCCGGTGACCATCCCCCTGTCCGACGGGATGATGCTGCGCCTGGACGACCGCGCCAGCCTGAACCTCGTCGCGAGGCTCAACGGCACGATGGCCGACGCGCTCTCGGCGCCCCGCCTCCGCGAGCTGACCCTGGACACGGACGGCCTGACGCTCGAGCACGAGTCGTTCGGGCTGCTCGGCGGCCTCGATCTGCACGGCATCACCTTCGGGCCCGACCTGTCGGTGCGCGACATGCGCTACACCCTCGGCGCGGAGACCGGCCTCGGCCTGCTCAAGGTGCTCGGGATGGTGGCCCAGCTGCGTACCGGCCAGGACCTCGGCGTGCGCGACACGGAGAGCCCGCAGCTCCGCGGCATCCGCAAGAAGGTGGAGGACCAGGCCAAGGCGCTGCTCCCGCAGATGTTGCGCGACCAGGTGCGCCAGCTCGCCGGTGACCTCCCCGGCTTGCCGCTCGGGCAGCTGCTCTCGGGGCCGCGGAGTTAGTCGAGGGCCGCGGGCGCCCTCACATCCGCACGATCGCCAGCCTCATCAGCGCGAATAGTGCTACGCCGGTCACGACGGTCATCCCGCCCGCCACGACCACGGCGGGCAGGAGGCGGAGCCATCCCCGGATTCCCTTGGGCATGGGGGCCACGGTCGGCATCTGGATGCCGCGGGCGCGCTTCTCGTCCTCCCCACGTTCGAGCTCCGCCCGCCGCGCGGAGGGGCCGCCGAACACGACCCAGAACGGGACGGCGGGCACGTCCTCCGCGCGCGCCGCCGGCGCGCTCGACGGGATGCGGCAGACGAGGTGGCAGAAGGGGCACGTGGCGGTGTGGCCATGGCCCTCGACGCGCAGGGGCGCACCGCAGCCGGGGCAGGAGAGCGCCACGACCCCGCCGTCGTCCGCGGTGCGCGCGTCGGTGAGGTCCTCGCGTTGGGCGTCGGCGAGGACGCCGCGCAGCCCGCCACACGCGGCGAGCACGCCGGCGGACACGTCGTACCGGGCGGTGGCGCCACACCCTGGACACCGGGTGCGGGCCTGGCCCTCGGAGGGGAGGTCGACCACGAGGGGCAGGTGGCAGCTGTCACAGACGGGGTGCCCGGGCGCGGCGCGGAGGCGGAGCGAGCGGCGCACCTCCAGGCCGTCGACGCGGCTGGTGGAGGAGATCACGATCGTGTCGGCCGCCTTATTGACGCCGAGCGCGCGATGGGGGTTGTAGGCGCCGATGGCCCAGCGCGGATGCGGGTGGAGCCCCTCCCCCGGTGCCCCGGCGGACAGGTCTCCCACGGCGTGCGCGAACGCGAGGCCCTCGTGCCAGCCGCCCACGTCGAACGCCTGGGTGAGCCCACAACACGCGCAGCGCGCCAGCCCGTCGATCTCCACGGCGTCGAGCGGCGCGAGCCGCCCACAGCCGCGGCACTGGAACTGGCAGGAGACCTGCACGAAGTAGAGCGCCCCCGTTCGCGCGGGCGCCTTCTCGATCGCCGTGCCTCCACATGCCTGACACGGGAGCCCCGGGCGGGGCGCGACGATGCCGCAGGAGGCGCAGACGTCCATGGGGTGACTCCGGAGCGGGAGCGTAGCCCACCGAACGGCAGGCGCGCGCACTCCGCCGGTGGTACAACCGCGCCACCCCAGGGTTCGGATGCGGTGGATCTCGGTCGGAGAAGAGGCGAACGGCGTCATCGCGATCGGCCAGTTTGCGACCGGCGTGATCGCGTTCGGGCAGGTCGCCACGGGCGTCATCGCCGTCGGGCAGGTCGCGCGCGGGTTCGTCGCGATCGGCCAGGTGGCCATCGGCGTGTTCGCCGTCGGGATGGGCTCGGTGGGCCTGGTCTACTCGGTCGGGATGTTGGGCGCGGGTGGGCGCGGGCTCGGCATCATCCTGCCGCTCGTGCCCTCGTTGGGGCCGGCCATCACCACCGCCGACGCCGTCCCGGCCCGGCGGCTGCTCGGCGGAAAGGCCCCCACCGGCTGGATCGACGCGCGGCTCGACCGCGATCGCCACGGCCCCGTGCTGGTCTCCGGTGGGGATGCCCTCGACGTTCGCTTCGACACGAGCCTCCGCGCCGCCCTGGAGGCGCGGTTGAACACGCCGGACGCCCCCGAGATGCTCACCGTCCTGGCGCACCTCACCCGCTCCGAGGCCGGGTGGGTGTGTGACCAGCTCCAGCAGATGCCCTCCCCCCGCTGGAAGGTGCCCGGCTGGTGGGCGTGGTGGGCCTTCCAGCTCGCCGCCCTCGCCGTGGCGTCGGTCGTCTTCTGGGTGCTGGCCGGCATCCCGGTGGTGCAGGCCCTGTTCAACCCGGGCGGAATCCTCGTCTCTCCGTAGGCGCGAGACGAGGACCGCGCCGCTCTGGCAATCTGACGCGGACTAGTTGTCCGGGTGCGCGCGCTTGGCGTCGACCGTCTTGCGCATCGCGGGGGGCGTGGCCGAGGTGCCGGGCTTCAGCGGGCCGGGGCGGGGCGCGCCCGCGGTGGTGGTGGTCGCCTCCTTGATCTCCTTGAGCTCGATGTCGAACACGAGATCGCCGGAGGGGGCGCCCGGGCGCTTGGGCTCGGCGCCGTAGGCGAGGTCGGCGGGGATCCAGAAGCGCGTCTTGTCGCCGACGACCATCAGCTGCACGCCCTCGGTCCAGCCGGGGATGACGCGGCCGAGCGGGAACGACGCGGGCTTGCCACGGGTGACCGAGCTGTCGAACATGACGCCGTCCTTCGACCAGCCCGTGTAGTCGACCTCGACCACGGAGTCGGCGGTGGGGTGGCTCTTGCCGGTGCCCGCCTGGAGCACCTTGTAGGCGAGGCCGGACTTGGTCTTCTTCGCGTCGGCGGGGGCCGCGGCCACGTCCTCCGGGGCGGGGATGGGCTTGGGGGCGGCGGTGATGCTCACGAGCTCGACATCGAACACGAGCATGCCCGCGGGCTTGCCGGGCTTGCCGTCGTACGCGAGCTCGGAGGGGATCCAGAAGCGGTTCTTCTGCCCGACCGTCATGAGCTGGAGGCCCTCGGTCCAGCCCTTGATCACGCCCTTGAGGGCGAACTTGGCGGTCTTGTTCCGCTTGGTCGACGAGTCGAACATCTTGCCGTCGGTCGTCCAGCCGGTGTAGTGCACCTCGACCGAGTCGGCCGCGACGGGCATCTCGGTGCCCGTGCCGGGCGTGAGCACCTTGTAGGCCAGCCCGGACGCGGTCTTCTGCGCGTCGGCGGGGACGGCGGCCACGTCGCTCGGGGCGGGCACGTCACCCGGCGCCGCCTCGACCGTGGGCGCGGGCGCCGCGGGGGTTTCCTTGTTGCAGCCGAGGAACGAGAGGAGGAAGAGGGTAGCGATCATGACGCCGGGGCTAACGCGGGCGCTGGTTGCGGGCGAGGTGCCGGGGTTGCGGGCGAGGCGCCGAGAGGGCAGCCGCGGCTCGGGGCGGCCGGTCCCGCACGCGTCCGCGCGGCGGACCGAGGCTCGGGGCGGGCCGGACGCGTATGCGTCAGCGCGGGCGGAGCGAGGCTCGGGGCGGGCCGGACGCGTCCGCGCGGGCGGAGCGCGCGCGGCCGGTGTCGAGTCGCGCCCAGCTCGGCGCCCGCTCGCGGCGCGCACGCCCACCACGCCGCGCGTCGCCTTGGGGGGTGGATAAAGTATCTGGGGCCCAGGATGACGCCGTTTGGCCTCCCACGCGTCATCTTGGGGGGTGGATACGGCCATCTACCCGCCAGGATGACGCGAAACGAGCGTGGGAGGCGTCATCCTGGGGGGTAGACAAGGCATCTGGAGCCCAAGATGACGCGGCTGCCGGGAGGCATCCGACATCGGGAGCCGGAGGGTCGCGTCCAGCTCGCGCCGTTTCCACCATTGACGCGTCAATATACTCGTCGTCCTCTCGGCTTCAATGGCGCACGATCGCCACGCAGGGGGGTAGCTGCTCGTCAGGCGGTGCCGCGGTAGCCGCGAGGGCGCCCAGGAGCGCGAAAACGATCGAGAGCGACTCCACCCAGGCCCCCTTCGTCCGCCGGGCGGACGATCTCCGGGGACCTGTCGAACAGGGGGGCCCACTTCGTCCGCCGGGCGGACGAACTCGGGGGACCTGTCGAACAGGTGGGCCCACTTCGTCCGCTGGGCGGACGATCTCCGGGGACCTGTCGAACAGGGGGGCCCACTTCGTCCGCTGGGCGGACGAACTCCGGGGACCTGTCGAACAGGGGGGCCGAGTTCGTCCGCCGGGCGGACGAACTCGGGGGACATGTCAAAAAGGTGGGTCGACTTCGTCCGCTGGGCCGGGGCCCGAGAGCCCGACGAGCACCCGGGCGAGGCGCCGAGAGGGCGGCCGCGGCTCGGCGCGGCCGGTCCCGCACGCGTCCGCGCGGGCGGACCGAGCGGAGCGAGCCCGGCCGGTGCCGACCCCGGCTCGGCCGGGGGCGCCCCCTCCCCTGCCCGGTGCCGTCGGGGTAGAAGGCGCCATGGCCGACCTCGCCGCCTCCTTCGCCAAGCTCCTCGTCACCGACGCCGATCGTTCGGTGGCCTTCTACGAGGCGCTCGGCTTCGTGCTCACGGAGCGGGACGCCGTGTTCGCGCGCCTGCGGTGGACCAACGGGGCCGACCTGTTCCTCGTGCGGCAGCCCGCGGGCCAGACGCTCGAGGGGCGGCGCGCGGTGGGCGTGCTGGTGTGTTTTCGGACCGAGGGGGTCGACACGCTCGCGGGGTGGGCGCGGGCCGCGGGCGCGCGGGTGGACGGGCCGACCGACCAGCCGTGGCACACGCGCGAGATCGTCGTGACCGATCCGGACGGGTATCGGCTGAACTTCCTCGAGTCGTCCTGGCCCGAGCAGGAGGCGCTGGAGCTCCGCAAGGAGGGGTGAGCTCGGCTCAGCCGTCGAGCAGCGCCGCCTCGACCATGCGCGCCGCGGCCGCCTGGAAGTCGGGATCGCGGAGGAGCTCGGGGCGCTCCATCGCCGCGGCGTTGACGAGGCCGCGGAGGCCGCGGGACGTGGCGAACAGGGCCACGTCGAGGCGCGTGGGATCGCGCAGCTCGGGGCGCAGCGTGCCGGGGTGGGCGAGGAGGAGCGTCGCGACGAGCGCGGTGCTCTCGCGCACCATGCGTTGGGCGCGCTCCTCGCGGTCGAGGGCCGGCAACAGCGGGAGGAGGCGCGCGAGCCACGGGGCGGCCTCGGCCTGGCGCTGCATCACGAGGCGCACCATCCCGCCGATCTGTTCACGCACGGGGGCCCCGGCGAGCGGGGCGAGGGCCTCGCCGACGGCGACACGATCCTCGTCGAGGCGCGCGTCGACGAGGGCGGCCACGACGGCGTCCCGGGTGGGAAAGTACTGGTAGAGCGAGCCGATGCCGACCCCGGCCACCTTGGCGATGTGGTTGGTGGTCAAGGCGTCGGGGCCCTCGGCCGCCAGGATGCGAGCGGCGGCCTGGAGGATGGCGCGCACGGTCTCGCGGGACCGGCTCTGGATCGGCGTTTTACGGGGATCGTTGGGCATCGGGCGGGGCCCCCTCGATGCGAGTGGAGGATCGGAGCGAACGGTCATACCCTTGGGCGCGGAGAAAACACATGTCCCCTTCCCTGCCCATCGCCGGCGGCGGGCCCCTCCTCGACGCCGGGCCCCTCCTCATCGCGGGCGGCGGCCCTGGTGGGCTCGTGGCGGCCATCGCGCTCCGTCGCAAGGGCTTCGACGTGCGGGTGTTCGAGCGCGCGCCCGAACTGCGCGTGTCCGGCGCCGGCCTGACGCTCCAGATCAACGCCGTGCGCATGCTCGAGCCGCTCGGCCTCGCCGACGCCGTGACCGCCGCGGGACAGCGCCTGGAGGCGGGCACCCTGGAGCAGGCCGACGGCACGGTGCTCCAGCGCATGGACCTCGCCGGGGCGGCGGCGCGGTTCGGGCGGGCGGGCGTGGCGATCCACCGCGGCGCCTTCGCGGACGTGCTCGCCGGGGCGCTGCCGAGCGGCGCGGTCGAGTATGGCGCCGGTGTCGAGGACGTGCGCCAGGACGCCGACGGCGTGACGGCCGTGCTCTCCGACGGCCGCGAGGTGCACGGGGCCGCGCTCGTGGGGGCCGACGGCATCCACTCGGCCGTGCGGCGCGCGCTCTTCGGCGAGCTGGCGCCCCGCTACGCCGGCTACACCTGCTGGCGCGGCGTGGCGCCCCCGAACGTGGTCGTGCCGCCCGGCTGCACCACCGAGCGCTGGGGCGCCGGCCGGCGCTTCGGCATCGTGCCGCTGGGCGCCGCGGGCACCTACTGGTTCGCCACCAACAACACCCCCGCGGGCGGCGCCGATCCCGACGACGTGCACGGTTCGCTCCGCACGTTGTTCGCCGCGTTCGCGGACCCCGTCCCCGCGCTGATCGCGGGCACGCCCGCGGCGAACATCCTCCGCAACGACATCGTCGACCTCCCGATCCTGCCACGATGGACCACGGGGCGGATCACCCTGCTGGGCGACGCCGCGCACGCGATGACGCCCAACATGGGCCAGGGCGCGTGCCAGGCGATCGAGGACGCGGTGATCCTGGCGGACCACCTCGCGAAGGGCCGCGCCGACGTGCCCGCCGCGCTCCAGGCGTACGAGGCCGCCCGACGCAAACGTGTCATCGGGATCGTGCGCCAATCCGAGCGGCTCGGGCAGGTGGGGCAATGGGAGAACGGGGTGGCGCGCGGCGTGCGGGACTGGTTGTTCCGCAGCCTGCCGACGTCGATGATGGCGGGCTCGTTCGACGGCTTGTACGGGGTCGACGTCCCGGCTTGAGGGCCGGCGTCGCTGACTTGCGACGCCGGCGACTCGGGGAGCCTACTCGACCAGCGTCAGCGTGCCGCTGCCCTCGACCACGACCTCGCCCTGCGCGACGAACATGTCGACGTCGTCACTGAGCAACACCACGTCCGTGCCGCCCTCGACGTGGAGCTCGTAGTCCGCGTCCGTGCCCGCGCAGTTGCCGAGGCTCGACACCACGATCTGGTACGTCCCCGCGGCGGGCGCGGTGAGGACGGACGACGGGCAGGAGTACGCGGGGGGCGGGAAGCTGCACTCGAACGCATCGTCGCCGTACTCGACGGTGCAGCCGTCGGGGTCGTTCACGATGAACTTCGGGTCGAACGTGGTGGTCGCCGAGACGGTGTCAAGGCTGATGTTCACGTCGGTCGTGCCGTCGGCCACGAAGGTCCACACGTCGACGAGGTGCCCCCGGCAGTCGACGGACGAGCTGCCGACGCTACCGGTGAGGGCCCCGCCGCCGTCGCTGTAGTCGACGTATTCGCAGCTCACGTAGTAATCGTCGGTCGTGTACCCGAGCGCGTACGACAGGGTCCACGAGATGTCGTCCCCGACGCGGGAGAACGTGCCATAGTCGCTCCCGACATAGGCGATCGCCGACGGATACGGGCCGAGCTCGTAGCCGTAGTAGGTCTCGGTGTACCCGGAGGAGAGGACGTCGTAACTCCCGTAGAACTCGGGCTGGAACCTCAGGAAGACATCGTGGTAGCGCGTGCTCTCGATGAGGCTTCCGTGCGGGCGATAGTCGCAGTCGTCGGTCCCGTCGTCACGCGTGAGGGTGCTGTCGATCTCCAGCGCGAAGTCACAATCGACACAATCGCCGGTGTACGGGGTGCCCGTGAGCGTCGCCTCGGCGTCACAGACGACCGTGCCTTCGTACTCCTCGTACACCGTGACGGTGCCGGCGAAGGTGTAGGCGGGAGCCTCGGTGTCGGTATCGGTATCGGTGTCCGTGTCCGTATCGGTGTCCGTGTCCGTATCGGTGTCCGTGTCCGTATCGGTATCCGTGTCCGTATCGGTATCCGTGTCCGTATCGGTATCGGTGTCCGTATCGGTATCGGTGTCCGTATCGGTGTCCGTGTCGGCGTCCGCCTCCGCGGCGGTGTCCACGGGCTTGTCGCCGTCGGTGCAGGCGGCCAACGCGAGCAGGCCGAAGAGGGGGAGAAGCGAGAGGGTGCGCATGGGGGTCAGCTCCAAAGGGCCGGCATCCTACACGAGGACACGCACATCCGCTCGGCATCGCCTACTTGCCCGACGCGAACACCTCGTCGAACAACACGTCCATCGCCCCGAACGCGCGGCCGGCCGCCTTCTGGTCGTACAGGCAGTTGGGCGGGCGATTGGCGTCGGGCTCGGCAAAGCAGTGCACCGCGCCGCCGAAGTTGACGAACTGCCAGTCGGCGCCGGCGGTGGTCATCTCGGTCTGGAACGCGGCGATGTCTTCGGGCTTGACGTTCGCGTCCGCAGCGCCGTTGAGCACGAGCACGGGCCCCTTGATCGCGCCCTTCGCCGCGGGCATCGGGGTGGCGAGGCCGCCGTGGAAGCTCACGAACGCGTCGAGATCGGCGCCGCCGCGCGCGAGCTCGAGCACCGCGCTGCCACCGAAGCAGAAGCCGATGGCGGCCACCTTCGACACGTCCAGCGGCACCTTGCTCGCCTGCGCCCGCAACGTCTCCACCGCCGCGGTAGCGCGGGCCCGGAGCGCAGGACGGTCGGCGTACAGCGCCCCGGCGGTCTCGCCCGCCTGCTTCGTGTCCGTGGGGCGCACCTTGGCGCCGAACACATCCGCCAGGAGCACGACGTACTCGGTGCCGGCGATGGTCTTGGCCTTCTCCACCGCGGCGTCGTTCACGCCCATCCAGTTGGGGACCATCACGATGCCGGGGCGTTTGGTCTTCGTGGCGTCGTCATACACGACGAACCCGCTGTAGGGCGCGCCGGCCACTGTCCACTCCACGGGGACGGCGCGGGGGGCGGCCTGGGCGACGGCGGCGAGAGCGAGCGCGACGAGCATCGAACCTCCAATGGCCGCGCTACATAAGCACCATGTCCAGCGTCTCAAGCCCCTCCATGAAGACCCCCTCCGCGACCAGCCGGGCGCTCCCGCCCCGCCAGCGCGCCTGGAACGCCGCCCTCGCGGCCTGCCCCGGCGATCTCGACCTGCCCGCCCTCGTCGTGGAAGGCACGATCCCCGCCGCGCTCCGGGGCGGTCGCTACCTCTTGAACGGGCCGGGCTGGATGGAGATCGGCGGGCGGCTGGTCCACCCGTTCGACGGGCACGGGTACCTGCGCGCGGTCCGGTTCGCAGAGGACGGTGGCGCGGCGCTCCGTGCGCGGTTCGTGCGTACACCCGCTTACGTCGCCGAGGCGCGCGCCGGGAAGCTCGTGCACCGTGGGCTCGCGACGAACCCGTCGGGGAGCTGGTGGCGGAACATGCGGGCGCCGGGGCCGCGCAACGTCGCAAACACGACCGTGGTGCCGTGGGCGGGCAAGCTGTTGTGCGGCTGGGAGGGCGGCCGGCCGCACGCGCTCGATCCGGTCACGCTCGACACGTTGGGCGAGGCCGACTTCGGCGGCGACCTGCCGCCCGGCGCGCTGCTCGCGCACATGCGGGTCGATCCCGTGGCGCGGCGCATCGTGGGGCTCTCGCTCGGCATGGGCCGGCACACGTCGCTCACCTTCCGCGAGTTCGACGCGGCCGGGCGGAGCGTCGCCACGAAGGCGGTCACGGTGCCCTCGGTGCTGCTCGCGCACGACTTCGTGATGACGCCGCGTTGGTACATCCTCGCCGGAAACCCGCTCACCATCGACTTCCCCGCGTTCCTCGCCGCCAAGCTGGGCGCTGGCACGCTGCTCCAGGCGGTGAAGCCCGACAACGCGGCGGCGGGGACGCTCCACCTCATCCCGCGCGGGCGCGAGGGCGGCGTGCGCACGATCACGCTCGACCGCCCCGTGTTCGCGATCCACCTCGCCAACGCCTTTGACGCGGGCGACGACGTGGTGGTCGATCTGTGCGCCTTCGGGGCGTTCTCCTTCGGCCAGGAGTTCGGCTACCAGGGCCAGCACGCCCCGCTCGACCCTGCCCTGCCCGAGCAGCGCGCGCCCCAGCGCCTCGGGCGCGTGCACATCACCGCCGGGGCCGACACCGCGACGTGGGCCGACCTCACCACGCTCGGGTGCGACTTTCCGCGCGTGGCGGCCCGGCACGAGGGGCACGACGCCCCGGCGGTATACGTCGCGGCGCGCCAGGAGCCCGGGCGCTCCGACCCCTTCGACAGCGTGGCGCGCATCGAGCTGGGCGCGCGCGGACGCGGAACCACGGCGTTGTGGCGGGCCCCGGCCGACCACTTCGTCGGCGAGCCCGTGTTCGCGCCCAAGCCGGGGGGCGCCCCGGACGAAGGCTGGGTGCTGGTCGTGGTGTACGACGGGCTGGGGGAGACCTCGACGCTCGTCGTGTTGGAGAGCGACCGCATCGAGGCCGGGCCGGTCGCCCGCGTGCACATGCCGTTGCTGCCGTACGGGTTCCACGGGGAGTGGGAGGCGAGGCGCGACTGAGGCGCTACACTGCGCGCGCATGTCCCTGCTCCACACCCTCGCCCTCCTCGGTTGCACCGGCCCCGCCACCTTCGACGTTGCGCCGCGCGCCGAGGGCGTCCGCGCCCCGCTCACGTCGACGTGTGGAGAGCTCGATCCCGAGCGGTGCCTGCTCCCCTTCCCGTCCAGCGCGTTCACGACGCTCGACGCGAGCACCGTCACCGGCGTGCGCGTGGCCGTCGATCCCGCCGCGCTGCCCACCGACGACGATCCCACGTGGGTCAACGTCGCCGACGGGTTCTCGCGCGTCTCCCCCATCGCCACCGCGTGGCCGAAGCCGCTGGACCAGGCGAGCGCCGAGAGCGCCGTGCACCTGTACGTCGCGTACGCAGACGGCGGCGCGCAGGCCCGCGAGATCCCGATGCGTATCGAGCTCGCGGGGGACGAGAACGGCGAGCAGCTGGTCCTCGGCTACCCGCTCGAGGTCCTCCCCGCGAACGCCGACCTGGTCGTCGTCGTGGACGACACGCTCCGCTACGCCGACGGCACCGCGCCCGTGGGCGATCACAACGCCGGGCTGGTCGCCGGCACCGCCACGCCGGAGTCGGAGGGAGAGGCGGCGTTGGCGGCCTACCACGCGCCCACCCGGCGCCTGCTCGCCGACGCAGGGATCGATCCCGGCGCCGTGGTGCGCGCCTGGGACTTCCCCACCCGCTCCGCCGACGACCCGGGCAAACGGCTCCGCGCCATGTTGGCCGTGACCGCCGAGCCCACCGTGACGGTCGAGTCGGTGACCGCCTACCAGGACAACGACGCGCTCGTGGTGGTCAGCGGCACCCTCGACGGCGTGCCCGACTTCCGCAGCGACCACGCGGACACGCTCACCCTCGACGCGGACATGCTCCCCGTCGTGACCGGGACACGCTCGGCGCCGTTCCGCATCGTGGTGCCCGCGGGCACGGACGACTACCGCGTCGCCATGTACGGGCACGGCACCGGCGGCAACGGGGGCGACGACAACTTCGACCGCGATCTGGCGGCGCGCGGCCTCGCCAAGGTGGGCATCGAGTTCCTGGGCTGGAACGGCGACGATCTCATCACGATGATCACCTACATGACCCACTTCATCGACGGGTCGGCGCGCTCGACCAGCGCGCTGTTGCAGACCTACTCCGACGCCCACCAGCTGCTCCTCGCGCTCGGTGGCCCCCTCGGCGACGTGCTCGCGGCCGACACCTTCACGGTCGACGGCGTGGCCGTCCCCAACCCGGCCGCCGGCCGCCGCCCGCGGATGGACGAGCCGCTCTGGGTGGGCGGCTCCCTCGGCGGCACCAACGGCGCCATCATGGTCGCGGCGTTCCCCGAGATCCGGTACGGCGTGCTCAACGTGCCCGCGGGCGCGTGGTCACACATCATCCCCGACGCGTCGCTCTACCGGCTGCTCGTGGAGCAGATCCTGACCGCGTGGTACCCCGAGACGCTCGACGCGCGCCTCGCCATCGCGATGGGCCAGAACGCGTGGGACGACGTGGACGGCGCCGCCTGGGAGTACGGGGACAGCGTGTTCCTGCTGCAGGAGAGCATCGGGGACACGGTGGTCCCCAATCGTGGGACGGTGCTGCTCGCACGGGCCATGGGCGCGACGTTGGTGGGCCCCCCGATCGACGAGTTGACCGGCGGCATGCCGACGGGGGACGTGGTGGAGGGCGCGACCGGACTGACGCAATACCGCACGGCGGCCACCGACGAGTACGACATCCACGGGTTCGGCGACACCGACTACCCCGCCGGCATCGCCGCACGGGAGCAGATCGCGGACTTCCTCCAGTCGGTGCTCGAGGGCACGCCGCGCATCGAGATCCCCGCGTCCTGTGTGGAGAACGGCTCGTGTGACTTCGGCGGGGTGGGCGAATGACCCACCTGCTGCCTTGTGTCGAGATCGCGCCGCACGCGCCGGCCACCGCGAGCGTGGTGTGGATGCACGGCCTCGGGGCCTCTGGGCACGACTTCGAGCCCATCGTGCCGCACCTCGGGCTCCCGCACGTCCGCTACGTCTTTCCGCACGCGCCCGAGCGCCCGGTGACGATCAACGGCGGGTTCGTCATGCCCTCCTGGTACGACATCAAGCACCTCGATTTCGTGCGTGAGGGGCGCGAGGACGAGGCGCAGATCCGGACCTCGACCGAGCAGATCGAGGCGCTCATCGCGCGCGAGATCACCCGGGGCGTGCCCGCCTCGCGCATCGTGGTCGCCGGCTTCAGCCAGGGGGCCGCGATGGCGCTGCACGTGGCGCACCGGCACGCCGAGCGCCTCGCCGGGATCCTGTGCCTGTCGGGCTACCTGGTCCGTCCGAACGCGCTGGGTGAGGGCCACGCGGCCAACGCCGACACCCCCATGCTGTTCCTCCACGGCCGATTCGACGACGTGGTGCCCCATGCCGCGGGCCGCGCCGCGTTCGAGACGTTCGCCACGGGCGGGCGGGACGTGCGGTGGAAGGACTACGCGATGTCCCACGAGGTGTGCCCCGCCGAGGTGGCCGACATCGGGCAGTGGCTGCGCGAGCGGATCGGGTAGCCAGGCTGGCGAACGCTCAGCCTGTCTATTGGCAGCGCGTTCTGGAGAACGCGCTGCAAGAGCGGTTAGGCGCACCCCGCGCCGGATGAACCGCCCCCTCCTTCACCTCTGCTTCGCCGTGTCCGGCTGCGCCGCGCTCGTCTGGCAGGTGGTGTGGGTGCGGCAGCTCGGGCTCGCCTTCGGCAGCACGGTGCACGCGGTCTCCATCGTGACCGCGGTGTTCCTCGTGGGGCTCGGCGTGGGCGCGCGGATCGGCGGGCGGTGGGCGGATCGCACGGACCGCGCGGCCCGGGCCTACGCGCTGTGCGAGATGGGCGTCGCGGCGTGGGGGCTCGCGCTCGTGCCGGCGCTCACGCTGCTCGCGGCGTCCGGCTCGGGCGGCACCACGGTGGACACGCACGGGTGGCTCGTCCCCTCGGGCGGCGCGCGCGTGCTCCAGATCGGCCTCTCGCTGCTGCTCCTCGGCCCGCCGACGCTCCTGATGGGCGCCAGCCTGCCGCTCCTCGCGCGGCCGGCCGTGGGCGACCGGCTCGATCTCGCCGGTTGGCGGCTCGGCCTCCTGGCCGCGGCGAACACCGGCGGCGCCGCGCTCGGGGCCCTGGCGACCGACCTCTGGATGGTGCCGACGCTCGGCGTCCGCGGCACGAGCGGGCTCGCGGCGGCGCTCGGTGTGTTGGCGGGGGCGGGGGCGCTGGCGTTGCGGGTGCCTCGGGTGGGCGTGGGGGCCGTCCCCTCCCCCGCAGCTTTGCCGATCCCCACCGCCCCCGCGCTCCCCGCCCCCCGCGTGGCCCTCGCCGTCGGGCTCGCCGGCTTCGCGGCGATGGGCATCGAGGTGGTGTGGTTCCGCTTCCTCGGCTCGGCGCTCGGCCCCTACCGCGCCGTGTTCTCCGTGCTCCTCGGGGTGGTGCTCACGGGCTGGCTGACCGGATCGCTGGTGGGCGGGGCGCTGTCGCGACGGTTCGCGGCGGTGCCGCTCTTCGCCGCGGCGCAGGCCTCCGTCGCCCTCCTGACGCTGCTGGGGATGGTCCTCCACGACCCGCGCGCGCTCCTGGTGCGCCAGCTCGCGCTGCCGGCGGCGGACGGCATGGCGGGGGTCCTTGCGCAGCACGCGCTCAACGTCACGACCGTGGCCGCCGTGGCGCTCCCCGCCGCGATCGGGATGGGCGTGGGCTTCCCGCTCGCGAACGCGCTCACGCAGCGCCACGGGGACCACGTGGGGCGCGCGGTGGGCCGCATCTGGCTCGCCACGACCCTCGGGAACGCAGGCGGGGCGCTGATCACGGGGCTGTGGCTGCTGCCGGCGCTGGGGATGCAGGGCACGACGCTGGGGCTCGGCGCGCTTGCCGCGCTGGCGCCGCTGGTGCTGGTGCGCCCTTCGCGGGCGGCCGTCCCCACCCTCGCCGTCTCCGGCGCCGGCCTCGTCGCGGTCCTGGCCTTCGCCATGCTCCCCGGCGACACGCTCCTGTGGGGCTCGTTCCCCCACGGCCGCGCGCGCGAGGAGGGCGTGCTGGCCGTGCGGGAGGGCCTGAACGAGACGATCGTGGTCACCGGCGCCGTCGAGGGCCCAGCGCGCCTGTGGACCAACGGCCACCCGATGTCGAGCACCTCGGACCGCGCCCAGCGCTACATGCGGCTGATGGCGCACCTGCCCCTGCTCGCCGAGGAGGCGCCGCGCCGGGTGATGGTGATCTGCTTCGGCGTCGGCAACACGCTGCACGCCGCGTCGCTGCACCCCGAGGTCGAGGCGCTCGTGCTGGCCGACTCGAGCGCCGACGTGCTCGATCACGCCCCGTGGTTCGCCCACGCGAACGGCAACGTGCTCGCCGACCCGCGGCTCCGCGTGCACGTCGACGACGGCCGCCACGTGCTCCGCACGCTCCCGCCGGGCTCGTTCGACCTCGTGACGCTGGAGCCGCCCCCCATCGCGCACGCGGGCGTGGCGGCGCTCTACAGCCGCGAGTTCTACACGCTCGCGAAGGAGCGCCTCGCCGAGGGCGGCTGGCTCACCCAGTGGCTCCCCGCCTACCAGGTGTCGGGCCCCACCGCGTTGGCGCTGGTCCGCGCCTTCGTCGACGTGTTCCCCGACGCCGTGCTCCTGGTCGGCGACGGGCGCGAGCTCCTGCTCGCCGGGGTCAAGGGCGGCGTGCCGACGCTGGACGTCGCCCGCATCGAGGCGCGCCTCGCCGCCAACCCCGCGGTCGCCGCGGACCTCGCCCGCATCGGCATCACCGACGTGGCCGACCTCGCCGCCACGTTCGCCGCGCCGGGCGCCACGCTCGCGGCGGCCACCGCGGGCGTCGCGCCGCTCACGGACGATCGCCCCGTGTCGGAGAGCAGCCAGGTGTCGCACGTGCTCACGACGGAGCTGCCCGCCACGTTGTTCGCGCCCGGGAGCTGGCGGGCGTTCGCGCCGGGGCTCGCGCACGACGGCACGCTCGCCGCGCGGATGGCGGCGAACGAGGCGTCATGGACTTCGGAGAGCTTCCGGCGCTACACCAACCGTTGATGCCGCGCCGGAGACTCCGCGAAGGAAACCGCCTTAGGAGGCGCTCTCGACGGCCTTCCAGCGGGCCTCGGCGGCGTCGACCGCGGCGAGGAGGAGCGGCTGGGCGGCGTACCGCTCGCGCGCGGCGGCGATGTGGGACTCGACGCCCGTGGGCCCGGTGAGGCCGGTGTAGGTCTGCGCGCCCTCGATGTCGATGGGCGTGGGGCGGAAGCCGAACGACTTGAGCTTGAGCACCGACACGATGTCGAAGCGGAGCTTCTCGAGCTGCTCGGCCTCGAGCTTGCCGAACAGCGTGGTGCGCAGGTCGGGGATGGGGAAGGCCTGGCTCAGCAGGGTCGTGGTGCTGCGCCCGTACCACTTCTTGGTCGCGTCCCAATCGGCGCGGCCGCCCTTCTCGACCGTGCGGGCCATGGCGTCGTACACCTTGGCGTCGAACAGGACGTAGGAGATCCGGCGCCCGTTCGAGCGCGCCCAGTTGTCCTCGGACAAACCCTGGCGGAGGGCGGGGATCACGTCCCCCAGCTTCCGGCTCTTGGGCTTCTGGTCGAACTTGATGGTGCGGAACAGGCTCTGGATGAGGAGCCCGTGCGAGGGGAGCGGATCGGGGAGGACGATGCCGCCCTCGCGATCGTAGCGGCCGGTGAGCGGCACCGCGATCGGAAAGAACTCGCCCGGTGCGCGCCAGCCGCGCACCCCTGGGGCGGACGGCGCCAGGTCGGCGGGAGGTTCGGTGGCGCCAGCTGCGGATTCAGCGATGAGGAGGAGACGAACCTCCCCAGTGAGGGGAATCCGCGACTCGGCGCACATCACGTCGAAGTTGCCCATGCGTGCTCCGGAAAGGTGACGGGGGCTATCCGGTTGTGACTCCTCGCGCTATGACCCATGTTCACGCGGAGGGGTCCGCCGGCGGCTCGGGGAGCGTGGTGGGAGCGGCGTTTCCGGTGGAACGCCGTGCCGTTTCCGAGCACGAGCTCGTGGGTGGCGGGGCGGGAGGCAATTCGTATTCCCGATCGGCGTCGTCGCCACGCGACGCGGGATAGCAGCGCCCGATGTCCACCGCCTCGGACTCCGACCTCTACCCGTCCCTGGTCGGCGCGGGCTGGGCCGGCCTCCCGGCGGCCGTGCGGGTGCTCCACTCCCTCACGGCAACGGCCCCCGCCCGGGGCGTGGTGACCGTGCGGCGCGGCGCCTCGCTCCTCGCCCGGCTCCTCGGCTTCGTCCTCCGCCTCCCCGCCGCCGGCGAGGGCATCCCGGCCGAGCTCCACGTCACCCCGCGCTCCCGCGGCCAACGCTGGACCCGGCGCTTCGCCGGCGTCCCGCTGGTGACGGACCAGGCGGCCCACGACGGCGCCCTGCTCGAGTTCGTCGGCCCCTTCGCCCTCACGTTCGCGCTCGTCGCCGAGGGCGGCGCACTGGTGTTCCAACAGGCCCCGTCGCGGCTCGGGCGGCCTGGTTGGTGGATCCCCCTTCCGGCCGCGCTCGGGCCCAGCATCACGGGCCGGTGCGCGGGGGAGGGCGGCGACAGCGCCCATGTCACCGTCGCGATCGCGCACCCACTCGCGGGGCTGCTGGTCTCCTACGACGGCGTGTTCACCGTCCCCGTAGAGGCGTCATGACCACCGCCCTGACGCTGCTGCTGGTGCAGGGGGTGCTGGGCGCGCTCGACACCCTGTACTACCACGAGTACCGCGCCCGCCTCGTGGGCGGCGGCCTCCAGACCCGGCCCGAGCTCCTGCTGCACGCCGCGCGGGATTTTCTCTACACGTTGTTGTTCGCCGCGCTGCCGTTCGTCGTGTTCCACGGTGCGTTCGCGGTGGGGCTCGGCCTCGTGCTGGCCGCGGAGATCGTCATCACCCTCGCGGACTTCGTCATCGAGGACCGCGTGCGCGCGCCCCTGGGCGGCGTGTACGCCGGCGAGCGCGTGATGCACACGATCATGGCGATCCTGTACGGCGCCATCCTCGCCAACCTGCTCCCCGAGCTCGCCCGCTGGGTCGCGCTCCCCACCGCGCTCGTGGCCTATGGGCCGCTGTCCTCGGGGCCGCTGTCCCCTGCCCTCTCATGGCTGATGGTGGCGATGGCCGGCGGCGTGTTCGTGTCGGGCGTGCGGGACCTCGCGTGCGCCCTCGGCGTGCGCAGGGCTGTGTTCCCCTGGAAGATCGAGGAGTCCCGATGGAAGCGTTGACCCCGACGGCCGCTCCCACCGGGATCGCCCGCGCCCAGCTGCATCGTGTCACATTTGTACTCGCCGGCGTCTACAACATCGCGTGGGGGCTGTACGCGGCCGCCGATCCCGACTGGTTGTTCCGCTTTGCCGGCATGGAGCCGCAGCGCCACCCGCAGATCTTCGCGTGCCTCGGCATGGTGATCGGCCTGTACGGTCTGGCCTACCTCGAGGTTGCCCGCCGGCCCGCCCACGGCTTCGCGCTCGCCGCCATCGGCCTGCTCGGGAAGGTCCTCGGCCCCATCGGCATGGCCCAGCTGATCGCCACCAGCGTGTGGCCCCCCAAGGCGGTGGTCCTGTGCCTGACCAACGATCTCGTGTGGTGGGTGCCGTTCGGGATCTACTTGTGGGACGCGTGGCCGGGGTATCGGGCGACGTTCCGGTAGGGTCGGCGGGGTCGGCCGAGTCGGCGGCGTGTGGGGCCCGCGGCGCGAGGCGCGCCGCCGCGTGCCTTCCGGGCGCGCGCAAAGCGCTTGGTCGGCGCGGAGCCGCCGACGCGCCGCGGCGGCGCCCCTCCAGGCCCGCTGGGCCGGGGGTGGTTTCGGGCGGTAGGGTGACCGGAGAGCGGCGGGGGCGGCGCTCGGGTAGCGGCCGAGGGGACCGGTGCGCGGCGCGGTGAGCGGCGCGGGCGAGGTGACTGGAGCGCGGCGCGGGCGGCGCTTGGGTAGCGGTCATGCCATCCTCAACGCCGCGATTTCCAGGTCATGGCTGGTTGAATGAACGTTTCCGTTGAGTTTCGGCGGCCGGCGGGATCCCGGCGCACGAGCCAACGCCGGCAATTTCAACCTCGGCGGCGGGACGGAGGGTGAGGACGTGCATTGGGGAGGGCATGAGTCTGGAAAACGCGCGTTCACCGGGGCATGGGTCGGGCGTCACCCCTGATGGGCGCCCGGCACGTGGTCGCGCGACGCCACGGCGCGGGCGAGGTGAGCGGCGCGGGCGAGGTGAGCGGCGCGGGCGAGCGCGGCGCGGGCGAGGCGACCGGTGGGCGGCGCGGGCGAGCGCGGCGCGGGCGGCGCTTGGGTAGCGGTCATGCCATCCTCAACGCCGCGATTTCCAGGTCATGGCTGGTTGAATGAACGTTTCCGTTGAGTTTCGGCGGCCGGCGGGATCCCGGCGCACGAGCCAACGCCGGCAATTTCAACCTCGGCGGCGGGACGGAGGGTGAGGACGTGCATTGGGGAGGGCATGAGTCTGGAAAACGCGCGTTCACCGGGGCATGGGTCGGGCGTCACCCCTGATGGGCGCCCGGCACGTGGTCGCGCGACGCCACGGCGCGGGCGAGGTGAGCGGCGCGGGCGAGGTGACTGGAGCGCGGCGCGGGCGGCGCTTGGGTAGCGGTCATGCCATCCTCAACGCCGCGATTTCCAGGTCATGGCTGGTTGAATGAACGTTTCCGTTGAGTTTCGGCGGCCGGCGGGATCCCGGCGCACGAGCCAACGCCGGCAATTTCAACCTCGGCGGCGGGACGGAGGGTGAGGACGTGCATTGGGGAGGGCATGAGTCTGGAAAACGCGCGTTCACCGGGGCATGGGTCGGGCG
>JAZKFH010000013.1:288676-288827 GCA_040386535.1 Myxococcota bacterium | reverse complement strand
ATTGGGGAGGGCATGAGTCTGGAAAACGCGCGTTCACCGGGGCATGGGTCGGGCGCCATCCTCGGCCAGGCACGTGGTCGCGCGAGGCCACCGGCGCGGGCGGCGCTTGGGTAGCGGGCGTGGTGACCGGAGCGCGGCGCGGTGACCGGTG